>DATGMF010000066.1:0-19576 GCA_035293765.1 Ktedonosporobacter sp.
CAGAAACAAGCGAGAAGAGGGACGCTCGTCTCTCTGATTGCAGCACTTTTTCAAGCGAGCAACAAAGCGCTTGTTTGGATGATGGGAAGATCACAAGCAGCAGTCACTCGCTTCCTTCTTTGTTTGCTTTGCACGATGAGGGGGAAACCATCAACTGCCAAAGGCGCAAAATCATACACCAGGACTGGCAGGCGGTGAGGGACAGTTGGCGCACCGCCCGCACAGAGTGGTTTGGGGCCCGCAGCCAAGCCGCTTTAGCCAGAGCTTCTGGGCGCTTGCAGCACACCTTCTGGCGCTTTCCTTTGTCGTTCATTCTGGCGGTTTTCCCCTCCTCGCCCCCACTCCCAACGGTTCCCAAGGGACGAACTGAGGGGCAAAAGCGCTGGGGACGGCAGACGTTTTCCCGGCGAGCTCTTCAACATGGACAATATGCAAAAAATGAACCGCCCCCCCCGCCAGCACATAGTTTTTGTTTTGCTCATCGAGCCATAAGCGCATCTCATCATAGCCATAGACCGTATCGCCTGCGACCCATCCTGCTGGGACATCTGCGGCAAACGCGCGAGCCAGCATCTGCCTGGCGAGTTCCCCTTTGGTTGCAAACCCCACCTCATCAGAGATCCCTGCTTCGCGACAGCGCACCCGGTCGCTCATCCATTCTTCCGGCAAATAGAGAGCGCGATCCAGAAAAGCTGCTCCTCGGGAACTGGCATACAGCAAAAAGACTCCCACCTGGCTGTTTTCTCGCCGGCCCGCGGTCCCGCTGTACTGCCGAGCTACCCCAGCCGATTTCTTCCCTTTTTGGACGAAGCCGGTCTCATCCACCACGAACACGGCGTTTTCCTCTCCCAGATGCTCAACCACATAGGTTCGCAGATCGTCGCGCACCGCTTCCTCGTCCCAATCTGCTTCTCCCAGGAGTCGCTGAACATGTGGGCCTTGTTCGCCCACATGTTCAGCGAGCTGCCATCCGTTTTTGCGCTCAGCGGGAGCCAACACCCCTTGCAGAAAACGCGCCGCACGCTGGCGTGCCTCTGCTCGGCGAAAGCGTGACCCAATGCGCTCCTGAACGTGCGCCAGCTCTTCTGTGGCCCGTTGCAGCACATCGGCTTCCTCGGTGGTCTCTGTGACGTTGTGTCCTTCCATGGTCATCTGCTTCACCTCCTCTCAGCAGTTTACCATGGTTTCCGTCCTAAGTGGCACTGTAGTACTAGCTCTTCAAATTGTGATTTCCGTTGAGATGTTTCTTGAGGGAGTATAGTCTTTTCTTGTTCAGTAAATGTTGAGAAGACGTTCATGCTTGACCTGGATCGTTCAGCGATTGTTTAGATTTTACGCGTATTGCGTATCTTCACAGAAAAATAGAGAGGAAGATTTTTGTGAGGCAATGTAGGTATTTATTGGACGCAAAAAAAGTGCGAGCGCGTCGTTTGTTTAATAGATGAGTGGGAAGTGGACGTACCCCTGCTTGAAAAATCAGTAAAGAGAGTGATAATTATGGCCTTTGATCAAGATGCTCCGCCCCCGAACAGACAATTCGCACCCTCGCTCTCAGATGAACGTAACGGCACCAGGCGTACCCAGCTTCCGGCAATCACTCTTCCTAAAGGCGGCGGGGCGCTACGCGGGATCGATGAGAAATTCACCGCCAACCCGGTAAGCGGCACCGGATCTCTCACGTTACCACTAACGACCAGCCCGGGCCGCGCAGGATTCGGGCCACTCCTGACGCTTAAGTACGATTCAGGGGCGGGCAATGGTCCTTTCGGCTTCGGCTGGCAGCTCGTTCTGCCCTCGATTACACGCAAGACGGATAAGGGGCTACCACTCTATCGAGACGCAGAGGAATCGGATGTCTTTCTGCTTTCGGGCGCGGAAGATCTGGTGCCGATACTCAATGCCAACGGGACCCGTTTTGAAGATACGACCAGCTTTCCTGATTACAAGATCCATCGCTATGCGCCACGGATCGAGGGGGTATTTGCACGCATCGAACGCTGGACACGGCTGGCGGATGGCGATGTGCATTGGCGCTCTTATTCTTCTGAAAATATCCTGACCATCTACGGGAAAGATAGCAATTCACGCATTGTTGATCCTGACGACCCTTACCGCATATTTAGCTGGTTGATTTGCGAGACGCGCGACGATATGGGACAGGCGATACTCTACGAGTACAAGGCGGAGGACGCAACTGATGTCGATCTGACCCTGGTGGAGGAGCGTAATCGCGGCGCGAGCAACAGCCCTTTGCGCCAGACCAATCGCTATATTAAAAGCGTCAAGTACGGAAACCGCACATCCCTGCTGGACAATAACGGGCAGAGGCCCCATCTGGCTGCAGCATCTCTGCTGCAACAGATGGCGTGGATGTTTGAAGTGATTTTCGACTATGGCGAACACCTGGCGGATGACCCCAGGCCGGGCGATACGGGGGCATGGCTCTGCCGGCATGATCCGTTCTCATCGTATCGGGCAGGTTTTGAGGTGCGAACATATCGGCTCTGCCAGCGTATCCTGATGTTTCACCATTTCCCCGATGAAGCGGGCGTCGGGCAGGATTGCCTGGTGCATTCCACCGATCTGGTTTATCGCAATACCCGTAACAATCCCGCCGATCTCAAACGTGGCAACCCCCTGGCCTCGTTTCTCGTCTCGCTCACCCAGACCGGCTATCAGCGAGCGCAGGGAGGTGGATATACACATCAGTCGTTGCCGCCACTGGAATGCACGTACAGCCAGGCAGTGATCAGCAACGTTGTACAGACTGTTGATATGGAAAGCGTGCAAAACCTGCCGGATGGCCTGGACGGAGTGATCTATCAATGGGTAGATCTCAACGGCGAGGGCCTCTCCGGCATGCTTACGCAGCAGTCCGGTTCGTGGTTCTATAAGCCTAACCTGGGCGACGGCAAGCTGGGAGCGGTACAGTGTGTGGTCAGTCAGCCCTCGCTGGCCGACCTGCGCAACCCCCATCATCAACTACTGGATTTAGATGGGGATGGTCAACTGGACCTGGTGCAGCTTGAGCAGCAGTTCGCGGGCTTCTATGAGCGAACTCTGGATGAGAGCTGGGAGCATTTTGTCCCTTTCACGGCGCTGCCCAATGTCAATTGGGACGATCCCAACCTGCGCCTGCTGGACCTGACCGGCAACGGCTTTGCCGATCTGCTCTTCGCGGAGGAAGGGCTGCTGACCTGGTATCCCTCCCTGGCAGAGGATGGTTTTGGTGCGGGCGAGCCGGTTTTTCAGGCTACAGATGAGGAGAGAGGGCCACGCCTGCTCTTTGCGGACGGGACACAAACGATCTTTCTCGCCGATTTTTCCGGGGATTGCCTGGTTGATCTGGTGCGTATTCGCAACGGCGAGATCTGCTACTGGCCCAATCTTGGCTATGGGCGCTTCGGGGCGAAGGTGACGATGAGCAACGCGCCCTGGTTTGATGCGCCGGAACAGTTCGATCCGCGCCGCATCCGCCTGGCCGATATTGACGGCACCGGCGTGTCCGATATCCTTTATCTTGGTACCGGCTTTATCGACTGCTGGTTCAACCAGGCGGGCAATAGCTGGAGCGAGCCACAGCGCCTGCCCGACTTTCCCCACATCGAGGATTTCTCGGCGGTGCAGGTGGTTGACCTGCTGGGCAATGGGACCGCCTGCATCGTCTGGTCATCGCCGCTACCCGCCGATAGCGAGCAGCCGATGAAATATATTGACCTCATGGGCGGACAAAAGCCACACCTGTTGACCGGAGTAATCAATAACTTTGGTGCGGAAACCCTTATTCATTACGCACCCTCCACGAAGTTCTATCTCGCCGATAAACGGGCGGGGCAGCCGTGGGTGACGAGGTTGCCGTTTCCCGTTCATGTAGTTGAAAGCATTGAGGCACGCGATCATGTCAGCGGCCAGCGCCTCGTCTCCCAGTATACCTATCATCACGGCTACTTCGACGGCGTTGAACGCGAGTTCCGGGGCTTTGCGATGGTGGAGCAGCAGGACACCGAAGCGTTCGCAGACTATGTGGTTGGGGTACAGCAATTCGGCGGGTTGCAGACGCTGGAACCCGAGCTTTATCAGCCGCCGGTGACAACGCGTAGCTGGTTTCACACGGGCGCGTTTCTCACTCACGACGAGCTGATCCGCCAGTTGCAAGGAGAATATTATCTCCAGCAGCAGACCATCCCGGAGCCACTTTTCCCGGAGGGGCTGAACGAGGAGGAGTATCGCGAGTGTGTACGGGCGCTCAAGGGTCTGCTGCTGCACCAGGAGGTTTACAGCTTTGATGGTACGGCACAGGCGATCCATCCCTATAGTGTGCTCGAACATAATTACACCATCACGCTGGTACAGCCGCGTGGGGAGCAGCGCCACGCGATCTTTTTGCCATACAAATGCGAGACGATAACGCATCATTTTGAGCGCAATCCTACCGATCCACGGGTTTCGCAGAGCTTTACATTGGAGGTGGATCGCTATGGTAACGCACTTAAATCAGCCTCCGTGGTATACGGGCGCAAGGTCAGCGATCCATCGCTCCCTATGGAAGTTACGCACGATCAGCAGCAGTTGTTGATCTCGTATAACGAGGTTGACTATACACCCGATATCGATCAACAGCAGCCGGTGCCCGCATATCGGCTGCGTCTTCCCCATGAGACGCGCGGCTACGAAATTACCGGCATTGCGCCTGCCGTCGCACTCTTTGCATTGCAGGAAATCAAGAGCCAGATTGCAACCGCGAGTGATATTGCCTATGAAGAGCTGGCAAGCGGCAACACGCCCCAAAAACGCTTGCTCTCTCGCAGCGCCACGCTTTTTCGCGATAATGCGTTAAACCCTCTGCCACCCGGGCAATGGGATACACTTGGGCTCTCCTATCAGAGCTATCAACTTGCTTTCACGCCAGGCGTTGCCGGCACGTATTACACCGGCAGAGGTCAGATCGCCGATACCGACTTTAGCAAAGCGGGCTACGTGCATTTCAATGGCGACTCGAACTGGTGGATACCCTCAGGTACGGTACGCTACCCGGCCAATCCCGCTGCGCATTTCTACCTGCCGGTCGCCAGTCAAGATGCGCTCGGACTGGAAACAGTCGTGACCTACGATCAGTACGATCTGCTGGCCCAACAAATTCAAGTCACCCAGGCCACCTGGAATATCATCAGCGCAACCAATGACTACCGCGTGCTTGGTCCGGTGCTCGTCACTAACCCTAACCAGAATCGTTCAGAGGTCGAGATCAATGAGCTTGGCCTGGTGGTAAAATCGGCGGCTATGGGCAAGCAGGGAGCCGGAGAGGGCGATACCCTGGCCGACCCCACGGTGCGGCTGGAATATAACCTGTGGAACTGGATGAACAGCGGCAAGCCCAACTCGGTGCATGCCTTTGCCAGAGAGCAGTTCGGGGCCAGCAACCCGCGCTTCCAGGAGAGCTATGTCTACATCAATGGCTATGGCGGCGTCGCCATGAGCAAGGTGCAGGCACACCCGGGGAAAGCTTTGCAGGTCAATCCCGATGGCAGCACCAGCGAAGTAGACGCGAACCCGCGCTGGATCGGCAATGGGCGCACCATCTTCAATAACAAAGGCAACCCGGTCAAGCAGTACGAGCCGTTCTTCAGCACGACCTTCGAGTACGAAGATGAAAAAGCCCTGCGCGAGATTGGCAGCACGGTCATCGCGCTCTACGACGCGTTGGGGCGCCAGGTGCGCACGCTTTTCCCCAACGGCACATTTGCCCGCAACGAATTTGACGCCTGGATGCAGCGCATCTTCGATGCCAATGATACGGTGAAAGAGAGCCAGTGGTATGCGGATCGTGGCAGCCCCGATCCAGCAACGCAGCCGGAGCCGCTGCTCGATCCCGAGCAACGCGCAGCCTGGCTGGCGGCAAAGCATGCCAATACGCCCACCAGCGTCTATTTCGATAGCCTGGGCCGCTCGGTCTACACGCTGGCGGACTATGGCGGCGGCAAAACAGCTTCGGTTCGTGTGAAGCAGGATATGACGGGACGCTATAGCAGCCAGTTTGATCAGAAGCAGCGTGAGATTGCCAGCGGCTTTACCGGCATGGTCGGAACGCCGATCTACACCAGCAGCGCCGAGCATGGGCAGCGCTGGACCTTTCAAAATGTCCTGGGGTTGATGGTAAAGAGCTGGGACGATCATGGGCGCGTGCAGCGAGCCGAATACGATGCATTACATCGCCCGGTGAGCGCCTTTGTGCAGGAAACGAATCAGGCGGAGATCCTCTTCAACTATCTTGTCTATGGCGACCGCAATCCTAACGCGGTGCAGCACAATTTGCTGGGGGTGGTTCATCAGACCTTTGACCAGGCAGGGGTCGTGCAGGTGCCAGAGGTGGATTTTACCGGCAATCCCACCAGGGTTGAACGCATCCTGGCGAAGGATTACGCTCATAACTTGAACTGGAACATGCTGGCAACCCAACCGGATTATACATCCATTCAGACAGCCGCCAATCCTTTGCTGGAGCTGAGCGAAGTTTTTCTCCATAGCACGAGCTACGACGCACTCAATCGACCGACTCGCCTGACCCTGGCCGATGGCACAATTGTGCTGCCAACGTACAACGAGGCGAATATGCTGGCAAGATTGAGCGTTCAAGCTGCGGGTCAGGGAGCACCCATCATCTGTTTGCAAGATCAGGATTATGACGCGAAGGGGCAGCGCCAGTATGCTCACTATGGGAATGATGTATGGACGCGCTACGCTTATGATGCCAAAACCTATCGCCTGACCACCCTGCAAACCTATCCCAACGGTAGCAATCCTGAAACGCAGGGGTTGCAATACCTGCGCTATACCTACGATCCTATGGGCAATGTCACCCAGATACGCGACGATGCGCAACAGACGTACTATTTCAGCAATGCCGTGGTCAAGGCGGAGATGCGCTACGAGTACGATGCTGTTTACCAGCTCATCAAGGCCAGCGGGCGCGAACACGCCAGCCAGACCAATAACGTCATTCGCAGCAATGCTGATCTTCCGTTTGTGCCACAATTGCCACATGTGAACGATCTTACCGCTGTGCGTACCTACACGGAATTTTACGATTACGATCTGCTCGGCAATCTAAGCAAGCTCCAGCACACAACCAGCGACAATAATGGCAACTGGACGCAGCACTTTCACTATGCCTACGAGAATGATCCGAGCAACCTCACAAACCAGTTGCGCAGCAGCAGCAATCCCGGCGATCCAGATGGGGGACCGTACACGGCCAGCTATAGCTATGATGTTTATAGCAATATGACCGCTATGCCCAACCTGGCAAGCCTGGTCTGGAACTTTCTCGACCAGTTGCGCCAGGTAGATCTGGGCGGGGGCGGGACCGTCTATTACGTGTACGATGCTGCCGGACAGCGTGTGCGCAAGGTTATCGAGCGTCAGGGAGGGCAGCGCGTCGAGCGCATTTACCTGGGGACGGTGGAAATTTACCGCGAGCGCCAGGGCACGAATCCACCAGATCTGGAACGCCAGACGGTGCATATCTCTGATAACGTTGGCCGGATCTTGCAAATAGATACCAAAACTCGGGATAACGCCAACAGCGATCCGGCCAATCCTCTCGGCACGCCGCTGCTGCGCTACCAGTACACCAACCATCTCGGCTCAGCCATATTGGAGACCAATGCTTCCGGTCAGGCAATTTCTTACGAGGAGTATCACCCCTATGGCACCTCAGCCTACCGTTCGGGCAAATCTGGCGTGGATCTCAGCCTGAAACGCTACCGCTTTAGTGGCAAGGAACGCGACAACGAGACGGGGCTTTATTATTGCGGGGAGCGTTATTATGCCGCCTGGCTTGGCAGGTGGATCAGCAGTGATCCGGCGGGCTATGTCGATGGCCTCAACCTCTTCCGCTACTGCTCCAATAACCCGATCATGCTCAAAGATCCATCCGGGACGGATGCAAAGCCTGGCGGCCTGCCGGCCACGCCTAAAACAGAATATCTGCGTAATCCCAAAATGGAGGCGGAGGCAAAGGCCTATATTGAAGCGGCATATACAGCCCTGTTCAAAGGCGAAAAATATGTGGGCACTGAATTTGAGGGGAAACGCTTAGTTATTGACGAATTAAAATTTTCTGCCAAGCTGCGGCGATGGAATGTAGAGAAATGGCACCTGGCGCCCGTTGACCCGGCGGTCCTGACCGGCTCCGCTGAGAATCAGACGGGAGCCACAACAGGGCCGCCACCTGCCAATCCACCGCCGAATACGCCTGATGGTGGGTCGGGCGGCACAACCACCACCGGCAATCCGCAAGGGAGCGGCGACGTCGGCACAGCAACAGGTAACACCTCCGGCAGTACAACCGGTAGCCCACAGGGGACCCCCGGCGGCAGCGCCACTGGCAGCCCGCAGGGGACTCCGGGAGGCAGTCCTACCGGCACGCCGGGAGGGACTGGGACCAGCTCTTCTGGTGGGGGCGGAGGACCGCCGCGTGAGCGTACCTGGTGGGATAGAGGCGGGAAGGTTGTTCTTATCGGCCTGGGCCTGGTGGCTCTGGGTCTGCTTACCGTGGCTACCGGCGGAGGCGCGCTGATTATGTTCTCTGCCGGTATGGCGATTGGCGCCGGCACGGCCACCGCCATTGGAGGCGGCGTGCTGATGGCTTCATCATATACGGGCCATACCACGGCAGAAGATGATCGGCGCTGGACAGAGACATTCACCGACGCTGCTATGGTGGCCTCATCGCCCGGCAGCGCCATTGGCGGCGGCATCGGCTACGCAGTGAACGGGCGCGAAGGAATGAGGACGGGGGCAACGGTCGGCGGACTGGTTGAGGGCGTGGCCGCTATCGGCGCAACCATGCGCGCTGGCCCAGGGCTGGCGGCTGAACCGCTCAAGGAAGTGACGACCGCAGAATGGCAGATGATGAGCAGGCAGCAGCGTATGTTCTATGAATGGGGTCAGGTAACGGTCAGACCTGGCGTGTGGGAACAAATGGGGAAACTGGGCATTCAGGGGAACCCGATCGCAAAAGGCCGCTTCTTGTTCCAGACATTTGGAGGTCGCCTGGGAATTATCTTCAAGGCGTGGAATCCCTTTCTCTTAAAACAAACCTGGAGCACAGGTTTCTCGCCGGCTCTCCGGCTCGCGATACCGGCCTTCAAGGCCGCAGGTATTCAGGCAGCCAGATCGGTTGGCTTATATGAAATGCAAGAACAGCATCAATAAATTTCAGGGGGCTTGGCCATGACACAATATCACGATAGCAACTTATCGCTTAACCGACAGGGTCAGGATGTGGTTCTCCTGCATAATCACCTGATCGCACTCGGCTTTACCATCGCGACCACAGAGATTCTCAATGAGATTTATGGGCCAACCACCCAGCAGGCGGTTATACGTTTCCAGCAGAGCGAAGGGCTTCCTCTCACCGGTGTGGTCGATGCCACAACGGCACAGAGGCTCACGCTGAGATTCCGCGCCCGCACCGGACAGGCGCAAATGCCTCAGGCCAGTACCGGAATCTCTTCCCAGCCTCCCCGGCCATTGACGGGCCAACCTGCCATGAGCAGCAGGCCAGAGGCGAGCCTTGCCCCGACAGGTGGAGAGGAAGATGCGACGGTGCTGATGCCACATCCGTTTTTGCAAGGCAGGCCAGAAAGTGGCGCTCCCCCTGTAGGTCGGCCTCCGGTGGTGCCACCGGGCCAGGGAGGCGCAACGCCACCTCCTCAGACGCCTCCAACTCCGCCCACGCCACCTCCGGTGGTGCCACCGGGCCAGGGAGGCATAACGCCACCGGTTCCGCCGACGGCTACAGGCGGAGAAGGGGGGCGGCTGATCTATGGAGTGGTGCGCGACGAGTTTGGGACGCCGCTCGAAGAGGTGACAGTACAGGCTTTCGAGCGCACAATGCGCAACGAATATCCCCTCCAATCGACGGTGACGAAGGGCGGGCACTATGAGATCCGCTATACGCTGGAACAGTTGCGCGGACCGGATAAGGATTCCGCGACCATTGTGCTGCGCGTCCTCGGGCCGGAGGGGAAGGTGCTGTATACCACCCCTGTTTACTATGAAATTCCCCCTGAGATCGAGATTAATATTGGCCTTCAGGGCGTGGAGTACAAAGGCCCGTCGGAGTTTGAATCGCTCAACGGCATATTTCTGCCGCTGCTAGAAAATGTTCCTCCATCCGCTTTGCGCGAAGATGCGCAGTTTCAGGATATCTCGTTCCTGGCCGGAGAGACTGGCAGTAGCCGCCTGGTGGTCGGCATCTGGAGCGCCTCTTACCGCCTGGCCGAGAAAACAGCCCGCGAAAAAACTCCGCTGGAACCGGCGGTTTTCTTCGGTTTTATCCGCCAGGGACAGCCCGCGCTGCTCTCGGCCACATTGTTGCAGGATATTGGAGACCCTGAACGCCTCGCCGTCCTGGAAGATAACGCCCTGCGCGACCTGGCTAACCTCAGCCAGGACTACCAGAAAACGCTGCTCACAAAAGCTATTGCCGATAACCTGATCACGGCGCGCATCCAGCCGCAAATCCCGGATATTCTCAATACCCTGCATACTATTCACTTGCGCTATGCCGCTGATGAGTCCTTCGGCGGCGGCAAGGGCACCATTGGGCAGTTGCTTGCCCTTAATCCAGACGCGCAGAAGCAACAGGCGGCTATTTTAACGGCCCTGAGCGAGCATCGCGGCCCGATGAATCAGTTCTGGGATCAACTGGTGCAACAGCATGTTCTCGATGCCAGCACGGCGCAGCGCACCCGGCTCACCTTTGAAGTCGGCACGCTCACCCGCAACCATATTCCCCTGGTAAACGAAGTGCTCAATATGTTTAACCGCAAGGAGATCACAGCCAAACGCGATCTAGCAAAATACAGCCAGGCCGATTGGATCAGCGTGTTGCGCCGACCCGGACCAGATGGCAAACCCATAGGAGCACCAGCCAATACCGATGGCACTACCGACGAGGCGCGCCTGGAACAGTATGCCGCGACGTTGCAGCAGACGTTTGAACGCTCTTACCCCACCACATCCTTTATGGCCAACCTGAACCGGACCGAGCAAACGCCGATTGCCCACAAAGCCGATGTGGTTACCTTCCTCGATAAAAACCCCAAATTCTACTTCGATCGGAATCGCATCGACCAGTACCTGGCGGAACAGAAAGACGCGCTCCAGGGCGTCTCTTCCCCCCAGGCAACGATTACCACGCTCAAGTCGATTCAGCGCGTGTTCAAGGTCGCTCCGACCTATACGGTGGTTGATACGCTGTTGAAGCACAACATCGATTCCGCTCAACAGATTTATTTTATGGGCCGGGAGCCGTTTATCAAACTGGTGACATCAGCAGGGACCAGCACACTAGACGCCAAAAAGATGTATTACCGGGCGGAGAATGCATATGCTATGACGCTGGCGGTGTTTGGTCTCTATAACCAGGCGGTGCAAGGAGTGGTTCCTTTCGGTGCGCCGCCGCAGACTATTGATCCACAAACACAGGCGAAACTGGCGACCCTGCCCGATCTACAAACGCTCTTTGGCTCACTGGATTACTGTGAATGCACTGACTGTCGCTCAGTCTCCAGCCCTGCGGCCTACTTTGTCGATATCATGCATTTTCTCAGCCAGCGCAACACCAACGGCACAGGCATTAACGCGGGCAAAAATGTCGCACAGGTGCTGCTCGAACGACGGCCAGACCTGGGTGAGATCGAACTGAGCTGCGAGAATACCAATACTCCCCTTCCCTATATCGATCTGGTGAACGAGCTCCTGGAAGATGTGGTGGCGCCGCCAACCCCGGTCACGTTGAATAGCAGCATCGAAGCGAATCTGGTCGCCGGACAAATAAAGCCCTCTGTGCAGGCGGAATTAACGGTCAAAAACGTCCCTATCGCAGCAGATGCGCTGGTGTATGCGCAGGATAGCCACAAGCAGTGGGTTATCCGCGATCAGCAGCATGCGTACAAAATTTTTAAAACCGGCACGGCGCTGCAATTGCTGCCGACCCGGCAGACCTTCCTCTCGGCAGATGAGCTGGTCGCCAATCCCGCTTATACCAATCAGGACGCATATAACAAGCTGGCTCAGCAGGTCTTCCCGCTTAACCTGCCGTTCGATCTCTGGCTGAGCCAGGTGCGAGCCTACTTACAGCACCTGGGCGTGCCACAGCCCCATTTGCTGGAACTCTTCCAGCAGAAGCTGATGGATAATGTGACGCTGGCTCCCACCGATCTCCAGATCGCCTGCGCCTGGCTGGAGATCAGCGAAACCGAGCGCAAGATTATGACCGGGACGCTGGTCGGCAAACAGTCCTGGGATTTCTGGGGGCTGGCGCAAACGGGCAATGTCGTCCCCAACCCGAACAATCCTGCCGATACAACCGAGAACGTGGCAGGAACGTGGCTCGATGTGCTGAGCCACGTCGATATCCTGCTCCATCGCAGCGCGCTCTCCTATACCGACCTGTTGCAGGCATTGGATCTGACCGCGATCAATCCAAAGAGCGATATCGCCGTTTTTGATACGGCGAACGATAATGCCGCCGATTGCGATACCTCTAAATTCACGTTGCAGAACCTGACTGCCGACGCGCTCGACCGGCTCCATCGCTTCCTGCGCCTTTGGCGCAAGCTGGGCTGCACTATGTGGGAACTGGACCTGCTCCTGCCCAATGCCAGCGCCATCCCAAATACGATTGATAAGCGTATTACCGACGCGTTTCTGCAAGATCTCTCCTTTATGAAACGGCTGGGTGAGCAATTTGATCTCGACTGGCGGATTATGTACAGCCTGTACCATAATATCGATCACGCTATCTACTTTGATCGCAGCACTGAAGAAGCACCCGCCATCCAGACGCTCTATCAGCGGCTCTTCCTCAATAAGCTGGTCGATGCCGTGGCGGTTTTCCCTCCCAGCCCGGACCAGTTGAGCGGAACCATCGCCGCAAAAGTGCCCGGCCTGCTGGCCGCGTTTCGCATTAAAGAGGCCGATCTGAGCCTGATCCTGACCGACCTCACGCTTGCCCCGACCGATATGCTCAACGGGACGGTGTTGAGCCAGATCTACCGCACCACTGTCCTGGCGAGGGCGCTTGGCCTGCGCATCGATGACTTCCTGCGCCTGAAACGGCTCTGGGCACAGGACCCCTTCGCCAGCCCCGCTGTGACCTGGCAGTTTGTCCAGCTTGCCCAGAAAATTGCAGCATCCGCCTTTTCTGTAGTGGAGCTTGACTACCTGCTCGCCCATCGCTATACACAAAATTCAGGCGTCGCGCTAAGTGATAAAACGATTGTGACGTTCCTTCAGACGCTGCGTGAGGGGCTGCAAAAAATCAGCGATGGCCTCAGCCTGCAAAGCACCGATACACCCGAGTCGTATGTCAAGAGCAAGCTGGGCCAGTTGCCCGCACTGGTGAAAGATGCCGACCAGATCAAGGCCCTCGGCATCATCGACGGCACCTGGCAGGGCACGACCGCGACGCGCAACAGTTTGATCGATACGTACTTTGTCAATGTGCTGGATCTGCCCACGGCTCACACCAACCTCGCCGCAATCCCGTCGGGACTGACACCTGTGGCCTATCAGACGGCGGTCAATCAACGCTTCGCCTATGTGCAGCCCGCTCTAGAGTCATTCTTGCTCGTGCAGCAATCGGAGGCGCTGATCCGCCAGAAGACGACGGAGGCATTCCAACTGGAGGCGCTCACCGCGAGCGAGCTGCTGAGCAGCCTGCATGTACCGGGCGGGAGCGATCCGCTGCTGACCGTGCTCAATGCACCCAATTTGCTCAGCAAACAGCCGGATGGTAGCTATACCTATACGCTCGACGAGGCCAGCTTTCCCGCACTCTTCAAAGCGCTGCGCCTGCTGCACAAAAACGCCTTGCTGATCGGCAAGTTGAACATCAAATCCGACGAGCTAGCGTGGTGGCTGGCTGACAACCACGCGACTGCGCTGGACTGGATGCATCCCAACGATTTCCCGCTCGACACCAGCTCTCCGGTGCCTCTGGCCCGATGGGAGCACATCCAGGATATCTTCGCCTGGAAAGAGACTCTGCCTCCTTCTAATCTGACAACATTCGAGTTTTTCACCTTCGTACTGGCGAACACCACAAGCGCCGCCGATGCAATTACAGCCCTGGCGAGCCTGACTGGCTGGGACGAGCAAGATATTACCGATCTGGTGAGCGCCTTCCGCTGGGATATCAAACAAGAGGCGCTCAAGTCGGCCAGCCTGCTGCGCCTGGATGATTGTACGCGCGCACTGCGTCGCCTGGGCGTGAATGCTGCGCGCGCGCTCCAGTTCGCTACGGCTGAACCGGCCAACGCCGACGCCGAAAGCCTCAAACAGACGGTGAAAGCCAAATACGACCTCACCCAGTGGTTGCAGGTAATTCAACCGCTGCAAGATGGGTTCCGCGAGCAAAAACGCCAGGCGCTGGTGAGCTGGTTGGTAACCCACCCTGATCAGTCACAGGGCCAGAACTGGTCCGACGACAACGGCCTCTTCAGCTACTTCCTGATCGACGTGGACATGACCGCCTGTATGCTCACCTCTCGCCTGAAACAGGCCGCCGCCTCAGCGCAGTTGTTTGTGCAGCGCTGTTTGATGAACCTGGAGGTCGATATACTGGCTAAAACGGACCTCGACGCGAAATGGAAGCAATGGCAGTGGATGAAGCGTTACCGCGTCTGGGAGGCCAACCGCAAGATCTTTCTCTATCCCGAGAACTGGATCGAGCCGGAACTGCGTGATGAGAAGTCTCCATTCTTCAAAGACCTGGAAAACGAACTTACTCAGAACGATATCACCAGTGATTCGGCTGAACAGGCATATCAGAATTACCTGGAAAAGCTGGATAAAGTGGCGAACCTGGAGATTCGGGCGGTCTTCAACGAGAGCATCAGCGCGACGGAAGAAGTGCTGCATGTCTTTGCCAGGTCGCGCAGCAGCCAGGTGGCGGAATACTTCTATCGTCAGCGCATCAACAATGGGCGCTGGCTGGCCTGGGAGAAGGTGGATCTGGAGATATCGGCGAACCACCTGTTAACAGGCATCCATAACCGCCGCCTCTACCTGCTGTGGCCGCAATTTATCGATAAAGCTGATCCGATCACGACGCTTGATGTCCCCGGCCCCAGCGAACAGGGTTATACCGTGCCGCTGCCCTCGCACTACTGGGAGATCAGACTGTTCTGGAGCGAGTTGAAAAAGGGCAAGTGGACGCCCAAAGTGCTCTCAGATAGCTTTGGGGTGGTCTATCAAAGCCTGACAGGTGGCAATAACCAGCAGAATCTGGATTTCCGCGTTCGTCTGGCACCGTTTATCGAGGCCCGGTTGTTCAGCTCGAATGCCCCCGCTTCAATCGCGCCGACCGGCCAGGCGCAATTTAACAAAATTGGCAAACAGGTGAGTTATGTCTCCTCCGCCACCACCGAGCATATCATCTCACCACCCGAGAGCCAGTTTTACAATAACCTGATCCAGCATACAACAGCCAATCAGTACTTTTACTACACATCTATGGAAGAGACCGGCAAACCTCATACGATTACCGCGCACAACAATGCCGAGAGCATCCTGCTTTTGCGCAATGTTGATCCGAATTTTACCTATTCGGTGATCGACGCCCAGGCGCAGGGCTTCGCCAATAGCGGCACGTTCTTCGTGTGGGACAGCCATCGCACGTACCATGTCGATTACTCCTGGAACAAATACTACACCTATAGCTCTGGAACCTGGCACCCGCATGTAGTTTCCGCCTTCCAGTACTTTATCCATTATCACCCCTTTACTGAACTCTTTATCAGAGAGCTCAACATCTGGGGGCTGAAAGGGCTTTTGAACCGCCAGATCCAGGTCGATCCCGCCAGCATTCCAGCCAGTCCCGCGCTCTTCAATTTCCAGGATTACCAGCCGACCAATAACGTAGTCCAGACCTATAAGCAGCCAGACGGCACCATGACCTACCCTGTGGAAGATGTTGACTTCACTTATGCGGGCGCGTACTCTCCCTATAACTGGGAACTCTTCTTCCACGTTCCCTTCTTTATCGCCAACAAATTGAGCACAAACCAGCGCTTTGAGGACGCGCTGAACTGGTACCACGCCATCTTCGACCCGACGAACAGCGATACCACTGTGCTCAATCCCGACACGCCGCAACAGAAGTACTGGATCACCAAGCCGTTCTACGAAACCACTAAAGCTGATTACTACAAGCAGAAAATCGAGAACCTGCTGCTTGCCATTGCTCAAGGAGACACACAATTACGCCAGCAGGTCGAAGAGTGGCGTGACAACCCGTTTAATCCTCATCTGATCGCACGCATGCGCACCGTTGCCTACCAGAAAAACGTGCTGATCAAGTACATCAAGACGCTGATTGCCTGGGGCGACCAGCTTTTCAACAATGATACGATTGAGACGATCAACGAGGCAACGCAGCTCTACATTCTGGCCGCCTCTATCCTGGGACCGCGCCCGCGCAGCATTCCCAAAAAAGTTCCCAACCCGGTCAAAACCTACTACCAGCTAGAGCAGGAAGGCATTGATGATTTTGGCAACGCCCTCAAACAGGTTGAGAACCTGCTTCCCAGCGTCCCCTCCAACAACACGATGAATGGGGACAGCCCGGAACTGCCTTACTTAAATGTGCTCTACTTCTGCATCCCCAACAATGAACAATTGTTGACGCTCTGGGACACGGTGGCCGACCGACTCTTCAAGATCCGGCACTGCATGAATCTGGAAGGAGTGGTACGCCAGCTTCCCCTGTTTGAGCCGCCGATTGATCCCGCCCTGCTGGTCCAGGCAACTGCTGCCAGTCTGGATATCGGCAGTGTGTTGAGTGATATGAATGCACCTCTGCCGCGCTATCGCTTCACATTTATGGTACAACGGGCGCTGGAGCTATGCAGCGAGGTGAAGGCGCTGGGGAGCGCCTTGCTGGCCGCTCTGGAGAAAAAAGATGCTGAGGCTCTGGCTCTCCTGCGCTCCAGCCACGAACTGATCATGCTGGATGCCTTGCGACTGGTCAAGAACCAGCAAATTGACGAGGCTCAGGCACAGTGGGATAGCTTGAAGGAGAGCAAACATGTTGTCGAGCAAAAGCAAACTTATTACCAGGATTTGCTCAAAACGGGCCTGATTATAGAGGAGAAACTGGCGCTAGGCCTCACAGGAACTGCGATGGTGCTGGAGCTGGCGGGGACGATTTCCAATCTGTTCAGCGCTGGTATCAGCTATGTGCCCGACGTCGATGCGGGCGGGGCGGGCTTTGGCGGCACTCCCACGGTCAAGTTGAAGTTTGGCGGCAAAAATGTTGCTAATAGCTTCGGCAAAGCGGCAGAAGTGCTCAAGGGGCTGGCTAGTATTGCGCAGATGGGGGCGGGCATGAGCTCGACTATCGGGGGATATACGCGCAGAAGCCAGGAGTGGGATTTCCAGAAGAGTCTGGCCGACAAAGAGCTACCACAGATCGAGCAGCAAATTACTGCCGCCGATATCCGCCATCAAATTGCGAAGCAGGAGTTGACCAATCATGACAAGCAGAGGGACAACGCTCAGCAGGAAGATGACTATCTGCACTCCAAATTTACCAATCAAGATCTGTATGATTGGATGATTAATCAGCTCTCAACGGTCTACTTCCAGAGCTACCAGCTCGCTTACGATATCGCCAAACGAGCCGAGCGCTGTTTCCGCTATGAACTGGGGCTAAGCACCTCCAGCTATATCCAGTTTGGCTACTGGGATAGTCTGAATAAGGGCCTGCTGTGCGGCGATAAGCTCTTCTATGATCTCAAACGCTTGGAGATGGCCTATTACGAGCAGAACAGGCGCGATTATGAGCTGACGAGGCATATCTCACTGGCGCAGCTCGATCCGGTGGCACTGCTGAAGCTGCGCCAGAACGGGGAGTGCATCGTCGATGTGCCTGAGACGGTCTTTGATATGGACTACCCCGGCCACTACTTCAGGCGCATCAAAACGGTCAGCCTCTCCCTGCCATGCATTGCCGGACCCTATACCAGCGTTGCCTGCACATTGACGCTGGTGAGCAACCATCTGCGCACCGACGCGACCCTGCTGGGCGGGAAGTATGAGCGCGATCTCACCATCGAGGACCCGCGCTTCCGCGATGAGATCGCCGCCATTCAGTCCATCGCGACCAGCACCGCCCAGAACGACCACGGCCTGTTTGAGCTCAATTTCCGTGATGAGCGCTACCTGCCTTTTGAAGGGGCCGGGGCAATCAGTACGTGGCAGATCAAGCTTAATAAAGACTTCCCGCAGTTCGATTTCTCGACAATTTCCGATGTGATCATTCACCTGAGCTATACAGCTCGCGAAGGCGGTGAGCTGTTGCGCTCGACGGTAGTGCAGGAATTCAACAAGAAGATGAACGCGCTGCTCCTGGCCGAAGGGAAACAGGGACTCTTCCGCGTCTTCGATCTCAAGCGGGAGTATCCTGATAAATGGTACCGCTTCCTGCATCCGGCCAATCCGGCAGATGATCAGCAGATGGTGCTGGAGAACCTACCAGACAGGCTGCCCTACTTCACCCAGCATTTCGCTCAGAAGAAGGTCCACGGAATCCAGGTGGTGGCACAGATGAAGGATAGCCAGACGTATCAGGTAATGCTCTCACCTCTGGGTACCGACCAGCCCAACTGGCTGACCCTCCAGCCCAACACGACCTATCAGGGGCTCGATGATGTGGCAAAAGACCTTACCGGTAGCGAGGTCGATCTTAATACGTGGACGCTCAAACTCAAGCTGGATGGCGCTGCCGATTTCAAGTCGCTCCCGGCAGACGCCGTTAGTGAGCTGTTTCTGATCATTAACTACAATATCGCCTGATGTTCAGCGATTGTATTGGAGGAGAAGAGACAGATGCTTACAACCAATGAGATTGCGGAGATCGTGCAACGAATCGTAACGCGCCTGCGACCCGAAAAAGTGATTCTGTTTGGCTCCTATGCCAAAGGAATGGTGACTCCGAGAAGCGACCTGGATCTCTTCGTGATTCAGGAGACGATCCTACCCTTTACGCGGCGGGCCAATAGCGTGACCCCGCTACTGACCACCGCGTCGGTCCGCGTCGATCTGCATATCTACACGCCAGAAGAGGTTGAAAGCTATAGGCAACAGCCTTTTTCATTTGTCAGCAACGTCCTCGCCTCCGGGCAGATTATGTACACCAGAGACGGCGCAGGGCCTGTTCACTGGTCGGATAAGTGAAGTGGCTGCCCAGGGAAAGGGCTTTTGGCCTGTAAGTGGGTTTCTGATTCTCTTCTTTTCGGGACTTTGCAACAGCCATGGACGTTTTACCAGGGCTATTTAATGTTCGGAAAAAAGTGGGGTTGTCAGGGGCAGTGCCCCATAGGTGCGAACGTAAGCAAAAAAGTACCTGAACAACGGAAGAAGAGACTCATGTACTCAAGGCGGCGAGCACGGGCTCGAAGAGCGTGCGAACCTGGCTCTCTTGCAGGTTCCGCGCTTGCGGATGCACACGCCACAAGCGGACAATGGCATCCACATGCTCCTGAAGCTGCGACCACGTCCA
>DATGMF010000067.1:0-30590 GCA_035293765.1 Ktedonosporobacter sp.
GATGGGTTGCATGAGGCATGGGGGTTCTCGCTTTCTGTCAAACGATGGTGTAATACGTTGACTGTCGCAGAAAAAACCATGCCTTGTCTCTTTCTTCCGTTGTTCAGGTACTTTTTTGCTTACGTTCGCACCTATGGGGCAGCCGCCCCTGACCGGAGCGCGAGGTGCCCTCGCTTCCTCCTCCGCTCTCCCGCCGCAGGCGGGAAAAAAGGAAAATTAAATGGCCCTGGACGTTTTACTTAGTCGCTTGACGAGCAGATGGAAATTATGTATAGTTACTTAAAATAATTCACGAATTTGCTAACCACAAGAAGAAAAAAAACTTTCTTAGCGTTATTTATTTTTACCTCTCTCAATTGGATTCTTAAACTAAAAAGGGAGAGAACAAGATGCAACGTCCCGGAGGGCACAAGCCCGACCTCAAGAATCCCGGCATGATCAAGCGCAAGACAATCAGCGCAGCACAGAATGCATGGATCAAGACCACCCACCTTTTACCAGAGCAGCAGCTCCCATTGCTGATGCAGCCAGCAATTGAGGGAGTGGAACTGGTTGATTGGGCAAAAGGCAATCGCGAGACCATAGAAAGCTCTTTATTAAAATATGGAGGTATTCTCTTCCGCAACTTTCCCATCCCATCTGTGGGCGTGTTCGAACAGTTCATCACCGCCATTGCCGGAGACCTGCTGGAATACACTTACCGCTCGACTCCACGAAGAAAAGAGGCTGGCAATATTTATACCTCGACCGAATATCCAGCCGATCAATCTATCCCATTACATAATGAGATGGCCTACTCTTCGAACTGGCCACTGAAAATCGGCTTTTTCTGCGCCATTCCAGCTGAACAAGGGGGAGAAACCCCGATTGCCGATAGCCGCCGCATCCTTGAACGCATTGACCCTGCAATTAGAGAGCGTTTCAGGCAAAAGCAGGTGATGTATGTGCGAAACTACGTAGAAGGCATGGACCTCCCCTGGCAGACCGTTTTCCAAACAACCAGCAAGCTAGAGGTTGAGCAGTATTGTCGGAATGCTGGCATCGAGTTTGAATGGGTCACAAGCGATCACTTGAGAACACGCCAGGTCTGCCCGGCTGTGGTGACGCACCCTAAGACAGGTGAGCCGCTCTGGTTCAACCAGGCCCACCTGTTCCACATATCAAATTTACCGCCCGAAGTACGCGAGTCCTTGCTTGCAACCTGTAAACAGGAAGATCTACCGCGCAATGCTTACTATGGCGACGGCTCTCCCCTCGAAACCGAGGCCCTGGAGCATATTCGGGCAATATATCAACAGGAGGCGGTCCTCTTCCCCTGGCAGCAAGGCGATATCTTATTACTTGATAATATGCTCGTTGCACATGGACGTAGCCCTTTTGTTGGAACGCGTAAGATCCTCGTCGCGATGGCTGAACCTGTCAGGAGCATAGGTAGTTAACGTAGAAGAAAGCACAATAGAGCTATGGAGCATGATACTTTTGAGGGTTTTCCACTTTCACCGCAGCAACGCCTTCAATGGTTCTTACAACAAGACCCCGTTTACTTCCTCAATGCTATACATGGCCGTATCTTAGTTGAAGGAGAGCTGGATATTGCTGTCTTCCAGGCCGCCCTGGCAGAGGTTATCAATCATCACGAAATCTTACGCACCACATTCCGTTCTCTTCCCGGCTTAAACGTCCCTCTACAATGTATCAGTGGAGCATCTCCCTTTTCAGTACACCACTTTCAGTTGAGCGAGCTGTCTTCACAGGAGCAAGAGCAAAAGATCGCAGCATTGATCAACGAAACGATGCTCATCCCCTTTGACTACGAGCGCGGTCCCTTGTTACAACTAACATTGCTCACTCTGGCCCCGCAAAAGCACATACTCTCTATTAAAGCATCAACCCTTTGCCTGGATGCCGCCAGTATTCCTTACCTGTTACAGGAGATAAGCGCCGCCTATGCACTTTGTTTAGAGCATAAGGAGTGGACTGAAACGTCGCTCCAGTATGCCGATATCGCAGCCTGGGAAAACGAACTCCTTGAGTCAGAAGAGGCAGCACAGGGCAGAGCTTATTGGGCGAGCAGTATCCCTTCTGACGCCTGCCTGCTCAGGCTCCCAGGCGAAACGTTCACTGCCGAAAACAGGCTCCCGGGAGAGGCCCATCACACAATAGAGCTGGATGAGGCAATACTTGCTCAGGCCGAAAGCTGCAAAGAGCGTTTTGACAGTTCGCTCTCCCTCTTGTTACTGACCTGATGGCATATGCTGTTCTGGCGGCTCGCGGACAAGCCCGATAGCGTGGTCGTTGGAGTGGCCTACGATGGCCGTAAGTATGCAGAGCTGGAAAATATTCCTGGCCCGCTGACAAAATATCTTCCCCTGTACTGTCATTACGAAGAGCGGATGAGCTTCTGCGATCTGTTGGAGCGCATCAAAACAATAGCCAACGACGCATATACCTGGCAGGAGTATTTTACCTGGGAGCATCATCAGCAGATACTCACACAGGCAGGAGGAAAAACTGCTCTTCCCTTTGGTTTTGATTTCTATGAGCAACCGGCCCCCTCTCATGCCGCCAATATCACGCTCGCGCTCTCGCATTGGTCAGCTCATTCCCAGTATTTCAAGGTAAGACTTGTCTGTCTCTATCGCATAGACAAGCTTCAAATAACATTTCACTACGACCAGGCTCTCTACTCGCGTGCAGATATCGAGCGCCTGGCCGGACACTATGTCACGCTGCTTAGCCATGCTATCAATCAGCCAGAAGCTGCGATTGACACAGTAGAAATCCTGAGCGCCGCTGAGCGGAGACATCTTCTGATCACGCTCAATGCGACCAGCAGCGATTATCCAGAGAACGAGACCCTGCACCGCCTGTTTGAAAAGCAGGTGAAAGCTACCCCTAAAAATGTTGCTCTGGTCTATATTGAAACCCCGCTCGACAACGCTGTATCCACAGCTAGCAAGCTCAGTCGAGCGGATAGGCAGTATGGAGAACAGTCTCTCACCTATGAACAGCTCAATGCACGGGCCAATCAACTGGCACATTTGCTGCGCAGGCAGGGAGCAGGCCCGGAAGTTCGTATTGGCATCTATATGGAACGTTCTCCAGAGATGATAGTGGCTATGCTCGCCATCCTTAAGGCCGGAGGAGCGTATGTACCGCTAGATCTCAATTACCCTCAAGAGCGCCTGGCCTTCCTCCTGCAAGATAGCCATGTTGCACTGGTTCTGACACAGCAACAGCTAGAAATCGGGTCACTGATACCCGAGCTGCCAGTGCTCAAGTTAGATGCATTACAAGAGTCTCTTGCTCAGGAGAGCACGGAGAATCTCAGTGGAGCAGTAGCAGCCACGAATCTGGCTTACATCATCTATACCTCTGGTTCGACAGGAAAGCCCAAAGGGGTGATGATTACGCACCGGGCATTGATCAACTATCTGGCATGGTGTGGCAAAGTTTATCCGCTTACGGCTGGCACGTTGCTGCATTCTCCAATCGCTTTTGACCTGACAATAACCAGCTTGTTCGCCCCGCTGTTAGCAGGTCAACGTGTCGTATTATTGCCCGAGAAGCAGGGAGTAGAAACATTAGGTTCCCTCTTGAAAACGTATGGTACTTTCAGCTTGATTAAACTTACCCCTTCGCACCTGGAGTTGCTCAAGCAGTATCTGTCCGCCGAAGAGCTCGCCCACGCCACTCAAGCATTGATTATTGGGGGAGAGGCGCTCTTTGCCGAAAGTCTCACTCCCTGGCGTACTCATGCCCCGGCTACCAGATTGATCAACGAATATGGACCCACAGAAGCAACCGTAGGCTGTAGCTTCTATGAAATTCAGGAGGCAGATCCTTTCACCGGTAGCGTTCCTATCGGTCGTCCCATAGCCAATATGCAGCTTTACCTGCTTGATCACAGATTGGCACCGGTACCTATAGGCGTCGTGGGAGAGGTATATATTGGCGGTCCCGGTCTGGCGCGAGGCTATTTCAATTGCCCTGACCTGACAGCCGAGCGATTCATTCCAAATCCCTTCGTAGGGACCCGATTTATCGCGTCCGGCATGCCCGAACCGGGGACGCGCCTTTACAAAACGGGAGATGCCGCGCGCTATCTGCCCAACGGGAATATCGAATTTGTGGAACGCACCGATTCTCAGGTCAAGCTGCGCGGCTTCCGCATCGAATTAGGGGAAATCGAGGCCATACTCGGTCAGCATCCTGTCGTTCAAACATGTGCAGTCCTGGCTAAAGCAGGCGAAAGTGGAGAAAAACGCCTGGTGGCTTATATCGTTCCCGAACAGCAACGCATGGCTGAGCAGCAACTGGCCTTAGAGCAACCGGAGGTTCTACTCAATCAATTGCCGGAGCAAAACGTGTACAATCCGGCGGCACTGGCTGAGGCTATACAGCAATTTTTGAAAGAAAAGTTACCCATTTATATGCTTCCCTCAACTTTTATGTTGCTGGATGCATTACCACTGACGCCTAACGGCAAAATAGATCGTCGGGCTCTGGCATCCATGCAAGTGGTGGAAACCCAAAAAAGGAGCTATTTTGTCGCGCCGCGCACCGCTATTGAGCAGCAACTGGCGGATATCTGGAATGAACTGCTAGGGTTAGAACAGATTGGCATCCATGACAATTTCTTCGATCTGGGAGGTCACTCCCTGCTGATTGCGCGCCTCATCGCCCGTCTACACCAGACATTACAGGTAGACTTGCCCTGGCGTAGCCTCTTCGATGCTCCTACCGTGGCCGAGCTAGCGCAGATGATCACGACGCACGCTCCAGAGGTATCCCAGCTGCAAACGCTCCCGCTTCAGCCTGTTCCGCATGATGCTCCTCTGCCTCTCTCTTTCGCGCAGGAACGGATCTGGTTTCTGCAACAACTTGAGCCCTCGATGATGTCCTATAATTCTCAGGCCACGCTACGTTTCCGAGGGCAGCTTGATATTGCAGCGCTGGAGCGCAGCCTGAAGACAATGGTAGAGCGGCACGAAATTTTTCGTACCACCTTCGCGAGCATTGATGGTAAACCCAGACAGTTCATTCATCCCACTTTGTCCATCCAGTTCCCTGTCATCGATCTGGTAACCATACCTATTGATGAACGCGAAGCGATGGCCCAGCAACTCATCAAAGCTGAGTTTCAAATTCCTTTCGATCTGACACAGCTCCCATTGATTCGCTGGAAGCTGCTGCGCCTCTCGGGACAAGAGTATATCCTGGTACATGTTGAGCATCATCTGCTGCACGACGGGTGGTCTTTTAATGTCCTGATACGCGAGATCCTGGAACTCTACCAGGCATTCGCTGCGGGCCAGCCTTCACCTTTACCAGAACTGCCTATCCAGTTCGCGGATTTTGCCGTCTGGCAGCGGCAATGGATGCAAGGAGCCATCGCAGAAACCCAGTTGAACTACTGGAAACGCAAGTTAATCGCCAATCCACCGCTGCTCTCCCTCCCCTTTGATCGCCCTCGACCGGCAGTACAGCGTTTCCGAGGTGCGGCCCAGCGCGTGAAACTCTCGGCGCAACTCTATGAGGCGCTGAAAACCTTCAGCCACCAGGAAGGCGCAACGCTCTTCATGGTCATGCTGGCAGCGTTCCTGACCTTGCTTTACCGCTATAGCGGGCAAGAAGACCTCTCGATTGGCTCGGGCATTGCCAATCGACGCTGGCGCGAAACGGAAAATCTGATCGGCATGATTATCAATACTATCGTATTACGTGCAGACGCTGCTGGCAACCCATCATTTCTGGAATTCTTGAGCAGAATACGAGAGCTAACGTTAGAGGCATATGCCCATCAGGATATTCCTTTTGATAAAGTCGTAGAGGCGTTGCAGCCAGAGCGAGACTTGAGCCGTAACCCGCTTTTCCAGGTCATCTTCGGTTTCCATGACGCCCCCCTACCTGCGCTCAAACTGCCTGGACTGGAGCTAGAACTACACGAAGGGCTGAACAATCAGTCAGCAAAATTCGATCTGAGTGTCATTGTGATCCCCTATCCAGAGCAGAGAGTTGGCTTAAACCAGGAGGTCCGACCAGAAGAAATCACTCTGGTCTGGGAATACAATACCGACCTGTTTGATGCATCCACGATCACGCGTATGATCGGGCATTATCAAACGTTGCTGCAAGCAATTGTGCTCTACCCGACCTACAGCTTGAACGATCTCCCCCTCCTAACCCTTGCAGAACAACGACAGTTGCTGATTGAGTGGAATGATACTGCACTTGACGTACAAAGCGACTATATTCATCACCTGGTTGAGGTACAGGCGCAACGAAACCCGGAGGCTGCAGCGATAGTTTATGGCTCTCAGCAGTTGAGCTATCAAGAATTGAATCAACGAGCAAACCAACTGGCTCATTATCTCCAGAAATCAGGAGTAGGGGTGGAAGTCGTCGTGGGGATCTGCCTGGAACGCTCACCTGAACTGGTGATAGGTCTGCTCAGCATTCTCAAAGCGGGCGGAGTCTATTTGCCTTTAGATCCAGATTACCCGCCGCAGCGGTGCGCATTGATGTTAGCAACCGCCCAGGCTACGCTCCTACTCACGACAAGCACACTGGCAACGCGTTTTGCCGAGCAGCCGGTACATTCGATCTGCGTGGATACCGAACAGGCGAGCATTACTGCGCAGCCCACAACAAAACCCACAAGCGCCTTAGAGCCCACGAATCTGGCCTACATCATCTATACCTCTGGCTCAACCGGTACTCCGAAAGGCGTTCAAATACCGCATTGCGGTTTGAGTAACCTGGTTTCCTGGCATCAGCAAACGTTCAAATTGACATCCAGTGATCGTGCAACCCAGCTTGCCAGCGTTAGTTTCGATGCCTTCGGTTGGGAAATCTGGCCCTACCTCGCTACTGGCGCAACAGTCTATATAGTAGAAGATGAGATACGAACTGCGCCATTACAACTACGCGACTGGCTTGTCGAGCATGAAATTACGATCAGCTTTCTACCAACACCTCTAGCAGAAAGTCTTCTCGATGAAGAATGGCTCGCTCAGCTCGCCTTGCGTACACTCCTTATTGGCGGCGATACCTTGCGCCGCGTGCCAGCAAAGCCACTGCCATTTCCCCTGGTGAATAACTACGGGCCGACAGAAAACACTGTCGTCGCCACCTCAGGAGTGATCTCAACGGCACAACAAGAGCCAGGAAAGCCTCACATCGGCTGTCCCATCGCTAATACACACGTCTACGTGTTGGATCAGCAAATGCAGCCTGTACCAATCGGCGTTGCCGGTGAACTTTACATCGGGGGTGCAGGATTGGCACGCGGCTACCAGGGGCGCCCCGATCTGACAGCAGAGCGCTTTCTTCCCAATCCCTTCATCAACCAACCAGGAGCACGCCTCTACAAAACAGGCGATATAGTGCGCTATCGTGCCGATGGCAAGCTGGATTTTCTGGGACGTAACGACCAGCAGATAAAGATCCGGGGATTTCGCATAGAACTCGGCGAGATCGAGATAGCTCTGTGCCAGCACCCCGCCATCAAAGAAGCAGTTGTGATACCTCACGAAAGCGGCTCAGGCAATAAACGCCTGATTGCCTATATCGTTCTTGCTCCCGAACAGCAGCTTGAGCAGGCAGAACTACATCCTTTCCTGCGAGCCAGGCTACCAGAGTATATGCTGCCCACGCTATTTATTCGGTTAGACGCGTTGCCGCTGCTGCCTAATGGGAAAATTGATCGCCAGGCATTACCATCGCCCGACGAGCATGAAAAAGCGCCTGAGAAGGCCTATGTGGCCCCGCGCAGCCCTCTTGAGGAGACGCTGGCGCACATCTGGGAGCAGGTGCTTGGAGTGGAACGGGTTGGCATTTACGATAACTTTTTCGAGGTTGGGGGGCATTCGTTGCTTGCCACGCAGGTAATTTCGCGAGTGCGCGACGTTTTGCAGACCGAGTTGGCTGTACGCCATCTCTTCGAGGCCCCGACGGTAGCCGGTCTGGCGATGTCGCTTGTTCAGCACTATGCCGAACAGGAGGAGCATGAGCTGCTGGCTCAGTTGCTCCAGGAAATGCAGGACCTCCCAGAGGAAGAAGTCCACGCCCAGCTTGTCCGCCAACTATCAGCGCCTGAGAAAGAAGGAGGGCACTCATGAGTGAGCTGACTCACGCCATCGAGATGCTTTCGCCGGAGAAACGAGCCTTGCTCTTTCAACGCCTCAGAGAGAGGCGAGGCGTTTCCGCTTCAACTTCAGCGATTCCCCGGCAAAGCAGAGCAACGATACATTTCCCGCTCTCTTTCGCCCAACAGCGCCTCTGGTTCCTCGATCAATGGCAACCTGGTAACGCGGCCTACAATATTGCCCTTGTCTTGCGACTCACAGGAAACCTCCACACCTCTGCCCTGCAACTCAGTCTGGCAGAAATTGTCAAACGTCATGAGAGCTTGCGTACCAGTTTTACCGTTAGCGAGCGGCAGCCGGTCCAGGTAATCTCCCAGAGTCTGGATTTGCCCTTGCCGGTTATCGATCTGACGGCAATACCCGAGCGTGAGCAGGCCGTTCAACAACTAGCACTGACCGAGGGACAAAAGCCGTTTGACCTGACACACGCTCCTTTAATGCGGACTTCTCTGCTTCGGCTCGATAGCAATGAGCACATTTTGCTGCTAACCATGCACCATATCATTGCGGATGGCTGGTCGCTCAGCATCTTGCTCCGCGAACTTGCCATCCTCTATCCCTCTTTCGTAGCAAAGCAGCCTTCTCCCCTCTCCGCTCCATCGCTTCAGTACGTCGATTTTGCCGTCTGGCAGCAGGAGCAACTCCAGGGTGAGATACTGGAAAGCCATCTCTCCTACTGGAAGCGCCAACTTGCCGACGCCCCTGCATTGCTAGAGCTTCCCCAGCAACATGCCCGTCCGGCGGTGCAGTCTAGCAGAGGCGCTCGCTCTACATTTCTCCTTGCTCCACCACTCGTCACGGCGCTACAGTCTTTAGGCCAGAGCGAGGATGCGTCGCTTTTCATGGTTCTGCTAGCCGTTTTTCAGGTATTGCTTCATCGTTATACCGGACAGGATGATATCGTGGTCGGCACCCCGATTGCCAATCGTACGCGGGCCGAAATCGAGAATATTATCGGCTTTTTTGTCAATACGCTCGCTCTGCGGGCCGATTTCAGTGAGAAGCCTACGTTCCGAGAACTGCTGAAACGTGTACGCGCTACCACGCTGGAGGCCTATACCCACCAGGACCTTCCCTTTGAGCGCCTGGTGGAGGCGTTGCAGCCGGAGCGAGACCTGAGTTACAGCCCCATTTTTCAAATCCTCTTTGGCCTACAGAATGCGCCGACGAGAGCCTGGCACCTGCCTGCATTAACTATCAGCGAAATCCCCCTCCATAACGCCACAGCCAAGTTCGATCTGATGCTGCTGCTGGAAGAAACGGAAGCAGGGCTTAAGGGTGAGCTGACCTATAATACGGATCTCTATGACGAAGCGACGATCAGTCATATGATAGGACATTACCAGGCGCTATTAGAAGGCGTGATGGCCAATCCAGATCAGCACATCTCCGCACTGCCACTATTGCCGAAAGCCGAGCGGCAGCAAATTTTGCTCGCCTGGAATTCAACCGAGAAGGACTATCAAGCCGATGCCTGCCTGCACCAGCTTTTTGAGAGCCAGGTAGCCCAACAACCAGACAGCATTGCGATAGATTATGACGCCGGGCAGCTCACTTACAGCACATTAAATGGGCGAGCCAATGAGCTGGCACAACAATTGCGCGCACTGCAAGTAGGCCCAGAGGTTGTGGTCGGACTCTGCTTTGAGCGCAGCCCGGATCTGGCTATCGGAATCCTCGCCATCCTTCAGGCGGGGGGCGCATATTTACCACTGGACCCACATTATCCCCGGGAGCGTCTGGCCTTTCTGCTCCAGGATGCGCAGGTGCCGTTATTATTGACGCAGCAGCACCTGAAAGATACACTCTCTCGCGCTACAAAAGCCCAGATCATCTGCTTGCATGATCCCGCTCCTCTGGAAAATAATGCAGGAGCGTCTGAGAACCCTTTGAGCGGAGTCACAGGGGAGAACCTGGCTTATGTCATCTACACCTCTGGCTCAACGGGCAAGCCCAAAGGGGTGGGCTGTACGCATGCTAGCGTCTATAATCTAGTGAGCTGGCACTGGCAGGCGTATCAGGTGGCGACGGATGATCGCGCATCGCAGGTGGCAAGCATTGATTTTGATGCTTCTGTATGGGAGCTATGGCCTTATTTGCTCATTGGCTCATCTGTTTCTTTACTAGAGGAAGATTTACGCTCCGATCCACGGATGCTTTACACATGGTTACAGGAACAGGCCATCACCATCAGCTTTTTGCCGACGCCACTGGCAGAACATCTCATCTCATTCTCCTGGCCTGTAAACGGTTCGCTGCGCCTGCTGCTGACTGGAGGAGATCGTCTCTCGCGCTTTCCCTCCATCCCTCTGCCCTTCGCTCTGGTCAATCACTATGGCCCCACTGAGAGCACGGTTGTGACGACAGCTCAGTGGTTGGGCTGGCGCAAGGCCAGCCCCTACCAGGCAGAAGGCGCACCGCCAATTGGACGCCCCATTGCTAATACCCAGGTTTATCTGTGTGATCAGCACCTGTGTCTGGTCCCTATAGGGGTCCCTGGAGAACTCTACATTGGAGGCGTCGGCCTGGCTCGCGGCTATCTGCACCGCCCTGATTTGACGGCTGAACGCTTCCTTCCCAATCCCTGGGGAGCAGAACCAGGAGAACGGCTCTATAAAACGGGCGATCTGGCACGCTACCTATCCGACGGCACCATCGAGTATCTTGGTCGCCTGGATCACCAGGTCAAACTGCGCGGTTTTCGTATTGAACCCGGGGAGATTGAGGTTGCACTGAGCGAGCATCCGGCGTTGCAGGCGACAGTAATAAAAGTATGCGAAGATCATCGCGGCGAAAAATATCTGGCGGCCTACGTTGTCCCCACACCAGGACGCTCGGCTCCAACCATACATGATCTGCGTGCATTTCTCCAACAGCATCTTCCTGCGTACATGGTCCCCACCAGCTTCGTGACGCTGACAACCCTGCCACTTACCACAAATGGCAAGGTGGACCGGCAAGCTCTGCCCTTGCCTGATGAGTTGACAGAAGCAGACACAACCCATGCTATCGCACCACGCGATCCACTGGAGGAAATGCTGGCAGAGATCTGGTGCGACCTGCTCGTGGCTCCCCGATTCATCGTGGGAGAGCAGATAAGCATATACGACGACTTTTTCGCGGTTGGCGGTCACTCTCTTTTAGCCACTCAGGTGATCTCGCGCATTCGCCAGGTGCTCCAGATCGATTTGTCCCAGCGCACACTTTTTGAGTTCCCTTCAATAGCAAGCATGGCTGAGCATATACGCACGACACGTCACAATAGCGCACAACGCCGGATACCGCCTATTGAAGCTGTCTCACGTTCGGAACCTCTGCCCCTTTCTTTCGCCCAACAGCGGCTCTGGTTCCTCAATCAGCTAGAGCCCGATAGCCCCAACTATACCATCCCCTTATCGCTACGCCTGACCGGCCCACTCCAACTACAGGAGCTTCAACAGAGCCTGACCGCCTTGATCCACAGGCACGAAATCTTACATACCACCATTGGAGTGATTGAGGAACAGCCGGTACAGGTTATCAGGCCGATAGAAACAATGGCCTTTCCCATTATTGATCTTACCGGCCTTCCTGACATGCGAGAGCGCGAGCAAATAGCACGCCAGTTGGCCCGCGAGGAGGTCAGGAAGACGTTTAATCTGGTACGCGGTCCTCTCTTACGAGCTGCACTGCTACGCCTTGACGCACAGGAACATATTCTGCTCTTGACCATGCACCATATTATCTGCGATGGCTGGTCCGTGGGTGTACTGGTGCGCGATCTGAGTGCATACTATACAGCGTCGGTTACCGGACAGCCCGCCAACTTGTCGGTGCTGCCCATTCAGTATCGAGCAAGGAGAGATCGAAGCCGTACTAGAGCAGCACCCGGCTGTCGAGAGCGCGGTCGTCCTTTTACGCGAGGATGTTCCCGAGCAGCAGCAACTCGTAGCCTATATTGTGCCCGGTGAGCACTATCAGGCGGAAGGCGCAGAGAAGCGAGAGCAGGAGACCAGGCATGTGCAACAATGGCAAGCCATCTATGATGAAGTCTATCGCCAGCAAGCAACGTCCGATGTTGACGAGTCGCTCAATTTCAGGGTGTGGATCAATAGTTACACTGAGCAGCCATTCACAGCGCAAGAAATTCTCGATTCGCTCAACGACACTGTCGAACGCGTACGAGCGCTTCAGCCGCAGAGGGTGCTGGAGATTGGCTGTGGTACCGGTCTGATCTTATTCCGCCTGGCATCGGATTGCGCCGAATATTGGGGAACAGATATTTCACAGCCTGCGCTAGAGAGCGTACAACGACGCCTGGAGACAACGGAACGACACCTCACCAACGTGCGCGTTCTCCAGCGTGCCGCAGATGATGTTGCCGACCTGCCAGCACACCACTTTGATCTCATTATCCTGAACGAGATTGTCCAATACTTTCCTGACGTCGAGTATCTGGTACGTGTCTTGACCAATGCCATGCGTGTCGTGCGTCCAGAAGGCTTTATCTTTCTCGGCGGGCTGCGCAGTTATGCTTTACTCAATGCCTTCCACGCCGGTGTACAACTGTACCAGGCAGATGCCCAACTGACGATATCTCAGCTCAAACAACGTATCCAATGGCGTATGGAGCAGGAGAAAGAACTCGCCATCGATCCTGATTTCTTCTTTGCCTTCCGCTCCACCCTTCCACAGATTAACGGCGTGCGCATCCAGTTAAAACAAGGGCGAACCCATAACGAATTTACGCGCTTCCGCTATAATGCCACACTGCGTATCGGGCAGAAAGCGGCTCAACCATCGGCTCCAGCAGAGGTGAGCAGCAACAGGCCAACGTGGACCTGCGAGCGCATTCGAGATGAACTGAGCAACAGAGCTCCCGCAGAGCTTTATATTTCGGCGCTGGTGAACAAACGACTGGTGCAGGAGATCGCGTTGCTCAAGCTACTGAGCACAGATGGCGAACTTACTGTAGGAGAGGCGCGGGCAAGCTTAGATCAGCTGCAAGCTTCTGCCCCGTCCGTTGATCCTGAAGATGTACATGCATTGGGTCGTGAGCTTGGATATCACGTTGACACGTTCTGGACAAACCATGGCGATGATGGTCTCTTTGATGTCCACTTTATTAAAAAAGGTGTTGGGGGCAGTGCAGAGAGTGACGCCACATATCTGGCAAAAGCAGTCAAAGAGCGGCCCTGGAGCGCATATGCCAATGAACCGCTGCGAGATCGCACAACAGATCACCTCATCAGTCAGCTACGCACGTTTGTACGCAACCAGCTCCCAGAGTATATGCTGCCTTCAGCCTTCAGGGTGCTAGAAGCGCTGCCTCTCACCTCCAATGGCAAGGTTGATCGCAAGGCGTTATTAGCACGGCAGCCAGAGCGGGTGGATGGTTCCATTGACACCTACGTGGCGGCTCGCACGCCGCAGGAGGAACAATTAACCCATATCTGGCAGGAGGTCCTGCATCTTGATCGCGTGGGCATACATGATAACTTTTTTCAGATCGGGGGCCATTCCCTGCTGGCAACCAGGATTATCGCTCGTATCCAGGCAACTTTCCAGGTAGAACTTCCCTTGCGTACCATCTTTGAGGTGCCAACTATTGCCGGTCTGGCGAGACACATCGAAATAGCCCATCAACACATGCTGAAAACTGAGCTGCGGCCATTGCAGCCATACCCACGAGAAGAGTACATACCACTTTCATTTGCCCAGCAACGGCTCTGGTTTCTGGACCAGTGGCAGTCAGATAACGCCGTGTACCATGTCCCGGTAGCTTTACGCCTGCATGGTCGCCTGGACGTGTCGGCATTGCAGCAAAGTCTGAGAACCGTCATCCAGCGTCAAGAAGCTCTGCGCACCACCTTTAGCAGCCACGAGGGCGAGCCGGTGCAGATCATTGCACCCATCCTTGATCCGCCTATACTGGTGATCAATCTGGCAGAACTTCCCTCGCATAAGCAGGTCGAAGCTCAGCAGCTTGTTAACACAGAGGCCCGACGGCCATTTAACCTGGAACACGGCCCGCTGCTGCGCGTCTGCCTGATACGTTTAGGCTCGGAGGAACATATATTCCTCCTGACGATGCACCACATCATCTCTGACGGCTGGTCCATTCAGGTCTTTCTTCGCGAACTCTCCGCGTGCTATACGGCCTTTTCTCATGGAACTATCCCCGCCACACTGCCGACGCTTCCCATCCAGTACGCCGATTTTGCGCTCTGGCAACGGCAGTGGCTCCAGGGAGAAGTGCTGGAGACGCAAGTACGCTATTGGAAGCAGCAGCTCAATGGCATCCCCGGCGTCCTCACCTTACCGCTTGACCATCCGCGCCCGGCACTCCAGTCATATCGGGGAGCATGGCAGTCTACGATGTTCTCTAAGAGGCTTTTACAGAACTTGCAGGAGTTGAGCCGGAGAGAGCATGTGACGCTTTTCATCCTCTTGCTGGCCGCTTTTCAGGTCTTGCTCGCGTACTATAGCGGACAGGACGATATTGTTGTGGGAACACCCATAGCCAACCGCAGGCAGACTGAACTGGATAACTTGATCGGCTTCTTCGCTAACACCCTGGTCTTACGGACCAAACTTTCTGGCAACCCCAGCTTCCGCGAGTTATTGCAGCGTGTACGTGAAACGGCCCTGGGAGCCTATACCCACCAGGATATTCCCTTTGAACAACTGGTAGAGGTTTTACAGCCAGAGCGCAATCTGAGCCATACACCGCTCTTTCAGGTGGCTTTCGTCTTTCAAGATAGCTCGCAATCGCAGGCTCATTTCGCCGATCTTGATTTGCAGGGGCTGGATATTGATACCGGAACGGCCAAGTTCGATCTGACATTGTCGTTGAGCGAAAGCAAAGAAGGTTTCAGAGGGGCGATAGAATACAACTGCGATCTTTTTGAGCCAGAAACCATCGCGCGCATGTTAGAGCATCTGCGAGTGCTGCTAGAAGCTGTTGCTGAGCGCCCGGCAACTCGCCTCTCAGCCCTATCATTGCTGACTCCGCTTGAACAGGAACGCTTGCTGCTGACATGGAACGATACGCAGGTAACTTACGCTCAGGAAGAGCTTCTTCATTGGCTATATGAAATTCAGGTGCGACAAACGCCAGATGCCATCGCTCTCGCTTTCGAAGAGCATCAACTGACTTATGACGAACTTAATCGTCGTTCCAATCAGCTTGCACGCTATCTGCAAGCTCTGGGGGTCGTCCCGGATACCCTTGTCGGGGTCTACATAGAGCGTTCGCTTGAACTGGTTGTGGCTCTGCTCGGCATTCTTAAATCCGGCGGAGCGTATGTCCCTCTCGACCCCTCTTATCCCTCGCAACGTCTGAGTTTCATGCTTTTGGAGAGCAATCCGATGGCAGTGTTGACTCAACAGCACCTGCTTGCACGCTTACCGGAGCATGAGACGCAAGTTGTGGCGCTGGATGCTGATTGGCGGATGATAGCGGAAGAGAAAGCCGAGGATCTTCCTGTAGTTATGAGCCCTGAGAATCTGGCTTATGTGATCTACACCTCAGGCTCTACCGGCAGACCGAAAGGGGTGATGAATACACATCGCGGCATCTGCAATCGTCTCCTGTGGATGCAGGCTGCCTATCAGCTAAGGGCTGATGATCGCGTTGTACAGAAAACGCCTTACAGCTTCGATGTCTCGGTCTGGGAGTTCTTCTGGCCATTGCGCACGGGAGCCCGGCTGGTGATTGCTCGCCCGGAAGGGCACCGCGATAGTGCTTACCTGGCGCACCTGATCCAGGAACAGCAGGTTACCATCATCCACTTCGTTCCTTCGATGCTCTCTCTTTTCCTGGAAGAGCCAGAACTGGAGCGATGCGACAGCCTGAAACGCGTCATCTGTAGCGGCGAGGCCCTTTCCCTGGAGGTTCAGGATCGCTTCTTTGCCCGCATAACTGCTGAGTTACATAACCTCTATGGGCCAACAGAGGCTGCTGTCGATGTCACCGCCTGGCCTTGTGAGCGGTCGGGACAGCAGCGCAGCGTGCCCATTGGTCGTCCGATCTCGAATATCTACCTCTACATCCTGGACAGCTATTTGCGTCCGGTTCCCGTGGGCGTTGCTGGCGAACTTTACATTGGCGGCATAGGATTGGCACGCGGCTATTACCAGCGTCCCGATTTGACCGCAGAGCGATTTGTCCCCGATCCGTTCGTAGGGACTCGATTTATCGCGTCCGGCGCGCCAGCCGAGTCAGGCGCTCGCCTCTATCGCAGCGGGGACATGGTTCGCTACCTGCCCAATGGGGCCATCGAGTATCTTGGTCGCCTGGATCATCAGGTGAAGCTGCGCGGCTTTCGTATCGAATTGGGAGAAATCGAGACAATCCTGAATGAGCACCCCGCTGTGCAGGAAGCGGTTGTACTGGCTCGCTGGCAAAATTTGTAGCACAGGGACAGCGCGTAGCCCAGACGCCTCCTCAGATCAACCAGCAGCGGGTTGCCCGTGCGGAAGACCGCCGCGAAGCCATGAAACAACAACGCAGTTTCAGGCAACAGCAGCGGAGTACAAGAAGAGAGCAAGGAGGCCGCCATGGACAGACATGAGCCTGGCTCGCTTGATGAGTCTTTTGAGCACGAAGTCGCCATTATTGGCATGGCCGGACGCTTTCCCGGAGCACGCAATATAGATGAGTTCTGGCAAAACTTGCGCGACGGCGTTGAGTCCATTGCCTTCTTTAGCGATGAGGAACTGCTGGCGGCTGGCGTTGATGCGGTAAAGCTTAGCAACCCGCAGTATGTCAAAGCTCAGGGGGCGTTGGAAGGTATCGAATTCTTCGACGCGGCTTTCTTTGGTTACAGTCCCAAAGACGCCCAGATTATCGATCCCCAGCAGCGGATCTTCTTAGAAGAAGCCTGGCTTGCGCTTGAACACGCTGGCTATAATCCTGAAACGTATCAGGAACGTATCGGCGTTTTTGCCGGTACCAGTATGAGCAGTTATCTGCTTTATCACCTGTACCCCAATGATGAATTGATGCACACGCAGGGACCTTACCAGATGCTACTGGGCAATGACAAGGACTACCTTGCTACGCGTGTCTCGTATAAGCTCCACCTGAAAGGGCCAGGTGTTACCGTCCAGACAGCCTGCTCGACTTCGCTGGTAGCAGTTCATATGGCCTGCCAGAGCATCCTGAATGGAGAATGTGAGATGGCCCTGGCAGGCGGCGTCTCTGTGAGGTCAACGCAGAAGGGCGGTTATTTCTACCAGGAAGGGGGCATTCTCTCACCGGATGGACATTGTCGGGCTTTTGACGCCAGAGCGCAAGGGACGGTAGGAGGTAGCGGCGTCGGGGTGGTCGTTCTCAAACGTCTGGCCGACGCTATTCATGATGGTGATACCATTCACGCTGTGATTAAGGGTTCAGCTATTAACAACGATGGCTATATGAAGTCCGGCTATACTGCTCCCAGCATTGAGGGGCAGGCAGAGGTAATAGCCGAGGCCCTGGCAATGGCGCGAGTAGAAGTGGAGGAGGTGAGCTATGTTGAGACGCATGGGACCGCAACCCCTCTGGGTGATCCCATCGAAATCGCCGCCTTAACGCAGGTTTATCAATCCCAAACTGCTGCAAAGGCTTTTTGCGCGCTTGGCTCAGTAAAAACGAACATCGGACACCTGGATGCGGCAGCCGGAGTTGCCGGACTGCTCAAGACCGTGCTGGCCCTCAAGCATCGACAACTGCCGCCAAGTCTGCATTTTCACTCCCCCAATCCCAGGATTGACTTTGCCGACAGCCCCTTTTTTATCAATGCTACCCTCACCTCCTGGAAAACACCGGGGCATAGGCCACGTATCGCAGGCGTGAGTTCCTTCGGCATCGGGGGCACCAATGCGCACGTCGTCTTGCAGGAAGCGCCTCTTATCCAGGTACCCGCCCAGGAATATCCCTGGCACCTGTTAGTCCTGTCCGCACGCACATCCACTGCCCTGGAGCAGGTAACGACTAATCTCATAGAGCACCTCAAGCTGCATCCCGAGCTTAATTTCGCTGATGTCGCCTATACTTGCCAGGTTGGGCGTAAAGCTTTTGATCACCAGCGCATCCTTGTTTGTCGCGACAAAGACGACGCGTTGCAGGCTTTAGAGAGGCGCGATCCACAGCGAGTTTTAACGCTGGTGAGAAAGCCGGGAAATGTACCGGTCGTATTTTTATTTCCAGGCCAGGGAGCGCAATATCTTTTTATGGCCGAGGAACTATACCGCCTTGAGCCCGCATTTCGCGCCCAGGTTGATCGTTGCTGCGAGCTGCTCAGACCGCATCTTGACCTGGACCTGCGCTATGTGCTCTATCCACGAGAGCAAGATGCAGGCGAGATGGCTCGACGTTTACAGCAAAGCGCACTGGCCCAACCTGCCCTTTTTGTGATCGAATATGCTTTAGCTCAGCTATGGATGCAATGGGGCGTGGAACCCCAGGCTATGCTTGGGCATAGCTTCGGTGAATATGTTGCTGCCTGCCTGGCCGACGTTTTCACCCTCGAAGAGGCCCTGGCCCTTGTTGCTCTGCGTGGCAGGTTGACGCAAGATTTACCGACCGGCGCGATGCTCAGCGTCTCGCTTTCGGAACAGGCCCTGCGCGCCGAACTGGATGCCCGTCTCTCGATAGCAGCAATCAATGGACCATCCGAGTGCGTCGTCTCTGGCCCACACAAAAATGTATCTGCGCTACAGCTCCTCCTCGAATCCAGAAATATTCCCTGCCGCCTTCTGCAAACCTCCCACGCCTTCCACTCGCAGATGATGGAGCCGATACTGGGTCAATTTGCGGATAAAATCAGTCATATACAACTTAAGCCACCTAAAATTCCCTATATTTCTAATGTTAGCGGCACCTGGATCACCTACGAGGAGGCTACCAGCCCGCACTACTGGGCCAGCCACCTGCGTCAGACGGTGCAATTCGCAGCAGGCGTGGGCGAACTATTCAAAATGAGCGAACCGCTTTTCTTAGAGGTCGGTCCCGGTCAAACGCTCAGCAGCTTGCTTAAACGCAATGCTCAACCGACGCAAAAGCCGATCATCCTGTCCTCGCTGCGCCGCGCTCAGCAGGAGCAATCAGACCTGGCCTTTCTGCTAGAAACCATGGGCAAGCTCTGGCTTGCCGGGATACCGCTTGATTGGTCGCAGTTCTACGCACATCAGCAGCGCCGCCGCCTCCCGTTGCCCGGCTATCCTTTTGAACGCCAGCGTTACTGGATCGAGCCGCCCGGCGCAACCTCAAAGCACATTGATGAGCAAACGCCAGTCAACAAACAGCAAGAGGTTGCCAGTGAGGCTATTCGGACCGAGAGCGACTCTGCTCACAGCAGGCCTGATCTGCTTATTCCATACGCTGCGCCAGAAAATGAGCTGGAGCGCACCCTTGCCGCCATCTGGCAAGAGGTGCTAGGGATCTCTCAGGTGGGACGATATGACGACTTCTTTGAGCTTGGAGGACATTCACTGCTGGCAACACAGCTGATTAGCAGGCTGCGCGAAGCCTTTCCCATAGAGATCGCTTTAGGCGAACTCTTGAAATCTACTACCATCGCCGGACAGGCGGAGATTATTGAAATGCTGCTCGTTGAGCAGATAGCAACGTTATCCGAAGATGAAATCCAGCGCCTGCTGTAACAGCATACACCAGAGCTTTTAAGCGGAGGAGCATATGTCCGAGCAGAATGATATGACTAAACGCAGGCCAGAACTTAACGCAGCTCAACGAGCGCTGCTGGAAAAGTGGAAGCGCGGCGAGTTCAGTCGTGATGCCCAGGTGCAAACCATCCCACGACGAATGGTTGCGACTCCCGTTCCCATGTCTTTCATGCAGCAGCGGCTCTGGTTCCTTGACCAGCTGGTGCCGGAAAGCGCCGCCTACAATGTCTATGCAACGCTCCGCCTGGATGGCAAGCTGGATATACCCATTCTGGAAAAAAGCCTCAATGAGATTGTGCGTCGGCATGAGGCCTTGCGCACCACCTTTGCTTCAGAGGCTGGTCAACCAGTACAGATTATTGCTCCCACAATGCGCGTGCCTCTGACAGTCGAACATTTAGGGGAGTTTCCCGCAGATGAGCGAGAAAACGCAGCCCGACGGCTGGCAACCGAGGAGGTACACTGCCCTTTCGATCTGGCACGAGGGCCACTATTACGGATGAAGTTGCTGCAACTCGCGCCAGAAGAACATATACTGATTTTCACCATGCACCATATTATTTCGGATAGCTGGTCATTGGGAGTATTTCTACGTGAACTGGCTACACTTTATACAGCCTTCCGCGCCGGTAAACCCTCACCGCTGCCGGATCTCTCGCTGCAATACGCAGACTACGCAGTCTGGCAACGAGAGAGATTGCAGGGAGCCCGACTAGAGCAGCAGCTTGCCTACTGGAAACGACAGCTTGATGGCTGTCCTACACTGCTCGAACTACCGACTGACCACCCACGTCCGCCAGTACAAGCCTTTCGCGGCGCGGCCCAAACCTTTACCCTGCCACGCGCCCTCACCGACGATCTCAAAGCTCTTGCTCGCGCCAATGGAACGACCCTTTTCCAGGTGTTACTAGCTGCATTTCAGGTTTTGCTCTCAAGGTATAGCGGACAACATGATATCGTCGTCGGCAGCCCCATCGCCGGTCGCACGCATGCAGACCTGGAGCCGCTGATTGGTTTCTTTGCCAACACGCTAGCCTTACGTACCGACCTTTCCGGCGATCCCAGCTTTCGCGAGGTGCTTGCGCGCGTCCAAAAAGTGACGCTGGATGCCTACGCTCACCAGGACATGCCTTTTGAGCAGATCGTGGAGGCGCTCCAGCCAGAACGGGTTATGAGCCACAATCCGCTTTTCCAGGTGATGCTTGTGCTGCAAAGCGCGCCACTGGAGAAACCTGATTTCCCTGGTCTGATACTCAGCCCGTTTGAGGTCGAGAGCCATACCGCGATCCTGGATCTCTGGCTCTCGCTACAGGAGAAGCTCGACGGAGACGGCCTGAACGGCATCCTCGAATATAACACCGATCTTTTCGAAGCTGCGACGATTAGCCGCTTGATCGGACACTATCAAACGCTGCTTGAAGCGGTCGTTGCAGATATGACATGCCCCATCTCCTCACTGCCTTTACTAACCGGAACTGAAGAGCGGCAAATCCTGCTTCACTGGAACGCCACCGAAAAAGCATACGCCCTGGAGTTATGCCTGCATGAACAGATCGAGGCTCAGGTGAAGTATCATCCCGATGCGATTGCAGTGGTTTTTGAGGATCACTATCTCAGCTATCAGGAATTGAATCGGAGGAGCAACCATCTCGCAAGGCAATTACAAAGCCTGGGCGTTGGGGTAGAGACGCTGGTGGGCATCTGTATGAAACGCTCTCTGGAACTGGTCATTGGCCTGCTAGCTATCCTCAAAGCCGGTGCGGCATATTTGCCTCTCGATCCTACTTATCCCGGCGAGCGTCTCGCTTTCATGTTGCAGGATGCTCAGGCCGCTATTGTCCTCACCCAAACGATGCTTGTCTCGCAACTGCAAGCATATGGAGTAAGCTTGCTCTGCGTAGAGAGTGAACTACAAGCAGCTAAGCTCACGAATAGCTCTAATCCGGCGAGCGGGGTGAGTCCGGCGAATCTGGTCTATGTCATCTATACTTCAGGCTCAACAGGCAGACCGAAAGGGGCTATGCTGACCCACCGGGGCGTCTGCAATCGCCTCCTGTGGATGCAGGAAACCTACCTCCTGATGCCAGAAGATCGTGTTTTGCAAAAAACGCCGTTCAGCTTCGATGTCTCGGTCTGGGAGTTTTTCTGGCCATTGCTCACCGGGGCAAGCCTGGTAATCGCGCGCCCGGATGGACATCGTGATAGCACCTACCTGGTAGAAATAATCCGGGAACAGCAAATCACCACCCTGCATTTTGTTCCCTCTATGCTGTCCCTTTTTTTAGAGGAACACGAGCTGGTGGATTGTACCAACCTGCAACGCGTGATTTGTAGCGGCGAGGCCCTGACGTTAGCGGTTCAGGAACGCTTCCTTGCTCGCCTCAAAACCCCCTTATACAACCTCTATGGGCCAACCGAAGCCTCAATCGATGTCACAGCCTGGACCTGCGAGCCACAACATGCCCATCACAGCGTTCCAATTGGACGTCCTATCGCCAATACTCAGATCTACCTGCTCGATCAACAGTTACGGCCTGTTCCTATAGGTGTCGTAGGAGAGCTTTATATTGGAGGCGCGGGCCTGGCACGCGGGTACTTGAATCGGACAGAGCTGACCGCCGAGAAGTTTATCCCCAATCCCTTCACGTCTGAGCTAGGTTCACGCCTCTACAAAACCGGCGACCTGGCCCGCTATCTGTCTGATGGGAATATTGAGTTTCTGGGACGCAGCGACTCTCAGGTAAAGCTGCATGGCTTCCGCATCGAGTTAGCAGAGATTGAGGCACATTTAAGACGCTATCCTCTTCTCAAAGATGCCGTCACGATGGTACGAGAGGATACTCCAGGAGAGAAACGGCTCGTCGCCTATGTCGTTCCCTACGAAGATGCTTATCTGCAAGACGAATCACTTCCCGATCTGCTCTCGGCACACAATCAAGTAGCTCACTGGCAACAGGTCTTTGAGGAGACCTATCGTGAGCCTTCAACCACAGAGCAAGGAGATTTCAATATCGCTGGCTGGAACAGCAGTTATACCAACCTCCCTCTTTCACCCGCAGAGATGCAAGAATGGGTAGAACAAACAATCGAGCGTATTGCCAGCATGCATCCACAGCGTATATTGGAGATCGGTTGTGGCACCGGGCTATTACTCCTTCGCCTCGCTCCTCAATGTACATTTTACTGCGGCACCGATCTGGTACGAGAAGGCCTCGACTACATCAGGCAACACCTGCCGCCAGCATTGCAGAGAGAAGACAGGGTACAACTGCTCCAGCTGGCCGCCGATGACCTCGGCAATATCGCAGCGCAGAGTTTCGATACCATCATTCTCAATTCGGTCATTCAGTACTTCCCGGACATGGCTTATCTGCTACAGGTACTCACAGCGGCTCTGCAAAAGCTCAAGCCCGGGGGCAGGCTTTTCATCGGTGATGTGCGTAACCTGTCGCTGCTAGAAGCTTTCCATACCTCTGTCGCATTGCACAATGTGCCAGCTTCGCTCTCCCTGGCACAGCTACGACAACGAATCCAGAGGCGCATCGAGCAGGAGAGCGAACTGGTTGTCGATCCTGCCTTCTTCTCTGCTCTTCAGCAACAATTTCCATGCATTACGCATACAGAGATCCATCTCAAACGCGGATACCACCATAATGAGCTGACACGCTTTCGGTACGATGTCATTTTGCATGTCGGCTCTATGGAAAAGGAACACCCGGATTGCAGGATAGAACCTTGCTGGCTCGATTGCAGGAACAGGGATTAACGCTGGAACGCGTCAAGCAGATATTGCGGCAAGAGCAGCCAGAGGTTCTGAGTATTGCTCGAGTTCCCAACGCTCGTCTCTCCGTCGAGAAGCAGGCGTTAGAGCTGCTGGAGAGTCGGCCTGATACCCTGCAAACAGTTGACAAACTGCGCGACTGCCTTCAGGAAATTCCTCTCACGAGCCTGGGAAGCGATCCTGAAGAGTTCTGGTCCCTCGCAAAAGTGCTGCCATACAGTATCGACGTTTGCTGGTCAGGCTTAGAAGAATCTGGAGATTACCAGGTGATTTTTCGCAGGCAGGGCGCACAGAAAAATATCATCTCCAGTATGACCAAAATTCCTTCTATGAGCCTGGCAGACTTGAGCAGTTATGCTAATAATCCTCTGCGTAACCGCTTTATCAATCAGCTAGGGCCAACATTGCGTAACTATCTCAAACAGGGGTTGCCAGAGTATATGCTTCCGACGGTCTTTACCATTCTGGAGGCATTACCGCTTTCGCCCAATGGCAAAGTTGAGCGTCGAGCGCTTCCACCGCCGGAACTGCCTGATCCCGAGCTAGAAAGCAACTTCGTGCCTCCGAGCACAGTGGTTGAAGAGAGCCTGGCTCGTATCTGGGCAGAAGTATTGGGGCTGGACCGTGTGGGCATTCACAACAACTTTTTCGAGCTGGGTGGAGACTCAATCCGCAGCATTCAGGTTGTTTCCAGAGCCTTCGCAGCAGGCTTGCAACTTACTCCCAGGCACATATTTCAGCATCAGACAATCGCCGAGCTGGCAACAGTTGCGACCGTGATCGGCTCCTGTCGAGCCAGAACGGCAGCCGGAGTTTCCAGAGGACCAGCTTGTAGCACAGAAGGAAGCGCAACGACGAGCGCAATATATCAATGAGCTTGTCAGAATAGAAGCGTTGCAAAGCATGCTGCCCAACTGGCCTCACCTGGACGTACAAGGACGTATGGAGCTTCTGGAGCAAGAAATTGAGGATATATACCCACTCACACCATTCCAGGAGTACATGTTACGCCAGCGTCTCAGCGAGCCCAAACCGGGTCTCTACGTCGTGCATCAGTTTTCTTTTTTACGCGAAGAACAGGTCAACGCCGCCGCGATCAAGCAAGCGTGGCAACAGGTAATCAATCGTAACCCGATCCAGCGCACCTCGTTTGTATGGGAAGGGTTGAGCAAGCCGCTACAGCTTGTCCACAGACATATCGCAGTGCCTCTAGAAGAGTATGACTGGCGTGATTTGTCCACAGAAGTCCAGAAAGTACAGGCCCGGCGTTACGTCCAGGAGGCCAGGCAGCGCAATTTCGAGCTTGACAAAGCACCCCATACCCGTTTCGCCCTCATCCGTCTGAGCGAAAATACGTACCAGTTTTTCTGGAGTTTTAACTATATGCTTCAGGACGGCTGGAGTTATCCACTGATCCTGAAAGAATTTTTCGCCCTCTACGAAGCATACAAGCGTAACGAAGAGATAGCTCTGACACAACGCCCCCTCTACCGCGATTTCATTACCTGGCATCAAGAGCAAGACATGGTCGAGGCTGAAAATTACTGGCGACGTGCCTTACAGGGCTTCCGTGTTCCCATACCGCTGGTGGCTCGTATGCCTGGCAATGTTCCCGGTGGTTCAGACCCATATACCAGCGAGGACTTGTATCTCCCGGGAGCTCTTACAGCAGCCCTGCGCTCTATGACCCGACAACATCAACTCACTTTAAATACGCTTTTGCAGGGAGCGTGGGCTTTACTGCTAAGTAGCTATACCGGCGAACTGGATGTACTTTTCGGAGGCATCGTCTCTGGACGCCCGGCAAACCTGCCCGGTGTGGAGAGCATGATTGGCTTATTCAATAATCTCTTGCCTTTGCGCATTCAGGTTGTACCTGAGATGACGCTTCTCTCCTGGCTCCGCGACATTCAGGCCCACCAGGCTGAAATGCGTCAGTATGACTACAGCCCTCCCTTAAAAATCAAGGAATGGTCCGACGTTCCTGGGAATATCCCCCTATTTGAGAGTTACCTGGTCGCCGAGAACTTCCCATCGGATGCCGCTGTAGAAGAGAAACTACGCAACTGGCTTCGTGAGGGGAGTGGCCTGACCCAGACAGAGCATCCTTTGCGGATCGAAGTCTGGCCGTTGCACACCATCCTCTTATCAATGGGATATTATCCGCACTATTTTGATCCCAATACTATCAAGCGCATTTTAAGAGACTTCCAGAGCGTGTTGAAGGCTTTTGTTACCCATCACCAGCAGCGCCTGGCGCAACTGTTGTCGTCTATTGCATCGAGGAGAAACTTGTGATGTCAATGAAATCTACTAATGCCGCTACAACTTCATCCAGTCTTGGCCTCGACTTTTGGAAATTCTGGGCAGGGCAAACCATCTCTAATCTTGGTAGCGCCTTTACCAACTTCGCCCTACCGCTGCTGGTTTTCAAAATCACCCACTCAGCCTTAAATCTGGCGCTGATCACGGCGCTCACATTGCTGCCCTATCTACTTTTCGGCCTTGTCATCGGGGCCTGGATGGATCGGCTGGACCGCAAACGCGTTATGATTATTACTGATATACTACGCGCCGCGCTTATTGCCTCTATCCCTCTCCTGGATTCCATCCACTTACTTTTTATCTGGTGGTTTTATGTTGTAGCTTTTGTCTACTCTATCCTGACGATCTTCTTCGATGCAGGCCAGTTCGCGGCCATTGCCAGCCTCGTCAGACAAGATGATCTGGTCAAAGCCAATGGGCGCATCCAGGCCAGTTACGCAGCCGTTAGCGTCATCGGACCGTTGCTAGCCGGTCTCTTACTGGCCTTCATCGCGATTGCGCCTATTCTGCTCGTGGACAGCGCTTCATTTCTCATTTCCGCGCTCTCTTTGAGTCTTATCAGGATCAGTTTTAACGTTGACGAGAACAAAGAGCAGGAGAAGAAAAGCATCAGACAAGACGTTGTCGATGGGTTACGTTACGTTTTTGGTCATCCTGTGTTACGTGCCATCTCCGTCATGATGGCTCTGGTCAATCTGGTCGCATTTACCACCAATGCACAAATCGTGCTCTTCGCCCAATTTCAGTTTCAAGCTAATGATACGCAGATAGGCATTCTTTATGCGGCGGCAGGTCTTGGTCCGGCTGTGCTCTCTCTGATGGCAGGGCTTTTACGCAAACACTGGTCCTTCAGCAAGGTTGCGCTGGGTACATTAATGCTCTATGGACTTTCCATTGTGACGCTCTCATTGATCCACTGGTACTGGGCAGGTGTATTCCTCTGGGGATTAATCTGGGGGTTAAGTATTCTTTTTAATATCAATACAACAAGTCTACGACAGAGCATGGTACCCAATCAGATGCTCGGACGGGTGATGACGACGGCGACCGTACTGGGCTGGTCGGCTATTCCATTAGGAACGATCATCGGTGGCATTGTCATTGAGCAGGTCAAGAATGTAACCCTGGTCTACGGCGTGATTGGCTTGCTGATATTCATGATCGCTCTAGCTTTCACCTTTACAGCTTTAGGACATGCTGAACAGTACTTGCCACAAGAAAAAACTGCGCTGCAATGAGGCAATGCGAGAAGCAGGAAGATTTGGTGAGGCAATGCATGCGAAATAAGAAAACAGATGGGAAATATGCTATACTACGTCACTACAAGACTACAATCACTATGAGTATTAAAAGGAGCAAAAGTCGAACAGTGCGAAAATTTAGCTGCTTTATGATTGGTAAAGGTTCCCTATTGATACAATGTGCCCAGATCGTTATAAATGAAGGCCATACCCTCTTAGGCATAATATCAGCAGATGACCTTGTAAAAAATTGGGCCTCTAAAAATGCCATCACATGCGTCAATCCTTCGATAGCGCTGAGTCTGGCGAGAGAGATTCCTTCTTTTGACTATCTCTTCAGCATAGTCAATACCGACATTCTGAACGAGCAGATCTTGAAATTGCCTCTTCGAGGCTCAATTAATTATCACGATGCTCCTTTACCAAGATATGCCGGGAGCTATGCGACCTCCTGGGCTATTTTGAATGGTGAAAAGAAACATGGCATCACCTGGCATTTGATGACCGGCCTGGTTGATTCTGGCGATATTTTAAAGCAGGAGGTGTTTGAGGTCACTGAGAACGATACCGCTTTTAGCCTTAACCTGTCCTGCTATGAAGCAGCCACCAAAGCGTTTGCCGCCCTGATACATGATCTATCGGCAGAAACGGCATTACCACAGAAACAAGATTTAGCCAAACGAACTTTTTTTCCTCAATACCAGCGCCCATCCTCAGCCTGTATTCTATCCTGGACTCGCTCCACTTCCGAAATAGACGCTCTTATCCGCGCTCTCGATTTTGGAATTTACCCAAATCCCCTGGGCGTTGCAAAATTCGCCATCAATAACCAGTTTTTTATTGCTTCTAAAGCGATGCCACTTCGCACCCCTGCAACCGCTGCACCCGGACACATTACCAGCTTCACTAAAAACTCAATGACTATTTCGGTCGCTGATGGAGAAATCCTTCTCAAGGAGATTTTAACCCTGAGTGGCGAACCTCTAACAATCTCAGAAATGCTTAACACCTTTGAAATCAGACCAGGATATCAGTTACAGGAAATACATCCATCCATCCTAGAAACAATTGATGAGTATGCTAAATCAACTGCAAGGTACGAGTCTTTCTGGGTAAAAAGATTAAGTACACTCCCAACGGCCAGTAACCCTCTTCAGAAGAAGGTTACAACTCCAGCTTCTCAAAACTCATATAGAGTTATTCCAGGTATTTTCATAGATGAGGTAGATCGCTTTGACAAGAATGTTCAATCTCATTTTCTAATAGCCGCTTTGATTCTTTATCTGGGATGTAAAGAGAGACGTTGGCACCTGGATACCTGGTACCAACATGAAGATTTACTGCTTTTGCCTGATATATTGAAACAAATTTTTATGCCTTATGTTCCATTAAGTATAGAGGTGGCTCCCAAATCTACTATTGGAGATGCAATTTGTACGATCAGCGAGCAAATTGCCCTGACGAAAAAAAACAAAACTTTTTTACGAGATGTATTTGCCAGATATCCTGCTCTTCGACCGTTACGCTCAGCAATGCATGAGGAAAATAGTGGACGGCCATTGATTGTGGAAAGCAGTCAAAGCATCAATACAGAGGCTCAAACAGCTTTTGAAAGCTCGCTTCGCTTCGTAGTCGGTGAAAGCCTATATACTTATCGCTGGGAATACAATCCAGAACTTATCCACGAAAACGATGTAGTAACTTTCGAGAAAAGCTTTTCCGCTTTTTTAAAGAACCTTGTTATTCATCAAAATAAAACCCTGCAAGAACTCTCTTTAATACTGCTTTAAACGCAGAAGGGAGAGGTCAAAAGGATAACGGGGATGCTATCCTTTTGACCTCTCCCTTCTGCGCTTTCCTCTGTACTATTCGCCTGGCTCGTCCGTCACGCCTTGTGCCATATTTATACAGCGCCTGAGTGCTGTAGCAAGGGTTTTTACATTTGGCTCTTCTACCAGTTCGCTATGCTTCCCTGGTACAAGATGCACTTCAATACCACCTGCCGCTAGCTTTTCCCATCCACGGGTAATAGCCGGATGTATAAGTCCAGCAGAAGAGGCTTCTTCACTTTTTATCCCTTCCATAGACTCAGTTGCTCTGAACAGTGTTATTCTAGATGGATATACATGAGGCACATAGGTGTGCGCTCTATATATATTCATTTTTTGAATCTTCATGGCATGGCGCACCTGTTCCAGGCTAGCGTCCATGGGGATGATATGAGCCAGTTTCCCCTCTTCATAGGCATATGCGAACTGTTTTTCCGGTGCCCACGAGTAAAAATCCCCGTCGGGGACAGGTATATTGAATTCGGTTAACATACTTTTGGCCAGTGCCGCATCACCAGTATCAGGCTTAACAGCTATTCGTTGCTCTTCCTGAGCGGCAGGTACTGTACTATCAATAATTGCAAGGAGTGCGACTTCGTACCCTTGCCTCTGTAGCTGTTGAGCCATCTCAAAAGCTATCACCCCACCCAATGACCAGCCACCTATAAAGTAAGGAGGGGTCGGCTGAACGGCTCGCAGCTCGGTAATATAGTGTGCCGCAAGACTTTCTAAGGTGTCGAAGGACGCTCCCGATTTTATAAGGTCAGGTGATTGCAGCCCGTAAAAGGGCTGATCTTTTCCCAGGTAACGCGCTAAATTTGTATAGCAAAATACATAGGGACCCGCAGGATGGACACAAAAAAATGGCGGTCTGGACCCTCTCGGCTGAAGTCTTACTATCGTCGATGTATTCTCTCCGGCAGTGCCTCCCCGGCGCAAAATCACCGCCAGTTCTGCTATAGTTGGATGTTGAAAAAGCAGGGTTAGCGGTAGATCGTATCCTAGCCGCTGACGAATTTGTGATATCAGGCTCACGGCTTTGATAGAATGCCCACCAAGTTCAAAAAAGTCGTCCAGGATACTAATAGGCTGTAGCGCCAGGACTTCTTCCCAGATCTTCAGTAATTGCAATTCGATCTCATCACGAGGTTGATAATACGTTTTTGCTTCAGCATCCTCGATTACTGATAGTTTCTTCTGATTAGCCACACCCTGTGGAGATATCAGTAACTGCCTATCTATTTTTCCATTCGCTGTCAGTGGCAATGCTCGCAAGAATATATAGGTTGAAGGCACCATATAGCCGGGCAAGCGATCTCCCAGGTACCGCCTCAGCTCGCTCCTGCTCGGCACCGTCGTCCCCTTGCCCATCACATACGCCACCAAGCGGCTCTGTTGGCTCCCCTGCTCCTGCCTCTGCACCACCACACTCTCCCTCACCTGCTCATGCCCTCGCAGCACCTCCTCGATCTCTCCCACCTCCACCCGGTACCCTCGCACCTTCACCTGCCCATCCATCCTCCCCCGATACTCCAGTTCTCCATCCCCTCGCTGCCTCACCCGGTCCCCCGTCCGATACCCCCGCTGTCCCTCCTGCCCACTCCAGTCCACCGGC
>DATGMF010000068.1:0-3120 GCA_035293765.1 Ktedonosporobacter sp.
GTTGATGAACGCTCTTGCTCCGGCAGGTCTGGGGCAAGACGGGGTGCTTGTCAATCACCCCTGATGCATCGGACGATGAAGCCAAAGCAGCGCTCCTTTCTGGATGGGCTGAGTTGCGGCAGAGCCCAGATGCAAGCCTCCGCTCTCAACGGGGGCCATTGGCGATAAGCTCCCTACGAGTCTCTCTGTGCCTGACATTTCCGCCGAAGAAATGTCGGGCATGGTCAGTTCGGCGGGGTCGATGAAGACGCGGAACCACAGTTCGAGGCTGGCGAGCGTGAAGAGCTGAGCCTGATGGTTGGTTCTGCCCGCTAAGTGATCGTGCAGCATCCTGGCTACGCATTGATCATTAAAATAGCCGCGACTGCGCATGCGTTCGGAGAGCAGCAGATGCGTGATGAACTCGCGCTGCCCCTCGCGAAACCAGATTCCCGTCGGCACGTTGAAGCCCATCTTCTTGCGCGTCAGAATGGGGGCGGGCAGGAAGTCGGCGAAGGCGCGTTTGAGCAGATACTTTGCCTGCAATGTTGTGATTTTCAGATGCGAGGGGATGTTTGCCGCGTACTCAATGAGACGATGGTCGAGCAGCGGGATGCGGGCCTCCAGCGAAGCCGCCATCGTCATTTTGTCCCCTTTCATTAGCAGGTTGTCCGGCAGCCAGATTTTTGTGTCCAGGTAGAGCATTGACGAGAGCTGGTCGCGCTGCGGGTTTTGCTCTAATAAGCGGCGGAAGGCACGGCTGGCGTCAGGCTCAACGGCTGCTTTTACGTGCTCGGTGAGCAGGCGGTCTTTAAGCGGGCCGTTGAAGATGCCGAACCAGCTCATCCAGCGTTGTGGCGCTGGCTGCGAGAGGTTGCGAGCGGCCATCTTTAATTTGCGCATATGATATGGCAGACGTTCAATCATTGGCATAATGAACTGGTCGCGCATGGAGGAGGGAAGCAGGAGATAGTAGTTAGCCAGCCAGTCAACCACGTATTTGGGATAGCCCGCGAAGAGTTCGTCGCCCCCTTCGCCGGAGAGCACGACTTTGACATACTGACGAGCTAGCTTAGAGATCAGGTAGACGCCCAGATCGGATGGCTCGCTCACAGGTTCGTCCCTATGCCACGTCAACAAAGGCCAGTAGCGGATCATATCCGCAGATTTGACGATCAGTTCATGATGGTCGGTGCCGAAGTGATCGGCTACCAGCCTGGCATAAGGGAGTTCACTGTACTCAGGATGGTCGAAGCCGACCGAGAAGGTTTTGACATTATAGCTGGTAAGCTTGCTCATGATGCCGGTGATGATGCTGGAATCGACGCCGCCGCTCAGCATCGCCCCTACCGGCACATCCGCCATCATCCGTTCCTCGACTGCACGATAGACATGTTCTCGGATGCCTTTAAGATAATGCTTGATGGGGAACTGTTCTACCTTGCCAAAAGTAAAATCCCAATAGCACTGCTGTTGAATGGTGCCGTTTTCATAGCGCAGCCAATGGCCGGGCAGCACTTTATAAATGTTGGCGAAAAGCGTAGCGGGCGCGGGCACGTAGCGCACGCTGAGAAAATCGCTTAATGCCTGCATATCGGCCTCGCGCTTGACGAGAGGATGGCATAGCAGCGACTTGATCTCCGAGGCGAAGATAAAATTTCCATTGATCTGGGTGTAGTAAAGCGGTTTTTTGCCGGCGCGGTCCCGGGCCAGGAAGAGGCGACGGCGACGGCTATCCCAGATGGCAAAGCTGAACATGCCGTGCAGCCGCTTCAGGCAGTCAGTATCGAACTCTTCATATGTATGGATGATCGTTTCAGTATCACAACTGGTACGGAATTGATGGCCCTTCTCGCTCAACTCTTTGCGCAACGCCTGGTAGTTCCAGATCTCACCGTTGAAAACGATCCAGACCTCACCCGTCTCATTGCACATCGGCTGATGGCCGCCTGCCAGATCAATAATGCTGAGGCGAGCGAAGCCTAGTCCCACCGGACCATCGAAATAGCTGCCGCCATCATCTGGTCCACGATGAGCAATCAAACGTGTCATGCGTTCAATCAATGCCCTTGAGACAGGTTCTCCACTTTGAGCGTTATAAACGCCGCAGATACCACACATAAACTAGCTCCTTTCCTGGGCGGGGGCTAGCGCCGCCCCTACCATGCCGTAGGGCCACCCCTTGCGGTTGCCCTCTCTATAGAATGACCTGAGGTACGTATGAACAATCGTCAGGGATTACCTCATTTCTCCCGTCCATATAGGTCTGGAACCATAATTCCAGGCAGAGCAGCGTCCAGATTGCCGCGCTATGATTGATCAGTCTGGTACTGGTATGCGCTTTTAACAGGTTGCTGACGAAGCGCGGGTTGAAAATGCCGCGCTGTTGAGCCTGTAGGGAGAGCAGCGTATCATGCGCATAGTCCGCGAGGCTGCCGCGAAACCAGCGCTCGATGGGGACCGCGAAGCCCTGTTTCTTGCGAGCGAGAATATCCGGCGGCACGATATCAGCGGCGACCTGCTTGAGCAGATATTTCAATGTGCCGTGACGCATACGCAGCGCGGGTTGAAGCGAGCAGACGTATTCGGCCAGGAGATGATCGAGCAAGGGAGCGCGCGTCTCCAACGAGTTGAACATGCTGGCCCGGTCCACTTTGACCAGAATATCGTCAACCAGATAGTTACGTATATCAATGCATTGCATCTGGGCGACGACATCCAGGTGCGAGATTGCCGCGAACTGTCCAGCCTGCCGTGCATAAGGGTTATAATCGCGTATATGTGCGAAATACTCAGAGGTGAACATCGTTAAACGTGAAGCGGACGGGAAGACCATTGTGCCATGCACATAGCGCAGGCCGAGATCCTGGTGTAAATTGCTCAGGCGTCCTTTTCCTTGCATACCGTCAGGCATAAGCTGAGCGGCCTGGCTAAACATTGAACATATAAATCCAGGAATATAACTGATGAAATGCTCTCGCTGGTAATGGCGGTACCCTGCAAAGATCTCGTCGCCGCCATCGCCGCTCAAGACCACGGTGACATGCTCGCGCGCCAGCTTGGAGACGTAGTAGGTGGGCAGCATCGAGGAGTCGGCGAACGGCTCGTCATAGGCGCGCACCAGATGAGGCAACACCGAGA
>DATGMF010000069.1:0-59956 GCA_035293765.1 Ktedonosporobacter sp.
TTGGCTCCTGGCAAGGGCGTTTGCGGAGTCTGGACCGAAGCGAAGGCACGCCAGGCGGAGAGAGGAAGCAAAGTCCCTGCGCCTGCCACTGCTCCAATCTTGAGAAACTGTCGTCGGGTCGTCATAGTGCTGGATCTCCTCATTACATCTTCGTAGTGTTGTATTGGCCGGTGTTAGCATTCCAACTCTGGTAGACAGTTTGGAAATTGCCAGGGTCGCGATGAGATCCGATAGTTTGCGTCATGGCGTGGTTTAACTCCTTACTGGGGGAAATGGAACAGCTAATATAAGGAACAAACCAGACCAATCAGGGAAAATATAGTACTTCGCCTTAATGCATCAGATAATGATACTGGATGGAAATAGAGAGTCACTTGATCCCGCATTGATTTCTGGCACCTGGATCGTTGCGGGTTGGCTCTGGTGAACGGCCTGACAGCTTTCGAGCATCATCAGCACAATACTATACAAGCGAATACTATTTGCTGACAACCTACAAGTATTGCAATACGAAAAAACAATCTACAGGGGGAAATCGCAAGCAACCTGTGAGTATTACATTACAAACGTAAATATACAAAACATATATTTACAAAACGATTATACCAGATTCTGTAGAGCTTGTAAAGAGAAAGCAAGATTAGGATGGACGTTTGGATAAGAAAAAAAGGAAAATAGAGATATTTGAAGTAGATCAAGAAGGGGATGACAAAGAAAGCCAGGTTTGTTTTTGGGATATTTCAGACCTGGCTTAGCGGTGTTCTGGTATCTGCGGCTCCCTCATCTCATGAGGGAGCGCTTATAGGTTTTTTGTGAACGAGCCTAATACTTTGCAGAAGGTAGTATGGCTAGCCAGATCGGCGAGGGCGCTACGTACAGCCGGATCTTCGCGATGTCCTTCGAAGTCGAGATAGAAAACGTATTCCCAGGCGCGTTGACGTGAAGGACGTGATTCCAGCTTGAGCAGATTTATTTGATTGGCGGACAGAACCCCCAGGCACTTGTAGAGCGAGCCAGGTTGATGCGCTGTGGTCATCACAAGCATCGTCTTTGCTGGACCGGCGCGACGTGGGGAAGGCTCTCTGCCAAGAGCAATAAAGCGGGTATAGTTGTCTTTGATAGTCTGGATTCCGTGGGCCAGGATCTCTAGTTGATAGAGTTCGGCAGCGCCAGCGCCAGCGACAGCCGCCACGCCTTCAAGGTGCTCCTCGCGGATCATCTTCGCGCTACCTGCCGTATCGTATGTTGCCACAATCTCGACGCCAAGTTCGCGCAGGTACACATCGCTTTGAGCCAGCGCCTGTGGATGTGATATAACGCGTTTGATATCGTGCAGTTGTTGCCCTGGAAGGCAGAGCAAGCAGTGATTAACGGGGTGGCTGATCTCGCCAATCACAAACAGATCGTGCTGACGTAGCAGGTCATAGACATCGTTGATGCTGCCCGCCTGTGAGTTTTCTACCGGCACCAATCCATAATCGGTCTCTCCCGTGGCAACTGCCCGGAAAACATCGGCGAAGCTGCGATAGGGTAGTGGTTCCGGCTGGGCAGCGGCATCTTTGTCAAAATAGGCTCGTACAGCCTCATCTCCGAAAGCGCCACGCTCGCCCTGAAATGCCACGCGAACGTCGTGTTCAACATCTGCCGGGTATTCTGTTTCCTCATTGGTTGACTGTACCATACAGCTCTCTCCTGGCTATAAAGATTTGCGCTGATTGTGCCAGTTTGTACCGAGATTGTCAAGGCTGATGTAGGGGCAGGTCTGGCGCCATCCTGGTTCCGTTCCCCTGGCTCCCCTCCCGTAATAAAAAGAAACAAGCCCCGGCGTTGGGGCCTGTTGAAGTGACGCAATGTTTCTATGCGCTTATTGGAGTTTGTAATGCTCTTTGTGGTAATAGACCATGCCCTTACCAAGCACTTTGACTGGCTGGAGTTCCGAAAGCTTGATCGGCTCTTTGCATTTTTCGCAGACGAGGTCGGTCATGTGATCGACTGTGACGCGATTTGCCAGCGAGGCACGAGCGGTCTTGGAAAGTTCACCTTTTTTCGGCATTGATGTGTGATCCCCTTTCGCCTGACATCCATCTCTCTAGATCATTGGTGATGGCGTCTCTATAATATTCCTATTAGTTAAGAACACGCATGGTTGTTGATTTGTTCCCTACTACACCATTGGAAAAACTGGTTCCTGCTACGAGTGTCCCAAACTTCTCACGGAAAAGCTTCCTTGAGTTTCTCGCGGTAGTATACCATAGCCGACGGCTTTGTTCAACCGGCTAAAAGCGGTCAGGCGATTAGCGCTTGGGTATCCAGATGAGGCTGAATGATGATATATCGGGCGCTTTTTAGATATTTTTGGCAATAGTAATCCTAAAAGGCTATTGCCAAAAATATCTAAGGAAGCAGGCTATTTGCGTGGGAAGATGTTATTGATGCGCATTGCCAGCATCACATCGCCAGCGGTTTTGACTTTGCCTGCCATAAAAGCCTGCATAGGATCAAGCTTGCCCTCGGCGATAGCAATCCAGTCTTTGTCGCTCATGGACATCGTAAGATCGGGTTTCTCAACTCCTCCAGTGATGAGTTCGCATGTCTGATCATGGATTTTGAAGGCCCATTTCCCGGCCTCGTCCCCACTGATATTCCATTGGATGGTTTTGTTTAAACCGGCAGCTGCGGCGGGATTAAAGAGCGTCTCCATGGTTTTGAATGTCTCTTCAACTGTCATCGTATCGTCTCCTTCCAATTAATGCAGGACGGTCCCCTGCTGGCTCTGATATAGTATATCATAGAAAACTGGAACTCAACCACTTAGCAACGATCTGCTGCTGATCCTCCAGGAGGAACACGTTGGTAAAGCTTTCGTGGCTATGATCGGCAGGCGGCCAGAGGTATGTAATATATAGAGCACCGTTGGAAAGTTGATGTTGTTTCCTGAGATCAACTTTTCAACGGTGCCGCCGGTTAAGGAAACCCCATATGCCCTATCTCACTGCACAGGGACGATCAGACAAACATATTGGTCATCAATTTTTCACTTTGCTGCGAGATATTTACCACGATGGGGGAAGGACCGTGCCAGGCGCTGTCGCGATAGTAGGCAAAAAGCTGAGAACCGACGCGAGCGGCGACCTCTAAATTGCCGGGCATGCCGAAGTTGCTCTCGATCATGCTGATGGCATCAATATACCCGGTGCCGAAGGTGGTGGTGCAATGCCACGGGAAGCCGGGAGCGTCATTGTCACGGAAGAAGTGGACCATACCGCCGGAAGCCAGCGGAGATACCAATTCAAAGTTGCCCTTGTTGCCAAAGTGGCTCTGGATCAGTGCCGGGTTGCCGGAGATGACCACCCCGTTTGTTGGAATGGGGAATGGGCCGTGCCAGCTTGTATCACGGTAGTAGGCAAAGAGCTGAGAACCGATGCGGGCAACCACCTCTAAATTGCCGGGCATGCCGAAATTACTCTCGATCATGCTGACAGCATCAACATAGCCAGTGCCGAAAGTGGTGGTGTAGTGCCACGGGAAGCCGGGAGCGTCGTTATCGCGGAAGAAATGAGCCATGCCGCCGGAGGCCAGCGGTACGATCATCTCAAAGTTGCCTTTGCTGCCAAAGCGACTCTGAATCAGCACCGGATTACCCGAGATGACCAGTCCGTTCGTGGGAACGGGGAACGGGCCGTGCCAACTTGTATCGCGATAGTAGGCAAAGAGCTGAGAGCCAACGCGAGCAATAACTTCCAGATTGCCAGGGATGCCGAAATTACTCTCGATCATGCTGATGGCATCGACATAGCCTGTACCGAAGTTCGTAGTATAGTACCACGGGAAGCCGGGGGCGTCGTTATCGCGGAAGAAGTGAGCCATGCCGCCGGAGGCCAGCGGTACGACCAGTTCAAAATTTCCTTTGTTCCCATAATGGCTCTGGATCAGCACGGGATTTTGCGCCAAAATAATACTGGAAGCTGTTAGACTCCTATTGTTCGTCATTTGTTGTAGGGTCATCATATTCCTTCCTTTCGTATGGTCTAGGGTTATTCTCTTTCACTGCTACACCCGGAAGGGTCAAATCAAACTTTCAGACGTCTTCCTGAGTTTTAGTATATCTGGCGTTGAAAATTTTAAAAAAAAATCGCCATAATCTGGTATGGCGATAAATGTGGAGCTTGCGGGCGCTACTCTCTTGTGTCTATGTGGATCTGATGATATGCTGGACGTACCTGGACCGTGCTGCTAGCAGAAAGTGAGGGGTTATTATGCCGAGCGAGCGGATTATACGCAAGGTGAAGGTGGAGGGAGGATACTTAGACTTCAGTTCTGCTCATTTTATTACCTATGGCGGAAAATGTGAACGATTGCATGGACATAATTATGGTGTGCTGGTCGAGATAGAAGGGGAGTTAGGGGACGATAAACTGGTTTTTGACTTTACGGTGCTGAAGCGATTGGCGAAAGAAATTTGCCAGCAGCTCAATCACCGTTTTCTTCTGCCATTGCATAATCCTCATCTCGAATTGCTTCCGTCTCCTGAGGCGTGGGAGATCCGCTTTAATAAAAGACGCTATGTCTTCCCACGGGGGGATGTGGTTGAGCTGCCCATCGATAACTCAACGGCTGAGCGCCTGGCAGAATACATATGTAACCAGCTTTATAAAAAGCTCGCCGAATATGATATTGCGCGCTTGCGCACATTGATGGTGGGGGTCGAAGAGGCACCGACGCAGATAGCTTATTATCAGGTGGTGCTACGAGAATAACGAGGGCGAGCCTGCGATTCTCGTAGCGATATTGCTTGTTATCCGGTGATCAGTCTACGCCCGATAGCTCTGGCGACGGATTGCGCTTGCGGGATCAGATCCTGGAATTGTTCGAGGGTCAGCGATTGCGCCCCGTCTTTGAGGGCTTCATCGGGGCTTGGGTGTACTTCGATTAGCATGCCATCGGCGCTTGCCGCGATAGAGGCAAGCGTCATTGGCCCAACAAGGTCGCGCCGACCGGTGCCCTGGCTGGGATCTGAAATAATGGGCAGATGTGAGAGCTGCTTGATCAAGGGAATGGCGCTGATGTCCATCGTATTGCGCGTGACCTTCTCGAATGTGCGGATGCCACGCTCGCAAAGGATAACGTTGCGATTGCCCTGAGTGAGGATATATTCCGCAGCCAGTAGCCACTCTTCAATAGTTGCGGACATGCCTCGCTTGAGCACCACAGGCTTGTTAGTGCGTCCAACTTCATCGAGGAGCATGTAATTTTGCATATTGCGCGTGCCGATCTGGAAAATGTCGGCATATTCACCCACCAGCGGTACATCGGTGGGCGTCATGACCTCGGTAATCACTGCCATACCAAATTCCTCGCGTGCCCTGGCGAGGAGCTTTAAGCCTGCTTCGCCCAGCCCACGGAAGCCATAAGGAGATGTCGATGGCTTAAAAGCTCCTCCCCTGAGGATGGTTGCACCCGCTTTGCGCACATACTCCGCAGTGGTCATCAACTGCTTCTCGGTTTCGACGGTACAGGGGCCAGCCATCATTACCACCTCGTTGCCACCGATATGGACGGCGCCCCCAGGGACGCACGCTGTAGGTACCTCTACCACAGTGTTCTCAGGATGGAATTCTCGACTGGCTAGTTTGTAGGGTTTGGAGACGCGCAGGACGCACTCAACTCCTGGTTGCCCTTCCAGTAGCTCACCAATTGAGGGATTGATGCCCCCAATGCTGCCCGGCGCGCCAGAAGGCCCAACTGCGCCTAGAACGCCAATGATGGTGCGCTCGACTCCTTGTGAAAGATGACCGGTCAGGCCATGATTTTCGAGAACGGTGATGATATGTTCGATATGATCTTCAGTGCAGGATGGCTTCATGACAACAATCATGACGGGTAAAACTCCTTAATCAAATTACTAGAAGGCTGGATGCCGTTGCTCGTGTAGGGTTGCGGCCTATCGTGACTCCGTTGTCATGACCCGCCGTAGCTGATGATCGATAGTTATCTTCCCTGGCTGATCTTGTCTATACGCTACTCTGGAGCAGCACTAAAATCAGGACGAAGAGTAACCGCCCCCCGGATATAGACGTGCTGTATCTCTGCGGCGCTACGCATGGTATTGACGTGCAAGAGCACGCGAATACATTTTGGCAGGCTGTCAGGCACGGGAATTTCTCTTGCACACATCAGAGCGACTCCGGTCCAACCGAGCGTGCGCGCCGCCAGAGCCGGGAATTCCGCGTCTAGATCCTCTGTGACGGTAAAAATACCGCTGACAATATCTTCAATGTGCAGATCGTTCCTGCTCATCAGCAATTGTAAAAGTTCCTCCGTGCCTTTCAGTATCTGCTCTCGATCATTCTGCTCAACAGTGGTGGCCCCTCGAATTCCTCGACAATACATAAGTCAGCGACCCCCTTAGGTAAAAAACTATGTCTCTGTTGCTCGCTGGCACCAGACAACATTGTTCCTATTGTAAGGGATGCTGGCAAGTATTTCCTCAGCTTTTTCTACAAATTCATCTATCGCCCTGAGAGGCTGCGAATATATGCCTTGACGGCGTTAACCTGTTCATCAACGGTGTGTTGTTCAATCAGCTTGACGAGCGCACTGCCGACCGCAGCCCCATCAGCGTAACTGGTCACTTCCGCGATATGCTCGGGCGTTGAGAGCCCGAAGCCAACGACCAGAGGGATGGCTTTCTCTTTCGTATAGCCACGAACGCGCTCGATAAAGCTTCTCAGGTGTGTTGGTAGAACAGAACGTGAGCCTGTAACGCCGCTTAATGAGGCACAGTAGATAAATCCTCCGGCCTCTTGCGCTGTCAGTTCCGCTACCATTGCTATACGCTCATCGGCTGCGGTGGGAGAGAGCAGGAAAACAAGCGCGAGTCCATGCTTTTGCGTTGCCTCCAGAAGAGGCCCTGCTTCCTCCGGTGGCAGATCGGGAATGATCAGTCCGCAGATCCCATTGGCGGATGCCACCTCACAAAAGCGTTCAATGCCGTAGGCAAGAATGGGATTATAATAGCCCATGAAGAGAAGCGGTATTGCGCCTTGAGCGGCGACCTGACGCGCTATCTCTATACACCCATTGATAGTCATTCCGCGCTCAAGCGCCACATGCCCGGCATGCTGGATGGTAACTCCGTCGGCGAGCGGGTCGCTAAAGGGGATGCCCAGCTCGACGAGATCGGCTCCCTCCTCTATGGCTGCCAGCACAAGCCTGGCGCTTTGCTCTGCTGAGGGATAGCCGCACATAAAATATGGAATGAGCGCACCCCGTCCTCGCTGCCGCGCCTCCTCAAACGCCCGCGTGATTCTCACCGCCGGTATTTGGGACGTAGGGGCGGGGCTGGCCCCCGCCCTGTTGCTTGCGCTGGCCCCTGCCCCATTGCTCTCTCTGGCTGTTTGCATAAGTCACTCCTGGATAGATTTATAGAAAACACATGTTCAGCTTGAAATGGCTGGTGTGCTGGCATCCAGTATACAGGCTTTGAAACATCCTCCTGCATATGTTGCCAGCAGAACCTGTAAATCATTGAGCGCCGCTGCGATATCATGATGCCCTTCATCGTGATGTGCTTCAATGGTAATAATGGCGCTGGTCGTATCTACTCGTGCCGCACTCTGCTCGCTCTGACGCCAGCACCAGCGACGCGCCAGCACTGTACCAGTTTCGTCGGAGAAGATGACCTCGCCCGGCTCCGGGTACTCCTCTTCGGTCTCTCCCAGCGTTGTGAAGCGTTCATTGCCCTCCGCAAAGCGAACGGTGACGACTCCCTGGATCGTCCGCGTATCAAACACGGCAACAGGCAGGCCATAACGAATGCTGACCAGGTTGCCAAGATCAACCAGCGCGTTGATGCAGGGGATGTCACCTTTTTTGGTTAAGCGGCGCAATAGCGCCTCCGCCGCACAGCGATATTGCGTTGGCATCACGCCAAAGGTGCTAAAAGCGCGGCGCCATGCCGCTATCGAGGCGAGCCGGCTTAGCGGCGTATCGCCAATACGCTCAAGCGTGGCCCGCTGTTCCTCCTGAAATGCGGCGCGCAAACCGTCAGGCGTGGGACCATTGGTCATCCCATCAGCCAGAATGACCCCGCCGACGATCTTTGGATAGCGCGCGAGAATAGCTGGATGGTATTGAAATGTGCTCATAACTTATTCCTGGCTTACTGCTGTAAATCGACGTTAAGAGCCTTCGCCACCGTTAACATGTCCTTGTCGCCACGCCCGGATAAATTGACGATGATGAGCGAGCCTGCTGGAATCTTGCCCTGTTCGCCTATCTCCAGGAGGTACCCTAGCGCGTGAGCCGGCTCCAGGGCAGGAATGATGCCCTCGGTCTGGCTCAAGAGTTGCAGTCCGCGCAGCGCCGTTGCATCGTCTGCCGAGACGTAGCTGGCGCGCCCCGTCTCTTTCATATAGCTATGCTCTGGCCCCACACCGGGATAATCCAGGCCCGCTGAGATGCTATGGGTATCGAGTACCTGTCCGTCTTCGTTTTGTAGCAGATAGCTGAGTGCGCCGTGCAGCACGCCGGGCCTGCCCGCGACCAGCGTCGAGGCATGCTGTCCCGTTGCCAGGCCGGAGCCGCCTGCTTCTACGCCGATAAGTTGTACCGCCGGTGCATCGGCGAAAGGATAAAAGATGCCGATGGCATTGCTCCCACCACCAACGCACGCCAGCACCATATCAGGAAGCCGGCCCTCCTGCTGTAATATCTGCTCACGCGCCTCCAGTCCGATGACTGATTGATAATCGCGTACGATGCGTGGATAGGGATGTGGTCCTACGGCAGAGCCAATCAGATAAAAGGTCGTCTCTACGTTCGTTACCCAGTCGCGAATGGCCTCATTAATGGCATCTTTCAGCGTGCGCGTGCCGTTGGAGACGGGACGAACTTCTGCCCCCAGCAGCTTCATGCGGAAAACGTTAAGCGATTGGCGCTCAATATCGACCTCGCCCATATAGACAATGCATTCGAGGCCGAGCATCGCGCACACCGTTGCGGTCGCTACGCCGTGCTGACCCGCGCCTGTTTCAGCGATGATGCGCTTCTTGCCCATATTTTTAGCCAGCAACCCTTGCCCGAGCGCGTTATTGATCTTATGTGCGCCGGTATGGGCCAGGTCCTCGCGTTTCAGATAGACTTTCACGCCGGAGCCGATCTGTGCGGAGAAGCGGGGAACGTAATGGAGCGTCGTCGGTCGTCCCACATAGCTCTGTAACTGGTGACGCAATTCAGCCTGGAAAGCCGTGTCGCTCAATGAACTCTGGTAGGCCGTTTCCAGTTCCGTCAGAGCTGCCATTAAGCTTTCAGGGACGAATCTGCCGCCAAATGCGCCAAAGCGTCCCCGCTCGTCTGGATAGCGGTTATGCTGGTAGAAAGGTCTGGCCGTGTCGCCGAGAGCTCCCTTATCCTGTGTTTGCATAGCTCAAAAGCTTCTTTCTACGTTCTATTCCGTACGGTCTTGAAATTCCACCAACGCTGTAGGGGCAATCCCTTGCGGTTGCCCAGGGCAGGGGCGAGCGCGCCCCTACATGCGGAAAGGAATTGCCTGCATAAATGCCTGTATTTTGCCGGAATCTTTCTGTTTATTCGTCTCGACGCCGCTGCTGACATCAACACCCCAGGGGTGAACCTGCTGGATTGCCTGCGCCACGTTTTCAGGCGTCAACCCGCCTGCAAGCAAGACGCGGCTCTGCCGGGCCGCTTTACAGGCGAGGCTCCAATCGTGGGTGATACCGCTTCCCCCCCATTCAGGCGTCGGCGTGTCGAGTAAAAGCCGCCAGGCTGTCTGGCTGTATTCCGCCACCATAGCCAGATCCGTTTCGTCGCCGATATGGAGCGCCTTGATAACAGGTCGTTTGATCTGCTGGCAGAAGTCAGGTGACTCTGTACTATGTAACTGAACGAAGTGCAGCCCGGCCTGTTCCGCCGCATCGTTAATAAATGCCGCCTCTTTATTGACAAATACTCCGACTACATCAGGCAATGTCTGTCCTGAGGACAGATGGGTATAGCTTGCATCCAGCAACGAACGAACGGCCTGCGGTGAGATGTAGCGATGGCTGGGTTCGTAAAATATAAAGCCGAGCATATCGGCTCCTGCATTGACGGCGGCGTTGATGTGCTCAACTGTGCGCAGACCACATATTTTTACCTGGATGCTTTGATTGACCGCTGTCAGCAGCATATGCATCTGGGCGGGCACATCGTTCGAGACGACCAGCGACTCGCCCACCAGCATGCCCTGTACATCGTAACGTGCCAGGCGACGGGCGTCCGCTGCTGTATGAATGCCACTTTCAGCAATCACCACGCGATCAGGCGGGATCAATGGGCGTATCTCACGAATCAGATAAGGGTTCATCTGGAAGGTCACCAGGTCGCGGCTATTGACGCCGATGACAACTGCCCCCGCCTCAATCGCTCGCATTGCCTCCTCGCGGCTGTGAACTTCAACCAGGCTACGCATATGCAGCTCGTTTGCTAGGCGTAGCAGACGCCGCAACTGGTCATCGTCCAGGATGGCGCAGATAAGTAGAATGGCGTCCGCTCCCCACGCTCGCGCCTCGTAGACCTGGTACTCGTCCACAATAAAATCTTTGCGCAGCACCGGCACGCTAACGGCTGCTTTAATCGCCGTCAGGTAATCGGGCGAGCCTAGAAAGAAGTGTGGCTCTGTCAGTACCGAGATGGCAGCAGCTCCGTTTGCCTCGTATGTACGCGCCAGCTCGACAGGATCGAGGTGAGGGGCCAGCATACCTTTTGAGGGCGATGCTCGCTTGACCTCGGCAATGATATGCACCTGTGAACGTGGTGCGAACGCCTCCACCAGGTCGCGCGGCCTCGGCTGTTCCAGTGCTCGTCTCCGTAGCTCCTCCAGCGGATAGGCACGTTTACGCTCCTCCAGGTCTGCGCGCGTTTGAGCAACAATGCGGTCAAGAAACATAGATCACCTATCCTGAGCCTGAGAGCAGGCAATAACGTCTTCCAGCTTGTCGGTTGCTTTGCCTTCGCGTAATGTGGCTCGCGCTAACTTCACGCCATCGGCAAGCGATGCCACCTGCTCACTTGCCAGCAAGGCCGCCCCCGCGTTTAAGCACAACATCTGAGTAGTTGGCGTATCGACATAGTTTCCCAGCAGATCGCGCAACATAGCCGCGTTATGAGCCGGGTCCCCGCCCTTGAATGCTTGCGGGTCTGTATGGCTGGTAAGTCCCACCTGCTCTGGCGTAATCGTATACTCACGCAGTTCCTGGCCGTGACGCACCTCGCAGATGCGCGTCGGCGCGCTCAGGGAGCATTCATCAATGCCATCCTCCCCGTGAACAATCAATGCATGGCGGCAGCCGAGCAGTAACAGGACCTCGCCCATCTTGCGCAGCAGCGAGCTATCGGCAACGCCGAGCATCTGATAGCGGGCGTGAGCGGGATTAGTTAATGGGCCAAGAATGTTAAATACCGTGCGAATGCCAATTTCACGACGCGTCGGGCCAACATATTTCATGGCGGGGTGGTACGCTTGCGCAAACATAAAGCCAAAGCCAACCTGCTGCACGCAGCGCGCTACCTGCTCGGGGCCGAGGTCAATCTTCACTCCCAGTGCCTCCAGCACATCGGCGCTGCCGCAGCGGCTGGTAGCTGAACGGTTGCCATGCTTGGCGATAGCTGCGCCGGCAGCCGCGGCGAGAATGCCTGCCGCTGTCGAGAAATTGAACGTACCAGCTCCATCGCCGCCGGTCCCACAGGTATCCATAGCGCGCTCCGCTACCTGCTCTTCCAGGTGAACGCGTACAGCTTTTTCACGCATAACTCGCGCCAGTCCCGCCAGCTCTTCAATGGTCTCCCCTCCTGGCCGCAGTCGGAGCGCCGTGAGGAAAGCTCCTATCTGCGATGGAGTCGCAACACCCGTCATAATCTCCTCCATAACGGATGCCGCTTCTGTCTCGCTCAGTAGCGCGCCAGCCGCGATATGCGCAATCGCTTCTCGAATCATCTTGTGGCCCTCCTTTGAGATGTGGTCAGCAGGATGTCCGGGTTTGATCCCGGGTTTATCCCCAGATTTGATCCCAGGGCGGGGGCAAGCCCTATCCTTCTATCCAGCCGACCAACGCCGCTCTCGCAGCTAGCTTCGCTCAGGTCGGCTGCAAGGAAGGCCCCTACAGCCTCCGCCCTTATCCTGATTGGCCCTTGCCCGGTTAAAAAATTTTGTAAGAGTGTTTTGCCTACCGGCGTCATGATCGATTCGGGATGGAACTGCACTCCTTCAACGGGATAGTGGCGGTGACGCAGCCCCATCACCAGGCCGTCTTCTGTCTCGGCTGTAACCTCTAATTCTGGCGGTAATGAGCTCCTTTCGACGATAAGGCTGTGATAGCGGTTGGCTATAAACGGTTGTGGCAGATCGTGAAAAACTCCCTCGTTGTGATGATAGATCAACGAGGTTTTGCCGTGCATCAACTCGGGCGCCCGTACCACGCGTCCACCGTAGACCTGCCCGATGGCTTGATGGCCGAGGCAGACACCAAGCAAGGGAATATGTTGTCCAAATGTCTCGATGATTTTACAGGAAAGCCCTGCTTCGTCAGGTGTGCATGGTCCTGGCGAGATAACAATGCGCTCAGGTTGCATCGCCGCAATTTCAGCGAGCGTTACCTTATCATTGCGACGCACCGAGATCTCTGCTCCTAGCTCTGAGAGGTACTGGTGCAGGTTATAAGTAAAGCTGTCATAGTTATCGATTAATAACAACATGGCTCTCCTCCTCGCTAAATTGTTCGCAGTTGCCTTCTTGATAACGACGTTCCTGCGCAATTTTCTCGGCCTCATCAAGGGCACGCAGCAAAGCTCTGGCTTTATTCAGGCTTTCCTGGTATTCACCAGCAGGACTGGAATCAGCCACCACGCCACCGCCAGCTTGAATGTAAGCTCGACCGTTTTTAACCACCATTGTACGTAAAGCAATAGCAGTTTCCTGGTTGCCGGAATGGCTAAAGTACCCGACCGCGCCGCCGTACACGCCCCGCTGTTCTCCTTCCAACTCACTGATAATCTCCATCGCCCGGATCTTCGGCGCACCCGAAACGGTGCCTGCCGGGAAGCCCGCTCGCAAAGCGTCAAAGGGGCTGGTATCTTCGCGCAGTTTTCCTGTGACGTTTGAAACGAGATGCATCACATGCGAGTAGCGTTCGATCTCCATAAACTCGCTAATCTGCACGCTGCCCGGTGTACTGACACGCCCGACATCGTTGCGAGCAAGGTCGAGCAGCATGATATGTTCCGCCCGCTCTTTAGGGTCATCCTTTAATTCCTGCGCCAGCAGATTATCACTATGCGGATCGCTACCGCGCGGGCGGGTTCCCGCGATAGGTCTGATCGTCACCTCTTGATCTTCGAAGCGCACCAGTAGTTCCGGTGAAGCTCCCACAATATGGAAGTCGTCCAGGTCAAGGAAGAACATATAGGGCGATGGATTGATGGCCCGCAACGCACGATAAATGGTCAGCGGAGAGGCGTTGACATGGCGGCTCAGGCGCTGCGAGGGCACCACCTGGAAAATGTCGCCCGCGCGAATATATTCGATTGAGCGGCGCACCATCTCTTCGAATGCCTCCTGCGTCCGATTAGAGGTCACGCGTAGCGCCTCTGGATCGTCCACCACCTCCGGCTCTTGAGGCAGGCATACGGGTGAGCGCAAACGGCGTTGTACATCCTCAATCACTGCGCATCCGCGTCGATACTCCGCTGCGAGATCGGGCTTATCAAGGTGAAGATGCGTAATAATCCTGACCCGATGCTTCACATGGTCGAAGGCCAGCACCGTCTCCGTAAAGCAGAAGACGGCCAGGGGCAGATCAAGCGTATTTTGTTCGGGCACGGGCAGATGCTCGAAGCGGGCCACCGCGTCGTAGGCCAGGTAGCCAACTGCTCCGCCATGAAACACTGGGAGTTCGTTTTGTCCCCCTTTGGGAGGCATGATCAGGCGGTATCGCCCCAGTTCCGCCTCCACAAACGTAAGAGGGTCGAAGCATGGCACCGTTTCAATCCTGGCACAGGGGCTCGTCTCATTGTGTTCGTCCTGGATTTTATAGAGCGTCGCCTCTTCGCCGCGGTGAAGCATTACCATATAGGGATCGATGCCGATAAAGGAATAGCGAGCGATACGCTCACCGCCGGTAACGCTCTCAAGCAGAAAGCTGTATGGACGCTGAGCGGTCTTGCAATAGGCCGATATAGGCGTTTCCATATCCGCCAGGATGTCGCAATAAAGCGGAAGAAGCGGTTGGGCCTGCGAGGTAGCCGCGAGGGACTCGGTAATGGATGGTCCATCCATTGCCGAGTCGCGCAATTGCCTGACCTCTTCGTATGTTGGATAAAACATACCCTTGTTCTCCCCTTGAACAGGGCTGGTTATCCCAGCCCTATAACTTCCTTCACGCGTTGTAACGTCGCCGCCGCTATCGGGCGTACCTCGTCTGCCCCTTGCTTGAGAATGCTCTCTAATGAGGCAATGTCGTTGATATACTCGTAATAGCGGTGTTGGATTGGTTGCAGCGTCTCGACCAGCCGTTCAGTGAGGGCCGCTTTGAAATCACCATAGCCTTTGCCCGCGAACTCCGCCTCAATCTCCTGATCGGGCTGCCCGGTCAGCAACTGGTAGATCGTCAGCAGGTTAGTGATGCCGGGCCGTTCGGGATCGAATGCGACCAGGCGCTGCGAATCGGTGGTGGCCCGTCCGATCTTCTGCTTGATCGTCTTAGGGTCGTCCAGCAGGTTAATGCGCGAACTCGGGTTAGCATCGCTCTTACTCATCTTCTTCGTCGGGTCATCAAGCGACATGATCCGTGCCCCAGTTGCGCGAATCTGCCCCTCTGGAATGGTGAACACCTGCTGCTTGTACATGCTGTTGAAGCGTTGCGCCAGGTCGCGCGTGAACTCGATATGCTGGCGCTGGTCATCGCCAACAGGTACAAAGTGGGTTTGATACAACAGGATGTCGCAGGCCATCAGCACCGGATAGCAGTAGAGCCCGGTCCCCACTGTCTCAGGATTTTCGTCCGCCTTCGTCTTGAACTGAGTCATGCGGTTGAGCCATCCCATCGGGGCGAAACACTCCATGATCCAGCTCATCTCTGCATGTTCATGTACATGTGACTGCACGAATAATTTACAATAGCGGGTATCGAGTCCGCAGGCGAGATAGAGCGCGGCCAGCTTGCGCGTGGTGCTATGCAACTCTTTGGGATCAATGGGCAAAGTGATCGCGTGTAGATCGACGATACAGAAAATGTTATCAAACTGAGCCTGCGCCCCTGCCCAGTTACGGATAGCGCCCAGGTAGTTGCCTAAATGGATATTACCGGTTGGCTGCACGCCCGAAAAAACCCGCTTTTTCACCGGGGAACTTCCGCCACTTTGCTGTGTTCTGGCATTATGATCTGTACTAATGGTCATTGATACCTCCTCCTTGCCAGCGACCGTAGAGGCAGGGCTAGCCCCTGCCCAGGGCAACTAAAGTAATAAAAAAAACGCCCTCATCCAATCAAGGACGAGAAGCGTAATTGCTTTCGTGGTACCACCCTGTTTCAGACTGCCTGCTACCTGCAAATGCTTCAGGAGCTGGCAATCCCTCTTGCCGGATACACTGATGATATCCTGTCCTCAATAACGGGGGACATTCCGAAAGAGTCCTACTGATCCCACGCTTTGCGTGTGGCGCGGAACGTTCGCTCTCCAGCTTCCAGGCCCATTCCATAACCTCGTGGTGTCGGGTTCCACCGGCCCCGACTCTCTGTGCCCACGCGTTGCTATGTACTTTTCCTGTTCGCAGCTTTCAATATTTCTTTGTGCTTGTGAAGTAGTATAGATGGAATTCAGGCACATGTCAAGAGGTGCGGCAGGTTGTTTATGAGTTTTTCATACACATCTCTTGCCATGCACCGGCCTGAGATGGGGGAGCATCAGCTTTACTGACGCCCCCGGCATCTAACCAAACCTGTACATCAAAGCGCGCACGTCGTCAACATAGCGCCAGTTGAAAATACCGCGATGGACCACATTCCATCCACCCTCGTTGTACGCACTGATCACCAGTGTGATATTGCCATGCAGGCCGAGCCATAGCGAGTGCAGATAGATTGCTCCCAGTTCAATATTATCTGCCAGCTTATAGGGATCGTGGCGTATGCCTGTCATGGTATTGAGGCCCATAGCCGTGTATGGCATGATCTGCATCACGCCGATGCCGCCGTCGCGTGAGATCACATGCTGATTCCAGCCGCTTTCTTGCCAGGCAATTGCCTCTAGCAGGCTGATAGGCAGGCCATAACGGGCGGCAGCACTGCGCAGAAAATAGGCAACCTGGCTCTGTGAAGACCACCCTAATGCTTGATAGTCATACCAGCGGACGTAACCATTATATGATACGCCACTACTGAATCCACTCGCACTACTCGAACTGCTCGCACTACCTCCGCTATGATAACCAGAGCTATGAGGAATACAGAGACTCTGGCCCGCGAAAATCAGATTAACGTTGCTAATGTAGTTTGCGCGCGCCAGCGTCCAGATGGTGGTTCGATAAGAGAGAGCGATGCGACTTAAAGTATCGCCATAGTGAATCCTGTACCAGCTACAGCTATTGCCTGGCCCAGGGTTAGCGGCTTGCGCCTTTGATATAGATTGAGAAACGGTCGTAGAACCTAACAACAGGACAACAGTAAATACTAACAGGACGCCGTGTTTTAAGAAGGGCAATTGCAGAAGGCGATACATGGTATTGCTGCTCCAATTGTTGCCTTCCCTGCGTACTGCGATGGTAAATCCCTGTATCCGTGTATTCTCCATATGTATGCTTCTCCTCTCTTCTGCCACTATATCCCCTCTATAAATTAAAAATATAGACATATAGTGATATGTGGTGCTTCTCCTCTCGTTTGAGATAGAGTATCATGCTTGACGGCGTGCTAAGCGCGTGCTAGAGTGTAGGTGCAGTGCAATAACTTTTGAAGTACAAAAAAGCAGGAACAGGCCATGAGAACGGACGACCTTCCCAGCGCAACCGTCGAGGAATATCTGGAAACGATCTACAACATGACGATGGAGGATGAGATTGTCATAGGAGCACGCCTGGCGGAGAGATTTAACGTCTCGCCTCCAACTGTGACAGAGATGCTCAAGCGACTAGTGAAAAATGGGTATATCGAGATGAATAATAAACGGCATGTGACCCTGACCGATGCGGGCATCGAGGCGGCGGAAGCGGTCTTACGGCGTCACCGGCTGACAGAGCGTTTTCTGGTCGATATGCTCGGCATGCAGTGGCACGAAGTCCATGAAGAAGCCTGTCGCCTGGAGCACTTCATCTCCGGCGCGGTGGAGGCGCGGGTCATTGCCAGCCTGAATCATCCAACAACCTGCCCGCATGGCAATCCCATCCCCGGTCAGGTGCCCAGCGCACGCAATTATCTCAAAGATCATCATGCCATACGTCTCTCCAGTATTGAGGCTGGAGGCACCGCGAAAATCCTTTGTATTTCCGAAGTGGTGGAGGATGAAGAGGCGCTGATCTTCTATCTCCATCAAAAAGGACTGACACCCGGAACGCAGTTGCAGGTGTTGGGGCAGGATGGCTGTTCGCCGGAAAATGCCTCCGAAAATGTAAAGCTGCAAGTCAAAGGCCGCGAGGTCTTTATCGATAAGGCTTCCTCCGCCAAGATCTGGGTGACCATCTGAAATACGCTGCTCATCAACAGTAATCCTTCCCCTTGACAATAGATATTAGGGCATGCTAATATCTGAGTAGTAAGGTTGGAATTAAATATGGGATGAAAGCCCCATATACTGTTAGATTGATTAGTAGATGAGAAAGTGTATTTGCTGATGATAGCCACATTTATTCTTTTTCTGCGCGAAGGTATAGAGGCTTGCCTCATTGTAAGCATTCTCTTCGCGGCCTTGCGTCAACTTGGTCAGACGAAGCAGGCTCGGGCCATCTGGATGGGCGTGGGTCTGGCGCTATTGGGCTCGCTGGCCGGCGGACTCGCCATTTATTTTACTGTACATGAGTACAGCAATACTAGATTCCAGACGATCTTCGAGACCGCCACCTACATCACGGCTGTTATTTTATTAACGACTATGACATTTTGGATGCAGCGGCATAGTCGTACGATGAAAAAAGAGATTATCGCGAAGGCCAGCACCGCCTCTTCCGGTTTCGCGCTTGGCCTGCTCGCTTTTACCTCCGTTGGACGTGAGGGATTGGAGAGCGCGTTCTTTACCGTGGCCTTCGCTTTCCAGACCAATGCGCTCATGCTGCTACTGGGGGCGTTGCTGGGTCTGCTGGTCGCGATTGGCCTCTGTGTACTGATCTATCGCCTGGGATACCGGCTCGATTATCGCCTCTTCTTTCGCGTGATGGGCATTCTTCTCATCTTCTTCGCCGCCGGGCTGCTTGGCAATGCCATACAAAACTTGCAGACACTCGGCTGGCTGACCATTGGTACCACGCCTCTCTGGAATATATCGCATATTTTGAGCCAAGAGAGCGTGATTGGTGATCTATTACATGGCATTGTGGGATATTCCGACGCTCCCAGCCGTTTACAGGGGCTCTTCTATGCCGCGTATCTGCTAGTGGCGGGTGGTATTTTTACCTGGATGACCCGTAAACCATCCGGCGGCCAGCCTGTACGCTCAGACGCACCAGCCGCCAATACTGTCGCCGGTCAGGCGTAGCAGCTAACATAGAACAAGAAGCGACCAGACTGGATATTGCAGTCTGGTCGCTTCTTGACATGCATTCACTGCACACAAACAGCCAGGTTTTGCTTCCTGATGTGTGGACGAACGGACTGCTTTTTGCTATACTCCGTAAGTTGGTGCCCCTCTTAAATAATTGGCAGCCATACACATTTGCAAAGCGCAATTTTTGCGAGAGGTAATAGATGGTTATGAGTAGCAAAAACATCTCGTCGCCTTTGCCTGATACTCCTGCGACCGGGCAGGATCAAGATATTTCAAATATGCATGCTCCTGTTCCGCCTCCCTCCGGCAGCGATAAGAAAACAGCCCAGTTTTCACCTTTCTGGCGAGACCGCCTTTTTGAGGCCGGTCTGGTTGTTTCGATGGTGCTCTATTACGTGATTGGAAATCCACATATCCCCCTCGGCGTTCCTGCTCCGATTGCCGACCTGAATCCATTGTTTTCTCTCCCTTTTCTGCTCCTCTTCGTGATATTATGCTGGTATCGGCTACCTTTCGCGGTCGCCCTCTTGCCACTCTCGCTGCCGTTCTATGGAATGCAGAAGTTGGTATTTGGCTCATATAACTTCAGCCTTGCGGAAATAACACTGGCGACCTGCCTGAGCGTGGCCTTGCTGCAATTGATGGTCCAACGACGCTCCTGGCCGTATCGGCTCTCATGGGAGGAACTGCGGGATCGCCTGGGACCGTTTATTTACCCCATCCTGGTTTTTTTTGTCTTTGCAGCATTCTCCGTTGTGATCGCCTATGCGCAGAGAACGGCTCTGCGCGCCTTTCGCGAAGAAGTATTCGATCCCCTGCTCTACCTGGCCCTTGCGCTTTTCTGCCTGCGTTCCCGACAAGATTTGCTTCGCCTGTTTGCGAGCCTGGTAGGAGCTGGCCTGATTGTTGCGATTCTCGGCATTGGGCAATACGTTTTCTTTAAAAATTCGCTCCCACTGGAGGCCGATGGCGTTCGTCGCGTTCACGCGGTCTATGGCAGCGCCAACAGCATCGGGCTACTGCTCGATTACGTCTTTCCTCTGGTATTGGCATTTGTGGCGGCGAAGGTATCCTGGCGCAGTCGGATCGTTGCCCTGGCGCTCTGCGTGCCGCTGCTGGGGGTGCTCTATTTAAGCCAATCGCATGGCGCTCAGGTAGCCATTGCTTTTGCTGCTCTCTTTATTATCGCTTTTGCTATTCGTAGCCGGAAGTATCTACGTCGAAAGTATCTGCTCATTGGCGCTGCCCTCGTTCTGGTGATACTTTCACTCTCCCTGGCGTTCTTCCGCGCCCGCATTTTTAGTTACTTTGAAGGTCATATTAATGATCAGGGTATAAGTACCGTTTCTAAGCGCCTGTATCTATGGCAGAGCGCCTTGAATATGATCCATGACAGCCCCTGGCTAGGCTATGGAATGGATAACTGGCTCTGCCACTATAGCGAAAACACCAGTTGTCCAGGTACTATCCATCACTACTGGATTCTGACAGATCCGAAAACAGGCCAGTCTACAGGGCTGATCTACGAACCGGGGCTATCGCACCCGCATAATATCTTCCTGGACGTCTGGGTAAGCACTGGCGTTTTCGGCCTGTTAGCTTTTGTGGTCGTGCTGATCCTCTTCTACAGGCTCTTTGCGCGCATCCTCTTCTATCTGAGTTCTAGCCCTGATCAACGCAGTGAGCAGTTGCGATGGATGGCGGTTGGCATTGGTGCTGCAATGGTAGCGGCAGTGGCGCAAGGATTGGTCGATAGCTCCTTCCTGGAACAGGATCTGGCGTTCTGTTTCTGGACCCTGGTGGCGCTGCTCCTGCTGGTACGCGTGCAGGTTGCTATGCCGTGGAAAAGTGCAGCGCTTCCCCAACCGTCAGGTGCATAAAATGGTAATGCTGCGATAACGAAAGTAGCATAGGTAGCATATGTCGCTGTGTTTATTCCCTAAAATTGTGTAGTAGTTCACATTTTTCATGAGATACAGATCATTGTTGCATCCTTCCTGAACAGCTATAGTACGGGAAGAGAATAGTAAGGGAGGATGCACATGCCGATTGATCTGAATATCCCCATTTCAACGTTGTTGATCTGGCTGGCCTGCCATTTCGTGGGGGACTTTGCCTTCCAGAGCGCCTGGATGAGCATGGAGAAGGGGAAGAGCTGGGAGGTAAATTTTTATCACTGCGCGACCTATACCGCCGTTTTCGTGCTGTTTGCGCACTCATCGCCGCTCGCTACTGCGGCGCTGTTCGGCACACATTTTGTTGTGGACCCGCTGAAATCGCGTTATAAAATAATTGGACCGATCTGGGTTGATCAACTGTTACATGTTCTGACAATTATTCTCATCCTGGCGTTCAGACTCTAATTTCCTGCTATGTGCTTCCCGACAAAAAGAGCGGCTGGTAAGCTAAACAATAGCTTTGCCAGCCGCCGCTGTTGTGTCAACATTACGCTTGCTCTGTAGTCGAGGGTCCCTGATCTTGCTTAGGACCGGTGCCGTAAATCATGTCTGAGAGGTCTTTGCGCGTGCGTTCGAGCAGGCCGCGCAGGCGTGTCAACTGCTCGGGATTGTTGATGGCGGTGCGCCCGGCAATGGCGAACAGGCGTGCAACTTCCATAGCCTCGCTACGCAGTGCCTGCATCTCTGGGGCGTTCCAGCGTCCACGCTGCCCAAAGGCGCGCGCCCAGGGAGGCGTAAACTCCTCTTCTTCTTTGTGACGCTCAGCCAGGGCGGCTCGACCGGCATCGGTAATGCTATAGACTTTTTTCCCCTCGGCCTCAGCTACGGTGACCAGTCCACGGTCCTCTAACATCTGGAGGGTTGGATAGATCGAGCCTGCGCTGGGTACATAGAAACCGCCGGATTTCTCTTCCAGAGCCTTCATCATTTCGTAGCCATGCATGGGCCGCTCTTGCAACAGCTCCAATAGGGCATATTTGACATCGCCACGCCCAAAGAAGCGGGCGCCGGGACCTTCAGGACCGAAAGGACCGCCGGGGCCGAATGGGCCTCTTGGCCCAAACATCCCACGCCTCATGCGCATACCGAAGAAGTGAGGCCCATGTCTGTGCCCATGCCTGTGTCCTTCATGATGCATCCAGGGCGGCGTCCAATCATCCCCGCCACCTCCTTGAAACTGGTAGGCAAAATGTTTGCGAAACATATCAATGTCTCCCTTCCTTTTCCTTACGATACAACAATGCGATATATCGTTAGCAATACTATAAACGATATATCGCATTGTTGTCAAGTCTTTGCTTTGAATATTTTTTGAAGCAGGAGAGATTACAAAGGGGAATAGGTCCTCTTTACTTTTGCTCTTTGTTCTGGTAGGATGCCGGAAGAAATTCAGACAATTATTTTCAACACCATCTAAGGAAAAAGACTGTATGCTGGCGACTCGCTAACCTTGTGTCAAAAATTCCCGTATCCGGGAAAACAATCTGAGGGCAAAAGAGCGGGCTATCCCGTCAATGATAGCTCCGTTTGTATATGTTCGCAGATGGCACATGGTTAGCAGTCGCTCTATGGCGGTCGGCTTTTTCCTTTTTTGCTGCTACCGCTCCACCCTTTTCCGCAACGCGCAAGGTCCACTGCTAAGCATCCTTTTCTCAAGCTGAGATGCATTTTTGACACAAGGTTTGCAGAGAAAAACCTTGTTCAAACGTTCTTCCCCACGCTATTTGAGAAGAGGAATGCTATCAGTATGAAAAAACAGGTCAGCCGTAAGGCCCAGACGGATCAATACCTCCTGCGCTGCGATGTTTTACCGGGCCTCAAGCCATTTGCTTGCCAGGAAATCAAAAATCGTTACCGCTCACAAGCGATTTTGCACTCATCCGATGATCCAGCGTCTATTTATTTTCGTTACACGGGGACGCTACATGAGCTTTTTTTCTTACGTACCGTAGTCGCTATCTATCTGGTCCGGCAATTCCCCATACCCCGCCCCCGCGCGCTCCTGGGCCATCAGCATTATCAGCTCTTGCTCCAGGGCGTCAAGGAAGTGCGCCTCCTGCATGCACCGGAAGCTTTTAGCGGGTTGAGGATCAGCGCCGCGGGAGAAAATTCCTCTGTCTTTTCTCAGCTCAAAGCGCAATTGAGCCGAGATACAGGGTTACCGGCTAGCGATGAGGGCGATTTGCTGATCCGCGTGTATCCTGCATCTGGTGCGTCCTCAGGCTGGGAAGTGCTTATTCGCCTGACTCCTCGCCCGCTCTCTACCCGTCCCTGGCGCGTTTTCAATATGAAGGGGGCTTTAAACGCAACCGTTGCAGCCGCTATGATTGAGATGGCTCATCCCAGTCCTGATGATCGCTTGCTCAACCTGATGTGTGGCTCCGGGACGTTGCTCGTAGAACGCTTGCAGCGATGCCCGGCGGCGATAGCGGTTGGCTGTGATACCAATACAGAAGCTTTACGGGGGGCGCAGTTGAATCTGGAGCGAGGAGGAGTTGCCAGCAACGCTCTACTTTTCGCATCCGACGCCACCGACCTGCCCTTTCTTCCCGGCACGTTTACCGTCCTGTATGCTGACGTTCCCTGGGGACAGTTGACTGGCTCTCACGAAGCCAACAAAACGCTCTATCCTCAACTGCTTTCTGAAGCCGCCCGTCTTGCCGCTCCAGATGCTCGCTTTACCCTCTTAACGCATGAAATTACGCTTTTTGAGGAGGTATTGAAACAATTTAGTAATATGTGGCAGGTACAGGAGGTGGTTAAAATCTTCCAGGGAGGGCTGCATCCACGGATATATGTGCTGCAACGAACAGGCGCTGTTTGAGGGCTAAGGCGAGGGATGCTCTCATGTCACTATTTTTGAGAGTCGTGCGTAGTCAGGAACTGGCTATGCATCTGGAGCTTGGAGAGATTACAAAGGGGGAATAGGTCTGGAGTCTTCTCTTATTCTGGTGTATGATGCCATTAATGGACAAAGTTGGTTAAACACTAAAATAAACATTTATACTACCCTCATTTGAAAGGATATGTTTTTGGAACTATCGACTTCTCAACTGGTTTTGGCGGTTGATGCTGCTATTGATCTGCAAATGCACACTGTCTACAGTGATGGCACATGGACCCCCGAAGAGCTGATTGATTATCTGGCGAGCGAGCAGTTTGGCCTGGCGGCGATCACCGATCATGATCGCGCGGACACTGCCATATCGCTGCAACATCTCGCGTTGCAGAAGCAATTCCCTCTCCTTGTCGCTGTGGAGGTAAGTGCATCGTGGAAAGGCGAGGCCACCGATGTGCTTTGTTATGGGTTTGATCCAGAAAAAAGTGCGTTGCAAGATCTGACGCAAGATATCGCACGCCGTCAGCAGGAAAACACCAGAGAGGTTTGGGAGAACCTGCAAAAAGCCGGGATCTCCTTTCCAGATCCACATGAACTCGATATCCTCCTGGCAAAACCGAGCGCACAACAACCGCATGAACTGATGGCTCTTTTGAAAAAACTGGGCTACGGGACAGGAGAACCATCCGCAGGAGCACTGATCACGGATGCCGGTTTCTCCTGGGCTACTTGCGACATTGCTGAAGCCTGTGATGCCGCTCATCGTAGTGGAGCAGTCTTGCTCCTTGCCCATCCTGGACGCGGCGAGGGATACACCTGTTATGATGCCAGGTTGCTTGATGAACTCCGCAAGGAAGTGCCCATTGACGGCTTCGAAGTCTATTATCCTGCCCACACACCCGAACAGATTGCTATGTACCTCGATTACGCTCAGAAACATCGTTTGCTCGTCAGTTCAGGCTCGGATTCGCACGGTCCCGCAAAAAAACCGATCAAGTATCGTGCAGAACTTAGCCGAGAGCTGTTAGAACGTGTTGGCATTCGAGTCAGGTAGCCTTGCGCTTCCAGTCAGGATCGGGGTACAATTCAAGAAATTAGCCGGAAGGAAACAACATATGTACGCTCATTATTGAGGCTGACGGGCTTTACGGTATCTATACACGCGGCAACCTCTCATCTGCACTCTTGCCAATGAGTATTTTTGTTGTCGCCTTGCTGTAATCCGCTGGATCAGCTTTTGCCATCATTATTTCCCCGCGATTCGCGCTCCGCCTTCTCTTCCCATATCCCCGATGCTCTTTTCGCTCTGGTGACGAGCAATCAGAAAAGTCAATGACATAATGGAGGAGAAATCGCTTGTTTATCATCCCTGAAGGTTTTGCAAACTTCATGATAGAGCTTGCCGGGGGAGAGGGTCGCGCCTGGCTCGACCGTTTGCCCTCTATCCTGGCCGCGTGCGAGGAACGCTGGAATCTGACTATCGGCGCTCCGGTGGGGAATTTATCATTTAATTATGTGGCTCCGGCAACCCTCGCCGACGGGACTGAGGTAATCTTAAAAACGGGGCTGACCGACGAGTTCCCGTCTCAACCGGAGGCGCTGCGACACTTCGGTGGGCATGGTGCGGTACAGCTCCTGGCCTATGATGAGCGCGACGAAGCGATGTTGCTGGAACGCCTCAAGCCTGGTACGTCGCTGCGTGCCGTCGAGGATGACGAGGCTGCGATCTCGGCGGCGGTGGCAGTGATGCGCAGGCTATGGCGTCCATTGCCGGAGCAGCATTACCTTTTCCCTACGGTGAACGATTGGGGCAGAGCCTTTGCAGACGTGCGCAAGCTGTATGATGGGGGAACTGGTCCCTTTCCCGTTGCGATGTTCGATAAGGCAGAGAAGCTCTATGCCGAGCTCTGCACCTCTATGACTGAGCCGGTGCTATTGCATGGTGATTTGCACCAGGATAACATTTTGTCTGCCGAGCGCGAACCGTGGCTGGCGGTCGATCCCAAAGGAGTGATCGGCGAGCCCGCCTACGAAGTGGGTGCGATATTGCGCAATTTCTGGCCCGATATTCTCTCTATCCCTGACCCAAAGTCGCTGATGGCTCGCCGCATAGACCAGTTTGCCGAGGAATTGGGTTTTGAGCGAGAGCGCATCTATAACTGGGGTTTCTCCCAGGCTATGCTGTCAGCCTTGTGGGGCGTTGAGGATACCGGCAAGCTTAGCGATGAAGGGCTCTACTTCGTCAGGTTGCTGGAAGCTATCAAGGCGTAAACGATAGCTTTTACACTACGGTTAGTGCGGGGAAGTGTCGTGAAAGCTGATACAGCAATGTAAGAGGGTTCATGGCACTTACCCTGCGGCTTGAAGCACAACGGGGTACTTGTCAACTACCCCTGATAGATAGGATAATAAAGCTAAAGCTGCACGGCTGCATACCGTGGTAGATGTACAGTAGGGTCTATCTGTGTTAAAAAGTTATATTTTTAAATCCTGATTTTGATATTACGTCTACTATCTTAGAGCATGAAAAAGAACTTGTAGATGGTCAGGGATTCGTTGTACTGCGATTCCGCGCTCCTGAGCGAAGCTAGACGCGACAGCGGCGTTGGAGCGCGGAACGTTTCGAAGGACTGCGGAGGGTTTCTAGAGAGGTGACTTATATGCTACAGGAGCAGGAATTTGTAACTTCTGGTGGGTTGCATAGAAATATCATATTACCGCATGCCAGATCTTATCGTTTCCTTTCAAGTCTGCTCATAGGGGCAGGAGTAGGGCTCATTCTTGTTCTTCTACAGGTATGCTTGCTCTGGCTGTTGAATCCCTTTCACTTGCCTGGTTCTCCCACAAGTCGTCTCTTTGCCATACTTGCTCTGCCCCTGCATATGCCAGGCATCCTGCTGATTTTGCTGCTTGAGCTGGCGCTTGCCTTTATCGCTGTTCTGTTACTGGCAAAGCCGATAAAGCTTGCTGCATATCTCAACGCTGTCCACGCTGCGCAAAAAGAGTACCATAAATTATATACGCCACTAACAGCGCTGGCGAACCTGCGTCAACCTTCCGAGGAACATATGCTTGCGGATACGCATGTTCCGGCCACGCCGATACCTGAGGAACCCGTCTCTATCCTCGATCTGGTAAAGCAGCAAGATACTCACCAGATGATCCTGGGTCTGCCAGGAGCTGGCAAAACAATGGCGCTCAAGGTGTACCAGTATGAGGCATCTCGTCGCCCGTGGTCGCTGGTGTTTTCGCAGAACCGCATCCCTGTTTTCGTCCCGATGAAGAATTACAGCCTCTTTTTGAAGCAGCACGAGCCCCATATGGCGGCATCTGGCGCAACGCGCGATGCCTGGCAGGTAACGCTGCTTGATTTTCTTTTTGCAAGTGATCTTGCTGGCTTGCGCCATCTACGTCCCTACCTTCAGCGATTGTCGGAGCAGGGGCGGCTCCTGCTTCTCTGCGACGGCCTCAATGAGGTTGACAGCAATTACCTGAGGCGCGTGAGCGAAGAACTGGTCTACTGGATGCGCATGACACGCAACAGGCTGGTGATGACATGCCGCGAGGTGGACTATCGCGAGCAGCCCGATTTCATTCAGCTAGTGGAAGGCGGGCAGGCGCTGCGAGCGGTCCTTTATCCGCTCCAGCCTGAGCAGATCTCTGAATTTGTTGAACGCTACGTCGTGCGACAGGATCAGCGCTGGCAACATACCGCCGGACAGATTATGCAGGTGATTGATCGCAGCCGTCTCCGCTATCACTGCACCAATCCCATGATGCTCTTCACGCTGATGGGAATCATCGATAAGATCGGGGTTGAGCGCGGCAAGCAGATTGATACGCGCGGGCGCCTCTTGCGCGAATCGGTCAGGCAGTTGATCGAGTATGAGCAACTGCAGCCCAGGTGGAGTAAGGGTATGCCGACCGAGCGAGAGGTGATCCGTTTCCTCAGCGAGGTCGCCTGCGCTGCCCGTTGGGCCAATGACCGTAATGCCATCCAGTTGCGTATCTCAGCTCCGGCGGCCATCGCTGCAACGGGGACGCGGGCAAGAGCAAATTTTGATGAACTGGCCGATGAACTGCGCTTCTGGCTGGATGAGCATCCGGCCAGAGGACCATTTAACGTGCCCGAAGAAGATGAGCCGGCATATGAACTGTATGAGGATCTGGCGCAACTCTTACAGTTCTCGCTGAGCGCCGCGCTGATTGAAATCAGCTCCGGCGGCGTTCTAAGTTTTCGTCATGAGCTGATTACAGAATATTTCGTGGCCGAATACTTTTTTGCTGCCGATAGCAAAAGAGGTTCAGCCGCTTTTCCTATGCGCGAAGAGCTGTTAGAGAACGTCGGGCGCTGGAGCGAACCGGTGGCGATCTGGGCCGGTCTGATGGATAACCCTCTGGTGCTGGCAGAACGTTTTGGCACTCTGGGAAGGAGCAATCCTGCCTACGTCCTCCAGGCGCTGGCGCTGGGTCTGGTCTGTATCGGCGTGCTGTGGACGCCGCCACAGGCCGAGCAGCAGCGAACAGTTGTTCTGCCACCTGCTATCGCAGAGTCTCTTTCCGTGGCTGTACGCAACAAAGCTGCCAGAGAAGAACTGGCTCGTATCTTCACTCGCTGCGCCGAGGAGGGCGGTCAGGAGGTCTATCGCTCGCTGTTGCCACTGATTATGGTGGAAGGGGTTGATGAACTGTTGACCTTACTGGATCAAACAGTTGTCCCTGATCTGCTCTTTACCCACCTGCAAGATGCCATTGATGATGTCGCGTACGAGTCCCAGGTGAAGCGGATTACGCGCGTGCTGGGACGTTTTGGCAGCGTCGCCGTGGATAGAGCCGCGCAACTCGCTCTCCCCGCTCCCGAAAGAAGCATACGGCTGCGTGCTGCCGTCATCAATATCCTGGGGGGAACGGCTGATTTCCGGGCGGTGGACCCGCTGATAGCGCGTCTGAGCGATGCGGAAATGTTTGTCGTTGAACGTGCCACCAATGCGCTGATTCGCCTGGGGCCGGAGCTGACTCTCGCACGCATCTTGCAAGAGCTGGAAAAGCGCACTCCCGGGCCAATCACCAGGCGCATTCATGGGGCGGCGTTGCTCATCCTGGGTCGCTTCCTCGAAGAGCAGGACCCGCGGCGGCAGGTCTCGTTGATCCAGTATCAGCGTATCCTGGAAAGCGTCGTTCCGGTGCTCACCTCAAATTATCAGTCAGAGCCTGAAGTGCAGGAACTGGCACGCAATATCCTGGTACGGCAAGGGCGAAACACCGACACGCGTGATAATCGCTGGCAAAAAGTCATCGATGCCCTGATCCAGTATCTCTCCTCGCAGAATGAGATCGCGGCTCAGAATGTGATCCTGGCGTTGCAGGCAATTGGTGAGGCGGCAACTCCTCACTTGCTGACCCAGCTTAATCAAGCTACGGAACTCGTGTCCTTGCGCGTGATCGAGATTTTTAAGCTGGTGCGCGATCTGCAAGCCTTGCCGCACCTGTTACGCCTTGTGAACGACCAATCGCCGCTCGTTCAGCAGCAGATTGGCGTTGTGCTCCAGGTCTATGCTCCCGATAGCATCCCTGGTCTGATCGATCTGGTACAAAATGGGCAGAGCGATGCCGTTGCAGAGCGCGCGGCGCAAATTCTTAGCAACATTGGCGAACCGGTCGTTGAGCCTGTGATCGGCGCTTTATCTCATATCGTGCCGGTTCGCACCCGTTTCCTGGTCCAGGTGCTCTCGCAGGTGCAGGATCTACGGGCTGTGCCTGCACTAATTACCCTTTTGCAGACGCCTGGCATCGAGCCATTGCTGGCGATTGCTGTTGTACGTGCCCTTAGCCAGTATCCCGATAAGCGTGTCGTGCCTCCTCTGCTAAGCGTGCTCTCCTCATCCAATCCTCAACTTTACGAAGAGGGAATTGATGCGCTCAGCCAGCTCGGAGAGATCACTCTGGATGGCCTGTTTGCTTCCCTGAATGGCCCTCTGGATTCCGTCGTAACACAGCGCGTCCGCCGGGCTATTCTTGGTATGGCTCCTTTCCCCGGTGAGTCGCTGATTGCTTTGCTTGAGCAGAGTAGCAATGCGCAAGCGCAACAAATTGTGGCGATCTTCAAAGCGAAAGGCATAGATGCGGCGCAGGTGCTGGCAAGACACTTGCTGCATAGAGATGAGAAAGTACGCGAATATATCTATCAGATGTTAAACGAGATGCCGGGATCGCTTGTCGTGCCAGCTTTATTGGATGTGCTGGACCAGCTCCCGCTGCGTAAGGTTGCCAGCTCTCTCTTACTCAAATATCCAGACGCGGCGGTCTCTCCGCTCGTAGATTTACTGAGCGAGCATGAGCGGGGTGATGCTGCTGCCATGCTTCTGCCCCAGTTTGGTCCTAAGATACTGAGAGCGTTGATCTCCGGCCTGGATGATGTAAGAAGCCTTGCCCGCGAACGGACGCAGGGAATTATTGTGACATTGGTGCGGCAACAGCAGAACCCTCAAGAGATTCTGCACGACATCGTTCATCTCTTTAATCCCGAGCCTCCGCTGCGGGCGCGCGAGGCGCTATTGTCTGTCCTGACAAATGAACTGGCTGACATCAGCATTCCGGCTTTGCTGGCTGGCCTGGAAGATGCCCACCTGATTGAGGATGTGTCCGAAGCTTTCGCTATGCTGGCTCGCAAGACCTCTTTACAAGAGATGGTGCTGGAAAGTTTGCTGCAAGCCCTCTATGTGAGTGAGAAGCGGCGAGGGGCCGCGCTGGCGCTGATCAAAATTGATGCCCCGGCTGTAGCGCGTGTAGGTGCGCTGATCACCGATTCCAATCAGGCTGTCGCCAGAATTGCTCAGCAAATTCTACTTGAGATCGGCGTGCCTGCCCTTCCCTTTATCTGGACCGCGCATAGCGATCTAAGCAATCCGGCCAGGCGCGATGCCGCCTTAGAAATATTCCATAGCATGCCGACCTCAGTCATCAAGGATGCGCTGGTATCGCGCCTGGTCAGTGACCGCCCGGATGATATCACAATGGCAGTAACGCTGCTATTGGAGCGCATTCGCGACGAAGCTGAACAGCAATATGCCGACCAGGTAATGATCCCTGAGCTTGTTGACTATGTCCAGGCGCATAATGTTGAAAAAACCAACCTGCGCATCATTGCATTATTGCTCCTGTTGGGCGAGCGCGTCATTAAAGATCACTTTATTCAGGCGTTAGAAGATCTACAGCAGCCGCGCAAACAGATGATCTATGCGCTCCTATTGCTGGGCGAAGAGACCCAGGGGGTGCTGCTCGATCTGTTTAGCGATCCCGATATCAGCGTAGAAATGCAGGCTGAGCTGGCGATGGTGCTCGGCATGGTATCGGCCCCAGAAACGGTAGCGGAATACGCTCAAAATATCAGTAAGTACGGCCTGTCCTCTTCCAGAACTAGCCCATTATTCCCCGAACAACTGGCGGTCTCGCTGCGCGCACTTGGTGGATTGCTTGCAGGCGGACACTGGAATGTGCGTAAGATTCAAGAGTTGCGCGATACATGTAAAGACGGAAGTCCTGCGCGCGAACTCTTCAATGTGTTGCTGGGAATGCGCTACGAGCCACAACTGGCTCGGCTGCAGAGCGATTTACAGAGCGAGCGCGATGCCCATAAGAAGGAAATGGTGCAGTTCAGCACGCGCATCATGGAAAGCCAGCAGCGTATCCAGACGCTCACAGAGGAACTGGAGCAGATACGCCAGGAGCATGGGGTACGCAATGACGAATTGTTCCAGGCAACCCGTGAGAAAGAAGCCTTGCGCATCAACTATGATCGAGCGGCGAAAGAAAACAATATATTAAATAACCATCTTGAGCAAACAATACAGGAAAGAGATGCGTTAAAGGAAGATTTTGAGCAGTTGCTGAAGGAAAGAGAGATGTTAAACGCCCGGCTGGCACAGGCGCTGCAAGAGAATCAGGAACTGCATAGAGATAATGCGCAGCTTATCTGGAAGCTCAAGCATCCCTAGACGCAATCAATGTAGCATAAGTCTTGTAGGTAGGTTGATGAACGTGTGTAAGGTGCGTGAGGAAGTATTACTATGGCTGCGGAGCGGTATCAACGACAGCGGTTACTGGGCCAGGGGCTGATGAGCGAGATCTGGCTGGCCCATGATATCTATACCCAGGAGCCGGTCGCCCTTAAATTGATGATCGCCATTCCCGAGGACGATAGGCGCAACCAGAAGGCGTTCGAACGTTTTCATCGCGAGATAGCGATTGCATCCAGCTTAAAACATCCGCATATATTGCCTGTTCTCAATTATGGGTATATGGAGTATAAAGGCCGCTCCATACCGTTTCTCGTTTCTCCCTATGTGCAGGATGGCTCCCTTGCCGATCTGATCAAAAATACTCCCCCCTGGAAGTGCTGGACGCTGGCGCAGACGGCTGATGCGATCATCCAGGCCGCGGAAAGCCTGTATTACCTGCATACCCGGGAGCCGCAGATCATTCACCAGGACGTGAAACCTGGCAATTTTCTGGTCAGGTCGGTACAGGGACCAGGGCGCATCGCTCACCTGTATCTGTGCGACTTTGGCATTTCGCGCTGGCGACGGGCATCGACCTCTATGGCAAGCGAGTTAATCGGGACGTTTGCATATATGGCCCCCGAACAGGTGGAGCGGAAAGTGGACCCGGCCTCTGATCAGTATGCGCTCGCGATTATGGCTTGCTACTTGCTCACCGGAAAATTGCCATTGCAAGCTTCAACGAACGAACAGTATGCCGAAGCGCACCTGCATGAACAGCCCAGGCTGCCGAGCCAACTCAACCCTGAGCGTATCTCTACTCCTGAGATTGATGCGATCTTTGCACGCGCGCTGACTAAGCATCCGCAGCAGAGATTTCCCACCATTATGGCCTTCGCGCACTCCCTGGAGCAGGCGATCATGAAGCAGATAGAGGCCCAGGCCGTCGCCAGAACCGAGTGGTTCAGCCATCTTGCTGTAGAAGAACCCGCTACTCAAGGTAAAAAGGCGTCATCGAAAGCTTCTTCTCTCCTGGCTACACCAGGAATTCCTATCGCTATAGATCTGCCCGATTTCAATGAGGATCGCATCCTTGATGAGCCACTACCGCCTAAGCCGTTGAGGGCCGTTACCTCCGTTGCCGGCAATGGTGGCATTGGTGATATAGCTCTGCCACTCCAGGTATTACGCGAATACGCTCGTTATACGCTTTCCGCTCGCCCGAAAACGTTATGCTGGTCGCCTGATAGTGCTATGCTCGCGGCTGTCCTCTATGGTAGCGATCCGGTGCTACTCTATAAAGACGGCAGAAGCCAGGAAGTATGCACTCCAGAGGCACGGCGCGCGTCCTGTGTGAGCTGGTCGCCTGATGGGCGCTTCCTGGCGGTCAGCGCATCCGGCACAATACATTTCTGGGATACGCTGCGGCAGACGGCGTTGCCCTTAGTTTTGTTGTGCCAGGCGCGCGCTGTTGATGGCCTGGATTGGTCTGGTGATGGACGCCTGGCCGTCTGGGTGGAAAATCAGATCCGCCTCTATGATTTGCCATCTCGTGGTCTGCTTACCATGCTATCGGCGCACCCTGCTCAGATATTGCCGACAGGTAAAATGCTCTGTGGCAACATCGGCGTGTTGCGCTGGTCGCCCGACGGCACGCAATTGGTAGCGGGAGCAAGTAACGGAGAGCTGAGGTGCTGGGATATCGGCTATCAAACGGCGGTATGGCAGGTTGTTGGCCCCGGACAAAAAGTGAACAATCTTGCCTGGTCGCCTGATGGGAAACTGCTGGCGGTCGCTTTTCGTGATAATCGCGTGGAGGGATGGGATACTCATGGTAGAAGCAGAATCTTTTGCTGGGAAAAGCTCCCCGCGATGCCCCGCATGGTCAGCGTTTCGCCAGAGCAGCGGATCGTAGTCGCCTCCGCCGAAAAATATCTCCTTCTCGGCAGCTCCAATGGAGCGTTCCCCTCCGCCGTACTCCCCGGCCAACTACTGGCGTCCTGCTCACCGACAGGTCCAGAACTCGCCACACTGGACGAACACAGCGAAACCGCGCTGATAATCTGGATGTAGGGGCAGGGCCTTGCGCCTGCCTCTCCCTGCCCATTGGCGGCATTTTCCTCACGCGTCTCCTTCACGTATATCTCCTTCTCACTACTTATAGTTGACTTTTGAGGATGAGCAATCTCATTCCCAGGATTCTACAACTATCCGGGTCCATGTCGTAAATCGCCTCTTGTGAACTTTGCCGCTCCAGCGCGTTATATATAATGAAAACAAGAGATGATAGCTATTCATCTCACATCAAGGAGGGACCCATGATGACTCTTATGCTCTTCTTTCGGAAGCGGTTTATTGCCTCTCTTACCCTCTCAGTTCTATTTCTCTTTCTATCGTGTATTGGAGTTGGCGTTGCCGGCATACAACCGGCACTCGCGCAAAAGGCTCTTGCCGCTGCATCGACCAGTTCACCTGTGCTTTTCGTTCATGGATTTAATAGCAATGCTTCAATACCTGGAGGCTGCAATGGCAGCTCTACGTGGGGAAGCGCAAAAAGCTATCTTGCGAGTCATGGGTATACGGGTCAGCTTATCACTATTGGTTTCTACAATGGGGATACCGGCTGCGATGTCAATCTAAAAGATCGGCAAGATAGTCATTGCAATAACTACTTTGCAGGCAATACAGGAACTACCAATGAAGATCAGAGCCATATTGCCTGTAATCTGGCCTGGTATATCTGGAACAATTTCACGCAAAAAGGCCAGAACGTCCAGATTGTTGCACACAGCATGGGAGGGACGATTGTACGCTGGGCCATTTATGCAGTGGGAACAGGAAATAGTTCTCTGCCTCCATATCTGTCTGTAGCGAAAATCGTGACGATGGCATCGCCCCATAATGGGATACCGTGGGGAGGATCAGCGGTCTGCGGTGTCTGCTTACAGCTGGCCGAGTTGCAGCAAATAGGCTCGTCCTTTCTAGGCACGTTGCAAAATAACGCCCAAAATCCACAGGCGCGTGGTGGAACGCATTGGACGATCATGGGCAGTACCTGTGAGACCTGGACCAATGGAGGCGTTGACCCTTCGTCAGAAATGGGGATGTCCGCGCAATCGAAAGTTCTTTATCTGTCACCACCTTGCTATCACCACGGTGACTACTTGACGGATCAGTCAGATACGAACAATGCACAGGTAGACTTTTGTAATAATGCCTGTTCGGGAGAACCCACCTCCAGCACAGGCTCTTCTACCACGTTTCCGCACTCGTTGCACGAGATGTTGATAGCACTTGAAAGCTAGCGACGCTCCACGGTGGCTGAAGCCGCGGGGTTTCTTATAGCACTTTCACATAATCGACGTGCTAAGCTGGTGTCGCGTAGTTACGACTCGCTGAACAGGCTGGACGGGGAGCGGATGACCCGCAAGGGCATCCGTTACCCTCCTTCAGAGGCGGACTTGCGCTTTTTAGCGTATGCGGTTCGCCTTTTATGAAATATGCTTTTGTCCCGTAATCCTCATGTTGTTTCCTGGTTGCCCCGGTTGCAAGTGCAGCAGAAAGTTTCTCCACCACATCCCTCTGCATCGTCGGAAGAAGCGGAGCAACATTCTGTCCACAGGGTGTCTAGTGAGTGTCATTGTATGTCAAAGCAAGATTGGCTATACTACTGACAAACCCGTCCATCCCGTACTGTATACATTCTTACCTGTATTTGTAAACGTTACCGGAAACGATTACGGTCTTCTTAGCGTGACCCCAGGACCTGTAGGAGTCCCAAAACTCCTCGCGGTGCCAGGGAAAGTTTGCACAAGCCAACGTAAAAACATCGCATCCAGCAAAAGAGGTTGTTGGGAAGCAAAGGAGCCTCACGGTTTATCTCCTGCTCACATAGCAGTATTTTTGACATATGAAAGAAAGGAAAACACGGATGTTTCGTCATCTGGGGCGAAAAAAGCTTTTCGCCGTGCTGCTGGCACTCTGTCTTCTATCGTTGTGTATGAGCACCGTGCTGCTCCGTTCAGTGAGAGCCGCCTCTACGCTGGCGCAGGCGGGAGCGCAAAGCGGCAGGACCATTGGCGTAGCCGTCGAAGCTAATCTACTGGGTAACAACCCCTATACGACGATTGCCCAGACCCAGTTCGATGGGGTGACTCCTGGCAATGAGATGAAGTGGCAAACCACCGAGCCTTCGCAGGGCGTCTTTAACTTTGGGCCTGCCGATACCATTGTGAATTTTGCCCAGAGCCATAGCATGAAGATTCGCGGCCATACCCTCGTCTGGCACAGTCAACTCGCCAGTTGGGTCAACAACATTACCACCAGTAGCGCTCTACTCGCGGCCATGAACAATCACATTACGACCGAAGTGACCCATTTCAAGGGCAATATCTGGTACTGGGATGTGGTCAATGAAGCTTTCAACGAAGATGGGACCCGCCGTAGCGATGTGTTCCAGAATGTGATTGGTAACTCCTATATCGAAGACGCCTTCCAGACAGCTCGCGCTGCCGATCCCAACGCTAAGCTCTGTTACAATGACTTCAATATTGAGGACATGAACAGCGCCAAATCCCAGGCGGTTTTTGCGATGGTCTCCGATTTCAAGACGCGTGGGGTCCCCATCGACTGTGTGGGCTTCCAGTCACACTTTATCGTCGGGCAGGTGCCAGCCGATTTCCAGGCTACCTTGCAGAAATTCGCGAATCTGGGCATTGACGTGCAGATCACCGAACTGGACGACCGCATGCCCACGCCCGCCAGCAGCGCGAATCTGAATCAGCAGGCTGTCGATTACGCCAATGTTGCCAAAGATTGCCTGGCGGTCTCCCGCTGCAATGACATCACCATCTGGGGCGTCGGAGAGCCAGATTCCTGGGTTCCCGGCACCTTTCCTGGTCAGGGTCAGGCGTTGCTCTATGATCAGAACTATCAGCCTAAGGCTGCCTACACCTCCTTCCTGAATGCGCTGGGAGGCAACGCGGTCACGCCGACGCCAACCAGTACGCCACCTCCAACCAATACGCCGACGCCGACACCCACCTCGACGCCAACCTCTGGGGCGAACTGTAGTGTTCATTATGTGATCTCGAACCAGTGGAATACGGGCTTTACCGCCACTGTGAACATCACCAACACGGGGTCCACGGCGATTAACGGCTGGACTTTAGTATTCAGCTTCCCCAATGGGCAAACGCTGCAGCCGTCCCCCTGGAATGGCAACTTTAGCCAGTCGGGCAGTACGGTGACAATTACCAATCTTTCCTATAATGCTGCGATCCCTGCTGGCGGAAGTCTCAGCTCTCCCCCTGGCTTTAATGCCAACTGGAGCGGGACCAATACGCCACCTACCGCTTTTACCCTTAACGGCTCGGCCTGTACGATAGCCTGATCTTTTGAGAACAATGATCGCTTGCCTTTTTGGTCGGCAAGCGATCATTGTTGGTAGTATCAGAGCCGAGAATACAAAAACTCCGCATGAGCTTGCTTGTCCTCTTTCTTCCCTCTTTTGTCCCTCAGTAAATTGTATTGGCCGCAAAGCTCTGCCCTTCAGTTTATATTCCTCTGTATCCCTCAGGAATATCTTGTTCGTGTACAAGGATGAAATGAGATAAGAGTGAGAAATTGTCCAGGAGAAAGCCTTCTGGCTCTAATGATAGAGAGGATATATGTATGAGCCATCATGAGCATGGGAATGATGACGTCAAGCTGCTGAGAGATAAGCTCAAAGGTATTCATATCGCCATGATGACAACACAAGACCCCGATGGGTCGCTGCACAGTCGTCCAATGGCGACACAGGATATGGAAGATGATGGTGTGCTCTGGTTTTTGACGCAGGGGAGCGCACCTAAAGCTGGTGCGGTAGAGCGGCACCGGCAGATCAATCTTAGCTACTGCAAACCGGAGGATAACCTGTTTGTCTCCATCTCCGGTAACGCTGAGCTGGTGCATGATCGCAAAAAAATCAAGGATATGTGGAAGCCTTTTTTCAAAGCCTGGTTCCCTAAGGGCGAGGACGACCCCGACCTGGCTTTGTTAAAAGTACATGTTGAGAAGGCTGAGTACTGGGATGCTCCATCAGGGAAAATGGGCGCGCTCTACTCCGTGGTTAAAGGGTTGGCAACAGGTGGCAAAGAACCCGGGGGCGAAAATGTCAAGCTCGATATGAAATAAACCGAGCGAAGCGCCTGTCCTACAAAACAACGGCGCTGTTTTGTGCGGGCGCCTTATTCGAGCGAGAGGAACGATGGGGATGTTCCTCTCGCTCTTTTTTATGCCCATGTAGCCTCTTGACAACCAGGTTTGTCAGGGATAGGATGGTGCTATCGAATGGAAAGCACATGCCCTCAATATCGCGACCTGATTTGTTATTTCAGTTATATGAGAGGAGCGAACAGTGCCTGATACGAATCAGACGAAATATCTCCTGACAGAGGATGAGATGCCGCGTGCATGGTACAATATCATGTCCGATATCCCCAATCCTCCAGCTCCCGTGCTGCATCCCGGCACAAAACAACCTGTGACTCCCGACGATCTGTCTCCGCTATTTCCGATGGCGCTCATCATGCAAGAGGTAAGCACCGAGCGTTATATCGATATCCCGGAGCCGATTCGCGATGTCTACCGGCAATGGAGGCCAAGTCCGCTCTTCCGCGCCCGCCGTCTGGAAAAGGCGCTGGACACGCCCGCTCGCATTTATTACAAATACGAGGGGGTTAGTCCCGCCGGCAGCCATAAGCCTAATACGGCAGTCGCGCAAGTTTTCTACAATAAGCAGGAAGGCGTCAAGAAGCTTTCCACCGAAACGGGGGCAGGTCAATGGGGGTCCTCGCTGGCAATGGCGGGAGCCTTCTTCGGCGTAGAGATCGAAGTCTTTATGGTCAAGGTCAGCTATCAGCAGAAGCCCTATCGGCGCAGCCTGATGCAGACCTATGGCGCGACCGTCCATGCCAGCCCCACCAATCTCACCGATGCCGGACGCAGCATCCTGGCAAAAGATCCCGAGAATATGGGCAGCCTGGGCATTGCCATTAGTGAAGCCGTGGAGGTGGCCGCTAAAAGCGGTGGCACAACCAAATATTCGCTGGGCAGCGTGCTCAATCATGTGTTGATGCATCAGACGGTGATCGGAGAAGAGGCCCTGCGCCAGATGGAGAAAGCGGGCGACTATCCTGATATCGTGATTGGCTGTACCGGCGGTGGCAGCAACTTTGCTGGCCTCGCCTTCCCCTTCATCGGCGAAGCTCTGCGCAATGGGCGCAAAACGCGCTTCCTGGCAGCCGAGCCAATGTCCTGCCCCAGCCTGACCAAAGGTATTTACACCTACGACTTTGGCGATACCGTGGGCATGACTCCGCTGGTGAAGATGCATACGCTCGGCCACGACTTTATGCCGCCGGGCATTCACGCGGGCGGTTTACGCTATCATGGGATGTCCCCCTTGATTTCTCAACTGCACGACGAAGGGATCATCGACGCGGAAGCTTATCACCAGAATGGCGTCTTCGAGGCCGCGGTAACCTTTGCTCGCAGCGAGGGCATCGTCCCCGCGCCAGAGGCGGGCCATGCCGTGCGGGCAGTGGTAAATGAGGCTCTGAAGGCGAAGGAAGCGGGCGAGGAGAAGGTGATCCTGTTCAATCTGAGCGGCCACGGCTACTTTGATATGGCCGCCTATGACTCCTACTTTGCCGGAAAATTGCAAGATTTCGAGTATCCCGCTGAGGAGGTCGCGGCAGCTCAGCAGAGGTTGCCCCAGGTCGTCTAAAACTATCTGACAAGAAAGCGAAGATTTATCGTATGGCTTTGAGCGTATGCAGGCTATCTCAGTATAGCCCCCTTCATCTGGGCACGGTTCCTCGTACCGGCACCGGCCCGGTCGCCCAGGGCCGTACTATGCCCTTTTTCAGGAGCCTGCCTCTTATAACATAGGTCAGGCAACCCTCTAACAGGCCGTGGGCGCTTCTCACCTGATGAACGCCCGCGGCCTTTTTATGTGTGTCGCTACGCCTTTTATCGCGCTAAGAGCGGAGAGGTGTGAAGCGTTCATCAATGATGCTTCACACCTCTCCGCTTTTTTCAAAGCCTATTAGTTTAGTATTAAGAAAGGAACATGTTACATGAATACCCAACCAATCAAACTTCGCCTCGTCGATCCTGAGACGGACTTTCCGCGTATAGCAGAGCTGATGAGTATGTTTGAGCCAGAACCAGTTACGGCGGAAGATGTACATCGCTGGCGAGAACAAGCGTCGGCAGAGCGGATTCATCATCGTATGGCTGCTTTAGATGAGCATGGGAAGCTCATTGGCCTCAATAACGTCATCCGTGATCCCTGGATGACTGCCGGACTTTTCTGGATTGATATCGTGATTGACCCTTCTATGCATGGGCAAGGCGTTGGTTCACTCCTCTATGCTGACGCGCTGCAATTTGCTCGGCAGCAGCATGCTACACGTCTCAAGGCCAATATGCACGATGATCTGCCGGGCTCACTGCGCTTTGCCGAAAGACGTGGCTTTAAGATCGACCGGCACCTCTTTGAGTCAACGCTTGACCTCCAGACATTCAATGAGCAACGTTTTGCCGGACTGGTTGAGGAAGTTGAGTCGGGCGGGATTCGTTTCTTCTCTCTGGCCGATCTTGGCAATACGTTGGAGGCCCAGCGGAAACTCTACGAAATTAATCGCCGTTACGCTCTTGATATCCCCGGGGGTGAACAGGATTTCCCTCCATTTGAGCAGTTCCAGAAAGACGTCTTCGCCGCCCCCTGGTATCGCCCTGATGCGCAAATCGTGGCTGCTGATGGAGATCGCTGGATTGGTTTAACAGCAGCGGGGTACTTCCCAACGAACAATTATATGTACAATATGATAACCGGCGTCGAGCCAGCATATCGCGGGCGTCACATTGCGCTGGCCCTAAAGCTGCTCGTGATCGAGTGCGCCCGTCGTTATGGGGCGGCATACCTGCGTACCAATAACGATGCGGAAAATGCGCCCATGCTTGCAGTCAACCGCAAACTGGGCTACCAATCGCAGCCCGGCAGGTACCTGCTGGTGCGAGACCTGCCGGGACCTGGTTCACCGCGTCCGCTTTAGCGCTTGTCTGGCTCAATACGGCGCTGAAGCGGACGTGATGGAATCATGTCGCCACGGGAAGCTATAGCATCATCTATATTGCAGTACGCAGTAACTCGACCACAGCAGCGGCGCAGCCCCAGGAGAGCGTCACGCCTGCCCCACCGTGCCCGTAGTTGTGGAGCAGGAGGCGATCAGGGGCTATGCGTTCTGCCTCAAGACGAATAGTGGAGCGCACCGGGCGTAGCCCACATTGCACGCTCAGGATATCTTGAGGGTCAATCGCGGCGAACTCCGGCGCGATATTGCCACAGCGCCGGAGGATTGCCTGCGTCTCCGCGGGATCAACCTCCGTGCTCTCGTTATACTCTTCGTATGTGCCACCAAGAATGATATCGGATGTGCGGGGAACAATGTATGCCAGCTTATTTATCCCCTCCTCATCTAATAGACCCATACGCGAGCCATTATGTTTAATGCGCACCGTCTGGCCTCGCGCTGGATGAAGATCGCGATCCCCTACCAGCTCTCGCGCTCCCAGTCCGCTACAGTTCACCACTATTGCGCTTTGCTCAAACGCTTCTGCCAGATTCGAGATAGAGCGTTGCGTAATCTGACCGCCCAGCGCCTGAAATTTCTGCACCAGGTAGTTGAGGAAAACGCGCGTATCAATCACGGGAGCGTCGAAAACATAGCCATCTGGATATTCCGCTGGCAACTCTTCTTTGTCAGCGTGGCGGAAGCTCTCCACGGCTGTCACCCACCAGGGGTCTGCGCTCGGGATGGGTTTAAGCTCCAGAAAGGTTGCCATAAAAACGCCGCACCCCTCGACATGCTGTAGGCGCTTAAACTCCTGGAAGGCAACTTTCCCCCAGGTCGTGACTTTATCGATGGGATAGGCTTTATAGGGATACCAGATCGCGGCTGCAATGTTTGAAGTTGTGTTGGGGGGCAGCTCCCTGGCCCAGATATACACGCTATGCCCCTCTTGTAATAAACTGATTCCGGTAGTGAGGCCAGAAATGCCGCAGCCAATAATGAGAATATTCATCAGTCGCTCCTGCTTAGACAAGCCAAGATCGAAAAGTAGCGGCCAGAAGGCTCGCATATTTACAGTAAATATACATTATAACGACATATACAGGTCGTCAACGCAACCACTCGGGTAAATCGGGTAGATCATGCCAATAGTACTAAATGTAAGCCCCTCCCTACTTGACAGTAACGAATATTATCAATATACTTAATTTAAGAGATCTAAAAAATTTTTTTAGGCTGTTAAAAATAGATGGACCGGCAACCCTCTCGCTGCTTTGCTACAAAAAGCGTGCGTAAGTGGGCACAGGCATGTCGTCCAGAATGGCAAGGAATGTTCGCAGAAAAGGGGAAGACACGATGCACTCTGAAACTCCGGGAGCCACATCTCAGGTAGGGCGTGGGGATGTGGGAACTATTCGTGCCGCTGCTGAAGTGCTTAGTGGGAAGAGCAAAAAAGGGTTTTTTCGACAGTTGCTGCCATTTCTTGGACCAGCATTTATTGCCTGTGTGGCTTATATTGACCCCGGGAACTTTGCCACCAACATTCAGGGAGGCGCCAGTTTCGGCTACCTGCTCGTCTGGGTAATTGTTGGTAGCAATGTGATGGCGATGCTGATTCAGATACTTTCCGCCAAGCTTGGTATTGCCACAGGGCTAAACCTGGCGGAAATGTGCCGTGAATACTTCCCCCGACCCGTTGTCTGGGCAATGTGGGGGCTGGCCGAAATCGTCGCGATGGCTACCGATCTGGCTGAGTTTCTAGGGGCCGCCCTCGGCTTTCAATTACTCTTTCATATTCCCCTGCTCTGGGGAGGAATTTTGACCGGCATTGTCACCTTTGTCATTCTGGGATTGGGGAGATATGGTTTTCGCCCTCTAGAGGCCATCATTACTGCTCTGGTCGGTGTGATTGCGCTCTGTTATATCATCGAAACTTTTTTTGCCCAGCCTGATTGGGGCATAATCTCGTATCATGCTATTGCCCCGCAGTTTAGCGGTACGCAAAGTATCGTGCTGGCTTCCGGTATTCTGGGCGCGACGGTGATGCCGCACGTAATCTACTTGCACTCTGCCTTAACGCAGGGGCGAATTGTAACGCGCGAGCCTAAAATGCTCAGAAAGCTCATCCGTTACGAAATGATCGATGTATTGATTGCTATGGGCCTGGCTGGCTTTGTCAATGTCGCGATGTTAGTGATGGCGGCTGCAACGTTCCATCGCGTCGGGCTGGTTGATGTTGACACCATTGAAGAAGCATATAAAACATTAATGCCTTTGCTAGGGAATGCTGCTGGCTGGGTGTTTGGAGTTTCGTTATTGGCTTCGGGGATTTCCTCTTCGACGGTTGGCACTATGTCAGGTCAGATCATCATGCAAGGCTTTTTACGTCGTCAGATCCCGCTTTGGGTGAGGCGCGCGATAACAATGCTGCCCTCGCTGATCGTCATTGCCATCGGTTTTGAGCCGACACGTACACTGGTTATCAGTCAGGTGATACTCAGTTTTGGTATTCCCTTCGCCTTGATTCCTCTTATCATGTTTACGCGCAGAAAAGATATTATGGGAATACTGGTCAATCATCGCATCACAACTGTTGCGGCAAGTATCGTAGCTGGCTTAATTATTATGCTCAATGTCTTTCTTCTCCATCAGACATTCTTTGGCAGGTAGTTGCCATAGCTCAGGGGGAAAGGAGAGGGCTGAACGCTTTTCTCTCCGGCAGTGTCGCCCCGTATCGCGGGCAGAACAAATCATCCTCTCTTGCTGTGCGTGTGAATGCACCGCAGGAGGAGAAGACAGGCAGGAGCTTTCGAGAAACGTCCTGGCTTATGCGCTGGCGACCGGGTCGGGCTCCACGATGATGTGAACTGCCAGTTCTGTGCTCAACATGTGTTCGATCTGGTTCGGCTCCTCTCCTATGCGGATACGCAATGAGCCTCCAAAGGGAGCACGTTCAATCAGCCGGACGCGCGTTTCCGGGTAAAGCCCCAGTTGGCCCAGGTAGCGCAGCTTCTCCGCATCCTGATCGTGGACCCGCAGAATAAGTGCGGATTGCCCCTCTTTTAGCTCTTGCAGGGAATGGCCTTTGCGCAAAGAGATCGTCCCATCTTTACTGGGAATGGGGTCTCCGTGAGGGTCCACCGTTGGATAACCGAGCAGTGCATCGAGCTTATCTTCAAACTCTTCGGAAATGACATGCTCCAGTCGATCAGCTTCTGCATGTACTTTATCCCAGCTATAACCTAACTCGCGTGCCAGGTAAAGTTCGAGCAGCCGATGATGCCGGATCACTTCCATTGCCTTGAGTTGTCCTGTTGCTGTTAGTCGTACGCCGCGATATGGCATATGTTCAACCCAGCCAGCCGCCGCGAAGTCCTTAAACAACATTGTTACTGTGGCATCGCTTACTCCCAGGCGCTCACTGACCGCCGATGTTGATACTTTCTGTCCACGTTCCTGCATTGCATAAATGACCTTCAAACAGTCACTAATACGAGGCGGTAAATCTTGAATTGGAGCGTCCATAGCATGAGTTCCTTTTAGATTTTTTTGACTTTTCTGCCAATGATATAACACATTTCTGCGTTTGCTGCAAGTTTTATTGTATGTAAAATTCAAATATGTCAGCTACTCACGATTGGAAAGCGTTTGTTCGGCCTCCAGTTCATCGACGAACTGGCGCGCGAGACGACCGGAACGTCCCGTATGCTGGCGTTCCCATTGCAGTGCGCGGGCTCGAAGTTCCTCCTCTGGTAGTTGCAAGCCGCGCTGCTGAGCCAGGGTAACGGCAATTTTTAGATAGCGTTCCTGATCTGGCGTGGCGAAGGTAACGCGCAGGCCAAAGCGGGCCACGAGCGATTGCTTCTCCTCTATAGTGTCGCGCCAGTGGACATCATCACCCGGCTTTCCGCGCTCGCTGAACTGTTCGCGGATCAGGTTCAAGCGGTTCGTTGTTGCATAGATGAGCACATTGTGCGGACGCGCCTCTGCCGCCCCTTCGAGCAGCACTTTAAGGGCTTTATATTCCGTCTCGTGCGCTTCAAAAGAGAGGTCATCGATAAAAATCAGGAAGCGCGGCGCGCGGTCGCGGAGCTGGGCAATCAGCCAGGGGAGATCTTCGACCTGTTCTTTGCGTAATTCGACCAGGCGCAATCCCTGATCAGCGTGGGCATTGACCAGCGCTTTTACAGTTGATGACTTGCCCGTACCAGGAGCTCCATAGAGCACAGCATCATGAGCGGGTAGCCCGTGCAGGAACCGCTCTAGATTGGCTTGAAGCAATGCCTGTTCGCGTTCATAGCCAATCAGCCCGCTGAGCTGAATGGGATCGGGGTGGGCGATCCCTGCTAACCCTTCTGCGCGCCCTTGCCAGCGTAAAACGTGGTAGTAGGCAAAGGGACCGGTTCCATGTTGTGCCCAATGTTTGGTCAGTGGATCAACCAGCGTATGCCAGTCTGTGCATTCTATCATACGATGACCGAAAGCATCGCGGGCCGAGAGCAGGCGCCGGGAGGGTCCAGGTGGAGCGAGGTTGTACCAGGGGACCCAGGCATCTTGCAGACCTGGCATTGCCGAGGCGACAGTGTTGCGCGCTACATCCCATATCACCTGCGCCGTCAAGGCGAAGAGCTGGCGCAAGGCGCGCAAATCTCGCCCGGCCTGTTCTCGTATCGCTGGCGCAATGCCTGCTGTACCGGTGCGTTCGGCCTGGATGCTCCAGGGATTGGTGTCGTCAAGAATGCGCGTGACGAGATACGCCTGCCACGCGTCAGGTATGCCTGAGATCATCTCGCGCCCATTCGCTGAGTTTGCCAATGCATTGAAGGTTTGACTATAGGCCGCTGCTACCGCAGCTTCATCCAGTTCCGACTCTGTGAGCGCGAGGAGCAGCATGAGCATAGCTCTCCCAGCCTCACCCTCCAGCACGCCGCGCAGAAGCGTAATGCCATATACCGCCTCCAGAGCCGTTTGTATAGCTGTCTGTATACTCTGAGTCTTCATCACACGAACCCGCTATTTCTCTTCCGTTTTCCTGATCATGCCGTGTCATCACTGACGAAGAAAAAATTGAACCGCACTACCATTGCTATTGCCACGTCGCAGAAGTTACTATACAGAACAAGATGTTTATTTGCAAGCTTTTTAGGAGGGATTCGTACCATGTCATCAGTAGCGCAATCTATTTCGTTTCCTGCAGGATCGGGACGAGTCGAGGGGTACCTGGTACGTCCTGAGGGTGATGGTCCTTTCCCTGGCGTCGTGGTGATTCACGAGATTTTCGGACTCAACGAGAACATCAAAGAGATTGCTCAACGGTTCGCGGATCAAGGCTATGTCGCGCTGGCGGTTGATTTATTTGCAGGCCATAATCGCGCTATCTGCATGTTTCGCTTTATGGGTCAGATCATGCTGAATCCGCTCAAAAACAACAGCATTCGCGACCTCAAAGCGGCCCTGACCTATTTAACGGAGCAGCCGGGCGTGGATAGCGCGCGTTTGGGGGCTATTGGCTTCTGTATGGGTGGCAGCTTCGCCGTTTCCTGGGCCTGCTCAGATAATCGCCTCAGAGCTATCGCACCCTTCTACGGCATGAATCCGCGTCCGCTGGAAGCGGTTGCACGCGCCTGCCCTGTTGTTGGCTCGTATCCTGACAAAGACTTTACCACTTCGCACGGTCAAAAGCTCGACGTTGCGCTGAACAACTATAACATTCCCCATGACATCAAAGTCTATCCCAACTCCAAACACTCGTTCTTTAACGATAAAGGGAGCAATTACAACGAGGAGGCGGCAAAAGATTCCTGGCAGCGCATCATCACCTTTTTTTCTGAACATATTGGATAGCTTGAAGAGGGTGGGGCAGGTATCGAATTGAGGGGTAGGGGCGGGGCTTGCCCCCGCCCTGATGCGGCTCTAGAGAAGGCTTTTACTTTTGTTCAGGCTGAAACTCAATCGTGCCACTTTTGCCGCCGCTTTTGTGCGCGACATACGCCTGTTCAAGCGTGATGGTCCTATCCACGCCTTTGCACATATCGTAGATGGTAAGAGCTGCCACCGTTGCTGCTGTGAGCGCCTCGACCTCCACGCCTGTCTTATAAGTGGTACGCGTTCGCGCCTCGATATAGATCAATCCCTGTGCGCTATCGAGCGTAAACTGGACATCGATATGGGTCATTGGCAAGGGATGGCAGAGCGGGATGAGCTGTGGCGTTTGCTTAGCCGCCATAATCGCGGCTATCTTGGCTACTTCCAGGACGCTGCCTTTAGCAATCTGGTTTGTCTCAATGAGGTGTAATGTTTGTGGAGCCAGGCGCACCCTTGCCCTGGCAATAGCCTCGCGCGCCGTCTCTGCCTTCTCCGTCACATCAACCATGCGAATATTGCCGCTCTCGTCCAAGTGCGTCAACTGCTTTGCCGACTTCGATTGTTCAGCCATGATTGAACCTCTTATGCCAATTGATCGTTAGTAATGCGTCTGTCCTGACAGGGTATCACAAAATAGAGGAGGTGTGTAGCGCTCAGCCAGATACTCTACCTGGTCGGTGGATCGCCGGGGAGGAGACGATGAACCGGCTCCCCATGTCACTACATTGTGACGAGCCGCCGAGCGTCAAAAACGCTCGGCGGCTCGTTATGCTCGGCTTATCTTGCTCCAACAGGCCTTCCGTTTGCTGTTGTTGCTCGAAGGCTTCCATCGGCTATGTCCTCCTTGACACAGGAATGCGTAAGCGCTCAGTTGGCGATGAGACGCGCAAGGAGGAGCAGCCTCTTAACAGGCGTGCATCTGGTGGAACCTCTCGTCCATTATGCTCGATTGTCCTGATGCGCAGCCACCCATCCCGAGCAGCAACGAGAGTATCATACTTTGTGTACAGGCTACCGCAAGGAACGGTCGGAGAGACGTCCTCTGGTGGATCTACTGCTTCCATTGATAGGATGACGAGCTTATCGCCATGATCAGTCAGGGCGTAGGCGCCTGGAGAACGATATCCGGCACGAACGGTACGTAGAATCGTTTCTCTCTCATTTGCACAGTCGATCCAATAATCTTCCTCCTTCGGCTTTCCATAGTACGTCCGCTCCTGTTTGTTCTGGGCAACAGGACGGAATGATTGGTGAATCAGGAGAGGGATAACCTCCTGAAGCAACTCTACAGAGGCAGCGAAGTGGCTCTGGCGAATTGCGAGGGCTGTTTCCCCTCCAGAAAGGGCGATGCGTTTCTGGGCAATGAGAGAACCGGCATCGATTTCGGGAGTTACAAGCAGCGCAGAGACTCCCCCCCGTTTCTCTCCATGCTTTGCCATCCAGAAAAAGGGAGCCCACCCCGCATAGCGAGGCAGGGGGCTCGGATGAAAATTCACCGTAGTCACCTCAGGGATGGAGAGAAGTTCCGCGCTAAGGATTTGCTGGTAATTGGCGATAATGAACTAGGGGTCCCTTCTACTCTTATTCCATCTTTGGAGCAGCAAGAGCAATCTTTTAAGGAAGAATTACATCATATACGTAAGCTCAACAGTGATCTTTTGTTGGAAGAACTGCGAGCCATTGCATTGCATCAGGACAATGACTTTATTCCAACGATGGCCTACGGGATTGAATGGAAAGGAGTCCGCTTTTCAAAATATCGTCAAATCCTTGAGGATCTGGAGCGAGCGCCCGAGGACGTCAAGGAACGTTTACTCAACTGTGTGGAAGAATACTAGGCGTGTGTCTTTTCACACCATTGGCCATCAATACGCAAACAACTGGTGGCTGATGTAGCCGTTAAAGCGGCTGTTTTGAAGAATAGCCGCTTTAACGTTTTCCTGAAGAATATTTCAGAGCGTCTTTTTTGGGATGAGGAATGTGGGGAGTTACATGTACGTAAGCCGTTTCGCTGGCATTACCATATGACAAACAAAGACTCCCTGGTATTTTTGCCAAGTTATTTTGTCTGGCCTCACTTATTTGTGGATAAGATTGGCCAGGGGATCCTGTTTACGTATGATTCTTCGAGAGCGCGTCAAGAGGCTTCAGCGCGGCACCCTGTTGATCGTATTGCGGTCATTTGCGAGGCGCTGGGGGATCATTCTCGCTTACGGCTATTATCACTCTTACAAGACCGTCCTCTTACAACTCAAGCATTGGCGCAGCTTTGTCACCTGAGTGAGGGGACGGTCTCCCGGCACTTGCAGATTCTGAAACGAGCTCGCCTGATTACTTCACGCGCCGAAGGGAAATATGTCCTTTACTGGTGCCCGCTGCCCCTTTTCGATGTCCTGTCGCAGCTTGTGCGCTGACCACAGCCATGATCATGGCTACAGTCAGAAAAGTTGCAGTAATTCTGTGTAAGAAAAAGCATCTCGCGTAAAGGTCGTGTAGGTGCCCCTTTCGCACACCTCTTGTGCGATCCGACGCGTCAAGGCAAGACTTGCGCGCATAGGGCCAGACCCAAGACTTACCCTTGTCACGCCAAGGCGCTGTAAGTCAGCAACAGGGGGGGTCGTGGTCGTCGCCAGGATATTAATTGGTCCATGAACTTCTTCGACAAGGGTTTTTATGAGAGAGCTTTCACTTACTCCTGGAAAAAACAGGCAATCTGCGCCAGCTTCGCGATAAGCATTTGCTCTTTGAATTGCTTGTTGCAGGCACTGCTCAGGAGGCTCCTGACCCAGGATGAAGACATCGGTGCGAGCGTTAAGAACGAGAGGGAGATTTTCTGCTAAAAGGTACTCTCGTATAGCTGCTATTTTCTCTCTTTGAAAAGAGACATCCGCTAACTGTGGAGTTCCCTGAGCAAGAGCGGCATCTTCTAAATTGAAGCCTGCGATACCGATATCGGCTGCTTTTTTTATTATCGCCAGCACCTCTTTGATTGTCGTGCTAACGATCCATCGTCTCACTCACCTTTCGCGAAATCAGCTCTGGAGAGGTCAAATGCTTGTCTCAATCCGTCAAATCCTTCATCGGTGACCTGTAGGGCTCGATTGAGTGCAAGCCGTTTGAGCCATCCAAGTTCGAAGCAGCGCGTTGCCAGCGCCGCGCCTAACGCACCTGCCACATGATACTGGCGTTCGCTCCAATCAAGGCAGCACGGTGCGAAGACGCGCCTTTGCCCTCTCAAAGCATGAACGTCGATCCCCAGGTTGAGAAAGCGTTCTGTGCCCCTCTCAGTCACCAGAAAATGTCGGTTTTCCTCAACCAGATGCTTTTGCTGTACGAGCGCTGCGGTTATCCTGACGCCGAGCGCTCCTGCCAGATGATCATAGCAGGTGCGGGCGAAACGAATGGCTTTGCCGGTCTCTGCCTCCCGTAAGGAGCGAATCGGTCGAGGAGGGGAATGCGTGGCTAAAGCTTCGAGCAGCTGCACTATTGTAGGATCGGCTAAGCGAAAGTAGCGATGCCGTCCCTGCCGCTCAGCGATGAGCAGTTTTGCCTCGACCAGTTTTGTGAGATGAATGCTGGCAACGGAGGGAGAAACGCGTGCCGAACGCGCAAGTTCCCCCGCAGGAAGGGCGCGGCCATCGCTGAGCATAGTGAGAAAACAGGCTCGGGTGGGGTCTGCTAAAAGCATGGCTGTGTAGGCAATATTTGCGTCTGCAAGCATATTTCACTCCAACTTAAACTATTTTTGGTTTTTAATTAAAGAGAGCACCCCATCCCACAAGGGGTGAAGCAGTTAACTGAACAACAGCATGAACGGAGATCATTATGGCTTCTTCACAAAAACAGCAGGATACTGCTATTATAGCATCAAATGTCAGCGAGAGATTGATTGTTCTTATTGCCGGTATTGGCATGTTCTTGTCCACCCTTGATACCGGCATTATCAATGTGGCTCTTCCTTCGCTTGTGACCGATTTCCACACCAGTGTGACCGGCATTACCTGGACCGTAACCATCTATTTGATGGCACTCAGCGCCTCTATTGTCACCTTTGGGCGACTCAGTGATCGTCATGGGCATCTTACAATGTATCGATGGGGGCTGCTGGTATTCGCCATCAGCTCGATAGCGGCAGGGGCCTCCTTCTCCCTGGCGCAGCTTATTCTTTCTCGTTCACTCCAGGGCATTGGGGCTGCCATGCTGCAAGCAACAGCCGCCGCTCTGATTACGACGCTGGTTGCCCCGGAAAGAAAGGGAGCAGCACTCGGGACATTAGGAATTATGATTGGTTTGGGTCCAGTCCTCGGACCTGCCGTTGGGGGCATTATATTGTCTTCCATTGGCTGGCGCTGGATTTTCTGGCTCAATATCCCTTTCTGCCTGCTTGGGCTGTATGGATGTAGTCGGCTCACAACTGGGAGCGTAGCAGAAAGAAAAACGCCCCTTGATGTACCGGGCAATGTGCTTTTTATTATCACCATGCTCACTCTTTTATATGGTCTGTCCAACCTTTCGGGAGCCGCTTTTTCGCTCTATCAAGTGGTCCTCCCCTTGCTCATTTTCGGCATTGGTTTGATCCTCTTCCTTTTCAGAGAAGCTCGCACAAGCTCTCCTTTGCTCGATCTGAAGCTGTTTCGTTCTTCGTTTGTGGCTATTCCTCTTTTTGCAACAGCGAGCTTCGGAGCTGCAACTGCGGTTGTTTTTATTCTCCCGCCATACTTTTTGGAAAATATTACGCGCCTGGCTCCCTGGCAGGTAGGATATATCGCTCTGTCTGCGCCGCTAGGCCTGGCAATCGTCTCCCGCTTCTCTGGAAAAGCCATTAAGTACCAGGGAACGAGTCGATTAATGTTGTTTGGTTTGAGCGTCATGTTTGCCGCTCTAGTTCTTCTGAGTATTATGCAGCCGGGCTGGGGGCCGCTGCTCTTTGTTCCTTTCCTCTTTCTCTATGGAGTGGGAGGCGGTATTTTTCAGCCGCCCAACATTGCCGGGGTGATGGAGGCCGTAGGGATTGAACGACAGGGCACCATAGGAGCGGTTCAGCGCATGGTACAGAATGTTGCTATTGCTCTAGGCGCTGCCCTCTCCGCTGTCTTTATTCAATCTCATAGTGGCGCCGGGATCGGCGAACTCCTCTGGGGTTTTCGCAGCGCCTGGATCTTTGCAGGAGCGCTCATTTTTATCAGCATACTCAGTTTTTGTGTCCTGCTCGCAAGGCGGCGCTGAAATTCTTAGCCACACTCAGCTATCACGATGAATAAAGGGGATTGCCGATCATTGCGATCCCCTTTCAAGTGTATATAGAGCGAGTACTCGCAACATGTCCTCCACCACGACCCCAAGAGGCGCGACAGGCACATATTCATCAACTGAATGCTCGTTAACGACCCCGGTAGAAACGGTGAAGGCTCTGATCTTTGGACGAAAGCCGCTGGTGTCGCTATTGATAAAGGTTGGTTTCATCTCTAGCGCCTGGCCTCTTTGTGCGAGAACCTGGCGGTACGTATTTAGCAGTGGTTCATTCATATCCAGCGCGTATCCGGTTGAATGGGTTTTGAACGAAACTGTCGCCTGTCCACCCAGGCGGTGAGCAGTTTGCTCGAAGGCTTGCCGTATAGCCCGCCTGTATTGTTCCTGCACCTCTGCTGGCTCGAAGCTGCGTAGCTCTCCCTCGATGAGCAGCATGTCGGGTATGGCATTGCGAGCGCTGCCGCCGCTGATGCGTCCGATGTTGATGCGCGTCTGATCCTGAGCGAGCGAGCCATGCGGATAGTCAGCCTCGTGGAAGATATGGATAGCATGAGTCGTCTGCGAAAGATCTTTCCCGGGATGGCCCGTTCGTCCCGTAATCTTGATGTCAAACGCTTCGTAGGTTGCGCCCGCTGAGACGACGACCCCGGCTTCAAAAGCATTATCAAAGACGATGCCATCGGTTACGGACCATACCGAGCTGTCAAAGGAGGTTGCGCCGCATAGTCCGGTCTCTTCCTGGACGGTGAAAAGAATCAGCAGTGGCGGATGTGGGAGGCGCTGCTCGGTGATGCGCCGTAGCATCTCTAAAATAATAGTGATCCCGGCGGCATCATCGGCCCCCAGATTGGTGGTGCCATCGCTATACAGGATGCCATCGCGCAGGATCGGCTCATGCCCCAGTCCAGGAGGGACACGGTCCATATGCGCGTTGAGCAGCAGCGGTTTGCCCTCGCCTTCAACCATAGCCAGTAAGTTGCCCACCGCGTCCGCCTGCGTTGCATAACCGAGCCTGCCCATTTGCTCTTCTAGATAGTGACGAATGTGCTCCTCATGCCCTGATGTGCTCGGCAGACGTGCAAGTTCGATCAATGTTTGACAGAGGCGTTGACTATACATGGTTTCGGTGATCCCCCTTCTGATTAGCGTTGAACTATTCCCTATCTTACCACGCTCAGGAGTTGCTTAAAATCCCTTTCGCTTGACGAATGGTTCTCCCATCGCTATCATGCGACATAGAGAGACTAGAAACTCTTTACTGCAATTTGGACTGTGGGTTTAAAGGGTTACAGCACCAGATACTTGCTTAGATTGTGCAGAGGGGGGATTTGCATGCATGTCGCGTAGTTCAGTAGAGCTGATGGGGGTACCGGATGAGCTCTATCACTGGATGCCGGGAGAGATGGTGGTGATTGTACGTTTGCCCCGGCTTCCGGTTGGTGATGCTCAGGATATGCTGGTTGAACAGGTGCGTACCCTGCTGAATGAATTTCTGGCCCAATATAATATTATTCTGGAACCATATGGAACCTATGGACGATGGCGCGAAACGTCAACTATGCCGCCTGTACACCGCCAATCATTTATTTTCGGGTTACACCGCAAACAACCGCTCATCGCCATTTTCTTTCATACCCGCTATATGGATGCCAGCATTCAGGACCCCTTGCCTATGGCTCTATCCTATCTTCAGGGACATCTCGAACACCTTGCGCAGATCGGTTTGCACCTGGTTTCTGCCATGCCCAACTGGTTGGTTACCGCAGCTCCTCTTTGCTATGGCGAAGGTGGCCCTGCGATTCCTCCTCATCCCGCCCCGGTTCTTGACGTCACGGCGACAGGGAATTCTCTGCTGGGCTGGCGCGTCAATGTGCTTGACCACAGTTTTCCGCTGGACTCCAGGGGCGCTGAAGATGTGGTGGTTGCGGTGCTGGATACCGCTCAGCAGGCTGATCGCATCCGTAGCGCCGCCAGCCGGCCAGAACTGCGCAGAAACTGGCTGTTGCAACGCCTGTCAAGCGACCTGCGTAGCGAGGATGGCTCCTTTGTCGTCGAATACGACCGTTATCCTCTTACCAGCGACGTTCGTACCGGGCGCGATTATCAGAACGATTGGCGCTACTATTTTATGCCTGATCACGGCCTTGCAATTGCAGGACTGGTGCGAGATGTTGCGCCGCGCGCTCGCATCAGGCTCGTGCGCATTTTGAACGATTTTGGTGGCTGCGATCTCTATAATCTCTTTGCCGCATTAACCGATCTTGAGCGCGAGCTTGTTTCCGGCACCATTCGGCGCCTGGTCATCAATCTCAGCCTGACCATCATGCCCGATATCCGCCGTCTCCCCTATATCTGGTTCGACCATCGTCAATGGCCCACTGCCCAACTACCAGGAGTGATCCGCGTGCTCAGTCACATAGAAGAGGGGCTGCGGTTGCTCTTCGAGTCTCTCTTTGCACATGGTGCGTTGATAGTCGCGGCGGCAGGGAATGATTCGTTCAGCCTGACCGAGAAGAATCTTCCCCCGCGCGCCCCCCGTGCGCCTGCGCGTTACGATTCCACCTTGAGCGTGGCTGCGGTCAACAGTAAATTTGCCCCCTCGAACTTCTCCAATGCCGCCAATGTGCCGCCAGGTGATAGGGGAGTCGCGACCTTTGGCGGTGATGGCTACGGCATGGTGGATAGCCATGCCTTGCCCGATGCGGTGCGCGGTATTTTTATCTCGCCCACCTTCCCTTTAGGGGAACAGAATAGTTCCGGCTGGGCGGACTGGAGCGGCTCATCGTTCTCCACCGCGATTATCAGCGCCCTGGGCGCTCACTTGCTGGCTCAGAGCTGGTCGGCCTCCAACATTATGACACGTCTGGCCTCCGGCCAGGAACGCCGCAGCGACTCGCTCTTCGGCTCTGCCCCTGATGCGCCCTCTCTGCTGGCGAACATTATCAAGGTGCAACAACGTTTTGGGGTGTGATGGGGAGTTTTTACTTGCTACTTAAAAATGAGGTATATCTGTCATTGCTTTATGTTATCATTGTAGTAGGCGTTGTAGAGAGAAATCATGCCACCTAAAATTCGGCAACTCAAAGCCTCTTTAGCTAAAGCAGGCTTTGTCTGGCGACCAGGAAAAGGTAGCCAGACTGTTTGGACACATCCAGATCTACCGGAATTAGAAGTTACGCTGTCCGGTCATGATGGCAATGATGCGAAGCCTTATCAAGTAAAGGATGTTCAAGAAGCTTTGAAGCATCTGGGGGAAAATTATCATGGATATTAAACACTATTCGATGAATATTCAGTGGAGCGATGAAGATCAGGCATATATTGTTACTGTGCCCGAACTCCCAGGATGTAGAACTCATGGAGAAACATACGAAGATGCTGTTAAACAGGGACAAGATGCTATTGAGAGCTGGATTATGGTGGCACGAGAGTTAGGCCGACCAATTCCACCGCCGAACAAAGTTGTGGTTTAATACTGTATTTAGTAGCTCGTTTGCTGAAACAGTGGTTACCAAACAAGGCAGCAGGTACCATTTACAAGCGTGTTTTTGTAGGATATAATATTGACAAATGTAATGAGATAGACAACCTGTCTATTATCTACTACTATTCGGGAAAAGCGAGGGGATTGAGTAGTCAATCCCTTTCAGAGAGGTGAAATACATGATCGAGCAGAACCAGCAATCGGCGACAGAGACCATTATCACGATGACCCCGACCGCCGTAGAGAAAATTCGCGAACTGCTCACGCAAGAAAATGATCCAACACTTGGTCTGCGCATTTTTGTTGCTGGTGGTGGATGCTCTGGTCTCCAATATGGGATGACCCTCGATGAGGAGCAAGAAGGCGATACCATTATTGAGCAGCACGACTTTAGGGTCTTCGTTGATGAAATGAGCCTGGGGTACATCACTGGCAGCGAAGTAGATTATGTTGACAGCCTGATGGGCGCTGGCTTTACCGTCAATAACCCTAATGCTGTCTCAAGCTGCGGCTGCGGACATTCCTTTAAGACTGCCGATGGCGGCGGCGAAGCTCGCGGTTGCGGCTGCGGTCACTAAGCAAAACCAGGCAAAATCTCCGTTTGACATTTCGGCCCACCTTCCCATGATTTATTCAGGGAGGTGGGCCTTTTATGAAGAAAAAACAAGTGTGAATGAAGTTGGAGCCTAAAGGGGCTTTATTAAAGAATCCAGTGAATAAAACTGGTAGCTAATCTTTCTCATTACGGTGCATACGATCAGTCCGCCTGCGCTGTTTGAAATCCTCCAAGTCATCGCGGCTGATTTTGAAGCCTTTGCCCAGAACGATAGCTATCAGTTCGCCTGAAGCAATATATTGTCTAACAGTCTTGGGGCTTATGCGCAATTCTTTGGCGGCTTCTTCGACTGTGAGCAACTCCTCTCCCGGCATAAAACTCCCTCCAAGTTTTTCATTAGTATATCAGAGCCACGAACATTTTACAAAAAGCAAGAAACACTTGAAAAACGGTAACGTAGATGATATACTTCCTTCGAAGGGAACGAAAGTCTCTAAAAAGATGTACAAAGTATATTAAGTAAGCGGTAGTATGTATATGGCCTAATGTTACCGCATTAGGCCAACAGAGAGTCTAGTCTCTAAACTCGATCTAGCCTCTCTTTGTCGCATGATAGCGACAGGGGAGCCATTCGTCAAGCATTGAGAAAGGAAGCTTGAGCTATGGCAACAGCACGTTGCGAGGCGCTCCGTCGCCTCCACATTGCCCCATTGATGCGCATACAGGATGCCATTTTTCGTAAGCAGTATGAGCGAGGCTTAGCCTCTGTTCTGTTTGAAGAACGGGAAGTTGAAGCATTGGAGGAACCACCTACACCTTTGCACGATCTGTATTTAGTAGATATGTTCACCCTTGCCCGAAACCTTTTTCACCTCTTCGATGGGCATCACCAGCAATGCCTCTACGCCCATTTCGGCTTGACGCTGGGCGAGATCCACGGCAGCGTATTATCGCCCAGCAGTGGATCTGTCCGACCTGAGGTCTCCACCCTGGTCACACTTGAGGATGAGGAGGTCATCCGTGGCTACCGAGCAGGCAGGGTATTCTACTTTACTGAAGCAGATGGTGAGCAGGAGTGGTGCTGGACTGAGGAACGCCTACTCGAACGACTAGAGGAACTGGCCCAGGAGTACGACACCTACCAGGATGCCTCACGCACCGTTCGCTTTGCTATCGGGGGCATCTTAGGAGAGCTGAGTGGGCCGCTCTTTCCCTGGACAACAGAAGAACAGCGTGCCATCGAAGCGGAGAGTATCAAAGAGCTCGGGTACGTCTGTCCACTCAATCCTGGCAGTATCGCCGCTCGGCAGTTCATGATGCAACCGGTTTTGTGAGGTGGGAGCGTGCAACCAGGATAACCTGGTTGCACGCCGTGTTGGAAAGAGGATACGCAGGATGCTCCTATGTAAGAAAATCAGGATTGAGGTTAACACACAAGAGGCGGAAGCGTTAGAGTTCATGCAAGGCAAGTGTCGCGGCCTCTACAACTGGTGGATCATGCGACTACGCAATGGCGAACGCTGGAACCTCGAACGAGCAAAAAAGTCGCTCAGGGAGAGTAAAACCCATGACCCTGACATATGCTTTGTCTATGGCAAGCTGTTAGCTGAGGTGTACTTTCGCCTTGACAAAGCGATGCAAGCGTTCTTCAAGCGGGTGGCTGAAGGCGCACAGAAACCAGGGTTTCCCCGCGTCAAGCCACGGCACCAGTTCTTTACGCTCTGCTATCCGGCGATGTACTTGATTGTTGAAGGCAGCACGATTATCCTGCCCACAGGAGGCGGGGGCAACTGGGGACCGAAACGCTATCCCAATATCAGAGCCAAGCTGACCGAAACGCCACCATCATGCTTTCGGGAAGTAGCCGTTTCCCGTGATGCCCGAGGGAACTATTATTGCTCGTTTGTGTATGAACAGGCAGAGCAGCAGGCGTCCCAGGATGGCATTGTGGCGTTTGATCTGGGCATCAAGACGCTTGCAACGGGCTATTCCAATCAGGGACGGTTTTACCACATTGGCGGGTTCAAAGGTTATCGTTGGTACAACAAGCAACTTGACAAAATCCGCTCCAAGCGTGATAAATGCAAAAAGAAATCACGTCGGTATATTCACCTCTCAAACGTGTACAAGCGTGTCTCCGAACAGAAACGCAACAAACAGCGAGACTGTCTGCATAAAGCGTCTCATCTCATCGCGGGCCGACTGGCTGAAAGGGCTGTGGTCATTGGCGATCTTTCCCAACGGCAGATGGTCATCAAAAAACAGGAGAAGGAGACCCCCAAAGAACGACGCAAGCGACAGCTCCGTAACCGCATGGTATATAATGATTGGGGCCTCTACAGCTTTATGCAGATGCTTGCGTATAAGTGTTTGCGCTTTGGGAAAGAATTACATATAATAAGTGAACGCGGTACGACGAAGATGTGTCATTGCTGCAAACGCAAAAAGGACATGCCGCTATGGCAACGAACGTATCGCTGTGGGAACTGCGGCTTGGTGATGGATCGTGACGAGAATAGCGCGATCAACATCTATGAGCGGTTCCTTGCCCGGCTGGGGCCACACACGTAGCCGGTCTACGTGCGGTGTGCTGCATGGAAGTGCAGTAATTGGCAATGTGGACTTCATTGGACACATTAAAGAAAGGCAGTATGCATGAGCGGAAGAATTGCCCACCGACCCCGTTATCGTCTGATGCACCATCCTGTACAAACTCCACCCAACGCTCGACGTCTCTTCCTTCACAACCGCTGGACGTACCGCCGTCAGCAGCCTTCCTATGAGAAACGCCCGCTAGGATACGGCCTTGCGCTGCTCCCGTTTGGATACCGCCTGCTGGTACCGTCTTTCCATTACCAGCGGTAATACAGGCGAGTAGGCACTGCAATACGTGCCTACTCTACAAAATCGCTTGCATCATCGGCTGCGAGGGCTGCTGGGTTGTTGAGCATACGTGTGACCAGTCCCACCATATCGCTGGTGAACTTGGAATTGGCGACAACTTTCTGCGCGCCCGCCCGCAGTGCCCTGGCACGCGCCTCCAGATCCATATGCGAGCCAAAAGCCAGCACCGGGAAGCCATACGCTCTCGCCTCGCAGATCGCCGCTTCCCAATCAACTCCTTTGATCGCTGTATTAATGATGACCAGCGCAGGACGCTCATCTCCGCTTGCCATCAAGCGTTGCTCGAAGGCTGGCAGCGTACGGACCGTCGTGACCTCCATCTCGTGATGACGCAAGGTGTCGCGCATCTTTACCGAGAAAAAGAGGTCTTTTTCCAGGGCCAGAATCGCTATTGCCATAACATCTCCCGCTAATCTTCAGTGGGTTCGTAGACCGGACGACGGAAACGATCCCCCAGTTCCTGATTGATAATATCCAGGTTCATATAAAGGTCTGGCGGAAGGATATGGTGCGTCCCGTTGCAGTAAGGCTTATCACACTTTTTAGCGTGGCTGGTTTCAAAAACCAGGTTGCCATCTTTGACCGTCATCCAGATATGCTTGCGCGAGTAGCCATCGCCCCATTTCAAAAGCAGGCCATCTTTATACTCATCGAAGCGCCCCTGACCATACAGGTAGTCGCGGTTAAACAACTGTAGCACCTGGCGCACTTTGCTGGCATCAATAACCCTGGCCGTTTCGGGCGACATTTGCGTAGTTGCCTCCTGCGCCAGATCTTCCTGAGGGATATGCAGCTCGCGAGCAGAACCTGACTCCTCGCGGATCATCTGTTGTATCATCTGCCCCTCTTCGTCCGTCAGCCCATGCCCCTGTCCAAAAATAGGGGTTTTGCGCGGTGGCCGTCTATTATCAGCATTGTTAGCGGGCATTCTGTATCTCCTTACCATCGTAAACCGCCGGAACTTGTCGTATCGACTCGATTATATCACGTCCGATCTGGTGTAGGAAGCTTCACTATCCTATTCCCAGGGCTATTTAATTCTTCTTTTTTTGCCCCCTTCGGGGGCGAGGGAGGGGAAGAGTGAGCGGGGACACCCCCTTAGGCGTCAACTTAAAGAAAAAGTACCTGAACAATCGAAAAAACGAGGGAGGCAGAGTGCGATCTGCTACCGTAGAAGCATGCACAAACCATGCCTTGACGGGAGGAACGACCTCATGCCTCAACGAGATCAGCA
>DATGMF010000070.1:0-25792 GCA_035293765.1 Ktedonosporobacter sp.
CAAACGGCGGAGGCCCTTGTATGAACACCAGCGACGCGTTCGCTTTCAGACTCTGTTGGCTGGGGCACATGATCTCGTTTCCCTCTTCGATTGTTCAAGTGCTTAAGTTGACGCCTAAGGGGGTGTCCCCGCTCATTCTTCTCCTCCCTCGCCCCCGAAGGGGGCAAAAAAGAAGAAGTAAATAGCCCTGCACCTATAATATCAAGATTTGGACAACTTACATATTTTAAGAAAATTTCACTGTTGATAGGTGTTTACCGATGTACCCGATTATCAGTTGTTTTGTGCTTCCTTCCAGATAATAGTAAATACGCCAGTCAGCCGTAATGCGTATGTGCAGACTAAAGAGGCGCGTTTGCCCATCGGGGCAGGAAAATGTACGCTCCTTATCGTACTTGAGTAATGTCGCTTCGCTATCCACAGATCCTTTTAGCTGGATATCAAATACTCCCCCCTCCTCCTGCCACTGTTGGAACGCCATCTCAAATTCGGCCAGTTTTTTCGTGATAAGATGAAAAGGGCTATTTCCTGGGTGAAGCGATTGTAATATTTCGCCAACAGAATCACAAAATTGTAAGCTTGGAAATTGCTGCTCTCTATATCGCCAGAGATCCGCTCCATCCTGTATATCCAGATTGAGACGCTCTTTAATCCATGTCGCATGCGTAACAATATGATCTTTATGGCTTGCGTGAGCAACTATTACATCTTCACTGAGGATCTCTCCCCCATCACTGTTCAGATAAATATGCGTGAGTTCAAGATGAGGGGCATGCCAGCAAGCATCGGACCGTATACTTAACGCGAGTGTATCCAGGCAATAAGCGACGCCAAGCCCTATCGCACAATCTCCGTTGTAGAAAAAATCGGAGCTATCAACTCTATCTCTAACCGTATGATCATTGATATCAACGAGATAGGGCGCATGAAATGCCAGAGATTTGAAATAGCGCCGTGCTTCCCGATCTACTTCTTGGTCGTTAAGCCAGTGTACCAGCAGATAGTCTGAAGCAAGTACTTCTGACCTCAAGTCCTGGTGAGTTCTTAATGATCTGCTGATACCTGCTCTGGTGGCTGCTATCATAGTGCCGATAAGGTCTGACATGCGTTGCCGAGCTTCCGGTTTATTTTTAGCGAGAGGTTGCAAAGAGAGCTCATTCAATACCATTTCCAATTCCATAAACCACCCATCCTCTGGTTTTAATCTAAAAGAGCTTCCAAACTCTTATCCCATTCGTCAAAGAAGCCATCGGGCCAGCGATCTATGCGCCCATCGGACTTTATTTGGGGGGAAATAACCTGACATCGCCCATTTTCTTTGTGACGCTGGAAGAAATGGAGTTGCACATCATCTGATTGAAGCTTTCCATCATGGACAGCAACTCGAATGCCGTTTAAGACGTGATCAGAATGCGTTTCCACAATAACTTGTACGCCGCTGTTTGCGGCCCGTGCCAGTAAATTACCCATTTGTGCCTGCCCTTTGGGGTGGAGGTGAGCTTCGGGGTTTTCGATCAGGAGCAGCGAACCAGGGCGAGCTGCTAATACCGCTACTAATATTGGCAAAACATAGGTAATACCAAAACCCACGTTTGTCGCGCGGTAATCACTGCTAAGCTCTTTTCCTGCAAAGGCAAATTGCAAAGTCATTGTATCCGTGACCGGGCTTTGAGTCAGCTTTATTCGAGCGCCTGGACTTACTTCACCTAACCAGGCTTCCACCTGGTCCTCTAATGATGCTGAAACGGCATCCGGGTGTCTCACATTTGGGTTTATAACAGGTTCTTTACCAAAAAGAGCAAGAAAGTGAGCGGTATATTCCCCTCTGATGCCTATTTGCCTCCTTTGTCGGACAAGAAAATCTGAGGTCTCAAAAAAGCGCCGTGGGCCAACGCGCTCTGCTTGAAGATAATAAAAATCGCTCTCGCTAAAAAGACAAGAGTGATAGATCTCATCGGAGTGTGTGACCGAATCCGGAATGTTATCTAGCACGTCTTTCTCTCTGTTAGCTCCATCTTTATAGTCGAAGCTCCATGTTCCTCTCACCGCCATTTCCTGAGCTTCACTATCAGTTGCGTTGTGCGCAGTTATAGTACAGGTAAGATCAAACTTGATAATATCATCTGCTGCTGCCTCAAATAGTGCATCTTTGGCAGTACCTATATGAATTAGATCCCCATTTAATGCCAATCCTCTGGTCTGCAATAACTGTTGCTGATAGGATTGCCGCAACAAAAGCAGCGCCTGAATTGTCGAAGATTTCCCGGTTCCATTCAGCCCCGAAAGCAGTGTTAACGGTTTGAAAGCCAGTGTCTGTTTTTCAAAGCATTTGAAGTTCTGTAAAAATAATGAGGTTATCATGCCAGCACCTCTTGAATCAATTGCTCAATGGCGCTGAAGCGCAGTTTGACTTTGCCAATGTCGCCCGTTCCCTGTGAGATTGCGCTATGAAAAGCAGAATCATGCATGAGCTTTATGAACGCATTTTGTAATGCAGTTTTTCTTGCTTGCAAAAGCCGGATTTGCTCGTCGCTGAGTTTGCTCAAATTGATAGACCAGCTTTCAAACAGGGCTTTGTTGATGGGGGAGCGTGGCGCTGTTGGCTTAAATCGCTTACGGAATGCATCTCTGCCGAAAATATCATAAGCTGCAATCATTGCACGCAAAAAACGCTTTCGAAGCTGCTCTATTTCGCCATCTGATAGCTTGTTAATAGCAGCCATACTCTTATTCAGAAAGCTATCCAGATCTTTTTCGTATTGAGTGTATGGTGTCATGGTGAAGGCCAGAAAACGTAAGACACATTCGCGATCAGCCATACGATCATCGCTGATACCATTATCAATCGCCTTTTTAAACTCAGGCGTGTTAGCCAGCCTTAAAAGTAATTTGCTCGCTTTGCCCTGGTTAAGCGCGTGGCGAATCTCCTGTCCTGAAAGTGGCAACCCACCTGTATTAATGCGCTTGAAAATGTTGAATTTGACCTCATCGGGCGTTCCCTGTTCAATAAGGAACATCGTCACTTGCGTTTCATTAATACGACGCTGATACATACGGTGCAGCTCGCTGTATGTCTTCCCCTCAAGCTGTTTGAGATAATCAAGGTTACTTAACCGTAGAGTTTTATCAATCGCAAATTCTTTTAAAGTGGTCAGGCGTTGGAGACCATCGACGACGAGCCATTTTTCGTCGTTTGTGGCGTCCATATAGAATGCAGGCAGGGGGATACGAATAAGGATGGATTCGATCAGTTTACTACGCGATTCGCTTTTCCAGATACCGGCTTTCCGCTGAAAATCGGGTGCCAGATCAATTGCTCCGTCTTCAATTCTTGAGAGCAGCAGATCGATAGTTAGTAGTTTGGTACTTAATCGAATATTTGTAGGATCAAAAGGCGCATTAATAGTTTCATTGCTGCCATAATCCTCAGTTTCCACCCCTGTACCATTATCGGGAATCCATTCTTCCTCATAATTCTCTTCTGATTCCGATAAATCTCTCAACGTCATGACGCTATTCCTTGATTCGTTCTATCGAACTATATTTGATTGCTAAACCATACGGTTTTAGACTCTGCGCTATTATAATGGTTTATCGCTATTGCTGCAAGGTTTTTTTAAGGTTCAAGGCAGCATTACGGGAGAGATGGGAAAACTAAAAAGCTCTTTGGAGGGGGTAGCTCGTCGTTTGACAAAGCCCCCCCGCTATGTTACTCTTAACGTGGCAAGAAGGGCATCATCTATCCTGCTACGCTACCCGATATACATCTTTAAGCGTGAAAGTACGAAGGCTAGCCCAGCAAATGGCTAGTCCTTTTTTCTACATAACTGGCGTCCTACGTTCAGCATGTCTATAACACTATACAGGAAAAAACTATGGCACGAATAGTCGTCGCGATGAGCGGCGGCGTGGATAGCTCGGTCGCCGCCGCTCTCCTCAAGGAGCAAGGGCATGAGGTGATTGGCATGATGCTGCGCCTCTGGTCGGAACCGGGCACAATTGAAGATGACGGCGTTGAGCGCGTCGTGCAGAATAAGTGCTGCTCCCTGGAAGCGGTCGATGACGCCAGGCGAGTTGCGCGCATGCTTGACATGCCGTTTTATCTGGTTAACGTGGAGCAGGAGTTTAAGCACAGGATCGTCGATTCCTTCTACGAGGATTATGTGGCCGGACGCACTCCCAATCCCTGCCTGACCTGTAACCGCCATATTCGCTTTACGGTGCTGCTCAATCGGGCGCTGGCACTGGAGGCCGATTACCTGGCGACGGGCCATTATGTGCGCGTGGATGATCATCCCCTTACAGGCAAGCGGCGGCTGCGGCGCGCCGTTGATCGCGAGAAAGATCAGTCGTATGTGTTGCACGTCCTGAATCAGCACCAGCTTGCGCACGCCTGCTTCCCTCTGGGTGGCTACACCAAGCCCGAGGTACGAGCAATGGCGGCTCAGCGCGGCATGGCGGTGGCAACGAAGGCAGAGAGCCAGGAAATATGTTTTGTGGCGAATAACGATTATCGTGGCTTTATTGATCGCTACGCGGCAACAAAGGCTGCCGAATCGCTGGTGATGGTGGGGGCGGGAGTTGCGTCTACGGGGGCAGCGCCGCTGATTGCGATCCCTAAGCCCGGCCCAATTTATGACCAGCAGGGCAGTGTCGTTGGTCGCCATCGTGGCCTGGCTTACTATACGATTGGGCAGCGCAAGGGGCTTGGCATTACCTCTGCGGAACCACTGCACGTCCTCAAGATCGACGCGGCCAATAACGCGCTTATCGTCGGACCCGCGGCGGCGCTGGAGCAGCGCGAGTTTATCGTTGGCAATATGCATTACGTCAGTGGCGAGACGCCCGTTCAGCCGTTTGAGGCGCGGGTCCGCGTGCGTTACAAGGCGCCAGAGCAGCCCGCGCTGGTCACTCCCCTTGAGCATGGACGCGTGCATGTTGCTCTGGCAAACCCGCAGCGCGCCATTACGCCAGGGCAGGCGGCAGTTTTTTATGGTGGCGAGGATGGTGACGAGGTGTTGTGCGGAGGAATCATTGCATGACCGATCAAGCACATATCAGAAATTTTTGTATTATCGCTCATATCGATCACGGGAAGTCAACGCTGGCTGATCGCCTGTTGGAATTTACCGGCACGGTCTCCAGGCGCGAGCTGATGGAGCAGACGCTCGATCAGATGGAGCTGGAGCGCGAGAAGGGCATTACGATCAAAGCTCAAGCTGTGCGTATGCGCTATACTGCGCTCAGCGGTGAGGAGTACGAGCTTAATCTGATCGATACTCCCGGCCACGTTGACTTTACTTATGAGGTGTCGCGCAGCTTGGCTGCATGCGAAGGTGCGCTGCTGGTCATCGACGCGACGCAGGGCATTGAGGCCCAGACGCTGGCAAACCTCTATCTCGCGGTTGAGGCCGATCTGACTATTCTCCCTGTGATTAATAAAATTGATCTGCCCAGCGCCGATCCCGAGAAGGTGAGGCAGGAGGTCGAGGATGTGATTGGCCTGCCCGGGGAAGAGTGCATCCTGGCTTCAGCAAAAGAAGGCATCGGCACCCAGGATATTCTGGAAGCGATTATCAAGCATGTGCCGCCACCCGTGGGCAATGTGCAGCAGCCTTTGCGCGCGCTGGTCTTCGATTCGCACTATGACGCCTATAAGGGCGTCATTGCCTATGTGCGCATTATCGATGGCAGCTTGCAAGAGAAAAGCCGTATCGCGATGATGGCCGCTGGCAGCACGACCGAAGTGTTGGAGACTGGCTACTTTCAGCCGCGCCTCGTTTCCTCTGGCGAACTTACCACCGGCGAGGTGGGCTATATCGCGACCGGCTTTAAGAACGTCAAAGATTGCCGTGTGGGTGATACCGTTACCGTGCCCGAGGCGCTCGGCCTGGTAGAGGCGCTGCCAGGCTACAAACCGGCCAAGTCGATGGTTTTCGCGGGCCTGTATCCCGTGGAGGGCAACGAGTATCCTCTGTTGCGCGACGCGCTGGATCGCCTGAAGCTGAACGACGCCTCCCTCTTTTACGAGCCCGAAACATCGAACGCGCTGGGCTTTGGCTTCCGCTGCGGATTTCTGGGCCTGCTGCACATGGAGATCATCCAGGAGCGGCTGGAGCGCGAGTATAACCTGGACATCCTGGCGACCGCGCCCAGCGTCGAATACCATGTCACCACAACGGGCGGCAAGATGATCGAGGTTGATAATCCCTCCGCGATGCCGTCCTCTGGCGAGATCGAGAAGATCGAGGAGCCCTGGATGGATATCTCGATCTTTACGCCCTCACGCTACATTGGCACGATCATGGATCTGGTGACGACGCGTCGTGGCACCTATAAAGAGCTCAAATATATCGAGGCCGAGCGCGTCTTGCTCACGTACCAGATGCCCCTGGCGGAGCTGATCATTGATTTCTACGATCAGTTGAAGTCACGCACGCAGGGCTATGCCTCGCTCGACTACTCCTTTGGCGGCTATCAGGAGGCCGATCTGGTCAAACTGGATATCCTCGTCAACGGCACGCCGGTGGATGCGCTCTCGCTGATCGTGCATCGCGATAAAGCCTATTATCAGGGGCGAGCCCTGGTCGAGAAGCTGCGTAGTCTGATCCCGCGCCAGCTCTTCGAGGTGCCTATCCAGGCATCAATCGGCTCACGCGTCATCGCTCGCGAGACGGTCAAAGCCATGCGCAAAGACGTGCTCGCCAAATGTTACGGCGGCGATATTACGCGTAAACGCAAGCTGCTGGAGAAGCAAAAAGAGGGCAAGAAGCGCATGAAAATGGTGGGCAGCGTGGAAATTCCGCAGGATGCCTTCATGGCGCTACTCTCACTTGGCGATAATGGCAATGGTTAAATATGTTTGTCTTAACGTTATTGCGATGAAAAATGGCTTTTCACGTCAGCGAAAAGCCATTTTTCATCGCAATATTGCCCTTTCTCAAGGGTTGAGGCGCACGCCCCAGAAGGCATCCATCACGCCGTGATAGGAGTTTTTCACACTCTCGTAAAGGCGAGCGTTTTCAATGGCAAGCCCCGCCAGGCTCGCCAGCACTGAAAGGAACTGCATGTCGTCTTCGTTAAAAGTCGTCTTCTCGGCGGTGTAGACGCGCAATACGCCAATTGCGTTGCCATGCACCTCAAGCGGTACGACTAAAATGGAGACCAGCCCTTCAAGGCGGGCCGCCTCCTGATACTGGAAACGGGGATCGATTCGGGCGTCTGCAACATAAACCGGGGAGCCTTGCAGCGCCTCACTATCAATAGAACTACGTGCGACATCAACTGGCCCCTTAGCCAGGTAGTTGCTGCTTAATCCATAAACGGCACTCAGGCGGAGCTGGCCGGTGTCGGCATCAAATAAGCGCAGGGCACAAGCCTTCACCAGCATTGCTTCGGTGATGCTTGTTACCACACTCTGTAACACCTGATCGAGTTCAAGGCTTGATGAGATCGTCAAAGCCGCCTGGTACAGGGCCGTGTAGTAGTCACGATGTGTACGTGGTGGAGGGCTTGCAGCGTTAAAATCTGTTGCCATCGTTATAACCTCCCCGAATGATCTCTACTTACTTACTTAGTAAACACGCGAGCATACATATAGTAATACGTATTGTAGCATACGTATTTGGATAAGGAAAATATGAAGAGATCATTCTGGACCAGCCTGTATGGCTGTGTTTTGCAATGGAACAGTTTTTACTGCCTGAAGCCGTCAAGCGGTGTTAGCTTGAGAGGGGGCAGGGTCCTGTACAAGCCAGACGCGGCAGGGAGCATTAGCGAGCACGTAGGGTATGGTTTTGCCCAGGATATGATTGGCGTTGCTATCCTGGCGCACAAAGCCGATGAGAAGAAGAGCGCAGTGGTGATCTTTGGCCTCGTCAACAATGGCGGTGCCCGCGTCTCGCGCCTGAACTACCTCTGCAATGGCTTCACACCCCACTCGTTCCGCGATCTCCATAGCGGAACTCAGGAGCCTGTCGGCCCGCTCGGACTCGTTGGTGAGAACGGCTTTCAAGGGCAAAGCGCGTGGGACTTCAATAACGTGTACCAGATGAACTTTACGTTTGGCACCCTTCGCCATCTGGCAACCCAGATAGACCAGATTAAAATCAAGTTTGTCCCCACCGATGACAATGGCAATGTCGCCGGTGGCGCCTTCTCCCAGAGCCGATTTGCTGATCTCAGCTTCCCCTTTAGCTCTGGAACCCCATAAGTGAACCATGATTTTCTTCCCCTCTTGCTTGAGCATTACATCGTGTCATCGAGCACTTTCGTGCCTGCTCGCTCTTTCCAGGATAGGCGATGCCCGCTATCCAAGATATTTGAATTCTAATCTCTGAGTGCTCAGACGTCAATAGCGCGTACATTTGGGTATGCCTCTGGTTAGTCTGGTTCTATTGTGGCTGTAAGGTTATAACTGAGCAGGCGCTCCTGGTAATATTCGGCGGCCTCTTTGGGGCAGACGATGACAATCGCGTTGCCCGTCAGATGTGCGGTGAGCATAATGCGCTCGGCCTCGGGAATGGTCAGGCTGTTCACCGATTTCACCAGCGCGACCACAACGTACAGCATATCATTGACATCATCGTCATAGAGAATAACTTTATAAGGCGGAAGCAGTTCTGTACGCTGGCGTACAATCTCCTCCGGTTTAATCTGTTGATGCGGATGCCGTTGATCATCTATGAACATTGTGCTCTCCAAAGGGAAATACTCCCGGACAAACAGCATAATTTGTGGCTCTTACCATACCAAATCTATTGTAACCAAGTGTTGCGCATTTTACCAGTGCCCTGACAATATTGCCGGGGCAAGCGTGAAATCACCTCTCGCCGGAGTGATTGTTTGTGGCTCGAATGCCATCGCGATCAGGGATAGAGGGAGGTGGCTCTAGACAGGGTTGCTATCGTCCCGTATGATGCTAGTACGAGGCGATTACGGAGGTTTTCGCTACCCTCACCCCTGGCGAACGAAATATTTTTGCAGAAGATAGAGGAAACGAGCGATGATCCATTTTTACGAACTGACCAGAATGAACGCGGAGCAGCGCCGCCGCTTGCTGCGTCGCGCCGAGGTGGCAATTGATGAACTGATGGAGTATGTCCGCCCCATCGTCCGGGCTGTGTACGAGCGCGGGGACGAGGCTGTGGTTGAGTTTATGGAACGCTTCGACCATGTGCGGCTCGCTCCTGAGCAGTTTCGCGTGAGCAGAGAGGAGATAGAGCACGCGCATAGCTTACTTGATAAGGATGTCTCTGCTGCCATCAAGCAGGCGATCCATAATGTACGTATCTTTCACGAGCGACAGATGCCGCATGAACAGTGGTTCACCCAGATCGCGCCTGGAGTAATGGCGGGCGAGAAAATTACGCCTGTTTCGAGCGTCTGCCTCTATGTGCCGCGCGGCAAGGGAGCGTTCCCATCGGTGATGTATATGCTGGCAACCCCTGCCAGTATCGCGGGTGTGCCGCGGATCGTTGTCTGTACGCCGCCCGGGCCGGATGGGAAGGTCGATCCGGCCTCGCTGGTCGCGGCTGATCTGTGCGGAGTGCATGAAATTTACCGCCTCGGTGGCGCTCAGGCGATTGCAGCTCTTGCCTATGGCACCCAGAGTATTGCGCGGGTGCATAAGATCACCGGGCCAGGCAATCCTTATGTCTCGGCAGCCAAACGCCTGCTTTATGGCACGGTAGATATTGGTCTGCCAGCCGGCCCCAGCGAGTCGATTTTGCTGGCCGATGAGAGTGCCGAGCCGGAGCTGGTCGCGCGCGATCTGCTGATCGAAGCCGAGCACGGCCCCGATTCGTCCAGCCTGCTGGTGACCGATAGCCGCGCGCTCATCGATGCCGTGATGTCCCTCTTGCCGCGCAAGATCGCCGAACTGCCCGAGTGGCGACAGAACTTTTGCCGGGCGGGCTTTGAGGGCGAGAAGGGAACGGGCGGGCTGGTGTTGGCAGGCAGCATGCGCGAGGCCGTTGATTTTGTCAATGAATACGCCCCTGAGCATCTTGAGGTACATGTGCGTGAGCCATTTGCCCTGCTGCCGGAACTGAAGAATGCGGGCGAGATTTTGCTGGGCGCGCATACACCCACCTGCATTGGAAACTATAGCCTGGGGACCAATGCGATTCTGCCGACCGGCGGCTTCGCCCATACCTTCTCGTGTACTTCCGTCTTCGATTTTCTCAAGCGCACGGGCGTGGGCTATCTCACCGCAGAGGGCTATGCTGCTTTGAGTGAGCCGACGCGCCGCCTGGCAGAGTTTGAGGGCTTCCCCGCCCACGCCAGCGCGGTGACAGCGCGACCAGCGTCGCCCCTACCATCGTCAACGCCATCGCGATAAGTGTAATCATCGTCGCTCGCTGGAGATCGGCTACCGTCTGGCGAGCGGCGAGCGTTTGATGAACGGTGGCGTCCGGCTTCAAAGGAATATCAACGCTGTCACTTAGCTCTACGACCGCTCCCGTATCCTCCACTGAGACGTAGATGCGGTGGAGTGCGGGATCAGCCACAACGCCATCTGGCCCCTGTCCTATCTGGAAGGTTCCCAGTATGTCGAGCGTCTGTCCATCAATCACGGTCAGCGTTGTGCCGGTTCCGCGATCCGAGGAGCCACCTTCTTTATTACCTTCGTCCGCCACATAAATACGTCCCGTCGTCGTATTGGTCGCTATCCCTTCCGGGAAGGGCGCTACAGGAATCTGTGCGACCAGCGCGTTAGTTTTGCCATCAATCACATCCAGCTCCTGCCCCGTCGAACAGACAACGTAGACGCGCCCGCTATTCTCATCAATGCGCAGAGGAGCAAGCGGCATTGCGGCAACGGAGATGGTGGTGATGGGCTTTTCGCTCTCCTCGTCAAGGACGGTAATCATAGATAAGGTCCCATCAGCCACATAGAGCCGTCCCAGACGGCTATTCACGCCAATGGCAGTCAAGTTTGCCCCGATGTGAAATTGCGTAGATTGCATTTGCAGGCTGCCATCTTTTGCTGCCGGAAGAGGGGTAAAGGTGTAAATATTGCTATCTGGTTCGCTGGTGACATAGATGCGCTGTCGCTTGCTATCAAAGGCGATGCTGTTATCGCCAGCTCCGCCGACGGCTTGCTTGAAAAGGACGTGACCTGTCGCGTCATCCAGGATGTAGAAGTTGCTCTGTCTGTTGCGATATGCGGCAGACGTAACATAGACGTGGTGGCTGCTGCTATCAACCTGGATATCGGTGATGCTGTTATCAAGCGCATTGCGCCAGCGCACCTTGCCGCTCAGGGGGTCGAAGCCAACGACGAGTCCGCCACCTTCATAGGCGATATAGAGCATATGCGTCTGGCTATCAACTGCCAGTGCCTCCGGTCGCTCTCCAGCGTGCAGCACGCCGATGATGGGAAAGCCTCCCGCCGCATGACCGGGGGTGGGCACGGAGAGGAAGAAGAAGAGTTGAGCAGCGCAAAGCAGTATCAGCTTGCATACATTCCTGAAAGTCCTATCTTCTCGCATAGTACTTTTGCTCCATATCTTGTCTCACGCTATCGCTCTAGTATTTTATAATCGTATCACGATTTTCTCGTTAAAGATAGACACTATGCTAAGACCCTGATAGAAAATCTTTGATGTTCATAATATTTTATATTTTTCAATGTTGTGTGAAGGGAGACCTAGCCAATGGCAGAATCTGCTGCGGCAGCCGAGACGCCGGAACCCATCCCAACCAATGGCACCTCGGAGGAACTGGAAACGACCACGCTTGCCGATGATACCAGGCCCGAGCTTGCGGTAGAGGAGCAGGAAGAGGAAGCATCGCTCCCGGATGGGGAGGCCCCAACTGAGAAACTACCCAGAATCGTGCCCGCCTCCTCTGCTGAAGAAGAGACGGCGGCCATAGAAGAGCCTTCATCCCCGCAAGATGGAGCATCAGAAGAACCCTCTTCCTCAGAGGAGCCTGCCGTTGAAGAGCTGCCAACGCTGGTGGAGTTTTCATCTCCTCAAGAGAGCGCAGTGGAGGAGCCTGCCGTTGAGGAGATGCCGGCGCTGGTAGAGCCAGCTCTTCCTCAAAAGCAGCCAGCAGCCGTAGATGCTTTACCCACTCAGGAGTTGGTATCTCAACCGGAACCTGCTGGCGCAAAAGAGGAACTGCCGGAGGCGCTGCGCATGCCCTCGCAGGCGTTGGGTGGATTGTATCGCTTCCTGCTGGGACTGGCAAGCCTGGTGGGAGGGATTGCCAGTATCACCATCAATCAGTTGTTCCTACCCTCCCAGATTGCAGCCCTGGACCCGGCGCACCAGCTTACCTCATTATCACTGGTTGCTATAAGTGGTATCCTGGCAGCGTTCATCGTCACACCTGTGGTGGGGGCGCTCTCGGATCGCACCACCGGACGCCTCGGGCGAAGACGCCCCTGGATGCTCGTCGGACTGATCGGCGGGGTTGCCGCTCTACTGGTAATGGCCTTCTCTACCAGCATTCTGCTGCTGTTGGCGGGTGAAGTGCTGATGCAAATCTGCTTTGGCATAGTGTATACCATGCTCACCGCTGTGATCCCTGATCAGGTATCGCTGCGTCAGCGCGCTATAGTAAGCGCCGCTATCGGCATAGCGCCGGTTGTTGGTAGCGTGGTGGGACTGCTCGTGGTAAGTCTCCTGGCTCAGGGGACGCGACAGGGATACTTCTGGCTCGCGGCCATATCGTTTGGCGTCATTGCCCTCTTTTTGCTGGTTTTCAGAGAGAAACCTCTGTCACGCGGGGCCATGCCACGTTTCCGTTTTAAGACCTTCTTTGCCAGCTTCTGGCACAACCCGAAACAACATCCCAATTTTACCCTGATGTGGTGCTCGCGCAGCTTTCTCTTCCTGAGCTATACCCTTTTCATACTCTACCTGCTCTCCTACCTGGTGAATGTCCTGCATTTAGCAGTCGCGGACGCAACTCTCAGGATGCTCATCTTCCAGATTATCTCAACGGGCACGCTGCTCGTCTTCGCTTTTCTTAGCCCATTGCTGGCGGACCGGCTGCAACGGCTCAAACTGTTCATTGTACTTGGGACAGCGATAATGGCCGGAGGGGTATTTCTGGTAGCATTTATGCCGCTCTGGCAGTACATTTTGCTGGCAAGTGGATTATTCGGGATCGGCGCAGGGAGCTACCTCGCTGTGGGCCTGGCGCTGACCATTCGTGTCCTGCCGCAGGCGCGGGATCACGGCAAGGATCTGGGCATTATGAATATCACGCTCTACCTGGCGCTGATCGTGGCCCCGTTGCTTGCGGGTGTAATATTGAATTTTGCGAGCGGCTATACCGTCCTCTTCGCGCTTGCAGGCGGTGCCGCGCTGCTGGCGGGCGGGCTGATTATACCCATGAGAGGCGTGCGCTAACATAGCCCATTTCCCATCTTCATCATTGATTCCACGGCCTCAGGGTGGTGGAATCGATGACTCGGCTATTGTGAAATAGACCACTGCTCAGGAATAGCAAGATGTGTTATAATGCCTGCAAAATACAGGTTCGTGCGCTGCATGGAGCAGGCATTGGCTTGAACTGCATCGTCCGGGCGAATAAAGATGTGCAGATGGTGGTAATAGAGTTCAGGTAAAATAGTGAAGCTATTCCTTGCAGACGGCCTGAGCGGAGCTAGACGCGGTAGCTCTCCGATTTATCGTGGGAGCGTTGGCTGTCTGTATAGCAAGGTAGTGTATGTAAGATATGGCAAATAATTATCCTTTTGAGCAGAAAAATCCATCTTCTATGAATAATCCTGATCTGCCACAAAATGGTCCCGGCGGCTACGGGGCAGCAACGCCGCCGCCGCAAGCAGGCTCAGAGCGGCCTTTGCCGGTGACGCCGGATGGGAGAAACGTCGGTAATGGCGGGAATCTGCGCCGTCTTGCCCCGGGCACCCTCCTTTCCAGTGCGCGTTATAAGGTCGAAAAGCTGGTCGCGGCAGGCGGTATGGGGGCTGTGTATCGCGCCATCGATACGCGCTTTGATAGTCCCTGCGCCGTGAAAGAGATGCTAGATGAGTTTCAGACGGAAGTTGAACATAATCAGGCGGTGGAGTGGTTCTCGCGTGAAGCCAAGTTGTTGCTAACGCTCAATCATCCATGCATTCCGCGTGTACGCGATTTCTTTGTGGAAAACGGCAAGCATTATCTGGTGATGGATTTTATCGAGGGGCGCACCTTAGGGGACGCGCTGGAGCAAGAGGGTAATGTGGCCGGGGTAAATGGCGCGCGCGGCGTGCCTGAGGCGCGCGCGCGAAGTTGGGCGCAGCAGCTCTGTAACGTGCTGGCCTACCTGCACAAGCAAAATCCTCCCATCATCTTTCGCGACCTGAAACCATCAAATATCATGGTCACAGCTCACGATGAAATTAAATTGATCGATTTCGGTATTGCCCGCCCATTCAAATCGCAGCAGCAGGCAACCATCATCATGACCGTCGGCTACGCGCCCCCTGAGCAGTTACATGGCAGGCCGGAGCCACGCAGCGATATTTATGCCCTGGGAGCCACGCTCCATAAGGTGCTGACGCGTCACGACGCCGCCAATAATCAACCAGGGATTTTCTCTTTCCCGGCGTTACGTACGCTGCGTCCTGATATTACGCCAGCCTTTGACCAGATCGTTATGAAGGCGCTGGCCCCGTCGCTCGAACAACGCTGGAGCGGCGCGTCCGAAATGGAACGAGCTTTGTTGGCCTTGCCGCCGATTACTAACGCTCCTCCCGCCAACGCTGGGGCGCCCGTGCAGGGAGGACGCCCGTCCAATCCGCTCACGCCCAATATTGGCATCTCCACACCTGGCTCGGGGCCTAAGGGTGCGCCGATCACTGCCGGCACAACCGGGCCGGCAGGACCGCATATTATCGCGGCCATCGATCACCTTGCTGCCAGACGCATTGAGCCTGCGTACGAAGCAGCTAAGCGGGCTTTTGGACTGGAGCCGAATAATGCGCTGGTGCATAAATGCTTCGGGCAGGTCTTTGCGCGCCGCGTCCCTCCTCAGGCCGACCTGGCTATGCAAGCGTACAATCGCTCATTGCAACTCAACGCCGATGACGCTGAGACGCACAAATTAGTCGGCGACATCTCGTTGTTCCTGAGAAATCAGCCGTTGCAGGCTATTCCTGCCTACAGACAGTCGCTGCACTTGAATCCCAATGATTTTGAGTCGCATTTGCGTTTAGGACAGTGTTATGAGAAGACGAACCAATTGGAACTGGCTTTACGCGAGTATCAGGAGGCGACGCGCCTGGCACCGAAACAGCCTCCGCAACCAGCGGCCTTTTACTCGCTTGGTCAGCTAGCTATGCGCATGAATCAATGGTCTACGGCTGAACAGGCATTGATCCAGGTGTTGATTATTAATCCGGCGGACCATCAGACGCGCTTTTTATTGAGTCAGGCGTACGAGCATCAAAATAAGCTGGAAGAAGCGTTTCGCGAATGCGGCTATGTTGTCGGGCCATTAAGTCCTAATGCGGCAGTACAGGCAATGTATCAACGGCTACGAACTCGTCTGGGACGATAATGAGGAGTGTCCATGAGATGTATATTCAGCATAAAGGGAAAGGGTTAATGAGTACGCATCGTTTCATCTCCAGCAGCCAGAGAAGTATGCGTTTAATGACTTTCTTTGTCCTTAATGGGCTATTGATTGCCTTACAGATTGTGCTGTCTACATGCTCAACCGCGTTTGCGTCTGCTCCTCATTTGCAGGACCCGCCGCAAAATGTGGCCCGCGTAGGGGTCTCCGTCGTGCGTCTGATTACTTCGTATGTCGATGCAAAAGGGGAGCCGGTGGGGCAATGCACCGGCCTGGGGGTAGTTGTAAGGAGCTGGACGGCTCAAAACGCCAGCGACCAGAAAAACAACTGGGTGCTGACCGATGGTAGCCTGGTCAATCCCGGGCCGAATGCTGTATGCATCAATTCAAGCCCTGAGGGGAAACTGGCCTCTATTCAGATTACCTTTAGCAGCCTGTACAACCCGCAGCCCACCTCTTTTACGATCAATGCTCCCGCGCTAGATGTGCGCTGTCAGCAGCCTGGCTGTAGTAATGGACCCGCGCTCTTTCCCTTCCCAAGCGATAGCGCGCATACGCAGCCTTTCGCCGATGTTGCGACAACAGATCAGCGGCAGATTGCCAGCATTATGTTGACAAAAAAAACAACCTCGACGGAAATTCCTCCTTCCTCAAATACCGACTCGCGCCGCGTCGTTGAGTATACACAACAGATCGTCCCGCAGTATCTCACGCCCATCCAATCGCTACAGATCAACGCTCCCAGTAACCAGCAGGAGCTGGGGACGCCCATCACCAATAGCGCGGGCGAATTAACCGGTATGCACCTGAATAGCACAGGGTCGTTTACCGCCGATGATATCAGAGCATTTATTACGAGCAAAGTGCCTGAGTTGAATAATAGTCCTTTGCCGCACCTTAATCCGCTCCATGATAGCTGGAATAGAGGGATTGCAGCCTACTATCAAAAAGATTATACTGCGGCCCGCGTAGCCTTCCAGGCAGCGCAGCTTGCCAATCCGCAATTTGAGGCGGCACAGACCTTTGCTCAGCTAAGCATCGCTGCGGCGGTTGCGGCTGGCAGTGAGAATAATGGCAGAACGGCAGGCCAGCAGCCGCCGGCAGGCGTTACTATTGGCAATCTCTTCATTCCCCTCTGGCCCTTGATTATGATTGGTCTGCTGGTATTGATCGCGCTCCTCGTGCTGGTGAGCCTCACTTTTGGACGCGCGCGCGCCAAACGCAAACGGGCTCTCAAGGCCGAGTACGCCGCAGCGGAGCAGCAGGCAATCATCGACGCACAGCGCATTGCCGAGGCGGAGGCCCCGCAACTGCGCCGCAGCCATGACCCGGCCTCACAGCCAACGCTGATACAGGGTGAACTGTCCCCCAGTAATGGCGGAACAAACGGGTGGGTTGCCTCTGCTCCCGCGGCCCCTGCCCAATCAATTGCCGATCAGCCAACTCTTGATATGGCAACGGGAGCGCCCAGGAATGGGCAGGTTGATGCGCAGCAGACCGTGCCCTATGACGTTCAGCATCTCAAAGGTGATCGTTTGGGACTGGCTGTTATCACACAGACCGATCCCGGCATTAAGAGAAAGTATAAGCCCAACGAGGATAGCCTGTTTGCGGTTAAGGGCATGCGCACTGATAGTCCAGCCCCTCAGAACTTTGGTCTGTTTGTGATAGCGGATGGCATGGGCGGCCATGCTAATGGACAGGATGCCAGCCGCCTGGCGATTCAGACGATCATTGACTATGTGTTGCCGAGGCTCTTGAAGGATACAGAACTGCATGACAATGGCTTCGCTCAATTGCTGGTTGAAGGCGTGAAGCAGGCAAATCGGGCTGTCCACCAGCATAATATCGAGCGGCACGGCGATATGGGAACGACGGTTACTGCTGCTCTTGTCGTTGGTACTACCGCCTATGTCGCCAACGTCGGTGATAGTCGTACCTACCTGTACCGCAAGTCTACAGGATTGACAAAGATCACGCAGGATCACTCCGTTGTTGCCAGCCTGGTGGAGGCCGGGATCATCAAGCCTGATGATATCTATACCCATCCCAAGCGCAATCAGATCTACCGCAGCCTCGGCGAGAAGCCAGCCATAGATGTTGATTGGTTCACCGAGCAATTGCAGCCCGGCGATAAGCTGTTGCTCTGCTCCGATGGCTTATGGGATATGGTACGCGACCCCAAGATCGAAGAGGTCATCAAGAAGGCCGAGCGCCAGCCCGACAAGATGGGGAGTGCCCTGGTGCAGGCCGCGCTCGACGGCGGCGGAGAAGATAATGTCAGCGTCATCGTGGTACAGGTGATAGAGACTCCTCAGGGAGAGCTAAAGCCGGGCGTCCAGTTGCTGGCTAAGCCAGACTCGGTGCAAATGCCCCCACTATCATAAAATTGTCGCTGCTTCCTCCCTGTGCTATAATCTTTCTAGCATCTTCTAGCCTTTGTCGAGCTGGCAAAAGCACATGTTGGAGGAAAGTTTCGTGTCAACACCAGCAAATATCGGATATTTATATGCGGCTATTCTTTTCGCCGCAGGATTCGGGTTTGTCATTGTGACAACCATTGTGGCGAACATTTTAGCGCCTCACAAAAGAACGCCAGAAAAGCTACAAACTTACGAGTCTGGTGAGACCCCGATTGGTTCAGCCTGGGTCCAGTATCCCCTGGGTTTCTATATCTTTGCCCTGCTCTTCGTTGCTTTCGATGTGGATATCGTCTTTATCATTGCCTGGGCTATTATCTTTAAGCAACTGAGCATCTTTGGATTTTTTGAAATCCTCTTCTTTATCATTGTTCTCGCGCTTGGCCTTGTTTACGCATGGCGCAAGGGAGTGACCCGATGGATTTAGTACCACGTTCAACCAGTATTCCCAGCGCAACTACTGGGTATCGTGACCAGAATGCCGCGCTCGCCCGCGACCTGGCCCCCATTGGACAGATTACCGGTAAGCCGACTGTCCCGAAAACGCTCAAGGGCGATTTCCTGGCCCTTGAGGTTGACCGCAAGCACCTGGTCGCGGTCTGTCGCTTTTTACGCGATCAGCTCGGCTTTGACCTGCTCAGTTGCGTGTCCGGCGTTGATATGCTCGATCATCTGGAGACCGTCTATCATGTGCGCTCAACGACTCGCGGTCAACTGCTGCAACTAAAAGTGCGCCTTGATAACGAGCGACCGGAAGTTGATAGCGTCGTCTCGGTCTGGCCCACGGCCAACTGGCTGGAGCGCGAAACCTACGATCTCTTTGGCATCCGTTTCGCGGGCCATCCCGATCTCAGGCGAATGTTGCTGGACGACGACTTTGAGGGCTATCCGCTACTCAAAAGCTTCCACCAGGTTCCCTTGACGGTAAAGCCACGCGCCACCACACAGGTTGATCCCAATATGGCTGTGGCTGGCAATTTCCAGCAGCAGCGTATTGAGCGCGTAGTGCAGAAGAAGTTGGGCCAGGGCATGGAGGAACGACTACATCCAGGTACGCCAACCTTTGGTCACTCCTTCCATGACGCGGAAGAAGCCAATGTGGAAGCGGCCACTCAGACGGGCGAATCGGCGCCGGCTCAGAATGGAACCGAGAAGAAATAGATGAATGGGCGGAGCAGGTGCCATGCCAAAAACTAAAGCACGCAGAAAAAGTGAAAGGGGAAGCGCGGGATACACGCAGATTTCCCGGAGTTCCGCACCCCTTTCTCGGGATACAACAAAAATTGGACAAACCGCTGCTCAGCGTGCGTCGATGCCGTCGGGTCCCACTCCTATGAGTCTGGTGATGGCGGCAATGGTCACGCTGGGCTGCTGGGGAATGGCGATTTCGTTTGTGTTTTTTTCAGCGGACCCCAACCGCTACCTGTTTGGTGGCATGGCTGTGCTGATGGGCCTGATGTGGGCAGCCAGCTTCGGTCTGCGCTTACGCAAACTATTGCAACAACGCTAAATAATGCTCGATCATTTTATTGCTCCCGACCTTTGCCGGGAGTGAACATACCAAGAGGATTGTATGGCTACAAACCAGGATACGGGCACCCGTTCACAGAATCCAGATCTTGAGGGGTTACAATCTCAAGAGATGCTGCTGAATATGGGGCCACAGCACCCGAGCACGCATGGAGTGCTTCGCCTGGTGCTGACATTAGAGGGCGAGACCGTAGTGGACTGCACACCGGTCATCGGCTATCTGCATCGGGGCATCGAGAAGATTCTGGAGAATCGCCCCATCATGGGCGGCATTCGCTATATGGACAATGCTGACTACCTCTCCCCGATGCTCAATGAGATTGCCTACGCGGGAGCGGTTGAGCAGTTGATGGGGATTGAGCCGCCCCGACGCGCACAATATATCCGCCTGCTGACCGGCGAGATGCAGCGTATTGCCAGCCATCTCGTGGCTGTCGGCACCTACCTGATTGACCTGGGCGCGTTTACCCCCATTCTGTGGTGTTTCCGCGACCGCGAAGGCATCCTTTCGCTGTTCGAGGCGTTGGGCGGCAGCCGCTTTAACGTCAACTATATCCGCGTCGGCGGCGTGCTGCACGATTTCCCCAAAAACTGGCTGAAGGAATGCGAGGCGTTTTTTGACCAGTTCGAGAAAAATATGGCGGAGCTGGAGGGGCTGATCACCGGCAACGAAATCTTTGAAGCTCGCACTCAGGGCGTTGGCTACATCGATCAGCAGCAGGCGCTTGCCTACGGCTTAACCGGCCCGATGGCGCGTGCCAGCGGCATTAACTGGGACCTGCGCGTGAACCGTCCCTATATGGCCTATCGCGAAGTTCCGGTAAACGTACAGATTCGCCAGGAAGGCGATTGTTTCGCGCGTTATAAGGTTCGTGTGCAGGAGATTTACGAAAGCATTCGCCTCTGTCGCGTCGCGATGGATAAAATGCCGGGTGGTCCTATCGGCACGCGTACCCCCATCGCGCTGCGTCCGCCGCGTGGCGAGACGTACTTTGCTATTGAGAGCAGCAAGGGCGAGTTGGGCGTCTACTTTATTAGCGACGGCAGCGAATATCCCTGGCGCGCCAAGTTGCGCGGTCCGTCTTTTGTCAATCTCCAGATCCTCCCGGAGCTGCTGCGCGGTCATAAAATGAGCGACGTGGTAGCAATTATGGGGAGCCTGGACATCGTACTGGGTGAGGTTGATCGGTAAAATTCATATGAGACATGGGGCAGGCGCTATGACCGTTTTTGCCTGCCTGTTCATGTTTCATGGCTGGAGTCATCATATGAGCACAATTGTGATTGCGGATAACGTAATAAACCAGCTACTGCAAGGCATCTTCTCATGGTCGTTTTTGCAGTTCATCGTTGCGTTCCTCTCCTTCTTTGGTTTTATCATGACCAGTGCGGTGATTTTGATCCTTGCCGAGCGCAAGGTGATGGGATGGATGCAGGATCGCTATGGCCCGTTGCATGTCGGACCCTGGGGACTGTTGCAGACGGTAGCCGACGTCGGGAAGTTGCTTTTGAAAGAGGATATCCACGCGGCTAAAACTGATCGGGCGCTCTTCCTGCTCGCTCCATCTGTATTTATGGCTCCCGTGATTGCCGCGTTTGCTGTGTTGCCATTCTCTCCTTATATCGGTATCCCTGGCAGCGCGCTGGCAACCGGTGTCATTTACTACGTAGCGATGAGTTCGATTGACGTGGTTGGCGTGGTGATGGCGGGCTGGAGTTCGAATAACAAATACTCTCTGATCGGCGGCCTGCGTTCCGCCGCGCAAATGATCTCGTACGAGCTGCCGCTGGTGCTCGCTCTGGTTGGCGTGGTGATGTTGACCAGCGTGCTGGCAGGGCAGCCGGGCTATCCGGGCAGCGATAGCATTGGCACGATCTCCTTGCGTGAGATTCAGGATTTCCAGAATGTGTGGCATAAGACGGGCATTGGGATACTGGATTTCATCTTCGAGGGTTTTACGCCCTGGGCGTGGTTTATCCTGGTCCAGCCGTTGATGCTCTTTATCTACTACACCTGTGGTCTGGCTGAGACGAACCGCGCGCCCTTTGATCTGCCGGAAGCCGAATCGGAGCTGGTCGCGGGCTATCTCACCGAATACAGTGGCATGCGCTGGGCGCTCTTCTTCCTGGGCGAGTACGGCAATATGACCATTGTCTCGGCGATTGCCAGCTACCTCTTCCTGGGTGGCTTCTCCGGCCCCGGCGTGGCCTTCCTGACCGGACTGAATACGCCACTCTGGGGGCTGATCGGCAACCTGCTTGCCCTGACCTACTTTATTCTCAAGGTCTACCTGCTGTGCTTTGTCTTCATCTGGGTACGCAGCACGCTGCCGCGCCTGCGCTCCGACCAGTTGATGCAGTTCGCCTGGCTGATCCTCATCCCCGTAACACTGGCGAACATCGTGCTCACAGGCGCTATTTTCCTGGTGACCGATGCGCTGCACCTGGCTCCCTGGATCTACCTGATCATCCTGGGTGTACTCAACTGGATTGGCTTGTTTGCCTTCTTTTGGGTGGTTGGACGCGCAACCGTTGCCTCCACGCGACGCGCTCAGGCGCCCGCGATTCGGGCGCAGCTTCGCTCTACCTCTGTACCTGCTTCACCCGCCCTGCCCTTGCGCGACGGCATTCCCGGGAAGGCTCCTCAGTTGCCTCAGGAAGCCAGCGTCTCTGGTACCAGGAGCAGCGAATAAAAAGTAGTATTGGATAGCTAAAGTAAAAGGTGCCGAAGCCTCGAATCTCGTGTTCGAGGCTTCGGCACCTTTTATAGCAACCGGATAAAAGCTATTTTGCCCGTCCCAGTCTCGGCCTCTCGCCTGGTTTTGGCTCCAGCGCGGGATATTCCTCGCTCAAGCGTAGCGCCTCGGCAATGGCGCGGTCGAGCTGTGGATCGACCTTGTTGGCGAAATCCTGAGGAGCGATATCGACCTCGATATCGGGATCGGTCCCGTAGTTTTCGACATTCCAGCCGACATCCTTGAACCAGAAGGAAAATTCGGGCTGCGTCGTGACCGTGCCATCAACCAGGCGGTGGCTAGGACTGATGCCGATCACCCCACCCCATGTACGCTTACCAATGAGTGGCCCTAAGCCCATCAGTTTGAAACTGTGGCTGAAGATATCACCATCTGAGCCAGCATGCTCGTTCGTCAATGCCACCATCGGGCCTCGCGGCGATTCACCTGGATAGGGGTCGGGCTGGCCCCAGCGCGAGAAATCATAGCCGATGCGCCGCCTGGCTAATTTCTCTAATAACAAGCCAGAGACGTGGCCTCCCGAATTCCAGCGCACATCGACGACTAATGCGGGATAATCATACTCGGTAAGAAAGCCGCGATGGAATTCAGCGTAGCCATCGCTTACCATGTTGGGAATGTGGATATAGCCGACGCGCCCTTGCGAAACGCTATGAACGTAGCGGCGGTTCTCCTCAACCCATTCTCGATAACGCGCGGGCGATTCGCTGGCGAGCGCCTTGACCGTAACGACGCGCGTCTCCCTGCTCTCTCCATCCTCGATGGTCAGTTGCACCTCGTTCCCTGCCTGGTTCACCAGCAATTCCTGAGGCTGGCGCTCTGGCCCAAGTCGCTGCCCATTAATCGCTAGAATAGCATCACCCTCTTTAATATTCAGTCCCGGTCCGGTGAGGGGCGAGGTCTCATCGCTATTTGAGGGATCACCTTTGACGATGTGTGCGATGCGATAGCGATTATTGGCGGCATCATAGCTCCAATCGACGCCGAGCGACCCCTGGCGATAGTGGGGGCCGTGGCGATACTCGCCGCCCATTTCATAGGCGTGGGATGTGCCCAGCTCACCTTGTAGCTCCCATAGGAGATCCGATAGCTCTGAACGCGAGCTGACGCGCTCCAGCAGTGGAGCATACAGGGCATAGACGGCGTCCCAATCGATGCCTGACATATTCTCGGTCCAGAACTGTTCGCGCTGCAAACGCCAGGCTTCGGCAAACATCTGCTTCCACTCGGCGGCAGGCTGCACAGAGACCTTGACGCGCCCCAGGTTGATCCAGCCGCTCTCGCGGCCTGGGCGATCCCCATTGTCCGCTTTGGGAGCTTTGTCGCCCGCTTTGAAGACGCGCAGGCGATGGTATGAACGATAGATCAGCGTTTTGCTATCACGCGACAGATCAAAATCGTTAATGCCGTCCGCGACTCGCTCGCATTTATGGTTCTCGAAGTCGTAATAATCCAGGCTGCCGCGCGAATCATGACGATTGACGAGATCGTGAACAGCTCCTTCGACGGGAGACGAGAGGAACAGCGCCTTCCCTTTGATGCCCCGAATCTGGCTATAGCGGCTCTCGCCCACCGGGAAAGGCAGCGCGCGCTCGGTGATGCCGTCCAGATCGATGACGATAGGCGCTGTTCTGGGCGTCGTCTCCTCTTTGTCGCTCTCCTCCTTCGCTGCTTCTCCGTTCTCCCCGGCGCCTTCATGGAATTTTTTCGCGCTGACCTCTTCTTTCTCTTTGTCTTTCTCCCCCGGCGCTTTAGGTTCTGGTACAAATGGTGAACGCAGGTCGCGCCTGAGCATGAGCGCATAGGGCTTGACGCCGCGTGGGAAGCCCAGATCAAAATGCAGGTTATCGTAAACGGGATTGAAGATGCGATAGCCCAGGAAGTAGAGGTATTTCCCCTCTGGATCAAAGGCTGGCCTGGTATCATGCAATATCGGGTCGGTCACCACATGCGTCTCGCCACTTTCCAGATTGCAGAGCTTAATGGCCGTTTTATGTGCTGAGATTGGGAATCCGTAAGCCAGCCAGCGGCCATCCGGCGCCCAATCGATGCCCTCGATACGACGATAATCGCTGCGATCAAGCAGGCGAGAGGTTCGCTCTTCCAGGTCAACCACTATCAATTCGTAGCGATGATTGGTGATTGCCACGGCGTCATCGAGCGGGGAGACGGCCAGGTCAACGGCCCGCCCAAACTCGATATCGGTCAATACTTCCGGCTCGCTGCCATCTTCAGGATTGAAGATGACCAGCGCCTCGCGTCCGGGCTGATCGCAGACCGCCACCATCCGTTTGCCATCATTCAGCCATTCAAGAAAGCGATAGCGGACGCCATCCGGCTCTCCATGCTGGAGCACCGGCCCCTCCCAGTTTCCCATCGAGAAAGCTTTGCCGCGTGCCGTTACCGCGACCGCGTGTCCCTGGGGATGCAGCGCGTAGGTATCGAGGAAGCTAGCGGCATGAACGAACTTGCGGTTGCGCTGTGTACGCAGGCTGGGGAGTTCCACCTCAAGATGACGGTTCTCACCTGATGCTGGCTCATAGAGATAAAGATCGGCGCCGCAGTGATAGACCAGACGCTGTCCATCGCTTGAGAGATGGCGGGCATAGAAATCCTGGTGATCGGTGTGCTTGCGCACATCTTCGCCAAGAGGAGTACACGAATAGAGATTGCCCACCCCCTCGTGATCGGAGAGGAAGTAGATACGCTCGCCCACCCAGCATGGATTGGCGATGTTGCTGTCCAGATGGAGCAGGCGTTGAAATTTCCCATCGCCATTGATATCGCACCATAAATGTCCGACGAGGCCCCCACGGTAGCGCTTCCAATGCGAGAATTCGCGCACGTTAATATTGCGTCCAATCACAACGCCGCCCTCTGGCCCATAGGAAATCGCGTTGGCCTTGCCGAAAGGAAGTTGACGTGGCAGCCCGCCATCGGGCTTGACGGCGAAGATGACCTCGAAGCGGGGAGAGAATTGACCGGCATTGGTGGAGTACAGGATCTCCTGTCCGTCAGGCGTCCAGCCCAAAACGCGGCAGAGGCCAGAGTGATAGGTCAGGCGCTGTGCGGTCCCCCCTGCCGCAGGCATGACGAAAACCTCGCTGGGTCCCTCCTCTCGACCAACAAATGCTAACAAGCTACCGTCGGGCGAGAAGCGGGGGTGACTGACTTCGCCCACCCCTGCCGTTAAACGGGCTGCGCGCCCGCCTTCAGTGGATACCAGCCAGAGATCGTCCTCGGACACAAAGACGATGTTATCCTGAAAAATGTGCGGAAAACGTACATATCCTTGAGATGGCATAAGCACTGCTCCAATCTTCATAAGCAAATGGATACATAACATGCATCCATTTGCAACAAATTTTGTTGTTGCTGCTTCGTTCCCAACTGCCTCAATGCCGAAGCATTGGGGTCTTACGTCAAGTCCACAGCCAGGTTACCGTCTTCGTCCGAGCCAGTACCGCCGACGACGTGATCAATCAGCCCGATCACGTACAGGGCTTCGCACAAAATATTGAGCGCGGCGTTATGATCGCGATCTTGCGC
>DATGMF010000071.1:0-94725 GCA_035293765.1 Ktedonosporobacter sp.
TCATAGAGGATCGCTACTCAAGCATTAGCTGTTGTCATAGAGTTCACCCACTAGTAAATAAGTTATTGATGAACAATATATTTCTATGCTAAAATAGAACAAAATTTATAATCGAAGGAAAAGCGAATATGAAGGAGGCAAAGTCATGAGTTCTCGGGGAAAGTCTTGTCCACAGAATGAAAAAGTAATAGTAACAATTCCGCGCGAACTTGTTCAGCAATTAACCGAGTATGATCCAGAGACTGCTAATCTCCTGGGAATTGATGAATATGTTGCAGCAATTTGCCGGGAGTGGCATGGCGAAGACGTCATCAGAAAAACAAAGGTTTGTGCGGAGAAGCTATTCTTCTCCGAGGCTGAGCAGACAGAAGATGAGGCAGAATCAGCAGAGGATAAGCAACCCTATATGTTCCAGGTGAGAAATCACCAAAGTGAAAGTTGTGGTCTTCCGCCTCATTTTGATGATCCTCCAGGTGTTTATAGATGTATACTTTGAAGACTTAGAGTTCCAGTTCTTATTTGAGAACGTTTATGACGGCCTTGATAAGGATGAGGTAGGAGAGGTGATAGGTATGACCTCCTTGTCTTTTGAGGATTGGTTTCAGCCATTTTCTGATAAGCCGTCTCGTATAGCGCATCTGTATGTGGTGTAAATGCTACGGTGAGTTTAAAGGATATGAACCTGATAGCTGAGCAATAAGGATGGGATGACGGGATACCGTTTCTGCAACTCAACAAATAAGGTAGAAGGACAAAAATAAAAACATCAGAGCGTCAAAACTCTGGTGTTTTTTATATTGTCGATAGCGGAACCGACGGGATTCGAACCCGCGATCTTCTGCGTGACAGGCAGACATGTTAGGCCACTACACCACGGCTCCTCGATGATTGCGCTGCCTCCGTTAAGCTGCACCGCTTTCGTGGTTATGATAATACCAGACCCGTCCCCTCCTGTCAACCCCCTTATGAGAGCAATTTATGACTTTTGGCATTTTTCTCTTTTTACCCACCCTTGAGTTATCTGGCAACTGACCACTTGCGAAAATCTTTTTAAAAACTTCTCCGGCAGAGATGCAACGCGTGAGATACAATCTTCCATCTGCTGCGAAAAAAGATCAGTTTTGCATACCCGCTAAGCTCATCAGTAATGCTCTGCTATATCAGGCCCGCTCTCAAGCGGCTTGACTCCCCGATCATGGGACCTGGAGACCACGAGGAATCTTGCTTATTACTTTACGGTAATGCTATATTACATAACGTAGCGCATAGCAAGGTATGCACCCGATCAGGTATCGCCTTACTCTTGTAGAGGGGAGAACCTGGAGACACAGCGAGCTATTGGATTGCTCATATTGCCAGGATCTTCACCGGGGGATACGACACCATGGACTCTTGCGAGGAAACTCATGACTGAAATAGCGCGCGGATTACGTGACGTAATCCTGACAGAAACACGGCTGTCAATGATTGATGGCCTGGCTGGAAAGTTGATTATTGCAGGTTTTCCACTGGAAGAACTTGCGCCGAAAGCGACCGCGGAAGAAACCATCTATTTACTCTGGAACGACCGTCTTCCTAATAAAAAGGAGCTGGAAACCTTCAGGAACAATTTGATCGCCAATCGCGAGTTGCCAGCAACTACCACGACTGTCCTACGTGCAGCAGCTCAACGAAACTTACCCATTATGGATGCCTTACGGATGGGCGTTGACACGCTCAGCCTGGTCGATCCCGAGTTTGATGACACTTCGCATGAGGCGAATATGCGACGGGCTGTCAGACTGTTAGCGCGTTTCCCAAGCATCGTTGCGGCCTACTGGCGGCTGATCCACGGCCAGGAACCGATTGCTCCCAACCCCCGTTTGGGCCATGCCGCAAACTTTCTCTATATGCTCGACGGCGAAGAGCCTCATGCCGCCGCTGTGCGAGGACTGGAGACGTATCTTAACACAGTGATCGATCATGGGATGAATAACTCGACCTTTACCGCCCGCGTGATCGCCAGCACCCGTTCCGATATGGTTTCAGCGGTCGTAGGGGCAGTGGGGTCGCTTAAAGGTCCCTTGCATGGCGGCGCTCCTGGCCCGGCAATGGATATGGTTTTTGAGATACGCGATAACGCCGCCAAATCCGGGAAGAGTATCGAAGCAGAAGCTGCCGCCTGGACAAAGGCGAAACTCGCTGCCAAAGAACGCCTGATGGGGTTTGGACATCGCGTGTACCGCGTCCGCGACCCGCGCGCCGATGTGCTGGGAGCGGCTGCTGAATTGTTGTTTGCCCGCACCGGCGATATGCAGTTCTACGCCGACGCTCGCGCTGTGGAGGAGGTGATTCTGAGGGAGCTGGAAGCATACAAACCCGGCAATAGCATCAAGACGAACGTGGAATTTTACACGGCTTTAGTCCTGCATGGCATTGGCCTGGATTCAAAGATTTTCTCCTCCGTGTTTGCTATCTCCCGCGTCGGAGGCTGGATTGCTCACATCCTGGAGCAGTATGCCGAAGACGAGTTGATTCGTCCCTCGACCGCCTATAGCGGCGAGTATGATCGAAAATGGGTGCCGCTGGAGCAGCGAGCATAGGAGTTTCGTTTGTATGCCTGGCGCCGAGGTATAATATAGCGCCTCGTTACTTTTGGCAGTTGGTGGTTTTTTGAGAGGATAGACATATGGCTGCTCAACGCCTGGAGCGGTCCCCGCACTCTTTTACCAGGACCGCAGTATGTGTTGTCTGTGACGCAGTCTATGCTCCTTCTCCACTGTATGAATATCTGCTGCAGGCCCCTTCCGTGGCACTAGAATCGGCTTTTATGAGTATGTGCCGTTTCTGTTTTCGTTGCAGGCGGCCTGCCTGTCCCGGATGTTGGGATGATGTTCATGGTGTGTGCGGGACTTGCTCTGCAGAGACCGGCTTGCCCTTTCGCTTGAATTCTCCTCCCCTCAATGGCGCTCTGCCTCAGACTCCTTCGCGGCAACCTTCGCCCGCACGAACTGAATCCACGGCGGCTCCACTTTTTTGTGTGCAGCCAGGCCGCTTCCATGAGCCAGCTCCCCGTTTCGTTGCCAGGGCAGCGCCTGTCGTCAAGAAATCCGATACGTGGGCAATGATAGATGAAGTACCAACACAGGTGCCTGTAGCGCGTAAGCTCGCAAAAGCCGCTCACCCGGCGTCTCCCTTTGATATTGACGCGGTTGAAACACGACCGGAGAGCCCCAAACGCGTGATCGTATGGGGTGAGCAGGTATTGACCTTCCTGACATTTATCGTTGTTCTTACGGTTACGCTGCTCATTCTTCTCGCCATACTCTCAGATAAAGCCAATGCCATGATTGCCAGTACCCTGCATGTTGATATTCGAGCTGAAATAGAGGCTCTGTGGCGGCTGATCGGACATCATTGATTGCGATTTTCAGTACCCTCAAGCGGGGCAAGCATAGCCATGAACTGCCGCCTCGTTTGAAGAACAGCATAACATCACATCCTAAGGGATCAAGTGGAAATGACTATGGAGTGGGATATCCTGGTTGACGGCTATAACGTGATCAAGAATAATCTGATGTTTCGGTCACTAGAGTATAGAAATCTCGCGGAGGCCCGGAACCTGCTGATCCGGCAATTGAAAAATCGCTATCGTTCCACCTGCCACCGCGTTATTGTTGTCTTCGATGGTAATGGAGCAGATGAACAGGTAAGCCATGATGACCATATCCGCATTGTCTATACGCGCTACGGAGAGACGGCTGATAGCGTTATTGTGCGTTTAGTGGCTGAAGCTCGCCAGGCAGGTCGGCACGTAGAAATGTATAGCGATGATGGAGAAATACGGGCAAGTGTCATTGAGCAGAAAGGCAGCGTGCAGACAACCAGGCAACTAATGACGCAGCTCAATGCTGCTCCTCGCGATGTTGCTCAGCGTTCTTCTCATCGTCAGGCTATGCGTCGTCTTTATGGCCTTGATCCAGCCTATAAAGACGAAGACGAGCAAAATGATATGCCTCACCAGTCTCGCCGCCGGCGCAAAGGCAAAGCGCGGCATCATCGTCACCATAAACATTAGCTCTGGGAACCTCATGTGCTTCCCTCCTAAAATGGTGAGGCACAGTGAGGTCTCCAGAGCCTGTACGCTCCTTACAGGATTGCCTGTTATTTTCTGACGGCGGAGGGTACTTCCTCAACCTTGTTGCCAACTTTTACCGGCTCAGCAGGCGTAGTAGCTGGAGCGGAAATTTGTGGCTCTTTACTGAAGCGTGTGCGCAGTACGTAGGTGAATGCTTCGATAACTATTTTGCGCGACATTTTGGATTTGCCGACGCGGCGATCCATGAAGATGATGGGGATCTCGACGATCTTGAAGCCCTGGCGCATCACGCGATAAGCCAGTTCTACTTGAAAGGCATAACCCTGTGATTGGATGGTATCGAGATCGATACGCTGCAAGACCTCGCGGCGATAGCAGCGATATCCCGCGGTACAGTCATGGACGGGAGTGCCGAGCATAAAGCGAGCGAAAATATTACCGCAGCCGCTGATGATGCGACGGATTGGCGACCAGTTGGGAGTACCTCCTCCCTGGATATACCGCGAGCCGATCACCAGATCTGCCTGTTCGATTGCTTGTAAAAAGTCCGGGAGGTAACGGGGATCGTGCGAGAAGTCGGCATCCATCTCGAAGGCGGCGTCATAATCGTGCGCGATAGCGTATTTAAAGCCCGCAATGTAGGCTGTACCCAGACCAAGCTTGCCCTCACGATGCAAGACATGGACGCGTGGGTCCTCGCTGTGGATCTGGTCCGCAAGCTGCCCCGTGCCATCTGGCGAGTTATCATCGACGATTAATATATGGGTTTGAGACACATAAGAGAAGATCTCTTGCAGTAAAGGCCGGAGGTTCTCCACTTCGTTATACGTCGGAATGATAATGAGTGTCTTCATACGATTTTTCCTTCCGTACTTACCGGCGTCGATGGAGGAACAAAACTCGTTTTCTGTCCATTCGGCGGCAAGATATTTGTTCGCTTTTGATTCCACTCCTCCCACCCACGTTCCTGCTCGCTTGAGATATCAGCACGTTGAGTAATGCGATAGCACAATAACGCCCCGGCCCCGATCAACAAACCGAACCAGAGGGTGCAGAAGCGGATCAGTAACGTTGCCGCGCTGCCCAGGCTGGCTGAGCTTGATACCAGGAGGCGGGTTAGCCCTAACATACTCCCATCGGCAGTCCCCAGCCCTCCAGGAAGACCGGAAGCCGAGCCGATCAGCGATGATAGCGCTAAAATAAAGGTCGCCTTAATAAAAAGGTCAATGCTGGCCGGAGTTCCCAGACCGGTGTAGACAAAATATAATGCGCCACACTCTCCAGCCCATGAGATCAGGCCCAGAGCCGTCGCCAGTAGCAGTGGTCGCCATTGGAGCAACACAAATGAGCTCTCATAGAAGATACGTGCCAGATGCGCAATCCGAGACACAATAGGTAATTGTTCGCCGAACCGTAGCAAAGCGAGGGAGAGGGTACGATTTTGAATCAGCAGAATACCTGCCAGGGCGACGATTAGCAGGATCAGCAACAACACCCAGCTAAAACGATAAAGCACAAGCCCGATTGTCGAGAGGCCCAGCATCGCCAGGCCGTCGGTAAGCCGCTCGGCTACAATAATTGGTGATGTTCGGCTGATAGCCGCTCCTGTTGAACGCTTGAGCAGATATGATTTCAGCAGCTCTCCTATTTTGCCAGGCGTAATCGCCATTGAGAGGCCCGAAAGGAAAATCAGCAGGCTTTTCTTCCATGAGAGCGCCAGGCCGAGGCGTCGCAGGTAGTATTGCCATTTGATGAAACGCCCCAGGTAATTGAAAAGGGTCAGCCCCAGGATAAGCGGCAAAAATCCCCAGCGAAAATTTGCTAGCGTTACCACCATCCGTGGTAGGTCGCCGTAAAGGGCGATAGCAATCATGACAACGAACGCCAGTATCAGTGAGAGCGCAATGCCAGTGCGTATTTTACGATTAAACAAACAGCAGCTCCAATGTTACGGTAATATATAGAGTACAGTAATAATTAAAATGGTACATAGTAAAACGGTTCCAAGCATATGGCGGTCACGTAGCAGTACCTCTTCAGGGCTTCCCCCCTCCATGCGCATATAGACCAGGTAGAGGTAACGGAACATCGCGTAGAGCACCAGCGGAATAGTCACGCTGAGACGATGATTCCCTGTTGGCCCCTGGATAGTATAGAGACTGTACGACATCAGCGTGCCTGCGACGACAATCGTGATCATCTGGTCGAGCATGGGAATACTATATTCTTTGAGAATCCTGCGATGGTCAGCAGCTCCATCCTGTAAAAGGACCAGTTCGTGACGACGTTTACTAAGGGCCAAGAACAGCGATAAAAAAGTTGTCACGAGATAGAGCCAGGGAGAGATGTAAACAGGGATAACCACTGCTCCGGCCAGGATACGCAGAACAAAGCCACCGGCGATAATAAACACATCTACCAGCACAACATGTTTCAAACGGATGCTGTACAGCACCATCATTGCCAGGTAAATGACGATAGTAGTCGCAAAAAGGATGTTCGTTCCGCCCAGAGAGGCATAGATATCCTGATGGGGCTGGATTGGAAGCACAAAAAGCGTGGCTGTTAATGCCGCGCAGGCCAGGACAAGCACCCCCATCATGACAATTGCCCATGAGACTGGTAGTCTGCCCGACGACAGGGGACGCAACCGTTTAACGGGATGCTGCTGATCTTTTTCCAGATCCAGCAGATCGTTGAGCAGATAAATACTGCTAGATGCGAAACAAAAAGCGATAAATGCTAGCAACGCCCGTTCGAAGGATGGTAGATCGAAAAGCTGTTGGGCAAAGACAAGCCCGATAAAGACAGCAAAATTTTTCGTCCACTGCCTGGGACGCACTGCACTTACCAGCGCCCGTATCCGAGCTATTGTTCCCCCGCGGGGTGATATATTTGTTGAAGTAGTGGGAGACCCCTGTTCTCCTTTTCCCGCCTGCTGATTTTCACGCGTGGTGATGGCTTTTTCCAACAATATTTCCTTCGCCAAAAAAATAAAAACGTAATCTCTGATTATCAGGAACGTATCTCGCTGATTATAGGTAACAGCTATTCCAAAAGTTTAGTTCAGGTATTTGTCAGAAGATATACCTTGATATACCATTATTAGTATATACGGCGCTTTAAATCAGCCATGCGATGGAGCGTGATCCGATGTTTATCGGTGCTGATGAACTGCTTATCCGTGAAATAGCCCAGAACCTTGTTCACGCTTTCGCGTGATGCGCCCACCATTGAGGCCAGTTCTTGCTGGGTCAGACGCACATCGATGCGAACGCCATCCTCGACTTTCACTCCGTGGGTATCGGCCAGGTCCAGCAGCTTCTTGGCAACTCGCCCGTAGACATCCAGGAAGATCAAGTCTTCCACCTGTTGATCCGTCCGGCGCAGGCGCTGAGAGAGAATCTCCAGCAGATGGATGGCGATTTTGGGGTTTTTCATGATCGCCTTATGGAAGTCGCTGCGCTGCAGCGTATAGCATTCCACCTTTTCCAGAGCGATAGCGTCAGCGGAGCGCGGCAGTCCATCAAAGAGCGCGAGTTCGCCAAAGTATTCTCCTTTGCCAAAGACCACCAGGGAGATTTCCTGCCCATCGGGACTGATGAGGCAGATTTTGACTTTGCCCTCTTTAATAATATACAGTACCTGTCCGGGGTCGTCGCGGTGAAAAATGACTTCGCCCGAGCGGAATGTGCGGCGGCGTATGATGCCCCCCAGTTCGTGGACGTCCTCATCGCTCAGGCTGGAAAAAATATCGACCTGCTTGAGATAGGAAGTATAGTTTTCTGCCTCCATAACCTGTTCCTTTTCAGCTCTTCTGAACTCTTGCTCCCTGGATATTTTGCTTTAGTGCAGCCATCATAGCATAACAACCCATGAGATGCAATCTACCCCGTATAAACCGCTGTTTTTCTCTGTGTTTATCAAAAACGCACATTGGATTTTGACGCTTACAATTGAGAAAGATCAGGCTCACAACGACCATGATGTCATCCACCGGGCAGATTATATCCATCTTTATACAACTCATGGGCTAAAATGCGCCAGCAAGGATAGCAATTTACATTATACATAGTGTAAAATAATTTATGTGGTAAAAATGGAAGAGGGCTACCCCTTTTTGCCGTAGACACGGAAGTCATTAACACAAGGAGGAACCTCAGGCATGTTTAAACAGGTACTCGATCCATTTAGTAATCTTGGCCTGACCACGCTGGCCGCGCTCATCCCTATTATTGTGCTGCTATTGATGCTGGCATGGCTTCGCCTCTCTGCCTGGCTGGCAACACTCATTGGCTCTATTCTTACCTTACTCATCGCTATCTTTGTCTGGCAGATGCCGGTGAACCAGGGCATTCAGGCTTATCTCATCGGCAGCGCGAACGGTATCTGGGCGGTGGACTGGATTGTCTTCTGGGGTCTGATTATCTTCAACACCCTCAAGCTGACCGGCCTCTTCGATACCCTCAAAAACTGGCTGGTCAAGCAGGCAACAGCAGATGTACGCGTGCAAGCCATCCTGCTGGCCTGGGCTCTGGGCGCACTGCTGGAAGGGCTGGTCGGCTTCGGCTATCCCTGGGCCGTGATCGCGCCTATCCTGATCGCATTGGGTATCATAGAACTGGATGCCATCCGTGTGGCAGCGATTGCCAACAACGCTCCGGTCTCCTACGGCGCGCTGGGAGCGCCGATTATCGCGCTGGCTGCTGTCACCGGGTTGCCGCTGTTGGCCCTCTCAGCCTCGGTAGGCAAGGTAGTTGCTATCCTGGCGCTGTTGCCCCCCTGGATTCTCATCTATCTGGTCACCGGTCGGAAGGGATTTCGTGAGGGCTGGCCGCTGGCTATAGTGGGCTCGCTGGCCTATATCGCGGGTCAGTTTCCCGTGTCTCAATACCTGGGACCCTACCTGCCAGATGTCGCCGGGGCGCTGGTCTGCTTTATTGTGCTGCTGCTGCTGCTGAAAGTCTGGCGACCCAAAACAGTGCTGGGCTATGGCGGCGTAGAACTCAGTGAAGAGGAGCAACAGGCGAGAATGAGCGCGAGCATCGGTGATTCCTCCGAGCAGCATTCTATCTGGGCGGCCTTCCTTCCCTTCCTGATCCTGATTGTAGTCGTTGTGCTGTGGACCGGCCCGTGGTGGACCAGCTCGATATGGAACGGCACAATTTTGAAATCATGGAATACGACCACTTTGTTCAGCTTCAAGGCGCTGGCTACCTCTTCTATCAACAACAAATCTACGAATGTGGCCTTCTCTTTTAACCCTTTCATTGCCGGAACCTCCATCCTGGTTTCCTGGTTGATCATACTCGCATTTATTCGCCCAAGCTTTGCTGTGCTGGGCAGGGTTTTCCGCGATACCTTCCACCAGATATGGGGCGCTTTGCTGGTCGGCATTTTCATCTTCGGCCTGGCCTACGTCTTCAACTACTCAGGCATGGGTGCGTCGCTGGCCACCGGCTTCTCGAAGGTAGGACCCTGGTTTATCGTGCTCGCGCCTATCCTGGGTTGGATCGGCGTGGCCCTTTCGGGCAGCAACACTTCCACCAACAGCCTCTTTGGCCTGGTGCAGTTGCAGGTAGGCAGGTTACTTGGCTTTCCTGTGCTGCTTTTTCCAACGCTAGGCTCGGTCGGCGCGGAAGTTGGCAAACCGGTCGCGCCCCAGACAGCAAGCGTCGGCGTCTCGACTAGCAAGTTTGTACGCGACGAAGGCCAGGTCATTCGCCACAATATGGGCTGGACATTAGTATTGCTCGCCTGGTTGATTATCGTTGGGCTGCTCTTCTACTTCCTGGTTCCTGGCCTTATGGTTTAGTCGTCACCCTGCACTCGCCAGTTTGTATGGCTGGCGAGTGCTTCCTGACGTGAAGAACAAGACAACAAACGCTCGATGTTGCTAGCTGTGGCCTTAGAAGAGTAATCTCAACGTATTGAAGCAATCATCTACAAAGTAGACTCCTGCTCCTCCGAGCATAACCTGCACACCGAAAAGGCAGCCAGTTCCAGGAGGTGTGCCAGTATTATCCAGCAGCCTCTTCGCGGTCTGCTGGCCCGCAGGCGTTATCTCCACGATATTGCCATCGCCGCCATTTACGGTGAGGATATCGCCGTTGGGCGCAATGGTCAGGCCAAGCGGACCCTTGAGGAAACCTTTTTGCGTCAGCGTATTTCCCCCATTTGGCATCGCATTCTTGCGGGTAAGGGCATTGGGAATGGTGGCGATCCGGCTCTCGACGGTATCCGCGATATAGAGCGTCCCATTATTCCCAAGCCCAACGCCTGTGGGGCCAACCACCAGCGCGGCTGGATCAGTGCGCTCGGCAAAGCCGTTACCAATAATGGTGCTCTCTTCTATCTGAGGAAGGACCTTGCCCTGCTTAGGCACCGAGACTAACTCGCGTACCACCGTCCCCTGCTTCACAATCTTTGGACTGGCCGCAACAGTGCCATTCAGCACGTTAGTAACGAATAATACGGCGACATTCCCTCCATCGACGGCGGTCATATCCCAAGGGCCGTTGATAGGGCTACCGGAGAAAGTTTCAACCGGCTGTCCTTGGCTATTCAATACAATCAAGCAGCCAGCTTTAGCCGTGGCCGCCATACCGTTAGAGGTGGGCAGGCTGCCAACGATGACCCAACCGCGCTGTAACACCACCAGCGCCGTCGTCAGTCCAACGCCGCCCGGGCACGCTCCAGGCAGCTTCTGAGCATCTATCTGCGCAAATAGCGATAACGTGCCAGTAGGAGAGATCTGCACGATTGTTGTGCCCGTACCCTGCAAATTTTGCTTGTTATTGAAGTTGCTTACCAGCACATCTCCGGCGACAAGCTTTCCTATCGAGTGCGGCACAACGGCCACCCCATAAGGATTGAGATCGTCATTTCTTGGAATAGTTGAAGCAATAGTCTTAATGGTGTGAAACCGACCCAGAAAGCCACTCGTCGCAAAGGCATCAACACTGCCAAATACCATCAGTGAGAGGGCGCTGAGAAGGATACAAAACGTCGTCAGTGAAAGCCTGTCTCTCATTTTTGAGAGCGCCAATATATGCATACACCATCCTCACTTTCAATAACTCTTCAGCCCCCCTGGCCCCATATGAGGGCAAAACATCGCTTAAACCCGAAGAGTTATCAGAAAACCTGCTCATAAAAGAGCACTAAAAACATAGGTAGGTATTTTTAATATAAACATGACTCCTGAATATATAGATGAATATCGAAACATTATGATGCAGCGTTAACCGTCCCCCTTTCAAGGTGTTGTCATGATGTCCAGTTCACTAAGAGTAGCAACGAGGCCCAGAGCCGTCTACCCTACAGCTCTGGGCCTCGTTGGGTCTCCAAGTCCAATACGTTCCGCGTTCAACATCTGAGCGAGGCGCTGGAGCTTACCACATCAAAAGAGGCGGTCAGGGGAGTGAAGCCGGAAGGAAAAGTAACGATCCCTGTCGCTTCCGCCTGCCAGTTCGCTCTGCTAGTGCAGTTGCTGGTTGTCACTTTTTGGGTAATGGCGCTTTGCCCGGCATTTGAACCCATTGATTTTTTGACAAGAGTGCCATTCTTGAAGAGAAAGGCGCTAACGGAAAGTGAAGAGACGGGCGCACTACAGGCGGCACCTCCACCTGCATCTATTTGCTTGGAGATAACAAGTGGTGGAATAATAGACACAAGACAATCGATTTCCGACTGCCCTTTCTTGCTGACCAACAAGAGCGAACTGGGTTGCTGCAACTGGTGGAGAGCTGTGGGAGACGTGCGAACCATAGATGGTGTTGCAGCAAAAGCTGAAGAAGCTGTGGGAGTGAAAGCCATCAATAGGCTCGCAGCCAGCAGCAGACTTCCCAGAAGAACGCAACGAATGTGTTGACGCATGAACAGATTTCCTTTCTCGCAGAAGATGGGAACTAACAAGCTCTGGGCCTACGTAAAATTACGCCAGGCCATCGCTTTTCATCCTTATATTCTTTATATGCTTCTCAACAGCTTTTTCAGTAATATGGAGGGAGTGCGCGATACTCAGATCATCTTTCCCTTCATAGAGCAAGCCTATGATCTCCTTCTCACGCGAGGTCAGCGATCTATTGCTGATCGAGAAGGAGCTCCTACCCAAAACGTCGTACATCAGCCATGCTCCAATGGTCGGGTCAAGCAAAAAGGACTGCGCCTCGGAAGAGAGCAGCGCGTACAGGAACTCAGCAGAGGCATTACTGGAAAAGTATCCACAGGCTCCATATTCGTAGGCGGCCTTCAGGAGCGCAATCTCTGGTTTATCCGGTTCAGCCACCATAACCGCAAATTTCGTGCCTTGCAACAGAGCAAAATCAGTTGACAGAGCTTGATTGACAACGATCAGGTCCTGATGATTGGAGCGTAGCGCCACTTGCAAATCTTTCTTGCTGGCAACCACGTCCACGTTGGACACCTGTGGCTCGCTGCCAAAGATAGCCTGTAATCCCATCCGCAACACTCCGTCGTGCATCGCGATCAAAATATTGAGTCCCATGCCTTGTTAAGCTCCAGTGAAGATTAAAAGATTGCCGAAAGCGATTTGTGGGTAAATGGTCCAAAAGTGCGAAATTTCTGATAGCGTTTCATTAGCAGCTCCTCAAGAGAGAGCTGCTTGAGCTCAGTAATGTGTCTATAGAGCGCGTCTTGCAGGTTGCAGGCTGTAGCTGCATAGTTCAGATGGGCGCCACCTGGCGGCTCCGCGATGATCTCATCAATGATCCGGGTTTCTATAAGTTCACGCGCGCTAATGCGCATAGCTTCGGCTGCTTGTGGCGCGAATGCACTATCACGCCAGAGAATAGAGGCGGCAGCTTCTGGAGCGGCGACAGTATAGACGCTATGCTCCAACATGAGAAGACGGTCCGCGACGCTCAGCGCCAGCGCCCCGCCGCTTCCTCCTTCCCCTATCACCACAGCCACAATCGGCACGCGCAAGCGAGACATCAGGTATAAATTTGATGCGATAGCCTCCGACTGCCCGCGCTCTTCGTCCTCCAGCCCGGGAAAAGCCCCGGGAGTATCTATCAGGCATACCAGTGGCAAGCCAAACTTCTCTGCCTGTTTCATTAAACGTGCTGCTTTGCGATATCCCTCGGGGTGGGGCATACCAAAATTGTGCTCTTGCCGCTCTTTGCTCCCTCGCCCCTTCTGATGACAGACAAACATAACGGTCATATCCCTGAAGCTGGCAGGTCCGGCTAGAATAGCGAGATCATCTTTGAAAGCGCGGTCGCCATGCAGTTCGAGGAAATTATCGCAGATGCGGGAGATATAGTCTCCCGCGTGCGGTCGGTCTTGATGACGAGCGATCTGTAACGTTTGCCACGGCGTGAGCTCGGTGTACATTTCCCTGGAATCCACCGGGACCTCCTCTCCCGATTACAAAAATCATTGCTTATTAACAGGTATCAGGGTTGCGACAGGATAGTAAAGGTGCATAAGTCGAATAAGGAATGACCTTAATTCGCGCCGATGGACCACGGCATCGATCAGGCCATGACGAAAGATAAATTCAGCAGTCACCGTGTCTTTAGGTAAACTGACGTGCATAAATTGCTCGATCACCCGCGGCCCGGCGAAGCAGACGAGGCTGCCAGGTTCGGCAAAGATAACATCTCCTAGCATAGCGAAGCTTGCAGTCACCCCTCCTGCCGTAGGATCGGTTAAAAGGCTGTAGTATGGGATGCCGGCCTCTCCCAACCTGGCAAGGGCCGCTGAGGTCTTTGCCATCTGCATCAGCGAGAATATGCCTTCCTGCATGCGAGCCCCGCCGGAAGCGGAACTAATAAGCACGGGGATACGTCGTTCAATGCCTAGCTCGATGGCACGGGTAATTTTTTCGCCGGCGGCTGCCCCCATGCTTCCGCCCATAAAACGGAAATCCATCACGGCCAGCGACAGAGGTTTGCCCTCAACAGTGGCGTAGCCAGTGACAACCGCCTCATTTAAGTGAACCTTCCGGCGCTCCTGCTCTAGCTTTTCTGCATAGACCTGCGATTGACTCACAAAGTGTAGCGGGTCGGCTGAAACAATATCCGCATCTACCTCAACAAAACTGCTCTGATCTACCAACAACTCAATACGTTCATGAGCTGTCAGCTTGAAATGATAGTCGCAATAACGACAGACTTTAAGGTTTCTACACCAGTCCCGCTCGTAAAGGATCTCTTTACATCTCTGGCACTTCACCGCAATGTTCTGCGGAATACTGACCGACGGCACTGGTTTATCCTGCCGGGGAAGAGCAGTTATCCCTTCCCGTTTTGTTCGCAAAACTTCTGATATCATACTATACCGCTCTTTCCTTTTTGGACTGACGCGCTTGATCGCATCCAATAGGACGAATCTATCCCTGTCAGGGCAAGCGCAAGGCTTGCCCCTACATCTCCGGTCGGGAACTGTAGGGGCCATGCCTCGCGCTTGCCCCTTATAGCTGGTTCAGTTTAGCCATCAGGCTATCGAGCTGCTGCTGGTCGAGAGCAGCTTCTGGGAAGTCGGAAGGGGTAAAGACCTCTTTACCAGATGATTGGCACGCATGGATTATCGCTCGTAGCTTTTCCACATAGCGGGTCAGCGCCTGCTGGATAGTCTCGCGCGAATGGATATTCTCGCTATAGGTCAAGCTGATATGCAGGCAATTGTCATCAACACTGCCATTCACCTCCAGGAGGTAGCAACGATTGACATGCAGGTTACGAGCAGCCCCTCCTGTAGCTTGCGCCAGCTTGAGCCATGTCCCCTCGTTCTCAGAGAGAGATTGGGATGATTGGCCTCGGTAGTTGAAGACTACTTCTGCCTCAGGTAAAGCTGCCAGCCGCTGCTTTATCTCCTCATTGTGGCTCAGATGGCGCAATATACCAAAGCCAATACCTCCACGCGGCATCGCGCGCAGTTGCTCTTTCACAGACTTCAATGCCTCTTCCGGCCTGGTCGTTCCAGCGAGGTCCAGACAGATAGGCACAATAGCTGTAAACCAGCCGACTGTCCGCGAGAGGTCAAGCTCCTCCCATAGATCCTCTCGGCCATGTCCCTCCAGATCAACAAGAAGGGTGGAGGTCCCGGTCCATTGGGCAAAGGATTGTGCAAGGGCCGTCAGTAACACGTCTTTGACCTGAGTACGATAGAGCTTCGGCACATCCTGTAAAAGAGTTCGCGTCTCCTCTGCACTCATAGACGCCGATAGCGTGCGGGCTGATGCTTCGGTATTGATGCCGGCAAGATTATCTACCGGCAAAGGACGTACAGAGGTCCAGGGTCTGTCGAGCCAGTATTTCAGTTCCTGTTGCACTTGCTGCGATTGGGCATAGGCGGTTAACCGCTCAGCCCAGTCTTTGAACGACGTGGTTTTCGCGGGGAGCTGGATCGGCTCTCCCTTCACAAGCTGCTGATACGCCGTTTGCAGGTCTGCTAACAGGACCTGCCAGGAGACGATATCCACTGCCAGATGATGAATGACGATCAAGAGTTTATTCGGTTGTTGCTCACCGAGATTGAAAAGCGCGACTCTAATGATCGGGCCTTTTGCGATGTTCAGGCTCTTCTGTACCTCGTTCGCCAGCGCCTCTACCCGTGCTGCCTGCTCTAACTCCGGTACCGTTGTGAGATCAAACAGGGTCAGTGGTATTTCCTCGTCCGCAGCTATCGCAGTACATGTTTGCTGCCAACCATGCAGATCGTTGTCAAAGCGCAGGCGAAGCGCGTCGTGGTGCGCCATTAAGGCGCGAATACACTGGCGCAACAGGGCCGGATCAAGATGCTGATATGCCTTGCAATTCCGATCAACAACGCCACTCTCGCGTCCTGTAGCTCCCCGATTCATCGTGGGAGCGTTCAGTTGATCGGGAAGGAAGACGTCAAGCAATTTCGCCAGGTTCCAGTGATGCCGATCAGGCAACGGCTGCTCGAAGAACCAGTGTTGAATCGGCGTTAAAGGTACCAGGCCCGTCAGTTCGGACGTAGGCGCGGGGGTAGGCGATACATCGCCTGCGGACGCAGTAAACTGGGTCCCTACGGCGGTTGCCAGTTCGGCAATCGTTTGATGCTGGAAAAGCTGTCTTGGAGCGATGCGCAGCCCCTTCTCGTTGGCTTTCATAATCATCTGAACGCCGATAATAGAGTCGCCACCGAGCTCAAAGAAGTTGTCGTTGACCCCGACCCTGTCGAGACGCAATACCTCACACCAGATATCGGCGAGCAACTGCTCCGTCGCGTTGGTTGGCGCTGCAAAGGTGCTCGCAACATCGGGCCTGGCTGTATCGGGCATGGGCAGGGCACGACGATCCACTTTGCCATTAGGAGTGAGCGGCAGTTCGTTCAAGAAGACAAAAGCCGAAGGGATCATGTATTCTGGGAGATACGCCTTCAAATCGCTTCTCAGGGAACTGACCGTCAATGCTTGATCGCCTCTAGACACAACATACGCTACAATACGTTTCTGGTCCGGGATATCCTCCCGCACCACGACTACACATTCCTGGACGTCCGGCTGCTTACTCAGCACAGTCTCGATCTCTCCCAACTCGATGCGGAAGCCGCGCACCTTGACCTGGTGATCAAGACGTCCCATGAACTCAATACTGCCATCGGGCAGGTAGCGCGCCTGGTCGCCCGTTCGATACAGGCGGCCACCGGGGCCACCAAAGGGATCGGGCACAAATCTTTCCGCGGTAAGTTCCGGTCGCTTGAGATAACCGCGCGTTACGCCATCGCCACCGATATACAACTCGCCAGGAATGCCAACCGGCACCGGCTGCTGATGCGCATCTAACAGGTAGATCTGGGTATTGGCAATCGGATGGCCGATGGAGATCGGTTTATGCGCAGCAACAACATTGCAGGTCGCAGACCAGATGGTCGTCTCAGTCGGGCCATAGAGATTCCAGAGGCTCACCCCTTTGTCCAGCAAGTCATTCGCCAGCTCGCGCGGCAGAGCTTCGCCACCGCACAACGCTTTAAAGGGTGATGTAGGGGCAGGGCTTGCCCCTGCCCTGGATGCTTGCCACCCTGCTTCCAGAAGGAGACGCCAGGTGGTGGGAGTGGCCTGCATGATGGTAGCGCCAGAGGTGATTAGCCGGTCAAAGAGTAGCTCCCCGCTCGCAGCGATATCGTGACTGACCACCTCCAGGCGAGCGCCCACCAGCATGGGCAGGTAGAGCTCCAGGCCAGCGATATCAAACGACAACGTGGTGACAGCCAGCAGCGTATCCTGACGCGTGATGCCGGGCTGCTGCCGCATTGAAGCCAGGAAGTTCACGACGCCAGCGTGTGGCACCTGTACGCCTTTGGGCTTCCCGGTCGAGCCCGAGGTATAGATGACATAGGCCAGATTGGCCGCAGTAACGCCGCTACGCGGTGTGCTGATAGGTAATGCCTTGTGATTGCTCCAATTTTCATCGAGGTAAAGCGTGGGCACGCTCTGATCCGCTACCAGCTTTTCCATTGCTCGCTGCGTCAGTATGGCCGATACCTGAGCATCCTCCAGCACAAAAGTCAGCCGCTCTTGCGGATAATTCGGGTCCAGCGGAACGTACGCGCCTCCTGCTTTTAGCACGGCAAGCAGCGCCACAACCATCTCTACAGAGCGATCCATACAGATGGCGACCAGTTTATCGGGACCGACGCCCAGTTCTCGCAGCCGGTGGGCTAATTGATTGGCGCGGCGATTGAGAACCTGGTAAGTTACCTGCTCGTCCTCGAAAACGAGCGCAACGGCATGCGGCGTGCTTTTCGCCTGAGCCTCGAAGAGCTCATGAACGCAACTATTACGCGCATATGCCATCTCCGTCGCATTCCAGGTATGCAGCAGTACCTCTTTCTCGCCCTCCGTCACTAATTGCAGTGTTTCCACGCTCTGATCGGGATCGGCTACAATGCTTGCTAACAAAGTCAGGAAATGATTGGACATGCGCTCAATCGTTGTTGCATCAAACAGGTCTGTATTATATTCCCATGCTCCCTCCAGTCCGGCCTGCGTATCGTCCAACGCCAGAGTGAGATCAAACTTTGCCGTTTCCCCTTTTGGCTCCAATGTGCGCAAGGTAAGGTCAGCAAAGCCCTCGGTTGGAGCCGACATATTTTGCAGCACGAACAGCACTTGAAAGAGGGGAGAATAGCTGACATCGCGTGTCAACTGTAGCTCGTCTACCAGTTTTTCAAAGGACAGATCTTGATGCTGATACGCCTCCAGCGTCGTTTTGTTGACGCGACCAAGCAAGGCGCGGAACGACGGATTGCCTGAAAGGTTAGTGTGCAGCACCAGCGTATTGACAAACAGGCCGATCAGATTTTCGAACTCCACATGGCGACGGTTAGCCACCGGTGAGCCGACCAGTACGTCAGATTGGCCGCTATAGCGTGACAGCAACACGCCGAAGGCTGCCAGCAACGTCATAAAGAGCGTTGCGCCTTCCTGGCGACTCAGCTCCTTGAGGGCCGCGCTCAGTGACGGCGCCACGGAAAAACGTACTACTGCGCCGCGGAAGGTCTGAGCGGGCGGTCTGGGCCGATCTGTCGGCAAGTTCAACACGGTAGGAACCCCTGCCAGACGCTTGCGCCAGTAGGCAACCTGCTCCGCGAGTACGTCATTCTGTAACCATTCCCGCTGCCAGAGCGCGTAATCCGCATACTGCAGCGGCAGTGCGGACAGCGGAGAAGATTTCCCACGACTAAAGGCTTCATAGAGGGCGCCCAGTTCCCGCATCAGGATATCGTGCGACCAGCCATCAAAGATGATGTGATGCATGGTCAGCAAAAGCACATGCTCCATCGAGCTAAGGCGCAAAAGTTGCCCACGCAGCAGCGGTCCCTTATTCAGCTCGAAGGGTTTCATCGCTTCTGCCTGTACTGACTGCTGCACACGCTCCTGCTGCTCAGATGATGGCAGATGCGAAAGATCCGTCAGGGTAAGATCGGACGCGCTAAAACGAATATCTCCAGCGGGCAGAACCTGTTGCATAGGCTGACCATCGGCCAGGACAATGATCGTACGCAAAATCTCGTGACGCTGTACAATCTCGGAGAGAGTACGCTCCAGCGCCTCTCGCTGCAATGGACCCTGCATATGCAGGGCAACAGGGATGTTGTAGAACGGGCTTTCTGGCTCCAGTTGACTGAGGAACCACAGGCGCCGCTGGGCAAACGAGAGCGGGAACAGAGCCCGGCGCGGGCGAATATCGGGAAGAGCTAAGGCAGCCACGCTACCGGGTTTATGCTGCGCCTGCTCTATCTGTTCGGCAAGGCCCGCAATAGTTGGATGCTCAAAGAGCGCCTGTAAAGGCAAATCGACCTGGATTCTCTTGCGCAGACGTGCCATAACCTGCGTTGCCGGTAAAGAATGGCCGCCAATAGCAAAGAAGTTGTCCAGAACGCCCACGCGCTCCAATGCCAGCACCTCGCACCAGATATCCGCCAGCAGCTCTTCTGTGTCCGTACGAGGGGCTATATAAGAAGCTGTAAGTTCGCTATGGTCGCGCTCCGGCGCGGGTAAAGCTGCTCGCTCCAGCTTACCATTGGCTGAGAGCGGGAACTCTTCAAGCAAGACAAAGGCCACAGGGATCATATAGACTGGCAGCTTATCGTGCAGCCATGCATAGAGCTGATTTGCCGCCGGCTTCTCTCCCGGCACCGCGGTCAGATAGGCCACCAGTCGTTGCTGCCCCGGCTCATCTTCGCGCACCAGCACCAAGCACTGGCGAACGGCGGGATGCTGCCCCAGCACCGCCTCAATCTCCCCCAGTTCGATGCGATAGCCACGCACCTTCACCTGATGATCGACGCGCTGGATAAACTCGATCTGCCCATCGGGGTGATAGCGTCCAACATCACCGGTCTTATAGAGACGCCCTCCAGACACGCCAAAGGGATCGGGGATGAAGGTTGAAGCCGTACGGGCCGCGTCTCCCACATACCCTCTGCCGACGCCAATCCCACCAACATAAATCTCTCCTGGCACGCCCACCGGCAAGGGTTGGAGCACACGATCCAGAATATAGATCTGCGTATTGCCTACCGGCAGCCCTATCGGCGCCGTCGCCCCTCTCTCCAGCAGCGCCTGATGGAGCACAGCGTGCGTCACATCGTCAGAGCATTCCGTCGGCCCATAGGCGTTCAGCAGCGTGACCTGCGGGAAATGCCGCAGCCAGCGCGCAGCCAGCGGGGCGGGGAACTGCTCTCCGGTGACAACCAGCCAGCGCAGACTTGCTTCTACGCTCGCTTGCTCAGACAACAACTCAATGGCATCGAGATACGCCTGGAGCAGCGAGGGCACAATCTCCAGAATAGAGACGCGCTCAGCAGCAACGTGCCTGAACAATTGCACCGGATCGCGCGCGATCTCATTAGGATAAATGCACACCTGCCCCCCCTGTAAGAGCGCGGCGAAAAACTGCCAGACGGAGATGTCGAAGCAGTGAGAAGCCGTCTGAGCAACCGTATCGTCCGACGTGAGATCAAGCGTCTGGATTTTGGCAAAGAGATGGTTGAGCATCCCGCGCTGCGCCACCATCGCGCCTTTGGGCTGGCCTGTCGAGCCGGAGGTGTAAATGACATAAGCAAGATTGTCAGCCGTGACGCTGCATGCCGGCGCCGTCTGTGCTTCCTGGCTGAGCGTTTGCCAGTCGCTGTCGAGACAGACGATCTGTCCCTGGTATGCCGGCACCTGTTCGCGCAGGTGCTGCAACGTGAGCAATACCGGAGCATGTGCGTTGCTCAGCATGAAGGCCAGGCGATCTTGAGGATAGGTGGGGTCCATCGGCATATAGGCTCCTCCCGCCTTGAGAATGCCCAATAACCCAATCACCATGTCCAGCGAACGTTCCATACAGATGCCGACCAGCACGTCAGGTCCCACGCCCAGCCGTTGCAGGTAATGGGCCAGTTGATTGGCGCGCTCATTCAATTCGCGATAGCGCAATTGCTGACCTGCGCACGATACCGCAACCCGATCAGGAGTGCGCTGCGCCTGCTGCTCAAAAAGCTGATGGATGCACCCGGTCACAGGATAGTCCACATGGGTGTTATTCCACTCGAAAAGAAGCTGCTGCTCTTCCTCCTGACTCATCAGGGGCAGTTCCGAGAAGTGGAGAGCAGCAGCCTGCGTCATCCCTTGTAACAGCGTCTTCAGATATCCCATCCAGCGCTGAATCGTTTGAGTTCGAAACAGATCGGCATTGTAATTGCATTCCAGGACCAGTTCTGTATCTGTCTGCACGATATTGAGATCGAAATCAAATTTGGCGAAGCCAGTAGAGTTAGTAATAATATCAGCCTCAAGATCGGCAAATGCGAGTTCTCCAGCGCGATCAAGGTTAAATGACGTTGTCACCAGAGGCATAGAGCTGGGGTCTCTGGGCAGATTTAGCTTCTCAACTAGCTTGCTTAAAGGATAGATCTGGTGCTCATAGGAATTCAGCAATACAGTTTTCACCGCCTGGAGATAACGAGCCAGCGTAGGATCGTCCTCGATCTTCAGCCGTAGCGGCAGCAAGTTAACGCAGTGCCCCACCAGATGCTCGTTATCGATCAGGGTATGACCCGCGGCAGAAACGGAGACGACCAGATCCGTTTGATTGGTCAGACGTGAAAGCAGAGCTGTGTATGCCGCCAGTAGCGTGGTAAATAGCGTGCAATGCTGTTGCCGACTGAGATTTTTTAGCTCATTACATAGTTTTGCATCAATTTTCGTGACATAAAACGCGCCTTTGAAAGTTTTTCTGGCCGGGCGAGGAAAATCGGTTGGCAGCGTCAGGATTGGTGGCAAGCTCGTAAACTGGCTTAACCAGTACGCCTGAGCCGAGGTCATCAGTTCCTGCTGTTCCGGCTGCTCCAGCCATTCCACAAACTCGCGATATTGCGTCGCTGCTGGCAGGTGCGCTTGCGTACCCGAGCAGGCATTAGTATAAAGAACGCTCAATTCGGCCAGCATGGTGCCAACAGAGCGCCCATCGGCAATGATGTGATGGACAGTGAAAACGAAAAGATGATGTTGCTCCTGAAGCTTTACGAGATGGATGCGCATCAGAGGCCCGTGTTCAAGGTCAAAGGGTTTTTGAATCTCTCTGGCCTGCACATCCGCCACCTGTCGCTCCTGCACCTCTTCTGCTAACGAGGAGAAGTCGCTCCAGGCGATATCCAGGTCAAAAGAGGGTAGTATACGTTGATAGTCTCCCTCGCTGCTAAAAGTGGTTCTTAGAGACTCATGGCGCTGAATCAGCGCCTGAACGGCCTGGCGCATCGCGTCTGCCTGAAACGACCCGCGCAGATGCATGGTCAGCGATTCGTGGTAGGCACGCGATGCATCGGTCCCAAACTGTGCCATGAACCAGAGTTCCTTCTGTTGCTCTGACATCGGCACCATACGCACAGCGTCATGAGCCTCCTGGTTATGCCCATCGTTCGCAAAAACAGAGGAGAGAGGGGAAGCGAGGCGAGTAATCGCCTCGCTTCCCTGCGACAAAGTACGACTCAAGAATAATGGGCCTGTCCCGCCCCCGGGGTCGGAGGGATCGGGCCAGGGGGACGTGTCAATCAAGAAGCCGCCAGCTTGCAATTCTACCAGCGTCTCCTGGATAGCCTGAACGATATAATCCAGATCGCTGGCGGTATGCGCCGTTGACAGGAAGCAGTTACGCGTCTCGGCAATGTAAATGCCTTTTTCCAGCAGATGATAGAAAAAGAGGTTTGCGTCAACCACTTTATACGCCGGAGGGAACAAAAAGCGGAAGAGCGAACCGAAATGGATCGTTCGTATCGGCGCGTGCATTTGTTCAAAGAGCCGGTCCAGGCGCTGCATCAACTGCGTTGTGCGCTGGTTTAACTGCTCCTGAAGCTGCGGTCCGCTTGACTTGAGATGATTGAGAATGGACCAGACAACCGGCATCAGGAGAGGATGCTTGAAGTACGTGCCGGCAAAGAATGTCTGCATGGCATCGGGTATGGAGGCATCGCCATACTGCCATACTCCTCCGTCTACCGCATCCATAAACTCAGCTTTACCGCCAATCGCCGCCACCGGCAGACCGCCACCAAAAGCTTTCCCGTAGGTGACAATATCCGCCCGCACGCCAAACAACGCCTGCGCGCCCCCCAGATGCATGCGGAAGCCCGCGACGACCTCATCAAAGATGAGGGCTACCCCGGCTTCGGTCGTGAATTTTCTCAGCTCCTGTAAAAACTTTGTGGGCAATAGATCCGGCCTGCGACTCTGGGGCAGTTCCACAATCACCGCCGCCAGATCCTGGGCGTGAGCTTTGAGCATCTCCAGCGATTCCGGCCTGCCAAAGTAGAGCGAGATGACATCCTCAATCATGCTATCTGGAGTGCCTGGTGCCAGAGCAATGGTGCGTAAAGACTTATCAGCGGTCTCATGCGATTTGACCAATACGCCGTCAAACGTGCCGTGGAATGATCCGGCGAAAACAGCTATTTTAGAGCGTCCTGTGGTCGCGCGCGCCAGGCGAATCGCGGTCATCACTGCTTCTGTACCGGAATTACAAAAGCTGACCCGTTCCACGCCTGTAATCTCACAGAACAACTTGGCAACCTTGCCGACCATGTACGATTGCCAGCCAAGCCCTATACCACGGCGGGCCTGTTCCTGTAGCGCATCAACCAGAAAAGAGGGAGAATGCCCAAAGAGGAGGGCCCCAAAGCCCATAGCGATGTCAACGTACTCATTGCCATCGACGTCCCAGACATGCGCTCCCTCGGCTCGCTCGACGGCGAGTGGATAGACCACCTCCTTGAATGTAAGATTAAAGCCAGCAGTTCCCCGATTGTCCGCATGAAACTTGCGGTAATCTTGCGCGATCTGCTTCGAACCCTTTGTTTTGCGTGCTACGCGTTCGATCAAAGCGGCTATATATTGCTGTTGTTGCTCCGTGAGGCCACCAAGCGCCCCTGTTTTCCTGGGCTGATAGGGGACATACGTTTCAGGGTCCATGCGCAGGCTGAGAACAGGACCATTCTCACCCACCATAGGATGTAACGTTGCTGTCGGCTGTTGCGATAACGTGTCATTTATAGAAACAGGGGCAGGAAGTACCTCTTGCTGAGATGCTACTCCATTGAAAGACGCAATCACAGTTTGCTCCTGTAGTGGGGCAGCCACAAGAGTCTCCTGCACCCTGGTAGATGGCAGATCATTGACAAAAGTGCGCGTTCCTAATGCCTCTAACTGCTGGGACATCAGCAAACGCTGCTGCTCCACCATTTGAGCCATGAGCTGAAGTTGTTGCTCTACAATTGACTCAATGCGCGTTGAGGAACCGCTCTGCACCATATGTCCATTAGCGGCATTGCCCACATATCCATTAGCAGGCATCAATGGAGCAGAAGGTCGCTGCAATGGAGCCGTCAGCTTCTGGGTGTTCGGTTCCCGTTGCGCCTGTACAGGAGCTTCCATAGGCAAAGGCTCACTGTTATTGCGCGCGACAACGCCATTGGACACAATAAATTGTGTCCCTACGAAGCCTCGTTGCTCGGCGGGAGGCTCCTTTATAAAATCAGATGGCAATTTCTGGTCGAGATACGCCGCCAGCGAGTCAAACGTATCATAATTTTCTAGAAGATGACGGAAAGGTATTTTTATACTGAATACATCTTTAATGCGCTGGCTGGCCTGCATAAGCAGCAGGGAATCCGCTCCTATCTCAAGGAAAGAACTTTGCTGGTCAACCGCCGTCAGGTCCGTACCAAGCAGATGACCAAAAATGTCCTTGAGCCGTGTCATGATTTCCTTCTGACGCGTTTCTGTGGGCATATGAGAGTTAGATACAGCCATTTCCTTTGTTTTCCCTTCTATGGATAGATGAAATTTCTGCCGGGGGAGAGCATCCTGAGAGTCGTTACTTTGATAAATCACCTCCTGCTGATGTTTTACGTCTGGCGCTTCAATCCAATGTCTCTGCCGCTCAAACGGATAGGTCGGTAAAGGAACCCTTTGCCAGCTATCACCGGCAAAGCTGGTCCAATCTACGCGTACCCCAGCTATCCAGAGCTGACCCAATGTTTGCAAGACATGGGCAAAATCAGATGCTTCCTTCTGCGCATGAGGCAGTGATGAAAGGACGCGCTGTTCCTTCTTCCTGGCTGAATGCTGCTTTGCCAGCGTGCATAACGCGGCACCGGGACCAACTTCAAGCAAGACGCATTGCGGATCTTCCATCAGGAGCTGAAGACCTGCGGCAAACTGCACAGTCTGTCGCAGATGACGCGCCCAGTACGCCGGATCGGTTGCTTCTGCTGCTGTAATCCAGGCGCCGGTAACGTTAGAGACAAACGGTAGCACGGGCGCTTTGAGCTGGACTTTTTTCACTTCGGCGGTAAAGGCTGCCAGGATAGGGTCCATCATGCTCGAATGAAAGGCATGAGATGTATGCAATCTTCGGGTCATGACTCCCTTCTCAACAAGGACCTCCTTACCGAGCGACTGAGCAGTAGCTAGCTGTGAAACAGCGTTGTCGCTCGGAATTTCGAGGGCCTCCTCTACAGCGCGCACCGCCTCTTTCGTGCCCGAAAGGACGCAACGCGCAGGGGTATTGATCGCTGCTAGAGAGAGCTGCTCGTTCAGGAACGGTTGCAGAGCGTCCGGCGGCAGTGATACCGCGAGCATGTCGCCGGCAGGCAGCGCCTGCATCATTTTCCCCCGCAACGCGACTAACCGTATCGCGTCTTCCAGCGAGAAAACTCCGGCCAGGCATGCCGCCACGTACTCGCCGATGCTATGCCCAATCAGCGCCTGCGGCTGTATGCCCCATGCCATCCATAGCTGTGCCAGAGCATATTCAATAGTAAAGAGGGCAGGCTGGGCGATAGCGGTGCGTGTCAGCTTTTGCGTGGCCTCCGCTGCTTCCTCGGAGGCCGGATAGCAGATCTTGCGCAGATCAGCTTTGAGGTAGGGCTGGAAGGAGTGCGCGCACATATCCACATATTTGCGGAAAACAGGCTCATACTGATACAGTTCCGCAGCCATCTGGATATGTTGCGATCCCTGCCCTGGAAACAAGAAGGTAACGGGTCGCTGGAGCGCCGACTTTTCGCCTGTGGCAACGTGCTGATGGTCAAGCATCTCCAGCGCCCTGATGGCTTCCTCACTATTATGACAAACTACAGCTCGCCGAATATCAAACTGCTTCCTTCCGAGTTGCAAAACGGCGGCGACATCAGCCAGAGGGAGCTCCGGCTGTTGCGCAAGATGTCGCGCCAGATTGGCGCTCATCGTCGCCAGAGCCGTCTCGGTGCGTGCGGAGAGTAGCAATAGTTGCCAGGGTTTGGCCTCACGGGCTGGCACGGTCACAGGAGGAGCTTCTTGCAGCACAACATGCGCATTGGTGCCCCCAATGCCAAAGGAGCTGACCCCGGCGGTACGCGGAAAGCCTTCGCTTTTCCATTCAGTAAGTTGCGTATTGACATAAAAAGGACTATTCGCAAAGTCGATCCTGGGATTTGGTCGCACGAAATGGAGGCTGGGCGGCAATTGTTTATGCACCAGGGCCAGCACGGTCTTGATCAGTCCCGTTATTCCGGCTGCGGCATCGAGATGACCAACATTGGTTTTGACCGAGCCAATGGCACAGAAGTTGTTCTTTTTCGTTCCCGTACGAAAAGCGCGCGTTAACGCCGCTATTTCTATCGGGTCGCCCAGGGCGGTTCCGGTGCCATGCGCCTCAACATACGTCACCATCTCCGGCTCGATGCCAGCAATCGCCTGCGCCTCCGCAATCACTTGAGCCTGCCCCTGGGTACCAGGGGCAGTATATCCAATCTTGGCCGAGCCATCGTTATTGATGGCTGAGCCTTTGATAACAGCAAAAATTGTATCGCCATCTTGTAAAGCATCCGCCAGCCGTTTGAGCAGCACTACACCAACGCCGTTGCCGCGCAATGTGCCCTGCGCTTGCTCATCAAAGGCGCGGCAATGCCCATCAGGAGAAACAATGCCTCCTTCCTGATACACATAGCCGATTTTATGCGGCACCCTGACTGAAACCCCACCGGCCAGCGCCATATCGCATTCACTGTTGAGCAGGCTCTGAACCGCTAGATGCACGGCGACCAGAGAGGTGGAGCAGGCTGAACTGACACTGATGCTGGGACCGCGCAAGTTCAGCTTATAGGAAACGCGCGTCGCCAGGTAATCGCGCTCGTTCCCCAATCCTATCTGGAATAAGCCCTCCTTTTCTATCAGCTCACGATTGCTCGCAAGGTTCGACAATAAGTAGGTATCCATGCTCGCCCCGGCATAGATGCCGATGCGTTCGGCATAGCGTTCCGCGTCATAGCCTGCTTGCTCTAACGCTTCCCAGGCGCATTCGAGAAAGAGGCGTTGCTGGGGGTCCATGAGCGCGGCATCCCTCGGGGTAATGCCGAAGAACGCCGCATCAAACATATCTACACCATCAAGAACTGCCCCGGCTTTTACATACTGCTGCTGGTTATAAACAGCAGGTTTTACGCCAGATGCGGCAAGCTCTTGATCGGTAAAAAACGAGATTGATTCTCTGCCGTCTTGCAGGTTCTGCCAGAACTCATGGATCGACCTGGCCCCTGGAAAACGGCCACTCATGCCGATAATCGCTATCTCATTAGAAAAATCTATCTGATCCATCTTAGTCCTCAAACACCTCTATTTTCTTCGCACCTTGTCGGCTGCGTCTCAACTGTCGTTGTTGCTCGACAGCGCGGCTACGTGCAGCGGACCAGCCATGACTTTGCTGAAGCGGAGCCGCCTCCTCCTCGTTCCGGCTGAGCAGCGCGGCGAGCGCGGAGATCGTCGTGTGCTGGAATAAATCGAGCAGCGATACATTTTTGTGGAGTACCGTTTGCAAGCGATCCTGTAAGCGAGCCAACAGTAATGAATGACCGCCCAGGTCAAAGAAGTTCTCATGCACGCCGACCTTCTCCAGGTGCAGGATGTCACACCAGATCGCAGCAATATCCCGCTCAATCTGGCTCTCCGGCGCGACATACGTGGTCTCCGTTTTCCCCTGCACTGCTTCGGGAGCCGGCAGCGCTTTCACATCGACTTTCGCATTGGACGTGATTGGCAGGGCGTCCAGCACCACAAAGGCCGCGGGGAGCATATATTCGGGCAAGCGCTCTTTGAGCGCCTGGCGCACATCGCTGATCACTGGCGCATTGTCGGCCTCTGGAATCAGGTACGCGACGAGACGCTTCTCGCCCGGCACGTCCTCGCGGACGATGACCACGCTTTCATGCACCGACGGCTGTTTGTTGAGCGCCTCCTCGATCTCACCAAGCTCGATGCGGAAGCCGCGAATCTTCACCTGATGGTCAAGGCGCCCCAGGAATTCGATGTTGCCATCGGGTCGCAGGGAAGCCCTGTCTCCGGTTCGATAGAGGCGCGCCCCCGGTTCCAGGCTGAAGGGATGAGGGATAAAGCGTTGCGCGCTCAGTTCTGGGCGATACAAGTATCCTCGCGCGAGCCCTACCCCTCCGAGATAGAGCTCGCCCGGGACACCAATCGGACACGGCTGCCAGTGCGCATCCAGGACATACATCTGCATATTGGCAATGGGCTTGCCGATGGTCGGACGCTTTTTATCATTCTGACAGAGCGCGACGCTGGCACAGACTGTCGTTTCGGTTGGCCCATAGGCATTGAAGAAGTTGCGACCAGGGCTCCAGTTGGCAACCAGTTCGGCGGAGCAGGCTTCACCGGCGGTAATCAGCGTCTGCAACACAGGCAGGTCTTGCTGAGGCAGGACCGCCAGCACAGAAGGCGAGAGCGTCGCTGTGGTGATCTGCTGCTCCTGCAACAAGTGCAAGAGCGATGGCCCCGGCATCAGCGTCTCCTGTGTTGCCAGGCAGAGCGTCGCACCGATGGAAAGCGCCATCACTATTTCCCAGATGGAGGCATCAAAGCTCAGTGACGCAAATTGCAGCATCCGGTTTTCTGGTTGCGTCCCGAACGCCTTTGCTTGCGCGACCGACAGACTTGCCAGGCCGCGATGCGACACCATCACGCCTTTCGGTGTGCCCGTAGAGCCAGAGGTGTAGATGACATACGCCAGATTCGCCACGCTCATTTCTACCGGAGGCGGAGGCACCGCCCCATCAGTGAGCTCTGTCTCTATCAGGTCCTCTATCCCATAGACCGAGAGTCCTTCCGCCGGCAGCCGCTCGCGCAACCTGTTTTGCGTCAACAGGATCGCAATGCGAGCATCTGTGAGCATAAAAGTCAGGCGTTCACGCGGGTAGCCCGGGTCCAGCGGCACATACGCACCGCCCGCTTTGAGGATACCCAGCAGGGTCACTACCAGTTCCGGCGAGCGTTCCATGCAGAGGCCCACCAGCACCTCTGGCCCGACACCCAGGCCACGGAGTCGCCAGGCAAGGCGATTGGCGCACTCATCAAGCGCCCGATAGCTCAGCGTCTGCTCTTCAAAGACCAGCGCCACGGCATCAGGACGCGCCCGCACCTGCTCTTCAAACAGCTCGTGGATACAGTGATCCTGCGCATAAGGCGTCTGGGTGGCATTCCAGTCATGTAACACCACCTGCTGCTCCTGCTCAGGGAGCAGCGGATACTGCATGATGGACTGCTCGGGATGAGCAACAATTGCGTGCAGCAGCGTCTGGAAATGTGCGGCCATTCGTCTGATCGTGGTAGCATCAAACAGGTCTACACTATATTCCCACCGCATCTGCAAGCCCGTCGCGGTTTGCAGCATATCCACCATCATATCCTGCTTGGCCGTTCCTCCTTCAATAGGAAATGGCTCAAGGGCGATCCCCGTGATAGGGATAGGAGCTGAGGAAGAGATCCACAAGGCGAAAGCCACCTGGAACAAGGGATTATAGCTCAAACTGCGCTCCGGCTGTACCGCCTCTACCAGACGCTCAAAGGGCAGGTCCTGGTGCGCGTAGGCGGTCAGAGTCATCTCGCGTACTCGCTGTAGCAAGGTACGAAACGACGGGTTGCCGGATAGATCGGTGCGCAAGACCAGCGTGTTGACAAAAAAGCCCATCAGTTCTTCCAGCTCCAGATGGCGACGGTTGGCAGTTGGCGAACCCAGCAGCACATCGCTCTGCCCACTGTAGCGCGCCAGCAGCACATTGAAGGCCGCCAGCAACGTCATAAAGAGGGTGACGCCTTCGCGCCGGCTTAACTCACTGAGCGCGACAGAGAGCGAGGGATCGATGGTGAAATGTTCCACAGCTCCGCGGAAGGTCTGAATCGGCGGGCGAGGCCGGTCGGTCGGCAAATTCAGCACCGTGGTAGCCCCGGCGAGCTGCTGGCGCCAGTAGGTCATCTGGCGTTCGAGCATCTCCGTCTGCAACCATTCGCGCTGCCAGAGCGTATAGTCGGCGTATTGCAGCCGCAACTCGGGCAGGGAAGATATCTGTTCCTGGCTAAAGCTTCCATAGAGAGAGATCAGCTCTCGCTCAAAAACGTCCTTCGACCAGCCATCAAAGACAATGTGATGCACGGTCAGGACCAGCACATACTCCGTTGGCGTAAGGCAGAGCAGCTTGCTGCGGATCAACGGTCCCTGGCTTAGATCAAAGGGCAGCATCGCTTCGGCGTTGACAATCCGCTGCGCCTGTTCCTCCCGCTGCTCTACAGGCAAGTGCTGTATATCGATTACAGGCGCGATAAAGCCGGCCCCCACGAAGGCTGGATGGATGAATTGAACGGGCTGGCCTTCTATCTCGTCGATGGTAGTGCGCAGGGTCTCGTGCCGCCGCACAATCTCAGCCAGGCTGCGTTCCAACGCCTCTACATCCAGCCATCCGCGGATACGCAGGGCCATTGGGATATTGTAGAAGGGGCTCTCCGGGTCCAACTGATGCAGGAACCACAGGCGCTGTTGCGCCAGTGAGAGCGGGAGCAATGCCGGGCGTGAACGCTCGTTTAGAGCAGGCAGCGAGCTCTTCTCCTGGGACCACCGTGCTATTTCCGCTTGCTCAGCCAGCGCCGCCAGGGTCGGGTACTCGAAGATGGCGTGCAAGGGCAGATCAACTTCCAGAGCTTTATAGAGATGGGCGAGGACCTTGATAGCCAGCAGAGAGTAGCCGCCAATCGCAAAAAAGTTATCAAAGACGCTCACCCGATCCAGATTCAGCACCTGGCACCAGATACCCGCCATGATCTCCTCGATGGCAGTGCGAGGAGCGACATAGGAGGCCGCCAGTTCAATGCGATCATGCTCCGGCATAGGCAAAGCGCGCCGATCCACTTTGCCATTCGGCGAGAGCGGTAACTGCTCAAGCACAACAAAGACCGTTGGCATCATGTACTGAGGCAAGCGCTCACGTAACCAGGTTTTTAGATGGTCACCGGCCACGAACTCTTGTTGCTCAGAGACGATATACGCCACCAGACGTTTGGTTCCAGGCTGGTCCTCGCGAACAATGACCACGACTTCGCGAACGGCTGGATGCTGGCCCAGCACTGTCTCAATCTCGCCCAACTCGATACGAAAACCGCTGACCTTCACCTGATAATCGATGCGCCCCAGGAACTCGATGGTGCCATCAGGTCGATAGCGCGCTAAATCGCCTGTTCTATATAACCTTTCTCCGGCTGCGCCAAATGGATCAGGGATAAATTTCTCCGCCGTTAAGGCTGGCTGATGGAGATACCCACGCGCCAGACCCTTGCCGCCAGTGTATAACTCTCCAGGAACGCCAATGGGCACCGGCTGCATATAGGCATCCAGGATATAGACCTGCGTGTTGGCAACGGGGGAGCCAATGGACACAGAGTTGCCAACCTGCTCCTCTTGCGTCATGAAGTAGCAAGAGGTAAACGTGGTGTTCTCCGTTGGTCCATAGCCATTGACGAGAGTACACCCTCCCCGTTGTGCCAGAATTTTCTTCGCATGGGGAACAGATACAATATCTCCTCCCGTGATCACATACTTCACGGTCTGTAGACTCTCAAGATGGTACTCTACCATCTGGCTAAACAGCCCGGACGTGATCCAGAGGACGGTGATACAATATTGCTCAATCGCCCGTTGCAGTTCATTTAAGGATGACGTGTAAGAAGGAAACACTACCAGGCGCGCACCGTTGAGCAGGCTGCCCCAGAGCTCGAGGGTCGAGGCATCAAAGGAAACAGGAGCCGATTGTAAGAAAACTTCCTGCGGAGCAAACGCGGCAAAATTTGCTTCTTTCACCAGGCGCGCGATATTGGCATGCGTCACGCAGACCCCCTTAGGGGTGCCGGTAGAACCTGAAGTATAAATGATATAGGCGAGATTAGTCGCGCTCAATCCTTCAGGTGGCGTGAATACCACATCATCATCTTCATCCTCCTCTTCTAGATTATCTACGCTATAAATCGCAAGTCCTTCTGCGGACAGACGATCATACAAGTGGCGCTGAGTGAGCAGGATTGTGATGCGAGCATCAGCGATCATAAAAGCCAGGCGCTCACGCGGATAGCCCGGGTCCAGCGGCACATAGATGCCTCCCGCTTTAAGGATCGCCAGCAAGGCCACCACCAGTTCCAGTGAGCGCTCCATGCAGATGCCAACCGGCACTTCTGGCCCAACTCCCAGCTCGCGGAGCTGCCAGGCAAGACCATTGACCCGCTGATCAAGCGCGCGGTAACTCAACGCCCGCTCTTCACAGGCGAGAGCGATGGCATCGGGACGCACCCGTACCTGTTCCTCAAAGAGCTCATGAACACAGCGATCCTGAGGAAAAGGAGTTTGGGTCGCATTCCAGTCATGCACCACCGTCTGCTCTTCGGCAGGCGGCAGGAGCGGATACTGCATGATGCTCTGTTCAGGATCAGCCACGATAGCGTGCAGCAGCGTCTGGAGATGTCCAACCATGCGCTTGATCGTGCCGGCATCAAAAAGATCGGTGCTGTACTCAATCTTGCCGCGCATGCCGCCGTCTATTTCCGTCAACTCAAGCATGACATCAAATTTTGCCGTCCCGCTATCAACCTCCAGCGAGCTCATTTCCAGATTGGTGAGCGGTCGGACCGATGCCAGGATGTTCTGTAAAACAAATGCCGCCTGGAAAAGCGGATTGCTATTGGACGAACGCTCAACCTTTAGCTCCTGGACCAGGCGATCAAAAGGCAGGTCCTGGTGATCGTAGGCAGCCAGGGTCATCTCGCGCACTCGCTGTAGCAAGGTGCGGAACGACGGATTGCCGGACAGGTCAGTGCGCAAGACCAGGGTGTTGACAAAAAAGCCCACCAGATCTTCCAGTTCCAACTGGCTCCGATTGGCGGTTGGCGAGCCCACCAGTACATCGTTCTGGCCGCTGTAGCGCGCCAGCAGCATATTGAAGGCCGCCAGCAGGGTCATAAAGAGGGTGACGCCTTCGCGCCGGCTCAACTCTTTGAGCGCCGCAACGAGCGAGGCATCAATGCTAAAGCGCTCGGCGGCTCCGCGGAAGGTCTGCACAGGCGGACGAGGCCGGTCGGTTGGCAAGCTGAGCGTAGTTGTGGCCCCGGCGAGCTGTTGGCGCCAGTAGGTGATTTGCTCTGTGAACGCTTGCTCCTGCGACCATTCACGCTGCCAGAGCGTATAATCGGCATACTGCAGCGGCAACTCGGACAGGGGAGACCCCTGTTCCTGGCTGAAAGCTTCGTAGAGCACGCCCAACTCGCGCAAGAAAACGTCCTTCGACCAGCCATCAAAGACAATGTGATGCGCCGTCAGGATCAATACATGCTCTGTCGGCGCAAGACAGAGCAGCTTACCGCGGATCAGGGGTCCCTGGCTCAGATCGAAAGGCTGCATCGCTTCCGCCTTAGCCAACTGCTGTACTTTCTCCTCCCGCTGTTCTACGGGCAGAGATTGCAGGTCGATGAAGGCATCGGACGCGCCAAAGCTGGCGGATGCGATAAATTGGGCCCACACGGAGGGCGGATGAATGTGTTGAACCGGCTGCCCATCCACCTCGTCGATGGTGGTGCGCAGAGCCTCGTGCCGCCGCACAATCTCGGTCAGGCTGCGTTCCAACGCCTCTCTCTGTAACGGGCCACGAATAGACAGGACCACGGGAATATTATAGAAAGGACTCTGGGGGTCCAACTGATGCAGTACCCACAGGCCCTGCTGCGCGAGCGAGAGCGGCAGTAACGCCGGGCGAGTGCGCACCTCAAGGACTGAAAAGCCTGCTTCTGACTGATTTTTGCGTGCCAGCTCTACCTGCTCAGCCAGAGCCGCTATGGTAGGATACTTGAACAGGATGTTGATCGGCAGTTCCACCTGCACCGCTTTACGGAGGCGCGCAATTACCTGCATGGCGAGCAAAGAGTGTCCCGCAATCACAAAAAAGTCATCAAAGACTCCCACCTGCCGCCTCAGGACATCAGCCCAGATGCCTGCCAGCAGTTCTTCAAGAGCTGTACGGGGAGCCACATAAGGGACGTTCAGTTCTCTCTGGTCATGCTCTGGCTCGGGAAGAGCTCGCCGATTGACTTTGCCATTCGGTAAAAGCGGCAGGTGCTCCAGCAAGACAAACGTCGCCGGGACCATATACTGGGGGAGCTTCTCACCGAGCCAGTCGCGCAAGGTCGCGACGGCTGATGCTTCTTCTTGCGCCGTCACCACATACGCGATCAGCCGTTTCTCTCCTGCGTGATCCTCCCGCGCTACCACTATCGCTTCTTGAATGGCGGGATGTTCTCTAAGCACCGCGGCAACTTCGCCCGGTTCGACGCGGAACCCGCGAATCTTCACCTGATCATCAAGCCTGCCGATGAACTCAATCGAGCCGTCAGCGAGCACGCGCACATGATCGCCGGTCTTATAGAGCCGCTCCCCAGGCTCGGAGCCAAAGGGGTTCGGGACAAAGCGTTCCGCGGTGAGTTCTGGCCGATGAAGGTAGCCACGAGCGACCCCGGCTCCGCCAATGTAGAGCTCACCCGACGCTTCAGGGGCAACAGGACTGCCATGCTCATCCAGCACATAGACCTGGGCATGCGCTACTGGCTTCCCTATCGGCACCAACAACGCGGTTTCCTGATGCCGATTACTCGATCTCAGGTCGTAAGTTAACGCTCCGATGGTCGTTTCGGTTGGACCATAGTGATTGAAGATCAGGCAACGCGGAGTTTGCGCCGCGATCTGCTCGATGATGCTCCAGTTTAACGCCTCGCCGCCAAAAATCAGGCGATGCTGGGGCAAAAACTGCGCCACCTGGCCCGATGCGGCCAGCGCCGCCCAGTGCGAGGGGGTGATTTTCAGACAATCAATGGTATGGCCCTTGAAGTAGTCAGCTAACGCATCAGGATCGGTAACGCGCTGCTCAGCGATAAGATGTAGGGTTCCACCCTGACAGAGCGCCGGAAAGAGCAAGGTATTACAGAAATCGGCAGTGATGGATTGCAGTACCGCAAAACTCATCCCGGGGACAAAACCAAACCGTATAATAATCCCGAATACATAGTTCAAGAGCTGCCGATGCTCAATCACGACCCCCTTTGGCTTGCCGGTTGAGCCAGAGGTATAGATCACATAAGCGGGCTGCGAGGCATAGGCTTGCCAGGAAGGATTTTCCATACATCCCTGAGCAATGGTCTCCCAATCTTGCTCCAGATCGAGCGCGTGTACTACATATTGCTGCAATTGTTGTTTCAGCTCATGCTGCGCCAGTAATACCTGTATCTGCGCATCAGTTAACGTCTCTCTGAGCCGCTCCACTGGAGCTTTGGGATCGAGCGGAACGTACGCGCCTCCCGCTTTCAGAATGCCCAGCAGCCCGACGATCATCGCTATCGAGCGGTCCAGGCATATGCCCACCAGGCTCTCCGACTGTACACCCGCCTGCCGCAAAAAGTGCGCCAACTGATTCGCTCTCTGATTTAATGCCTGATACGTAATCTGCTCACCTTCATACACCACGGCAACTGCTCCCGGTGTGAGGCTGGCCTGTTGCTCAAAAAGCTGACAAATATGCTTTATCTCAGGGTATTCTTCGGATGCGATAAATCGGGTCCCTGCAATCGCTTTTTCGCTGTTGAGGATATTTTTCAAAGTAGTGGAGGTTTCCATATCATATCTCACCTTTCTCTACGCGTAACTGTGGTATAAACAACCGCTATCACCAGTAGCGTGCCTCTTCGCCATTTTCGACTGCTGAGCACCTGTGGCGCCTGGTAAGCGGCTATTTCCAGGGCACAAAAGAACATGAACGGATACGGGATACTGCATGGATGGAAAGCTGTGAAAGTAATAGGTGCGAGTAGCAGATATCAACACGCACTACGAAAAAACGAGAAACTACAATATGAACCTGGCCGCATCTACGAGCGAAAGTAGGAAACCGGACCCTCTGCAAGAGGTGGCAAATTCTCTAGCGCCACAGTCATCTTCGAGGGTCCTGAGGACACAGCAGTAACACAGATCCAAAAGACAGTCAAACTTCAGAGTGAATTTTTGTCACAGGTCCAAGATGACCGGCAAGAGATAGATTATGCTCCTCCAACCACTGTTGATTGAAAATTGATGAGACGTAGTTCTCGCCTGTATCGGGGCAGAGGCAGGCTGGCCTTTTCACTTCGGGATGTTCCGCCAGGTAGCGTGCGCAGGCGGCGAGAACGGCTCCGCTCGATCCCCCAACCCTGATGCCGGTCCCGTCATAGAGGGCATGACAGAATGCAAAGGCTTCTTCATCGCTGACGAGCATATAGGTGTCATAGACGTCTCTGGTAATAAAGTCAGAGGGGCGAGCTGCGCCAATGCCCGTTAATATACGTGGGCCGGGAGGCGTACCAAAAACCACAGACCCCTTAACATCTACCCCGATGACCCGCGTCTGAGGGCTGACCTCGCGAAAGTACCGGCCAATGCCTGCCAGCGTACCACCGGTCGAGACGGCGACAAAGACAACATCCACCTGTTCATTCATCTGATGATAGAGCTCTGGCCCGGTTTGTTTATAATGGATCGCAGGATTGGCCACATTGGAATACTGATTTGTCCAGATATATCTGCTAGAGGCACGACAGAGGTCCTCAATCCGCTCAAGCCGGCTCATAAGATATCCCCCTGTTCTGTCGGGCTTTGCAATGACCTCCACCTCGGCACCCAGCAACTGCATTTTGGCAACGTTTTCTTGCGTGGCTTTGAGATCAGTAATGGCACGAAAATGATATCCTCTCGCCTTAGCAATCATCGCCAGCGCCACCCCAAGATTGCCAGAGGTTGATTCCAGAATCACCGAGTTTTTCTGGAGGAGCTTATACTCCTCCAGAAAGCGAATTAACGAGTAGGCGGTGCGCGCTTTGACCGAACCGCCTGGATTGGCGCCTTCCAGTTTCAGGTAGATCACTCTGGGGGCGCCATCAAGTTCCAGATAGACCGCCTGCACCGGTGTATTGCCAATCTGCTCTACCAGCGCGCGTAATTGTTTTAGCTCAAGGTCAGCTAATGCGGAAACTTTCATAGAAACATTCATCAATGCAAAAACTCCTTACTGCGCATCTGAGGCTCGATCAAGACAGCCTTGCAGATGCTGCGCTAGCGTTTCAACGGACGGATTATTCATGATAGTGTTGTGGTAACCAGGCACCAGGTAGACTTCTAACGGAAGTGCAGTCATTTGTTGCCAGCCAAGCTCATCCAGGTTCTCTGCCAGCACTTTGTTTTGATCAAGCTCATCGCGTTCGTTAGCACGGAAAAATGTAATTGGCCCGGGATACTGGCGTGCTTTATAGCTGAGGGCTGTATGCATTCTAGACTTGAAGAGCAATACTTGTTGTCTGACCCAGCGAGGGTCCATCGACAGTAACTCTACATTGGCCTGGCGAACCAGAGACAGGACATGTTGCAATTGCTCTTCCACGGTAAGAGGCGCCAGTTCGTCATAAATGTCCTGCACCTTTTTATTGCTACTTTCACGGAGCCACTCTGAGGCGATAATGGCCAGCAACGTGGTCTCATCATCGGTCACATCGTCCGCGTGGGTCGGAGGATGCGAGTCAAAGATAGCGAGCAAGGCTACTTTCTGACCCTGTGCCAGGAGTTGCTGCGCCATTTCAAAAGCAATAAGCCCGCCAAAGGAATAGCCCCCCAGGAAGTAGGGTCCCTCCGGTTGTATCTCTTTCAGGACAGAGATATAGGAACAGACCATCTCTTCAAGCGAGCTGGCGCCGCTCTCGCCTTCCTCAACAACGGTGGTATCTTGTATCCCATACACAGGTCTGTCTGGACGCAAATAGCGCGCCAGATTATAGTAGCTGCTCACATTACCACTGGCAGGATGAATACAGAAGAAAGGCGCTTTGTCACCTCGGGGCTGAATTGGCACCAGAGGAGATCGGGTTACTGTATGTGCGCCCTGGAGCTGGCGGATCGCGCGCGCTAGTGCCGCAATATCCTGAGCCTGGAATATCACTGGCAGTTCTATCTGGACCTCTAATCTCTTCTGGATCTCACTCATCAGCCGAATGGCAGACAAAGAATGGCCGCCGATCAGGAAAAAATTGTCGGTAATACTGATGGGCCGTAGCTGTAAAATTTCCTCGATGCTCTGGACCAGTTGCTGCTCCACCAGATCACGCGGAGGTCGGAATGCCTCCTGGCGCACTAACCCTTGTGCGCCGGGAGCGGGTAATTTGTTCTTATCAATTTTGCCGTTGGGCATCATTGGAAACGTTTCCAGCGACACGATACTATTGGGAAGCATATACGGGGGAAGCTTACTACGCAGGTAGTTCATCAGCTCAAGGCTCTCAATCTGTTGGCCCTCTTTGGGTACGATGTAGACAACAAGGGTACGATCTTTCGGCCTATCCTCCCGTACCATCACAACACACTGCTGCACCGCCGCATATTGATCGAGCGTTTTTTCAATTTCCCCTAGCTCGATGCGGAAGCCTCGTAACTTCACCTGACTATCATTGCGCCCGAGAAAGATGAGTTGCCCATCGGCGGTATAGCGCGCCAGGTCGCCTGTTTTATAGAGCCGCTGGCCCGGTGTTGTGCTGTAAGGATCCGGAACGAAGCGTTCCGCCGTTATAGCGGGTTGCTGCATATATCCACGGGCCAGGCCAGCTCCCCCAATATAAATTTCGCCACTTACGCCGACCGGCACCGGTTGGAGCCATTCGTTCAAGAGATAAATCTGCGTATTGCAGATCGGGCGACCAATCAGAGATTTACCGGTTTCGCGTAAGTCAACGACTAGAGTAGAGTAGCAAGTGGTTTCTGTAGGACCGTAGGCGTTATACAGGTGTGCTTTTTCGCTCCAGCGCTCGACGAGTTCGTTCGAATACGCTTCACCGGCTGTTACAATGTGTTGCAACGCGGGAAACGCCCTCTCCGGCAGCGCCATCATGGCAGAAGGAGTCAACACCAGCACATTGATTCCCTGCGTCAGCAGCACATTAGCCAGTGGCTCACCAGGCATCAGGGCATCACGCGTATTCAGGTACAAGGTCGCTCCATTCATCAGGGACATCCATATCTCCCATACAGAAACATCAAAGCTTTGCGAGGCAAACTGGAGAATACGTAGCCCTGGATGGACATGGAAGATTGCTTCTTGCTGAGCGAGAAGGTTGCAGACGCCACGATAAGTTACCACGACCCCCTTTGGCTTGCCGGTTGAGCCAGAAGTATAAATGACATAGGCGCTATTATCGCTCTGGATTGTGCGTGTTGGATTCTTCTCAGCAGACGCGCTGACACCCTGCATGCCTGCGGTATCAAGAAAGACGACCTGCATAGTATGTTGAGGCAGAGCTTGGACGATATGCTGTTGCGCAACGATCAGGCGCATCCCTGCTTCAGCGATGATCGGCTGGAGCCGCTCCACCGGGTAATCTGGATCAAGAGGCAGATAGGCTCCTCCCGCCTTGAGAATGCCAAGCGCGCCAATGACCATTGCTATTGAACGTTCACAATACAGCCCAACGACCTCATCCGCACCTACGCCCATCGATTGTAACTTGTGTGCCAGCATGTTCCCCTGGCGATTGAGCTCGTCATAGGTGAGGTGGACGTCGTCGAAAACCAGCGCAACGTTGTCTGGCAATTCCTGCGCCCGTGCCTCAAAGGCATCGGGAATACAGAGCGTCTCAGGATAGGGCACAGTTGTGTTATTCCAATCAACCAGCATGCGCTGACGCTCGGCAGGCGTAAGCAGCGATATCGCTCCACAGGACAGGCCGGAATGCGCATTGCTTATCCCCTCAAGCAGTACCATAAAATGCTTCAGTAACTGTTCTGCCACCGGGGCATCAAAGCGTCGGCGATCATACGCCAGGTAGACCGTCATTTCTTTTCCAGGGACGATAGCCAGGCAGAGAGGATAGTTAGTGGGAGAGGATGTAGAAATCTGATCGATCTTCAAGCTCATTCGCCTCTCCATCTCTTCCCCATCTCCAGGATAATTTTCGAAGGCGATAATGCTTTCAAACAAAGGCACATTGCCTGGCAAGTCACTCCATTGCTGAATATCGGGCAAGGCGCAATAATCGTATTGGCGCGCCTTCACCTGCTGCATCTGGAGATCCTGCAACCACGCGAGAAAGGGCTGAGCCGGATCGATCTGGACCCGCATCGGCAGAGTATTAATAAAAAGTCCTACCATCTCTGCTGACGCAGGCAGATCCAGCGGTCGCCCGGCAACCACCACGCCGAAGACAACATCACGCTCTCCACTATAGTGGCTCAGGAGCAAAGCCCAGCACCCTTGAACCAGGGTATTCAACGTGATCCTGTGCTGCCGACAGCATGCTTGCAAAGCTGTAGCCGTTTTCGCGGGAAGCTTTTTGAGATAAAAGTGAGCCTCCATCTCCGCTCCCCGAGCACTTTCCTCGGTCTGCATACGAGCCACCTGCAAAACCGTGGGAGAGCTGAAACCTGCGAGCGTTTCTCGCCAGAATGCTTCCGCGCTGGCCCGATCCTGTCGTTGCAACCAGGCAATATAGGTGCGATAGGGAGGAGGGACCGGCAGATCAAGATCACGACCCAGACGATTGGCTTCGTAGAGCTGGAACACTTCTTGTACAAGAATTGCCGTGCTCCAACCATCCAGCAACGCGTGATGAAAGCTCCAGACAAATTGATAGCTATCCTGCTGTAGCCTGATCAGAATGAGGCGGAATAATGGAGCAGAATCAAGTCTGGCACTTTTGCGCAGATCCTCTTTCAGAATAGCAGCAATATGCGCCTGTTGCTCCTCTTCCGGCAGGCCACGTACATCATGTTCGGCCCAGGGCAAGGCCAGTTCTCGCCAGACAACCTGAAGAGGCTCTTTCAGGTCTTGCCACATAAACTGGGTGCGCAAGATCGCATGGCGCTGCAACACCTGCTCCCAACTCTGCTTGAAGGCTGCAACATCGAGCGTTCCACGCAAGCTATATTGATATTGTTCTAAATATGAGTCCGACTGTGGATTATAGAGGGTATGAAAGAGCATCCCTTGCTGCATAGGGGAGAGGGGATAGATGACCTCCACAGATGGTTTGATCGATTGAGCTTGCATAATTTTTTACTCCTTGATGACAGAATGACAGGTTGTAGACAAATTCCGGCAATACCATTTGTGTATGCCTCTGTACGCAGAGGTCATGGAAGTGCGCTAAAGACAACATGCTGCGAATTGTAGGAGGCGGGATCACCATGCCAGCAAAGGCAAAAACTACCCTCGCCAGCATGATTTTTCAAATCGAACGACTGCGATTTCGCGCTCCGTAGGGGCAGGGCTGGCCCCTGCCCTGCGAGCGAGCAAGGCGATAAATCGGGTCCCTACGCTTTATTGATGACGATATCGCCTGTAAAGGCCATCAATTTGAGCAGTCCAGGTGTAATGACGCCCCTGGAGGGGTTCAGCGGCCCCTTGATAGTTGCTCCAACTACCCCCTGGTTCACACTTGTAGGGGAAAAAGTGTCCTCTATGTTGCCCGTTGGAGCACTTGCATCAACGGAGACATTGGTGGTTGCGGGCAGAGTCACTGAAATGTCGCCGGCATCTGACTGGAGCACATCCTGTATAGGGCTGCCGGATAGCGAGCCGGTGAATACGATATTGCCTGCTTGTGCATGGAGCATTGAGCTAGCAGCAAGTGACATATTCTCAGCTTGTACATTGCCAGCGGTACTTAAAAGCGTCAATTTTCCTGCAAAGCCGCTCAGCGTAATATTATTGCCAGCCTCGACCCTGACAGAGACAGCCGCGGCAGCAGCTACCATCGAGGACGGGAACACGATAGTGAGGTGAATGCCATCCCTTTGCTCCCCCTTCAAAAGGTTCCCATCATCAGGAGTGTTAGCGCTCACCACCAGGGTACTCCCGTCGCCTTGTTTCGGGAGCCAGTCGCACGATGACTTTGTGATGTTCTGCGTACTTACCGTCATAGCCTGGAACTTTGGCGATGCGTCAGCGGCATGCTGCACATAGACAGTTTTTCTGACTTCCATTGTGACATCTTTGGCCTGACTACTAGCACTCAAGGTAACATTGCCCGTCTTGTCACAGATGTAGACCTGCTTGATAGCAGTCAGAGGAATGGTCGTCATTTCTATTTTAGAGGCTGGAGTTCCTCCAGAAGGGAGGGATACATCACAGCCTGCTAATAGCCAAGCACACAGCACAAGCGCAATACCTACAAAACCGCTCTGTATACAATAACCAGGCATGACTGCCATGCTCTTTTTATGATTATGTGCATCCAGATCTCGGAATGCTTTTTCAGTAAACATCCAGTAATATCCTGCCTTTCAAAAGGTAATGTAACGGACGATGCTACTCCTGAGGGTCCATCGCTGGCACTTGCTGCTGCTCAACCTCTAATTGAGAAGCCAGAGACGCAATGGTTGGCCCTTCGAACAAACGGCGCAGAGGGATATCAATGTTCAGTTGCTCGCGCAGGCGGGCAAGCATGAGTGCAGCTAACAGCGAATGACCGCCCAGGTGGAAGAAGTTGTCCATGACGCCGATCTGTTCACGCCCGAGGATCTCTTGCCACATACCGGCAAGCGCCTCCTCCAGAGCATTTCTGGGAGCGACAAAAGCCTCCTGAACTCCGCTTGTCGTCTCAGGTTCCGGTAAGCTATGGCGGTCTACCTTGCCATTGGCTGTCAAGGGTAAAGACTCCAGGAACATAAAGTGTGATGGACACATATACTCGGGCAATTTTTGGAGGAGATATGTGCGCAGGTCATCCTCTGAGACGGCCTGATCGAGCTTGACGACATAGGCCACGAGGAAGTCATTGCCGCCCCTACTCGTAGAGCTTGTAGAGACGGAGACAGCCGACTCTTTGACTGCCGGATGCTGCTCCAGAACGGCCTCGATCTCGCCCAGTTCGATCCGGTAGCCACGCAGTTTGATCTGATGATCCACGCGCCCAATAAATCCAATCTGGCCGTCTGGCAGATAGTACCCCAGGTCCCCCGTTTTATAGAGGCGCTCGCCAGGAACAAATGGGCTGGGAATAAAAGCCAGTGCCGTTCGCTCAGGCTCTTTGAGGTAGCCACGGCCAACGCAGACGCCTCCGAGGTAGATAGACCCGGGCACGCCAATCGGGACAACTGCAAGCTGCTCGTCTAACACATAGACCTGCGTATTGGGAACGGGTCGTCCGATTGGCACACTCTGCCACTGCCTACGACTGGTTGAGTCGATGACAGCATGTAGAGTATCATCAGAGCTTTCGGTGGTCCCGTAGACGTTGAGCAGAGGGATATGCGGGAAAAGACGGAGCCAGTGATTGACCAGGCGCAGCGAACAGGCCTCACCGGTAGGAACGATCCAGCGCAGGCTGATCTTAGGGTTGCGCTGTTGCCCTCGCTCCTGAATATAATCGAGGAACGCTTGCATATAGGTAGGCACAAGTTCCAGGATAGTAATACCGCCCTCAACGACCTCGCTGAGCAAAGATGCCGGATTTAAGGCAACTTCATCTGGCACAATATGGGTCTGTCCCCCCACCAGCAGCGCGGCCAGGAACTGCCAGACAGAGATGTCGAAGCACTGTGAGGCATTTTGAGCCAGAATATCGTTGGCCTGTATTTGCAACGCGTCAATTTTTGCCATCAGGTGATTGAGCATCCCTTTCTGGCAGATCATCGCGCCCTTAGGGACACCGGTCGAGCCAGAAGTGTAGATGACATACGCGAGATTTTCAGGCGTATTGCTTACCGGCAGAGGCTGATCGCTATACGCTGCAATTGCCTGCCATGCATCATCAAGGGTAAAGACTCTCAGTTCTTTTGCTGCAAGGTGCCCGCACAGATGCGGCAGTGTGATGATCAGCCGTGCTTGCGACTCGTGCAACATGAAGCGAACGCGCTGCGGTGGATGATGCAGGTCTAACGGCAGATAGGCCCCGCCAGCCTTGAAGATGGCCAAAATGCTCACCAGCATTTCTAGAGAACGCTCCATGTAGATGCCAACCAGCACCTCTGGCCCAACGCCCATTGCTCGTAACGCGCGTGCCAGACGGTTTGAGAGCGCATCCAGTTCTTGATAGGATAACGTTCTGCCACAGCATGTTGCTGCCGGCGCCTGAGGTGTACGCTGCACCTGAGCAGAGAATAGCTCCTGATAGACATTCTGCAAGGGATAATCCAGCGCAGTATTATTCCATTCGCTCACCATTTGCCGGTATTCAGCCTCACTCAGCATCGCTATGGCCGAGAGCTGCTGCGATGGATCGGCAACGACATTCTCCATCAGCGTTTGCCAATGCGTTAACAAACGCAGGATAGTAGAGTGCTCAAAGATGTCTGTGTTATAGCGAACCAGGCAGTCCACCCCCTGGTCCGTCTCTGTGGCCGAGATATACAGGTCGTGGATCGTTGCATCATTTTCGCCTTCAAAAGGCTCAAACGTTACTGCTTCATTCTCAATACTTCCCTGAAAAATGCTTTGCAAAACTAGCATTACCTGGAAGAAGGGGAAATGGCTCAAATGGCGATCTGGTCGCAGCTCCTCCACCACCTTTTCAAAGGCGACATCCTGATTCGCATACGCGTCAAACACCGTTTGCCTGATCTGCCGAAGGAGATCCAGGAACGACTGATCCATCGCAAGATCGCCACGCAATACCAGGGTATTGATGAAGCAACCGATGAGCCGCTCAACCTCCTTACGCGTGCGATTGGCCACGAGCGTGCCAACGGCGACATCGCGTTGCCCCGAGTAGCGCGCAAGCAGCAGCATCAAGGTCGAGACGATGACCATAAAGAAGGTAGAGCCAGTCTGATAGGCGAGCGCTTTCAAACCTTGTCTGAGATTTTCGGGCAGGGTAAAGTGAATTCTCTCTCCTTGATAGTTTGGCACCGGCGGGCGCTGTCGATCTGCCGGCAATTCCAGAGGCTTGAGATCTTTCAGTTGGTGCCGCCAGTACGATAACTGCGCCTCCAGCCTTTCCCCCTGTAACCAGTCGCGGTGCCAGAGCACATAGTCCGTATAGCGTATGGGCAAAGGCGGGGGTATCAAAGTCGCATCGTCTTGATACGTGTAGAACTGGTAAAAAGCATTTATTTCTTGGAGCAAAACGTTCAGAGACGAGCCATCACAGATAATATGGTGGAAGGTTATCTGTAACCGATATTCATTGTCAGGCAGGCACATAATCATCGCTCGTAACAGCGGGCCTCGGCTCAAATCAAACAACCGGGCTGTCTCTTCATGAGAAAAGCGATAGATTTCTTCCTGAGGTCTGCTCAGACTGGTCAGGTCTTTGACCTGCAGCGGAATCCAGGACGGCGGTTGAACGCGCTGAATCGGAAAGCCATCCTCTACATCAAACACCATACGCAGGGTTTCGTGACGCTCAACAATCTTATTGATACTCCACTCCAGCGCGGGCAGCGAGAGCTTTCCATTAATATGGACAATAAAAGGCATGTTGTAGAACGTCGATTCGGGCTCGAACTGGGTCAAAAACCAGATTTGCTCCTGCGAAAATGAGAGGGGATAGTATGCACGCGGCTCCTGTGGCTGAATAAGCGCAGTGTCGGCGCTCTGGTCCTGCTCGGTAATCTGCTCCAGAATGAACTGTGCCAGTTCGCCAATCTGAGGATCTTGCAAAAGCGTCACTACAGGAATGTCCACGCCCAGATCACTCTCTAGCTGACTTTTTAGCGCCGACGCTTTTAACGAATCCAATCCCCAGTTGCTTAAACGGCATTCCAGATCAAAAGAAGAACGTACGTCCACCTTCAAAATGCGGCTAAATTGGGCCGCAATATACGAAACCAGCAGCGAAATTTGCTCCTGGGCATCAACAACAAGCATGTTGTCCCGCGTGATATAGCCTTCGTAGAAGTCCTGCGTCTCACTATCTTCCACAGCCACGCTTACATCTAAAAAGCTCAGCTCTTCTGTAAGGAACTGCTGACGACAGGCCCGGCGCTGAATTTTTCCGCTACTCGTCTTGGGGATAGTATTATGCTTGATTAAGGCAATGGCGTAGGTATGCAATTCATGCTGTCGTAGCACGCTGGCCCGTATAGATTGGAAGATCCTCTGCATATCGACGTCATCACTATATGCGCGATCTACTTCCTGGACGATGACCAATTGCTCTTGCCCATCAATATCAATAGAGAAAGCCGCCCCTCCCGAACGCCGTAGCGCCGGATGGGATTCTTCGACGGTCAATTCTATATCTTGTGGATAGTGATTACGCCCACGAATAATGATCAGGTCTTTGATACGACCGGCAATAAAAACCTGTTCTTCACAGATAAAGCCCAGATCGCCCGTGCGCAGAAATGGACCTGAACCATCAGCGAGATACGCCTGGAATGTCTCTGCATTTTCCTCCGACCGCATCCAGTACCCTTGAGTCACAGCAGTGCCCGAGAGCCAGATTTCACCAACCTGATCTCCGGCACACCTTGTACAGGTTTCGGGATCGACAATCACCAGTTGCTGACCCGCAAGAGCACGCCCGCAGCCAACAACAGCCTGACCCTTCTCATCATCGGCTGAAACCTGAACAACCTTTCCCTGTTTCAATAGATCGCTGTCGATATACCGCATCAACGGAGCTTCTCCAACAGAGCTAAGAGATACTGCCAATGTGGCTTCCGCCAGACCATAGGCTGGTGCGAACGTCTCCCACTGGAAACCATAGGGGACGAACTTTTCCCAGAACTGCACAAGAGTCTGATAGCGTACAGCCTCGGCCCCTGACACGGCAAGCTTGCAGCAACTGAGATCCACGCCCTTCATTTGCTCAGGGGTGACGCGTTGTACGCAGAGGTCATAGGCAAAGTTGGGAGCGCATGTCATATATGCGCGATAGGTAGAAACTGCCTGGAGCCAGCGAGCAGGCTTCTGCAAAAACGCCTGAGGGGCAACCAGGACGCAGCGAACACCTGCATAGAGAGCCATAATCATGTTACCGATCATGCCCATATCATGAAAGAGTGGCAACCAGCAGACAATGGTCATTCCTGACGATAGCCCCACCCCCCCATTTTGCTGCCAGTTATTATACATGAGATTACGATGGCTGACGATGACCCCTTTTGGTATAGAGGTCGAGCCTGAGGTATATTGTAGAAAGGCGGTGCTCTCGCCATTGATGGCCGGCATTCGCCAACCCTCTTCTCCATCCAGGCCTTCATCCGTCGTCAACCAGGACACCGACTCCAGCTCAGCAATGAGTTCCTGCGAACGCTGGAGCTTTGACCACGAGGCTTTAGTTGTCAGCACAATCTTCGCCTGAGCGTCAGCAATAATTGCCTGAATACGCGCAAGATGTTTATTTTGGGAAGGCGGATACGCGGGCACAGCAGCGACGCCAGCATACAGACACCCGTAAAAGGCAAACACGTAATCTAGCCCGGAAGGATAGAGGAGCAGCGCCCTATCTCCTGGAGCAACCGTCCGCTGCAATACAGCAGCTATGGCGCGTGCCTTACGGTCTAATTCCTCGTAGGTGACATTCAGCTCTTCCTTCTCACCATCGACGAGGAAGGTATAGGCGTACTGGTTGGGCTGTTGACGCGCACGATGGCGCAACAAATCGACATAGGTTGGAAACTCAGATGTGTCAGCAAATGATTCTACTTCAGGCAGCATATCCATCTCTATTTATACGCTCCTCTTTTATTTACTAGCTCTACCGTATACAAAATGCTGCACCCGCTCCCAGGCGACGCAGGGGCAAGGGGGACGAGTAACGTGGTGAGGGAGCTTTGTGTTTGCCCTCTATGCTTGCTAGGAAAAAGCCTGAATGCCAGTGATCTCTCTACCAATGATCAGCGATTGTATATGATCTGTGCCTTCGCCTGTGAAAATAGTTTCAAGATCAGCCTGATGTTTGATCACATGATATTCCAGCAGGATGCCATTGGCACCTAAAAGGTCACGCGCATCAGCAGCGACCTGACGGGCTTTGGAAGCTGCCTGCATCTTCGCCAGCGCTGCTGTTCCTAAGGTCAGCTTCTTTGCTGCTAAGAGCTGGCTGGCACGCAGGCAAAGCAACTGCAAACAGGTAATTTCAGCAAGCATACGCGCCAACTTCTGCTGCACTAGCTGGAAATGAGCGATTGGTTTGCCAAACTGGACCCTTTTCCTGGTATAGGTAAGGGCATGCTCGTAACAGGCAATGGCATGGCCTAATGCCGTCCAGGCAACCTCACAGCGACCCCCTAATGCTACAGAGGTAAAGTCGTTGAAACTACTCACATTGGGGAGACGATGAGAGATCGGGACACGTACATTCTCCAGGGTGATATGCGTTTGCCAGGAAGCACGTTGTGAACCTTTTCCAGTAATGACCTGGGCGGTAAAGCCTGGGGTCCCCTTCTCGACGAGAAAGGCTCCCACCTGGCCTGTTTTGTGGCGCGCCCAGACAACGACCACATCGGCAAATGAGGCATTGCCGATCCATTTTTTCGCGCCATTAATCACCCAGGAGTCACCATCACGAGAGACGCTTGTTTCAAACGAGAACGCATCGGACCCGTGCTCCGGTTCCGTCAGGGCAAAAGCGCCAATTTTCTCCAATCTGGCCATCGCAGGCAACCATCGCTCTTTCTGCTCCGGCGAACCAAAGTGGGCAATTGCCGCCATAGCCAGGCCCGAATGTACGCCGATGGTGGTATTGAGGCTGCCGTCCCCGCGGGTCAATTCCGCTATAGCCAGACCCACTGCCACAGGACTCAAGCCAGGACAGCCATAGCTTTTAATTGTTCCTCCTACGATATTAAGGGGAGCCAGCTTTTTCAGCAGCTCAAATGGCACCTCGGCGCGCTCCCAATACTCTGCCGCTCTGGGTATCACCTCCTGGTCACAAAAGCGCCGTACGCGCTCTCGTACGCTTTTCTCTTCTTCGGTAAGAAGATCTTCAATTGAATAATAATCTACATATCCCGGGGTATCACTCAACCCAGTATCCTGCTTCTGTCCGTTCATAAACGTCGCACGCGAAGATTTACCCTGGAAAAAGTCCGTCATGTTTCACCTCATGGAAATTGATGAGCAACAAACACCGTTAAGAAGCTGGGTAGGAATAGGACAGTGCAACGATGATAACGCTAAAGCGTATCGACGAAGCGCATGAGCACATCTGCAATGACCTGCACCAGCTGGTTTTGGGCGCTCTGCAAGAAAAAATGATCACCAGGAAACATCTGCAAAACGAAGGCGGCCTTTGTCTGCTCCCTCCATGCCAGCAATTCCTGCCGCGTGACGCGGTCGTCGGCCACGCCGCCGAACACTGAGATCGAGCAGTCGAGCGGCCTTTCAGGCGAGTAGCTATGTTGCTCGCAAAGCGCGAAATCAGCTCTGAGCAAGGGAATAATATGCTGCAAGAACTCTTCGTTAGCCAGCACTTCCGCCGGTATGCTGCTAAGACGACGTAATGACTGGATGAATGCATCTCGTTCCAAGTCATGAAGCCTGGGCAGGCGATACGGCAACTGCGGCGCGCGATGTGCGGAAACAAAGAGATGCAGAGGCATCGGCAAGTTTTCCCGCCGCAACTGACGGGCCAGCTCAAAACTGAGCAGCGCCCCCATACTATGCCCAAACAGAATAAACGGCATACCCAGATAAGGAGTTAGCACCTGGGCGAGCGTCTGCACAACCTCTGCTGCCTCGGAGAATGGAGCCTCGCTGATACGAGCCTCTCTTCCTGGCAGTTGTATCGCACAAACTTCAACTCCTGGCGGCATCATTTGCTGCCACTGGCGAAATAGCGAGGCGCTACCACCAGCATAGTGCAGACAAAAAAGCCGCAAACAACTGCCTTTTTGGGCTTTCCAATAAGGAAGCCAGAGTTTCTGGCTTCCCTGCCGATCTAATGTGTTGATAACCATAGTGTTTCGTCTCTCTTATTGAATGAATCGACTATCGACCGGTCACCGCTATCTACGCCTGATTGCTCACAATGCTTGCCTGTAATTCGGTTGACGAATGATTTTGCGGCTCGGTTAGTTCGTGGCTTTCATCTTGCAACGCTTCAGTATCGTTGGTCTTCCACAGATTGGCGATGGCATACATCCCTCCCAGCGCCGCAATGAGTCCTGTGACGACAAAGATGCTATCATATGTGCCGAAGGAAGCACCTAACAGATTGAGCTGAAAATTGCGCAGCACCGTGCTGGCGAGATAGCTCAGCAAAGAGATAGATACCAGGGAGGCAAAGCTGAGGGTTGATGTCGCAATTGCCCCGATGCGCCCAAGCATTTCTCGTGGAGTAACGCTCAAGGCAATCGGGCCGACACAGACATTGACAGCAGCTACTAGCAGCCCTGTGAAGAAGACGCAGACCAGGGCAACGATCAGATTGTTTGTGCGGGCATAGACAATCATCAGCACACCAACAATCAGGATGGCGCTGCTAAACACCCGTCTCACCCCAAGACGCTCTGCAAAGAGCGCAGCACTCAACGCTCCTACAATAGTGCCGATACCGATAGCCATGCCTACCAGGCCAAAAAGGATCAGCGGGGCATGCAAATTCTTCTGATAGAAGAAGATGCCTAGAGAATTTTGCGCTCCTTCTGGAATGACTGCCAGACATGCCCCGATCAAGGCCACCAGCAAAACACGATTCTGGACGATAAAACGGAGTCCGGTCAGATACTCGCGGAAAAAATCTTTTTCTGCCTCTTGCGTTGTGCTGGCAGTTGCTGCCGGTATGCGCACGAAAGAAATCGCTGCAAATGAACACGCAAAGGAGAGCGCATTAAAGAGCACTGCTATCTGCGGCCCTATAGCGAAGAAAAGCACTACAGCTAGAGGAGGAGCCAGGACATAGGCCAGCCCGGACATGGTTTGTAACAGACCGCTTGCACGGGCTTGATATTCCTGTGGCACAATATCCCCAATCAGCGCAAAGGACGACGGATTAAAAAACTGTGAACAGACACTGTTGAAAAACACCACAGCATAGATCATGATGAGTTTGACTAAAACTGGCAGAGCAACAATTCCTGTAAGTGGGAGCAATAAGGCAATCAACACCGTGCGGGCCGCGTCCATCCGCAGCATCGTCTGACGCTTCACCCAGCGATCCACAAAAACGCCTGCAATCGATCCGAGGAGTAATGTTGGAATAATCGCCGCGAGCAATACTCCTCCGAGAGCTAACGGAGCCCATGATTGCCCACGCGCGATAGTCAGAGCCACCCACAGGCTCAGGGTCTCCGTAAAAACAACATCTCCGCTAATCGAAATAGCGTGCCCGCAAAACAGCAATGTATAGTTACGGTTAATAAACAACGGTACCTTCTGCGTTTTGCCGTCCCCCTCCCTCACCTCCATACCGGTGGTCGTTGGATTGATAGGCTCCATAGCGTTGTACTCCCTTTTATTTCAATACCTCTTAACAATGCTGGCACCCGCAGCAAGATACAACAGGCTTAGTGGTTGACAATACCATGAAAAGCAGCTTCATGGTGAATAACTTTTTGTATGTCGCGGTGGAGAGGCAGAAGAACTTACTGCACGAGCAGCGGCCTGTATGTCGTTCAAGCCTATGATTGTATCTGGAGATTTCGCCCGGTAACGGCCAGTAGTAGCAGCACCAGCGTGATACCGGCGAAGATGTACGGAATACCCATCGTGAGGGCGGCTGCACTCACTCCCATAAAATCAAGCACCGCAGTGTGATTGATTGCCCCTATGTACCATACGCCGAGGTACACCACCTCAAACAACCTTCTGCCAGACGTCCAGACACCCGCGAATATTGCCAGCGCAGGAATAAAGAACGCACCTAGAAGGCCCGCGATCAAGAGCGGCATATTGCCAACGAGTACATCTCGCACAATCATGCCGCTGCCGGCAAACAGCGTAATGCAGACGCCGGCCAGGTAAAGCAGCGGGAACTCGCGCCACAGGAGATGGACCGTCGGGAAAACTAACTGCTGCATGTTATGCTGTCTTTCGCGACTCCCCAACGATGACCAGATGGGCAAGGGCCAGAGCCAGGCAATTGGCAGAAAAATGCTGCGAGCGATATCAAACGGCAAGAACAGGCATAACGCGATCCATACCAGCGCCCCGATATACCACCACCAGGGAACCTCTTTGAACAGCAGGCGCAATTCGCCTATCAGGATCGCCATCCCGGTGGTGAGCTGCGATTGACCACGAGTCGATAAGGGCGTGAGCGTAGGAGACGCCAGCATTGGCTGCTCTTTTCCTTCAGGTTCTGCCTCTTTTTCCGTCTGCTGGTTAACCTGTTTAGCGGCACGCACACGTTGCTCTTTCGTTGGATCAAACCGTGAGAAGACAAGGGCAGCCACTATCATCACCCCCAGCGCGATTACTAGCCAGAGCAGACGCTGCTCCACGATCTGCAAGGGCCAGACATTCCCTTGCCAGAGAAAGGTATGAGGAGGCACGCTGGTAGCCGACGTGCCAATATCTAGCCCGCTCGTCACCGAAGGGGCCGCCGCATGCATAGCCGCCTGTATCTGCTGAAGGCTGGTCGAGACGCCCAACAGATCAAACAGGGAGTTTCCGCCATTGCCATCTCCAAATGAAAGAATGATCACCAGGAGGCAGAAAGACACGTAGATGGTGCTACCAACAGCGCCTCGCAACCATTTGACGCACTCAAACAAGACCGCTAGCGCCGCAACAAAGACAATCACCGGTACCGTCATAAAGAGAAACGGGCTGAGGAGTTGCCAGGCATCCAGGTGCGGATCTTCCCCGCGCAATACCTGCATGACACCGGCGGCAACGATCAGCACCACAACCATTGTTGTCAGGACGGCTAAATTACTGAGGACCTTCCCCAGAACATAGGCGAGTTTTGTCAATGGAGTCGTCGCAATAATCTGTCCCACCCCCGTCTGGACATCCCGCTCGACGGCATTGCGCACAAGAAAAAAGCCAACGCACACCAACGCGAGGGTCGCCCAGATAGCGATCTGGGTCGCAACCCAGGCAGAATTATACACGCCACGATACCAGATATCCGAGTTATTCAGGCTAAATGATAAGCCCCTATACCCAGCATTAGCAGCCGGGGTATAAAAGTACCCAGAAAAAACCACAATACCCAGTATGACGAGAAAGACGGAGCGGCGCACACGTTCAAGGTAATCCGCTTTTAAGAGATGATAAACTGATCGTATCGTGCTCATGATTCCCTCTGCTTCACTACTGATATGCATACTGCTCTTCTCGCTTGAAGGTAGCCTGATCTGAGATAATGTAGAGATAGGCGTCCTCCAGGGTTGTCACCGTCGCTCGGACGGCAGCCGCATTGGGCGCGGTATTGGAGATGATGCGTGCATGGATACCCTCGCTGCGACGAGTCGTGCTGCTGATGACATGATGTGCGCGTATCGCCGCGAATTCTTCGCCAGGCATGGTCCACTCCCAGACTTTTCCTTCAACCGTTTTCAGGAGTTGTTCCGGCTTGGCCCGTGCGAGCATGCGTCCCTTGTTCATGATCACAATATCGCTGGCCGTCGCTTCAACGTCAGAAACAATATGCGTTGAGAGGATCACGATGCGCTCTCCAGCAAGATCGGAGAGGAGATTGCGAAAGCGAATGCGCTCCTCAGGATCAAGCCCGACGGTTGGCTCATCAACGATGAGCAGGGCGGGATCATTTAAAAGTGCCTGCGCAATGCCAACGCGCTGTTTCATGCCGCCAGAAAAACCCTTCATCGGTCGTTTACTGGCATCCATCAGGTTGACCAGTTGCAAAAGCTCGTCAATGCGACGGCGGGCGGCTTTCCCATCGATGCCCTTGATCGCTGCCATATATTCGAGAAATTCTCTTGCCGTCAAGTTGGGATAAATCCCAAAGTCCTGTGGCAGATATCCCATCTCTACGCGCAATCGATTCGGGTGTTTGACGATATCACTCCCGTTCCAGGAGACAGTTCCTTCCGTTGGCTTGGTGATGGTTGCCAGAATACGCATCAGGGTCGATTTTCCTGCACCATTCGGGCCGAGCAATCCCAGGACGCCTGCGCCTAGTTCAAGCGTAACATCGCGAATGCCCCAGAACTGGTTGTTATAGCGTTTGCCCAGATGGTCAATTACTAGCTGCATTGTCGTCTCCTTCATCTATAATCGACTGTTAAAGTACCTTTCTGCTCGGCCTTTTGTTTTCACATCAGGCAGCAGCAGGGCAAGCTCCGCCATTCGGCTATCCCGCCTGACGAACAGTTTGAGAGATAAAGCGGACCTTAACCCGTCGATATAGCCGAATGTGTCTTTCACGAAAAAAAACAAAAAACCAGGAAAACAGTTTCAACCTACGATGCACGAACCTTTTCGAGTACTTCTATATTTACCTGTGCTTCCTTTAATCGGCCCAAAAAATTGAGCAGCACATTCACGCGTTGACTTGCTCCTACAGGCCCAACAAAGATCATTTCCAGATCCTGTAAAGGACCGGAGTTTTTGAGCCGCACAATATCTCCCTGACGAAAAGGCTGGGGCCGAGGCCCATTCATTTGCTGCAACCGCTCAGCAATTCCTTCGATGACATACCCAGGAACTATCTGCGGGGCTCCCCCAAATGATACAAGGCGCAACACGCCGGGAGTCGCATTGATCTGGCTAAGAGCCACCTTTCGTAAATTCACCTGCGCAAAAATGTACCCTGGGAACAAAGGAACATTTTGCACCTTCTTATGAGAATAGACCTTCCACTCGGGAAGATAGATCGAAAGGTCAAGAAGGCTTCTCAGCATGTTTGCCGCGTATAGTTCCTTTCTTGCCTTACAATGAATAAGGTGCCAGGTATCGTCGCTATAGCATGGCTCGAAAGTAGTCAATGCAGTCTCCTTTCGCTGATAACTAAGCCTGCATCATTTCTCAAGTACAGTGTTGAGTGTATCTGCTTGGAGAGGGCAAATACCATCCACCTGAGGGGTATTTCTTCTGCCCCTTTGCATACCCCCATGCCAAAAATGACCGCAGAATAAGGGCGCTGGTAGGTGTGTGTAAACAGAGTGCGAACAGCTACGCCATGCCTGCAAACTGAATTTGTATCGCTGTTCTGTATGCTCTAGCCAGAAAAGATAAATCACAAAGGAGGAAGAGATCCTATGAAGCTCCAGGTCCTGATTGCCGATCACCGCGACATTCTGCGAGCAGGTCTGCGTGCCATTTTTGCTACAGATACAGATATAGAATGTCTCTATGAAGCAGCAAACCAGGAAGAATTACAAAAATATCTGCGTACCAAGTCGCTGGATTTGATCTTCGTCAATCAAGCGTTCATCTCCAATATGGCGACATTGCCGCGAGATCGTTTTGTGGTGCTAACTCCTGCATTAGACTATACAGTTTTCCATGAGGCGTATAAGCATGGGGCAAAAGGCTATCTGCTGGAGAATACCTCAGCCGAGCTCCTTTGCACTGTTCTACACCTACCGAAAGGAGCGTTTTTAGTCGAGCCCGCGCTCGCCATCAGCATTCTGGAACATCTCTCCTGCGATGCGCGCTTTGCCATCAAAGACGAATTCCTGACGCCGCGCGAGCGAGAAATTATTGGGTTGCTCCGCGATGGCATCGACCGGCCCACGATTGCAAGGCAGCTCCACATTAGTGGCGCCACCTTGAAAACACATATTAAGAACATTTCCAGGAAACGCGAGGCTCTCTCTGTCGGCTAACTCTAGAGCACTGGTGATGCGGAACTTCGCAGCTACACTAACTCACCTGACTGCTACTCATAAGCCTTTGATAGAGTTTCTGGATCGCCGGCCCGGGCTGAATAGCCAGCTCGTCACGGAGCGTATCGAGGCAACGTTGATATTGACGCAAGGCCAATCCGCGTTTTCCTTGACGTAAATAGCTGCGCATTAATCCATAATGTGCTTCTTCCAGACAACTGTCTACTGCTAATACATGTTGCCAATGCATAATACTTTCATCAAATTGTTCGCGGCGCCAGGCGATGAGAGCAAGCTGGTGTCGTGCGCTAATATAAATGCGACATAACTCATCGCGCCGGAATGTACACCAGTCGCTATAAAATGATTGGATATAGTCACCACGGTAGAGCTCAACCATCTTTTGAAAGGCGGTTTGCGCAGCTTCATCATCCTGGGCCGCAAGCGACTTTTGAGCTTCGGCGTTCAGTTGCTTGAAGGCAGCAACATCATACCAGATATCCCCGCCATAGAGCGATGCCAGATTTAGCGCATACGTACCGGCGTGATACACAATACAGCTATCACCCAGGATCTTACGCAGATAGTAAATCATCGAGCGCAGCGTCTGATTCACCTGGTCATTCAGCTCGGACCAGAGCGCGGTAATAATCTGCTCTTTATGCACCGGACGCCCACTATCAAGGAGGAAGAAAAAAAGCTCCATCGCCCGCGCCATGCGCCAGTGTGTAATAGGTATCCCATCGAGCGATACGACAGGTTCGCCTAGAGCCAGGATGCTGAGCCGAGATTGCGGGGGGGCAGTAACCGATACAGCAGGGGCTAAAGCTGGTTGAGGTTGCGCTTCCGCTTCCTGGCTCTCAGTCTTCTGTGGGGAAGTAGCCCTCACAGGTAATGGCTCAGGCACCGCTCGCGGTATCTCCTCTAGCTTCGGCAGGCGTTGTAGCTCTATCTGCACGAGATGTTCATAATTGTGACGCGCCGCCAGAGTTTTAGCAAGCTCCAGGTGATAGGCCGCTGCCACCATATTATTCTGCTCAAGATGGCAAGCCGCAAGCCGAATATTCGCTTGCAACTGCTCTCGCTTGAGCCCACTGGCATTTAATGATGCCTCCACCCTGATCAGACAAAGCTCAGCTTCATGATACCGCCCCTGATAAAGGAGAATTGTGCCCAGGGTCAATTTGCAGATAGCGTCGTCATAGCCCATCGTCTCTGCCAGTTCCACTTCTGGATTTCTGGCTGAGATCAGTAATAGTGCCGTCTGTGAATCTCCCAGCAAAAGATAGGTGAGGGCCAGCGAGCAAGTGGTATAATTGATGAGATACTGGTCCCCCAATTGACGCGCCAGCTCAAGGCCGTCCTCAGTGACGCTCAACGCCAGATCATACTTTCCCTGGTCTTGATATACATCGCCAAGACTTACCAGAGCATAGGCTTCGCCCTGAAGAAAGTGCAGAACATCATGAGCCGTTGTTAATGCCTGATTAAGCACGGCTTCGGCTTCAGCAAACATGCCCTGACGCTGCAATGTTACGCCCAACCCAATCTGATTCAGAGTCTTGCCCTGCTCATCGTTTAAGTCGGTCCAGCAACGCATGGCACGGGTGCGGTGATGCTCAGAAAGAGCGTAGTTTCCAATCATGTCATAGGCCCCGGCCAACAGGCTATGGAGCAAAGCCGTCTGGCGCACTCTGCTGTTCCGACCCAATAGCTGAAGCGCATGCTGTAACTGGGCAATACCGGCGGCAAAGTTGCCTGTAAAGTTATCGCACAATCCCAGGCGTAGATATGCCTCGGCACGTAGCGCAACTTCATCGGCAGGCAATAAGGCCATAGTCTGCTGACACAAATCATGGGCTCGCGTGTATTGTCCCATTTGAAATAAGGCTTTGCTATAGGCCAGAGAGGCTTCTGCCTGCAACAACGGCTTTTCGTCGGCGTCTATCGTTGTCGCATCACGCTCGATTTTCTCTAATGCATTTTCGAGCAAGGGTAGCGCCAGGATGGATTCGTCTAACAAGAGGTGGATATCGGCCTGGGCAACGAGAAGCTGCGGATAGGCGGTTCTTACTTCATCTGGAAGGCTATTAATCCAACGCGTGAGTGTTTCCCAGTGACCACGGGTGAGCATGCGTTGATAGACTTCGATGATCAAACGGGCCGCAAATTCATTATCCCCGGCTTCAAGTGCATGATAGATGGCTTGATCATAATTTTGCGCTTCATAAAAAAGCTCAGCCGCACGACGATGCAGGGCAACGAACTGCTCGAAATGCTGGCTGCGCAGTTCCTCACAGAGCAGTTCTCGTAATACGGAATGGCAGGTGAAAAACTCATGGATACCATCGGCCAGGCGCGTCACAAAGAGCCCCTGCTGCTCCAGATAGGTCAGGCGCTCCTCAGCGTCAGGAATACCCAGCAAGGCTCCGCATACGGAGGCGGTCATTTGCTGCAATATGGCTGCCTCCTTGAGGAATGAAAATGTCTCCGGCTCACGACTGAATACTTCGTTAACCAGGTAGGCGAATAAGTGCTGGCGATCCATACGCATAGCGGGCAATGCCTGTGCGAACCCACCCGCCCTGCCAGAACGGAGCTGCTGCAAATCGCCCAGCCTGGTGGTAAGCAAAATACCTGCAATCCAGCCATCAAATGACTCTTCCAGGCGTTCAGCTTCCTCCTGCGTGAGCACTCCTATTCCTTGTAACTCCGCTAAATCACGGATCTCCTGCGCTTTGAAGCGCAAGCGATTACTGTTGAGAGCAAATACCTCACGGCGCGAGACCAGCGAAGCAAACTCAAACGCAGGTATGGCGCGGCTTTCAATAATAAGCACACATTGTGATGGCAGATGCTTCAGCAGATAGTTGACGAGCTGATTCACGATATGATTGGTATTAATTTCATGATAGTTACAAAGGAATAAAACAAAATGATCGGGAATTTCTGCTACTATGGCATTTACCAACGCATCAATGACCCCGTAAAAGGGTTCGGCCCCTTCTGACTTCTCGGCAGTTGCTGCTACCACGCTCTTGAGCAAGGGGTTAACCGTCCTGCCTATCTGGGGGAAATGCTGGCTTATACTGGCGATCAACAATCGCAGAAATGTCACTTTATCAGCATCGGCTTGATCGAGAAAATACCAACAGCAGGGTAAACGGGTTTGCCGAGCAAAATCAGCCAGAAGCGTTGTCTTACCATAGCCACTAGGAGTACACACTAAAATAAGCTTGCCCCACCGGGACACTTCTTTATCAGTAATTGCTGGTCTCTGAACCATTTCGTTCAGTGACGCGATCAACTCTCTACGATATAATACCTTTGGGGCCAATACTGGAGAACTGATCCTTCTGAGAGAGTGCAGATCGAGCGAATCGGGGTTGTGCAACAACTGCCTCCTTTGCAAGATAGCTCCAATGCATAAAGTGACAATCTTCCTTCTTTACCAAATGAATGCAAACACATTTATTGAATCGCTCATGCGCAAAAAAAATTTGCTTACGAACTAATCCAGGACAGACATCTTTGCAAGCGAGCCTCAGGAGACTAGCATCCTGACTGAGTATGGGTAGTTTTCCGTTCCAATCCGGTCGTTTTACGTTGCTATTTTTTTAATGGCTTTAGCTTCTTTATGGTAGTATATCATATACCAAACGTTCAAAAAAGCAAAATATGAATTATAAACTTTGTCCTCGTAGTTGCTTTATGGACGGGAATTACTTTCCGTCAAGCTCTCTATCAGAAAAACGCCCCTGATCTACTTTTTTACTCAACAGAGTGCGAACAGGCTGCAAACCAGCACCTCTTCAATGTAAATCCATTGCCAATCCCCCCATTGTATGCTTCGAGTGAACCTAAGCTCTGCTTAAACAATTCAATCAGTCAAACGATTGGTACACAACACCAATCAGCACTCACAAAGGAGATGTTGCCATGTTGTCTCGCCTCAATTACTTCATGACTCAGTTAGTAATCTCTATTCGCTGGTCTTATTGGCTCGTTATCGCTGCTGTACTCATTGCTGTGGTCGCACCTATGGTGCTGCACCTTTTCGCCGGATTACCCGTGATCCATCTTGTCGCCGGCCCATTAGATCCACATCCACAGGGATAATTTCTTATTTTCAGTACAATCAAATGAATTTGTGGTACAGTACATTTTTAAATCGGCATTGTCTACACCATAAATATTCTTCGATTGTACTTCGAGAAACCGCTGCATAACTCGGTTTCGCAAGCAAACAAGAAATGGGATGTGATGAGCTGGAATTCTATTAACGAATTGATCGGTCTGGCACTGATAGACTCAGATTTTTGCCAGGAGTTGTTGGATGATCCTGTTGCCGCCGCCCAAAAAAGAGGGGTTGAGCTGACATCACAAGAACAGGATGTGCTGAGCAAGATACATGTTGATGATATCTTCGAGTTCAGCCAGATTGTTCTTGATAAGCTGGCACCAGGTAATCCCTGAGGTGTATTTGGTTGGAACTTCGCCGCCAGCTTTGGAGAAGTGCTGTGGAGAAGAAAAACAGCAATGCGCCTCCACATCGATGGTTGATTGGGCAGGCGGATGAGCAGAGTGTACTCTCCCTCATCCCTGCCCTTTTCTCCTATACCCCTCTATACATACAAAAAATACGCCAACAATGTATTGTGACTAATAACGTTCGCCATCTATACTGTTTACATGTTCAAGCTCACAATAACCCTTTCTATTAACCATTCTATCTATGAAAACAGGTGGGAAGATGTATGTTTTTTTGACCCAAAGTCTGAAAGGAGTTGCACACGATGTCCCGAGAGGATGATGATCAAACAGTTTACAGGGTGGTACACAATCTCGAAGAGCAATACTCTATTTGGCCCGCCAGCCGCGAAAACCCTCCCGGGTGGTTCGATGCCGGCAAAAGTGGACCTAAGGCCGATTGCCTGGCATACATCAAAGAGGTATGGACGGATATGCGCCCTCTCAGCCTCCGCAAACGTATGGCAGCAAAGGAGTTTTCCGCATGAACGATCTCGTACAGCGTCTCTCGCAAGGCAGTCATGCTGTGACCGTTGGCGGCCCTCAACCCTCTCTTGCAGAGTTCAGGCAACGTGTTGAAAATATGGGCTATGTTTTTATCAAGTTTACTGGTACCCAGGGAGGCACCGATTTAGGCGTGCGCGTCGATAAAGCGGCAACTGACCTCGGCCAGGCCAACTTCGACCGCCGCTCAGGCATCGCCCATATTGAAGGCAATCTGACCCTGAACTACGTAAAAGTCCGCTGCGTAGCCGATATTGATCTCTCCACCCTGGATGGCACCGGCCATCTCGTAGCCCTGGAAAATGTCTCCGCCTAGCTCACCATGCCACGTAGCTCTCCTTAAATCAGGAAGCTATCGTGGCACTGGATACTCCCCCGCTCAGGCACATTGATAGAACAAAGACTCCGCCCCGGCTCTATGAATCACGCGCCCCAAACGGCCCAACCCCTCCTCAATACGCTCCAACGGACAATGCGAGAAGCAGACGCGCAAACAGTTGGAAACCGGACGGGCGTGATCGGCGCAGAAGGCATGACCCGGGGTGAAGGCAACCCGCTCTTCCATCACAGCTCGCTTCAGCAGTATCCCCGTATCGATACAGGAGGGCAGTTCCAGCCAGAAGTACATGCCACTCCCAGGCTTGCACCAGGAAACTTCTGCCGGGATATGCTGTTTGAGCGCAGCCTCGGTCAGATCGCGGCGGCGGCGGTATCCCTGCTGTAGCCCGCGCAGATGCGCCGCCAGATCTTCATGGTCCAGGAACCATGTAGCTGCATGCTGCGCAAAAGTGGCGATATCGAGATCCATCGCTTCTTTTACCGCGCTGAGCTTGCTGATTAATTCCTCAGGCGCGATAATCCAGCCAATGCGCAGAGCGGGCGACAGGATCTTAGAGAGGGAGCCGACGTAGAAAACCCAGCGTTCATTAAACGCTCGTACCGGCGGGAGGGCCGTTTCAAATGAGAGAAAACCATACGGATCATCTTCGATCAGCGGTACCTGGTAACGCTGTACGAGATCAGCCAGGTACTGCCGCTTTTCCCTGCTAATGCAAACCCCCAGCGGATTATGCCCATCCGCTACCAGATAGATGAAAGCGGGACGCAGGCCGGAGCGTAGCCGATATTCCAGAGCGTTGACGTCTATTCCCTCTTCCTTGCTGGTCGGGACGGTCACCATAGTGGGTTCGAGCGGGGCCACAACGCGCATGATGCCGGTATAGGTCAGGGATTCGGTCACTATTTGCCCGCCAAACTGTAGCAAAAGATGGCTCAAAACGCTCAGGCCCTGCTGAGCGCCAGCCGTTAAAAAAATTTGCTCCTCCCGGCACTGAACTCCTCTCATGTGCATAATACGCACAATGTGCTGCTTTAGTCGGCGAGTCGTTGTGCCATACTGGAGTACAGTGGGATCGGCGGCAAGACACTCGGCAGTAGCACGCTGAAATGCCCCAACCGGAAAGAATTCCTCAGATGGCAGCCCCAGCGCGAACGAGATCATATTGGCATTGTCGGCTGCCAGTAAATCTTGTAGCGCCGATGGCTGTAACGCTTGAATCCAGTGTGCCAGTGGATAGCGGTCGAGAGAAAGCTGCTTTTGCATGATTTTCATATCCTTGAAATTACGAACGACAACGCTGTTGCGCCTCTAACTCCGTTGCTTCCCACGCTCAGGCGGCCAGTTTCGGCCAGAACATCTGCCTCAGCTCTGACAGGTCAAGTTCACGGCCCCGTTCTTTGGCTGCATTTAAGATGCGATTGATCTCTTCAGCATGTAAGCTATTGGGGTCGCCTCCGCAGAGCAGATATGCCAGCTTGACTGTATTTTGTCCGCTCCACGGGCTTACCCCCACCGACATCTGATCGCCAATGCTCTCTGGATCGACTGCCGAGTAGATGCGCCTTGCCATATCCCGTAGCTGGTGAGCCAGTTCGTAACGCCCAAACTCAGCGGCTTTGGAGGCCAACATATGAGCTTTCAGCAGCGCATCAGCATGAATGCCCAGAGTAGTATGGTTATACCGTCTGGCTAGCATACCAAAAGCGGGCGCTGGCACTTCGGCCATCTCCTCGTAGCATTTCAGCACATCAAAGATGGTTGACATCTTCCAGGGACATGGTCGCCCGGCCTCTTCCAGAATAGAGTTGATATTCAAGGCGATCCCTTCCAGAGGCACATTGCCGGCGCGTTCGCCAATACCGCGCGCGACAACATGAATGCGATTCGCACCGGCGGCAATAGCCAGCATAGCATTGGCAATGGCATTGCCTGTATCCTGATGCCCATGCCACTCCAGCCTGACATGCTTTGCTCCCAGCTCATCCAGCGTTCGGCGCGTGAAAGCAGTAATGCGATACGCGCCCCTGGGTCGCGCAATCCCGATAGTATCTGCGATCACGAATGTTGAAGCGCCTTCTTCAATCTGCACACGAATGATCTCCCGGAAATCATCAGGAGGAGTCTGGGTCGAATGTTCGCTGGCCCCAATGACCGTCATGCCAAGACGAACTGCCTCCGCCACAGCCCCGGCAAGTTGCTTGAGCACAAAATCAAGCTGCCATCCCTGGACCAGACGGCGCGAAGGAGCCGTCCCCATGAAAACCAGAGGCTCCAACCGGGGATGGATATTTTTGCAATTGGCCGCCCACTGTAAAGATGCCGGGGTAGCCAGACAGAGGACGATAGGAATGATTGCCGGCATCTCATCACGCAGCCGCGCCAGCAACTGTCGAATGGTGGTATCGACACGATTATTATCGCCCGAGTAAATACCCACAGTCACGCGTGTAACGCCAAACGCATACAGTTTTTCGATGTAGTGCAACATGGCATCGACGGAAGGATAGACCTCAACGCCGTGCAATCCGTCTCGCAAGCATTCCGATACCAACTCAACCTGAGCTGCCTGCTGCGGAGTTGGTTCCCCAGGCAACAGCCGCGGAATAGGTACCAGCGGATGCGCCTGCGCATTCCAGTTAAAATCAACCGGTAACTCGTCCCCGAACTGAACGTGCTGTTGTCCAGTCATACTTTTCTCTACCTTCAAATCCGTCAGCGAACGTGCGATGGTAGTCATACAAACCTCCTTGCTTGCCTTTTCACAGGTAGGGCCATGCCTCGCGCTTGCCCTGGATGGGGCGGGGGCCAGTCCCGCCCCTACATTAATTTGCCCTTCTACATATGATAGTCTGAGCAAAGCGTAATCCGTTACAAATCCTCTACGCTTCTTTCAGTACTTTTTTTCCCCAAAAGGCTTTTTATAAGGAATATTTGCTCTACAGAAATGGAGAGAAAAAGCAATGACAGGAACAGGCTCTCCCCCTATATTTGACAGTAGAAATCATATTACTGTCTAGTTGATTGATTGGCAAATCGTATTACAGTCGCGCACACTCCCTTGATATTCCTAAGGTCAACGCTGCGATGCATCTAGCTTCGCTCGGACCTTAGGCAAGGAAGCATCAAGAAATCGCAGGATGTTTGTTATGTGGCAAAGCATCTCTCAACCCCCTGGAGCCACAGCGACGGCGCTACTCGATCCGCCTGATACCGGTTCCAGGGATCAGTGGCACGTTCCTTCTCAAGAGGAGCCCTTGCTAGAGGCATTACGCAGGGGCGAGGAGGCAGCGTATAACTCTTTACTACAACGTTATCACAAACCGATGTTCCGGCGCGCCCTCTGCTATGTCTCCGATCCACGCGTGGCTGAGGAGGTCGTCCAGGAGGCATGGATGGGGATCGTCCAGGGCTTGCAGCGCTTTGAAGGCCGATGCACCCTGCGTACCTGGATATTCCGCATCCTGACTAACTGCGCCCAGACGCGTGGAGTGCGCGAGAGCCGCTATATTCTGTTTTCTGCTCTACCTTTCTCATTCCAGGAATCTGAGGATGAGGAGGGGACTATCAATGACGAAGCTCTGTATGCACAAGGTCAATCATCCACCCTTTTCCAAAAAATACTGTTCTATCAGCAGCAAGTAACCGAGCCGGAAGAGTTCTTGCTGGCAAAGGAGCTGACCATGATGATTCAAGGGGCGCTGATGCTATTACCCCCCCGGTTGCGCCGCATCATGACGTTACGCACCATCGAAGGCTGGACCGCCGAGGAGGTCTGCTACAAGCTCAAGATCTCAAAGGAGAATCAACGCGTATTGTTACACCGCGCTCGTACGCAGATGCGCACGATGCTCATGCCCTATATTGCCGACGAATAGCGTAAAAACCTTTATCGTTTTCGTAGGGACCCGATTTATCGCGTCCGAGGAGTGATGTTTATGTCTAAAACCCTATTTGACAAGATCTGGGATGCTCATGTTGTCCATGATGCTCCAGGAGAGCCCACCATCCTCTACATTGATCGTCACCTTACTCACGAGTCAACCTCGCCGCAGGCGTTCGCCGGCCTGCGGGCCGCAGCTCGCCCGGTTCGCAAGCCGGATGCGACAGTGGCAGTCATCGATCATAATGTGCCAACGCGCCCGGGCCGCAAAATGATCGATGTGATTGACCAGGAGAGCCGTCTCTGCATCACAACGATGGAGCAGAACGCGCGCGATTTCGGTGTCCCTTTATACGCCATGAATAGCGAACTTCAGGGTATCGTTCATGTGATCGGTCCCGAACTGGGGTTGACGCTGCCGGGAATGACCCTCGTCTGCGGCGATTCCCACACATCAACCCACGGCGCGCTGGGCGTCTTCGCCATCGGCATCGGTACCAGCGAGGTTGAGCATGTCCTGGCAACGCAGTGCCTCTTGCAGCATAAACCCAAAACCATGAACATCCGCATTGAGGGAGAGCTGCCCCCGGGCGTTGGAGCCAAAGATGTGGCGCTGGCCCTGATCGGCAAACTGGGCACCAGCGTCGGCACCGGCTATGTCATCGAGTTCAGCGGCTCTACCGTCAGCAACCTCTCTATCGAGGGACGTATGACGCTCTGTAACATGGCTATCGAAGCGGGCGCAAGGGCTGGTATGGTCGCGCCGGATGAGGTCACGTTCTCCTATATCAAGGGCCGCCCCTTCTCTCCTAAAGGGGAGCAGTTCGAGCAAGCCGTTGCTAGCTGGAAAACGCTGGCTAGCGAGCCAGATGCCCACTTTGATGCTGTGCATGAGCTGAACGTGACGGATCTGAAGCCACAGGTGACCTGGGGCACGGCTCCCAATATGGTCGCGGACATTACCGGCACCGTGCCCGATCCGGCGACGGAGGCCGATCCGGTGAAACGCCAGAGCTACGAGCGGGCACTGCACTATATGGGATTAACGGCGGGCCAGCCTATCCAGGATATTCAGGTAGATACCGTTTTTATCGGTTCCTGCACCAATTCTCGGCTGGAAGACCTACGTAGCGCTGCCCACTACCTGCGAGGCAAGAAAATCGCGTCCCATGTGCGCGCCATCGTTGTGCCCGGCTCAACGCGCGTGCGTCGCCAGGCCGAGGAAGAAGGGCTGGCCGATATCTTCCGCGAGGCCGGTTTTGAGTGGCGCGAGGCTGGCTGTAGTATGTGCATTGCAATGAATGGCGATCATCTCTCCTCTGGAGAGCGCTGTGCCTCGACCAGCAACCGCAATTTCGAGGGTCGCCAGGGACAGGGAGGCCGCACGCACCTGGTCAGCCCTGCTATGGCTGCCGCAACGGCAGTGGCGGGACATTTTGTCGATGTGCGGCAATTTGCATCAGTTGATTAGCGCGGCAGAAAGAGAGGAAAGACCATCATGGAGGCGTTCACCCATCATAACGGCGTGGCTATCCCCCTGGACCGTAGCAACGTCAATACCGATGATATTATACCGGCACGTTTCCTTAAAACTATCAAACGTTCAGGATTTGAGGCCACGCTATTCGCGAATTGGCGCTACCTCGCCGATGATAAGACGCCCAACCCGGCGTTCGTCCTTAACCAGACGCGCTACCAGGGCGGGAGCATTCTGGTAGCAGGCGAGAACTTCGGCTGTGGCTCATCGCGCGAGCATGCCCCCTGGGCCTTGCACGATTTTGGCATCAAAAGCATCATTGCCCCCAGCTTCGCCGACATCTTCTACAATAATTGCCTGAACAACGGCATTTTGCCCGTCACATTAGCGAATGACAAAGTAAAGCAGCTTCTGCAAGAGATTGAAGCGCAGACGGGCTACACGCTCAGCATTGATCTGGAGCAGCAAACAGTGGTCACGCCACACGGTCAGGCGTTCACGTTCGCGATTGACAGCTTCAGGAAGCAGGCGCTCCTGCAAGGTCTGGATAACATCGGCTGGACGCTCTCGCATCGCGCAGCCATCGAAGCCTACGAGCAGACCCGACGCCAGGAAGCCCCCTGGGTCTTTGTTTCGACGCAGTCGGCCTTCAGCACTTCAGGAGCCAAAGGGTCATGATTAAAACGGCAGGACTTAACACCTGGATTATGCCATTACATCCTAAAAGCGCCGCCCCTTTACGGGTGTTTTGCTTCCCCTATGCCGGAGGAGGCGCCTCGTCTTACCGGCTCTGGGCGCAGGCGTTTCCAGGAAAAGCTGAGGTACTGGCGGTACAGATTCCCGGGCGGGAACAACGCCTGGCAGAGCCGGCATTCACCGAGCTTATCCCCCTCGTCGAACAATTAGCTATCGAGATCTCACCCTGGCTGGATCGTCCCTATCTCTTTTTCGGTCACAGTATGGGCGCGTTCATCTGTTTTGAACTCGCTCGCCATCTGCGTCGTCTGGGGAAGCCGCTGCCTGCGCGCCTCTGCGTGTCGGGAGCGCGTGCGCCCCACATTCCCAATCCTCACCCCAACATTCATCAGCTTAGCGAAGCAGAGTTTTTGTACGAGATCCAGCATCTGGAGGGGACGCCGCCGGAGGTGCTGCAAAATCGCGAGCTAATGCAGATTTTGCTACCGCCGCTACGGGCAGATTTCTCCGTCTGCGAGACCTACATCTATACGGCTGACAAACCGCTGGAATGCCCGCTTTCCGTCTTTGGCGGACGACAGGACCCGCGGGTCCCGTATCAGCACTTGATCGCCTGGCGACAACACACGCAGAACGCCTTTACTCTGCATATGTTCCCCGGCGGTCACTTTTTCCTTCATTCTGCTTCCCGCAGCATTTTAGATACGCTTGAACAGAGCATAGAAGCAGCACTTGCTCAACAGGATTGAGCGGAAAGGAATGAACATCTCGCTCGAACACCATCTTCGATCACGTTGTTTTTTCAAGTCGCTATACAGTTATTACAGGAGGATACACCGTACCATGAATCAAGAAGACAATGAGAATGTGACATACCGCGTCGTCGTAAATCACGAGGAGCAGTATTCTATCTGGCCCACACACCTGTCCATCCCTCTCGGCTGGCAGGATACCGGCAAGAGCGGTCCCAAAGAAGAGTGTCTGGCCTACGTCAAAGAGGTCTGGACGGATATGCGCCCCCTCAGCCTGCGCAAGGCAATGGAGGCGGCAGCACGCTAAAGCAGACAGCATACAGGTATGTGTAGCTCGCCAGTTAAAGTTCAACTGGCGAGCTGCTACTGCTACACTTTTTGCAACAAGGTTACCGCGGTTGGATATCCAGCTTCGCAAGAATTTCAAACGCGAAAGCGCTGGCATGTCTGGCAGCTACCTGTTGTGACCCCTGCTTATCGACCTCGCTTTTGTTATCAATGCGATCCGAGATTCCACGCACAATCAGTGCCTGCATCCCTGAGTGCCTGTAGGTCGCCTGTAGAAAACCGTGACTCTCCATCTCTATGGCAAGCGCATCTTCGTATGTCGATTGTAAAAGATCATAAAGATCAGATTGGGTTGAGGCAAGAAGCTTCTCCCCGGCAGCTATAGGCCCAACGAAAACACGAGGAGCAGAGCCTCTGTGCGCATCAAGCCCGAGGAGACGCTGCAACCAATCAGTTTTACGCGCCTCCGCATTCGCGCGCTGAACCATAAGATGGCTTGATTGGCCCACCTCTGGCCGAGACATAAACTTTTCTGCCCCGACTTTACCCGACTCGTAACCATAGACCTTCGTGGCAACCACTACATCGCCAAGCTCTACATCTTTAAGCCCCCCGGCTACCCCTACGAATAAAGTAACATGAGGCTTGAAGTGCATAATGGCTCGCTCCGCTTCCGCGGCTGTAGCGGTACCACCGGCGCCGATTTGCGCAATGACCACCTCCCATCTCCCTCTACCGGCTACAAAGCTCCCACGCTCATAAATGGTGCCTGCGTATGTCTCCTCCTGCACCTCGCTTAAATGCCTGCGAACCGCCTCGTATTCAACCCGCAAAGCGGTGAGAATAACCGCGCGTTGCGCTTCTGTTACAGGTAATCGAAACGCCATACTCCCCTCCTTACTATCAACCAGATAGCGTAGCCGGGCTGTATCGCGCACACTATCCCGCAAATTGCCCCAGGGCACCCGCTCCAGACAGAATAGACTTTGCCGAAGCGCCTGTTCTTCATAAGCAGTTCTTGGAAACTGCAAGACGGGACGGCTGTCGCCTCCTGATGGCTCCAGATCCTCAAGCAAAGCCTGTCCGACACGCTTCAAGGCATCGGACGAGGATGCAGCCAGCGCAATGCGCAGGAGAAAAGGTCGCTGAAGATTACGCATAAAGCCGCCGTAGATGCCAAGCGCATGACGCCCCACTGGCCCGGCCTGTAACAGCTCTTCTCTTACATCGCCGGACGTTACGCGTTGCAGAACATACTGTTCCTGTTCATCAAGCCGGGTCGGCTGTAAACAGATGCTCACCAGGCTATCATCTCGCGAACTGGCGAGCGCATCCAGGACACGTCGATGCTCCGTCCCATCCCACTTCCAGGGATAGGTGACATAAAACTCATAGGTTTCATGCACATAGCGGATCTCAAAGATGTCCTCTCTGCGTCTTATCTCCGCCAACGAGTGATACTCAAAAGGTTCCAGGAAGCGTTTAAATGCCGGCCAATCAGGGAGCGGCGCCAAGTCATAGCCAAACTCCTTAAAAAGCATCTGGACTTGCCGGGCCGGCGCCTGACAACATCGGCTATACTGGTCCTGGCTTGCATATTCAGGACAGGAAAAGCGACAAAGTAAACCGGTAGCAACGCCTACAGCAGACCGGGCTTTTACATAACGCAGATCCCAGGCGGCAATGCCACTATTCCAGAGGCGCGCAACCATATGTACCTGCGCCTCCAACTGATGGTATATTCTCCTCGCTCTATCCTGATCCGCCACATGCATGGTGGAAGAAAATGAATGGCCGGTAAGTGTAAAGCCAAACAACACCTCCACCCTCCCCCGTTCCAGTCGCCTTACAGGATGGGCATAAAGCTGCATCAATGCCATAAAACGGTCCTACTATTTTCTTCTGTTTAGATCAGGCGAATGCGGCTGGCTGGCTGATATCCATTAGGCGGGGCGGTAATCTTATCAGCGTCCAGCCCCAGTTGCTTCATCGCCTCCCGCACAACATTGTCGGTGGTATGCTCCATCAATGCGACCTCGTCTCGCTGAAACTCGGTCAGGTTATTAGGGCGTAAAAGGATCAAAAAATCGCCATCGAGGATAAAAGAAGCGATAGAGCGCACCAGAGCGATTACCAGCACCCATAACAGCGGGATGCCGAAGAAAAAGAGCAAGAAGCTCCATATCAGCAACGCTACTCCAGCAGACGCAGTGGGAGGAGGAGCTGATGGTGCGCCGAACGTTCTGGAAGAAGAAGAAACGGACGTCGCGAGTCCTGCTGCACCTGCAACGATGTTAATAACAGGCATGATGACTGTCAGCAACATCAACGCAAACACGGCCACTCGTAGCAAACTGAACCCTGGCTGTACGGTTGTGGCACGCGATATATAGAGATCGTGCCCGGCGGGAGTGGCGTAGATGAACACGCTTGTACTCTTGCGCCTGAACCTTATATAATCGCGGCGCTCGTCAACAAGCCCCTGATCGGTCAATTTCTCTGTACTGGCTTTGGATTGATCCAGGTTACGCTGTACAAGCTTGTCAAAGATCACCTGGCGTACACTCATCACTTGCGTATTTTGCCCTTCTAATAGCCACGAATGATGCTTGATCAACGTGCCATGACCGGCAAAAGCACGCCGTATGGAGCCCAGACCTGAGGCAGGGAGCAACGCCGTAGTGGGCTGAGGCGCCTGAGCAACCGGTGGTGCAAACATCTGTTGCTGCCCCCTTCCACCCATCCCTCCTGTTTGAGAAAAGTGTTGAGCGCCCCCCGAAGATAATGATTTGCCACACCGCAAGCAAGAACTACTCCCATCAGGATTATCCTGAAAGCAAGACATACATCGAATGGACATGTTATACCCCCATTCCACAATACTTAAAATGACAAGCACATCTACTACTCTCGATATCCCCTCAATCGGTGATGTTATCTTCTCATCACCGCTCTTTGTGCATGCAAGGATATAAGAGCAAGAATCCTATAAAATTCTATATTGATGATTATATCATAATACATGTTATTTACAACAATATAAAAAACTAAGTAGTACCAATGTAATAGATATACAATATTATCTTATGTAAATATATCAAGTAAAGATTTGTAAATTGCCTCTTGCTCAAAAACAGTCTGAGCTATTTTTTCTGCTTCTCTTCATCTTTGCAGAGAAGGGCACGGCAGCCAGCTCACACACGATACGAACAAGAGGCATTTTCCATGTCGAATCACACTACAACGCTTCTGCGCCAAAAGTTGCTATCAACCGCTGCGCTAAACGGCGACCGGCGTTTCCACGCAGCTTTCGGCAATGTAGAGCAGGTCGGCGTCGGTAACGTGCTTCTTCTCATCGGCCACCGCAATGAAACGTTCATAGGCGACTTTAAGCTGTAGAGCACTCAATCTGTAACCTAACTGGCGCAGGTGAGCATCCAGCGCATGCCGACCGGAGTGCTTGCCCAATACCAACCTGGTCCCCTGCCAGCCAACCGCTTGCGGAGTCATGATCTCGTAAGTGAGACGGCTCTTGAGCATACCATCCTGATGAATACCGGCCTCATGAGCGAAAGCGTTAGCGCCGACAACGGCTTTGTTTGGCTGCACCGGAATGCTCGTCAGGTCGCTGACGAGCCGGCTGGCTGCCAGCAGTTCTTGCGCGCAGATACGCGTATCCACATTGCCAAATGCTTCGCAACGCGTGCGTAGCGCCATGACGATTTCTTCGATGGCGGTATTGCCTGCTCGCTCGCCAATACCGTTGATGGTGACCTCTACCTGGCGCGCCCCGGCCTTGATCGCGGCCAGCGTGTTGGCTGTTGCCATCCCCAGATCATCATGACAGTGCGCGCTCAGGGTCACATCGTCAATGCCTTCCACGTTCTCACGCAGATAGCGGAAGAGGGCCTCGTACTCGTGCGGCAGGGTGTAGCCAACGGTGTCGGGCACGTTGATCGTGGTCGCGCCCGCATTAATAGCCGTTTCGAAAACGGTGCAGAGATAATCCCAGTTGCTACGTGTGGCGTCTTCGGCTGAAAACTCGACAGTGGGACAGAGGTTGCGCGCATACGTCACCGTCTTTTTAATCTGTTCTAACGCTTCCTCAGACGTCAGCTTGAGTTTATGCTTGAGATGGATCTCAGAGGTTGCAAGAAAGACATGAATGACCGGCTGCTCCGCATCGCGAATGGCCTCCCATGCCGTATCGATATCGCCAATGGAGGCGCGAGCGAGGCCGGCAATCGCCGCGTCACGCGTGATACGGGCGATCTCTCTGACCGCTAAAAAGTCCCCTGGTGAGGCCGCAGGGAAACCGGCCTCGATAATGTCCACGTTGAGACGCACAAGCTGCTCGGCGACCTGGAGCTTTTCTTCGATGGTCATGGTTGCCCCTGGCGACTGTTCGCCATCGCGCAAGGTGGTGTCGAAAATTTTCACTACGGCTGATCTGGTCATGTTGGGTCCCCCTCCTTAGTAAGCAATCGCTATGATGTTTTCAGCTCGGCCACGTCCAGGTTTCTGGAGCGCAACAATCCTACAGTCATCTTGTAATACAGGAACCTGAGAGCCACGACGATAGATAAAATGCCAAGCACCATGCCGAAAAGCACGCCTGAGAGGTATGGCATGGCCTGTCCCTTTGCTGCACCAGAAAGCTCGTGCTGCATCGTTTTCTCCTCCCTCCTGACAGAGCAGGAGCAAGACAGGGCAGGAGCCAGCCCTGCCCCTACATATTTCACACCAATTTATGGGTTGGGATACGGTCAACATCGCGCGCGGCATCCAGGCATTGTTGCAAGTACTGGACGACACGTTGGATATGCGGTTCGATGAACATAGTGTCGTGATGGCCTGGTATCTGGTAGAACTCAATCGGCATTGCAGAGAGTTCGCCCCAGCCCAGGTCATGAGCTAGCGATGCATCGGTTATTTCAGTATCGGTTTCACTGACGCGGAACAGGGTGATCTTGCCGGTATAAATCGCCGGCTGATAAGCATGCATGGCTTTGATACGGCTGCGGAAGACCTGAACCTGACGCTGTAACCAGAAAGCTCCGGCATCCGGTAGCGTAAAACCTGCCTGCTGCAATACATCAAGCACAAAAGCATATCGCTCCTGCTCCTCAAGAGGCTTGAGCGTGTCGTACAGGCTCTGGAAAGTCCAGGAATTGAGCGAGCGCAATAGCTCCAGGCTCACAGTCGTCAGTAATGAGACTTCATCCGAGCCATCTTTCATCGCGTACCGGATCGCTTTTGGCGTTCCGCCATCGAAGATGGTTAACAGCGCCACCTCGTGTCCCATTTGCTTGAGCCTGTGCGCCATCTCGAAGGCCACGACGCCCCCGAAGGAGTAGCCACACAGGTTGTATGGGCCGCTCGGCTGCACCACGAGCAGTTCTTTGAGGTAACGCTCAGCCATGCGCTCAATGGAGTCTTCCACAACGCCTGCATTTGTCGCATAGATGGAGGTATCCTGAAAGGCGTAAACAGGCTGATCTTCTCCCAGACAGCGCGCCAGTTCCTGATACTGGAAGACGTTGCCGCTCCCGGGGTGGACGCAGAAGAGCGGAAGCCGCGCACCACGAGGCTGGATAGCCACCAGCGGGGAAAGCGTTTCAGGCTCTTCCTGCTGTCTGAGGATAGCCGCCAGGCTTTCAATCGTGCCACATTGGAACAACACAGGCAGGGCAAGCTGCTTGCCAAACTTCTGCTGCACCTGGCTCATCAGCCGTATGGCAAGCAAGGAATGTCCACCCAGCACGAAAAAGTTGTCGTTGACGCCAATGGGCGAGACCTGAAGTAGCTGCTCCCAGATCGCTACCAGTTGCCGCTCAGTCTCGTCACGGGGAGCAACATAGCTATCCCGGGACTCAAGATGCTCCCGCGATGGCGCCGGTAAGCGACGCCGATCAACTTTGCCATTGGGCGTCAGCGGCCATGCTTCCAGTTGAACCAGCGCGGACGGGATCATATAGCTTGGCAGCTTTTCTTGTAGCAGCAGGTGGAGCTGTTCGTAATCAAGCGGAGCCTGTCGCGCATCTTCGGCCAGGAAATAGGCTACGAGACGCTTCTCGCCCGCCTCATCCTCGCGCAATAGCACAATGGCATCACTGATCTGCTCATGCTGTGTCAACACCGCCTCGATCTCCCCGAGCTCTATCCTGAAGCCACGCAGCTTGACCTGGGAATCGATGCGACCCAGGAAGAGAATAGCTCCATCTTCTTGCCGGCATACGAGATCGCCCGTACGATAGAGCCGCGCGCCTGGTTGAACGGACGCGCCGTAGCTCCCCGCTTCATCGTGGGAGGCCCCTACGAAGGGATGGGGCACAAAGCGTTCAGCGGTAATCTCCGGTCGTTTTAAGTAGCCGAGGGCCAGGCCATCGCCGCCGATATAGAGCTCACCCGGCGTTCCTGGCGCGACAGGGCGCAGGTTCTCATCCAGCACGTAGCATGTCGTATTCGAGAGCGGCTGCCCAATCGGGATCGTTGTGGCCTGCTCCGAGACCTCCACAACCTTGTGCCAGGTGGCATAGGTGGTGCTCTCGGTTGGTCCATAGACGTGCAGCAGACGCTGCGGCGCCCCTTGCTGTAAAATCGTTCTAACCCACTGCGGATCGACGGCCTCGCCGCCAAACATCACTGTGCCCACAGTGCGGAAGAGCGTCGGGACGGTGCGCGCAATCTGGTTAAAAAGCGCCGTGGTCACGAATAATGTGCTCACCTGGCGCTGTTCGATATAGCGAGCCAGATCCTGGAGAGAGAGCGATATATCGCGACTGATCCCTATCAGGCAAGCACCATGCAAAAGCGCGCCCCAGATTTCAAAGGTTGCGGCATCAAAGGAGACGTTCGACATCTGGGCGATGCGCTCCCGGGCGTTATAGTCCATATAGTTTGTCTCGCAGACGAGGCGCACCACACCTTTGTGAGGCACCCAGACGCCTTTGGGAACGCCCGTTGACCCGGAGGTATAGATGACGTACGCAGGATATTCAGCGGTGATCTGTTCCTCCGGCTCAAGCGCGGGATAGCGGGCAATGGTGGGCCAGTCGCTATCAAGACGGATCAGCTCTCCCTGGTAAGGTGGCAACGATTCGCTCAGCGTCGAGTGAGTGATCAGCACGGGAGCGGCTGTGTCCGCGAGCATAAAGGCCAGGCGTTCGGCGGGATAGGAGAGATCGAGCGGGACATAGGCCCCTCCCGCCTTCAAAATTCCCAGCAGGGCAACGATCAGGTCAATGGAGCGTTCCATATAGAGCGCAACTAGATCTCCCGCCTGCACTCCAAGCGATTGTAAGTAATGGGCCAGGCGATTGGCACGCGCATTGAGTTCACCATAGGTCAGCTTTTCCTCGCCATACTCAACCGCGACAGCGCCGGAATGCCGCAAAACCTGCTGCGTGAAAAGCCGATGGATGGTTTGTGTTCGCGGATAGGCCGTTGCCGTCTCGTTCGGCTGGTTGATAAGCAGATGGCGTTCGGCTGTTGTGAGATAGGAAGTATCAATCAGACGTTTTTGAGGCTGATCGACGAGTCCTTCAAGGATAGTGCGTAAGTGGCCCAGAATCCGTTCCGCTGCCTTTGCCGAGAAGCGGCTGGCTTCATACATCACCTGAAGAGAAAGCATTGCCCCCGGTTCAACCACGATGGTGAGGGGATAGTTGGTCTGCTCAATCGAATAGAGCTGATCGACCGCGAGCCGTCTCTCTGGCTGGCTACCTAATCCCATAGCGCCAGTACGATAATTTTCGAAAACAAAGAGACTGTTGAAAAGTGGCAGATTCCGCGGCACGTCGCTCCAACCCTGGATCTGCACCAGAGGGCAATACTCATATTGCTGCACCTCGGCCTGCTCTTCCTGGAGTTGCTTCAGCCAGTCAGCGAAAGAGGCATGTTCAGGAACATGTACCCGCATCGGCAGGGTGTTGATGAACAGCCCAACCATGCGGTCGCTCCCCGGCAAATCCGTCGGGCGACCGGCAACCGTGATGCCATAGACGACATCGCACTCGCGGCTATAGCGGCTCAGAAGAAAGGCCCAGGCACCTTGTAACAAGGTATTCAAAGTGATCTGCCATTGTCGCGCCAGGGTCTGTAACTGGCTTGTCAGCTCGGGGGAAAGTTCCATCTGCCGTCGCTGATAAACGTTCTCCTGCTCTGGGCACCCGGTAGCTCCCTGAGCTGTGGCTCCCCGATTCATCGTGGGAGGAGTTGCCCCTACCTGCCCTTCGCGCTCAAACGGCAGCGCTGTAGGACTGGTAATACCTTGCAATTTTTGTCGCCAGAACCGCTCGGCCTTGCCAGAATCCTGCTGCTTCAACCAGGCAATATAATCGCGGTAAGGACGTACCGGCTCCAATGAGAGCGTATCTTCCTGGCTATAAGCAATATAGGTGCTGAAGAGTTCCTGCTGAAGTTGCGCTGAGCTCCAGCCATCCAGCAGCAGGTGATGGAAATTTTCGACGAAGTAGTAGCTGTTTTCCTGCAACTGGATCAGGAAGAGGCGCAATAATGATGGTTGCGTGAGATCAAAATCGTGTTTGCGCTCCGACAGCATCAACTGTTCCAGGCGCTCTCGCTGCTCCTGTTCCGGTAAGCCGCGCCAATCCAGCTGGTGGAAGGGGAAACGACCGGTGCGGTAAACAAGCTGGACCGGTTCGCTTACTCCCTCCCAGACGAAAGCTGTGCGTAGAATAGCGTGCCGCGCAATCAGGTCTTGCCAGGCTTGCATAAAGCTTGCCACCTCGAACTGTCCACTGAACTTGAGAGCGCGTTGCACAATATACATACCCGCGCGAGGACTATAGAGAGCATGGAACAATAATCCCTGCTGCAAGGGCGAAAGCGCGTAAATGTTTTCGATGTTTTTGCCGCTGACAATGCGATCCAACTGCGCCTGCTCTAACTGGGCCAGAGGGAAATCAGAGGGCGTATAGCTGGACTCTGTGGCTCGCTGACAGTGCGCAATCAATGCGCGCAGGGCCTCTAGATAGCTCTGAGCCAGACGTTCAATGGTTGTTCGTTCATGAATTTGCTGGCTATACTCCCAGGTCAGCCATAACCGCCCATCTTTGACATATCCTGCTAAATCCAACAGGTGGGGGCGCGGAGCTAGAGGGCTATGCGGCATCCCGCTAAACTCTGGGGCCGCGAGAAAGTGGCCGCGATGCATATTCGTCTTGGCATCGAACTGTCCCAGGTAGTTAAAGCTAATCTGGGCTTGCGGAACCGATTGGAGGCCACGCCGCCCCTCCTGATCCAGATAGCGCAAGACGCCATAGCCGATGCCACGAGACGGTATCGCCCGCAACTGCTCTTTGATCTGCTTGAGCACAACGCCAATGCTTCCAGTGGCGGGAAGCGTCAGGCGAACCGGGAAAATGGTGGTAAACCAGCCGACCGTTCGCGAGACATCCAGCCTGGCGCCGATATCTTCACGTCCATGTCCCTCCAAATCGACAAGCACTGTTCGCTGATTGGTCCAACGCGCCATCGCCTGCGCTAACGCCAGCAGCAGGGCATCGTTGATCTGGGTATGGTAGATAGCAGGAACCTGTTGCAGGAGCAGTTGCGTCTCATCTGCCTCCAGCGCAACCTCAACAGTGCCAGTATCGGCAACCGTATTGCGCCCCTCTGGATGATCGGCAGGGAGCTGGCCCTCTTCTTCCTCCCCTATAGCTCGCCAGTACGCCAGTTCAGCTCGTACCGCCGGCAGTTGCGCATAACGCGACAACTGCTCCGACCACTGCTTGAATGACGAGGTCTTCGCAGGCAGACAAACTGGCTCGCCACGTAAAAGCTGAGCATACGCAATCTCCAGATCTTCGAGCAGGATGCGCCAGGAGACCATATCCACCACCAGGTGATGAATCACAACCAGCAACCTGCCCGGCTGATGGTCTCCATAATGGAAGAGTACAGCTCGCAATAGCGGCCCTTCACTCAGATGCAAGCTAGCATGAGCATTGGCGATCTCCCGTTGCAACGTTTTCGCCCGCTCTTCAGGGGAAAGCTCGCTCAAATCATGCCGTTCCAGCGTAAAGAGGCGCTCATGGAGGCCCATATTCTCCTGATGCCATTCGACGAGCGTGGGCGCGCTTGATAGAGACTCCGCGGTGAAGCGCATGCGCAAGGCGTCGTGGTGAGACAATAAATGCTGCAATGCTTCCTTGAGATAGGCAACATGCAGATCGGCGGGAACAGACCAGAGCTGCGCCTGATTGAAGTAATGGGGATTCTCCCAGCGTTGTTCAAAGAACCAGCGCTGAATCGGCGTTAGCGGCACCTCTCCTTTAACCTCTACTTCTGGCTGCCGCTCCTGCTCCTCACTTATCCTCTCAACGGCGGCAGCGAGGTCGCTAATAGTGGGATATTGAAAGATCAGGCGCGGAGTGAGCTGCAAACCCACCTGAGCGGCCTCGGCAACTATTTGCAGACTAATGATCGAGTCTCCGCCCAGCTCAAAGAAGTTGTCATGAACTCCAATCTGGCCGCGCCCAAGCACAGTAGACCAGACGCCAACGAGTAGCTCTTCATTAGAGGTACGCGGCGCCAGGTATACAGTCGCGGCACGCGCGTGTTCATCCCAGTCGGGAGCTGGTAACGCCTCTCTGTCAACTTTGCCATTGGTGGTCAGTGGGAAGGAATCGAGCGGCACAAAAGCGGCAGGCACCATATACGCAGGCAAACGAGCTGCCAGAAACTGGCGCAGTTCAAGGGCGGGAAGTTCCGTTTGTTGCGTGATAAGGTAAGCGACGAGGCGCTTGACTCCCTCTTCCTCGCGCACCAGCACCACAGCATCGCCTACATCAGGATGCTGCATCAGAGCGGTCTCGATCTCGCCCAGCTCAATGCGATAGCCGCGAATTTTGACCTGATGATCGTTGCGCCCAAGATACTCAATTTGATTATCAGGCAGGTAGCGACCCAGATCGCCCGTTCTATAGATACGCTCTCCTGGCTGGGCGGATGCGAGGGTAGGCGATACATCGCCTGCGGACGCGGTAAACCTGGTCCCGACGAAGGGGTTGGGGATAAATCGCTCGGCAGTGAGATCTGGACGATTGAGGTAGCCGCGCGTGACGCCGACGCCGCCCAGATAAATCTCGCCGATACAGCCAAAGGGCACCGGTCGCAGTTGCTCGTCGAGCAGATAGACCTGCGTATTCAAGATGGGCCGTCCTATTGGCGGCGCCTGCTCAAAATCGGCGCGACACAGGGTACCGGTTGAGGCAATCGTTACCTCGCTCGGCCCATAGAAATCGTAGAGCGCCTTCTCGCTGCCCCAGCGCCGCACGACATCCAGCGGACACGCCTCGCCGCCGGTAACAATGGTTTGCAACGCCGGTAAGCTATGTTCCGCCGATAACGCAGCCAGCACCGCCGGCGGTAAGGTGGCATGGGTAATACCATGCTGCTGGAGGAACTGCACAAGCTCAGGACCCTGCATTGTCTCACGAGGCCCTAGAAATAGAGCCCCGCCCGTCGCCAGCGCCATCACCATCTCCCACACGGAAGCGTCGAAGCAGAGTGAGGCAAACTGAAGCACACGACTCTCTGCGGAAAGCCCGGCGATACGCTGCCTTTGCGTATGCACAATATTGGCTACTCCCCCATGAGGAACCATCACGCCTTTGGGCTTTCCTGTCGAACCGGAGGTATAGATGATATAGGCCAGATGATCGGCGGTAATGGGCAGTTCCAGGTTATCCGGCTCCGTGATCTCGCCCCGGTTTCCATCCAGATAGACGATGCGCGCATTATGCTCTGGCAATCCCCCTACTAACGCTTGTTGGGTTAGTAGAACAGAAGTTGCGGTGTCCTCCAGAATATAGGCAATGCGCTCCTGGGGATAGGTTGGATCGAGCGGAACATAGGCTCCTCCCGCCTTGAGGATGCTCAGCACACCGACCAGCATATCAATAGAACGCTCGACATAGAGCCCCACCAGCGCCTCAGGCGCGACACCCAGCTCCTGCAAATGCCTGGCAAACCAGTTGGCCCTACGATTAAGCGCCCGATACGTCACATGCTCGTCCATAAAAACGGCTGCAACTGCATCAGGATCGCGCTCAACCTGCTCCTCAAAAAACTCGTGCATAGCTTTATGACTATAGGAAAATTGCGTTTCGTTGAGGGTTGTGAGCAGGAATGCTTGCTCCTGAGGGCCAACCGCAGAGATATCGGCTACACGCTTCTCGGCAGCGGTGACTATCTCCCATAAGAGATGTTGAAAATGAGCGCTCATGCGCTGAATGGTTACAGCATCAAACCGCTGCTCGTCATAGACGATGCGCCAGACCATCTCGTGACCCGTTTCAACGCCAATTGTTAGCGGATAGTTCGTCCGACCACTATAAGAAACGTTGCTCACGGCCATTGTGCGTCCGCGCTCGCGCAATAGCGTATCGATGGGGTAGTTCTCGAAGACCAGCAAGCTATCGAACAGGGGCTGGCCCGGCGGCACATCGCTCCACTTCTGGACCTGGGCCAGCGGGCTATACTCGTACTGGCGTGCATCCAATTGCTGCCATTGCAGTTCTTGCAACCATTCCAGGCAGGATTGATGAGCGGAAATGCGCACGCGGACCGGAAGAGTATTGATAAACACTCCCACCATTGTATCCACTCCATCTAGTTCAAAGGGACGCCCGGATACCACTGAACCAAAGACAATATCATCACTATTGCTATATTGATGCAATAACAGCGCCCAGGTGCCCTGCACCAGTGTATTGAGAGTAATTTTCTGCTGTCTGGCAAAGGTATAAATCGTCTGGCTTTCGGCTGCTGAAAAGCCTGCCTGCCACAAACCATCTACCGATGATGCTTCTTTCTTGCTACGGTATACCTGTCCGGCTCCAAGCGAGGTCGCCGTTGTAAAGCCTTGCAGTGTGCGCCGCCAGAATACCTCGGCCTCTTCCAGATCCTGCTCCTGCAACCACATAATATAGTCTTTATAGGGACGCACGTCCGGTAAGAGCACATTCTCTTCGCCCTGCACAAAAGCTTCGTACAGGGCAAATACCTCCTGCAATACCAGAGGCCATGACCAGCCGTCGAGCAAGAGATGGTGATAGCTCCAGACAAAGCGATAACTACGGTCCGGCAGCCAAATGAGGGTCAGGCGCATCAATGGCGCAGCAGATAACGTTATCCCCTGTGATTGATCAGCCTGCAACCACTCATCTAGACGGGCTTGAACGTCCTGCGATGCCAGTTCGTGCCAATCGAGGCACTGAACCTGTAGCTTCACCTGCCGACCAACAACCTGTAAAGGCTCATCCAGGTCCTGCCAGAGAAAAGCGGTTCGCAGCACAGCATGACGCTCTACCACGCGCTGCCAGGCCCGCTCAAAACATGGCACCTGGAGCGTCTCTGGTAGCGTGCAGGACCACTGGACAAGATATACATCCGTCCCCGGCGCCGCTACGCTATAGAAAAGCATTCCCTGCTGAACAGGCGATAACGGATAGATGGCCTCTATCATCTCCTGAGTTGCTTCACTAAGCATCGTACATCTTCACCTTTCCTTAAAAAAAGAACCGCTTTACTATTTTTTTATGCGTAGGGGCAATCCCTTGCGCTTGCCCTGCCCCACCACCAATAGACCTACTGGTAGGAGCAATGCCTCGCGCTTGCCCTGCCCCACCACCAATAGACCTATTGGTAGGGCCAATGCCTCGCGCTTGCCCTGCTGCCCCACCATTACCCTTTCTCACGGTCGTCCAGAGGGCAGGGGCCAGCCCTGCCCCTACTGCCCATTGAAAGAGAGCCCGGAGAGCTGCGAGAGCACCTTTTTCTTCGATCCCTTAACCAGCGTGATATCAGGCTCAGGCGCTTTCTCGCTATTGCTTTCCTGCTTTGTTGACTGTTTCAGCGTCTTCACCTTCTCGCGCAATTGCACCATGCCTTCTAACGCTGATTCACTTTGTTCGCCCAGCAGCAGGCGCAAGGCGTCGAGGACCGCCTGGGCCAGGAGCTGTATGGTCTTTGGCGTATACATATCTTTGCTGTAGATCCATTCCAGGCGGAGTTGCTCATCGGCCAGGACGGCGGATATGATCATTTTGTAGCGCCGCTGCTCCTGCGTGCTGCGCTCTATCCCCCGCGTTTCTCGCGTGATGGTAAAGAGCTTGCCCGCGCTCAAAGCTGCCGCAGGCTCGGCTGACTTGCCCGCAAAGTTAAAGCTGATTTCCGCCCGAGGCAGGGCTTCTAGCTGCGGCACAAAACGCTGCTCTTGATCGACATAGCGCAACAGGCCATAGCCGATCCCTCCCTGTGGAATAGCTCTCAGTTGCTTCTTGATGCTGGAGACGATGCCATGCATATCTGTACGCTCGGGTACCTGCAATAGCACGGGAACGATACTGGTAAACCAGCCGACAACACGCGTCAGGTCAAGCTGACCGACGGGAGCCTCTCGCCCATGACCTTCCTGATCGATCAAGACCTGGTCCTGGCCCGTCCATTGCGCGACAACGAACGCGAGAGCCGCCATGATAAGATCGCTCAGTTGCGTGTGATAGCGTTGACGCGCCAGCGCTTGCAATAGCGCCGTCTCGTCCCTGTCAAACGTGACCGTCGCGACGCTGCTGAGCTTCTCGATATTCAGCCCTTCTGGATTATCGACCGGCAAAGGCCGGATCTGCCCGCGAGCTGGCTCCAGCCAGTATTTTGCCTCCTGCTCCAGTACCGTCGAACGAGCATATTCGGCCTGAAGGGCCGCCCACTGCATATAGGTTGTAGTTAACGCCGGCAACCCGATTGCTTTCCCCCGGCTGAGCTGCTCATAGCTATGCTGCAACTCTTCCAGCAGGACACGCCACGAGACAATATCTACCAGCAGATGGTGAAGGATTATCAGGACGCGTTCAGGCAAGCCCGCACCTGAGCAGATATGCGCCACAATCATCAGTGGCCCATGAGCCAGGTCCAGACTGCTCTGCAATTGATTAGCTTTCCATTCCAGCGCCCTTCTCTGCGCCGCTTCATCTCCGTTCTGAACTTTAAGATCGAGCGAGACAAACTGCATCGTATCTTTCGCGCTCAGCAATGCCTGCCAGGTGCCAGGCTGTTGTGATACAAAGCGCAAGCGAAGAGCGTCGTGTCGCTGAACCAGATAGCGGCAAGCCTGCTCAAGACGCGCGGGATCAAGCTGCTGAGATGCTTCCAGCATGACCGACATATTGAAATGATGCGGCTCGGCTGGGTTGCCTCTAAAAAACCAGTGCTGGATCGGCGTCAGGGCAACTTCCTGCTCGGCTGTACTGGCCTGAGATTGCTCAGGTGAGGGCAGAATAGAGACCAGCTCGGCAATAGTTTGATACTGGAATAGTTGCTTCGGTTTGAGAGTGATGCCCTTTTCTTTGGCTCTGGCAACGATGCGCAGCGCCAGAATTGAGTCGCCGCCCAGATCGAAGAAGTTGTCGTGCCGTCCAATTTTTTCGCGACCAAGTAGCTGGCTCCATAGCTGCGCCAGATATTCCTCGACCGCCCCCTGAGGAGCAACGTAAGCTCTGCCGGACTCTGTAGCCGCATCCCCTGGGATAGGCAGGGCTTGACGATCAATTTTACCGTTGGCGGTCAATGGTAGCGCGTCGAGTATGGTAAAGCTCTGAGGAACCATATAGTCAGGGAGCAGGTCTTTGATATATGCTCGCAGCTCTGTGCTCCCGATGGTCATCTGCGGACGCGGCACCACATAGGCAGCGATACGGCTCACGCCTGCGCTATCGCGCCAGACTCTCACAGCCGCCTCCTGAACGGCAGGATGCAGGCTGAGTATTGCCTCAATCTCGCCCAGTTCAATGCGGAAGCCGCGAATCTTGACCTGATTATCGACGCGACCGATATAGTCTATCGTGCCGTCGTTGCGATAGCGCACCAGATCGCCCGTGCGATAGAGCCTGCTTCCTGGCTGTTTGCCAAAGGGATCGGGGACAAAACGTTCGGCGGTCAGTTCGGGACGCTTCAAGTAGCCTTGAGCTACGCCCAGGCCGCCGATGTACAACTCACCGGTTACGCCGATAGGCACGGGACGCAGACGACTGTCCAGCATGTACATGGTGGTATTGGCGATGGGCGTGCCGATAGCAATGCCCCGCTCCAGATTGCCAAGCTCAAAAGTTGAGGACCAGATGGTGGTTTCGGTCGGCCCATACATGTTGATGACGCGCCCTTGCACCAGTTCGCACAATTCGGCAGCAAGTGCTGGCGGCAAGGCTTCTCCTCCCAGCATGACACAATCGAGCTGCGAGAGCGCCGCTCGTGTCTGCCCATCAGAGAGCAGGATCTGCATCAACGAAGGCGTGCATTGCAGGTGCGTGACCTGATAGCGGCTGATCTGAGCGGCAACCGGATAGGCATCGGCCTCTGCCACCGTGCCCGTTTCGTTCAGCTCCGCCTGGATCACCACTTCAAAGCCGCGCGTGAGCGTCCAGAACAGCTCCAGCACGGAGATATCGAAGGAGATGCTGGTCACAGCCAGCCAGACGCCGGGCTGTTCGGCGCCCAGGCGCTGATCCATGCCCACAAAGAAGTTGGTCACGTTGCGATGGCTCAGCATCACGCCCTTAGGCTTGCCGGTCGAGCCGGAGGTGTAGATGACGTAGGCAAGCTGATCGGCACTCCCACCTGCAATCTCTGCTCCGCCAGGAGACATCGCGGTCATAGGCAACTGATCCAGGCAGATTACCTCGCCTGAGAATTCGGGCAGGCTGGAAACCAGTTCTTGCTGAGTGAGCAAAAGGGGCGCGTGCGTATCGGAGAGCACGAAGGCGATGCGATCTCTCGGATACGCCGGGTCGAGCGGCACATAAGCGCCTCCCGCTTTGAGGATGCCCAGCAATCCCACAATCATATCAAGAGAGCGGTGCATGCAAATGCCCACCAGCACATTGGCTCCCACTCCTCGCGAGCGCAAGAGCCGCGCCAGTTGTTCCGCCCGCCCATTCAGTTCCCGGTACGATAGAGATTGTTGCCTGAAGCGAACCGCGACCTTCTCAGGATGCTGCTTTGCACGCTGCTCAAAAAGTTGATGGATCAGGATGCCCTGCTCGTACTCGATGGCCGTACTGTTCCACTGCTCCAACACCAGTTCACGCTCTTGCTGCGTTAACAATGGCAGAGAAGAAATGGGCTGCTCGGCCTTCTCGACGATTGCTGCCATCAAGCTCTGATAGTGTTGCAGCCACCGCTCAATGGTGCTGCGCTCGAACAGATCGGAGTCATAATCGCAGTCAATCAGCATCGCTCCCTGCTCCTCGACGATATTGATCGAGATATCGTAGCGTGCGGACTTTTGCGGCGACTGAAGCATGCTGGTCTCAAGCTGATGCAGTGCCAGCTTGCCGCCGCGGTCCAGATTAAAGACGGCGGAAATAACCGAGAGGCGGCTGGCGTCGCGCGGCGGATTCAGGGTTTTTACTAAGGTTAAAAATGGATATAGCTGGTGCTTATTGGCCTGGTTTACGGTCTTTTTGATAGTTGCAAGATAGCTATTGAAAGCTTGATCGGCGGCTGTAATCCGGCTGCGCACGAGCACGAGATTGGCAGCATGGCCGAGGAAGTTACCGCCATCCATCGCCATCTGCCCCGCGACGGGAATGCCAATGACAATATCATCCTGATTGCTTATCTGATGCAGGAATTGCGCGAATATACCCAACAGCATGCTGAAGAACGAACAATTGTGCTGCGCGCTTACCTTTTTGAGTTTCTTGCCCAGCTCGGCTGGCACAATGATGCTGTGACGCTCACCGTTGTAAGTTTTGACGGTTGGGCGCAGATGGTCCGCCGGAAGCTGCAAAACGGGAAAGCCGTCGGCGAATTGCTTGAGCCAGTACTGTTCCGCCTCCTGCATCGCCTTCCCCTGCTGCTCCTTCCAGCGCGCGTAATCGCTATACTGTAATGCTGGCGGCAACTGACACGGCTGCTGAAGGCATCCGGCGGAATAGAGTGCGCTTAGCTCACCGATGAGCGTGCCCACCGACCAGCCATCGATGATGATATGGTGGAATGTGAGCGCCAGGACATGGTGCTGATCATTGAGCTTCAACAACTGCGCGCGGAAGAGCGGACCATGCTCCATATCGAAAGGACGCTGCTTCTCCTGCTGCATCCATACCATGACCTCTTCCAGAGTGGCAACGGATCTTACCGGCATGTCCACGCTCAGAGTAGAAACGATAAGCTGCTGCTCGCCATCGGAGCTAAAGGTGGTGCGCAGGGCTTCGTGACGGTCAACAATCCGCTGCAACACGTCTTGTAGCACCGGCACATTGAGCGGCCCTTGCAGATTGAGCGCCAGCATTTCATTATAGGCTAGAGCCGCCTCTTCCCCAAGCTGAGACAGCACCCATAGCTCCTTCTGCTCTTCAGTTACGGGAACTACCGTTTCGGTGAATGGGGAGGGCGTTCGCGAACGCCCTCCCTCTTTGCTGCCAACCTGTCCCTTCCCGCCCGATCCTGCCGATTGGGGATCAACAGGGTCGGGGGATGAGGGAAAAAAACCGCTTTTGAGCATTTCTATAGTTGTCTGCTCTACCGCCTGCTCGATAATGGCAATATCCTCTTCGGTATGCGCGGTCGAAAGCATGCCGGAACGCCCTTCCGGGATATACACGCCTTTGTCGAGCAAGTTATAGTAAAACACGCTGGCCCCGACCTGCTTGAACTCCGGCGGGAACATAAAGCGGAAGAGCGAGGCAAAATGCACCACGCGAATCGAGACGCCCAGCCGCTCAAACATGGCATTCAACGAGGCCACAAGCTGATCGGTGCGAGCGTTGAGCCGCTCCTGTAGTTGCGGCCCTTCCTCCCTGAGATGATTGAAGACAGCTCGAACGCCGGCCATCAGCAGGGGGTGCTTAAAGTAGGTGCCTGCAAAGAACGTCTGGGTCGCCCGTGGATACGATTTGTCGCCGTAATTCCATGCGCCACCGTCAATGGCGTCCATATACAATGCTTTTCCCGCTACCATGCCAAGGGGGAGGCCGCCGCCGGCAGCTTTGCCGTAGATGGCGATATCTGGCTTCACGCCCAGCACCGCCGACGCTCCGCCTGGATGGGTGCGGAAACCCGTTACGACCTCGTCGAAGATCAGCGCCACGCCCGACTGCTCGGTGATCGCGCGCAACTCTTTTAAGAAGTCGATGGGATGGTGATCAGGACGGCGGCTCTGGGGAAGCTCCACCAGCACAGCCGCAAGCTCGTGGGCCTGCTCGCGCAAAATTGCCAGCGAGTCGCTATAGCCAAAGCGCAGGATCAAGGAATCTTCGATCATGCTCTTAGGTATTCCTGGCGCCATCGGGATCGCCGTAAGCCTGCCATCGGCGTTTTCCTGCGAGCGTACCAGCACGCCGTCAAAGGTGCCATGAAACGAGCCTGTGAAAAGGGCGATCCGCTGGCGACCGGTAGAGGTACGGGCGAAGCGCAGCGCCGACATCACCGCCTCGGTTCCCGAGTTACAGAAGGTCACGCGCTCCATTCCGGTCATCTCACACACCATTTGCGCCACTTCGCCCGCGCAATCCGATTGGAATCCCAGCAACGTACCCTTTTTCAATTGCTGCTCCAGAGCTTCGATCAAAAAAGATGGAGAGTGCCCAAAGAGCAGGGCGCCAAAGCCCATAGTGATATCTACATATTCATTGCCATCGATATCATAAACACGCGCGCCCTCACCACGATCCGGCACGATAGAGTAGATGATTTCCTTGAGCGTCTGGTTAAATCCGGCGCTGGCACGGTTATCGGCAAGCACCGGGCGATAGGTCTGAGCATACTGCTTGGATTTCTGCGTCTTCTGGCTGATGCGCTCCACCAGGGCCTCGATATGGGCCTTCTGCTGCTCCGTTAACCCTTGCAATGAGCCGCCCCGGAGAGGCTTATAGGGCACATAGGTCTCTGGATCGATTTTCAGGCTGAGCACCTGCTCCCCATCGATCTTTACATCCTGCGCCTTAGTGCGTTGGACGCGATCAATCGGGTCCTCAACGCGTTCCTTGAAATTCCGAGCGACAACGCCATTCTCATGGCTAGCTTCGCTCAGTCGCTCGGGAAGGAATTCCTTCTCCGGGCCAGGCACAAAAGGGTGATGATTCTCCTTTTCTATTACAGGCTGCTCCTGTAGCGGAAAAACCTGTACTTGAGGTGGCTGCTGGATCTGACCCCCCAGATTGTTTAGGAGGGCCAATTGCTGCCCCATGAGCTGGAGCTGCTGCGCCACAATTTGCTGCAATTGAGGATTATTCACTCCTTGAACCGGCTGAGGCTGAGGAGCGGCAGTATAGCCATGCCCATTCATCCCGTTACCGGCCTGCTGTATATGATGGATGCCATTCCCATTGCTGCCAGCTTGCGTATGATAGTGACCATTGCCATTCGTCCCGTTGCCATTGCTTGCTGGCACAATAAACGTCTCCAGCATGGGAAACGGTTGCAGGGCAGTGGTGCCATTGTGATGCCCATTGTGTCCGTTATGTCCATTGCTGCTATGCCCATTTGCCTGCACGGTAGGGGCAGGGCTGGCCGCTGCAATGGATTTCTCCTGCGGCAGTTCCTGGTCAATGTGGAGGGCCAGCGCCTCGATTGTGGCAACCTCTTCAAAGAGCATACGGAATGGTATGGTGATATCGAACGTGTCGCGTATGGACTGGCTGGCCTGGAGCAGGAGCAGGGAGTCCGCGCCTAGCTCAAAGAAGGTGGCATCAAGCTGGATCTCTTCGGCTTTGACACCGAGCTGATCGCAGAAAATACCTACCAACTTGCTGGTAATCTGAGCCAGCCTCTCAGACTGATGGGACCTGTTCTCCTGTCTTTCTGACATACTACCCTCCTGTGTTGATGATACTGATTGATATTGATCAATATAGGAATCGGGAACAAGGGTATTGGGCGCGTTAAATTGCGAGGCGGGGGCCTCGATCCAGTAGCGTTTGCGTTCAAATGGATAGGTTGGGAGGGGGACGCGCTGGCGGCGCTCGTTAGCATAGAAGGCCGACCAGTCGATAGTGCCGCCCGCCAACCAGTATTGCCCGAGCGATCTGAGAATGAAGGCTTGATCCGCCACCAGATCCTGCGGGTGTCGCAGCGACGCAATAGCGCAATGGATGGCATCCTTGCGTGGATGCTGCTTGAGAAACGAGGTCAGCACTTGTCCCGGCCCGACCTCCAGCGCGATCCACTGCTGTTCGGCCAGCAACGTCTCCAGCCCTTCGGCAAAGCGCACGCACTGGCGTAGATGCTGCGCCCAGTAATGCGGATCGGTGGCCTCGGCATTGCTGATGAAACGACCGGTGAGATTGGATATATAAGGAATAGCCGGCGGAGTAAGCTTGATGCGTCTCACCTGTTCGGCAAAGGGTTCGAGGATCGGCTCCATCATTGCGGAATGGAACGCGTGGGAAGTGTGCAGACGTGTACAGCGCACACTCTGCGCACTCAATTCCTGCTCCAGACGCTCGATAACTGCTGTCGTACCGGAGATGACGCTGCGAGCCGGACCATTGGTTGCCGCCAGCGAAACGGCTTCCTTATCCGCCGCGAGATAAGGCGCCAGTTGCTCGGCGGAAAGCGGCACTGAGAGCATCGCGCCCCCCGGCAAAGATTGCATCAGCCGCCCTCGTATTGAGACGAGCTGGAGCGCATCTTCAAGTGAGAACACGCCGGCCAGGCAAGCCGCGACATACTCGCCGATACTATGCCCGATCATGGCCTGCGGTTGCACGCCCCAGCTCATCCACAATTGCGCCAGCGCATATTCAATCACAAACAACGCAGGCTGAGCCAGCGCGGTCTGCTTCAAACGCTCGCTGACGGCGGCATCGCTCTCCTGTGCTGGGAAAAGCACGTCCCGCAGATCCAATTTCAGATGCTTGCGCAGAATGTCACAGCAGCGATCAACCTGCGTCCTGAAGACCTCTTCGGCCTCATAAAGATTGCGCCCCATCTGCACATATTGCGCTCCCTGCCCCGGGAAGAGAAAAACAACGGGCAGTTTCTGCTGGCTGGCTGTTCCTTTCTGGACCTGCTGCGAACTCATCTCGTCGAGGGCTGCAATCGCCTCCTGAGCATGCTGACAAACCAGCGTTAGCCGATGGCGAAATTCGCCGCGCCCAACCTGTAGGGTGTAGGCTGCATCAGCCAGATTGAGCTCAGGATGCTGCCGTAGATGCTCAGCCAATCGCTGTGCCATAGCTTGCAAAGCTGTCTCAGAGCGCGCCGACAATTGGAGCAACTGCCAGGGCCGCCCCGGACTCCCACGATCAATCGGGGAGCTACAGTCTCGTTCCGGCGCTTCCTCTAACAGCACATGAGCGTTTGTGCCTCCAATGCCAAACGAGCTAACGCCCGCCCTTCTTGGTCCGCCGGGACTCTGCCAGTCGCTCAACCTGGCATTCACATAGAAAGGGCTGTTCGCAAAATCAATCTGCGGGTTCGGACGCTCGAAATGCAAGCTTGGCGGTAGCTGGCGGTGTTTTAGAGCGCAGACGACTTTGATCAGCCCGGGCATGCCTGCTGCCGCATCCAGGTGCCCGATATTGGTCTTGACGGAGCCGATGGCGCAAAATTGTTTCTTTTCCGTCTCTTCGCGAAATGCTTTGGTAAGCGCCGCGACTTCTATCGGGTCGCCAAGCGCGGTGCCGGTGCCGTGCGCTTCTATATATGTCACCGTTTCCGGGCTGATCTCCGCCATCATATGGGTCGCCCTGACCACCTGAGCCTGCCCCTCGATGCTCGGGGCCGTATAGCCAACTTTGAGCGAGCCATCATTGTTAATGGCGGAAGCCTTAATGACAGCATGGATGCAGTCGCCGTCTGCCAGTGCATCTTCCAGGCGCTTCAAAACAACGATACCCACGCCATTGCCGCCGACCATGCCCTGCGCCCGCTCATCAAAGGCGCGGCAATGCCCATCAGGTGAGCCGGTCCCGCCCTCTTTATAGAGGTAGCCACCTTTGCGCGGGACGGTGATCGAGACGCCGCCGGCCAGGGCGATATCGCATTCCCCATGCAGCAGGCTACGACAGGCCATGTGTACCGCGACCAGCGAGGTTGAACAGGCCGTCTGGACGTTGACGCTTGGACCTTTCAGATTCAGCTTGTAAGAGAGACGCACCGGCAGATGGTCTTTGCCCGTACCTAATGTGAGCTGCGCGGAACCGACCCTACGCACCAGTTCTTGATTCGGCAGCAAATTGGTGAGCAGATAGGTGCTATCGCTGGCACCGGCGTAGACGCCGATCAAGCCATTGTAGGAGGCCGGATTATAGCCGGCCTGTTCTAACGCCTCCCACGCCGTTTCAAGGAAGAAACGGTGCTGAGGGTCCATGATTTCGGCATCGCGCTTGCTACAGCCGAAAAACTCTGCATCGAACAGATCTATATCCTCCAGCATTCCTTTGGCTCTAACATAGCCAGGCTGGCTCAGGGCCGAGGGCGAGACCCCTTCTTCGAGCAGCTCCTGCTCACTAAAGAAGGAGATCGACTCGACCCCATCGCGCACATTCTGCCAGAATTCCTCTACTGAGGCCGCTCCTGGGAAGCGACCGGACATACCAATAATGGCAATGTCCAGTTCGCTCCTCGTTTCCTCTGTGACGATAGTACTCATCATGCTCCTCTCATTTGCTTTTGCCGTTGGCGCAGATTTTTCAGCCGGTGTTTGCTATCCTGAATCTGCTCCATCCGATCCTGCAACGCTGGCCCGCTCCCACGATCAATCGGGGAGCTACATTCCTTTGCCTGCATCTGCTGAAGGTAGATAGCCAGTGATTGAATCGTGGGGTACTGGAACAGGTCTATCAGCGGGATTTTGAGCTGGAAGGTCTCCTGTAGTTGGCGATGCATCTGAGCCATACGCAGCGAATGTCCGCCCAGATCGAAAAAGTTTTCCTGCGTGCTGACCTGCTGCAGCTGGAGCACATCTTGCCAGATTTCGCTAATCTGCTGCTCCATCTGCGTCTGCGGCGCCACATAAACCTGCGACTCCCATGTCGCCGTCTGTTCAGGCGCAGGCAATGCTTTGCGATCCAGCTTGCCGTTACTGGTAAGCGGAAAAGCTTCCAGCACGATAAAGTAGGAGGGCACCATATATTCTGGCACCTGTTCGCGCAAAAACTGGCGCAACTCGCTGCTCTCCAGCGATTGCCCGGCTTCTGCGAGCAGATAGGCTACCAGTTGCTTCTGACCCGTCGCACTGACATGGACCACAACGGCTACCTGGCTGACTGCCGGGTGGCGCAGGATCAGCGTTTCGATCTCGCCCAGTTCGATGCGGAAGCCGCGCAGCTTGACCTGACGGTCGTTGCGCCCGATGAAGTTAATGCGACCATCCGGCAGGTACGAGCAGACATCCCCGGTTTTGTACAGCCGCGCCCCCGCTTCCAGGCTGAAGGGATGGGGCACGAACCGCTCCGCCGTGAGATCGGCGCGATGCAGGTAGCCGCGTGCGAGGGCAACGCCGCCCAGGTAAAGCTCTCCCGGCACGCCGATAGGGACCGGACGCATGCAGCTATCGAGCACATATGTCTCGACATTAGCAATCGGGCGACCAATACTCGGCCTCTCGCCCGGCCCGGCCTGCGCCGCAGTCGCCACAAATTCGCAGGTGGCATCGACGGTATTCTCGGTCGGGCCATAAGCGTTGACCAGCGTGAACGGAAGATCGGGCGGCGGGAAGACATGCAACTGGTCGCCGGCGCTTTGCAGGTAACGGAGCGCAGTATTCTTCGGCCAGGACATTGTCAGCATCTGTTCTGCCAGCGGCGTTGGCGCAAAACTGAGCGTGATGCCATTTTCTATATACCACTGCTGTAACAAATCTGCCGAGAGCTTGACCTGCTCATCGGGTAACACTAATGTGGCTCCGGCTGTCAGAGCAGGCCAGACCTCCCATACCGTCCCATCAAAACCGACGCCAGCCAGGTGAGTAGAACGATCCTGATGGGTGACCTGGAAAGTTCGCTGATACCAATCGATCAAGTTAAGTAGACCGCGATGAGCAACCTGCACGCCCTTAGGCTGCCCGGTTGAACCGGAGGTATAGATGACATACGCTAACTGGTCCAAAGCTATCTGCTGTTCAACATTATCCGGTTCCTCTTGCCAGCAAGCTGCTTGCAGATTATCTATGCAAACAACATTCACGGGATCACATTCCTGCAAGGCAGTCGTCACAATATCCAGCAGGTGTTGTTGTGTCAACAATACAGGCGGCTGGATATCTTGCAGCATAAAGGCCAGGCGCGAGATCGGGTGAGCGGGATCGAGCGGAACGTAAGCGGATCCGGCCTTCAAAATCGCCAGTTCAGCAATCAGCAGTTCAGCCGACCGCTCCATACACACGCATACCAGCGACTCTTGCCCAACCCCTTGCTGCTGCAAGTAACGGGCGATTTGATTCGATTGCCGGCTCAGTTGCTGATAGCTAACATACTTCTGCCGTTCGGGCGCTTCTATTGCTATCGCGAGCGGCGTGCGTTCGGCCCACCTATCGATAAGCTGCGGGACGCTCAGAGCGTTTGGATAAGAATATTGTGTAGCATTCCAACTTCTGATAACGTTCTCATACTCTGCGGGCGTCAGCATGGTCAGCTCCGCGATTGTCCGCCCCGGATCGACAAGCATTGCTTTGAGCAACTGCTGATAGTGCATGCACATGCGCTGGATGGTTTCCACGTTAAACAGATCGCGATTGTAGACAATTGCGCCTTGCAAACCATGCTCAGTCTCTCTCAAAACGAGGCTCAGTTCCAGTTTAGCAATGCTGGTTGGCAGATCGATTGACGAGAGTAATAGATCACCAAATTGCTGCTGCCTCCCGCGATCAATCGGGGAGCTACCATACTCGTAGATGAATGCGGCCTGGAAGAGCGGCATATGGCTCAGGTCACGCTCGCCTCCCACCAGCTCGACGATGCGCTCAAAGGGCACATCCTGATGGCTATAGCCGTCCAGCGCCACCTTCCTGACCCTCCCCAACACCTCGCGCACGCTCGGATTGCCGCTCAAGTCGGTGCGCATGACCAGCGTGTTGATCAAAAAGCCGATCAGTCCCGCTAGCTCCTCGCGCACCCGCTGCCCGCTGGGTGTACCCACCACGATATCGTGCTGCTGCGTGTAACGGCTCAGCAGGAGCTGATAG
>DATGMF010000072.1:0-121829 GCA_035293765.1 Ktedonosporobacter sp.
AGCCGATGGCGAAAGTTTTGACCGGCTGCTCCATCAGGTGGCTCATCAGGCCCACGACCACACTGGAGTCGAGGCCGCCGCTCAGGAAGGCGCCCAGGGGCACCTCGCTCATCAGCCGGACCTGCACCGCTTCCTCTAGCAGCGCCCGGGTGCGAGCGATGGCGGTGGCTGCGTCATCGTGGCAGGTGGGAGCAAAGGAGAGGTCCCAATAACGCTGCAGGCAGAGCTCTCCCCGTTCATAGACGAGGGTGTGGGCGGCAGGCAGCTTGTAAATGTGGGCAAAGAGGGTATGGGGCGAGGGCACGTAGCGATAGAGCAGGAACTCGTCGAGAGCCTGATGGTTGAGTTGGCGCGGGATGTCAGCTTGCAAGAGCGCTTTGATCTCGGAGGCAAACAGGAGGCGCTGTCCATCCCAGAAGTAGTGCAGGGGCTTTTTGCCGAAGCGGTCGCGCGCCAGCAACAGGCGGTGGCGGGAGCGGTCCCAGAGGGCGAAGGCGAACATGCCGCGCAGATGCTGAGGGCAGGCGGTGCCATGCTCTTCGTAGGCGTGAACGAGGACCTCGGTATCGCTCTGAGTGCAGAAGCGATGGCCGCGCCGCTCTAGCTGCTCACGGAGCTGGCGATAGTTGTAGAGCTCGCCATTGAAGACGACGAGGATGGAACCGTCCTCATTGAAGATGGGCTGCTGACCGCCTTGCCGGTCGATGATGGCGAGACGACGAGCGCCCAAAGCGATGGTCTCATCGCACCAGGTGCCTTGAGCGTCGGGGCCGCGATGGCGGATCGCCTGGCACATGGCCTCGATGAGATGCTGCGCCTGGCGCTGATCGGCGCTCAGATGAAGAAAACCTGCAATGCCACACATGATTTGTGTTCCTTTCCTGCGGGTAAGCGATAAATCGGACGCGATAAATCGGGTCCCTACCGGTTCGATGATGCAGATTAACAAATTAATTCATCAATGGTAGAAGTGTTTATTACCGAATTTAATAGTTAATGTGCATCATCGTGTTCGCAGAACCTGGTTTAGCGCGTCCGGTAAATTGTTTACTCCCTGTCCTCTATCGGTGATTTTTTGATATGTTTCAATGTATTTATTCAGGATATGCTCGAGTTCGTAGGGACCCGATTGATCGCGTCCGTCCGATTGATCGCGTTCTTCCTGCGATTGATCGCTTTTCCTCGCATCATACTCTTGCTCGATTGGGTTAAGGACAATGGTGTTACGGGCAGCGTATCCGTATTTTTTGGCGAGGAGCGGGTTTTGGGCCAGAGTGAGTAGCGCATCAGCCAGGCCGCAATAGTCTTCCGCCTCAACAAGCAGGCCGTTGTAGCCATCCTGGATGATATCTTCGCTACCGCTCACGCGCGTTGCCACGCAGGCAAGGCCGCTAGCCATAGCTTCTAGCAGAGCGTTGGGCATGCCCTCCCAGCGAGATGGCAGTACGGCGATAGAGCCACGGTGTAGCTGTCGTGGCACATCGTTGCACAATCCTGCGAATTCGATGCTATCCGCGATACAGAGCGCGCTTGCTAATTGCTCTAACTGCGCCTGTAATGGTCCGCTGCCGACAATGATGAGCCGCGCGTCTGGCAATTGCTGTTGGACGAGATGCCACGCTTGCAGCAGGACATCGATGCCTTTCTCGTAACGCAATTGAGAGACGCAAATGACAGTTTGAGCGTTTGCTCCGGTAAAATGCTCCGGCGCTGGACGAAAGCGGCTGGCATCGACTCCATTAGGTATGAGCTGGATATCCAGCCGCGCCAGGCCATTATTTTCCAGGTAGCGCTGCATGCGGGTGCTCAGCGCGATGACCACGGCTCCCATCTGTCGCAGTTGAGCACAGGTAAAGCGCATGATGGTCTTGCCAGCTCTCTTAAAGCCGTATAGATCGCCATCGACCCAGGTTTGTGCGTCAACTTGCAGCCAGGGCGTGGCGGGATCGAGCGGGCCTGCGCTTAACCTTGCTAGCGCGTTCGTCTTTGTGGCTTTGTCGGTCCCCGCGCTAATCACAACAATGGTCATAGCTTTGCCAGCTAAACGACATACCAAGGCCAGTGGCGCGACCAGCAGGCTGAACTGGCAGACCTGTAACACATCAAATTGCTGGCGATGCCGCCATAGCGTCCAGCTCATCGTCAGCATTGCCAGCAGATACAAGAATCGCTGTAAAAAGCGAGGCAAGCGCTCGCGTCCGTGCAGGAGCGGCCCGGCGACACGGATTACGGGGACGCCCTTTATGCTTTCCTCTGGCAGCCAGCTTGCCTGATGACGAAAAGTAACGACCGTAACGGCATAGCCCTTTTCGAGAAGATGCTGGCTCTGCACCATCGTTTGCGTCTCTGCTCCTCCGATCAGAGGGAGGAAGGTGCTGATAGCGATATAGATGCGCGGCTTGCTATTCCAGACGGCCAACGCCCCTGTCGCGCTTGTAGCTCCCCGCTTCATCGTGGGTGCGCTCAGGTCGTCTGCAATGAATGGCTTGTTGCTCATACTCTCTTCCCTTCATATATGTGCTATTGGACGCGATGAATGCTGTCTGATCTTTTGCCAGGGCGTGACGATAGAGGTCAACACACTGCCGGGTGACGTGTATAAGCTGGTAATCGCGCTGTACGGTAGCGTAGCCTTCCTGGGCCAGCTTTTGCGCCAGCTCGGCATCCTCTATCATGCGGCGCAGGGCCTGGGCCATCTCTGCTGGCTGCTCCGGCTCTACCAGCAAGCCGTTGATGCCATCGGCAATAATATCCTCGCTGCCGCTCACTCTGGTGGCGATACAGGGGATACCGCAGGCCATTGCCTCCAGCAGGGCGTTAGGCATACCTTCCCAGCGCGAAGGCAGCACAAAGCTCCAGCATTGTTGCAGCAACAGCACAACGTCTGTGCGTAATCCAAGAAACACGACGCTATCGTGAATGCCCAGCGCCGTTGCCAACTGCTCCAACTGTTGTTGCAGCGGACCCGTACCGGCAAGCAGCAGCCTGGGCTTCAGCCGCGTCCTCCATGCTGCTGATCCCTTCATCATTCGCGCCCAGGCATGGAGCAGCACATCAACGCCTTTAGGGTATTGCAGGCGTGCGACACAAAGGATATCGCGTTCCGGTCTGGTTGGGTCAGGACGGGAGCGAGGATCGGGATGAAATTTCTCTATATCGACCCCGTTAGGGATTAAAAAAATCTTTTCTGGCCGAAATCCGTGCGAAGTGAGATAGGGATAGCTGCGGCTGCTCATTATCTGATAGAAGGCATCTGACTGTTTCAGGAAATGGATCATGGTCTGACCTCCCAGCGCCGTCTGGGACAGGTCAGCAATATCGCCTAACATAATATCGTTGTAAGCAACCTTGAGGAAGCTGGTATCGGTGAGCGTGTCGGCCATCAGGGTTGCATCCTCTGGTCGCAGCATCTTGCCCGGTCCGGTGCTGGGAATACTGATCACGGTCGGTTTATGCGTTATTTTGCCAAAGATAACCGCTACCACCGCAAGCGGCGACATTTGAAGGGAGTAGATGATGTCGTAGCGGTGACGCAGGCGCCAGAGCATCAGGAACAGCAATATATCGATAGAGAAGTGCCCCAGCCTGCCAATATGCAGCGTGCCTTTGCGGCTATAAATGCCACCGATGCGCACGACCGACAGCCCGTTAATATTTTCTGTGCGCTGCCAGCGTTTCTCGTGGCGCAGGGTAATAATCGTTACCTGGTGTCCCAGCTCTTGAAGCTGATGAGCCAGTTTCTCAGCCCGCGTTTCCGCCCCTCCTATCATAGGGGCGAACATAAAAGCAATGAGACAGATACGCAGCCGATCTTCCACAACTTTTCCTCCTCTCCTGGGTATAGGACAGAGGCTGTAGGGGCAATCCCTGGCGGTTGCCCAGCCCCTATGTTTCAGGCTTTGATGATTGTTGAAACCAGCAAAGGGCGAAAGGAAGCGCCACTGCAATCCAGAAATAAATACCAATCGCCTGATTCCATATATCGTTCGATTCGAGTGATTGCCCTAGTACGCTGCAAAAAATCCCCAATGCCGTCGCGATGATCATGCGGTGCTCCACTGTTGCTTTGCGCCACCTGTTGAGCAAGGTCACAAGCAGTACGGCAAATGCCAGGGCCAGTAGCGTCAGGCCGATCAAGCCCTGCTCGTAAAGCACCTCCAGAAATATATTATGGGTGGCGGTTGCGATAATGCCCTGGCCCACGCCAACTCTTAGATTGACCAGCAGCAGATCCGAACTTTGCAGCCCTTTGCCCAGCAGTTGAGCCGGATCAAAGTGGTCGAGCACAGCCTGCCAGAGGTAAGTACGTCCGTTGAGCGTGGACAGGTCCTGGTTTAGGAAGCGCGTAACGATGGAGGTGTTAATCGCTAGCAGCAGCGCGATTGCCAGCGAGCTAAAAACAACCGCTTTCAGCTTCCAGGACGGCAGAAAAATAACCATCACCAGGATACTGATGGGAACGAACATCAGCGGGCCGCGCGAGTAAGTCAGCCCCAACGTGACCAACAGCAATGAGATGACGGCGATCCCTATCAGGCGTTTTAGCCCTGGCAACGTCAGGGTGCGATAGAGCGCGAGCGGAATGATAATCGAGAGGAAAATTGCCAGGGTTGGTGGCGTGCCAAAGAGCGAGCCAATACGGAAGAAGCCGGTTTGCGGATCTACTATGCCGTTTTGACGTGTAAAGTAGCCATAGAGGCCGTAGAGCGCGATAACAACCGCCACGAGCAGGGTAGCATCGATCAGTCTGAGCAGGCGTTGGCGTGTGGTGATAGCGTAGATTGTCAGTACGCCGATAGCCACGTAGGTCAGGCGCAGCGTCCAGGCTACCACAAAATCGCTCATTGGGATGGGCGAGATGCCAATGCTCAGCAGCACCCAGAGCACATAGCAGAGCAGCAAGGGCAAGGCTCGCATGTGTCCAAAGGCTTGTTTAGTGGGCAGGCAGAAAAGCAGCAGGATCGTCGGTATAGTCAGGCCGGAGAGCAGATTATTGCCGCTCAAGACCGGTATGGATGAGCCAATAAAAGCGTTAATCAATACCCAGCCCAGCAAAAGCGCATAGGGGTAACGTAAAAATGCCAGTATGACCAGCGAACCAAAGGCGATGCGCAGCGTCAGAAGCGCATTGAGCGCAGAGCCGGCGACGCCTGCCGCAAAAACCAGTAGCGCGATGGCAAGATGCGTAAAGCGTTTATAAAAAGCGTAAGAGATACTAAGCAAGGTTATACCCCCTTCTTCCAGGCGGTCCACCGCACATAATAGGAGTCTGGACCCGGTTGCCAGATTGTCGCCGGTATTTCTCCGGGTGATATGAACAGCCCGATCTTCCCAATCGTCCGACGAAGCAGGGCGAGCAGAATGATCATTGTGCAGCAGTAGACGATTGAGGTAGCAAGCGCAATACCAAAGCTTTGCCATAGGCGACCAAAGATGTAGTCAAAGAGCGCATTGGAGAAAATGCTAAAGATCGTTACATACATCAAGACGCGCGTTTTCCTTAGCGCGCTAAAAGCTCTTGCCGTGATAAAACCAAGTGCCATTGGGAGCAGGCCGATAGCAAATCCTATGAGCGTGATAGCCGTTCGATTGGTATCTTCAGCCGAGAACGCGCCGTGCTGGAAGAGAACTTGCACGATTGGGTGAGCCAGCAGCATGATTGCGCCCGTCAATACTATGGTGCTTATACCGACTATCCACAGGTATAAGCGGAAGGTTGCTTTAAACGCCGGTATATTCTTGCTGATGACCTGATGGGCAAGGTAAGGGAGCATGGCCCGCCCGGCGGAGGCGAAGATAACGCCAACCGGGACGCTGATCAGCTTGAGGGCGTTATTGATAGCCGCAATGCTGCCATCGCTTAGCTGCGAGGCGAAGATCTGGTCCACGATGGGGCTGGCCTGGTTGATCAGTGCTCCAAACAGAACAGGCCAGGCCAATCCTGCGATGGCTGCCAGCTCTTTGCTGCGTAGATCCAGCACGAAGCGATACCTGATATTGCTGGCATGAGCGCGTATCATGACCGTGATAAGCTGTAAAACCTGTCCGATCAGCGTACCAATACATAAAATCGCTACACCAACGGACCTTCCTGCCAGCAGCACGAAAGTCGCGGCCGTGATTGGCACCAGGATGCCAAGATACGCGGGCCAGCCAAACCGGCCCTCTGCATTCAGCAGGCACTCCATAAAACTGTTCAGAGTCATAAAAAGGAGCATTGGAAAGATAAAGGGGGTCAGGTCTGCGGCAAGGGCCAGCGTATGAGCCTTGAGCGCGGGCGCTGAAATAAATATTAACTGGCTGTGAAACAGAAACATTGTGGCAATACAGGGGATGAAGCCGATAAGCAGCAGGTTTAAAAGCGTGCTGAACAGGCGTGATGCCTGCCCTTCTGCCCCTTTTGTGCGCACCTGGGCATACACCGGAATAACCGAAGATTCCAGTGCGCTGCTGAGCATCTGCGCCAGCAACACCGGCAGCGCCTGCGCTACATAGTAGGCATCCATTGTTGAGCCCTGACCGAATTGAGCCGTCACAACAATCTGGTTGAGCATCCCTATGATGCGGATCAGCAGGTTGGCCGATGCCAGGCTCAATAAAGCCTGGAAGATGCGGTGATTAACAGATTGAGCATGGGCGGCGATAGGGTGAGCGTCGGTTGTGTCTGCTGGTTGAGATTTGAGCTTACCACCGCTGCCTGAAGTTTCAGACATAGATATAGCCGTTCTGTTCAATACCAGTGTTATAGTCGGAATATTTTGGGATCATCAATAGCTCTGGTCATATTGCGCGTATCGACGATGCTACGCGCCTCATCGACGATCCAGGCGGCATCATAATAGCTGTGATCGGTCACAATTACCACGCAATCAGCAGCCTGTAACAGCCCGCTGCTCAGCGGTTGAGAGCGCAGGACGCGACCAGAGAGCGTCAAAGAAGGGACATATTCATCGTTATAGAGCACAACCGCTTTCTGTCGGATCAGCTCTTGAATGATGTCCAGCGCCGGCGATTCGCGAACGTCGCTCACATTGCCTTTGTAAGCGACACCAAGAATAAGGATGGTCGAGCCGTTAAGGCTGCGGCGCGTCTCGTTCAAGACTTTATTCACTTTGCCCACTACATAATAGGGCATGCTGCTGTTGACTTCTGCCGCCAGTTCGATGAAACGCGCGGTGTAATCCAGCGTTTTTAGTTTCCAGGACAGGTATTGCGGATCGACCGGGATACAGTGTCCGCCCAGGCCGGGGCCGGGCAGGAAGCGCATCAGACCAAACGGCTTGGTGGCCGCGGCATCAATCACCTCCCAGACATTAATATCCAGCTTCTCGCAGATGATGGCGATCTCGTTGACGAGGCCAATATTGACGGCGCGGAAGGTATTCTCCAGCAGCTTTGTCATCTCGGCGACGTGCGCTGAGGAGACCGGAACCATCTGCTCGATGGCGACGCTGTAATAGGCTTCTGCCAGTTCAGTGCAGGCCGGAGTGACGCCTCCCACAACCTTGGGAGTATTGCGCGTGCCGAAATTGGGGTTGCCGGGGTCGATGCGCTCGGGCGAGAAGGCCAGAAAAAAGTCTTTGCCGACCCTCAATCCGGTCGATTCCAGCTCCGGCAGCACTATTTCGTTGGTTGTGCCGGGATACGTTGTGCTCTCCAGGATCACGAGCTGTCCCGGATGGAGATGCGCCTGGACCTGCCGCGTTGCCGCAATGATGTACGAGATATCGGGATCACGCGTTTTGCGTAGTGGCGTCGGCACGCAGATGCTGATGGCATCGATCTCTTTCAGTATGGAAAAATCGGTAGTGAAAGTCAGACGTCCAGCTTCGACCAGGTTTTGCAAGGTGCTGCTCGCGATATCGGGTATATAGCTTTTGCCCTGATTCGCCTGATCAACTTTTTGCTGGTCTATATCAATGCCCGTGACATGGAAGCCTGCTTCCGCCAATGTTGTTGCGAGCGGCAATCCCACATAACCAAGACCGATGACTCCGACACGTAGAGATCGTGATACAATTTTTTCTCGCATAAGTTGTAACATAGCTTCCCCTTCCTGCGCGTTTGCCACCATGATCAAAATAATGGGTTAAAAATGTGTGCTACCTGTTCTTCACCGGTTGAGAGGGGGGAAGTTCTGGCGCTTCGGGTGAGCGATCAAATAGCTCGGTGGGGGGTGAGATAACAATATTTTTTCTAGGCACCGGCTGAACGTTATTGAGGTACGCTCGCACATTGCCAAGTTCTGACCATTGACTTTTGTTAAGAGCTATCCCCAAGATCCTGGTGCCAGTTCTTTGCAATAAATGGTGCGCGCGCACAAGAGCCTTGCGCGAAGTTTTTGCCATATCGACCACAAGAATTGTTGTCTCGATATGGGAAGCCAGAATCTGAGCATCGGCTATCGGTAAAACGGGCGGGGCATCAAAAATGATGTAGTCGAACTGCGACGAGTTTTTTAAGTAGCTGAAGAGCTGCCGGGTCAGGTATGATTGCAAGACCTCTGCGGGATTGGCGGGCAGTAACCCGGATGTTAACACCCGCAAAGAAGGAATTTTGGTAGCCTGAGTTTTCAAATCTATCTGACCAGGTTTCTTCTGTGAAGCCTGATGGTCAAGATCCTCAGAGGCGTTAGACACGCTAGATTTGGTCCGGTCGGACGCGATAAATCGGGTCCCTACGGAGGGAGCTTCCGACTCAAAGAAGACGTTTGATAAGCCTTTGCGATTGTTGAGCTGGAAGTGTTCGTCCAGCGCGGGGTTGCGCAGGTTGGCATCCACTAGCAGGACGCGTTTGCCGGACAGGGCCAGCAGCGATGCCGTTCTGGCGGCGATAGCGGTTTTTCCCTCATCGGCAAGCGTGCTGGTAATCAGCAGCGTTTTGAACGGCTGAACTTGCTGAGCCGTAACAATGGCGGTGGATAGCATACGGCATCCTTCTGCCAGGGCTCCCTGCTCTTTTTGCTGCTGCTCCCACTGCTTGCGCGGTATTTCAGGAATAATGGTCAACGTATCAGTTTTGAGAAGGCCATCGATCTCTTCGGGACTGATCAGGCGGTCGCCCGTCCATTCAAAGACAACGATCAAGGCTAGGGCAAGACCCAGGCCGGCCAGCGCTCCCAGTAGAGCGTCCAGCGAAGGTCGTGGATGAACGGGATCAGGCGGCACTATCGCGGGCAGAAGCTGAATTTGCGCGGCGTTCCCTAGCTGGATGCTTGAGAATTGGGCAAAACTCTGCGCAACCTCGTTGGCGAGCTCAGCAGCGAGTTGAGGGTCGCTATTCTCAACATCGACCTCGATGATCTGTGTATTAGATTGCGGCTTGACCGAGATCATATTACTCAACTGCTTGAGCGTGAAGTCATGTCGATCAGCTACCGGCTGAAGTATTTTGGGAGCCGTAATCAGTTGCGCGTAGGTTGGCAAAACTTCCAGCGATGCCGTAGCATCTTCGTAGGGCGATTGGGAACTGGTCACGCTGAGAATAATGGTGGTGCTTGCCTGATAAACAGGTTGCATCAATTTGGTAACAATGTAGGTTGCACCACCCCCAATGACGATGCCCAGCACGATGACCCAGAGCCAGCGTTTGAGCAGCAGTCTATAGCGGCTGAGCAAACTTTGTATACTTTGCATATTCATACCACCTTACCACATGATCAATGTGAAAATGCTCTATTCGAAGCCTTCACCATTGCTGCCTGTACTTTGTCAATTGATAAACACATTTATATAAACAGTATCGACAATATGCTATCTAACTTTACATCGCCCTAAGAAAACACCACCAGCCTGCTGGTAATCGTGCTCTCTCGTAGGGACCTGATTTATCGCGTCCGATTTATCGCATGTTCTTCGCTTTTATCTGAGCAACACCTAAAACTGTAATTTTATAATAAAACCTTTGTAATAAATAAAACTCATTGGATGCATTTTCTCCCATGATCTGGTCATTGGGCTGGCATAGCACAGCGAGTTTGGCAATGAACGGCAGTAAACTGGACGCGATAAATCGGGTCCCTACGAAGGGGAGCGGAGGGGGAAAGATCCTTAATATCAATGAGACTAAATAAATATTTCTATGGACCCGATAGATGATTTAGAGAAGAGTATCCAGATCCCTGCTGAACCAGATATTTTTTTGGATGGGATGAATTGATGATGAGCGATGTATGTGTACTAAGGAGGATCTTCCGTGAACATTTCTGCTGATATTCAAAGGCCACGAGTTGCTGATGCGACAGCTTCTTATGATGCGGTGGTTGTGGGGGCTGGGCCTTACGGCCTCTCAGCGGCTGCACACTTGATCGGGCGCGGGCTTACTACAGCGGTTTTTGGCAAACCTTTGCAGCTCTGGCATGACAATATGCCTCAAGGAATGTTTTTACGTTCCTACTGGTGGGCTACCAATCTTTCTGATCCGTTGAAAAAATACAGGCTGGCGCGCTACTTCCGCGAGCGGCAAATGGCTATTCCAGATCCGTTGCCGTTAGAGATTTTTGTTGACTATGGCTTGTGGTTCCAGAAACAGGCAGTTCCAGATGTTGATGAGACATTTGTCGCAACCATCCAACGAGTTGGCGGAGGGTTTGAACTGGTGCTGGAGGATGGTCGCGTGATACGCAGCCGCGCCGTCGTGATGGCTCCTGGCTTGCAATACTACACTTATTGTCCAGAACAGTATAGCCACCTGTCACCCGACCTTGTTTCGCATTCTTCCGCTCACACCAGTTTTGAGCGCTTTGCGGGCAAGCACGTTGTTGTGATCGGGGGCGGTCAGAGCGCCTTAGAAACGTCTGCCTTTTTATATGAAAGCAAAGCCCGGGTAGATCTGGTCTCGCGCAGCCCTTTATGCTGGCTGGGGAAACATTCAGCCGTAGATAGCAGGCCGCTGGTGGAGCGCGTCCGTACGCCGATGGCGGGCATTGCGCCTGGCTGGTTCAACTGGGGATTGGAGCATACGCCATATGCTTTCCAGATGCTGCCGCGTTCCATAAAGGATCGACTGTTGCAAGGACGGGGGCGCTATGGGCCTGCGGGCTCGGCCTGGTTGCAGCCGCGTGTGCTGGGCAAAGTGGGACTGCACGAGGGCGCGGTGGTGCAGCAGGTCAAAAGCACGGAAAAGAGCGTGGTGCTGGAGCTTTCAGGCGGTCAGACACTTGAGGCCGACCATATCATCCTGGCAACCGGCTATCGCGTGGACGTGAAACGCCTTCCTATGCTAGGAGACGAGCTTAGCGCACGGATTCGGACCTATCACGATGCGCCAATCCTGAATAACCAATTCGAGAGCACTGTTCCCGGGCTCTATTTTCTGGGCATTTCCTCAGTATCGAGCTGCGGACCACTGTATCGTTTCGTTGTAGGCACTGATGCCGCGGCATCACGCGTGGCGGGAGCGATAGCGCGGAAAGCCGCTCATGTGAAGTGAAGATAGTGTCACCCTGTACAATGAATCACCTGGAGACTGTGTATGACATAGGGAGTGTGGCCTATGCGTAAGCGATTGGGCGTGCTGCTCGCTACTCTCTTCTATTATAGCGGCCTGGTGAAGCTGTCTCGCTGGCTGATGCGAGATTCGCAGCGGCGCGTGATTATTCTCAATTACCACCGTGCCAGCGGCGGCGATTTGCGTCGCCAACTGCTCTACCTGCGTCGTCACTATCGCATCATGCCTATGGAAGAGGCGCTTGCGGAGCTGTACACGCCCGCCGAGAAGCAGGAGCGCCGCTATGACCGGCGCACGCCACTCGTCCTGACCTTTGATGATGGGTATCGCGATTTCTATACGCATGCCTTTAAGCTGGCATGTCAGTTGCAGATACCAATTACCGTTTTCCTTATTCCTGGATATGTGGAGAGCGGCAGGTGTTTCTGGTGGGAAGAGGGGAAGCAGCTTGTCGCGGATACACGGGTTGACCAGGTGACATTGGATGGGTACACCTATCATCTTTCGCAGGCAAACGAACGTTCCGCGTTGAGCCAGGCCATTGATCGCCGTTTGCGGGCCGCGCCATCAGTCAAGGAGCGCGAGACATTTTTGACATGCGTATACAGCATGCTCGCTATACCCGCGGATCAGGTGGTTGATACAGCGAAAGCGGCAATGAGTCGATCATTGACATGGGATGAAATACGGACCATGCAGCAGAGCGGCTGGGTAACATTTGGCGCGCACAGCATGAATCATCCCATTTTGGCTGCTCTCGCGGACCCTGCCGAACTGCATTATGAGATTAAAGCCTGCCGAACATTGTTGGAGCAGCAGCTTGGCTGTGCCGTTCGTACCTTTGCCTATCCGGTGGGCAAGCCGGAGGATTTCGGGGAAGAGGCGGTAAAGGTGGTGCAGGAAGCGGGCTACGTCTGCGCGGTCACGACGGTGTATGGCTATGCCACGATGCAGAGCGATCCCTTCCGTATCGAGCGTTTGTTAACCGATGTGAGCCGGCATTGGCTGGTGCTGGCGGCGGAAATCTCCGGCATCTGGAGCTTTTTCTCTCCTCTCTGGAAACGCGTAATTGGTGTTTGATAACTGGCTCTCCTCATATTCAAGTGAGAGAAGCCCGGTAGATGGTGACGGAGGCACTGTATGGCAAGTAATTCAGCAGATATAGAACAGGAAGAAAGCGTGCATAAAGCTCATCTACGAACATTCCCGCAAGGCATGACCGCTTACCGGTATGATGCGCTCGTGCTGGATGCTATGTTGCGACAATCCCTGGCGACGGTGCGGTCGCTGGGGAAGCGCGGGTTTAGAGTTGCGGCCCTTGAGAGCGGCGTTGCGCCCGCGTTCGTGTCGCGCTGGTGTCGTCACGGCTTTATCTATTCAGCAAACGAAGGTGCATTATCCTACCTGGACTATCTGGAGCAGGCGCTTGACCGGACCGGGGCGTGGGTGCTGATCCCTTCGTCTGACGGCACTATCGCGCTGCTCCGGCGGCAGCGAGAGCAGCTTGAGCAGCGTACGCGTATCGCGCTGGCAAAAGAGTCGGCCCTGGCTATCGCGGTGAATAAAGAGCGGACCCTATCCGTAGCTGCGCTCCTGGGTTTAAGTGTTCCTCGCAGCATAACGGTGGAAGCCGCAGATACCGTTCCTGCCGCACTCAAAGCTATCGGACTGCCGCTGGTTGTCAAACCCGTGGAGTCCTGGGTCGCCATAGATCAAGCAGGTTTGCAAGGTACGCGTATCGCATCGTGCCTCGTTATTACCGCTGCTGAGGCTTATAACGCTGTAGAAAAATTGACGGCTCAAGGAGGAACGGTACTTTTTCAGCAATACCTGTCGGGCAGGCGGGAGGCGATAAGTCTGCTTTATGCTAATGGTAATGTGCATGCGCGTTTTGCTCAGTGGGCCAGACGAACCGAGCCGCCGCTCGGCGGCACATCTGTTTTACGCCAGAGTATAGCCGTCCCGAAGGATAGCGGTGTGCAGGCAGAGCGTCTTGTGCGCGAGATAGATCTGGAGGGGTACGCCGAAGTGGAGTTCCGCCGCGACAGTGCCGGTGTGCCTTATTTGATGGAGATTAATCCACGTCTCTCTGCCTCCGTTGAGATCGCTGTGCGTTCGGGAGTCGATTTCCCCTATCTGCTCTATCAATGGGCCAGCGGGGAGCAGATTGATACTATAACGAGCTACCGTACAGGGAACTGGATGCGCTATCTCAAAGGCGATATGATGACAACCATCGCTGCACTTCAGCAGCGCGGCAGGCCAGGAGTGCCGTCTCCCACGCAGGCAATGCTCGCCTTCTGCTCATCATTTCTCCAACCTATGGATTATGACTATCTTGATTGGCGCGATCCGGTTCCAGCCCTCAAAGCTACCGCGTCATTTACGCGTAGCTGGCTGGGAGAAGCCACGAAAAAGCGCATAGGAAGAACCTTTGCACGGTAGGGGCAGGGCTTGCCCCTGCTCTATCATTATGTTGTTAGTATCTTGAGCGATAGGGAGAGACTGTGAGTGCGCGAGCGGCTACGTCTACTGATCGCAGGCGGTTTCTATTATAGTGGCCTGGTGAAGCTGGCGCTCTGGCTCAAGCAGCGTAGAGGTCGCCGCCTGATCATCCTGAACTATCACCAGGCGGGCGGCAATCTACAAGCGCATTTGCGTTATTTACGCCGTCACTATCGTATTCTGCATCTGGAAGATGCTCTGAGCGAACTTTATGCTCCGCCGCGCAAACGACAAGATCCACGCATGCCGCTGGTAATAACCTTCGATGATGGGTACCTGGACAATTATGTATATGCATTTCCTATAGCCGAAGAATGGCGAATACCTATCACCATCTTTTTAATTCCAGGTTTTATCGAGAGCGGTCGCTACTTCTGGTGGTTGGCTGCTCGCTATCTGGTGCAGCACACATCGGTCGAGAAGGTGACCATCGACGGGCGAACGTATCATCCTGCTCAAACAAGGGAGCGCGGGGCTTTAGCACAGGCTATCGATGCGCGTCTACGCTATGCTCAATCCGTAACTGAGCGTGAGACGTTATTGGACCAACTCCAGATCGAACTTGGTGTGAGTCTGCCGGAGCGTTCAAGAGAGGGAATGGATGATCCTACGCTTCCTTTAAGCTGGGCGGAGATAGGTGAGATGGAGCAGAGCGGGCTGGTCTCGTTTGGCGCGCATACTATGCATCATCCTGTATTAGCCTGCATTACGGATGTTGCGGAGTTGGGGAACGAGATTGAAGAGTGCCGTCGCGTGCTGGAAGCGCGTTTAAAGCAGCCAGTTCGTATGTTTGCTTATCCTATAGGGAAACCGGAACACATTGGCTTGCCGGCTCTGAAAGCAGTGAAGGCAGCGGGCTATGCGTGGGCGTTAACAACGATAGAAGCGGTCAACACTCCTTATACCGATCCATACCTGTTAGGACGCCTCCCTGGCGATATAACGCAGCACTGGCTGGTGATGGCAGCGGAACTGGCGGGTTTGCTGGGGATTGTATCCCGCGTAAAGAGGCAGAAGGCCAGAATTTCACTCGTGAGGCTCAACCGGGGCATCGGCCACATATTGTTCAATTTGCTGGCCTGCCTCTTTCTGCCCAGGAAATTGCTCGGGATGGCGTGTGCGCCATTCGGACCAGAAAGCGATCAAAAACGCCTGTAGCACGCCCGCAATTGGTGAGGCGAAGAGGGCGCCCCAGATCCCAAAAAGTTCCGCCCCCGCAACCAGGGCCGCCAGCGAAACAATCGGGTGTAGCCCGACCGCTTTGCCCACGATGCGCGGCCCGATCACATCTCCCTCAATGATATGCACAATACTAAAATAACCAATCACCCCCAGCGTAATCAGCCATCCCTGTGTCAATGCCAGCAGGGCGCAAATCGCGCCGGAAACAATCGTTCCCAGCACCGGGATAAATTCGAGCACAAAAGCCATCACTCCTAGCAGGAGCGCATAGGGAACATGGAACAGCGCCATACCGATGCCGACCAGTAGCCCGATAAATGTAGAGAGCAGGAGCTGTCCACGAATGTAGCCGCCCACAACGCGTTGAAGGGTGTCCAGCATGAAATTAGCCCGATGCTGTTCAACCATAGGAAGGTTAGTCCGCGCCCATTGGGCTACTCGCGCCCCATCAATCAGCAGATAGATGCTGATCACAGCGATGATGACCGCGTCCAGCATAAAGTCGAAGAAGCTGAGCAGCACCGGAACGGCATTGTTAGCCAGTCCTCCCACATGTGAAAGAATCTGCTGAGGGAGTGCTGCCAATTGATCAGGAGGTATCCCTAGCGCGATAAGTGGTCGCTCAAGGGCTTTAAGCTGTTGCTGCCCCGCCGGCGAAAAAAGGTGCTGGATCTGTAAGGCCAAAGCGGTTCCCTGTTCAATGGCGGTACGTACAATCGTATAGAGCAGCAGACTCAGGCCACTGAATACAAGCAGGTAGACGATCAGTATAGCCAGAAAGCGCGGCATGACCCGTTGCAAAGTTTTTACCAGAGGAGCGGCAGCAAATGCCAGCAGCGCGGCAATGAGCAGGATCACCAGCATGCGTATCACATAGCCAGCGGCCCACAATATGACGAACACGACGCCGATCCAGGCAAGAATAGTAATTGGGCGACCGCAGCGCCGTGCCCATTTGGCGATGATCGCTATTGAGGATTCAGGCTGCGTTTGTGTTTCTTCCGATGATGCATTCCAGCGAGTATTAACAGGCATTGTCTCCTCCCTACATTACGATGAAGGGGACGCTCAAAGAGGGTAAAGAGTTTCAACAAATTTTATTTCCCCATTTTTCCTATCCGTTAGACAAATGCAGCAGACTAATGCTATCGTGGTAATAGTATGGAAGAGTTGCTCCCCGATTCATCGTGGGAGTTCGATTTGAAACTGGTAGAGGTTGATGGCCGGTGGCTGATACACCATTTTTTGTGCATCCTGAAGCTGAGGTGGAACCCGGCGCATCTGTTGGGGCAGGGACGCGTATCTGGCGGCAGGCTCACGTTCGTGCGCATGCCCAGATTGGGGAAGAATGCAACATTGGGAAGGGCGTCTATATTGAAGGGCATGTGCGCATTGGCTCGCAGGTAAAAATCCAGAATCATGTTTCGGTATTTGAGGGCGTGACCCTGGAGGACGGCGTTTTTATTGGCCCTCACGTCTGCTTTACCAACGATCTATTCCCTCGCGCTATCACCCCTGATGGCAAGCTCAAAAATGCCAGCGATTGGGAGATCACCCCAACCCTGGTCAAATATGGCGCCTCTATTGGAGCAGGCTCCGTGGTTGTTTGCGGCATCACTATTGGAGAATTCGCGCTGATCGGGGCGGGCTCCGTGGTAACGAAGGACGTTGCGCCGCATACGCTCGTCTTTGGCAACCCGGCCCGTGTACATGGTTATGTCTGTCGCTGCGCTCGCCGTCTTACGAATGTCCGTGAAGAGCATAATAGACTTGTAGGTTGGTGTAAAACATGCGGGCAGGAGTATTCATTGGCTATATCTTCTCGCAGATAGTAAAGAAAGCTGAAATGTGTTATGCCCCAGGCCAGTTTTTCCTCATGGCAAGGTTCGCTGAGCGATCTGGCAAACCTCGTCTATCAAATTAGACGTTTACGTGTATTCGGACGCCTGCTCCTGCGTAATTCCGAGCGCCTGAGTATCGCGCAACTCTATTTCCGCGCGGGCAAACTGGTGCATATCGCCGGTAATCGCGGAGATGCCCGTGCTATTCTCTCTGAACTGCAAGAGTGGACGCATGGCTTTATCCGCTTTGACCGGGGCGTGACCACCGGCGAAGTGACACTGAATGAGATGCACGAGCGCGTCCTTGAGCAGGTCTTGATGAATTTGCAGCGCAACGGCGTTGTCCACTCCCCCGCTCTGCCGCGGGTGATCGAGGGCGATCTGGTGGCCTCTTCTAAAGCGAAACAATTGCTCACGCCTGCTGAGTGGCGTATCCTGGCCGAGGCGGCGCGGCGGGTTTCACTGGCGGTCGCCCATCTGGTAGGACCAAAGAGAGCGATCAGGGTGCTACAGGATATCTTGAAAGATTGCTCCGCAACTTTTCCCGCTTTTATTGGCATCAGAATTGCTCCCACCGGCTATCTACTATTAGAGAACTCCTCAAACCTTGATCAGATGCCTCGCGAAGATATTCTCGAAGGTTTTACGGCGTTAATTACTGCCTGCCAGTATTTCTGTTCTCCTCTGGTTGGAGAGAGGGAAGCGCATCAACTGATTGTCCAGGCGTTGCGGGGAATTGGCTCCTCAGTCGCTAATCTGGGCATATTTCGCGTCAATGATCGGTTGCTGTCTATGTCAGCCGACCAACGCTCCCGCGATGAATTGGGGAGCTACACGCGCTAGCAGGGCAGGGGCGAGCCCTGCCCTACAGTCGGAAAATAGCGTACAATATATTCACGATCATTGATGTTTATTTGATACAGGTGTACCCTGCGCAGGAGGTATTTTACGATGAAGGTGCTGGTAACCGGTTTTGAACCGTTTGGTTCCTGGAAACGCAACCCCAGCGGTGAGACGGTGCGCCACCTGGATGGCGCGACAATCGTTGATGCGACAATTACCGGTCTGGTCTTGCCCGTCTCCTATCGCCACGCTGCCGCTCCTCTGATCGCGGCTGTTGATGAGCTGAGGCCCGATGTCGTGCTTAATCTAGGGCAAGGAAAGGCGGTTGGTGTGCGCGTGGAGCGCGTTGCGGTCAATCGTTGCCAGGCTCCCGCAAGAGGCGATAACGACGGATATGAGCCGCAAGGCGATCCGGTGGTGTCGGGTGGACCCGCAACCTATCATTCAAGCTTGCCGGTAGCTGAAATCGTCTCTCTCTTGACCAGCATCAACATTGAGGCCGCTCCCTCCGATTCGGCGGGCGAATTTCTCTGCAATCACATTATGTATACCACACTGCATCATATCGCGACTCACCAGTTGCCCATCCGCGCCGGCTTTATCCATGCCTCGCCCCTGTCCGACGAGCAAGAGCAAGGCATGTCTTTGAAGCAGTGGATCGAATTTACTGAAGCAGTGCTGTACTTTTTGCGCTCATCAGTACATGCGTACTAATGTGGTACTAAGCCCTATTTTTAGGAGGATACCATTATGTCCTAAAAATCATCCTCATCATCTTCAAAAACCTCGTCTTCAGTCAATTCGCTCTCTTCTGTTAAGGGAGATATTTGTGGTGTCTCTTCTGAAAGGTTTTTGAAGGATAGGTTTCCGAGAAAACGTTCCAGGGGAACAGAACTTAGCCGCTCTCTAAGATAATCTGTTATCTGGCTCTGAGCCATATCTTGCAGTTCATGCTCAAAGCCAAATATTTTATGGAGATAGCGTGCGACTTCTTGAGGCCAGTAGGCGGCGCTCATTTGGATGATGTGTCCGTTTACTCGGTGAGCCAGTTCTACAATGCTGCTTCTTGTCCCTATGCGATCAACAATAATGATAGTTGCCATATAAAAATAGATATTGCTGAGCATCTGCTCATGTTGATATCGAGTAACTTTGTCCAAAGATATTTCAGAATTACCTCTGCCAATAAATCCTATATCGAACCTGATGCCTTTTCCAAGCTCGTATAGTAGAGTTGCGTCACTTTCGCGCTGCTCTCCCCTGGTAGAGAGCCAGAAGATCTTCTGTCCAATAGTATGGCTACTTTCATATTTGAAGCCAAGGATACTTAGAAGAGAACCTAGAATCAGTTTTTCGAACAGTTTGCCAATTGAAGATTTATTGGAGCCACGGATAGTCAACGTCTGGGCACCAATGGCATTGAGCAAGTATGTAATGAATAGCCAATCAACCTTAACTTCTTTCTCCTCACCAAGCTTGAGATTTCCGGTTAATTCACCATATTCATTTTTGTGAATATTAATGACCTCTTGACAGACCTCAGTATAAAGATCGCTATAGTTCTTAAATGCGGTTCTATCATCTCTCAAAACGTTCTGAACGGCTTTATCGGTTAACCCGAGCATCCATTGAGCAAGCCAGCGCTCCGACCTGGGTACACGATTGCGGGTAAGGATATCTGATGCCATGGAAGGCAGTTCGTGGATGAAATCAGGTGAGTTGACAGCGCCTTTCAGAAAAAGATTTACCATAGCCATGTTCAAAGCCGAAATACGACTTCGGGTTAATGCTTCAGTGGAGTCACGAATGTTTTTTCCTACAAGAACATCTAAAATAATTCCGCGAATAATATCAATGCCAATCTGTTGAATCAGACCAGCGCCACTTCCTGGAAGTAGTTGAAGGGCTGTCGGCGTCATCAAACTGCCAAATGTATTATAGGTTTTTTCTTCTTCTTGCATGAATTTCCCTTTATCAATAATAAGTAAACGGGGCAAGGTTTTTGATTAAAAAAGTCTATCCTCGGTTGTGATCGGGGGGCAATTGATAGTGAAGATATCGCGTGCATTAGTTCCTAACAAGTCCTTCAACTTATGACGAATAATAGAGACATATTCGGGATTCTGCTCAATAAGCACAAATCGTCTGTCTAATTTTAGGGCGCCCTCGCCAACAGTACCTATACCTGCGAAAGGATCTAAAATAACATCATGTTTGAAAGAGTAGTAAGAAATAACCTTTTCTACTAATTCCAGGGGAAAAATAGCTGGATGACGTTTATCATAAGCGGGCTTAATTTGCCAAACATTTGTACGTTCGTAATCATCACCGATACGCGATGCTTTCACGATCTCTTGTTCTGGGTGGGCGCGGATATTCCAATCAATGAGCTTTGAAGTGTGCTTACGATATACAAGAATGTATTCCGTTACGGGGACAGGCTTATATTGTAAGGGATTGCGATCTGCCGCAAAGCGGCGACCTCTATTGGTCGCCCATCCGGCCCCCTCCGGTTTCTGCCATATGATATCCTCCATGAAGTCGTATCCTTCTTCAATGAAGAGGCGATGAACATCAAAAGGGACGGCGATGCGTTTAGAAGATTCGTTGCGGTTAGCGCGTCTGATTAAGACAGGAGCGATATTTATGACAAAAAAACATCCCTCAGCTAAAACACGATGGGCATTTTGGATGACTTTGCGCAGCTTCAGCAGATATTCTTCGTACGTGATGTAATCGGTATACTCTGGGCGCGCATTATAATAGGGGGGAGAGGTAAAAACTAGATTAATGCTCTCGGCTGGTAAATCCTGAAGAATCTCCTCACAGTCTCCTAAAGCAATGGTATTCCGTAAAGCAGAGAGTTGGTACGTTTTAGGGGTTCGCGGGAGTTCGGTATCTGATGCAGATTCTTCTCTGCGGCCTAATAGGCGGGCTTCCAGACTTTTAGCAGAAGTCGATTTGTCTTGTAAAATTAATGAAGTACGAGCGTCTATAACCACTTCCCCTATACGCATTCTACTGGCTGTACCGATCAGAGGAACTCTCCAGACATGGTAGCGGTCATCAACTTCGGGTAAACCAAAATCCACAGCGTTTTCTAGCTCTATTGATCGTAGCCAGATGGAGGCGATTTGTTTAGCCGCGCTGACATCCAAAACCATGTACTTTCGCCTCTCTGCTACAGTCGGCGTGCCTATATCTTTTCTCATGGGAGAGATTTTCACCTCAAAGATTTTATAAAAAGGTTGACCCTGGTGTGAGGCCAGGAAATTATCTGGTTTCCTCCTCTAAGAACTAACGCCTTTGTTAGTTCCTGAGATGATTTGCCCATATAATAACATAGTGAACTATTAGAAGCTAGTAAAATAGTTCTAAGCAGTATTTCCTGGCCTGCAAGGATGTTTCTCAGCCCAGCATCTCGAACACCTGCTCGCGCACCTTCCCTAGCACGCCCAGGCTGTCGAGAATATCCGCGCCCACACCGCCGCCGTCGCGCACGATGCCCAGCAGAATATGTTCGGCGCGAACGTAACCGCTGCCCTGACGCTCAGCTTCGTCCATCGCGAGTGAGAGCACTTTGCGCACACGAGGCACATAGTCGATCTCGCCCTCGACAGGCTCTTCGCCGCGCCCGATTTTCTTTTCCACAGCAGCACGTACATACTCAAGCGTAACGCCCAGTTTGCTCAGCGCCCGAGCTGCCAGGCTATCTTGCTCGCGGATCAGCCCTAACAGGAGGTGTTCGGTCCCGATGTAATGATGGAAGAAGCTGCGGGCCTCTTCCTGTGCCAGGGTTAATACATGCCTGGCCCGCTCGTTAAATCGCTCCAGGTGCTTGCTGGGAATCCATAACGGTTGATAGGCGAACAAACCTTTGTGAAGCAGTTCGCCCACCACGCTGGTTACGGTACGATCTTCGGTCTTTGCGATCTGGACCACTTGTTCATAGAGATAGCTCGGCACTTCGAGCCTGCGACGATCTTTGCTGGATGGCATGGCTTGCTCTCCTTTTTCTGTTTGTAAACTCTCCTTTCACTAGTTATACCACCGTAATTACTGTGGTGTCAATGATATCATGGCGGAATTCAGGAATGGCTAGAACCAATCGGTCATCGGAATCCAGGTATGGTCGCGTGGGAACAGCATGGCGAGCGCGGCTGAGGCATCGCTGGACAGATGCGCGATGCTGGTCAGTTGGGATAATGGGCGATAGCCGAAGACCCACTGGATCATAGCCTGTGGCGTCAATTCCAGGTGGGAAGCTGCCGCACTGTTATGCTTCGTTAGCTGGATCTCAGGGCCGTTGATATGCAGCGTGCGCGTTTCCCCGTTGACGGTGAGTGCGATCTCGCCGCTCCACTGAGCGAGGCCACGTTGCCAGCGCGCCTGGAGTTCCGGCAGGATGGAGCGCATCAAAATGGGGAAGCTGGTGAGGCAGGCCATCCAGCCCGTGAAACGATGATGATAGCTTTGAGTAAGCACCCCCCATTCCAGCGATGGATGAGTCCACTGCGAGGTATCAGGTACCTCAAGCACATCAACCATCCACTGTACCATCGGCGCATCAAGCGGCAGAAAGTAATGCAGAGCTTTGGGAGCCGCATCTTCAGCGAATAGATGAGCATGATGTTGCAGCAGGGCGAGCAGTGCGTCCCGGTTTTCCGCCGCTATTTCGATTCCGTGGGACATTTCCTCGCCGGTCCTGTGGAAAAGGTAGCCCTCGACCAGTCCTTCAGGAGAAACTGCAACCAGGAGCGGCGTTCGCATATTGCTGAGGCTATACGTCTGGCTTTCCAGTGAGCGCGCGAAGCTACCTGTATAGGGCTGCAAATGGCGCTGGTAGAGAGCAAGCAACACGGGCGCGTCGTCTACAGTGGCCGAACGAACACGGTGCGCGGACGGTGCCTGCGCCAGAATGGCGGAGCGATCAACATCTACCGCACTTGCATCAAACATATTCGTATAGCCGTAGCGATAATAAAATTTGGGGATGCCATCCAGTAGCAACAGAGCGAAGTTCTTTTCCCTGGCTCTATCCTGCGAGTCCCGCATCAGCGCGCTGGCAACGCCCTGTTTGCGGTTATCCGGCGCGGTCACGACTGCCCCGATACAGCCAGTAGCAAGACGTGCCATGCCCATGCATAAAACGCGGTCATAGAGTATATAGCCACCCATAAGTTGATCGTTATAGAAAGCGCCTCGCAGCTCATCAGGATGAAAATCGGGACGATGAGTCAATAAATGCTGCCAACGTTGGGCGCTTTCTTCTGATGGTTCAGCAGAAAAGGCTGTATCGGCGAGACGAAAAAAAATGGCATACTCTTCCGCGGATGCCAGAGGACGAACAATCAAAGGGGACATATCCATAGTGATACAACTCCTTGTATTCTCTTCAAGGCGGTTTTCTTATAGCCAATAAGCAGCAGAAGCTCAAGGCTTGTAGAAATGCAAGCGGACAGGATGGAAGCAAGGCGACAATCAAGCTTACCCTATTCGGGTAGCCCGAGCCAGTTACAAGCTGGCTCGGACAGAAGTAAGCCCATCATCTCATCGGTGTAATACTGCTGGTGAAATCGAAAAACCGTTTTTTACTAACGCGACGTCAGCCGCTCAGGATGTTTCTTCGTCCAATAGCGCATATAGCCCTGCACGGTCATTTCGTAATTTGTCGCGATATCGTAGCGTTTCAGATCATGCGGATCGCGAGCGACACGTTGCAGTTCCGGCTCGGTCTGGGCAATTAGCATTTGCGTGATCTCTTGCGCATTTTTGCCGTCGCGCATCGCGCTCAGGACGAATTCTCCCCAGGTGAAGAGTTTTTCGCGTAAACGTTCGAGGTGCTGAGCGGGATTGCGCGTTGGCCCAAAGTGAGCGATATAGAGCACATCGGGCCGCAATTGCCAGAGCTTATGCATGGTCTCCGACCAGGCTTCCAGGTCGAGATCAGGTGGCGGCGTCGGCGGACGTACATAATCGATGCCCTGCAAGCGTACGCCTGCAGCATCGCCCGCGAATAGCTCTCCGCTATGCACATCAAAGTAGATGACGTGATGTACCGCATGTCCGGGTGTGTAATGGACCTCCAGGCGACGGCCCGCGACATTGAGGATATCGCCGCCTTCCAGGGCATGGAGCCGTTCTTGCGGCACCGGCTCGATATCACCCCAGAGCTGCTGCATCCGGTCTCCATAGATACGGGAGGCGCTGGCAACAACCTTCGATGGATCGATCAAGTGGGGAGCGCCTTTGCTATGGGCATAGACCTTTGCCTCCGGCATATGCCGCAAAAGCGTACCCGTTGCGCCTGCATGATCCAGGTGGATATGGGTGGCGATAATATGTGTGACTTCATGCGGCTCGAAGCCTGCTTCGTGGATAGTAGCGAGCAGCGCCTCTACTGTGCTGCCGGGACCGGGATCGATGATAGCCAGTTCGTTGCCGCCCGCAAGCATATAAGAACCAACAATTTCGGGCTCGCCCTGGAAAGGCAGAGAGATCTGCCACACTCCAGGACTGAGCTGAGTGAAAGCAGCCAAAGCACCAGTACTCCTTAATTACTGTTTGACAGAGATCGCTTTTGCCTGCGTAAACAATAGCAGGTAATCGCTGCCCCCCGCCTTTGAATCTGTGCCGGACATATTGAAGCCGCCGAAGGGGTGGACTCCAACCAGCGCGCCGGTACATTTGCGATTGAAGTATAGATTGCCCACATGATACTCTTCCTTTGCCCGCTCGATTCGCTCAAGATCGTGCGAGTAGAGCGAGCCGGTCAGCCCGTACTCGGTATCATTGGCAATGCGCAGCGCGTCGTCGAAATCCTTCGCTTTGATGACTGCCAGCACCGGTCCGAAGATCTCTTCCTGGGCGATGCGAGCGTGCGGATCAACGTCGGCAAAGATGGTTGGTTCGATAAAATAACCTGGGCCTTGATGGTTGCCACCTGCTACAAGGCGGCCCTCCTTCTTGCCAATCTCGATATAGTCGAGAATCTTCTTCATCGCATTTTCGTCAATGACCGGCCCCATATAGGTGCCTGGCTGTGTGACGTCGCCCACGGTCAGCTTTTTCGTGCGCTCAAGCACTTTTTGCAGCACCTGGTCGTAGACCTGCTCAACAATAATGGCGCGCGAGCCTGCCGAGCATTTCTGTCCCTGGAAACCAAAGGCCGAGCTGACAATGCCCTCTGCTGCCGCATCCAGATCGGCGGTCTCGTCCACCACCACGGCATCCTTGCCGCCCATCTCTAGAATCGAGCGTTTGAGCCAGCGCTGCCCCTGCTGGTAGCGCGAGGCGCGTTCGTAGATGCGCAGGCCGACATCACGCGAGCCCGTGAAGGCGATAAAGCGCACTTTGGGATTCTCGACCAGCGCATCTCCAATCACGGAGCCGGAGCCGCTGAGGAAATTGACGACGCCCGCGGGCAGTCCCACTTCTTCCAGGATGCGCATAAACTGATAGGCGATAGCCGGTGAGGTGCTGGCCGGCTTGAGAATGACGGTATTGCCCGCGACAAACGACGCGCTGGTCATGCCAGCCATGATGGCGCAGGGAAAATTCCAGGGCGGAATGACGGCGCCCACGCCGAGAGGAATATAAACAAGCTGATTATCCTCGCCCTCGATCCGTACCAGCGGCTGATCCTCTGCCAGACGAATCATCTCGCGGGCGTAGAATTCCAGGAAGTCGATAGCTTCGGCTGTATCGCCATCGGCCTCGGCCCAGCTCTTACCGACCTCATAGATCATCCAGGCATTGATGAGAAAGCGGCGCTGGCGCATCAGATCGGCGGCGGCGAAAAGATAGCCCGCTCGTTCCGCTGCTGGAACACGCTTCCACGTCTCGAAAGCTGCTGCCGCGACCTCTACGGCCTCGTTGGTCTGCTCAATGGTAGCGCGCGAAAAATAGCCAATGACCTGGTCTGGCTGAGCAGGATTGATGGAGGCGAAGGTGGCGTCATTAGTAATCTTCTTACCGCCGACGATCAGCGGATAAGTGCGCCCCAGCTCGCTTTTAACCTGTTCCAGAGCTTCGGTCTGCGCACGCTTATTCTCTTCTTTGCTGAAATTGGTGAAGGGCTCGTTTATAAACGGCTTTTGTGCCCGTGATGTAACATGCTCTAACATTTGTGCCATGTGTGACTCCTTATAAACACATCCTTGTGCATGAGACGAACAGAGTGTCTACATCATTGTATCTCATGGAGGCGAAGGAGCGGTAGGGGGTTGTCTCCTTTCCCTCACAACAACGGCGTTCGAGCCGCCTGAACGCTTCATATCGACCCGATTGCATCGCGTCCGCTTTAGCGCAATACCGTTTAAGTAACGTAGGACGGGCGATGTTACCGGCACAATATAATGTCCGCCGCCATCGCGACCAGCGTCATGCCCAGGCAGAGCAGGGCGACGCCGGGCCAGCCCGCCCACAACAGCGCGATGCCCGGCAGTAACGCGCCCAGGCTGCCGCCGAAGTAGTAGAGCGAGAGGTACATCGAGGCCGCAGTTCCCTTTGAAACCGTTGCTTGCTCGCCAAGATAGAGGTTGGCCGACGGCGAAGTAGAGAACATGCCCAATGTGACCAGGCTCAAGCCGGCGATGACCACGGGGAGGATGGGAATAAGCGTGACCAGCAGACCGATAGAGGCCAGAGCGGTGCTGAGCGCAATGGCTCGCCGCGAACCAATGCGGCCCGCAATCGTACCCGCCGCAGGTGAGCAGACACCCGTTAGCCAGAGAAGATAGACCAGGCCCAGAGAGATCGTGGAGAGGTGAAATGGCGATCCGCTGAGGTAGTACGGGAGATAGGTAAAGACGCCGATAAAGCCGAAAAAGCTGGCGAAACCGATAGTGAACGCTCCCATCAGGCGACGGTTGCGCAGATGCAGCTTCATATCGTGCAGCGTCTGCCGAACAAATGCGCTGTCTAACTTGAGGCCAGCAGACCGTTCCCTGATCTGTTTATCGGTGGGCGGTGCGGGCAGGAAGCGCCAGATCGCGAAAGCGGCGATCAGCGTGGGGAGAATAAACGCTTCCAGCGCGATATGCCAGTTGTATAGTCCCGCCAGGGCCGCGCTGCCAACACGCGAAAAGAGCCCGCCCAGCACCAGCCCGCTCACATAGATCCCCATCGCCAGCCCGCGCCACTTCCCCTGAAATTCCTCATTGACATAGGCAATTGCCACGCTCGTTAGTCCTGGCATCAATAAGCCCTGAAGCGCACGCAGGATGACCAGCGTCGTGAAATTGGGCGCGAAGCCGCATAGGATCGTGGGAATTGCCACCAGGAAGCTGGCCCAGACCATCACCGGCTTGCGTCCCACAACATCGGAGATGGGGCCATAAAAAAGCGAGCCTATCGCTACAGCCAGAACCAGCACGGAGACGCTCAGACCCGCTGTAGGCGCGCTCACATGAAATGCCTGGCTGAGGACCGGCAGGATGGCCTGAGTGGTGTACATGTTGGAGAAAATAAAGGCTGGCGCGAGGAAGATCGCGACCAGTTCCCATACCGGAGCGCGATCTTCCACTACTGAGCTGGTTGAGCTGATGGTGCCGGACATGATGACGATACCTTTCTGATTGGTTCTCTATAGATAAATAAGTGTATAAGGGCGGGCTTTATTCCTGCCAATGCTGCTACAGGGTCAAATCTGCTTTATCTGCCTCTAAAAAAATAGTGATGCAGATGTGAGGTTTTGTCAATAGGATTTTGATGCATCTGTGAGCGTGGCGGGCTATTCTTCAGGTAGTAAAGTGATGACAGGAAAATCACCAACTTATAGATAAAAACAGGAGGTTTATCATGGGCCCCTTCATTGCATTCTTGCAGAGCCTTTATGGCAGGTTGTTGCGTATTATCCTGGGCGTTGTATTAGTTGCGCTTGGTGTGTTCTTGCTCCAGGGGTTCTGGGCGGCTATTCTCATCATCGTCGGCATCGTGCCGCTGGTAGCTGGCCTGACCGGGGTTGTCTTCTTCGCCCCACTTTTCGGCTATACCCTGACGGGAGAGAGACATGCAGGCCCAACGAGCGTGTAGTCGCCGTGTGGGGTAATGCCAGTAATTTCGCCCTGTGCGTGCCTGCTTAATCGCACGTATCAACGAACAAGCCTGTCGTTTGCAATCCAACGACAGGCTTGTTCGTTGATGCTTTTTGGTGGCTGGCATAGTATAATGGGCGGACATATTACTATGAAAGGTGGCAATACCGATGGCAGAGCCAAGAGAAGAATTCGCGATAGAGCGCCAGTTACGCAAAGATATCCAGGAGGCCCAGCGCAACCGTGACCAGGCCAGGCTTGACACATTGCGCATGGCCCTGGGCGCAATTCACAATCTGGAGGTGGCGCGTACCGACCGCAAAAATGCCGAATACGGCCAGCCACTTACCGAGGCCGATTGTATCAGAGTGTTGGAGCAGGAAGCCAAGAAGCGCAACCAGGCCATTCCGCTCTACAAGCAGGGCGGGCGCAACGACCTGGTTGAAAAAGAGCAGCGCGAACTCGACATCATCCAGAGCTATCTGCAAGGCTCACAGCTCAGCGATGAAGAAATACGAACCATCGTTGCGGCCCTGATCGAGCAGAACGGCAAAGAGTTCCGCAGGGTCATGCCTCTTGCAGCCAAAGAAACCAAAGGCCGTGCCGACGGAGCCCGCGTCCAGCGCATCGTCAAAGAACTGACGCAGTAAGGTTGAGAAGGACAAGCCTGTCCTTCTCATTGTTTTTCGCATCCCTCTGAGATGACACTCCAAACACCATGAACCACAATCTTCATTCCTGCCCGTTAAGCTCAACTCTTGACCGGTACATATGTTTGCATATACCATATAAAAGTACCATTTTTATAAAGTCATGCTCCCTGCCCGGGTGCCCGTCTTCGGGAGGTTAGGCGCGCAATGAAGCTTTACAATACATTGACCAGGAGCGTTGAAGAGATCGTTCCGCTGAAAGCGCAGAAGATTAAGATGTATTCCTGCGGTCCCACCGTCTACCGCTACATTCATATCGGCAATTTACGTACGTTCACAATGGCAGATTGGATTCGGCGCGCTTTTGAATATCGCGGCTTCGAGGTGCTGCACGTCAAGAATATTACCGATGTGGGGCATATGCGGCTGGAGGCAGTGGATCAGGGCGAGGATAAAATGATTGCCCAGGCTCGCAAAGAGGGCAAAACGTCGGCCCAGATCGCTCAGTTCTATACCGATGCCTTTCATGAGGATGAGGCGGCCCTCAATATTCTGCCCGCGCAGGTCTTTCCTCGCGCCACTCAGCATATCCCCGAGATGATCAGCATTATCGAAGGACTGCTGCAAAAGGGCCTCGCCTACGAGATTAATGGCTATGTGTATTACGATATCAAACGTTTTCCAGGATATGGGAAGCTGTCGGGCAACCTGCTCGAAAATATGCTGGCAGGCGTGCGCGAGGGCGTGGATGCGGATCGCCACAACCCGGAAGATTTTCCTTTGTGGAAACCTGCCGAGCCAGGTCGCGAGATGGCCTGGGATAGCCCGTGGGGACGCGGCTTCCCTGGCTGGCACATTGAATGCTCGGCCATGTCGATGAAGTATCTGGGTGAACGGTTCGATCTGCATACCGGAGGTGTGGACAATATTTTTCCCCACCATGAGGATGAGCTTGCTCAGAGCGAGGGATTTACCGGTTATCAGTTTGTCAATTACTGGGTCCACGCTCAACACCTGCTGGCCGACGGGCAGAAGATGGCGAAATCGACCGGCAATGCCTATACGCGGGCTGAGATTGAGGCGCGCGGCTTCGATCCAATGGCCCTGCGCTACTTCTATACCACCGCGCTCTATCGTAGCCGCGTCAACTTCACCTTCCGGGCGCTTCAGGCCGCGCAGACCTCGTTGGACCGTTTACGCGATCTGGCTTATGAACTACTGCTACAAGCTGATAAAGGAGCTGCTTTCTCGGAGGAGCCGCTGGAGCACGATCCCTGGCGCGAGCAATTTTTGAGCGAGATCGAACACGATCTGAATATCCCGCGTGCGATGGCCGTCGTCTGGAAAATGCTGCGCTCCCACGAGCTGGAGCCCGCCCGACGCGTGCGCCTGCTGCTCGACTTTGATCGCATCCTGGGCTTTAACCTGAAGAACTACCTTCAGAGCGATCTGCCCGAGAAGAGACGAGATCCGCAAACCTACCTTGCGGCGGTGCCTGCTGAAGTTGCCAACCAGGTACGTGGACGTGAGGAACTGCGTCGCCAGACCCGGTACGGGCAGGCTGACCAGATCCGCCAGGAGGTGAGCGCGGAAGGATATGCCATCAGGGATACCGCGCGGGGCTCGCTGGTCCTGCCACGCCGCGCAGAAGATGAATTCACGGTTTTATCGCGTTCGACCGATGCGCCTGATCACACGAAAATGCCCGATCTCTACGAGTTTTCTGTTAACCTGCTCGCGCACAATAGCCGCGACGACCTCGAACGCTGTATCCAGAGTATCTGTTGCCATGCTGAGCAGCGCCAGATCGAACTGGTCATCATCGATAATGGCTCGACGGACGACACTCTGCCATATTTGCAGCAGCTTGCCCGCAAAGGAGATCTGGTCGCAGCACAGGGGCAGCCGGTTGGCTTGCAGGTACTCTTTGCCGATCACAACCTGGGCTTTGCCGCCGGGCGCAATGCCACTATGCGCTGTAGCAGGGGGCGCTATATCGTCCTGATGGATACCTCAATCGAGGTCAATGGCGATATCTGGGACCCGCTCGCCGCCACGCTGGCTGATCGCACTATCGGGCTCGTCGGGCCTTATGGGCTGGTGACTGAGGATCTGCGCGAGTTTCAAGAGGCCAGCGGGCTTGATGCCGATGCGATTGAAGGCTACTTGATGGCCTTCAGGCGAGAACTACTGCCGGAAGTGGGCTGGATCGATGAGAAGTTCCGTTTCTATCGCCTGATGGACATCTACTTCAGCTTCTTCTTTAAAACATCAGGCTATCGCGTCTTGCAGTCTCGCCTCGTCACCGAGCGCGTCATCAAGCACGAGCATCGGGAGTGGTACAGTCTGAGCGAAGAGGAGCGTGCAACGAAGAGTAAGAAGAATTACGATATCTTCCGTGATCGCTGGCACCACGGGGAGAGTTTGCTAGTCGCGAATTACAATCCGGCAAACCTGTGGCGCGGCCATGATCATCCCTATCACCTGGAGGGTACGCATACCCATGCTACCAGTGAGATGCCGCCTCCAGGCGTTATGCATACGCATGTCCACCGGCACTGGCCCGATCACTCGCATGAGCATCCGCACTATCACGAACTCAGGTGATAGCGCTGCCCGGCAATCTGTTATGCTTGAAACATCCCTATAGCAGATCCGTGCGTGTACAATAGGGATGTTCTTTATTGTCTTTTTGCGAAGCCCGGCGCGGGTACCGGAATAGGAGTTATGTTTGTCATGGCCGAGGTTGAAGGCTTGCTCATTATCTCTTCTCCTGAGCAGCTAGTCCACTTGCGAACCCACCGAGTCGTTGTGCTGCATGGTGATATAGGACCAATCAATACTGAGCAGGAGCAGTCGTTATGCGCGTTTGTGAGAAGTGGCGGCGGGCTGGTCTGTCTTGGCGATGCGGTCGAGGCATATCATGAATATGATCTTTTTGGCGAAGTATTGGGACATGTCTATGGGAGTTGTAAGCCGACGTGCGAGATCATCGCCCGCGTTGCTACCGCCGATCACTATATTACGCGCCGGGTCGATCCATCCTTCGCCGTCTTTGAGAGCCTCTATTTACTGGACGTCGTGCCGTCCGATGCAGAGGTGATATGGCGTACCTCCTGGCATTACGCCGCCCATACCCTGGCTTATATTCGCCGTTATGGACGGGGTCGAGTCTTTTGCACCACGCTTGGCTCCGCCGTGGAAACGCAGAATCATCCGGTGTTTAAGCAAATGGTCGAGCGTGCCATTCGCTATGTTGCGGGGGTTCAGGAGGAAGAGCGCGCAGCTAATGTCGCGATGATCGGCTATGGCGCGATTGGCTTCGAGCACGGGACCGCCATCAACCATGTGCCAGGGTTGAACTATAGCCTGGTGTGTGATCGCAACGAAGAGCGTTTGAGACTGGCGAAGCAAGCGTTTCCCGACGTGCGTACCTGTACCGATCTAAATCAGGTGGCTGAAGATCCCGGCATCGACGTCGTGATCGTTTCAACTCCTCCCAACACCCACGCCGCCATTTCCATGCAGATGTTGCAGGCTGGCAAGCATGTGGTCTCTGAAAAGCCCTTCTGTTTAACAACTGCCGAGGCCGATGCTATGATCCAGCTTGCGCAGGAGCAGCGGCTTGCGCTCACCGTCTACCAGTGCCGGCGCTGGGACCCCGATTATCTCGCCATTCAGCAGGTATTACAGCGTAATACTATTGGCAATGTTTTCCATATCGAAACATTCGTCGGTGGCTATGGACACCCCTGCGATTTCTGGCATTCCCACGAGCCGGTTTCGGGCGGCGTCTTCTATGACTGGGGGTCGCACTACCTGGACTGGATACTCAACCTGATTCCCTATCCGGTGCGGAGCGTGCGCGGCGTTGAGCATAAACGCGTCTGGCATGATGTCACCAACGCCGACCAGTCAACCGTCTATCTGCGCTTCGCCGGCGGGCAGGAGGCCGAGTTTATGCATTCGGATATCGCGGCGGCTATGAAGCCGAAGTGGTATATCCTGGGCGAGCGCGGCGCTATCGTCGGGCACTGGCGACGCGAAACTGTGAAGATGCGGCGCTGGTCCGGTGATCTGATCGAGGAGCGCCTGGCCCCATCCGAAGCCTTGCCCAATCTGCACCTATTCAGCCGCGAGGCCGGAGACATTATCCATGAACAACTGCTCACATTGCCTCCTTCCCCACCCTATGCTTTCCATCGTAACCTCGCCAATCACCTGCACAGCGGCGAAGCTCTTGCCGTTCCCCCTGAGGAGTCGCGGCGCAACATCGCCGTCATGGAAGCGGCCAAACAATCAGCCGGGCGCGGCGGCGAAATAATCAGGCTCGATTGCTAACCTGGCGAAGCAATCGAGAGGGCTCACCCTTCGTAGGGACCCGGTTCACCGCGTCCGCTTGAGCGCCCGTTCATGGCCCTCCTCAGTCGAAGGCGGAGAAAAACTGGAAAGCCCAGGAGAAGCAATCGAGAGGGCTTGAAAAACAGCGAGTTTTAACGCATACTGTCCTTATAGGGATAGTTAATATATTACCTCGCAAGGAATTGTCCAGGTAGCGAATGGATTTACTTCGACTCCGCGTTCCTGAGCGAAGCTAGCTGCTGTAGCTCCCCGATTGATCGTGGGAGCGTTGGAACGCGGAAACTTGCAAGGTACTACCTGTGCTGCCTGCTCACTATTTCCACAACCCTCTTGCGATGAGAGGAGGTAAAACAAGACCGTAGCAAATTATTTGGTGTGTCTGCGGGCATCTCAACCCGCTTGCCAAGCGTGTTCGTAGTACAGCTTTTGTAATGCGTCACATCAGCCATCCTTCATCATTCGTTTTACTTAGGAGGATTTATGGCAACCCTTTCATCTGCATCTGAACATGATGTCCCAACCATGCGACAGATGCTCCCCATCATCAGCGCCAGTACGATTGGTACTGCCATCGAGTGGTATGATTTTTTCCTTTATGGCACCATTTCGGCGCTGGTTTTCCCCGCGCTCTTCTTCCCGAAATCCGATTATCTGGCGGGCCTTCTGCTTTCATTTACTACAAACTACTTCGGCTTTATCGCTCGTCCGATTGGCGGCGCATTCTTTGGTCATCTTGGCGACCGCATTGGGCGCAAAGCCACGCTGGTGATCACGCTGCTGTTCATGGGTATTGCCACGGCGCTGGTCGGCCTGATGCCCGGTTATGCAACCATTGGTGTATTTGCCCCTATTATAGTCACCGTTCTGCGCTTCTGCCAGGGCTTCGGAGTCGGAGGCGAGTGGGGCGGCTCGGTCTTGTTGTCGCTGGAGCATGGTCATAAGCGCAATCGCGGCTTCTGGGCGGGCTGGCCGCAAGCCGGTGTGCCGATAGGTCTGGTGCTCTCCACTGGTGCGGTAGCCCTGTTTGAAATCATCTTCCCCGGTAAGGCATTTACCGATTTTGGCTGGCGTATCCCCTTCCTGCTGAGCGTGTTGCTGATCGCCGTTGGCCTCTATATCCGCCTGCGCATCCTGGAGACGCCGCTCTTCTCGAAAGTGCTGGAGGAGAAGAAGGAAGCCAAAGCGCCAGTAGTCGATGCTTTCAAGTTCCACTGGAAAGAGATCTTCCTGACTGCCTTTGCCCGCTTCGGTGAGCAGGGACCGTTCTACGTCTTTACGGTCTTTGTGATTGCTTACGTCACAAAAACGCTCAATGTGAGCAGTTCGGTCGTTCTGCTAGGTATTGCCATCGCTGGCATCCTCGAACTTGTGACCATTCCGACGTTTGGCTACTACTCGGACAGGGTGGGGCGTCGTACATGGTATCTGATCGGTGCTGTCATTATGGCAATCGTCGCTTTCCCCTACTTCTGGCTGCTGAACACGAAAAATTCCGTGCTCATCGTGCTGGCAACTTTGATCGCGGTAAGCTTCGCGCATGCCTGGCTCTATGGGCCACAAGCCGCGCTGATCTCCGAACGCTTCCGCACCAAAGTGCGCTATAGTGGTGCTTCGCTGGGCTACCAGCTTGCATCCATCGCGGGCGGAGCTTCTCCCATCATTGCCGCGTACCTGCTCGGCGTGTTTAGCTCGTACGTTGGTATCGCTGTCTACCTTATTGTCACGGCTGCCATCTCGTTCATCGCTGTGGTTTTCCTTAAGGAATTTTCAAACGAAGATATCTCGACGGACGACGTCTACGCGGCGGCTGGGGATTGAGGGTAGGTAGACAATCTAACACGGACGAAAAAGGAGATGCCTCTCGCAAGAAGCATCTCCTTTTTCCGTAGGGCAGGGCTGGCCCCTGCCCTACGGAATGCTGAATCGAAGTAGGAAAAGCTATGGAAATGCACAATCCTTCTCATCGACTCAAAATAAGCGAACATCTTGTGCTGAGCATTTTCTGGTTTGCACTCAATTTTCAATCAGCGGCCATTTTTGCTATTGTTATTCCGACTCAGATCCTCCTTTTTGTGACCCCAGGCGAGGTGGGGAATGCGCAACAGGCGACCTTTCTAGGCTGGCTCTCGGCGGCAGGTTCTGTGGTAGCGTTGCTGGTTCCCCCTGTCGTTGGCATGCTCTCCGATCACACTACCGGCGCGTGGGGCAGGCGTAGGCCGTATATTATGCTTGGCACCCTTTTGATGCTATTGAGTGTCTTTCTGCTCGCAACTACTCATGACGCTCCATTCTTCGTCGTGGGCTTTCTCCTTTTCCAGGTGGCAAATAGCGGTGGAACGGCGGCCTATCAGAGTCTTCTACCGGATATGGTGCCGCAAGAGCAGCGTGGGGAAGCTTCGGGATACATGGGCTTGATGACTATTCTTGGCAATATTGGCAGTCTCGCGCTTGCGGCATGGTTGTTAAGCCAGGTGGGCCAGGGAGCTGCGGCAGCCGGCGCTATCAGGTCTGGAGCTGCCTTTTACTATACGATTACCGGCGTTGCTTTAGGCATTATTGCCCTGATAACAATTCTCGGCGTACACGATGCTCCGCTTACTCTTGTTGCCGATGCTCCTGAAGCCGCAATGGCAGAAAAAAGTTCTCTGTCGCGTTTGCGCCGCTGGATAGAGCATAACTGGCTCAGTCCCTGGCGCGATCATAACTTCACCTGGGTCTTTCTCACGCGCTGCTGTGTGATGCTGGGATTAACGCTCTTTATGACCTTTATCGAATACTACTTCGCCAACGTCGTCCAGGCTCCGAATTTCATCCAGGCGACGGCGGTTGTCGCGGTGCTGGCGCTCTTTGGAGCGGTGTTTAGCGCGTTGCTGCTGGGTCTGCTCTCCGACCGCATCGGGCGTATCCTGATTGTCTGTCTGGCGACCGGCTGCATGGCGCTGGCGGCGCTCGCATTCGTCATTTTCCCGGGCAATACTCCACTCTGGCCGCTGGGTATTCTTTTTGGCGTAGGGTATGGAGCTTATACGAGTGTGGACTGGGCGCTGGCGGTTGATGCCCTGCCCTCGCTGAACACCGTGGGCAAAGATCTGGGCCTGTGGACGATTGCCTCAACGTTGCCTGCCATTATTGCTCCTCTGCTTGGAAGCATGGTAATTGCGCTGGCGGGCGCTTATCAGCAGACAGCCCTGGGCTATCGGCTCGTCTTTGCGCTGGCGGTAATCTTCCTGCTAGCGGGCGCTTTGCTGGTTTTGCGTGTGCGCGAGCGTCCTAAGGTTACGGTTGAGCAAGGCCATGAACTGGCTAAGCCCACCGGTCAGCGCACTCTGGGCCTTGGATGGCGGCTGGCACTGCAATCCCGCTCGGGACATGCGCGCGGCTTCCTGCGCTTCTGGCCGCTCTGGGAGCGTTTCAAGCTCTCCTTCTGGTCGATCCAGTCGATTCCCCACGCTCCCCATGATCTGCTCGGGGTACGTTTTACGCGTTATCATGGCAGCGTCGTTGAACTCCCCGATGGTATCTGTATTCGCAAGGGCGATCTGATTGGCGAGTTGCACTTCCATAACCGCGTGCTTTTGCAGGCAGCTATGCATACGGGAACATGGGGATTGGTGCGTATGATCATGCAGGATATGCAGGCAATGGGGCGCTGGGCGCAAACGCCTGAATTTCCTTCAGAGGTGGTAGCCCTGCACGGCGTGACATTGTTAAGCCGGGGCGCGCGCCGTCTTGGCTTTACTGTGCGCGACCGCCGGAGAAACTTGCATACATGGCTGGAACGCTTTTTTATGACCGGCTTGCTCGTGTTGTACAACCAGCAAGGGCTGGAGCGGCTTATGCAGGGAACAACGTACGGTACCTATCCTCAGGAGGTCTGGATGTCACGAGAAGTATTGCTCAGGCGCTATGGTGCGGCGACGGACTCTACCAGTCTTTGACGAAAAATGAGGGATAGCAGTTTCAGGATTATGCTATCCCTACTGGGATCGTGCGTAAAGAGAAGATCAGGCTAAAGGATGATACGAGATAAGTACTAGCACGTCATGCGCGAAAATTATTGTAAAAACGCGACACATAAGAAAATTTGTGCTATAAAATAGGGCATGGGTGACATCAAAGACTTCAAAACCATCGTCGGGAGAACGCCGACGGAATATGCAAAATATGTTGCAGCGAGTTCTTTATTAAGCAAGTAACAACCCTTTACGCGAAAGAAGGGATAATAGTGGGATAGAGATGGCAGATTACAGCAGCTTTCGACAACGGCTCGACGCGGTCTTACGCACATTAGACGTAAAGCAGGTCAGCGATTTTCTTATAGCCGAAAGACAATGGAGCGAGGGGACGCCTGCCGATCCCGAGTATGCCATGTGGATGATGATCGCGGGCGCTCCGACGCTGAGCGATCTGCATGAGCGTGCGCGTCAATGGCTGGTCAGCCACGGACATGAAGCGGAGGCGAGCGCTGTGTTAGGACGAGGCAAACAGCAGCCTAAAACGGGGAAGCAGGGGCCACGACCAGCAGCTAAGGGGCAGAAACGCGGTAACGAATTGCCGCCTTTTAGCGGACCTAAGAAGGATCGACGCCCTTTTAAAGGAAAATAGTAGTATCGATGGAGTGAAAGCAATGGTAGATCTATGGTAGATAGCTTAAACTGGGGCATTATTGGCGCTGGTGGCATTGCCCGTATCTTCGCTCGCGGCCTGGCGCAGTCGCAGACCGGCACGCTGCTGGCGATTGGCAGTCGCGCGCAGGAGACGGCTGATCTTTTTGGCGAGGAACAGCATGTGCCACGCCGTTATGGCAGCTATCAGGCGCTGCTTGACGATCAAGATGTCCAGGCGGTCTATATTGCAACGCCCCATCCCATGCATGCGGAGTGGGCTATTAGAGCGGCTGAAGCGGGCAAGCATATTTTGTGCGAGAAGCCGCTGGCGCTCAACTATCGCGAGGCTCTCTCAATAGTAGAAGCGGCGCGGCGTCACGATGTTTTCTTAATGGAAGCGTTCATGTATCGCTGTATTCCGCAGACGGCGAAACTGGTCGAGCTGGTGCAGGCGGGCGCGATTGGCGAGGTTCAAGTCATCCAGGCGTCCTTTAGCTTTCATGCCCCTTTTCAGCCGGAGGGTCGTCTCTGGAGCAATGCGCTGGGCGGCGGGGCCATTCTCGATGTCGGTTGCTATTGCACTTCAATGGCCCGACTGATTGCCGGAGTTGCGACCGGCATCGACTTCGCGGAGCCAACAAGTGTCACCGGCGCGGCGCATGTTGGCGTGATGACGCGCGTAGATGAATACGCCGTCGCCTCGCTCACCTTCCCCGGCGATATCATCGCGCAGCTTTTCACCGGCGTGCAGGCGATGGGCAATAATACCGTTCATATCTTTGGCTCTGAGGGCTCCATCCAGGTGCCGGTTCCCTGGGCGCCGCGTTCGCAGGATGGAGCGTGCGTCATCTTGCTGCAACGCCACGATGAGGAGAAGGCGCAAGAGATAGTTGTCATGGGCAACGAGGATTTATACGCTATCGAGGCGGACACTGTGGCGTGCTACCTTGAAGCCCGTCAGGCTCCCATGATGAGCTGGGATGACTCGCTTGGCAATATGAAAACGCTGGATCAATGGCGCGCGGCTGTGGGTATGGTGTACGATGCCGAGCTGGAGAAAAAGTAAGGGCACCCATCTGGGTGCCCTGCTGGCTATTCGCCTTTTTCCTTCTTGTACTGAGCTACCAGCTCTTGCTGGATATTGGCGGGTACCTCCTCGTACTGGCTGAATTCCATTGAGAAGGAACCACGGCCCTGAGTGATGGAGCGCAGATCCGTCGCATAGTGCAGCATCTCCGCCTGCGGCACCAGCGCCGTGATCTTCTGCAAGCCGCCCTCTTGCGGCTCCATCCCAAGCACGCGTCCGCGTTTGGTATTGATATCGCTCATCACGTCGCCCATATTGCTATCCGGCACCAGGATGGTCACGTTCATGATCGGCTCCATCAATACCGGACCGGCCTGCGGGACTGCTTCCTGCATGCCAAGCGAAGCCGCGATTTCAAACGATTGTGCCGACGAGTCCACCGGGTGGTATTTGCCGTCTACCAGGGCCACCTTTACGTAGACCATCGGGTTGCCGGAGATGAAGCCGCGCTTGAGCGATTCGCGCACGCCCTTTTCGACGCCGGGGATATACTGACCAGGGACAACGCCGCCGACGATCTTATCTTCAAAGACAAAGGTCTCTTCGCCGTCGCGTGGCAGCGGCTCGATCTCCAGCCAGACATCGCCAAACTGTCCGTGGCCGCCGCTCTGGCGCTTGTGGCGACCGTTGGCGCGGGCCTTCTTGCGAATGGTCTCGCGATAAGACACGCGAGGGTCGCGCGTATCAAGATCGACGGCATATTTGCGCTTGATGCCCTCGACGATGATCTGAAGGTGCGACTCGCCCATGCCGGATAAAATTACTTCGGCGGTCTCGGGATCGCGAGTCACGCGCAATGTGCGATCTTCTTCTACGATGCGTGTCAGGGCGTTACTCATCTTATCCAGGTCGGCCTGGGTCTTAGGCACGATTGCCACCGAGAAGCAGGTGGGCGGGAAATTGATTGGTGCGAGCGGGGTCGTAATATCTTTATTGCTGGTGAGGGTATCGCCGGTATGCGTATTGGAAAGCTTCGCGACCGCGCCGAAATCTCCGGCTGCAATTTCCGAGGCGTTCTCCTGAGTTTTCCCGCGCTGGATGATCAATTGCCCAAAACGCTCATCAGCTTTGGTCTGGATATTATAGAGATGGCTATCCGATTTGAGCGTGCCACTATAGACGCGGAAGGAAGAGATCGTGCCGACCTGGGCCGCCGCTGTCTTGAAGACGAAAACGGAGGTATTATCGCCAAACGCTTTCGCATCTTCCGGCTGCGCGTCAGCCGCGCTTGGCAGGTAGTCTACAACCGCATCCAGCAGGGTCTGCACGCCAATGTTTTTGCTGCCCGCGCCGCAGAGCACCGGTATTAACTGGCCCGTGCTGGTGCCTTTTTTCACTACCGTCAGGATCTCTTCGTCGCTGAGCTCTTCCCCTTCGAGGAACTTCTCCATCATCGCGTCGTCGCTCTCCACCGCCGATTCGATCAATTGCTCGCGATAGGTGCCGATGTTATCCTTGAGATCAGCCGGAACGGGGATTTCCTGTACTTTGTTGCCGCCTTCAAAGGTGAAGGCTTTTTGCGAAACAAGATCTACGACGCCTCTAAAGCCGCTCTGTTCGCCGATGGGGATTTGCAGCGGCACTACCTTCACGCCAAACTGCCCGCGCAACGACTCCAGCGCCTGATCAAAGGAAGTGTTTTCACGATCAAGCTTGTTGACCAGCACCATGCGGGGAAGATGGCGCTCATCGGCATATTTCCAGGTCAGTTCTGTTCCGACCTCCACCCCTTTTTCCGCGGTCACAACCATAAGGGCCGCGTCAGCCACGCGAATGCCTGCTTTCACTTCACCCACGAAGTCCGCGTAACCAGGAGTGTCGATGAAATTGATTTTCGTATTTTTCCACTCGACCGGCAGCACTTTTACATTGAGTGTCATCTTGCGCTTGAGTTCATCAGGATCGTAGTCGGAGACCGAGGTGCTATCATCCACTTTGCCCTGGCGGGTCACGGCTCCACTGTCAAATAACGCTGCGTCTACCAGCGAGGTTTTGCCTGCTCCTACGTGAGATATCAATACCACGTTGCGAATCTGTTCCGCCCTATAGACCTTCATAAAACCCATGTCCTCCTGAATTTCTATGCAAGAGGTGGTCCGTTCAGACTGTCTGGAGGTCTGCTATAGACCGCCTTATGCGACGCAACCACACGAGTGGCTTGCTATGTAGATCGCCAATGCTCCTGGACGCTATGTAGCTCCCGATTGATCGTGGGAGGTCCCGACGAAGTTCAGGCGATCTGCAATAAAGAGCTTGTTAGTATAGAGAAAAACTGTGCAATATGCTCCTCCGATTCGGTAGGTGTAGTATAACAGCATCAGACAATTTGTTCAACCAGCATACGCAGAGAAACAAGGCTAACTTTTACCTAACCACTTGACAATAAGTAGTTATGATGCTACTATTCTCATGTCATCTAGTCGAAGTAAGAATAGTAGACTGTGGAATAGTGATATGGCAAAACGTAAAGTTTCTAATTTGCTGGCATTGGCCGTTCTGTCGCTGCTGACGGAGCGTCCGATGCATCCTTACGAGATAGCGGCGGTGATGCGCCATCGGGATCTTTCCAGCGTCATCAAGTTGAACCAGAGTTCACTCTATTCAACCATTGAAGCATTGCAACGTGAGGAATTGATTGTGCCTGTGGAAACGCAGCGGGAGGGGCGCTATCCTGAGCGCACTGTCTACGCAACAACTGGCGCCGGGCGGGCTGAGATGGGCGACTGGCTCCGCTCGCTGATCGGTCAGCCTGCCGTCGAATACACCCAGTTTGCGGCTGCTCTGGCCTTCATAGGTCATCTTCCTCCGTCTGAGGTCGCGCTGCTGCTGAATGCGCATGTGCAGCATCTTCAGGAGCAGGTGAAGGGCACGCACGCCACTATCGAGCGGGCGCGACAACTTGGGGTGGACCGCCTTTTCACCATTGAGGATACCTATACCCTCACCCTGCTTGAGGCCAGACTCGCTTTTATACAGCAGCTCATTCAGGAGATCCATGATGGAACGCTGACCGAGATGAGAGGCGAAGAGCTGGTCTGGAAGGTGACTCGTCCCGAACTGGCTCTGCTGGGCAGTGAGCCGGAAGAAGGGAATGAGCAGGTAGGCGGTGAATAAAGCAAAAGTATTGTAATAAAAATGAAGTAAGCTAGAAAAGGAATGCATGATGCAGAAACACACGAAAAAGCTTTGATTATTGGGGGCGGAATCGGTGGCCCCGCTCTGGCGCTGTTTCTCAAACGCGCTGGTATTGAAGCAGAAATCTATGAAGCCAGAGCGAAACCCGAAGGCTACTCGCTGATCATGGCGAGCAACGGTATGCAGGTGCTGCACGAGCTTGGGCTCGATCAGGCGGTCTTTGCGGAAAGGTCTGCTTATGCTCAAACTGTTTGCTAATGAGAAAGCGTCCAGGTGGCTCTACTCCTACCAGGTTGATTGGGATGAGAAGGTGGAAGCGGTTGTATCTGCTGCAAACGCACAGGCGAGCCGCGAAGAGGTTCATGCTACCAACTAAGTAATCCGACTGATGCCGCAGGTTCAGCTTGCGGCATCAACAGCAGGCATTTCATAATGTATGCTCCTTCTCGTGAAAAAACCACACAGGGAAACGCATTGTAGCAGATCCAAAGGGCGCAATCAAGTTATGTAATTGCCTTGACATCCTCCCATTTCCATGTTATATTCCTATTAGTCACTTATGCAAATAAACGCATAATCAGTTAAAGGGGGGTAATCAATGACTCTGCCAGAACCAGCCTATCGGGCTATGCCTATTCGCGTTGCTCTTGAACCGGTATGCAATATTCTTAATAGCTTTTCTCTGCTGACTGAGGTTGAGCGTTATTCGGGTCTCAGTCCCTGGGTTGTGCAGACTGCTGCCGCGCTTACTCCTGAGCAGCGCCAGACGAATCTATTAGTGTTCAGAGGATTGCGTGATGCGTTGACGCCGTTGCAGGACGAACCCAACTTTCCGTCTTACCTGCATAACCTGGCCGAGGTCAATCCTTACCTCACGCGCAAAATGGTGCTTGAGCCCCTGCGCCGTCGTTTCTCCCGGCTCGTCTCCTACGCGACGCCGAGCACGAATCGCTTATTAGATGATCTCTCAAGCTACCTCTATTGTGTGGAACGCGTCCAGGGAGAGGATCTTTTTGACCCGGAACTCCAGACGAAGGTTCACGCCCTGTTCCAGGACCCACCTGAGATGCAGCGTCTGATCCTCTCGCACCTCGAATTGTTATGGAAAACAACGACCATCGCTGCTGAATGGAAACGGGTGCAATCTTCCCTACACTGGCAGACCGAGATGTTTAGCCATAGCCTTGAAGAGGAAGCGAGCATCGAAGAGACCTTTCGAACTTTTACGGGACGCGCTTTTCCTTCCGAGCTTGCTGAGCAACTAACCGGCGTCGAAGAAATTGTGCTTGTGCCCTCGTGGCATACCGGACGCCGTGTTACCATCTGGAATGGCGCTGCCTGGGATGGCGACGATTGGGGCGGCAAAGAAATCGCGCGTGTATTCTTCAGCGAGCCACCCAATTATGATGTGGCGTTACTCAATGCTACTCCAGTAGGGCGTGGTGAGTTACGAGCGCGACTGGATGCGCTGGCAGACGAGACGCGCCTGCGTATTATCGAACTGCTTACGCGGCAAAGCGAGATGCATGCGCAGGACATTATTGCCGCGCTTGATCTGAGCCAGTCGAGCGTCTCGCGCCACTTAAAGCAGCTTGTCTCTATGGGCTATCTCTATGAGCGCAGAGGAGAGGGCGCGAATAAAACCTATCGCCTCAGCTCCTTCTACTTTGCGCGCGCCGCTCGTGCTGTTGAACGGCTCATCTCTGGCGAGGACGCGCAGACAAAGCCGGCGGAGGAAACGGAGTCGCGAGAGCTGAGACGCTTCCTGGATAGGAGTGGTAAATTAACGCTCTGGCCTCCGGCTAAGCAGCGCGATAAGCTGATCATCCTGGAGTACCTGGCAAGCTTCTTTGAAAAGGGACGCGTGTATCACGAAAAGGAGGTCAACGAACTGCTGCTCCAGCACAGCACCTTCAAGGATAGCGCGGCCCTGCGGCGAGCCCTACACGAATACCGCTTTATGAGCAGGACGCGTGACGGTTCGCAGTACTGGCTCATCGATGCAGAGAGCCCGGAAGCGGAGTAGCAAGATCATCGTTTGCGTAAGCGGAAAACGATAAATCCCGGCTCCTCCATCAGCTCGTGATACGTCCTGGGATCGATCTCTGCTGCTTCAGGTACCGGTTGCGGCTCAAACAATCGGTCGATAAAGAAGCCTGCCTGGCAAAACTCAGCGCAAAGCGTGGTCAGAGAGACGCGCCAGAAGGGCATCTGGAAGGCTCCAGATGCCCCGCGCCACTTGTACTTGTACTGAACGAGTTCGGTCGCGAAGTACGAGCCGCCGAACTGTTTCCAGTCAGCAAAGGGATGTTGCGTGGATACAATCAGGCAGCCGTCAGCCGTTAAGACGCGCGCTACTTCTCGTAACGCGGCTACTCGTTCGGTTATATAGTGGATTATCAAGGGCGCTATGGCGATATCGAAGGATGCATCGGCGGCGAAGGTCAGCGGCTGAGAAAGATCGTGCTGGTAGAACGTTCCCCGGTCGCCAAGACGCTGCCGCGCCAGTTCCACCATTTCGCCGCTGACGTCGAAGCCGGTAACCTGCGCCCCATGCTCAATCAACCAGGCAGCGTACAACCCCGGCCCACAGCCAATATCCAGGACGCGCTGGCCCTGTACAGGTGGCAGCAGGCTGAGCACGGCTGGTCGGTCATAGTAGGCGTTATATATGCTCTTAGCGGCGTGACGCTCGAATTCGCTGGCTATCGCATCGTAAATGGAAGGGACAGATGTGATATCGGGGTTATCCATAGATACCTCTTTCTGTTCTTAAAATATCAATTCTTCAGCAAAACAACACTTTATTCTACAATTTCGTTGTGAGAATGATGTGGAGCAGCGCATGGAGGGTAATGCGCTAATGAATTTTAACGACCAAAATCGGAAATGAAATTAAACGAAGAAGTGACTGCGACGATGGGATATTTTCCTTTTTTCCAAATATCTTTTCTGTCGGGGCGAGAGGTCTATTGTTCTTACCTTCTTCTGCTGCTATACTGATTTCAGTATCCTCAAGCGGATCGAAATAACCACGTTCTCTCGCCGCCGCCATTGAGGGATACTATACGTATCATTCCCGGAGATGTCAAGTGGGAATGCACTAAGGGCATATTTATCAGACCTCTGCAAGCGGATGCGGACAGCACAAGTGCCAGTTCTGGCAAGAATATAGGGAGAGCATTATCTATGACCGTGGATATAAGCGACATTGAAAATATCATTGCACAGCAGAATACATGGCGGCAGGCGCAGACGATCAACCTGATCGCGAGCGAGAATACGCCGAGCGAAGCGGTGCGCCGGGTTCAGGTATCGGATTTTATGGGGCGCTACGCCGAAGGACATCCTAACGAAGGCAACAAAGTTAATCGCTACTACCAGGGAACGCGTTATATTGACGAGATCGAGCGTATGGCGCGCACTGAGATTATCGAGCTATTTAGAGTAAAGCAGGCCGATGTGCGTCCCATCAGTGGCAACGCAGCCAATACTGCGCTGGCTTTGAGTGTATTGCGCGGCGGCGATACCGTGATCGCGAACTCGACCGACGCGGGCGGCCATATCAGTCATGGCACCGTCGGCGTTTTTGGTCGTCGCATTCAAAATCGGGGCCAGGTACTGCGGCTGGGCGCGCAAAACTCGATCAATCTCCACCATCTTCCACTGACCGAAGATCATTATCATGTTGACGCTCAGAAAACCATCGAACTGATCGAGCAGGTTTCTCCGCAGCTCGTCATCATGGGCAAGAGCCTTTTCCTCTTCCCCGAGCCGGTTGCGGAGGTTGCCGCCTTCTGTAAAACGAAAGATATCCCCCTGCTCTACGACGGCGCGCACGTCCTCGGCCTGATCGCGGGCGGACAATTCCAGGACCCTCTGCACGAAGGCGCAACCTGGATGACCGGCAGCACGCATAAGACCTTCCCCGGTCCGCAGCGTGGCATCATTCTGGGCAATATTGAAGATCCAGAGGCGGAGAAGAAGTACTGGCAGGCGGCGGACCGGGGCGTTTTCCCTGGCTCGTCCAGTAATCATCACCTGAACACGCTGCCAGCTCTCATTGTTGCGACGCGCGAAATGAAGGCATACGGGCGCGAGTATGCGGAGCAGATTGTGCGCAATGCCCAGGCGCTCGGTCAGAACCTCGACGAACTGGGAACGCCGGTCGAAGCTCGTGACTTTGGTTATACCCGCAGCCATATGATCGCGGTCAACGTGGCGCAGTGGGGGGGCGGCGTTGAGGTCGCGAAACGGCTCGAAGCCAACGATATTATCCTCAACTACAACATGCTGCCAGGCGATAGCGATCCGCGCAACCCCTCCGGTCTGCGCATCGGCGTTCCTGAGATGACCCGCTTCGGCATGAAAGAGCAGGCGATGGGCGAACTGGCCCAGTTGATGCACGACGGCATTCGTGGCAAGAATGTCAAAGCGCCGGTCAATGCCCTGCGTGCGCGCTACCAGGAGATGCAATACGTTTAAGCTCTGGTGCGTTACCTCCGGCCCTGATGGTAATTGCCTCAATTACTATCAGGGCCGTTTTGTCAAGGTTTTACACTTTCAAGCAGCACGCTTGATGTCGCTTTGAACTCTGACAGCTATAATGTTGTTCACGCGTGCTGCTTGCGTGCTGCGCGTAGCACTTTCTTATATTGGATCTCGACGTGATTATTGGCATGCATGCCTACGCGCTCGTAGAGCCGGGTAGCGCCGCTGGGATTTGCCGAGTCAACGGCAAGGGCGCATTTGTGGGTGTTGCGCTGATAGAATTCGCCGAAGGCATGATAGAGCAACGCCTGACCCAGTCCGCGTTTACGCCACCTGGGTCGTACGGCGGCCTCGCTGATCCAGCCTCTGTTGCTATCTGTCCGCAGCTCACACAATATCACGCCTGCAATCTCATCGTTGCCCTCCACAGCAAGGAACCAGAGCGCAGGGTCAAAGCTCTCACTCTCGACGCCATAACGCAGCCACTCCTCAAAGCTGCTATATGGTTCATCTCCGTTCGTTGAAAAGGCTTCAGCGAGAGCCTGGTGGACTGTTTGTTCGTCCTGTCCGGGCATAAATGTGCGGACACGCATTCCATCGGGCCAGGTGGGCGCAGGTGGAGCAGCCTCCATCTGAATCTCCATCTGCCACCAGTAGCGTTCTGGTAGAAATTGTTCGCGAGCGAGTATTTCTTTTGCTGCCCCATCAACGTTTTCGACCCAGGAGAAGAGCAGAATCTCCTGATCTTCTGGTAGCGTCGCTGCGATTTGTCGGGCGCGCCGCTCAGCCCAGCGGAGCATCCATGTACTCAGGCCCTTACCACGATGGTCGGGATGAATACGCGGCCAGGCAACCATCCTGTGCGGTTCGTCTTCTGACCGCCAGGTGGTCACATACCCAACGATCTGCTCATCAGCAGTAACCGCCACCAGCGAGTCTGCCTCTAGATCAAATCCGCCGGTGGTCCATGTGGTGTGTATCCATTCCAATGTTGCAGAGAAAGGCGTCTGCTCTGTGCCTAAATACGCTCGCTCGCAGGCGTGCAGCATTGCAGCGATAGCCTGCTGCTCGCCATCTCTGGCTGGACGCATAACGATGTCTGATGGAATGGTAATAGTGTTCATAAAACTTTCCTGCTTTCTCTCATACTATCTGGACGATGGTAAAGGCTCCCATATGGAAAAATGCCAGGAGCTCTATCGGCAGGCGGCAGGTTCCAACATCAAAGCCGTTGCAGAGGGGAAACAAGGAGCTGTCAGTGGAACTGATGCGCGCCACAGCCTCCAAAACAAAAGAAAAGGCCGTGAGCAGAAAAATTCGTCGCTCACGGCCTTTGATCGTTTGACCGATGCCCGTTAAGGGCTTCTCTATCCGGTCACGTTACCTGAAAAAGGGCATAACGAGGCTCTGGGCGACGAGAAAAATGGCTATGTCGCCCGCTAAAGCGCCAGAACAGGTTGCGCAGCCTCACGTAAGATGTCATTAGCTTCCCTTATCTGAAAATCTATGCCAGGGTTTAGTATAACTGGTGAGAAGCAATATTACAAGGTCCAGTTATGTCCTAAAACGAATAGGGCCAACTCTAAAGCCGCTCACGTATCCACTGAGTGATATCTCTAGTTGTCTCCTGAATTGATTGATGACTGTTATCATGAAGCGTCATTGCTGGATTGGTGATAGCCGCATGTTCTTTGAGCCAGCGATTAAATTGAAGCATCCGCTCAACAAATTCATTTGAACTGGATTGACGCCACTGAGGGCGGAGCTTCAGGCGCTCCTCTAGTAATACATCATCACAGACTATCGCGAGGTAATGCAGCGTCGAGAAGTATCGACGTTCAGGGCATGTCTCAAACTGCTCAGGAATGGCTGTGCCACAGAGTACCACCGGGCGGCCCGCCTGACCAATATTTTTGGCGATCCGCAGCCAAACATTGCGATAATCGTTGTAGTTGTTCTCTGCTGTGGCTGGCAATGCATCCCAGAGAATATCCGACTCCATAACGACGCACTCTTTCATAAGCGCAGTTAATGCTAAACAAACGCTCGTTTTGCCTATGCCGCTGGGACCTGTAATGATGAACAAGGGCTGTTGCAGAAATGGATGAGCGTACTGGCAGAATGGGCAGATGGCGAAAGGTCCGGCAGGATCAATCGTTTTCTCAACGGAATATTCACCACATTGAGGACAGACATTAAACACGCATAAACTCCTTCTGTTCGTTTGTCATTAAAATAAAGTTCTTATCGGGCTTAACTTTTCAGAACAAGCCACTATCAGCATACCTCCTATCCAGGCCAGGTATACGCTATAATACCAATGTTAGTCCGGTCCCTCTCTTTGTTCAGAGTAAGATGTAGGATGATGAAAAAAACGGTAGCGCCGCGTATTGTCAGAATATACTCGGAAAATAACGATTTTCAATATGCTGAAACGTTGCGGCGGAAGCGCGAGAAGCGGCTGCGGCACCGCGAATTTTTCGTGGAAGGCGTACGCCCCATTAATCAGGCGCTGCGCTATCACTGGCATATTCGAGCGTTCCTGTATTCGCGTGACAGGCCCCTCTCGGATTGGGCCAGCGATATTTTGCGTACATCGAGCGCCGATGTTCACTACGAGCTGCCGTGGGAGCTGCAAGCAAAACTCAGCAATAAGAGCGAACCATCAGAATTGATTGCGCTGGTGACGATGCCCGCCGATGATCTGCGCCGTATCCCCCTGAAAGAAAATCTGCTGGTGGTTGTGGTTGATCGTCCTGCCAGTCCGGGCAATCTGGGGACCATCATTCGTTCGTGCGATGCTTTACGCGTTGATGGCGTGGTAATCACAGGTCATAGCGTCGATCTCTACGATCCAGAGACGATTAGCGCCACTACCGGCTCCTTTTTCGCGGTCCCGCTGGTCCGACTCCCTTCACAGAAAGAGCTGTTGCCGTGGATTGAAACAGTACGCCAGCAGTTAGGGAGCGTCAGCGTTGTCGGCAGCGATGAAGAAGGCGATTGCGAGCTTACCGACCATGATTTTACGCCGCCAACGCTGCTGGTGGTTGGCAATGAGACATGGGGAATGAGCGCAGCGTATCGCGAATTATGTGATCGCATTGTAAAGATACCTATTGAGGGCTCAGCCTCCTCGCTCAATGTTGCCTGCGCGACCTCTATCTTATTGTATGAGATTAACCGTCAACGCCGTCTAACGCGAGATCGCTGATACCGTATCCCCAGCAGAGCCCAATCTTATTCATCCACAACACTTGAGCTTGACAGCCGCCTATATAATTAAGTTGTTTTTTTAACAGCGATGTTCTGGCGAGAAGCCTGTCTTTTTAATTAAAGGAGACATTACACATGGATAGCGAACGCCAGGGCCACCTTGCGCGTTCACCGCAGACACAGAACCCATCATCAAACCGACGAACTGGCTTTTCTTTTGCCCGGTGGTATAGCTGGCTCATTGGCTATGTGTGTGCAGTAGTGTTTGCTGCTGGAGCCTTGCTAATCCCGTGGTTGGAGAGGACCTGGGGAATCCAAGATTATTTCATCGAGCCGCCTTTTGTGATTGCCGTCATGCTGGTTGCCTGGTTCTGGGGTCTCGGCCCTGCACTCCTGGCGCTGCTCCTGGAGGTATTCGCGCTCGATTATTGGTTCGTTCCTCCGGTTGGAGACTTTACATTTTTTCGCTGGCCCGATATTGGCGCATTCGCGCCGTTTCTCATCATTCAGCTCATCGTTTTGAGGATGATTCTGCTGCAAAAAGCGTATCGGCAGCAGTTGATTCGTGCCCAGCAAGTGACATCCCAACAGGCAGAGGCATTAGCTGAGAGGAATCGCGGACTCATGGAGAGCAATGCCGAGCTTGATCGGGCCAATCGATTCAAGGAGCACTTTTTTTCTCTCACCTCCCATGAATTACGAGCGCCACTCACTTTGATTCAGGGACAGGCACAGCTTGCTCTACGCCGTCTCAATCGCCGCTCACCGCTTGCCACCGATATGACCTTTCTTCCTTCCCATCTGGAAAAGATCACTGTACAGACGCAGCACCTGGAGGCTCTGGTCAGTGACTTGCTCAATTTCAGTAGCTTACGCTCAGGGTACATCCCTTTACGCCGAACATTATGTGATCTCTGCCAGCTTTGTCGTGAGGTAGTCGAAGACCAACGAGCTGCCACGGGCCGTTCGATTGACCTGATAGGGCCTGTTGAGCCGATAGTCGTGTACGCTGATGAGGGCCGCCTTTCTCAGGTCATGATCAATCTGGTGACCAATGCCATTAAATATTCGCCGACACATTCAATCATCAAGGTGATGATAAGGCAAGGGAGTGATATCTGTATCGTAATAGTTCACAATGATGGCGCGGTGATCGCGAAAGAGCAACAGGAAAAGATCTTTGAGCCACTCTATCGTACACCTGAGGCACAAACATCGGAGGTAGTAGGGTGGGGGTTGGGCCTTGCGATTAGTAAAGAGATCGTGGAACAACATGATGGACGCATCTGGGTAGAATCGACGGAAGGAGAAGGGACAACCTTTGGTATAGAGTTATCCCTTCAAAGCAATTTTCCAGAGAATAGTGAATCGGATCAGAAGAATTCGTAGAGATTCGTGAAGTACTCGTACTCATCTTCGCTCAAGCCCGCACTGCCATAACCGTCCAGAAAAGCCTGAATATCCTCGGGAAAAATGCCTTCTTTTGGACGTATTGCCAGAGTAAGATCGTAGCGTGGATCGCCCACAGCTCCCCATGCCCAATCTATTATCCCACTTACTTTTCCATCAGCAATTAACACATTGTCTACCGCGAAATCCCCGTGGATCAGCGTTGGTGGAACCATTGATGGCCGTTGCCTCTCCAGTTGTTGCAGCAATTGGGCATCCCCATCTACCTCATAGTGCTGGAGGTTGAATTGTGCCTGCTTGAGCATTCTATCCAGCCACGGTTCCTGACTTTCAGCAAGCAATGAAGGTGGAACAGGGAGGCTATGAAGTTTTGCCAGGGCCTGACCAACAGCGTAGAGGATCTGTCGTTTCACAGCTTGATCGCGTTCGGCTTCTGCAATCTCTCGCAAGGAATTACCAGGTAGATAACCCATCACCAGCCACGCTTCAGGCGCTCCAGAGAGGTAACGCTGCATATAGTGATAGGGCTGTGGGAGAGGCAGCGGAACATTTTTGAGTCCCTGAAGCACACGATGCTCCTGAGCCAGCCAGTTGCTGAACTGTTCTCCTGGCGAGTGCTTTACGACATAGGTGCCGCGTTCACAGCCCACAATAGTAATGTTAGAGGTGTAGCCCTGCCGTGGGTAGGCAAGGGTATGCACTTCCCCTAAAAAAGCTTTAATCTCTTGAGGGAAGAGGTCCGGTGTGAGTGGAACGTGCTGTATCATACTCATATCAATCCCTCTCCGGTGAGCGGCGCAACATCACATTCGAGGATCTCTTGATTAGGCACAACTACTTTGTCAAGTGCTCAGTATGCTCCTGCAACATACTGACCAACCATTGTTCGTCGTGGATGGGGACGCCCGCTTTTTGCGCTTTTGCCAGCTTCGAGCCTGGATCTTCTCCGACGATCAGGTGACTCAGTGACTTACTAACGCCGCTGGCGATGGAGCCGCCGAGCTGCTTGATCGCCTCTTCTGCCGCGCCGCGCGTCATGGTGGTGAGCCGTCCGGTGAGCAGGAAGGTTTGACCCGTTAGAGGGCCGTCTATGGTGTGCTGCTCCTCTTTCATATTCAAGCCAGCCCGGCGTAACTGCTCGATCAGAGCCTGATTCTCGGGATCTTGCAGCCAGGTATATAGGCTGTGACCTATCTTAGGGCCAATGCCGGGGACGGCGTTGATCTCCTCCTCGCTTGCTGCCAACAGCCGATCTACATCGCCGAATGCCTGTGCGATAAGCTGGGCTGTTTTCTCGCCCATGTAGCGAATGTTCAGGCCGAAGAGCAGGCGCGATAAAGGCTGCTGCTTGCTCGCCTCAATCGCGGTCAGCATGTTGTCGGCGCTTTTATCTTTGACGCCTTCCAGTTGCAGGAACTGTTCGCGTGAGATGTGGTAGAAGTCCACGACGCTCTTGACGTAACCAGCGTTGATAAGCTGTTCAACCATGCGCTCGCCGATAGTATTGATATCCATAGCCCCTTTAGAGACAAAATGGATCAGCCCCTCAAGGTTGCGCGCGGGGCATTTCGTATTGGGGCAATAGGCCATCGCCTGGTCAGGAATGCGAATAATCAGCGTATCGCAAAGAGGGCAACGCTCAGGCAGGTGATAGACCTGCTCCTGTCCGCTGCGGCGCTCGACGACCGGTTTGACCACCTGGGGAATAACTTCGCCTGCTCGTTGCAGCACGACCCAATCGCCGATGCGTAAATCCTTGCGCTGGATATCGCCTTCGTTATGTAAAGCTGCCCGCGAGACGGTCACGCCGCGAATATTGACCGGTTCGAGCATTGCCCAGGGATTGACCGAGCCTGTGCGTCCGATGTTGACGCGAATATCGAGCAATTGGGTTGCGACCTGGATGGGCGGATATTTGAAGGCAATGGCCCAGCGCGGATCGCGCGAAACCGTTCCCAGCTCTTCCTGCTGCGCCAGGTCGTTGATCTTAATCACAATGCCATCGATCTCGTAGGGCAGATTGAAACGCTCTTTTTCCCATTTATTGCAGTAATCCAGCACTTCTTCTAAAGAATTGGCGAGGGCGATATGCGGATTAACGGGGAAGCCCCACTCGCGTATCAGTTGCAGCGCCTCCCAATGCGTGCGAATGGACATGCCTTGAACGTAGCCGATTTGATAGCCGAAAAAGTTAAGCTGGCGCGTTGCCGTGATACGCGCGTCTTTCTGGCGGAGCGAGCCTGCTGCGGCGTTGCGCGGATTGGCGAAGAGTTTACCATCGGTCATCTCTTCGTTCAGGCGTTCAAAACTCTTAATGGGCATATAAATTTCGCCGCGCACCTCGACTTTTTGGGGAATATTCTGTCCATCGCGTAATCTCTGAGGAATGGTGCGGATAGTGCGCACGTTGGGGGTCCAGTCTTCGCCAATGATGCCATCGCCCCGTGTCGCCCCGGTGATCAGTTTGCCCTGTTCATACGTCAGCGCCATTGCCAGCCCATCAATTTTTAGCTCACAGACATAGGAGAAAGTAGCATCGGGCAGTATATTGCGGGCGCGCCTGTACCAGTCCTGGAGTTCCTGTTCGTTGCGGGCGTTAGCCAGGCTGAGCATCGGGAGCGGGTGCCGGTGCTGTGAGGCTCCCTGGCCTGGTGCAGCTCCGACGCGCTGGGTGGGCGAATCGGGCGTGATCAACTCCGGGTGTTCTCGTTCAATTCGCTGGAGCTCGATCATTAACTGATCATACTCTGCGTCGGTCAGGGTAGGATTGTCTAGAGTGTGATATTGATAGTTGGCCTCTTCAATCTGGTGGCGCAGGGTAGCGACGCGAGCGGCAAGTTGTTCCTCTTCGCTTTTACCTGCCTGTTCTAATGTCACCTGTCCGCTATTTTCGGCGTGATTATTCTCGTTGGGAGCGTCTTGAATCTCCGGCATTGCATAACTCCTAACAAATACGTATTGCTAATGACATATTCTTTTTAGAAGGGTTGATAGTGGAAAATTTCGGGCGGGTCCTCGAAAAGCCCTGCAATGGTTTTACGCCACTGCGGGAAAAGCGGTCCCCCTCGGAAATCGACGGTATGGGCTTCAAGGGATGACCAGATGTTGGTGATCAGATAGCGTCCGGGCTTTTCAATGCAGCGTATCGCGTGGGATGAGATGCATTGTGGATGCTGGCGAATAATATCCAGGCCCTGGATGATTGCCTGACCCAGCTCGTCCTCTTTGCCTGGAATAGCGGTAATTACCGCAACTTCTGTGACCATGAAGGAGCCTCCAAACCTTTGTTGTCCGTATCGTTGTCCATCATCCATCCTATCATTACGTGCAAGCCTGCGCTATCCCTTAAAATAGGAAGATGTAGTGCGACGCCGCCGTTTATCCTTCTCAAGATAGCAGTTGTTGATTGAAGAAAGCGGTGTGAAATGAGCCAGAACAAAGAGCAAAGACTGGAAAGAAGCGTTCGAATACTGGCCTTCCTGGCAGGTCGTAAATATCATAATGCTCTTGTTGAGCCTGGATATGCCCTGCTCAAGCTCTACGTGTTCTGCGAGTCGTTCCAATCTTGCTGGAACGTCTGTTGCAGCGTATTGAGCACGGTGGGATCGGAAACGATAATACCCAGCTCGCGGTTGCGTTCGAGTGATGCTGTGGAAATATTTTCTGAGCCCACAAAAGCTATATGTCCATCGACCACGATGATCTTTGCATGCATATAGAGGCGGGCATCTTCTCTGACCACGACCCCTCCCTGCTTAATGGCGCTGATCCCGCTACTATTGCTATCACTTGAAGAGTTACCGGGGGAGGGAAGAATCACCTGGACCCTGACCCCTCGTTGAGCGGCATTGACCAGCGTTTGTTCAATACTGCTATCCTGCATCTCCTCCGCTTCGATCAGCAGTGTGTTGTGCGCGTTGTTGATCAGCGCCGTAAAGTCGTTGCGCGAGTTGATCGGGCTGACGACGAGATCAGGGTCGTCAAATTGTGCGCTTGTGCGGTTCCAATCGGCATTGAAAATGTTCTGAATGGCCTGGATATCCTGCTGCTTTGTGTCGATGACGCCGTACTCGCGATTGGTCACGCTGCTTGTGCCGCCCAGGGCCGAGCGTGTGAAGTTCGCGGTCATAATATACGCGACACTGCCGTCGAGAAGCATGCATTTTTCATGGGTCAAAGCAAAATCGGGGCTGGTCTCTTGAGCTTTCACGCCAGCAGCGCGCAGCCGGTCCAGCGTCTGCGTTGGCGAAATAGTGCCGCTACTCCCATAGGGATGGCCTTCGAGCATCACGCGAACATCGAGACCCCGCTGTGCGGCAGCCTCCAGAGCATTGATAATTGTGCGATCAGTGAGCAGATACATCTCGACCCAGACGGATTGCTGGGCCTCCGCGATGGCGTTAACAATCAATTGATCGCCGGTATCCGGCTCGACAAAGACTTTGACGCCCAGTACGCCCGTGCCGATGGTGCAATTGCTCGCGCATTGTGCGGAATCGCTTCCAGGACCATTATTGCTGATATTTGCGGTACATGCTGTTAATAAAATACAGAGTATCATTGTGATAGGGCTGTAGCGTATTTTATGTTGATATGAGGGGTGATACTGCATCTTCTTTGCCAATTCTTGCTCCTTTGCATGTGTAGATGCGTTAAGCATAAGTGTGTGTCTGATTCTCAGCACGAGCGCACGCTCACGTCGCAGACGCCCGTCGAGTTGTGGAGGGTGTGGGAAAATGCGTGTCGCGCATTTTCCCACACCCTCCACAACTCCTTGCGCGGCGAAGCCGCGCAAGATCCGCTATGCAAGGGTGAAGACACTCAGAACCAGACACATTCTAACAGAACAGCAAGTAGATCGGTATACTGATTATTTGGAATATTTCTACTTATTTGAGAGAGTTTGCACGCACAAGAAAATCGGCTCCCAACTTATTAGCTGGGAGCCGATTGAACTTTTCTGGAGCGTTGTGACCAGAGAGCGTTATGGGTGCAAGAACACGTACAGGGGAGCGAGCACCAGCGTGATGGTGCTGAGCAGCTTGATCAGGACGTGCAGCGAAGGGCCAGCGGTATCCTTGAAGGGATCGCCGACGGTATCGCCAACCACGCCAGCTTTGTGCGGCTCGCTCTTCTTGCCAAGAACAGTGCCGCTAGGATCGAGACGGTCAACCATCTCACCCTCTTTATTCACGCGCAGGTAGCCAGCTTCAATGTACTTTTTAGCGTTGTCCCATGCGCCGCCACCGTTATTGAGGAACAGAGCCAGCACGATACCGCCCATCGTTCCGACCATCAGCAGACCGGCCTCAGCCTGGGGGCCGAGGATAACGCCGATGGCGATGGGGGTCAGAACGGCGACGATGCCAGGGAGGATCATAGCGCGCAGGGCGCCGCGAGTGCTGATATCGACGCAGCGGGCATAATCGGGATCGACGCGATCTTCGACACGCTCCGCCATAATCTTCGGATTCTCACGGAACTGACGGCGGACCTCTTCAATCATACGCTTGGCAGCAGCACCAACCGCGCGGATCGCCAGGGCGCTGAAGAAGAAGATCAGGGTAAGACCGATCAGGGCCGCGATAAAGACCGCGATGTCGGCCAGATCAACGCGATAGACCGCCACGTTCTTCTTGTAAGAGAAGAGCACGTCCAGATAGGCGCTAAAGAGCAGGAAGGCCGCCAGAGCTGCCGAACCAATGCCGTAGCCCTTTGTCAAAGCTTTAGTCGTGTTGCCCACGCCGTCGAGCGCATCGGTGATATCGCGTACGGATTCCGCCTGACCGCCCATTTCGGTAATGCCGCCGGCATTATCAGTGATGGGGCCGAAGGTATCCATCGCCAGGATATAGGCGCAGCTCATCAGCATGCCCATCGTGGCGACCGCGGTGCCGAAGATACCACCCACGTTGATGACGCCGGGGTTAATACTTGGATTGATCGGGATATTGACCTGACTACCCAGGAAGAAGGAAAGACCTAATGCCACGCAGATTGCCAGCACCGGAAGAGCCACGCACTCGAACGCGATAGCAACGCCCGTAATAATCGTTGTCGCGGGTCCGGTCAAAGTTGCCGCCGCAATCTCGCGCACGGGACGCCATGTTCCGGCTGTGTAGTACTGTGTGATGTAGACGAAGGCGATACTGAGCAGGATGCCAACGGTCCCGGCCAGGCCGAACCAGATCCACGGAGGAATGCCCATGTTGCCTGTGATGTTCCCGCCGCCTAGCAGGAGGAAGCTACCGGCGAAAATACCGATAATAGAGATGGCGCAGGTGATGAAGTAGCCAATGTTGAGCTGAGTCATCGCAATTTCGCCGGGGTCGCGACCGGCTGCTTTGTCAGGCTCGACAACAACGGTGGGTCGAACATAGAGCAGGCCAAAAGCGGAAGCGATCAGACCGAAAGCGCGCACCACAAGAGGGAAGAGAATCCAGCCGGGATTCTTAGTGGCAAGGTAAAGTGCGACGCCGAGGATCATCGCGCCAATATTTTCGGCGGCGGTGGACTCGAAGAGGTCAGCACCACGACCGGCGCAGTCGCCCACATTATCGCCTACAAGGTCGGCGATAACCGCAGGATTGCGTGGATCATCTTCGGGGATGTTCGCTTCAACTTTACCAACCAGGTCGGCGCCCACGTCCGCTGCTTTGGTGTAGATACCGCCGCCGAGCTGGGCAAAGAGGGCCACGAAGCTAGCGCCGAAGCCGAAACCAACGATCAGAGAAGGAACTTTGTCAATGGTATTGCCTGCGCTATAGGCAAGGAAAATCAACGAGACACCGAGTAGAGAAAGCGCGACTACCAGGAAACCGGAGACAGCGCCTCCACGGAGAGAGACCATCAGCGCCTCTCCCAGACTGCGTGTTGCTGCGCTGGCTGTACGACTGTTCGATTTAACAGCCACATACATGCCGATGTAGCCCGAAACGCCCGAACATAGCGCACCAATGAGGAACGCGATAGCGGTACGCCAGGCCAGATCAAACCTGGCCGCGCCATCTCCCTGGCTCAGGAAGTATAGCACAGCAGCCACGATAACGGCAGCGAAAATTGAGAGAATTGCAATGGTACGGTACTGTCGATTGAGGAATGCCATAGCCCCTTTAAATATGGCGTCGGCAACCTTTTGCATGGCAGGCGTGCCGGTATCTTTGCGCAGGACATAGTTCGCGAGATAGGCCGCAAATAGCACTGCCAGGAGTCCTACTCCAATGGGAACCCAGATATAGTTGCTCACGATAGAAAACGCCCTCCTTCAAGGCACAAGAAAATATGAGCAGGTCAGCATTGACCGCCAGGTACATCGTGAAACGTTGCGGAGGCAAGAGTTACCTCCTCTTAACAAGGAGCCTTTAAGTCGCACCTTAGTGTAACATAGAGCGTCTTCCGTGGCAAGTCTCTTGTCACCCTTTCACGAGCAAAAATGGAAAAGGATAGCGGCAATTGAGCACCCTTTTTCTTCCATATGTCACAGCATACCTGTTTTATTCGATAGGGGCTGCTGGATGCGCGGCAAGAGTGGCACCAATTGTTTCTTGCGTGAAACCAGGCCCTCCACTATTGCTGTATGCTTATCGGCTTCGAGCGGGACCCCTAATGCCTCTGCTACAGCCTGTTCGCCTCCACAAATGAGTAGGGTGCAGCGCATATTAATGATATCAACGATCATAAAAAGGAAAACGCTGTAATTGCGACTTTGCGCGATGCGTTGCATGGCCGCAAGCAGTTCTGCCGAGCGTTTTTCAACTGCTGCTGGACTGGCCGTTTCGACGGTGCCGATGGCGAATTTCGCATCGCGAATGGTAAATTCCTTGAAATCGGAGGTCAACAACGCCTCCGCCGGCTTGTTTTCCAGGTCTGAGGCAGCAGCGGCAAAGATTGCCCGTCCAAGCTGCTCGATATCTTCTCCAACGATAGCAGCAAGCTCCTGCGCGGCACGTTCGTCGCGTGCGGTGCTGGTCGGTGAGCGCAGAATGAGCGTATCGTAAAGCAGCCCTGAGAGCAATAAGCCGGCCACTTCGCGCGGGATGGGAAGCTCGGCCTCGTGATAGAGGCTGACGATAATCGTGCCGGTGCAGCCGACCGGCTCGGCGCGAAACATGATGGGTTTGCTGGTATGAACGTCGGCGATACGATGGTGATCGATAATGCCTAAGAGCTCGGCTTCTTCGATGCCATCTACCGCCTGCGAGCTTTCGTTGTGGTCCACCAGGATTACACGCTTGGGGCGGGCTTTGATCAGGTCGGTGCGCGAGAGATAGCCGACTAGTTTGCCTTCATTATCAACTACCGGCATAGAGCGGCGACTGGCTAATGTAGGCTGGATATCGCTCATATAGTCCTCTGGATGGCAGAAGCTGAACTCCTTGTTCATGATATCCTTCACGCTCATGCTCAGATTGATGAGCCGTACGGTAGTGAAGGTGTGATGACCGGTGCTAATCACCATCACTCCCTGTTTGCGGGCGGTCTCCAGGGTGCGGGTGGAGACCAGCAGATCGCCGGTGATAACAAGAGCAGCCGCTCCTCGCTCAATAGCGGTCAACTGGGCATCTTCGCGGTCACCGAGCACGACGAGGCAGCCAGGCTCGACATAATCTGCCATTGACTCCGCTTCCATCGCGCCGACGAGCACCCGGTTGCCGAGCGGGCGATGTCCTTCTACCAGCACGCGCCCCCTGAGAACGCGCACCAGGTTATCGCGCTGCAAAGGGATGCGGTTGACCGATTGAGGGTCGAGGTCTTTGAAGAAGAGTTTGGCGAAATCTTCGTTGGCGATAATACCATGCACCTTGTTCTCTGCATCTACCACCGGCATAGAGCGCCGGTTATGCTCCTGCATCAATTGTCCTGCCTCCAGCAGTGACTGATCGAGATAGGCAGAGATGATGCCGCGCCGCATCACATCGCGTACCTGTAAGTAAACGTCGTCCAGGGCCTCCGGCGCTTCCACCTGGAAGCGTTCAAGCGCGAAGCGCACCTCTGGTTTCAGTTCGCCATTACGGGCTGCAATAGCCTCTTTTCCCTCGTGCATCTGTAGCAAGCGTGCAAAAGCGTAAGCAGAAGCAACGGAGTCCAGGTCAGAGCTTTTATGTCCAATCACGTAGATGGGTTGTGTCATAGGATGGCCTCCCGGGTCATCGTGGGCCTGATGTATCTCTATACCATTAAAATAAGGGCGACCTGTAGCTCCCCGATTGATCGCGGGAGCCCGATTCATCGTGGGAGTCGCCCTCCTACTAAGGTAATTATGACGGGTGTGGTCAAGACCCGGGCGTTGGCGGACTCCCTTGATTCCTCCTGCGCATACGTACAATCAGGAACGCGCTCACACCAATTAGAATCAGCACTATGACGGCGATCAGAAGCTGTAACGTAAGTGGCAGGGACGTGCCCGAACTTGTTGGTCCTACCGCTTGATTGCTGGTCGCTACTGTCAGGTTATTGATGACCTTATCTGACAAAGAGTCATTGGGCGTCGGCAGCGTAACCTGTGGGTTTGAGGGAGGGATGCCGTCTTCCTGGTGCTGACCATAGGGATTTTGATAGATCGTTGTTTGAGGGACGACGGTGATCGTTTTGCTGACCTGGCGCTTGCCGGTTGCAGAGCTCGCTGTGAGGGTCAAGGTGTAGCTGCCTGCTGAAGCGTAGCGATGGGTCGCGCTTACTCCGCTGGCTGTGGAGCCGTCGCCGAAGTTCCAGGTGTAGGTTAAGGGACTATTCCCCTGCGGGTCGTATGAAGCGGTAGCATCGACTGTGAGGTCCGTGCCAACCTGTGCCTGTCCAATATCGCTGATTGACGCGGTTGGCGCCTGGTCGATAAGAGGAGTTTGCCCCAGAATATCCGGCTGATTGAGCATCCAGGTGGTGAGCATCCCCGGCAGCGCGAGTGACAGCGTCAGCGCATTCGCTTTGTGCGAACTGCCATTGGCAAAGGTGTTCATTAACTGGATGGTATCTTCCTTCTGATCGTAAGGATAAGACCAGGGGGGCGGGTTGTTATCATAGTAGGTCGAGTTACCCACGAAGGTCGCGCACGGTATCCCGGCCAGGGTAAAGGGGATCTGGTCGCTTCCTCCCAGCGTATCATCTTCCTGGCGGATATTGCTGAGCTGGTCGGGAGCGAAAATAGGTTGGGCGACATCCTGACCGTTGTCCGCGTGATAGGTCAGTCCCAGGTATCCCAGGGCTTGAAATTGCTTGAACACCGCCGGAACAGCCTGTGCCATCAGCGTGCGAAAACGCGTGATCGCGTTACGCTGGGCAGGCGTGAGCTTATCCTGCGCGGGATAGAGTCCGCTATCTGTCAGCGGTGACATCTCGATATAGAACGGCAACTGCGGATTTTGCAGTTGTCCCAGGTAGCGCAAGGGATACGCGATCCCATTCTGCTCTTCGTTAAACATCGCGACAATGTTGTTAACATCGCCGTTAACTGTGCTGTTCAGATAGTGGAATGAGCCGAAGAGTCCCTGTTCTTCCGCGTCGAAAATCACAAAACGGAGCGTGCGGGCAGGATAGGCATGGTGCGCGCGCCAGAAATCGCCCATAGCCTTCGCTACGCCAAGCTCAATCGCGCAGCCGCTGGCATCATCATTGGCTGATTGAGTCGAGCTGGCTTCCCCATCGTAATGGCAACCAATCACAACCACCTGCTCAGCATGTGTTACTCCAGGAACGCTCACCTCCACATTAAAGGCTGGCACTTTTGCCGGGCGACCTAACCAGCCCACGACCGGGAATTCGTCGCGCCTGATCTGTGGCCCGAAGCCCTGCAAATCGTGACTGATTTCTTTTGCCCAGTAATCAGCGAACTCATCGTGCCCATTCACACTTACCGGCAAATTGGCGTCGTATCCGGCTTCTCGTCGCTGAAATTGAGTAGCTATGGTGAAAAGCTGATCATAGATATAATTGGGGTCAACCGTGGGGAAATCAGCCAGCTTCGATATGGAAGTTGGCGAAGCGGTCGGGGTAGTAATTGGGTGGGAGGAGGGGTGGGAGGCTATAGTGTCGGCATAGCTGATTGTTGGTAGAAAGAAAATAAAAGCCAGAAAAACAAGGCCATATCTTGTGATTGTACGTATCATTCGTACTTGCATCCTATTTCTCCTCATGTGCTATCGAGGCAAATTATATCATCATGTTAAATATACGTCTGCATTCGGGGTTCTCTTTCAGAAAAAATGGTGACGAATACTATAGCCTATTTTACTCATGTGTGTGAACAGGAAAAGTCATCGTGATACACTACAGGTATGAGAAAAAAGGGATAGGGTACGAAAATGCGAAAGCTTGAAGTATTCATAGAAGAAAACGCGCTGGGAGCAGTTCGCCCGGTGGAAGTGGTTGCAGATGCGCCCATTTCTGCCCTGGTAACTGCTCTGGTCGAGGAGTTGAAGCTTCCCCAGACGGATCTGTTTGGGAAAAAGCTGGTTTACATCCTGCGCCAGTCTGCCGGAGGGCATATTTTACCGGAGCATGCGACGCTGCTGGAATCCGGTGTTGCGGCAGGGGATAAGCTGGTCCTGGATTCGTACGTGCTCGATGAGGCGGTGATGGTTGGCGCCTCGGTCAAGCAGCATTTCGCGGCTGATTCCACACTGCACTCGTCGCCGACGATAGCTGATGCGAGTATGTTTGCTGCTATGGGTCCCGTCGGACAGAGCGGTATTTCGTCTACCCAATTGCCGGTTGCCAGACCTGAGCGTAAGTGGGGCCGCCGCGCGTTCCTGTTGCTTGGAGGAGCCGTGTTAGGCGCGGGAGGCGTCGGCATCGGCTATGCTGCCTACCAGCAGTTTCTCAATGGCGCATTTAACGGCCTTAATCATGTAGCGGTCCAACAGCAACCGGTAACGAAGCAGACACAAGCACCCGCCAAGCCCACGACGTTCACAATGGCTAGACAGCAGGTCGTGTTTATGGGTCACCAGCAACCTGTGCGCGCTCTTGCCTGGTCGCCTGATGGAACAATGCTCGCAAGCGGCGCTGACGATGCGCTATTATTGATCTGGGGAACAGATGGCGCGGTCAGGCAGACTTTCAGACATCCTGCTGCGGTGCATGCGGTAGCGTGGGCAGCCGATAGCCAGCGCCTGACGACGGGAGCCGGTACGCAGGTGGCTTTTTTCAGCGTGGCCGCAGGTCGCATGCTAGCTCGCCCTGTGCGTCGTCACAATCAGATGGTGACGAGTGTGGCGTGGGCAGCTCAAGGACAGATGCAGGCGGTGTCTGCCGGAGCTGATCTGCGAGCGGTTGTCTGGAACACGGTCAATTATCGCCCGCAGTTTACCTATGCCCGGCATACGGCTCCGATTGATGTCGTTTCTATCGCGGCGGATGGTCAGACGGTTGCCACTTCTTCGCAGGGCGGCTTTATCCGTATCTGGCAGGCGGCGAATGGACAGGATCTGCATGGCTACTATCAGGACGCGCAGGCCCCAATGCGGGCAATGGCCTTTGCTCCCACCGGCGCGCAACTGGCGGTGGGGGGCGATGATGGGATCGTACGCATCTGGAGTGCGCTGACCTGTCAGATGCAGACGGCTGGCAGGTGCCTGGATGTGCCGCAGAAGTTCCAGGCTTCGCAGATGGCTATTCGTACCGTTGCCTGGTCGCCGGATGCTCGCTACCTGGCGGTTGGTGCGGAGGATGGCAAGCTTTCGATCTGGAATACGGCGCAGCTTCAGAAGCCGCTGTTCACCATTCAGCACAATGGGATTGTGCATGGCGCAACATGGTCGCCGGATGGCAAACGCTTGGCCTCGGCATCGGGCAACGTCGCCATTATCTGGGCATTGATGTAGGAGCACGACCAGATACAGCGTACTCCTACAATCCGCCTATTCCCTCGTTTCCGCCTCTACAAAATGCACCAGAGTCTTCATGTCTTCGAGCGCGCGCGCAGCAACCGGGCTACTATGATGTGGCACGCCTGCCAGGGCCTTATGCGCCTGTCGGCAATATTGCGCCAGAAACTCGCGGCAATACGTCTTCGTTTGTGTGCGCTCAAAGATCGCCAGCACTTGCTCCACCTGTTCTGGTGCAACGGGAGCCGTTTGCTGATAGATTGTGCACAAGAGCTGCTGATCGCGCTCACCGGCGTGTTCTAGCGCATGAAGCACCGGTAGGCTTTTTTTGCGACGATAGATATCGCCCGCGGGCGTCTTGCCCAGCTCGGCTGTGGTCGCCCACACGCCCAGCAGATCGTCGCGTATCTGGAAGGCGATGCCCATTGCTTTGCCAAAATCGCGCAGGCGAGCGATTGTCTCCTGGTTGCGCGTACCCAGCCGCGCGCCCATCTCAGCCGCGCAGCTCATTAACGCGCCCGTCTTGCGCTCAATCATGTTCAGGTACATTGCGACAAAAATATCCAGGCGCGTTTCAAAACTAATATCGAGGTATTGTCCCTCGGCCAGCACCAGACTGGCGCTGTCGAGCGCCTCGCCCAGGCGAACGGCGATGGTGGCATCAACTCCCTGCTCCACTACCTTCCACAGCGCCAGGCGAGCCAGCGCGAACATCCCGTCGCCGGTATTAATCGCCTGTGGCACGCCCCAGAGCTTCCATAGCGTAGCGCGATGGCGGCGTTCGGCGTCTCCGTCTTCAATATCATCGTGAATCAGCGTGAAATTATGGGTGAGTTCGATAGCAACGGCGGCGGGAAGCGCGCGCTGCAAATAGGAGGTATCATCGGTGGCTGGGTTCGCAAGCTCCCATGCGCCTGCCGCCTCGAATGCCAGCAAGAGGAGCGTGGGGCGCAATAACTTCCCGGGATTGTTGGCGGTTGGGGTGAGCTGGGCATCAACCCACCCCAGATGATAGCGCATTTGACCGTAAAATGGCGCCAGTTCTGGCGTTGTTAGCTCATCCACGGTGGCGCGCAGTGCCGAATCAATGACGCGTTGATGACGTAGTAAGGTTGACTGTACGATTGATGATATAACCATGCTTTCGGTCCCATTTCAGTATCCTCAAGCGGAGTCGAGATACCTCGATTCTGCGTTCCTGAGCGAAGCTAGCGCGTCAGCAGCGTTGGAACGCGGAACGTTTCAAGGTAGCCATCAACTCACGTCGTCTCCCTTGAGGAAGAGTATAGACATCGCATCCGAAGATGTCAAGCGGGAATGCACTATGGATGCAGGTAAAAGAAAATGGTTGCCGCGACCGTCCCGACGACGACCAGAATGCGCGCCAGCCCCTTAATGCCTCCAATGCGGTAGAGAGGAGTGCAGAGGTCGCAATAGCGGTTGGTATACTGGTAACGGTGCCCGCGCAAGCCTTCGCGCGCGATAACCACGTTCTCGGTCTTGCGCTGCGTATGGAGTTCATCGCAGACGTAGCGCCCACAGCCACGGCAGGTAAACTGATCAACGAAGTGAGATGTTTTGGATTGAGACCACTGATCGGGGTAGACCTGTGTTCCGCAGACATAGCAAACCTGTGTCTGTGCCAGTTTCATTTGCTTTTCGGCGCAGGGCGAATGTTGTTGTTTGGGAAAATGTTCCTGACAAAGGCCAAAGTGACAATCGGGACAGCGCCCTAAAGCCTCTTCGGTGCATTCATGACAACGACGTGCCTTGTGGGTGAGACGCGGCTTTTGCATGATTTTATCGATCTCAGCAGTGCTCATAAACTCTTTTTCCCCTGTAGGTATTTTTAGGTAGGCAACTGATAGCTTACATATAAGATGCTCTAAAACGTGTCTATAGGTAGTACTGTCATACTCCTCTTCCACGAAAGGACAGGGCTTTCCGCCTCATTTATTGTAACTATACATTGTTTATTGCTCTGACGCAAGGAAAAGGGTATCATGTTTAGTAACCACTCTTTATTCCTGATAAACTTTGTGTTAAAGGTAAGCATCTATGTCTGCATTACTACCGCCGACCGTCTGGGCTGACCATCGCCTAGAGTGGGGCGAACGTACTCATGTAATGGGTATCGTCAATGTGACGCCGGACTCTTTCTCCGGCGACGGTCTGGTTATAGATACGAGCTCGGAGGAGAATCTGGTTCAGCGTGCGATCTTATTAGCCCAGAAGTTTGTGACTGAGGGTGCCACGCTGATTGACGTGGGCGGCGAGTCTACCAGGCCCAATGCTGCACCTATCTCCGCGGAACGCGAAATGGCGCGGGTTATTCCTGTGCTCCGCTCATTGCGCGAGAAGCTACCTCAAGAGATTATACTATCAATTGATACCTATAAAGCCGAAGTAGCGGCGGCTGCGCTTGATGCGGGAGCCTGTATGATCAACGATATCTGGGCGCTGCGGCACGATCCCGCGATGGCGGAACTGGCAGCCGAGCGCCGCGTGCCGGTCGTATTAATGGCAAACATGCGAGGATACCAGAAACGCGAAATTGTGAGCGATGTGCTGCGCTATCTCGCCGGTTGTATTGATCATGCGTTGACCGCAGGCGTGGCCTGGGAGCATATTATCGTCGATCCTGGCATTGGCTTTGGCACAACTCCCCGGGAGAATTTGACGCTGTTGCGCCGGTTGGGTGAACTGCGAACGCTGAACCGCCCTATTTTGCTGGGGAACTCGCGTAAGTCAACGATTGGTCTGGTGCTTGGTGGGCTGCCAGTTTCCGAGCGACTTGAAGGGACGGCAGCTTCGGTGGCGCTAGGCATTGCACAGGGAGCCGATATAGTGCGTGTGCATGATGTGCATGCGATGGTGCGCGTCGTCAAGATGAGTGATGCCATTGTGCGTGGCACCTTTACCCTGCCAGACAGCTAGATCTACGTCGATGCCACACACTGTAGGGGCAGGGCTTGCCCCTGCCCATGCTAACCCGGAACGGTTCAAGGTAGGAGAGAGCAAACGTGAATTATAAAGAGGCGCTGGCCTATATCTATAGCTTTACTGATTACGAGCGAGGCAGTTCCTATACGCGAGATCGCACGGAAAACCAGCTTCGTGTGAGTGCCGTACTTGACTTGCTTGGCAATCCGCATCGGCAGTATAGCAGCACGCTGATTGCGGGCACAAAGGGGAAAGGCTCGACCGCCGCTTTAATCGAGCGCGTGTTGCGCGAGGCTGGCCTGCGTACCGGCCTCTATACGCAGCCCGATCTGCACACCTTTCGCGAACGTATGCGCGTCAATGGTCATCTCATCAGCGAAGAAGAGGTTGCAAAGCTGATACCGGAGATACAGGCCGCCGTTGAGACAGTCGAGGCGCGCCACGAGTTTGGCCCATTCATTACCTATGAGATCGGAACGGCTCTGGCTTTTCTCTTCTTCTATCGCCAACAAATAGAGCATGCAGTCGTAGAAGTTGGATTGGGCGGACGGCTGGACGCTACCAATATTCTTCAGCCGCTTGTCTCGGTGATTACCTCGATTAGCTACGATCATATGCATATTCTGGGTGATACGCTTGCCAAAATTGCGACCGAGAAAGCGGGTATTATCAAGCCCAATGGCATTATAGTGACCTCTGCTCAATCTCCCGAGGCGCTGCTGGCTATTGCAGCCGTCAGCCGCCAACGTCAGGCCCGTATGGTGCGTATCGGTCCAGCCGAAAGCGATCCCGCTCAGACCGATGTTGATGCAGGTCAGTTGCCAGTCGTAAGCTATCGCTATCGACCAGAGTCTCACAACGAGGAAAAACAACGCTTTACCATCTGGACGCCTGAATCTACCTACGCCGACCTTGAAATACCGCTGGTCGGGCGCTATCAACTGGAGAATGCCACGGTGGCGCTGGCAACCCTTGAAGAGTTGCGTCGGCAGGGCGTAGTATGGGATGAGGATGCGCTCCGTCGCGGCTTTGCCGCCGTACACTGGCCTGCTCGCATCGAGGTTGTGGGGCACAATCCAACCATCGTCGTCGATGGCGCGCATAATGCCGACTCGGTACAGAAAATGCTCCAGGCGTTGCGTACTACCTTCACCTTTCATCGCTTAATCGTCGTGCTCAGCCTTAAACGTGATAAAGACCTGGCGAGGATTGTGCGCGCCCTCGCCGATGTGGATATGGTGATTGTGACCAGGATGAATAATCCTACCGCCATTGCTATCGAAGCGTTGCAGGAGCTACTTGCCGAGCATGCGCCTCACGTCGCTGTTTATACGGCAAAGGAAAGCAACGAAGCCATGAATCTGGCCCTTGATCTCGCCGATGGCAGCGATCTCATCTGCGCCACCGGTTCGCTGTACCTGGCGGCAGAGGCGTTGCGCTGGGCGGCTGCTCGTGGCGATGAGAGAGCTGCCGCGGAGATCGAAGGGGTGGATCATTGAAAATCGCTAGAGTGCCGCAAAATAGCGATAATTTATGATAATCTATAAAGCAAAGTGGTTATCAAACAGCCAGAACGTCACCAGACTTCTGGTTGTTGCAATTTCACCGAGGAGGTGCCAAGCATGCAAGGTCTCATGATGGATTATCCCCTGACATTGCAGCATGCGTTTAATCGAGCCGTACGCCTCTTTGCCCGCAAGGAGATTGTGACTCAGACCGACGGTGAGGCCCATCGCTATACCTATCGCGATTGGGGGAAGCGCACTATCCAGCTTGCGAACGCGCTGCGGCGGGCTGGCGTGGCGGAAGGCGAGCGCATCGCCACGTTCGCCTGGAACACATACCGTCACTTCGAACTGTATTTTGCTATTCCCTGCATGGGAGCCGTTCTGCATACCCTGAACATTCGTCTCTTTGCCGATCAACTGGTCTATATCATCAATAATGCTGAGGATAAGATCATTTTTATTGATGGCGACCTCGTGCCAATCCTCGAACCGCTGGCGGACCAGCTTCCAACGGTGAAGTTGTATGTGATTATGGGCGAGGCTCCTCACACCACCGGGAAACTACAGCCCTCAGTCGATTACGAGAGCTTTATCGGCAGCCAGCCGACCAGCATTGAATGGCCTGAGCTGGATGAAAACGCGGCAGCCGCTATGTGCTATACCTCCGGTACGACGGGCAATCCTAAAGGCGTCGTCTATAGCCATCGCTCGACCTATCTCCACTCAATGGGCGTCGGCCTGGCTGATGGGATCGGTCTTTCTGAGCGTGACACTGCGTTTCCTGTAGTGCCGATGTTCCATGCCAATGCCTGGGGCCTGCCACACGCTGCCGCTATGGTCGGCGCGAAACTGGTCTTGCCGGGACGGTTTATGGACCCGATGCGGCTGGGGCGGCTGATTGAGCAGGAGCGCGTGACCGTGGCGGAAGGGGTGCCGACGCTCTGGATCGGCTTATTGAACCTGCTGGATAAAGAAAAGTTCGATCTTTCGACGTTGCGCGCCATCTACTGTGGCGGCTCGGCGGTTCCGCGCGCCTTGATTGAGGGGCTGTATAAAAAGCATATCAACATTGTCCATGCCTGGGGCATGACTGAAACCTCGCCTCTTGCCTCGGTGTGCCGCTTGCGCAGCTACCAGGAAGGTCTCTCTGAGGACGAGCAGCTCGACATCAAAGCCAAACAGGGTACGATCTTGCCCGGCGTTGATTTCCGCGTGGTGAATATGGAAACGGGGCAAGAAGTTCCCTGGGATAGCCAGACCTATGGCGAACTTCAGGTGCGCGGCCCCTGGATTGCCCGTGCGTACTATCACGATCCCGACTCGGCTGAGAAGTTTGCCGATGGCTGGCTGCGCACAGGAGACGTGGCCGTTGTGGACGAAGATGGCATCATCCAGCTCGTTGACCGCACCAAAGATCTGGTAAAATCGGGCGGCGAATGGATCTCCTCGGTCGAACTTGAAGGCTTGATCATGGGGCATCCAAAGGTGTTGGAAGCCTGCGTTGTCGGCATCCCGCATCCCAAATGGTCCGAGCGTCCCCTGGCCTGCGTTGTGCCCAAGCCCGATTATGAAGGCAAAATCACAAAGGACGAAATTATCGAGTACCTGCGCCCGCAAATCGCCAAGTGGTGGCTCCCTGATGATGTTGTCTTTATCGATGCCATCCCCAAAACCAGCGTTGGTAAATTCGATAAGAAAGTACTGCGTACCCAATACGAGATGCGTACGATGCCATAGAGTTAACGTTTCCCATGTAAAAAGTCCAGAGATTGCCGACCGCATCTCTGGACTTTTTCTTAGGCATTTCCGCTTGACATCTTCGGGTTCGCTGCTATACTTCTCCTCATGAGGGGCGGAGGGAGCCGATGGCGATCTTGAAACCTTCCGCGTTCCAACGCTGTTGATGCGCTTATAGCTCCCAGCTTCATCATGGGCGCGCTCAGGAACGCGGAAAAGCAGGATCACGACCCGCTTGAGGGTACTGAAAGAACAAATGGCATAGTACCTGGGTCGTAAATACCAGCATTAGCTCCCTCGAAATATCTCCTTGCTCCACCAGCGCCTGCACTGCCTGCGGATCGAATATGCCAGTTGCCCGTATCGCCTCCGGCGAGAGCGTCTGTTGCAATAAATCGGACTGCTCCGGGTGAAATAGTGAGGAAGAGGGAACGGCCAGAGGCAGCTTCGCGGGCGTTCCCCGCATATTCGGCATATAGCGTCGGACAAGTGGCGCAATCAGGGCAGATTCAGGCTCCCTGTCATCCAGTGTCGCGGGCAAACGCGCCAGCAGATCAATCACATGGGTATTCAGATAAGGCGAGCGCACAGCCATGCGTTCCTGCGTTGCCAGTTGCTGAAAGACATTTACCATATCTGGCAAGCGTAAATGCAGATCAAGATAATACTTTCGCAACCTTTGATTATTAAGCTGCAATGCGTGCCGCGCCAGCTTGCGAGCGTGCAAGGATTGCTCCCATAGTTCCTCTGCCCGTATAGTTGCTAGTACATCAGGTGTCCAGAGCGATTGTCTTGTTTGTGCTGGCGATTGGATTCGCCCATACCAATCTAGAATGTCAGCCTGTTCGCCTGCTAATTGCTCGCCATGTTGGTGGTTTATTGTGTTAAACAGTATGTGTGAACCCAGCCCACTAATGGCGATGCGAGCGCCCGTTGCGGTTGCGACAGTGTGGAGCAGTTGATGTAAAGCTAGAGGGCGGGTATCCAGGCAAGGAGCTTCTGTCGCGGCCAGCGCCGCCATCCAGAATTCGGGCTGATCCATGCCTGTAATCGCGAGAAATGGATGCTGGCAAGCCTGCGCAATCGCTTCTCCGGCCTTCCACAGCTTTGCAGAAGACGATTTCGTATAGCCAAAAGATACGACGGGGAACGGGGCCGTTGTGTGGCGTGCAGCAAGGAGCGTGGAGAGCGCGGAAGGAGAAGCGCCGCCAGTTAAGGCAACGAGCTGATCATGAGGTGGGAGCATATTGACGGTAGCTTTGTTCAGTGTTGTATCAAGCTTGTCAATTGCGTTTGATGGGGTAAGTGGTTGGTCAAGCTGGTAATCGAGAATTTGATTGATCACCGTCTTGGCTCGTTGCCAGCGCAGCAGCCAGCCCGCCGGGACAACGTGGATATCTTTGAAGGCTGTCCAGGGAGCTGGAATACATCCGTAACGCAGCAGCGTATCAAGCGCGGCGAGATGCAGGCGTCGTGGTACACCAACGGCGAAAAGAGCTTTTATCTCGCTGGCAAAGAGCAGATTCCCCTGATCGGGCCAGTTTTCGATATAGTACAGCGGATGTATGCCTGAAAGGGGACGGCGATAGACAAGGGTGCGGCGGTCCGGCACCCAATCGAGAACGGGCGCCTCGTCTTGCTGCGCCATCGTATAGGCTGTATCGGCGAAAGCGATCAAGCCCGCACCGGGGTGGATAGTGTGGGCTGCTTGGCCGCCATGCTGCCCCAGCACATTGCCCATCGCCATCAAGGTCTGTTCGATAATCTCAGAGGGCACCTGTTCGCCCGTCAGCCATCCTGCAAGTGTGGGCATCTGAATTTCCTATAGCCAATAAATAGTTGCGACACGGATGTTAGTTGAATTTATCTTTACGCCAGGGGGCATCTGAGCGACGCATCCAGCGATTATTGATGTAGATATAGCTATCCTCGCTCTCGAAGGCCGCATCGGTCAGATCGCAGGCTTCCCATTCGCCGGTGGTGCCTTCCGCGCGGATCTTCTGTAGCAGGTGGTTGATGATAGCCAGAGCATCGGACAGGTCCACCCCCGGAAATTGCTCTTCAGTAATCTCGTCCTCAAGCTCCACCTCTGCGCCATTTCGCGTGCCGCGCAGAATGTAATAGATGTACATACTATTGCTCCTCTTAAATTTTCTGAAATTTGATGGCTTGCTGATTATCATATATCATTATTGCTGTCCTGTCATGAGGGAAAAGCTTGAACACGGGACAGGGCTTCGCAAAAGTTGTCTTTTCATCCAGAACGGCTCGCATGCGAGCCGTTCTGGAGAGGAAGGCCAGCACCTTCCTCTCCCTGTGAGCGCCTGTGGCGCGAGCAGTCGGCGCGTGCAGCGACGTTTGCGAAGCCCTGGAACACGGGACATTTTGCATTGCAATAGATGGAATGTAATGGTATATTTTAAAGCACAGGAACGAAGTATTGGAAAGGACTGTTGATGATTATTCTCCTGTGTACGCTCCTCGCTATCGCTCTGACGATCACCGTTGCTGGCCTGCTGCTTTCGCTCAAAACCTCCCTTTCTGATCAGCGGGAAGTATCGTATATGGTGCGCGATGGAGGGGTACGTCGTGCCAGTATTGACAGGCAAAGACGTATCCGGCGTTCTGTGACCACTGCTGAACGGCGCTCCTGGAGTGGCGTCTTTCCATCAGTAAATATGGGCGCCCTTTTTGGTGTGCGAGCAGGGATGCAAACGCCCTGGCTAGGGATTCTGCTGATCTTGCTAGCCCTTTTCGGTTTTAGCTTTTACTCGCTCAAATCTCTGGTATTGGATACTGGCGTACTCGTCCCTCCCACCTGGCCTGATGTCGCTGTCTCCTCTTCTCCAGTTGCCAGTAATCCTACTGCGTTGCAGATGTTCCCGGAGACGTCCGGCGCTTCAAAAGCCCTTGTGCGCGTAAGCCAGCTCGATCCTGCCCAATATAGCTCACAACAAGAATATGATAAATGGGCCTATTCCGCCTGTTCCGCCGCCTCTATGACCGAAGTGATTAACTCATACGGCAATCATTACCGCGTTACCGACATTCTGAACGTCGAAGCGCGCATTGGCGAAATCACGCCGGAACTAGGTCTCTTAGAACCGGTTGGTATTGATCGCACCGTTGCCCAATTCGGTTACAAAGCCATCTGGCTCACAAACTACTCACTGGACGATATCATCAACGTGGCTAACAAGGGAACTCCTGTCATCGTCGGCTTCCCGCCTGCTCGCTGGTCCGGCGGTCATATCCTCGTCCTGCGGGGAGGCAACGCCCAGAGCGTCTATCTCGCCGACTCGTCGCGCCTCAACATGCAGGTCATGACCCGCCCCACCTTCCTGAAATACTGGGCCGGCTTCGCCGTTGGCGTCGTGCCGAAATAATTAATCGTAGGGGCGGAGCTTGCCTCCGCCCTGTATTGTCGTACAACGCAAGAATTTGCGGTTTTTACTGCTCCTCGGCAGGCGCCTCTTCCTTAGGTTCGGGCGGGATGTGCAGCTTGATGCGGCGGAAGCCTTCGGCGTATTGCATGTCCAGACCGCGTTTCTCTTTAGCCTCTTTCGCCAGATCGGCGGCTCGCTCGCGGATGCGCTCGCCTATATTGGCATTGGGACCAAACTGAGTGACATGGCACTGCAAGCCTTTCCCCTTCAGCTCAATGGTCTCGGTCACGTCTACATAGGTGTTTGCCTGACCGGAATGGAAGAGGTACAGTTCATGCACTTTATAGGGCAGCAGTCCTTCTGCCAGCAGTTCGCGATAAGAGCGCGGGTTGCCGACGGCGGGGAAGATGGCGTCAAGCACGATGTTACCCGTCGCGCGGTGATCGGGATGGTTGAGATGGCCGGTAGCCTCCGGCTTCTCGTACGGATCGGGCGCGAAAATGTGCTGCGATGGATCGTGCGTGAAGATGATGCGGGGACGATACTGGCGAATCAAGCGCACAACAGCCTTGCGCGTGACATCGTTATTCGTCAAATGGCCGTCGGGGAAGCGCAGGAACTCTACTGCCTGCACACCGTAGACCTCGCAGGCCATGCGCTGTTCCTGTTCGCGTGTCAGCATCAGCTCGGTATCAATCAGGCTGGGGACCTCGCTCCCCTCCGTACCATCGGTCATCACGACCCATACGACCTTCTTGCCCTGTCTGGCCCATAAGGCGCTGGTCGCGGCAGCCGCGAAATCATCATCATCCGGGTGCGCACCAATCACCATTGCCTCGTAATCGGGTGTGGTTACGACTTGCAGTGCGCCTGGAGCATTTCTGTCTCCCATAGAAAACCTCTCGAAAATTGTTGTTGAAAGTTCCGTTCAGTATAGGATGGAGCTTAACGATATGTCAAGCGCATCCTTTCTTCGGATACAATAATACGTTCAAAAGCGGCAATAACTTCTGCTGCCGCTATCATCCGTCCGGCGAGTTCCGCCAGCCCGACGGCTCGTTCCTGCAAGCCTGCGCGCAAGAGCTGTTGTTCCTCTTCTGTGTGCCCTAACAATTGTGCCAGGAGCGTGGTATCCCAGGTCAGCAGAATGCCAGCCTGCAAGAGGCTGCCCGCGCGCCGGCGGATCATATCCAGCCCCACCACTTTGCGCTTACCCACTACCACTTCATATGGTGATAAGGTAGCGTAGCAGGCGCGGTTCATGAGCAACTCGTACTCGCGTGTCTCAGGCTGTTTGCGCAGGTCCCGCTGAGCATGCGCTTCTTTGGGCGGAACAACGCGGGCCTGTATCCCTAGCAGGTGCAAAGTCGCTACCCATGCCTCACCAAGCCAGCGATACGATTCCACAATGTCCGCCAGCATCAGTGGATGCCCGGCTGGTAGTATGACGTCGAGGCCAAGCAGCGAGGGACCCACCAGAACCGCCGTGCCGCCAGCTCGCCGGTGATAGATAGGCACCGGTGAGGGCGACAGTAGATTAAGTGTATCAGGCTTCTGGGAAAATCCCAGGACCAGCCCGCATGGTTGCGCCTGCGACCAGTAAAGTATGGGCTGATCGTCTGGCTGGAGCGTGCTAAGCAGGTGCTCACTCTGCTCGATATGTTGCTGCTGATCGGCAATAGTGAGCGGATAGACGCGCCACTTGCTACTCAATGAATGTGGACTCTGCAATACTCTTCTCCGCGGAAGCGCGCCAGAACCACCCTCCGACCGCAGCGGCCAGGCTCAAACCAGCGCCTGCCAGTAAGGCTATAGGTGCGCCAAAGAAGTGGGCCAGTCCGCCGGTAAAGAGGTTGCCTAGCGGGATGCTGCCCGCAAAAACCAACATGTACACACTCATTATTCTACCACGCAGGTAATCAGGCGTCACCGTCTGCAAGGTTGTGTTAGACGTTGCGGAGAGCGCGATCTGAGCAAAGCCGACGCTGGCTATCAACACGAGCGACAACAGGAAGATGTGTGAGAGCGCGAAGAAGGCTTCCAGGATGCCGAAACAGATGGACGCGATCAACAATCCCGACATACTTGGTCGTTTATTTCCCCAGGCCAGCCAGAGCGCCGATATCAGTGAGCCGAAGCCGAAGGCCGAAGAGATGAAGCCGAATCCTGCCGGGCCAGAGTGCAACACATCGGTCGCAAAAAGCGGGAGCACCACATTAAAGTTGATACCAAAGAGGGAAATGATGCCAATGACCACAATGATTAACCGGACGGCAGGAGTTCGGGCTACATAAGATAGACCCTCGCGCAAGCTCTGTAGCGTCCCCTGTCTTGATCCTCTGCTCTGACTGCTCACCCGCTTTGCTTGAGCATGCAACTGGCTTAAATTAATCAAAGCCAGACCGGTGATAACCGGAATAAAGCTGATTGCATTCATCAGGAAGAGCGGCGCCTCGCCGAGCCATGCAATGATCAGTCCGCCAATGCCGGGGCCAACGATACGTGCCACATTGAATACTGACGAGTTCAGAGCGATAGCGTTCGGCAGATCCTCACGCCCTACCATCTCGACTACAAACGCCTGACGGGTAGGCATATCGAGCGAGTTGGTAAGCCCAAGCAAGGAAGCCAGCACCATGACATGCCAGAGCTGAACGGTGTTGGTTGCGACCAGTATCCAGAGTATGGCTGCCTGCACCATCGCGGACGATTGTGTAAAGAGCAGCACTCTGCGCTTGGGCAGGCGATCTGCCAGGACGCCACCGAAGAGGGCGAAAAACATCACAGGCAAGAACTGGAGCGCGCCGACCAGTCCCAGTATCCAGGCGCTATGGGTCAATTGGAGCACCAGCCACGCCTGTCCGGTGGTCTGCATCCATGTTCCGATCAAGGAAATAAGCTGCCCACCCCAGAAGAGCCGGAAGTTACGGTGGCGTAACGCAACAAACGCACGCAAAAATCCTTTTGCCTGCTGTTCCTGCTCTACAATGGCCTGCGGAACAGCCAGTTCCTGTTTTGAATTTGAAAGTGTTTGCATGTGGCACAAAAATCCTGTCTAGTAGAGACAATAATCAAATGTATCTATATTCAATATGAAAATTGTTATGTTATAAATCTTGAATGCGCAAATCTTTGCGCATCTGCTGATGTCGCTCCAGCTTACTGAGCAGGGTCGCGCGCATCTGTTCCAGCCCATCGATTTTCAGCTCGACGAGCTGCAACTGTTGATGGATAAGCTCATCGGACCGATCTAACTGGCGTAATTTGGCGGCAACCTCCGTCTCCTGCCTGAACGCCTCTTTGATCTGTCCGCGCTCATCCTCTGCATCGAGCAGGGCGCGAATGTCGCTCAGGGTAAAGCCCAGCAGGTCACGCAGCTTTTTGATGCGTTCCAGCCGTTGCAGGTCCTCTTCAGTATAGCGGCGATAATTGCCTTCGGTTCGGCCTGTAGGGGGGAGCAGACCGACCTCTTCATAATAGCGCAATGTTCGCTTTGTCAGACCCGTGCGAGTCGCAACCTGTTCAATGGTATAGAATTGCTCATGAGCCTCGTTTTCTGCTTGTGATCTGTCCTTAACCACGGCTCTGCCTCTTTCCCACGTTCTCTAAAAATAGACATCATTAAAATGGCTTGCATTCAATCGTACAATCATAGTATATCACAAGCTTAACGTTTACGTCAATGTTATTGTGGGGAAGGGAAAGAGGAAGCGCTATGCAAGACAGGGTAGTGGATGAAAATATTCTATAAGATGTGATATGCTTTTTGCATGATGAAGCAGCATCTCTTTGAAAGCCAGGGTGTGCCGGAGTAATATACCATGTCTGAATCCGTCTTCAAGTATTGTCCAATGTGTGCAACGGCCCTTATCGAGAAAGACATTAGTCATATGCGCCGCCCTGCCTGCCCAGCTTGTAACTTTATTCAGTTTCTTAGCCCGAAACTGGTGGTAGTGGTGGTGATCCAGTATATGGGTAAGCTCTTGCTCGGCAAGCGAAATATCGAACCTGGGAGGGGATTATGGAATTTCTGCGGGGGATATGTAGATCTGGGCGAGACGGTCCAGGAGGCGGCCATTCGTGAGGTCAAGGAAGAAGCCAATCTTGATGTGCAATTGGAAAATCTGATCGGTATCTACAGCAGCGGTGGAGGTTCACACGTCATCATTGCTTATCAAGCAAGTATTCTCGACAACCGGATACATCATTTAACCCCACAGCATGAGGAAGTAAGCGAGCTTGCCTTCTTTGCCTGGGAAGAATTGCCAGAGTTCGCGTTTTCAGTCGATGAGGAGATAGTGCGCGATTGGAAAAAGCTCAATGGCTAGTGTATGCACTCAAGAAGCCTCTGGAGGAGACCAGGAATAGGCGCTGAACAGGCAGTATTCGCGAAAGCCAAGACGGCGATACAAATTGAGTCCCATCGACGTTGATTGCAATGTCCCGATGCGGTAGCCTTGCTTACGTGCCTCTAACAACGGAACCACTGTCAGCGCGCTTCCTATCCCTTGTCGTCGTGCTTCAGGGAGCGTTGCCACATTGTAAATGCCAGCTACTCCACCCCCTAGAAAAAGCAGTGAGGTAGCTACCGGCTCGCCGTTTAGCCTGCCAAGATAGCAATGTACATCAGGAACTGCTTTGAAATCACGTTCGGCGGTAATATCCAGCAGGAGCGATAATATTTCTGCTGGTAGCTCAGAGCCAACCGTCATGACGCGAAGCCAGGTTTTAAGCGTTTCTCCATCGTCCACACGCTCAATGCTCAGATTTGATGGCAACGCTGATTGCTCACTCAAGGACTGTAGATCAATCGCCATTCCAGGGGCGTCATCGCGCATCCAACCGCGCTCCTGAAGATTGTTCCCCAGGTCCGTTGGATGGGTAGATGGACCGACCAACCAGGCCAGGGGAACGCGGGGAGCTGTCAGTTGTTTGAGCTTCTCCTCAAAAGTTTCCTTTGCGTTGTTAGAGGGGAAACGAGCATGCATAATGCCGTTCGCCAGGTTAAAAGGGCGTCCTGAAAAAAACCATAGTAGTTGTGCCTCATCATGAATCTCTGCCCCTAGCATGCGGCCTAGCCGTATCCATGCTGCGTGAACATTGGCTTCCATCGCTGGCAGTAAAGATGAAAGCGAGAAATCCTCTAAAATATCATTCATAACGCATCGCTCCTTCCCATCTTTTGGAGTTGTCTATCGATAGGTTCTGCTCCTCTGGAGATATCATAACTTCTTTTCCCTGACATCTGCTGTCAGTATTTTCGAAAATGTGCGGCCATAGGATGCAAGTCATGCATACACTACAGCCGCCCTTGAGTGAGGGTACCTACAAACGCCTGCGCACTTCAAAGCGAAGGGTTGGTAGCCCGTGACGCTCCCAGAGCCGTTGGTAGCGCGAAAGAACCGGAGCATCGAAACCAGTCAGGTAGCGGTCGGCGTGTGTTTTCTCGAAGCGAGCATCCTGCTCTACCAGTACGAGCATTTCCAAGAAGTACTCGCGGTGATCCGTCATCACGCTTAATCGTCCGCCGGGGCACAGTGCCTGCGAGAGGACATCTAACAACGTTGGCGTGAAGATCTGTCGCTTGCGAAATTTTCGCCTGCGATTGGGATCGGGGAAATGCAGGTAGACTGCTTGCAAAGAGTTGGGCGCAAAAAGAGGGAAGAGACGACGCGCATCCGCTGCAACAAACTTGATATTCTCCAAAGCAAGCGTTGAAGCCGTGTAGGTGGCTCGCTGCAGTGGTAGATATGCAATGTCGACGCCAAGAAAATTCCGTGCCTGATTTGCCTGGGCAAGCGAGCAAAGGAATTCTCCATATCCACAGCCAACCTCCAACTCCAGAGGTTGTTGATTGGCAAACAGGGTATCGGAGGTAAGCGGAGGGATGTGCTCAATGTGATGGTAGAGGTAATGCGAAGAAAACATGATCAGATATCGCTCTCTTGTAGCTTGATCCAGTGATATCTGTGCTAAATGTCTGAAGACCGTTCTTCTAGGCATCTCCGCCTCCGATCTTCAAGGGACAAATAGCCTGCCCAATTAAGGGCAAAACAAGGCAAGGCAAAAAGCTAGAGATTTGATAGCGCATAGAGCGCTCCTTTCACAGCAACAACTGCTACGGGTAGCACTCAACCGTGATCAAAAACATCTCCGTGGCTCTCCAATCAAGAGAGCCTTTTCTTGGCAAAGATGGTCGTGGAAGCAAAAAGAAAAGACCACAGGCGAGAGCCACCCGTGGCGAGGAATAGACGAAGGCCATGTTCAAACAATAACGCTCGACGAAAAGCGCAAAGAGGCGCGAGACATGCCTCTATGATCCGAGGCTCAACTCGATTATGTTCGTCGATAAAGCCAATCTACCAGTCCACAAGGGCACTCACATTAGAGGATGCACTTGTTCACTGGCCGCACAGTGCGATGCTGCGTAGTAAGGGGCGACATATGCTTCTACTCTCTCATTCCTTTAGGATTATCGGAAGCACTATACCATACTCAAGCGGTTTCATCAACCACGGAAATACTGTGTTGCGTGGACCAGATACGAAAAACTCATCTATATATTTGCATAAAAGTGACGATTGAGAAAACCAGAAAAAGGCGGACACGAAAAATTGCTGATGTTATCAGGAGAAAATTACTGTATGTGGATATTTCATCAAAAGGAAAAACATTGTGGCAAGAGGGCTGAGCGGTCCCGCTTCTATATATGGCGTCGCACCCGTCCATTCTGGGGGGCAGTTTTGATGATGGTGGCGGGAATGCTGGTGTTGTGGGGGCCTGTTGGGATGCTGTCTTTTGCGCTGCTGCCTGGCAGTATGATCTGGGCGGGAGTGCTGGTCGGCTCTCTGCTCTCCCTTATGGGCGTGCTGCAACTGCTCGTGCCCGCCTATGCGCTGATGACAGGCGCAATAGGAATCGTCCTTTCCATCGTCTCCTTGCTGGTTGCCTTAGGCGGGATCGGCATTGGCATGCTGTTAGGCATCATCGGCGGGTCTCTCAGTGTGGCGTGGAGGGCTGGAGGGATAGCAGCAGTGAAGGCCCCTCGCCCAGCTTTCAAGTTCTCTGGATATCGTAAACGCAGCTTTCAACAAACAATGTAAATTGATCTTTTTACACACGGGAGGAATTTGTAATGTGGCATGTAGATGAAGCAAGTCAAACACAACAAGATCAGGAGCCTGGGGATCAAGAAAATCAAATACAGCAGAGCCAGGAGGAAAAGCCTGAGGAGAGGGCTACTCAACCGGCGGTGGCAACGGCTCCACAGTTCGGTCAAACGAATCGACGCATCTTCTGGTCAGTATTTCTGGCGTCATTCCTGGTGTTAGCAACGATGACGGCAATGGTGGCTCAGGGAACGGTTGCAGTAGCTACCTCGCTTCCAACACCGTTCACTCTTACGGGCACTACATTTGAATTGAGCAATGTCAGCATCATACCAGGTCTCTCGCGTGCCAACAATCACATACCGGTAGCGGTGGTTCGGGCCGATGTCACGATACAGAATCCGGTTCTGAGCAAACAATTCTCCGTCCCTTTCATTGGGACGGTAACGATCTTCTTGAAAGCCAGCAGCGCAACTCTCAAGGGATTAGTTCTGGACCAGGAAAGCCTGTTCGCGAGTCATGCACAGTTCAATAGTCTGGTGGTAAGAACTGACATTCCGCCTGGTCTTGAGGTCACGGCCTTCTCCGCAGAATTGATCAATGCCACGATTAAATCGCCGTTCCTGAGCGCCAACACGGCTCAGTTCACGAACCTGTCGGTTTTCTTCACCTTCTAACCGGTACCAGGCCCTCCCCCCTTCCCAGGGGGAGGGCCTTTTTATTGCCACCCTCTTTCTGAATGCACTACGAGCAAGAGGAACAGAATATAACAAATGATAATAATGGACAAAATAGACTAACCAGGTGGGCTCATGTGATAAAACCTCTGTTATTGAAGCGTGCGTGATCCACGCGACCTCGTGCTGAGTCTTATTCCTTGTGTACTGGTACAGAAGCGAAAGGGTATCGTTAGAACGTACTATTTTTAAGGGTGTTGACCATCAAAGAAGAGATAAAAGCCCAGGTATTTATCTTCTAAGCTCCACATGCTGATGAGAGGCCGCCCCCGCTTGATTTTGTTTGATGACTAAAATAGATGAAGTAATTGCTTTGTGGTATGTTCGTAGGTAAGGATGCGATATGATAAAATGAGGATAAGTCATTTTGGTACGCTTGCCTGGAATAATTGCTTGATCATAGCTCGACGTTATCATCGTGAAGCAACCTTTGATGCAAGGATGTGTGACAGATGCACGATACTTTAGCTTCCTTGGTGGAAAGAGCCCTGGCAAATAATCCACGCCCATTGGAGTTTTATTTACGTGAGCATAGCCGTTTGTCCGGGTCTCGTGCGAATACGGAGCTGGCAAATGATGTCAGCCATCTCCTTGCCGCCTCCAGTTCCAGGAATCCAGATGGTGTGCGCACGCTCCTGGACTATTTTGTCAGTGATGACCGCAAAATGGCTGCGAGTAACACACCGTCTGAATTTATTGTACTCTGTGGTATCATTGCCTTTGGTACCTGTGCGGCGGCTCAACCGATCTGGCGCGAGGAAACGTATACCCTGCTAAGCCAGTATGCCAGTTGTTCTTTCTGGCGCATACGTGACGGCGTTGTTGTGGCCTACCAGCGTTTATTGATTGCCGATGCTCATGAGGTCATTCCGCGCCTCATGGAACTGGCGACCGGCGGTAATTATCTTCAGCAAAGCGTGGCGATTGCAGCAGTAGCTGAGGCGGCCTTGCTCTACTCTCCTGAGATGTTTACCTCGGCTCTGGAACTACAGCGCATTGTGCTTGAGCGTTTGCACAGTACCCCGACTATCGACCGGAAAAGCGAGAATTTCCGGGTGTTACGGCGAACGTTGGGATATACTCTCAGTGTCATCACCGCCGCAGCACCAGAACAGGGCTTCGCGCTCATGCGAGAGTGCGCTTCCTGGAATGATAGCGATGTCGCCTGGATCTTGAAGGAGAATTTGAAAAAGAAGCGCCTGGCAAAATTTCCCCAGGATACCGAAGCGGTCTCGAAGCTCCTGGCATCTCGTAGCTCCTGAGGCGAAACCGGGGCCATAGCTCTGTACTGTGGCATCTTCTGGCGAATAACAATGAGCGCAATGCAGCGATGAATGGCTTACGTGCCGTTTGCGCTGCTGTGGCTGCTTTTCTCTTCTCGCAACAATTTAGGAAACATGATACACTAATGTCGCATCTATTCTACATTATGACGATGCCAGGGTTAGAGACGCTGGCATTTAGTGAGGTTCGTGCGCGGGTGCCTGAGGCCAGGCTGGTAAAATTCGCGCGCGGCATGGCGCTTTTTGAGACAAAGGCGCCTGATGAATTGCTAGAACTGCGTACTGTTGAGGATGTGTTCTCCTGCCTGGCTCATATAAAAGGCTTGAGGCATGGGCCTGATGCGCTGCGTGTCATCCATGGCGCAACTCTCAATGCCAATATTACCGGCGCTCTTACTCTGTGGCGTCGTGCGCATATGGGCGCTCAACCAAAAACCTGGCGTGTGGTTAGCCAGATGTCAGGAGCGCATCATTTCAGGCGCAAGGATGCGGGCCAGACGGTGAGTGATGCGCTACGCCGTACCTTGCCGCGAGCTCTGCGCCAGGTTGAAGACCAGGCCGACCTTGAGTTCTGGCTCTGGCTCAACGACCATGAAATGCTGCTGGGGCTACGCTTGAGCGACGCTGCCATGCGGCATCGTTTTTATAAGCGTGAGCATTTGCCCGCGTCCCTGCGCCCAACGGTCGCGTCTGCTATGAGCTGGCTGTCGCGTCCTACTCCAGAAGATATTGTGCTAGATCCTCTGTGTGGTGCGGGCACGATTATCATCGAGCGAGCGTTGCTGGCTCCCTATGATCGTCTGATCGGGGGAGATATTCGTGATGAAGCTGTAGCGATGGCTCGCAGAAATGCTCGCTCCGCCGAGGTAATAGCAACGTGGCGAAGCTGGGATGCCCGTTCCCTGCCTCTCGACAGGGCCAGCGTGACGCGGATCATTACCAATCTGCCCTTTGGCAAGCAGATTGGAGCGCCAGAGGAGAATGAGCGGCTCTACCCCGCCGTCATCCAGGAGTTTGAGCGGGTCCTATCTCCTGACGGTCTTATGGTCACGCTTACCAGCGAGGATCGGCTCTGGGAGAGCAATTTGCGCGATCATGGCTGGCAGATCGTCAAAAAAGTTGTGTGTGTTGTGCTCGGTCAGCCCGCCAGCATTTTTGTCGCTGAACGAGCCTAATCATAGAAAAAAGAGAGGAGCATAGTCCATTGGCAAATGCAACGACTGCCGATTTTCGCAACGGCATGGTTATACGGTACAACGGTGAATTGTGGACCCTCACGGAATTTCACCATAGAAATCCTGGAAACTGGCGTGCATTCGTGCAAGCGCGCCTGAAGAACTTAAAGACCGGGAAAGTACTCGAACAGCGTTTCCGCGCAGGAGAAGAAATCGAAGATGTACGCGTGGAGCATCAGAACTGGCAATTTCTCTACGTTGACGGCGACGATTACATCTTTATGAATACCGAGACTTACGACCAGCAACCCATCCCTAAAGAGATGCTCGGTGATACCTTGAAGTTCTTGAAGGAGCAGGATATTGTGGAGATGCTGGTCGATGGCGAAAACATCGTCGCCGTCGAAATGCCCAACTTCCTGGAATTGACCGTGGAGAGCGCCGAGCCTGGCGTGCGGGGCGATACCGCCAATAACGTCACCAAGCCCGCAACCCTGGAAACCGGCGCGGTCGTCAACGTGCCCCTGTTCGTCAATCCGGGCGATAAAATTCGTATCGACACACGCACCGGTCAGTACGTTGAGCGCGTGAAGTAGCCATCATTGTCCATTTGAAACACTTTACGGCTTAGCGATAAAGATGCACCCTTTGAGCCTCTGTCTCTGTCAAAGGGTGCATCTTTATCGCTAGTGTTGTTTATGGGCCAAAAGCAGATTGCTATTCCCACCCTCCTTTGCAATTATGCTAAGAATTTGTTATATTGTTACATAGTTACATCGTTATACTGATAACTGAAATTTGTGTTTGCAAGAAGGAGAAGATCATGAATACCGCAGATGGTGAGAGGAAGCAAATTGATCAGCCTGTTATTGAGCGTGTACAAATCGGAGCAAGAATGGAGAAGCGAATGGTCAAAGTACTCAAAGCTCTGGCTGAGTATCTGGATATTTCGCTTGGCGATCTACTTGAAGGGATTGTTCTGCACGCGTTTGCAGGAAACACACCTTTCAGTACGCAGACCCTCGAACGAATTGCTCTCCTCAAAGAAATCTATGGTATGGATTATGGCGTTGAAGCAAGTCATCGCCTGCGGGAGATTGCGTTTGAGCAGGAGGAAGAGAAGGGCGATGCGCTTTAGTATTTTCTCGGTTCTAGATTATTACGAAGATGGTTCACCCCCGCTCTCCGCTCTTTATATGCAGTTGCTTGAACAAATTGTCAGAGCGGAACGTCTCGGCTTTGATGCCTGTTGGATTGGGGAACATCATGGCTATCTTACTCCACATCATGCACTGACCTGCCCTAATCCAGCTATTGTCCTGGCTGCTGCTGCCCAGCGCACGCGGCGCATTGGCCTGAACACGGCTGTGGCTAATTTGTCGTTGCGTCATCCTTTGCTTCTCGCTGAGGACTATGCTATGGTTGACCTGCTCAGCCAGGGAAGATTGGGGCTGGGCATTGGGAGAGGGAGTTTTGCTCATGAGTATGTAGCATTTGGGCAGAGCCGAGATGAAAGTCAAGGACGCTTCGAAGAGAGCTGGGAGATCATTCAACGCGCCTGGCGTGGAGGAACCGTGACATTTGAGGGTCGCTACTATCATATTAGTGGGCTAAGGCTCAACGTGCTACCTGTGCAGAAACCGCTCCCACGCTACTGGTTTTCTGCTATGAGAGAAGAATCCTTTAGGGAGCTTGGTCGTGCTGCTCAGCCAATCATTGCTCTGCCTCATCTAAGCGCGGAGAGCCTGTCAACGTTAACTGCATTGGTGCAGCTATACCGGCAGGGTTACGACGCAGTCGGAGGTAATGCAGCTCAATATGAACTCCCACTTGTTTTCTACACCTGTGTTGCTCCCACGCGCGCTGAAGCGCAACAGCAAGGAAGAGAGGCGCTACTGCGCTATCTTGCGCATCAACATCATGACGCTGACATTGACCATCTTCGGCAAAAAGTGTGTCAGTGGCAGGAACGTGACCAGTTATGGTTTGGCACACCCGATGATCTGATCGGTTGGATCGAGCAGCATGAAGCTTGCCTGGATAACAGGCATTTTGTATTCTGGCTGTCCTTTGGAGGAATGGAACCTGTGAGCGTTCACCAATCGATGGAGCTGCTGGCTCGTGAAGTTATGCCTCATTTCACAAAATAATGGAGCTAAAGATCGTTCGCTATCACTTCCTGAGCAGTTCCCACAAATGTGGCCCGAAGATGAATAGTCCGATGATGACCGCCAGGATAGCATTCAGCAAAACCGCGCCTGCCGCGACATCTTTGGCTATTTTCGCCAGGGGGTGGTATTCGGGCGAGGCCAGATCAACACAGAGCTCCATCACTGTATTGAACATCTCCGAGATAAAAACGCCGGCGATAGCGACAAAGATAATGGCAAATTCAACAGAGGAGATGCGCAGGAGAAAACCCGCGATAATGGCGAATAATGCGATGGCGAGGTGAACACGCGCATTGCGCTGGGTGCGGAGGGCATACCAGAGACCGCTAAAAGCGTACGTAAATCCTCTAATAAATTTGGCCCACTCGCTTTTTCCCTGGTCTCCAATGGGCGGTACAGGTGGCTGGCTCATTGATGTGATTGCAGCACGCGCTGTTGGATACGGACCATTGCTTGATATCCTGCTTCGGTCTGATCGTCATAGCCAACAAGGTGAAGCACACCATGAGCAAGCAGGAAAAGCAGCTCTGAGACAGGGGAATGACCGGCTTCGCTGGCCTGCTGCACAATCATGGGCCAGGACATTACAATGTCGCCCAGATTGACGATTGCGCCAGGCGGCGTGATAAACTCAGGTGCTTGTTGTCCCCCGGCTCCTGAGCCACCTTCGTCCTCCTGAGGCTGCCAGAGCTGATCGGCAGGAGCATTGACGAGCGGCTTATCAAGCAACGGGAAAGAAAGCACATCGGTCGGTTTGCTCTGATTGCGATACTGTGCGTTCATCTCGCGTATACCATCATCGTCGGTCACGAGCAGGGTAAGCATCACCTGTTCCGTAATGCCAGCCTCGCGTAAAGTTTGCTCAACAACGCTATCCAGGTTGACCACGGCAAGCGATTGTTCGACAGCCGCGTTTTGCCGGTCGTCACCAACGCTGATATACAGCTCTATCAGAGGATGTTCTTGCATAGCTACTACCTCAAAATTTTCAATCCCCCCAAGCGGGCCAAGATAGCTATGAACTCCCTTCGCCTGCCTTGCATGCCGTATAGACATGAAAACCCTAAAACGTCAAATGGAGATGTGTCAGGATGTATAGCAGGGGCAATGCTTCGCATTTATAGCTATACCCTTACCTCGGATCAGATCGACTGTCTGGCCTTCAGGTAAGGGTATGTCTTATCTCTTTCCTGTTATTTAACCCTTACGTGCAGTTTTACGGCGTCGTGCGGCTTCTTTTCTTTTTCGCTTAACGCTCGGCTTTTCGTAGTGCTCTCTACGGCGGGCTTCCGCAAGGATGCCATCCTGTTGAATTTTGCGGTTAAAGCGTTTCAGCGCAGTCTCGAACGACTCATTCTCGCCGATCTTGACTTCCGACACCAGTATCCCCCCTCTCGTGGCCTGTTTTTCGAGGTAGCGAGCTCTCTCTGTTTATACTTGCATACTTCGCGGGCCTGCGCAGAAATTATAGTGGAGTCGAATCGCCCTGTCAAGATTTTGGCTGTTGTGGCGTTTGTTTCGCGGCCTTTCTGCCAAAGGCAATCAAGAAGACAAAGAAGCCAATAATCATAATGCTGAACAGGCTGATGATGCGATCAAGCAGAATAGCGGCTGCGGTGAGATTAACGCCATTTGGACCCTGGTAGAAAAGGGCAATCATGGCAACCATGCCACCTTCGACCAGGCCGACGCCACCGCCGGTCGCGGGGATAATCGTCAGCAGAGCCTCGCCAAGCCCGATAAAGATGGCGGCGGCCAGCACATGGATCAATGGGCCACCAATCAGGCTAAGGGAAGCAGCAACGAAAAAGAAACGAAATGCTTCACACAGCCATACGCCAACCGTGAGCCCCGTCAGAATAGGGAGGCGGCGGAACGAGCCAAGCGTCCCCTCCTGGAGATGATAATACTGCTCGCGGAACCGCGACGGCACGATTTTGGCAATCGGCTCGCGCGCCAGTCGTAGCACAAAGAGCGCAATCACGCCAAGCACTACCGCTACCAGCAAGATTTCTAAGCTAACGAGCAACTGAGATGGTAAATGCTGGTGCAGGCTGATGATAATCGCTGGAATGAAGAGCAGCAGCAGAACGATCAGATCCAGGAGGCGCTCCGCCAATACTGTGCCGAAGCTGCGGGTGGTAGAAACATTGATTTCCTGGCGCAAAAGATATGCGCGGTAAAGATCGCCCAGTTTGGCCGGAACTACCACATTGGCGAAAAACGAAATATAGATAATCTCTACGATTTTCCAGAATTTTGGTAGGTGGATACCATTCTTAGGCGTATAGCCAACATTTTCCAGCAGCAACTTCCAACGTATGGCCCGAATACCAAATGAGAGATAATAGGTAATAAATGCAGCTACGAAAAGCAACAGGTTGGCGCTGCGGATTGCAGCCCATGTTTTTTGGGGGTTGATATTTGCCTTTTGCGCAAAAAAAATCATCAAGCCGATGACGATCACAAGCGGAACTATCGTACGCCAGTTCAACAAGCGTTTGCCCAGCGCCAACTGCTCCCGCGTTACCTCCGGCGCTTCCTGGTTTTTTTCGACCGGAGGCTGGTTGAGCAGCTCGGCAACATTGCCCTCTGCTGCTTCATTTTGCGTATCATTAGCAGCGAATATGCTGGTATTTTGAGCTTTATTGGTAAGCAAATTGTCCTCCACTATTGTCAGTATGCGATATCATTTCCTCTAGACGGATAACAAGAACGAGGAGTAACGAAAAGAGAATGGTCATGCTATGTACATACAGGTTGTCCACCATGTTATGTACGCACACCGAGAGCAGCGCTGCCAGAAGTCCTACCGCCAATGCCCGGTCGTTCGTCAGCATTTTTGTCAAGTCTGGAGAAGGCAGCCCCTTTTTAGGCGTCGGGTTCGATGATGAGACGGTGTGCGACTGCTTCACCTGGATATATTTGCGGTGAATGGCTCGATACGAGCGTGCTCCAGCTATGAATGCCGCGGTTAAGAACAGCAAAAACGTGACTAGCCCGAATATGCCGGTTTCAGCGGCAATGTTGATATAGTAATTGTGCGCATGGCCCAGAGGGTTGACGAAGATCGTGATGAAGTAGTGTGGATAAGCGTCGGCATAGTTGCCGATGCCCACGCCGGTAAAGGGATGATCCTGGAACATGCGAATGCCTGCGATCCAGTGAGCCAGGCGCTCGGCGGTCGAGAAGTCCTGTTTGCTGGGCAGGCTCAATGAGATGCTGGTGAGGCCGAGTGTTCTCAGAATTGGCGTAAGCAGGCTATCAGGCAGAAGACCCGCCAGGTATGCGGCGACGACACCCAGGACGCCGATCCCCCCCAGTTTCAACAACCGGTGTAGTTGTGGCAGACCTACCACCACGATCAGGAACAGGGCAACCGTAATCGCGATTTCTCCTCCCCGTGATTGTGAGAGGTAAAGAGCCAGGGCGAGGATCACCGTGGCGCACGCTGCCAGGCACTGAATGGCCCAGCCACGCGCCAGCAGCGCCAGGGCTATGGTAATACTCAGACCCATATTGATGTATCCGGCGTAGGGATTGGGCTGACCAAAAGTGCCATAGACGCGCAGTCCAGCATCGCGCACGAACGCTTCTGGTCCCAGATTGAGAAATGCCTGCGCGTACCCCAGAAGCGCCTGTGAGACGGCGGCAAGAATGATAATGGTTATAAGTATCCAGACCTGGCGGCGTGTGCGGATATATTGCGCTCCTAGCAAGAGTATGACCGCAGCCTCCAGCCATTTGCTCAGTTCTTTAATGCTCGAATTGAGGTTAAAAGCTGTTGGCATTGAGATTAGCATTGCCAGCAGCAGGAGCGCCGTTGCGATTGCCAGGTAACGAGGAAGGTTGAACCCTTCGCGATCCAGCGGACCGACGTTCGCATCTCCTTGTTCTACAAAACGTCTCAGCGCAAAACCCATCAGCCAGCTTGCGGCAAGCAGCGCAACCAGGATATCTGCACCATTCAAGTTGAGCCCGCCCAGATTGAAGCTATCGAGCGAACCCCAGGGGATAGCGATGGGTAGCAAGTAGAGCGCGACTCTTGGGCGCAGCATTGTCCAGATGGCGATCACCAGGTAAAGCGGCAGGCGTATGTTCCAGTAGTTTGCGCTCGGCAGCAGAAGGAGACAAAAGATAGCAACCAGCGCACCAATCAATCCCGTAAGATTTGAGATGGTTGCCCATTCACCTATACCTGTCACGCTCTGCTTGAGCCATGAGGCATGATTCTGTCGGTCTGACTCGCCAACGCCTGGATTATACATGTCTGTTTGTACTTCTTTTAACTCAGTTTCTCCGAAAACCCGGCAATATATACTATAACACGCCGGATAAATGGGTGATGCGCTTGCCGAACCATTCGATGGTACGCTTCAGCCCTTCTTCCATACTGACTTGTGGTTGCCATCCTAAGATTTGCTGCGCTTTGGTAATATTTGGCCGCCGTCGTTCCGGGTCATCAATACGCTGTGACTCAAATTTAATGGTGGATGAAGCATTGCAAAGCCGGATAATCAATTGCGCAAAGTCGAACACCGTTAATTCTTCGGTATTGCCGAGATTAAACACCTCGCCTGCTGTCCCTGGCTTAAACATCGCCAGTAGCAAGCCTTCTACCAGATCGCTGACATAGCAAATGCTGCGCGTTTTGCTGCCATCTCCATAGATGGTAAGAGGTTCGTTCTTCAAAGCTCGCGTGATAAAGTTAGGGATCATGCGACCATCTTCTATCTGGCTGTTAGGACCATAGGTATTGAAGATGCGTACAATGCGCGCGTTGAGCTGGAACTGGCGATAGTATTCCATCGTCAGCGTTTCGCCTAAACGTTTGCTCTCATCGTAGCAGGCGCGTGGTCCGATAGGGTTCACGTTCCCCCAGTATTCTTCGCTTTGTGGATGGATCTGCGGATCTCCATACACTTCAGACGTTGAACTGACCAGGAAGGCCGCCCGCTGCTTGCGGGCCATTTCCAGCATTTGATAGGTGCCCTGGCTATTGACCAGAATGGTCTCTATCGGATGGTCAAGATAGCCTACCGGGCTGGCCGGGCTGGCAAGGTGAAAAATAGCTTCCGCGTCATAAGTAAAAGGTTGCGTGATATCATGCTGAAGAAATGTAAAATGTGGATGATTGCGCAAAGCAGCTATATTGTCTATAGAGCCGGTGATAAGATTATCTACACATAGCACCTTATGACCATCATCGAGTAAGCGGGCACAGAGGTGGGAGCCAATAAAGCCGGCCCCACCGGTCACAACGATTTTCAAGAAATTAGACCTCCAACAGTAGACAGAGTTCTTTGATAAGCTTGACGAACCGCATCTATGATAGTAACGAGAGAGTGTGGAGGTAGGAGGACTGCATAGCCCCATTCTCTCCTGCTCTAAATATTGCCCGCCTTATGAGCAACCGCAAGATATTTTTGCTCTTACGGTAATTACGCTCATGTCACACAAATTGTTACCACCTCTTCCTATTTTTCCTGGCGTTGCCGGCGCTTCCACACGCGGTAGAGCACCTCGTCCCCCCAACTGAGGAAGCCGCAGGTGGTGAGGCCGTGAACAATCGTCACCGCGAGCAGCGAACGCGGCGTAGGCTGAAGCAGATAGACCAGGCTAAAGACGATCCCGGCGAGCCCTACCCCGCCAACGCTGCGCCAGTTCCATTTGCCCAGGCGATGATAGAGTGTGTAAGCCAGCGTACTGACCAGCCAGCCCCAGCCGAGCCAGCCCGTCCATTGCGTCACCGCCTCCAGCATAAAGCCACGAAAGAAGAACTCCTCCACCGGTCCATTAATAAACAGGTAAAAGAAGCCCTGGAAGAAGTGGTCGCTGACGGTCGGCCAGCGGAACCAGGGACCGACGATATACATGCGATAAGCTGCTGAGAAGCCAGCCATCAGCAGCCCGATGCCCAGCCCGAGCGCAACCTGCTGCGGCACATCATGCAGCGCTAATCCCAGAAACGAGGGTGGCAGGTGGAAAATGAGAATATAGATAAAGGGTACAGCTCCCAGGGGGATGATCCGCATCAAAATATCAGGCCACATCCAGCGCCACGAGTCCGCCATTGTGGAGCGTGCAACCTGCACAGTTTTGATCGATGGCACTTGTCTACCTCGTCTAAAAACTCTATCTTACCGGTCCGTTCGTTGTAGCTGGGCCAGCCCCTCTTCCGCCTCTTCCCGCGATAGATTGCCCGCCAGTAAATCCGCATTGCCCTTTGTGAGTAGCCTGTCATAGAAAGCTTTGCCTCGCTCGATCAACCCGCTATCGTTTGCATTGGCTTCGAGTAGCTCGAAAAAGATATCCTCGGCCTTCCCATAGCTCCCGATATGTTCGTAATACATAAAAAGTTTTTCCTTGGTGCTGTTCGGCAACTCATAGTCGTCGAGCTGTTGGATCAACTCTGTGATGGCTTGCGCAAATTCAGGTTCGCTGGTGATGTTCTCATGGCGTAACACTTCAAGCAACAAATGGAGCGATTTGAGGTAACGGTGGTAGCTTTCGCCGGTTTGCCCCGTTTCCTCGTAAATCTCCCCCTCGGCCTTGAGCAGCAATGCGCTCCAGAGAGCAGCTTCAATGTTCAACTTGCCAAGCGGGGAGAGCATCTGAATGATCATCTCTTCTGAGAGCGAATTGATAAAACGGGAGGTAAAGCCTGTTGTCTTGAGCAGGAGGTCGTCAATATAAATGAGAGCTTCTTCGTTCTGGTCGAACTTGCGTAAACGGAGAATAATGGCTAGATATCTGCCGAAACGTTCTGCCAGGCGCAAAATGTAATCTTTGTTAATCATGCAAGCCCTCTATTTTCAGCAAAGTAAAATGGTAGAGCCATAGCAGACAGAAGATCCCCTTCCTGAAGGAAACCCCCTGTCTGCATGCATCAGAGTTTTAGCTGGATAATCGTTCGATAGCCTGCTCAAGACGTTTCAAGCTGATTGTGCGCCCCAGCACTTCCAGCATCTCGAACAATGGCGGCGTTGCTATTCGACCGCTGACAGCCGTACGAATGGAGCCAAACAATTGTCTTGTTTTCAAGCCAAGCGCCTCAGCCAGCGTACGCATAGGAGGCTCCATCAACGTCTTTTCCCATACCGGCAATGCTGCCAACAGGTCGCGTGCCTGAATTAATGCTTCGCGTGTGCGTGTGGCATCCATCCCCTTCTCGATCAGCGTTGCTGTGTCGTATTCGATCTCATCTTCATAGAAGAATGAAACGGCGTGCGCGGCCTCGCCCAGCGTCTTCAATCGCTCGTGCTCCATGCGAAGCACACGCGTAGTATACCCGCGGTCCAGTGGGCGCTGCACTACATCAGGCAAGCCGCCCTCTGCCTCTGGTCGCTCCATATAGGGAATGGTGCGGCTGACCAGTTCCTCTAGAGAGAGGTGGCGAATGTAGTAACCATTCATCCAGAGCAGCTTGTCAGGATCGTAAATGCCGCCGGAGACGCCGATGCGGTCCAGCGTGAAGACGCGGATCAACTCTTCCTTTGTAAAGATCTCCGTCTTATCATCGTACGACCATCCAAGCAGGGCCATAAAGTTAAAAACGGCTTCTGGCAGATAGCCCTCGCGCTTAAAGTCTGACCACGAAGGAGCATTGCGGCGCTTGCTGAGCTTCTTCCTATCTTTACCTAAAACATTCGGTACATGGTAGAGCAAAGGTGGCTCCCAACCCAGGGCCTTGTAAATCTGAATATGACGCGGCGCGCTAGGGAGCCAGTCGTCACCACGCAACACATGTGTAATGCCCATTAAGTAGTCATCGACGAGATACGCCAGGTGGTATGGTGCCAGCCCGTTGGATTTAAGAATAATGGTATCGTCCAGATCGGCGTTTTTAAAGACGATATCGCCGCGTAACTCATCGTGAACCACCGTTTCACCATCTATTGGCATAGCGAAACGTACGACCCACGGAAGGCCCGCGGCATCATTGGCAGCTCGCTGCTCGTCGCTCAGGTAGCGGCAGCGGCGATCATAACGCGGGGGCAATTTCTGCGCCTCTTGCTCTTTACGCATCTGGTTGAGCCGTTCCGGTGTGCAGTAGCAGCGATAGGCATGGCCCGTTTCTATAAGCTGATACGCGTAGTGCTGATAGAGTCCCTTGCGTTGCACCTGAAAGTAAGGGCCATAAGGGCCGCCAATAATGGGACCTTCATCGACATCCATTCCCAGCCAGGCGAAGCCATTGACGAGATCTTCAACTGCGCCTTCAACGGTGCGTTCCAGGTCGGTATCTTCAATGCGCAGGACAAATTGCCCTCCCGTATGGCGGGCGTAAAGCCAGCTAAAGAGGGCAGTGCGAAATCCACCAATGTGCTGAAAACCGGTCGGACTGGGAGCAAAGCGCAAGCGCGGCGCTCCCTTCCCCGCTGCCTGCCGGTCTACCTGTGTATGGCTGTCGGTCTGTGTCATGTTTGCAAAAATTCTCCTTTAGCTTCATCGCTACATTATCGCTCTATTGTAACATAGTTGGGAGCCGCTGTGTAGCGGAGGAGCTCCCTTTTCCCGAGGTAATTTGGTAGGGGCAATCCCTTGCGGTTGCCCTCTAACGGTGTTCCTTGCGGTTGCGTGCCCTGGTTTGAACTGCCGTCAAAGCTATCTAGCCTTGCGCTTACCCTCTAGCTGTGCCCGCCGGGAAGGGCCGTCAATCCTCTTTTGCTATTCGCAGGGCAGGCGCAAGACCGAGCCTCTACCAAGCAAAGTACAGAAAAATAATTACAACCTCGCCTCAGTTCCAGCGTAACATATTGTAGCTAAACAAGATCGATAATAGAGGCCGATATATTTTTCGGGCCTATAGAGTATAATAAACCTGAGCATGGGTGCCGACAACAAGCAAGCAGATGTCCATTAGCATTGGAAGGACAAGAGCAATGCATATATTTCGTAAAAGCAAGGCCGAAGAGATAGACGAGCACGACTTGCCCACAGAACCAATACGACATCCCACTCCGCAACTACAAGCTTATCCGCCACCCTATATCATCGGCGGTCAGGCCCAACAGCCACCGGGAAACAATGCCGTTTACCCATATCTTCCACCGGCTCCAGTGATGCCAGGAGGAAAGGGCGGGCGCATCGGCAATACTGTTCCGGTATTGCCTGCCAGGCAAGGAAAAGCTGCTCGGAGCCGGCGTAGCCCCATACCAATGCTCGTCGGGCTGTGTTTTGTGATCATACAGCTCCTGCTACTGGCTCACTTTATCCTGAAGCTGATCAATATGCCTGCCGATGTGTTCTGGGCGGGCGTCGTCTATGAAACGGGCGATATATTTCTCTGGCCCTTCCAGCTTATAACGCAACAGATAACGTTATCAATCCCCGCCAACATAGAGGTGCTGGCGCTATTGGCGATCCTGGTCTATGGCCTGCTTTCACGCCTGCTGGTCCATCTGTTAAAAGCCCTGTTGCGTTTTCGATCATCTCTAGCTTGATGAGGGAGATTAATCTTTGCCAAAATCGTCTAAAACATCCAGACTATTAATAAAGTCGCGATAAGCGTCTAGATTATCCTGATCTGCTTCCCTCTCGCTCTTTGGCTCGGGCTTGGCGAATGGAGGGGGTTGCTGTTCTTCCCCTTGTCCTAGCGCCACCCCTGCATTTTCCAGGACAGCATCTTCAACATAGATTGGTATCTTGGCTCGCACCGCAAGCGCAATGGCGTCACTGGGCCGTGAGTCAACCTCGATATATCTGCCCGCGACATCCAGGACAATACGCGCATAGTAGACTTCATCGATCAGATCGGAGATCACAATGCTCACTATTTTCGCGCCCAGCTCGCTAATAACGTTTTTTAACAGATCATGAGTGAGTGGTCGGGGAGATGTAGTTCCTTGAAGTTCGACGGCAATAGCATACGCCTCCGCTTGCGCTATCCAGATGAGCAGATAACGCTCCTGCTTCGTTGCTTTCAAGATGACCACCCGCTGCTGCGTGGCCAGGTTTATTCGCACGCTCTCAACTGTCATCTCTACCATAGTGATTCTGACTCTCTCTTTCGTGCTGGTGTCCGTCGAAAACTTAACGCCTTTATTGTACCTCTATTAAGAGGCCGGGCGCAAATTAACACGACCATGAGCAGCTATTTTCCCTTTAGCTGATCCTGGTCATTTGTTGCCCCTCTCAATGGAGTATAGCAAAACCTGAGGATGATTCCAAGCCCTTGTCCAGGAAAATAGTACGAAAAAATATTCGGAAAATCCGTTCGAAAAAAGCTTGTATTGCTTATGCAGTTGTGGTATTATCTTTTTGAATAATCGTTCTAGTTCTTGGGTTGTGTGGGAAGAGTAGCGTTAGTGTGTTTAGAAAGGCAGAGGGACTGTTCTATGTCTTTGGAGCAAGCCAGCGAGATACAACGCCGGATGTACGATTTCATCGTCACTTACATGAAATCTGAGGGGATGCCGCCAACGAACCGGGAGATCGGGCGCGAGTTGCAAATCGCCAGCACCGGCCACGTTGACTACCACCTCACGATGCTGGAGAAAAAAGGGCTGATCTCGCGTCAACCGAAAAAGAGCCGCGGCATTAAACTGACCAAATCACCCATCGGCATTCCTGTAATGGGCTCCATCGCCGCAGGCGAGCCGCTCGATATCTTCTCTGACGCGACCGAACGCGTGGATATGGGCCGCGAAGTGGCCGATGCGGAAAATGCCTACGCCCTGATTGTCCGAGGTCGCTCTATGATCGAGGATCATATCTGCGACGGCGACTATGTGGTGATTAAGCCGCAATCAACCTGCCAGAACGGCGATATCGTTGTTGCCGTCCATATGCAGGAGGGCGTGAGCGGAAGCGCGACGTTGAAGCGTTTCTTCCAGGAAAAAGACCATGATCGGGTTCGCCTCCAACCCGCGAACTCAGAACTGGAACCAATCCTGATCCCCAAAAGCGTGTGGGACCGCGAGTGGCAGGTGCAAGGGAAGGTTGTGGCGATTTTCCGCCAGTGTGGCAGCGCCGCCTGACGACCGCTCTGTCTTTCTGCGCATAACCCCGGCTAGAAGATCTCAGAAGCCCTATCCCCCTCCGGGGATAGGCTGCTTCTCCCGTGCCTCGCGCGCCTTTTTTATATTGCTCCGCTTTTCCTCTTGTACTCTTTGCTCAAATCTGGTATACTTCGGCTATATTATAGCTTGGCCTGATATAGGCGCTCTTTAAGCGTCTTGTGTATAAAACGTAAGGAGATTTGATGAGAGCTGTTGCCGTCGCGTTGGTGCTTATCGCAGGGGCCGCAGTCGTTCTTTGGTTTGGTAACATGCTTAATTCCTGGGTATTAGGTGGATTAATCGGTGGATTTGCCGCTTTGCTTCTGAGCATCCCGATCTCCCTGACTCTATTCTCTTACCTGGCACGTCGCCACGACGAACGGTCCTACGCGCAAGCTCAAGAAGACTTTGTCCCGCTGAGGGATTACGATGTTTCACCGCGAACATTGAGAGCAGCCTATGAAATTGAGAGTTATGTGTTACCGGTCGAAGACGGTTGGGATGAGGATGCGCTAGATGATCATCGGCGATATCCTGCTCGCGATCTCCCAGTTCCGCCTTCGCGCCGTTTGCCCGCCGTCGCTCAGAGTCGGGTCGCCAGAAATTTGTCCCTTACCCAGCGAGATACGCTGTCGCGCACAGGTAAGCCATCTTCACGGGCTCTGGATGCATGGTCCAGCGATGAAGCGTCCGAACGGCGATCTGCTGGCCGTCGCCCTCCCACAGGGGAAATAAAATCAAATCGTGGCCGCTTACAATCCGAAGCCCTGCGGCTCGCACGCCAGGAGGCTGTGCGGCAGCATGGTGACGATGATATAGAGGAACTCCCAACCTATTCTTCAAGGCGTTTACCCTCGAATCGCCCGGGCCGCTCTCGCTTCTCTAGCGAACCTCTGTCTCCAGAGCAGGAACAACCAGCTCCACGACGCCCCTACCGTCCTTTATCGGAACGCACACGCAAAACAACCGGTCGGCAACGCCAAGATGATGATTTGCGTCGTCGTTCCTTCTATGAGGAAGACGAAAGTACTGATGACGAATTCTTTGGACCGGGTCTGGCTGAAGCTCAAACAGACTACTTGCAAGATAACTATCCAAGAACCGAACCGATGAATCCTCCCAGGAGAACCGGGCCGCTTACCAGACCTTCACGTCTTAATGAACGGCCTCTGGAAGCAAGACAAAGCCTGTCAACCGGCGATCTCAGGAGGCCGCGTGTGCGCAGAGCTCCCTACATGTATGATGACGATCCGCTGCGCCAGGAATTGTCCCAACACCTCGATACCCCCATTGTACGCCGTTCATCGCGGCTCAATTCCCGACGGCTAAATAACGAGGATGATTGGGACTAAATGCTCGTTTTTTGTACCAGTAGTTCTAGCCTCTTTTGAGAAAATATGCTAGTATGGTTCAAAAGCATAGCTTTATTAAAGGAGGCTTGTTCGTTGCTCACACATATAACTGATGTATTGACAACGCTGATTACCAATCTTTATGTTTCAACAGGGTTGCTAGGGATTGTGCTGGCTATGGCTATCGAGAGCTGCTGTATTCCTCTGCCGAGCGAGATTGTGATGCCTCTCGCCGGTATTATGCTTGCCAGCGGAAAAATGTTACCAGGTACCAACCCTCTACTCGGCCTATTCCTCACTGCTTTTTCCGGCGCAATCGGCTGTTTGCTTGGCTCGATGGCAGCCTATTATATCGGCTATAAAGGTGGGCGTCCTTTGATGTTGAAATATGGACGCTATGTCCTTATTTCTCAGCACGATGCCGATAAAGCTGACCACTTTTTTCTGCGTTGGGGCAACGCTACCGCCTTCTTCTCTCGCCTCTTACCCGTCGTACGCACGTACATCTCGCTCCCTGCTGGTATTGCTGAAATGCCGTTCATCCAATTTTGCATTTATACGTTTCTTGGTTCGTTGCCCTGGTGCCTGCTCCTGGCGTATCTCGGTACGATACTTGGCAATCACCTGGATACTCTGAGCCCGATTTTCCACGACCTGGATGTGGTCATTCTGCTGGTGCTGGTGGTGCTGGTTGCGCTCTATATCTGGCGCCATATTCGCAATGATCGCAAGGCGCGCGCCGCTCATGCCTCTGCTGAAGCGAGCTCTCTGCACCTGGCCCGCCAGCCCTGGGAGCAATCTCTGCCGCCGCAACCGCCATCGCTTCAGGCCGATGATGATCGCTCCATCCGCCGTCGCTAAATTACTTGCACCCTTTAAGATCGATATTACTACGAAGTGAGGTGTAACAATGCAACCGGCTTATAGTCAGCCCAATTCGCGGAACATTGCTTTCCAACAAGGACTTATCGCGGGCCTTATCCTGGCTGCTATCGCGTCAACCGTCCTGCTCATCAATACCTTTGTTAATGTCACAAATACTGGCACCGCCCTGCTTCTGACGTTGCTAGTTTTTCTTCTAGGACTGGCCGCATACTTTGTGGCTGGCATACTGGCCGCGAAAAAAACGGGCAAGGTGAGTACCGGTACGCTTGCAGGACTGTGGACCGGGGGCATTTATGGCGTGATCGGCTTCGTCGTGAGTATGGTGCTCTTTTTCAGTGTGAATTTGCCGAGGCTGATGGCAAATTTTAACAATCTCCCCTCTTCAACTTCAACGAGTGCTGACGCTTTCAGAGCTGGTGCAACGATTGGTGGCGTGGCCTTTGCAATCTTTGGCATTGCCTTTGCGATTGGCCTGGGGGCTGGTCTTGGCGCTCTCGGTGGCCTGATAGGTAAGAGTACTTCTAAAGTCACTCCCCTACCAGCTTATCCGCATCAACCTTACCCAGCTCAGCCCTATCCTCCTGCCTCCGCTTACCCAGATCAACCCTACCCGAACCAACCGTATCCAAATCAACCCTACTCAGATCAACCCTATCCGAACCAGCCTTATCCTAACCAACCATACGAGCAGTAAAAACATTACGAGAAGCAGATCAACTTGTCGATCTGCTTCTCTTCAACGACGATTATACACGACAGCAGATTGTTTTGTCGAGCCAGATAATTAATGAACTCTGCTCCAAAATCAGTTGACTTTTCCGGTTTATGAATGTATAATATTTTATATACCCAGTCACTACGAAGGCGCAATAATGCTGCCTTCTGATAGCACATCCTGATCTGAAAGTTTTATCTTATGATGCATTTCTTTTCCGGTTCTGCAATGTGTTTGTATAGAGCTGGTTAAGGAAGCAAGTCCCTGGAACAGTTTGAGGTGAGAGAAATGTCAATGCGAATACTCATTGCTGATAATGAGATGCTTCACCGCATGGGCTTCAAGGGTGGTTGGTTCCTGAGGGCTGAATGCAGCGTCCTCACCACGTATTAGCCTATTCCTTGAGCGGCTTTTGTGGAATAGCTAACCTCTATTAGCGCCTTAGGACGTTACCTGCTTGCAACTACTGGATGACGTAGAACGTTTTTACCATCTTTTAGCGTTTCCTTTCGTCAGCAGCGTTGGAATGCGGAATGTTTTGAAGTAGCTCCACACCGTAGTCGATCTATCGTAGAGCGCGCCCTTGTATATCGACTGCGTCGCTTTGTCTTTTTGACGTTTGCCCTTCATTAGGGAACTGGTTCACTCGGATGCTGTGTAGCAGTTCACAGACATCCATGCCCATTATTTCTATACTGTTCTTATCGCATTGGTACGAGAAATGTGATACACCCACGCGTTCTGCCTGTTTAGGAGGGGGGAATATTACCGGATGTGGGCAGGGCGAAAAGAATAGTAGAGTGTGTGAATAGTTCTCAAGGTCAAAGGAGGTGCCTAATGCAGTGGGTTCTGATCTGTTGCTTCTTCCTGGTTGCGGCTCTCTGTTTGATTCAGGGCTTGCGTAAGTCAACGTTCGGGAAGTCGGCGAAGGCTCGGTACTATTGCTCAGAGTGCGGGTGGACAACCGAGATGGTGCAGTTGTGCCAGGTTGATCACCAGTACACTTCAACGGTAGCTTCGTTGTGCTTTGACTGCGCTGTTAAGCTTGAGGCTATTCCGGTTAAGTCGTTCGTAGTGCCTCCCTCGTGCGCGGCTTCCTGACGGAGAAGATCAGGCTCTACCATGAACACATATAAACGGTAGAGCCATTAGCGGTAGCTTCTCAGATTTTCACAATCTGGGAAGCTTTTTTACTTCCTGCATCTGTTTACTCATTTCCCTCTGCCTGCATCGGTGAAGCTGCTGGTGAAAATGCTGAGAATCTGGCCCGGATCAGGCTCCGTAAGCACTTCAATGCGGTTGATCCACTTGACCCACTCAAAGCCGCGATGGCCGGGCGCGACCAGGCGCAAGGGAAAGCCATGCTGGTGAGAAATTGACTCCTGGTCAATGCGGGTTGCTAATAAAGCTGTGCGTGCCTCCTCTACTGATAAACTCCAGCGATAGCCTGTGACAGAAATGAAGCTGATGAAACGTGCATCCTCGTGGAGAACAGCTTCGTCAAGCAGCCGTCGGATCTGTATACCTCGCCACCTCTGTGTGCTATAAAACCCGCCTGTACAATCCAGTGTCGCTTCCAGTTCATCGTTTGCCGATGCAAGCTCATCATAAGTGAAATCATGCGGTGTATTCACAGCTCCGCCGAGTGAGAGTCGCCAGGATTGTGTATCTATTGGATGCGGCTGATCGGCGACCCAACTCGAAGTTGGAAAGATATTGCCAGCATAGCTATCGCTTTCGCGCGAGCCCGTGAAGCGTCGCCGTGAGCCAGGCAAGTTTGCAATACGCTCGGCAAGCTGCTGTAACGGCCAGAGTGCCACGCTGCTAAAAAGCAACGTACCAAAGTGCAATGCCTGTCGTCTGCCGACAATGTCACGTTTGCGTAGCCATTTCGCGCGTGCGAACATATGGACGATAATTGCCATTGTCAGCACGAAGCCCAGTACAATATGCCAGTTCAGCAGATTGAAATCCGCGAAATACCACTCGCCGCCCCCCTCCCACCAGATCCCTGAGCCAAGCGCCAGCGTGACCAGAAGCAGCGCCAGCAACCCATAGATGGTGCGGCGATCCCAGCGTCGCGGATGAATCAGCCGGGGCCATACGCGTCGCAGCTTTCCCCACAGTAGCAGCAACAGCCAGATCCCTATAGCGCCGTGCAGCGCGAAAACAAACCAGTCCTCCAACCGCCCCATCACCAGACTGATGACGCCGGTAATGAGGGCCAGGGCCGCGGCACAGGCAATGCTCCAATCAGTCAAGCGCGGTGACGTTACAAGTTGTCCTTTTTAAGCCTAAATGTGAATACGAGGGCTGGGACAAGCCCAGCCCCTACGGTTGTGATTAGAGGCTATGGGTTATACGGAGCCAGGAAGAGATGCATCTCTTGCTGAATCAGCGTGATGATGCTGTACCCGCCATTTGATGGTTGGGTGGGCTGTGGGGTATTACCAGGTGCAGGCTGGGAACCTGGACTCGAAGAACTGCCACAGGCTGCCAGAAGCAAAAGGATACCGAGCATCAGCAAGCAAAACTTCGCGCTTAGCGCGTGAATGAAAGGATTTCTCTGCATCTTAGTTCCCCTTTCTTTTTGGAGAAAGTAGCGGTGAAAGACGTAAGTTTCCCTCTATCACCATACACGATCAAGAGTCCCCACTATTTCTAGGAATGGCAGGTGTACTACATATTATACTTTTCTAGAGCCTGAAGAGGATATAATAAGGAAAAATGTTGTTTGCCAGATAAGCCCAATGGGAGAGAAGCGAGCATACAATGGAGGAGATTCAGAATTTCGCACTACTCAAGCCTGGCGCTGAATTAGCGCCGTTGACGGTAACTGTAACGCCCGAACTCAATCAGCAGTTTCTCTACGCAATGGAGGATTTTCACCCGCGTTACATCGAGGAGGGCAAAGATAGGCCGCTGGCGCATCCTGGCTTATTATTGCTTTTAAGCTTTCCCTCGAAAAGTCCTTCGTTCTATCTCCCAACAGGCTGGGCCTCCATTCATTCTGCCGATGAAGTCACGTTCCTTTCCCCGGCCCGCGTCGGCTCGCAACTCCTCATCCGCTGGAAGATCGTGAGAGTCTGGGAGAAGCGGGGACGGCAGTATTGCGAGACGGAGACCTGGATCGTAGACGACGAAGGACATGATATTCTCTCGCGCAAAGTTTCCCTGACATATACAATGCAAACAGAGTGAGAAAGGGATGATCTATGAGTCTCATCACCATCGATACGCCCATCGGAACGGTTTTCGCCAGCAAGCCAAAGCGCGTCTCGTGGGAGCGCACATGGGCTTACGCAGGCGGCCCGTTCGCTCTGGAGGGCTGGCCCGCTCGCAATATTCATACCGATCCCGCGTTCGCCAGCAGCGTTGGCCTGAACGAGCCTAACGTTACAGGTACTCAAACGCAGGCATTTGTTGCAGCATGGCTGCTTGATATTTTTGGGGAGCGGTGGCTCAGCGGTGGGAAGCTCTACGATGTGAAATTTATCCGCCCCATTTCCATTGAAGATACCTTACAGGTTCAGGCCGAGGTCATATCCAGAGAATACGATGATGCAGCCGTCAAGTATACGCTCGCTATCAAGTGCCTCAAAGGAGATGGAGAATCTGCCCTGATCGGAAGCGCCGAAGGATGGGTAATGATAGCATAATAGCGTTACTTCAGCAAGCCACATACGTCATCAATACAAATGCTGTCTACATATCTTTCTTTATGAGAAGGGACAGAATTTTGCCTCGTCCAGGGTAATGATTACAGTTTTTTGAGAGGCTCCATTGAAACTAAAGATACATATTCCTCGATTCAATCCTATCGGCAATGCAGCAGCTATTGCCGGCGAACACGCCATCGCCAGTCACACTTTGCCGGTTGCCGCCTCTGAAATAGGCGCCGACACGGGAATGGTTCCGGCAAGGCAAAAGTGGCTTAAAGCGATGAAAGGCATTTTGCCGATCTACGTGCTGACACATCTGATCTTTTTTGCGTTCACCTATTTCGTCACCTTATTTTTGCTGCCCAACTTCGCGGCTAATTCGTTGCCGTTGCGCACATTACTGATGGTCTGGAATCGATGGGATAGCAGCCAATTTACCGCTATTGCCACAGGCGGATATGCGCAATGGTGGCAAACGGCGTTCTTTCCGCTTTTCCCGTTAGCGATATGGAGCCTTCACGGGATTATCCATGATCCCCTGGTTGCCGGCCTGATTATTGCGAATGTAGCTGGTTTCGGCATGCTCGTGGTGCTTTATCGCTTGATTGAGGAAGATTTTGGCGGCGAACTTGCAGCTCGTTCGGTGCTCTACTACGCGCTTTTTCCTACCGCATTCTTCTTTGCCGCATCCTACAATGAGTCGCTTTTTATCACCTTCGCATTGCTCAGCCTCTATCAGATGCGTCGCGGTCGCTGGTGGTTAGCGGGAATCTGCGGCCTGATTGCCGGTTTGACCCGTTCTTCTGGTCTGCTGCTGCTGTTGCCGTTTTGTTACGAGTATCTCCGTCAAAAGGGCTTTAAACTCTCAGCGGTACGTTTTAATGTGCTTGCCGGTGGCGCTATTCCACTTGCTACAGGCTCCTTCATGCTCTATTGCTTCGTGCGCTTTCATGATGCGTTGGCTTTCTCGCACGCGCAGGCGGTCTGGCATCGTACGTTAGATTTCCCTTTTTGGAGCATTATTCATACCGCTCTCCTATTTTTTAGATTAGAGCCGCTCTCATTCCATGCTCCTCATAACGCAATTGATCTGTTGCTTGTGCTATTTATTATCACGCTGGGCGTGCTCTGTTGCGTTGGCCCGTGGAAGTTTTCCAAGCAGGAACGAGCCTATGTTGTCTATAGCGCCGTCTTCATTCTGTTCGGTATCCTCTGGCCCACGCAGGATTATTCGCCTCTCCACGCCTTTCCCCGCTACCTCTTAGAAGCTACGCCCGTCTTCATTCCCCTGGCGCGGCTGCTCCATAAAAATGTGCAGAGCCAGCTCTACTTTCTCGTTATCTCCACTGCCCTTTTATCCTTTTTGTTGCTCCAGTTCTTGACCGGACACTGGGTAATATAATGAAAGAAAATTGTTATGGAGCCAATCAACGTTTTTGACTACGAAGTTCTGGCAAGGGAGCGGATGGACTCGGCCTGCTGGGACTTTTACGCGGGCGGCAGCGATGACGAGGTGACGATGCGGGCCAATCAGTCTGACTTCGCTCGCATCCGCCTGCGTCCGCGTATGCTGGTCAATGTCAGCCAATGCGATACGAGCGCACGCGTGCTGGGGCTGCTGGTGCGTATGCCTATCCTGATTGCTCCCACATCTCTGCATTGCCTGGCCCATCCACAAGGGGAATGTGCGACTGCTCAGGGAGCGGGTGCGGCTGGCACGCTGATGATTGTCAGCACCGATGCGACGCGTACGCTCGAAGAGATTGCCCAGGCAGCCAGTGGTCCGCTCTGGTTCCAGCTTTACACCTATCCATCGCTCAAATTTGCAGCCACACTGGTGCGACGAGCTGAGATAGCAGGCTACAAGGCCATTGTGCTGACGGTAGATTTACCAGTAATGGGCAATCGCGAGCGTAGCAGACGACACGCCGTACCGATGCCACCGCCGCCACTGGCTGAAGCCAATTTTGCGGGTATCGAAATGGGAGATGAGGATCAGGAGTGGGTTTCCGTAACCTGGGAGACCGTTGATTGGTTGCGCTCAATCACCACCTTGCCTATCCTGCTCAAAGGTATTTTGACCGCCGAAGATGCATTGTTGGCGCTCGAACATGGCATCTCTGGCATTATCGTTTCTAATCATGGCGGTCGTCAGTTGGATGGAGCTGTATCAAGCATTGAGGCGCTACCGGAAATCGTAGAGGCGGTAGCCGGGCGCTGCGAGGTCTATATGGATGGTGGTATTCGTCGTGGCACTGACATCCTCAAAGCTCTGGCCCTGGGTGCGCGTGCCGCGCTGGTTGGCCGTCCGGTCCTCTGGGGCTTAGCCGTCGATGGCGCGAACGGCGTCCGGCAGGTTCTAGAAATCCTGCACACCGAACTGGAACGTGCCATGAAACTGGCCGGCTGCCCCACACTGGCCGAGATCAATCGCGCGTTGGTGAAGTGGACGTGAGACCGGTAGAGTATTATTGACGCTCCACATAAGATATGCGACCATATTACCCATAAGAAAGCAACCAGGCTGGCTTGCAGCATAGTAAGATTAGGAGAGGTTGTATGCTTGATCTGACTGATCTGGCAGTGGTGGATAACCATTGTCACCCCATTTTGCAAACGCAGCAGATGGACGTGTTGCAGTTTCGCAGCTATTTTACAGAGGCAACCCACGCGGTTTTTGCTTCGATGCATATACCCAATACTGTCTATTACCTGTGGATGCTGCGGCAAATGGCGGCCTTCTATGGCTGTGAGCGGACGGAGGAAGGGGTAATCGCTGCGAGAAATAGCCTCGACACGGAAGCGTTGCTGCATCGGCTGATTCAGGCAGCCAATATCGATACGCTCGTCCTTGATCCTGGCTACCCTCCGGCGGACGTATGCTATTCGCCGGAGCAGATGGGCACAGTCGGTGGATGCCGGGCGGCTAAATTGCTCCGCCTGGAGACATTGATGCAACGCCTGGTGATGGAGCATGGAGACTTTGATGAGATCGTTACTCGCTTCTCAAACGAGGTAAGTGGCGCACGCGAGCAGGGCTATTGCGGCCTGAAAAGTATCGCGGCCTATCGTACCGGGCTGGATATTAGAGAATGGCAGAAAGATGCGGCGGTTGCAGCTTTCGAGGAAGCGCGCACACAGGCCGTCAATACCGGACAGCTGCGCATCGCGCATAAGCCGCTCATCGAATATCTGCTTCATATAGCCTTCAAAATAGCAGCAGAGCGGCAGCTCCCGATCCAGTTTCATACCGGCTATGGCGATAGCGATACGGATATGCGCCTGGGCAATCCGTTGCAGTTGCGTGAAGTGCTGGAGCGGAGCGATTATCAGAGCATGCCGGTGGTGCTGCTCCATGAAAGCTATCCATACTGTCAGCTCGGTGCCTATCTTGCAGCCATCTATCCGCATGTCTATTTTGATCTCTCGTATATAATTCCCTTTGTTGATAAATTAGAGATGCTGGCCTTCACGCGTCAGGCGCTCAGTGTAGCTCCCGCCAGCAAGCTCATGTATAGTTCAGATGGCACTAATCTGCCAGAGATGCACTATGTAAGCGCATGGCGGGGACGAGCGATTATCGGGCAGGTATTGCAGGAGATGATCGATGCCGACGCGCTTGATAGTGAACAGGCGCTTCATATAGCCAGACAGGTCTTGCATGATACGGCTTATAGGGTGTATAACTTGTGAATACAGATTATTGAGGCATAGCTGAGGGGTGTTATGGCAGAATTCAACAGTGCAGCAGGAGATCTTACTTTGTTTCGGATCGGGGTAAGCGCCCTGATCTTTCAAGAGGGCCGCGTTCTCCTTGCTCACCGGCGCGATATCGATTGGTGGAATCTCCCCGGCGGCGGCATGGAGCTGGGCGAGACCGTTGAAGAGACGCTCTATCGAGAAGTGCGCGAGGAAACCGGCCTTGATGTCGCAATTGAGCAGCTTGTAGGGGTTTACTCCAAACCGCAGAAGCGAGAGGTTGTTTTGAGCTTTCGCTGTCGTATTACCGGCGGCGAGCTGACAGAGACCGAAGAATCCCGCGAATGCCGCTTTTTTGCCCCCGATAGCATGCCGCGCAATACCCTGCCCAAGCACCGGCAGCGCGTCGAAGATGCTCTACTGAACCAGCCACACGCCATCATCCGCAATCAACTCGCCCGCTCTGAAGATGATCAACGGCTAGCCATTCAATCGGGCGAATGAACCCGCTCTCAGAAAACCCCAAATGCTCGTATTGCCGTAGGGACCAGATTTATCGCGTCCGCTTTAGCGCCTGTCTTGCCCAAATACCTGCCTGCCCTCTTCCAGCAGACCAGAGGCGGCATCTTCTCCGATGTGGCTTTCCCTTCCTAAATAGGGGATGGCGCTGAAGCGGACGGGCTGATGCACATGAACACATTCATTCGCCAAGAGTTTATTATCGAATTTCATTAGGGCATCTGCATGATCCCGTCCGAGCAGGGCAATCCCTCGCGGTTGCCTTGGTCCAACCCCCGCCGGTCCTGTGGCGGCCTGCTCAGCTCAGCAGCACCACAACCCCAAGTTCTTTCACATCGACGCTCCCTTCAACAGTTTTCCCATCCAGCAGCGAAGTAAATGTTCCTGCCGGCAGTTTAACCTGTTGTGCCAGTTCAGTATGATTCAGTAAAAAGAAGATCTCGCGACCATCGGCTCGTACGCGTTTTGTCGCCTCGATACCTATAGGCGGCTCCAGCACTGGCGACACCTGCGCTTGTTGACAAAGGTCGCGAACCAGCTTTCCGAGTAGATCAGCATTGCCGTGCGTTGCCAGGTAGTAAGCGTGTCCCTGCCCGAATTGATGGATCGTTAAAGCGGGACCGTTGGCGTAATAATCGTTGGCGAATACTCCTAACGTCTGAGCCCCTTCGAGATGAACCACTTCTCCCCATAACGTGCAGGGATAGTCTCCCTGTAATGTACCCTCTTTAATCACCACCGCGTTGGTCATTTCCGCCGTCCAGGGATCGAACTCTTCAACGTGGATGCCGAGCAGTTGGCGCAATTCCGCCGGGTAGCCGCCAAGCATCACATGATCGTTTTCATCGACGATACCGCTGAAAAACGTCGTGAGCAGCGTTCCTCCCCGCTCGACGAATTGTTTGAGGTTCTCCGCCACCCCTGGCCGCAGCATATACAGCAAGGGGGCAATAATCAGGCGGTAGCCGCTCAGGTCGCCATCGGGCGCGGCAATATCAACGGCGACATTCAGTTGATAGAGGGCGCGGTAATAATCGTTAAGCAGTTGCCAGTAGTTCAGAAGGTTGCTAGGCCCGGGTTGGTATTCAACCGCCCACCAGTTCTGCCAGTCCAGCAGGATCGCGGCCTGCGCTGAGATGCGCGAACCAACGACCTCGGGCGAAAGTTGCTGCAACTCCGCACCTATTTGCACTGCCTGCCGAAAAATGCGCCCATGCTCGCTGCCCTCATGCGAGACGACTGCGCTATGGAATTTCTCCGCGCCTGCCTGCGATTGACGCCATTGGAAGTACATCGCGCCATCCGCCCCATGCGCAATAGCCTGCATCGTCTGGAGGCGCAGGCGGCCAGGTCGCTTATGTGGATTCTGCGGCTTCCAATTGACCTGGCTCGGACTCTGCTCCATCACCAGATGCGGCTGCCCTCTTTTGAGCGAGCGCATCACATCTTGCGCAAAAGCGTTTGACCAGACCGGTGTAGTATTAGATGGATAGAGATCAAACGAGATAATATCCATGAAGGGAGCCCAGGCGAAACCATCCACTGGCTTGAAAGCGACCATCAAATTGGTCGTGAGAGGAATATCCGGCGTTACCGAGCGCAGGATCTCCGCTTCATTGCGATAGCAGCCAAGTAATGAGTCGGACATAAAGCGCCAGTAGTCGAGCGCCTGGCCGGGATTATTTTGTGCAGGCGAGATGCGCGGCGGGAGAATATCCTCCCAGTGGTAGTAGTGCTGACTCCAGAAGGTCGTTCCCCAGACCTCGTTCAGCCTTTCGAGCGAGTGATAGCGTTCTTGCAGCCAGGCGCGGAACGCTTCGGCGCAGTTATCGCAGTAACAGCGAGAGGTATGCGCGCCGTACTCGTTGTTGATGTGCCACATCTGCAAGGCTGGATGCGTGGCGTAGCGTTCCGCCAGCCGTTGCGCCAGTTCAGCCGCCTTGCGTCGATAATCCGGGCTATTGGGGCAATAGTGTTGGCGCGAGCCGTGGCTCAGGCGTTTACCATCGCGAGTAAGCGGCAGCATCGAGGGGTAGAGCCGACTCATCCATGTTGGCGGGGAGGCGGTTGCGGTAGCCAGATCCGCCGCAATGCCATGCTGCGCCAGCATATCCATAATGCGATCTAGCTGCTCAAAATGATAATGGTCGGATTTTGGTTCTAGCATCGCCCAGGAAAATATATTGATCGAGACCATATTGACCTTCGCCAGTTGCATCAGGCGCATATCTTCAAGCCAGATATCCTCCGACCACTGTTCTGGATTGTAATCGCCACCGTAGAGGATCGTTGTGGGGAATGATGGTTTCATCTTTTTGCTCCTGCCCAACTGTTAAAGCGTGTCCCGCAGTGCGTCTTGCATCGCCTGTTCGACCTCGGCGGAGATGCGCCGGTAAAGTTTCTCTGCCCATTCATCACTCCATGCCCCTTGCTCCTGTAAAATTTGTTGACAACGCAACAAAGGATCAATTTGAGAAGCGGGATGATTCGCATTGTGTGCTGGCGCAGGCTCATGTGCTGCATCCGGTTCAGGTGGGCGTGTAACCATCATCTCCAGCAGAACCGGTCCGTGTCCTTCTCGTGCATGCTCCATAGCATCTCTCATGGCGGTATAAACTGCAACCACATCAGTTCCGTCGATGCGTCGATGCGCCAGACCTTCCGGCAAGGCCAGTCCCTGGATGCATGAAGAGGGAGGGGATGCTGTCTGGCATTGCGAGCAATCCTGTTCGCAGACCAGCACCGTGGGAAGCTGGTGCAGAGCGGCGAAGCGTATCCCTTCAAGAAAATCGGGCTCGCCCGTTGCGCCATCGCCACAGTAGGCGACCGTCACAATCGCGGCCTTGCGCAGCTTGCTGGCGAAAGCAATGCCTGCGGCGTGCAGGATTTGAGTTGCGACGGGAGCAGGACCCGTAACCATATTATGTTTATGGTAGCCCCAGTGCAGTGCGGGCTGCTGCCGCATTTCCCCGTAATGGGCCTGTTGATTGTCTGAAGCGGTGGCCTGGCCTGTTTGCAGATAGGTGCGAAAGACCTCATAGGGGGTCATGCCAATGGTGAGCACGACGCCCAGATCACGATAATAGGGCAGCGTAAAATCAGTGCCAACCTCAATACAGGCTGCACTTCCTACTTGAGCTGCCTCGTGACCTCGACTGCGCGCAAGGAAACCAACGCGTCCCTGCTTATACAGTTCCCAGGCATCATCGTCAACAATGCGCGTCAGGAGCATCCGTGCGTAAAGGTCGCGTATCAATGTGGCTGATGGGCTCGCGTTTGTCATCTATAAAATGTTTCGGACTCGCTTATAGTCGTTTTATCGCCAACATTATACGCTGATAGTAGAGGTCGAGGCAATAAGAAAGTAATAAAAACCGAGCCTGATCCTGTGAGCATTGCTTTTCCTGGCTGTGAATTTTATAATGGTCATGACAAGTGAAAATCGTGTGCAAGAAGCATCGATCAGGCCGAAAACGTCAACGAAGACTTATGGAGGCAACCGCAGAATGACAGTAAATATTAGAGAAACAGGGACCGGGACGACTGCGAAGCCGCTCGATATCATTGCCCTTTATCGTACGATGGTGACGGCCAGGGCAACCAACGACCTGTTGAAAACTCGTAAGACGCAAGGGAAATATCCTTTCTATATTGGCTGTGCCGGCCATGAGACGATGGCGGCAGTTGTAGCGGCTCTGGATAACAGCGATTGGCTCGCGCTGTATTATCGGGATCTCGCCGCGTGGTTACAGCGCACGGGCGATATCTATGGACCCATTCGCGAAGCATACTCACGTACAACCGGCCCGATGTGCTCAGGCCGTAATATGCCCTCTCACTATAGCAGTAAACGCCATCGCATTTTACCAGGCGTGAGCGAAGTTGCCGGCCTGGCGCCCTTCGCTGGCGGCGTTGGTTTCTCTCTGCAATGGCATCAGAGCCAGGAACTGATCATGGCTACGACGGGAGACGGTGGGGCCGCGACCAATGACTTCAATGTGCTCTTCCGCCAGGCCGCAGTTCACCGCCTGCCCATTCTCATGGTGATAGAAGATAATGGCTGGGCTATTACTACAGCTTCTCCTATTCAATGGGCGGGCTCGCTGGTCGAGATGGCGCGGGGCGGCGGCGTGTATGCCGAAGAGGTTGATGGTACGGATGCGATGGCGACATATGAAGCCACCTCTCGTCTGGTAGAGCATATCCGTTCGGGCCAGGGTCCTGTTTTAATGCATCTGCGCCTGGGATTGCTTGATCCGCATTCTAGCAGTACCGATATCAAATCGTACCGCAAAAAAGAAGAGATTGAGCTGACGACCGCGACAAAAGATCCGGTGAAAAATTTTGGGCGCTGGCTGGTTGAACATAACCATTTGAAAGAAAATGATATAGAGCGCATGCGCAAAGAGATCCGGGCTGAACTGGAGCGGGCCGAGCGCGAGATTCTCCAGGAGCCGGAGCCAACCGCTGATCGGGTGATGAAGCATGTGATCTCTATCCCCGAGTGGCGCGAAAACATCCCGCGTGGTACCAAACGCCCGCTGACGATGCTGGGTGCAATCAACGAAGGATTGGCGGAGCTGGCGCGGCGCGATCCCGACTTCTTTGTCTATGGCGAAGATGTGGGCAGCCCCAAAGGCGGCGTATTTGGCGCCACCGCGTCGCTGGTCTCGCAATTCCCTGGCCGCGCCATTAGCAGTCCCTTGAATGAACAGGTGATTGTGGGCATTGCCGCCGGCGCCGGTATGCACGATGGCAAGGCCCGCTGCGCCGAGATCCAGTTTGTCGATTATCATCAGTCCGCGACCCAGACGATCCGCCTGGCCGCCCGCACCTCCTATCAAAGCTGTGGTGACTGGTATGTGCCGCTGCTGCTGCGCACCAAGTCCGGTAGCGGTGGTGGCGGTCCCATTTCCAGCAGCTCAGCCGGTGGCGGCGCCTATGGTCACTCGAACGCAGGCGAGCAGTGGTTTACCGACATTCCCGGCATGATTACCATATGTCCCGCCACGCCCTTTGATGCCAAAGGTCTTTTGCTGGAAGCGGCACGGGCGCAATCACCGGTTGCCTATCTTGAGCGCGGTCGCCTCTATCGTTCGGAGCCGCCAAAGGATGACGAGGGCAATATTATCGAAGCTATCGCGGACCTCTGGAATGTGCCCGATGGTTACTACACCCTCCCCATTGGCAAAGCTCGTACTTTGCGCATTGGCGACGCTCCTATGACCAGCGTGGCGATTATCGCCTGGGGAACGATGGTGCTGGAAGCCTGCACTGCTGCCGCTAATATAGCCAAGCGTGAAGGGATTGCCATTGAGGTGGTAGACCTGCGCACTCTGGAGCCATTTGACGAAGAGACCATTGCGGCAGCCGTCAAAGCAGCCAATCGCGTGATTGTGGCGACGGAAGAAGCCGACCTGGGCAGCTTCGGACGCCATATCCATTCGTGGATCGTCGAACACTGCTTCTATGATCTGGATAGCACCCCCGCTTTCATCTCGGCTATCAAAGCTCCGGCAGCGCCCTACAATGCACCTGAGGAAACTGCCTTCTATCCAACTGCCACGACCATCGAAAGGAAGATAGAGGAGCTGTTAGCTGAGTAAACGCCTTTGAGGCACCAATAAAAAGGGGAGGGCATGCAAAACGTAGACATGCTCTTCCTTTTTATTACCATGCTTTACCTGCTCATCAACAAAAATAGCCAATAATAGCAGCAAGTTGTCATACGAAATTCTTACCTGTATAATTGTTGCAACGGTAGCTTGCTCATGTAATTGGCGCTTAATCCATTCAGGCATACTCTTTATAGAGCATTGTATTGCTGATACTCACTTCAGTGCTGATTGTGAGACTGCTCACAAAAAAGGTAGCTGTTATTATGTCTACTCAACCTTCCAGAGATGAAAATACCTACTTTGTCGATATCGAAAGTGGGGCGGAAACCGTGCGCCTCGTCCAACAGGCTCACTTGCTTAACAATCAGCTAGGAGGGCTTTTTCCTGAAAAGTTCGAACTGCCACATGCTGATGTCAATGCCATCCTGGATATCGCCTGTGGCCCGGGCACATGGGTGCTTGATGTTGCCTATGCCTATCCTGGCAGCAGTGTGGTAGGGGTTGACATGAACGAGACGATGATCAAATATGCCACCGCCCAGGCTTTGACGCAGAGGTTGCAAAATGTGAGCTTTGAGCTGATGAATGTTCTCAAGCCACTGGACTTTCCCGATGCCTCCTTTGATGTGATCCATGCTCGTTTGCTGCAAGGATTTATGCTCCGTGCCGCCTGGCCTGAATTTTTGCGGGAGTGCTGGCGGATCACGCGACCAGGAGGCCGGATCATTCTTGTTGAGTGCGAGACGCCATTTACCAACAATGCGATCATTGAGCAGCTATGTACGCTGGCAAATCGCGCCGTCCAGTTGGCCGGGCTGGGATTTTCTCCTGATGGCAGGCATACATGTATTACGCCTATGTTGCCTCGTTTCCTGAAAGAGGCTGGATACCAGGACATTCAACATATGGCCCATGCCATCGACTTCTCGGTGGGGGCAGAAGCGCACGCCAGCACCGTCCAGGACCTGGGGGTTCTGACCGAACTGCTCAAGCCCTTCCTGATTAAAATGGGTGTCATTACGCGAGAAGAGCTTGATGCGCTCATTGAAGAAATGGCAATAGAAGGCTATACCAGCGACTTCTGCGGCCTCTGGTATTATCTAAGCGTGTGGGGCACGAAGGCGCTGTAGGGCAGGGCTGGACCTGTTTCATTGGTAGGTTTTGGAAGCAGAGTAAAATGGAGAGACTATTGTTCGGCTCATCTTCCTGGAACACATACTCATCTAGCAGACTCCCTGCTGGTTTCACTCAGTATTCCTCTCACCCATTTTCGTCTGTGACCCAATAACGGAGGTGTTGGTTAGCCGAAAATAGTTTTGCAAATAGAGTATCGATACAACAGTTGTGATGACAAAACATGCGTTCATTAGGGAAGGTATCCATATCAATATCAATGAAGCTGCGCCATCTTTCAAGGGTGAAACCAGGATAATGTGGTAAGAGAGTGTACTCTTTGTCGCTACGACAGCCATCAGAAGCATCAGCATTGCTACCAGAAACATAGCTATACTGTGTTTAAAATGCTCGGTTTTAGGCCGCTTTTCCTGGCCCGCCTGCTTCGGCATATCAGAGGATTTTCGCCTATCTAGAGCTAGCCAGCAGAGGGCCTCAGTAAGATTGAAAAAAACTCCGGCATACCAGAAGGCAAGCACGACAGGATAGACCACTAACAAGACCAGTGTGAAGATGGCTAAACTGATCACTATCACAAGTAGGCACCATAATCCGACGAAAGCGATGCGGTGCTGTTTGGGCATATCTCGATCCCTCTTTCTATAGGTCCTTGCCAAATTAATTTAAACGCTTGCTGATCTCATTACGCAGGTTAATCCTGTGTTTGAAGGCAAGGCTATCCTTATCTTACTATTTTCGTTTTCTTACACGAATGCCTATAAGTCTTCATATGGCCGTAGAATGAAGCTGGCCCTACGGTCATATGAAGATTTAGCTATATCGGACATAATGGCTTCAATAGCCATTCAAATCAATTAATTACACCTCCTTATCTTCTCAAAAGCATACATATATTACTATGGAATGCTTTTGAATATACATTTAAATGCCACTTTCAACAGTTGCTTAGCCCTTCGCTTTTGCACTCAGTTACGATCTCATCAGGTGTTCCGTACTGTAGCACTTCGTTTCTATGATCTACCATTAGATAACCCACATTTCCAAGAAAGCCTATCACTGATGATGCAAATGAAGGAACGAAACCTTTGAGAAGATCTATAACTTTATTTGCAACACCACCAATACCAAAGGCAAACCCTGAAAGAAAGCCCGCAGTCCAATCTGCAAGAGCACCAATAAAATCAGCAACTTTAGCAGTAGTCATAAGCCACTCTGGAGCAACTTTTCCAGTTATGGCTGTGTACATGTCTACTCCTAGATGAACTAAAGCAGGTAACACAGAGCCAACCATCTGCAATACAAGAATCAATGTTCCTATAGCTCCTGTAGCAGCGGTTAATACTCTAGCTAGCACCGCCAATATTCCGCTCGCCAGATTTGGCAGATCGCTAGTAATCATATTCTCAATTGCAGCCAATTTTACATTTCCTTCAATTAGCTACTTGTCTTTTTCTGCCTGGCAAGAAAGGGGCGTTGAACACTGAGGCTGAGATTGTTTTCCTGAGCTAGTTTTTGTTTGTGACCGCGTCGCCATTTTACACCCACCACACTTACTTCCGCCCCCCATCGGCGCTCTTATCCCTCTCACCGTCGATCTGATCGTCTTGCCCGTGCCGATATTCTCGGTGAACACTGAAATGGCGCGTTGCCCATCGACTGTGGTATTGCTCAGACGCCCGGTATTTTGGACGACCCCATTATCATCGCGCTGAGCAAAGTACTCTCCGGTCGGGTCGGTCAGCGTCTCGGGGTTGCCTCCGACATAGCCATACGGGTCCATCCCTTGCAGGTTGCCCTGCTTGACATCGGCTGAGAGGAATTGCCCGACCACCGGATCGTAATACCTGGCATTGTAGTAGTCCAGCCCCGTGGCATCGGCATACTGCCCCGTAAAGCCCTTGTTGGTCCCCATCGTGCCCTGGCTGTAACGACTGGTGCCATAGGGGCCGTAGAGCTGGTTGCCCTGCACCGCGGCGCTGCCTGCGGTCGCGTTGAACGTGGTGATGATGCTGCCGAGGGCATCAATCAGCGATTTCTGCGGCCTTTGGTATTATTTAAGCGTGTGGAGGACGAAAGGGCTGTAGGGGTAGGGCTGGCCCCTCATCTTCCCTCAAACCGAATCGCTCTCGTAAGGTGGTGACGATACGATTCTGGTCTATCTCCCCTCTCCATATGATGTGCTTTCTTCTCAACGCGTCAATTTCGTATGCAGCACTATTGCAGAGACAATAGCGAAAAAGAAAAAGAAAATGATAAAGAGGAGCGGAGCCAGTATCGTTGCGAGAACACTGTTGTTCAAGAGAGAAGCCGGGCTTACATGAGATGGAGCTAAACCAGATCCTTCGTACAAGAAAAAGAGAGCCATAAAGAGCATGATACTGCTCGAACGTACTTTGTACCATTTCTCGTGTATCTGCTTCAAACTGCTTTCCAACGCATCTAAGCTGATCCAGCTCATAGCTGTAACAAGGGAGAAGAACGCTGCAAGATACCAGAGTATGTAAACAATGGGGTGGAACATTACTAATAGTATTGCCATGAGAAATACAATCATATTGGTAAAAACAATGATGAGTGCCAGGTGCGAAAGCCGTATCAATTGTTCCCCCTTTTACATTCTCCTCAGTAAGTCAATGTTCAGGTTTGTTTTGTTTTCTGGAGAGCATTTGCACAGATAAAGAGAATCAAAGATAAGAGGAGGAGAATCGCCGGTCCTCCAATGCCAATAATCGTATCCCAAAGGAAGTGGCTACCAGGAAAGCCTTGAGCCTGTTCATATGCACCAACTCCAAACATTAATAATAAACCTATGAAGCGGGCGCTCTTTCCCATTCGTTTTAGTATTTGTGGTTGCCGATACCATACTAATTGTACTCTCCTTCGGGGGCTCTGTTGCACCTTGATGAGATCGAAGATTAGACGACTGCCGACTCCTATAAAGCCTATGCCAGCCTCGCTGATCACCAGGAGCCAGAGTGGAACGTGAGCAGTCAGGCAGAAGGTGAAAGCCCCAACAAAAAGTAATAAGAACAACGAACGTCCAATCCACTTCAGGTGCCTATGGATTTTAGGTTGTTGATACCAGATAGTTCCCAAATCTTCCTGTTGTTCCTGTTGTATTTTTCTCAGATCAACAAAAAGAGAGACAGTGGCTATCACCAGGGTGAGGAGAGTCCCAGTGAACAGGAAAATCAAGAAAGGTAAGATAACGGGCAAACTACTCTTCATATGAATTTGGCATCCCTTGTGTTGATGATTGCCTCCTCCTCTCGCTCACAGACCAGAATCTCTCTCAGTCGAGTTTTCGCGCATGCTCTGTTCTTCCTGCTCTCTTTGTACCGCATAGCGTTTATCCCGAATCAGAAGATACCAACTGAGAACGCCTGGGCCTAGCAGAAAAAGCAGGATGAGAACAACGCTAACGATGAACTCTTGAAGTGATGACAATTGAAGTCTAACAACCTTCAAAAGGTCCTCAAGCAAAAAGATCACCCCTGCACCTATAAGGAAGAAGCCTAACATTCTCATAAAGTGCATACCGTATTGGACGAAAACACTACGGCTATTTTTCCACTCTGGCCCTGTAAAAAATTGTGAACACACATCCACAGTTGTCAAAAGAAGTACTAGAAAAGCGCCTGATAGAATGGTCTGAAACGTATCCTGGAGCTCGCCGAAAATCGGCGGGGTCAGGGGATTAAAATCTGATCGAATGAAATTATAGATCCCCAGACCTATAACCAATACCGCCAGACCAAAAACAAGTCCCAGAAAGAACACCAGCACAATAATGCGTCCGAGAAGGCGTTGTTCCTGCGTAGATCTCATGTATCTCCATCTCCTTTTTTCCACTGCAAGATCAATGATCAAACAGAAGTCTCTCTGTTATAGAAGACGTCGGCTTTGCTCCTCATAGCGGCACATTGTTCACTCATACCACCCCATTGCCAGGATGAAGACAAAGCCCCCACCCCAGAGCAAGAGCTAACAACCAAGAGAGAGGTCTCGGTACAACCGGGGAAGGCCGCTGGCAAGAACCCGGCCAAACACCAGGCAGAGCACGAATAGAAAAAGGGTCATAATACGATGAAAAAGGATATAACCTGATCGCAGTCGATAGATGCGCAAAGGCGCTCCCAACTGATGCTCCTGGAGCAAGCGATAAACTTCGTCTGAGAACAGCTGATCTCTCATTGCTGACATAAGTGTATCTGGTTTACCTTCATGGTAATTTTTGATTTATAATAGATAAAAAACACCAGTCCCACTGTATTTATATGTAATCCCAATATGAAAAGAATCCCTTGAATACCTATATGTTCAATAATTCCTTTATAAAGTCCTGCAACCATGAAAATGAAGCCAGGAAGCCAGATCGCAAGGGCCAGAAACATTCTAGTATTCATGGGCCTTTTTTGCAGGATAACTTGCATATTGTATTATTTATATAAAAATGGGTTTAAGCCAGAGCGACTTCAGGCGCTGCTTGTTTACCACCGCAATAATTCCGGTTGCAAATTCTACTGCCCGATCTTCTTGATCTTTTCTCTCATTGCCAATACAGAGCCATCCCAGAGCCTCATCGTAATAGGTCTTCCACCTTTCCGCCCCTTCCAACTTCACATTGTCAAACTCATTGACAACATCACTGTGGAGGATGAGGCTCCCTTCAAAAAAAGTCGGCAAGGATAACTCTTTTTTGATCCAGATGGTATGAGGATGATATCCACAAATTTGACACGCATAGGCAATAGAAGTATCCATCACGAGGAAGGCGATATTGAGCATATCTACTATTATGACATCAAAATCACTCACTTGATTTGGCAAAAAGTCAAGTGACCATTCTTCTCTCCTATAAACTACTTGCCCATGATAGGATAACTTTCCTTTTTTCGCTTCAAACCGTAAATGCATGTTGACCTCCGTCATCGTAATAAACTATATAGCTCAGCAATTACTGTATCCTTCGTGCTTTGCCATGCAGTATATAGCAAAATATAATTTCCGCAGAGTCGTCTAGAAAACTCTTACGCTGATGTAATCATGTTTGTGCCACTGGATGAATTCATCCAGTGGCACAAAACGAAACGAAGTAGGTTAGTGAACAAAATTGAAATGGAGGATCGTATTGTTCTCCATGTCAACGAGCAATTCCCAAAATCCTTCTGAGCCATTCCAGGAGCCTGCCACCCTCCAGTACAAGCCATTTGCTACAGTGCCTTGTGGATCTGGTATAGCATCACCTTCCATGATTGTCTTTACCAACCAATTTGTAGCAGGTGAGTTTACAAATGGCCTTAATGGCTCACCTTTGAAAAATTTTGTGACACCTCCTACTGTTTTGGTCGTTCCTCTGAATTTATCAAAGTAATTCGTGACCGTTTGAGTCATTTTGAAGCCATCATTCAGAAGAACAGGACTATCGTTTACAATCGTAGACTCTACTCTGGCACCTGCTCCCAACACTGCATCATCCTCTGGCCCTCCTAAAATCATCGCAGCCATCATGAGATTATCGGCATTTCTCATGAGCATGTGCCCAACAGCCAGGGTCTTGTCCCAGGCGCTTGCATGAGGATCGTTCCAGGTCTTTTGCAGGTCGGTAATTCCTAATTCTCGTTTGATTTTGGCGCCTGTGCTGTTCTGTTGATCTTTCAGAGGGTCATACCAGGGATTTTTTCGTTCCTTTGGAGTAAAGTAATCGATGGTGTAGCCGCCGCCATAGATCCAGCTTTCCTTCGTGGAGGTGTACAGTCCACCCGTGATGGGATTGAGCCATGCTGTTTCATTGCCACCAGGACTAATAAATCGCTGCCCCGTCGGATCTGTCAGCGTCTCGGGGTTGCCTCCCACATAGCCATAGGGGTCCATCCCTTGCAGGTTGCCCTGCTTGATGTCCGCCGAGAGGAATAGCCCGATCACCGGATCGTAATACCTGGCGTTATAGTAATCCAGCCCCGTAGCATCAGCATACTGCCCCGTAAAGCCCTTGTTGGTGCCCATCGTGCCCTGGCTGTAGCGATTGTTGCCGTAAGGGCCGTAGAGCTGGTTGCCCTGCACGGCGGCACTGCCTGCCACAGCGTTGAAGGTGGTGAGGATACTGCCGAGCGCATCGGTGAGGAAGAATTGGGTCGTGCTGCCCTGCAACTCGCCGATGAGTCGCCCACCTAACGAGTAGTAGGAGGTGCTGCTCTGGGGCGTGCCACTGCTGCTGTAGACGTGCTCTTCCAGGCCGAAGGCATAGACGGTGATGGTGGTGCCACTGCCGGTCGTGCTGCGGCGTAGGGTGCGGTTGCCACTCAGGTCGTAGGCGTACCATTCCTGGCTGGTGGCTCCCGCGTTCCATTGCACGAAATGGTCGAGTAAGTCATAGGAGAGGGTGGCATTGGTACCGTTGTACGTCCGGCTGGTCACGTTGCCAAAGGCGTCGTAACTGCTGGTGTAGACTGCGCCGGTGAGATTGCTACACGTCGTTCCGATGGGGTAGAGGCCGGTCAACTGGTGTGGAGTGCTGCTGTCACAGTACAGGTACTGATAGCTCCCTGTGCCGTTGAGCGGTCCCTGCCAGAGCTGGCCCAGGTGGGTGTAGGCGTAGCTGGTGCTGTAGCCTGCGCCATTGATGCTGTTGGCAAGGGTGCCAGAGCCACAGGTGCCGATACCTGGCGCTGGCTGCGTCCCCGCGTTGCCCGCCCAGACCAGCCGGTTCTCTTCGTCGTAACAGAAATTCTGCGTGTCGCTGCCGCCGGAGCCGCTTTGCCCCGGTACCGCTGCAAGCGTTGTGCTGATGCTAGCAACGTTACCCACTGGATCGTAGCTGCGACCCTGGCTGAAGATCGTGCCCGTCGAGCCGCTGCCACTTTGCCAGGTGGCTGTTGTACTCGCCGGACGCAGGTCGCCATCGTAGGTGAAGTGATCGTTGGCTAAGGCCGTGCCGGTGGTGGTCTGGAAGTTGACATCGCTGACGTTGCCAGTAGCATCATAGCCCAGCGTCGCCAGGTTTGCCACGCCGGTGCTGTTGTTGGACAGACCGGTGAGCAAGCCGGTGGTGCTATCATACGCCTGCGAGAAGGTGTAACCTGCCTGCCCGCCCACGGTGGTGTGCGTCGTCGTCAGTTGATCGGCATCGTTGTAGGAGAGGTTCTCCTGATAGAGCGGTAGAGCCGTGGTGACGTTCCAACTGCTGGGCACGCCCAGTTGCAGCGTGCTGCTGACCAGCCGCCCGCGCTGGTCGTGCTGTGCCTGTTGGGTGGTCGTCGCGGCAGAACCGTCCGGGTAGTAGGTCGTCGCTACGCCGCGTGTCATCTGTCCAATAGAAAAGTCGCTGCTGCCGGAGGTTCCCAGGGTCGTGACATCGTAGGCATAACGCATCAAGGAATGCGCAGTATTGCTGCAATTGCCATAACCGTTGGTAGTGGGTGTGGCATCCTGCACACAACCTGCTCGCCCCAACAGATCGTAGCTTGTGCCTAACGTGTGTGTGCCCGAAACATCGGTGAGCAGATGCCCATCGGCGTCGTAGGTGTAGGTGTGGTTGCCGCGGTCGGGATCGGTCGAGCTGGTC
>DATGMF010000073.1:0-43344 GCA_035293765.1 Ktedonosporobacter sp.
GAATCTCCCCATGATCTGAGCACACACGGGGAGGCCATGCCCTCCTCTTTTCCTCTGCCCGCACAGCGCGACGAGCCGGGTCACGAACGCGCTGAAGCGGACGCCGTGAACTGCGTCGCCACGGAGGTGGCTGGCATGGCACCGGTGGCCCTTGAGCGGGAGCCGTGGGTGCGGGTAAGTCTGTCGTATCGGCTCAGCTTCTTGCTGGCGAGCATGGTCGGCGGGCTCTCCAGCGTCTGCATCAAGCAACTGTTGTTGCCCATCCAGGTCAGTCAGCTCGCTCCCCACGCGACCGCGACCGCCTTTGCCCTCATCGCCTCGCTGGGGGCCTGCGCCGGGCTGATCGCTGCCCCGCTCTCAGGGGCGCTCAGTGATCGCACGACCGCGCGCTGGGGACGGCGGCGCCCCTGAGAGCGGGGGGAACCTTGATCGCGGTGGTGGGCCTGCTCACAATGGCGTGGGCCAGCACCATTCCCATCTTGCTCGCCGGGGAGCTTCTGGCGCAAGTTGGGGTCGATACCATCCTGGCGACCGTGACCGCCCTGCTGCCCGATCAGATCCCGCAGCAGCAGCGAGCAGGTCCCGCGGCGCTCAACGGCATGGCTCCCATCGTCGGGGGCGTACTCGGCCTCGTCCTGGTCACACGCCTGACGGCCCCTGGCAGCGTGTGGCAGGGCTACGTGCTTTTAGCCCTGGTGTCGGCGGCGTGCATCGGTCTGTTTCTGCTCGTGCTGCGCGAGCGACCCATCAGCCGCCAGGACGTGGCGCCCTTTGCGTGGCGCGCGTTTCTGGCGGGCTTTGTGCAGCCGCTTGGCAGCCGTGACTTTGCCTGCACCTTGCTCTCGCGCGCGCTCGTCTTCTTGAGCTTCACCGTGCTCGGTAGCTACCTGTTCTTTTATCTGAGCCAGGGACTGAGGTTGCCAGTGGCAGAAGCGGCTCAGGCCGTGACGACGTTTCAAGTACTTTCAACGACAGCATTGACTATCGTCGCGCTGCTCGCGGGGGCGCTGGTGCAGAGGTTTCAGCGACTCAAGCCCTGCATTATCACCGGCGCGCTGGTCATGGCCGCAAGCCTTCTGCTGCTGGTCGCCGTTCCCACCGGGCGCGGGCTGCTGGTGGCAGCCGTCCTCTTTGGGGGCGGCTTTGGTGCGGTGCTCGGCGTGGACATTACCCTGGCGATCCGCGTCTTGCCCAACGCGGCTGAGCGGGGTAAGGATCTGGGCCTGATCTCGGCAGCGATCTTCCTGCCCCTGATCGCCAGTCCGCTCATCGGTGCGCTGATCCTCACCACCGTTCACAGCTTTGCCGTCCTCTTTGGCGTGGCGGCGGTGGCGAGTGTGCTGGCAGCAGCGTTCATTGTTCCTCTGCGAGCCGTGCGATAAGCTCGCAGAGAGCGGGAACACCAGAGGAGCAAGAGCACCCGTGTAGAGGTATCCGGCGGCTTTCTCATGAAACAGTTGTGCTTGCGGCGCTCACATGTGTAGCAGGCGCTCCGCGTTGCCGTGGGCGATCCGCTCGCGGTCGGCGCTACTCACCGGGAGCAGGTCCAGGAAAGCGCGAGCCTCGTCCATCAACCTGAAGGGATGGTCGGCTGAGAACATGATGCGCTCGACCCCGACCTGCAGAAAGAGAGTGAGAAAAGTCTGGGTCCAGTTGAAGCCACCAAAGGTATAGTGCAGGTTCTCGCGCAGGTAAGCACTGATTGGGCGCTGCAGCTTCGTCACCGCCGAAGGGAGAGCCATTTCGAGCCTGTCCAGCATAAATGGCAGCGCCTCACCCATATGGCCGATCACGATTTGCAGGGTGGGATAGCGGTCGAATGCTCCTGCCAGGATGAGCCGCAGCACATGGGTCGCCGTCTCGATGTGCCAGCCCCAGGCCCCGGTAGCGAGCCCGAAGGCGACCTCTGGCGCGAAGTTGCCGGTGTAGTACGTCTCGACCACCGGCTGGGGAGGCGGGGTGGGATGCAGATAGATTGGCACCTGCAACGCCTCGGCCCGCTCCAGAATCGGCCAGAAAAAGGGGTCGTCCAGGTAGCGGCCTTTGCTATGCCCATTGATCAGCGCGCCCTTGAAGCTGTGTTCGCGCACCATGCGCTCAAGTTCATCGGCGGCAGTCTCAGGAGCCGAGGTCGGCAGGGCGGCGAAGCCCGCGAACCGGTCAGGGTGGCGCCGTATCGCCTCGGCCAGGTGGTTGTTCATCTCGCGGGCGAACGGCACCGCCTCGGTCGCGTCGAGCTGCTCCACGCCGGGAGCTGTCAGCGACAGAACCTGCATATCAATCCTGGCGGCATCCATAGCCGCGATCCTCCCCGCGTCCAGGTCACATAGCTGGTCCACAATCGAACCACGACCCGCCAGGTACTTGCCGGGACCGGCGATAAATGCCGGAGTCGCATAATGCTCTTCAAGAGTTATTGTTCGCATTGGTTTGTGATAAGCTGCTTGTGTCATGGTATTATCCTCCTCATCCAATATATTACCAGACATGGGGGATCAGATGATAGCGACCTCACCCTACTCGCTTCCTGCCATGTGAGCTTGCGCAGGTCGTCTCATACTGATCGTACCATTGATGTGTTGTTGCTCTTCAATGAACGACAGCCAGTCCTGACAGCAGAGGAAAACGACAGCATCAGTGATTTCGCTCTCGACACCACCGCCGCTCTGAACACGCGCTAGTTCGGCACACAGAGACTGCGACTTCGGCTCAGCCATGAACTGTTTATAGGCACTCGCGACGAGGATACCGCCGTTGGGCACCAGAATGCCATAGCGGGGCAGCCGTCCCAGATTCCATCCCTTCCCTCCCACAATTTGAGGGCCGAGGGACGCGGCCTCGTCATACGACACAAGGTACCGGGTCTTGAGAGCTTCTCTCTTTCTTTTCATAGTTTGGAAATGCGCCCATTAAGTATAGCTGAAAAGAAGTGCAAGCGACTTATCAAACGCTTAACATCCTCTCTCTCCTCATGCCGTTTGGATGGTAGCGATAAAGTGGATGGCAGAGAAAACGCGCAGCACACACAGTAGCGCAGTGTATCTCTGTTTGTGTTACACTCTAGGCAGACCGAACAAAGCGGTGAGTTCCGGCAGGATTGCGGAGCGCCAGAAGAAGCCGCCGGTCTTCTAGGCCGTGCGCAGCGTCACCAACTTCCTCTATTGAGATAGAGATGTATATTACACTTTAGCCTGTGAACTGGTATGAAAGGGGACCACGCACTGATGGACGAACGAACTGGATATGTGATTACCGCCGAGCAGTTGCCGATGCAAACTGAACCAGATCTCGGCATACGCTGGCGAGTCGCCATTGATCGGAATGTGGGCTGCCGGAATCTGGAACAGCGCATTTTTTGCTACGGGCCTGGCAACAAGCTTGAGATGTCGCATGACGGCAGCGAAGACATCATCTACGTTGTAGCAGGACAGGGAAGAGCAACCATTGACGGGAAGGTGTACCTTCTCAAGCCAGGCATCGGTATGCTGGCACCGCCTGCGAGCTGTTATAGCATTGAAAACCGAAGTGAACAGGATTTACTGCTGATCTCAGTTCTTTCTCCCCAGCTCGGACAACCAGCTCCCGGAGCGGCTGAGTGCGAAGTTGCTCCCTTGAGCAAGCATATCGTTGATGAGGCTGAACAGGAAATATTGCCAGCAGGTGATCGCTGGTTTAAGCTGCTGGTGAACCCACGGATGGGCTGCCAGAACGTGACACAGTTTGTCGGCTTCATTCCGCATGGCCGCGCCCCCTTCCATACGCACACCTATGAAGAAGTCATCTATATCATAGAAGGCGAGGGCGTGGTTCATATTGGGGCTGGTGACTTTCCTATCAAAGTGGGCAGTAGCGTCTATTTGCCGCCGTTGCTCCCCCATTGTATTGAGAATACCGGGAACGATCCAATACGCTTGCTGGGCGTATTTTGTCCGGCAGGCGATCCCGGCTCAAAAGCATCTGAGGAGAAACGAGCAAAGTAAGCGCGCTGATAGAGGCTCACCAGCCCGGCCAGCGGATGACCCAGACCTGGATACTCAGACCCAAACTGCTGCTCCCTGATATGCAGCGCACGTTGATAGCGTAGCTCTGCTTCAGCATATCTCCCCTGCTGACGGTAGAGATTTGCTAATCCGATAAGTGGATAGGACATCAAAGGATATTCTACCCACTTATCGGATTCTCCCATTTTTCATCACCAGATACCACCAACCTACCGTCGCGAATCTGACGGCCAAGTGACTGCTACCTGTTCTGGTATCCTTTGCTTCTCTCCTCTACACTAGATTCAAGTGAACAAAAATGCACGTTTACTCTCTCTGGCGCAATATGTCTTTCCTCCATTGAGACGGAACGGATTTTGCTCAATGGTACCTTTTGTTTTTTGAGAAGGAGATCCGCTGGGTGCGACCCTGTGTCGAGAGGGTCAGGATCTAGTTTATGGTAGAAGAAGCCTATGAAAGGCCAAAGACGCTCGCGTCTCTTCACTGCCGCTTTCGCGCTTCTGCTAACGGGCCTGCTCGTTGGTGGTTTTTTCAGTAGCTTGCGCGCGACCCACGCGGCTGTATCCTACTGTCAGGTGACCTACACACTGACGAACCAGTGGTCCGGTGGTTTCGGAGCCAATATCACTATTGAGAATACGAGTTCGTCTGCATGGACGAGCTGGAGCCTGACCTTTACCTTTCCGGCCAGTGGTCAGAGTGTCACGCAAGGGTGGAATGGCACCTTTAGCCAGTCTAACCAGGATGTGACGGTGATCAATGCGAGCTATAATGGGAGTGTTGCGGTGAACGGGACCGCCATTCCAGGCTTCAATGGTGCCTGGACGGCCAGTAATCCCATCCCGACCGCTTTTAACGTGAACGGCAATGTCTGTAACAGTCCATCTATGACACCCACTCCGGGGACCACGCCTACGTCCACTCCAGGCATGACGCCTACACCCACATCCACACCTCCTGTCTTCACGCCTGTTGTGACGCCCACGCCGCTCACGCTAACCGGCAGCCACACAGGCAATGCCACCTGGTTTTCTGGCCTGGGCAGCCCCTATGGTGGGTGCGGTGTGCCGCAGGCAAATCTGGATTCTCAGTTCTTTGTCGCGCTCAACGTCCAGAACACACCAGGGAACTACAGCACCTTTCTCTCCCGCCCGATTGCAGCGCAAAGTGCAAGCGCAGTTGGGATGTTTAGTAACGGTCTCAACTGCGGACGCTGGGTTCAGGTCACTATCGGCAACAACTGCACAGGAATCAATGATGGTGCGCCCGGCCAGCCGTTCTGCCGCAATGGGAGTTGGGTTGCCGATAAGTACAATGGGGCAACCCTCAACATGCTCGTGGCCGATAGCTGCCAGGATGGGAATGCCTGGTGTCGTGACGATCCCAATCACCTTGATCTCGTTCAGAGTTCCTTGAATCAGTTTCTCTTGAATGGGCAGCCCGTTGGCAATATGTATCCCAATGCCTGGAATAACCGCCAAATTAGCTGGCAGTTCATTCCGGCCCCAAACTACACTGGCGACATCCAGATCGGCTTCTTGCAAGGTGCCAGCCCATTCTGGTCAGCAATCTCTATTACCCACCTGGCTAATGGCATTCACGGGGTAGAGTATAACCAGAATGGCGCCTGGGTCAACGCGCCGATGGACAGCGACATGGGGAATGACTACGTGATCCTGCCTACCACGCCAGGGGGCGCGAATTACCAGATTCGCGTGTTCGATTCCTCAAACCAGGCGATCAACAATGGTCGTATCTACCGCTTCTCATACCCCGGCAGTTGTGGTTCGTCGTGCCCCACCCCGTACCTTGTGACGACCTATACAACAAGCTAGAAGAAGGGAGGCTGGAGCGTGAATCCTCACGGGTATATCCAGACGGTTTTGGCGCCCCCCTTGATCAGGTGAGCCTTGCCATTCTCGTTCGTTTCGACATCTTGTGCGGTGATATGCTGCGCCACCTTCACTGAAGGCTGAGCCAGGTCTGCCTCCTCCTAAGGAGGGGTCGCATCGTGCTATGTTCTCCCTGTACTCTGTGATACAGACTCACACTTGTGTAAGCCTGGGGGGCGCTTCGGCTTCTCTCTGTTGCAACCGAGGCAGGGTTTCCGCCATGACTGCCTGAGCGACGATTCCTGAGAGAGCCGTGACAACCCCAATCGCCCCAATGGCCCACACGACCCCAAACAGGTCAGCGATCACTCCGGCGAGCACCGCTCCCAGCGCATATCCCCCATCGCGCCAGAGCCGGTAGACGCCCACTGCTGAGGCTCGCCATTCTGGATGGGCCACGTCCGCGATAGAAGCGAGCAAGGTAGGGTAGACCAGAGCCGTTCCTACTCCCAGCACTCCCATCGTGAGCGCCCACCATCCAAACCCGGCAAGCCACGGCAACGCGCCAATGGCGATGCCTTGCAGGATCATGCCCCCCACAATCATGCCTTTGCGGCCCAGTCGGTCAGAGAGCGCGCCTGTTGGGAACTGCATGAGGCCCCAGACGGCTGGATAGATTCCGGTTAACACCCCAATTTGGGTGAGGCTGAGTCCATGTGCGGCGAAAAAGAGTGGGAAGATTCCCCAGGCCAGACCGTCATTCAAGTTGTTCACCAAACCCGCCTGGCTCACCCCGAAGAGTGTCCGATTCTTCCAGGAGGTGAGCAGGAAAATCTCTTTGAAGGAGGGGGTTGTCCTGAGCTGATCTGACGCTGGGAGAGCCGATAGCACGGGAGGAGCCGCCCGACGCGTGGAATCGTCGGGTTGGGTAAGCAGCGCCGCTTCGTGACAGGCATACCCATGCGACTCGCGCACGAACAGCAGCGAGAGCAGCAAGCCGAAAGCCGCAAACGCAAGTCCGGGCAGGAACGGCGCTGGACGCAGGCCATAGGTTGCGGCAAGGGCACCTGCTGCAATGGCGGACACGGCTACCGCTCCATAGCCCGCAGCCTCATTGAGGCCCATCGCCAATCCTCGGCGCGCCACCCCTACCAGGTCAATCTTCATGATCACCGTCGTGGACCAGCACAGACCCTGATTGATGCCTAAAAGCACATTGGCGAACACAATCCACCCCCAGGCGGGTGCGAAGATGATGAGCAGGGGCACAGGCAATCCGAAGAGCCAACCTATCACCAGCACTCCCTTGCGCCCGATGCGATCACTGAGGCGGCCCGCAAGCAGGTTCGCCGTGGCTTTCACCAGACCAAAGCTCACGAGGAACGAGAGGACGGCAGTGGTCGAGGCCAGGCCAAAGACGCGTTGGCCCAACACTGGGACGATGCTGCGTTCAAGGCCCACCATCGCACCGACAAAGGCGTTAATGAGCACTAGCAAGCTGAACTGCTGCCAGTTGGCACGCAGACCAAGCTGGACAAGGGAAAGCCGCTGGTCAGGAGCCGGGGAAACATCGTTACTGGATGGCACAGCGGTTGGCTCCTGCTTCTAGCTCAGTCACATCACGCTCTGGTGACTGGCCCAGCTCATTGAGTCGGACAATGTGTTGGTAATTGGGAGGCGTCGGCGGAATGCGCGCGAGAAGGGATTGGATGAATTCCTCTTGCGTCTGCTGGAGAACGCTCCTCTGTGCTTGCGCCTCGGCCATCGTTGTCAGAACGGGAACACCATCGAAAGCGATGGGTGTGCTGCTATGCCCTGGCAGGACGATAGTCTCTGGAGGAAGCGCAAGGAGCCGGTGGAGACTGTGGTAGAGCGCCGTGGCATGTGCTCGTGTTTCCTGCGCGTTTGCCTCCAGGTCTGGTCGGCCCACTCCGGTGGGAAAAAGGGTATCCCCGGTGAAAAGCAGCGTGTGGTTGAGCAGATAGCAAGCGCTTTCCAGAGTATGGCCTGGCGTGTGCAGGGCCGTTAAAGAGACGGGGCCAAGTGAGAGCGTGTCGCCATCACGCAGGGCGCGAAAGGGAAACTGCACTCGCTCTTGATGAGGCAACAACAGGTGCGCGCCGCTGGCTTGCGCAAGCTGACGGGCGCGTGAGAGATGATCCGCATGGATGTGGGTGTCCAACACATGGGTAATGCGCCAGCCACATGTTTTCGCGAGTTGGAGATAGATATCTGGGTCAAGAGAGGCGTCAATCACCGTCGCCTGATCACCTGCTCCAATCAGGTAGGAGAGGCACCCTTTGCCCGTGCGCCGGATCTGGAGGACACCAGCCATTCCATCAGGCACGGATACTACAGCAGTATTCCAGGCCAGGCTCCAGGCTTTCATGCCCCCTTCCAGCGAGAGCGCCTGAAAACCACGCGTACATAACTGTGAGGCGGCGATTTGACTGGTTTTTCCTGCGGCACACACCGTCACCACGGGTCGATCCGTAGGCAATGCAAGGGAGACTAATGCCTCTGGATCGTGGGCCTTGAGCGCCTCATAGGCGTCGAGATGGAAACTGCCGGGAATGGCCCATTCCTGGCGCTCCGTCTTCGGACGAACATCCACAATCGAGACGGCGCGTCCTTCTTCAAGCCAGGTCCGTAATGTTTCAACGGAAATGGTGTTCATGCTTCTTGTTCCTTTCCAATGGCGAGAGGCAGCCCTCGTGTCCGCCATTCCACCACACCCTCGTTCAGCCGACGTGCCTGGTATCCACGAGCGCGCAAGAGCGTGACCGCCTCATCGGCAAAGACACAGTAGGGGCCGCGACAGTAGGCCACGACCTCCTGGTCGGATGGAAGTTCCGCGAGGCGTGTGTCCAGCTCAGCCAGCGGGATGGAACGCGCCCGGGGCAGATGAGCGGCCTGATATTCTTCTCGTGGGCGAACATCGAGAAGGATCACGCGCTCCTCTTGCAGGGCCGCGCGGAGTTCGTCCACGGTAATCGAACGAAAGGTGGCACGATCCTGCAAAAAGGTTGCCACCAGGCGCTCGATTTCTGCCAACTGCTGCTCTCCGCAGGTGCGCAGGCTCAACCAGAGCTGGCTCACACCCTCCCCTGCCAGAGAGTAATAGATGGACACCCCAGCCCGACGCGTCTCCACCAGACGGGCAGCACGTAAGGTCTGAAGATGTTGGGAGGTATTGGCGATGGACATCTCCGTTTCACTCGCCAGAGCCTCAACGGTGCGCTCCCCTTGAGCCAGGACATCGAGGAGTTCGAGCCGGTGGGGATTCGCCATGGCGCGGCTCATACGCGCGAACTGCTCATACAGCAAGGTTTTGAAATGGCGTTTCTCTTGCGGATTCATCGCTGCTCCTTTTCATCATTCGACTATTCAATATATTACTTGAATATCGAACCTCTGTCAAGGAGCAAAGATGATCAGGCGGGCGCGACATTTTCCTCAGATGTTCAACTGAGAGGTTGATGTCCACTCTGTCCACACACTGGTTCGTTCTCAGCTATTTCAAGCGAGACTTCAGAATGCGCATGAATACCTGACCGGCGCTCTAGAGCGGTATACATAACTATTGAGCCGTTGCTGTTGAGTTAGAAGGTGGATAGCCACAATGGGTAAACCAACCGAGAGCATCAGTCGTTGGGATGAGATCCAAAGCTGTGGCAATGGCCTCTTGGAGCAATTCCCTGCTGCGAGCACCTTGCCGCCGCAGGAAGGTCTTCTATTTGGAGAAAGCCTCCTCAATGGGCGAAAAATCTGGCGAGTAGGCAGGCAGAAAGAGGAGACGACAGGAACGCCCTTCAATAGCTTGCTTGACACGAGGCGAGAGGTGAATCGAGAGATTGTCCAGGATCACGATTTGTCCTGGGCGCAGGCTGGGAGCGAGGAGTTGCTCCACATAGATCGCAAAAGCAGCGCTATCAGCTGCTCCGTCCAGCACAAACGCGGGTCCCATGCCTGTAAGCGACAGGGAAGCGATCACAGTCATGATGGCTCTATAATTGCGGGGCACTTTGCCGTAGGCTCGCTGCCCTTTGGGAGCGTAGGCATACAACGGGGTCATGGCAATGGGCGAGCCGGTCTCATCCACAAAGACCAGGTCCGAAGAAGGCAAGCTCGCAGCCATTGTGCGCCAGGCTGCTCGTTCCGCTTCTTTCTGCTCGTTTGCTCTCAGGGACTTTTTTTCGAGTCCAGCCCAAAGCCATTCTGGCGCGACTGATGGAAGCAGTGCTGACTCTGATCCCGGTCCTGGCTTCCCACATCTGGCAGTGCTGCTCTCGGCTGGCATCGGGGTTGGCCTCTAACTATTCGAGCAGACCAGCCCGCAAGGCCGATCCTTTGAGGTTGGGGCATCCTGGGCTCGCTTTGGGCAAGAGCTGCCCGCTCTCTCGTCGCGCTTTGAGATCGCGCTTGACGGTGGCCGTGGAAATGGCAAACATCTGTGCGACCTCGGCCTGGCTCTTTCCCTGGTTGATGGCTCGCAACACTCGTTGCCGCAAGTCTTGAGAATAGGCTTTCATGCTCACAGTTTATCATAGATCAACCCTTATGTATACCGCTTTAGGATACCATAGACCGGACATTCGCGATTGCGCAGGCTCCGCCAAACCAATCATCTTGCTGTTGGCACGCATGCGACTTTTTCTCGTGATACTGCTACGGAACATACGCTACAACGCAGCAGATATCATGTTTTATCGGAACCATTGACCAGGAGAAGCGACCTTACTTAGACGCCATTTCGTCAGTAAAGACACCCGCCTCTTATTTTCTCAGGGCAAACCTGGCGTTATCTTGTATGTCCAAAGAATACCAATCTCCCGTCAAGAACCTGTCAAGCCCAAACATGAAAAATGTCAAGAGAGTCAAGATAAGAGCTCGACAAGTGAGACTCTACGAAAAACCGCGCGTTCGGTTGCAGGCCAAAGGGTGCGTGACCTACCTGCGAATATGTTCATATATACACATATAATCGAAATGCTGAAAATGGTGAAGAAAATGACAAAAAATGTTGTTCATTATTTCCCATTAGAGAATGCATGATTACTTCAGAGAAGAACTTCTTGTTAGTTCCAACATATGGAGGAATACATGCGCAACACCTTCGGATTTGAGGCTCTTCGGCACGTTTTTAACGATAGCGCAAGCGATGTGCGCCGCAAGATCCTCGGCATTTACCTGGTCCTGATTCTCTTCAATGTGATCATCTGGGCTCTCGTGTTACTTGGTTTTGCCCCCTACCCGGCTCTGTATGGGACAGCCGCGCTTGCTTATAGCTTCGGCCTGCGACACGCCGTTGATGCTGACCATATCTCTGCCATTGATAACGTGACCCGCAAGTTGATGCAAGAGAACAAACGTCCGGTAGCGGTTGGTTTTTTCTTCGGCCTGGGTCACTCGACAATTGTTCTCATTCTGGGGATAATCGTCGCAATCTCTGCCGCTCTCTTAAAAGTAGATTTACAACTCCAGAGTATCGCGGGAGCGGTGGGAACCAGTGTTTCCGCGCTTTTCCTCTACCTGATCGCTTTCCTCAATCTGATCGTGTTAGTAGATATTTTCCGCACATTCCGCAAAATCCAGCGCGGAGAGAGCTACAGTGAGCAAACACTCAATGAGGTGTTAAATCAGCGCGGATTTCTAGCTCGCTTCTTTCGTCCGCTTTTCAAAGTGACGACCAAAAGCTGGCATATGTACCCCATCGGCGTGCTTTTCGGGCTCGGTTTTGAGACCGCCACGGAGATCGCCATTCTCGCAATTTCCGCAGCGACCGTGTCGAAAGGCTTACCAGTATACCTGAGCCTGCTCTTTCCTCTGCTCTTCGCAGCGGGCATGACACTGATTGACGCGACTGATAGCATTCTCATGCTGGGAGCCTATGGATGGGCCTTCGTCAAACCGGTGCGCAAACTCTACTATAATATGAACATCACGCTCGTTTCTGTGTTGATTGCCTTCGTCATCGGTTCTATCGAAGTGCTCAGCGTGATCGCTAACGAGTTCAATCTGCAAGGTAGTCTCTGGGACGCGGTCAGCAATCTGGATTTTGGCACGATTGGATTTCTGATTATTGGCCTGTTCATCGGCTGCTGGATTGTTTCGATGCTGATTTACAAGCTCAAACGCTACGATCGACTCGGCGAGCAACAAGTAGAAAAGGTGCAGGAGACTATTTCCATCTAGCTTCGAGAGGAAAAAGCCTGCAGGAAGAAAGGGAGTGGCTCCCGCAGTCGCCGGGCGACTGCGGGAGCCACTCCCTTTCAAATTTCAGGAGAACGTCTCAGAGGGAGCTGTCGCTTCTTCTGCCAACACTTGTCCTCTGAACTGACTATTATACAGTTCAGCATAGAAGCCTGCGCGCGCCAGCAGTTCCTGGTGCGTGCCCTGTTCGACGATTGCGCCGTGATTCATGACCAGGATCAGATCAGCATCACGGATCGTTGAGAGGCGGTGAGCAATCACAAAGCAGGTACGGCCTTGCATAAGCTGGCTCATAGCTTTTTGGATCAGCAGTTCAGTGCGAGGATCAACATTGCTGGTGGCCTCGTCGAGGATTAGCATCTCAGGGTTAGCCAGAAAAGCGCGGGCGATGGTGAGCAACTGTTTCTGGCCCTGCGAGATATTCGTAGCTTCCTCGTTGAGGATGGTCTGATAGCTCTCGGGCAGGGTCCTGATAAAGTGGTCGGCGTGAGCCGCCTGAGCCGCCTGAACAATCTCTTCTTCTGTGGCGTTCTCGCGCCCGTAAGCGATGTTCTGACGGATGGTATCGCTAAAGAGCCAGGTGTCTTGTAGCACCATACCAAAGCTACGTCGCAATGCACCGCGTTTGCGCTGTGTAATATCCACGCCATCGACCAGAATCTGACCAGCTTCGATCTCGTAGAAGCGCATGAGTAAATTGACCAGCGTTGTTTTGCCGGCACCAGTTGGACCGACAATGGCGATCCTCTGCCCGGCCTGGATGTCGATGTGCAGATCATCCATCAGAATCTGGTTCGCTTGATAGCCGAATCTGACGTGTTGAAATTGGACTGAACCAGCACGCAAGGGATCAGCGGTCGTCAGAGCATCAACGACCGCTGGCGGTTCTTCCGGCTGGTCAAGCAGTTCAAAGATGCGTTCAGCCGAGGCTATGGACGACTGAATGACATTGGCGATGTTAGCCAGCATAGCGATTGGCTGGGTAAATTGTTGCGCGTACTGGATGAAGGCTTGTACGTCGCCAATGGCGATGGTCCCGCTGGTCACCAGGATACTGCCCACAACGGCGATAGCGACATAGGCAAGATTGCCAATAAACATCATCAGAGGCATGATGATCCCAGAAACAAACTGTGCTCGCCACCCGGCTTCATAAAGCTGCTCGTTCAAAGCTGTAAAAGTTGCAATGACCTTTGCCTCACATCCGAACGCCCTGACAACCTTATGACATGTATACATTTCTTCCACGTACCCGTTGAGCGCTCCCAGTGCTTTCTGCTGTTGCCGGAAGTAGTTTTGTGAATACCTGGCAATTCCCATGCTGAGCATCATGCTCAATGGCAGCGTACCCAGGACCATCAGGCAAAGCTGCCAACTGATGGTCAGCATCATCAGAAGCACCCCGAGAATGGTCACCGCCGAAGTGATCACCTGAGTACCGCTCTGTTGCAAGGTGTTGCCGAGATTATCTATATCGTTGACTGCGCGGCTGAGGATCTCTCCATGTGGATGCGCATCAAAAAATTTGAGAGGCAGGCGCGCAAGCTTTTCATCGACGTCTCTGCGCAAACGATAGACCGTCTTCTGGGCAACATCTGCCAGGACATATTGCTGCACAAACATACAGATCGCACTGAGCAGGTACAAACCAGATAAAAGCAGCAGGATCTGACCAATATAGGCGAAATCGAGTCCTGGAGCCGGCTGATGGTTTTGCAGTGCCCGGTAGTTTGCCAGGGCACCGACGAATAGTCTGGTGGTAGCCAGACCCAGAATTTTCGGAGCAGTGATGGTGAAGACCGTGCCGATAATCGCGGTACACAGCACCAGCAGCAGGTGGTACTTGTGAGGGCGAAAACAGCTCAGCAGACGTTTGAATGTACCTTTGAAATCTTTTGCTTTCTTCCCAGGCTGGCCCATTGAGTTCATTTCGCTGCTGCCTGGCGGTCCCAATCCATCGACTGCGGCTCGTTTGCGCTGTTTTTGCTCTTCGCTCATGCAAATTCCTCCTCAAGCTCTTGCGACGACAGCTGCGAGGAGACTATTTCGCGATAAACCTCGCAGGTGTTCATCAGTTCCCGATGGGTACCAAGGCCAGCAATCTGTCCTTCGTCCAGAACAATAATCTGATCTGCGTTCATAACAGTATTGATCCGCTGTGCGACTATGAACACAGTGGAATAGAGGGTCTCTTTTTTTAGGGCTGCACGCAACCTGGCTTCAGTCTTGAAATCCAGCGCGGAGAAACTATCGTCAAAGATATAAATCTCAGGCCGCCTGATCAGAGCGCGAGCGATTGAGAGCCGCTGCTTCTGACCGCCTGAAAGATTGCTGCCGCCCTGAGCAACTTCAGCTTCAAATCCCCCTGGCAGCTTCGCAATAAATTCACCGGCCTGCGCAACCTCAGCGGCGTGTTCGACTTCTGCCGACGAGGCGTTGTCATTGCCGAAGCGGATATTCTCGGCAATAGTGCCAGAGAAGAGCAGAGCTTTCTGCGGGACGAAACCGATGCGGGCGCGCAGTTGCGCCTGCGCTATCTCACGCACATCTACGCCGTTCACCAGGATGTGTCCGTGATCGATATCATAAAAGCGGGGGATCAAACTGACCAGGGTCGATTTACCAGCTCCTGTTCCCCCAATGATCGCTGTCACCTCACCGGGCCGGGCAGTAAACGAAATATGAGTCAGAGCGGGCTCTTCTGCGCCGGGATAGCTGAAAGTCACGTCCTGGAACTCCACGTACCCTCCCAGGTTATCAGGGCTTTTCACCTGATCTGCATCTGTGATAGAGGGCTGCACCGCCAGTACCTGGTTAATGCGTGTGGCGGCAGCCGAAGCGCGGGCAAGCATTGCGACCATCATCGAGGCCATCAGCAGCGCGAACAGAATCTGCATAGCATACTGTAAAAATGCAAAAAGTGATCCGACTTGCATCTTTTCAGTATTGATGCGGATGGCATCGAACCAGATAATAGCGATGCTGGAAAGATTGAGAATCAACAACAAGATTGGCATAAGAGAAGAGACCAGGCGATTGACGGTGATGGCTACACGGGTTAACTCTCTATTGGCCTGGTCAAAACGCTGTTCTTCATAGTTGGTGCGGTCGAAAGCCCGGATGATACGTACGCCGGTCAGGTTTTCATTCAGGATGAGATTAAGCCTGTCCAGTTTGCTCTGAATAACCGTGAACAGCGGAATTGCCTGGCTCATCAAAAAGAGTATAACACCCAGCAGGAGCGGAATAGCAACAGCAAAAATCCAGGAGAGCCCGAGGTCCTGGTTAACTGCCAGGATAATGCCGCCGATCATCGTGATGGGGGCCGTGACCATCACGTTGAGAAATAAAACCAGCGCATTCTGTACCTGCGTCGTATCATTTGTTGTGCGAGTAATGAGCGAAGCTGTACTGACCGTATCAAACTCGGCAGGAGAAAAACGCTCCACATGAGTAAATACCTGGTTGCGGATGCTTTTGCCAAAACGTAGGGCGATCCTGGAAGAGCAAAAAATGCCTACGATGGCACACAGAATACCTCCAAGTGCCACCAACAGCATCAGACCGCCTGTGGTCCAGATATAGCGCGGGTCGTTGTTAACGATCCCGTTATCCACAATCGTTGCCATCAGGCCCGGCAAAAAGAGATTGGCTAGGGCTTGCCCCAATGCAAGCGCCAGGACAACCACGAGCAGACTCCGGTATGGTTTGAGGAACCACAAAAGTTTCATCATGCTTTCTAACTCCATTCGCCTTAACAAGGTGGGATTGATCGGCACCTGGGAATCTTTGTTCGCAAAGGCTCATCTGGCAACAGTCCGCCGGGTGCTGAAGCCACTCTGGTTTCTCCAGATAGCGGAGAGCTTGTGCCAGGGCATCAAAATCTTCGGAGGTTCTCAGATTTGATGAAAGAGACTTCAGGGTCGTGTTAATAAGCTCGTCCAACCCACCGGTGTCTTTGAGTGACAGGAGGGCCGTGGCCAGTTCCTCTTGTTCGGCGCTCATCTGATGCTTACAAGCAAAGAGCAGGGCGGCAAAAAGGTTTGCCTGCTCTTGCTCGAAGGTTTGCAGCTTCCCCTGATCGCTCTTCAGCAAGGTGGCGAAATAAGTAGCAACATTTTGCTCGGCAAGCCGCCTATCGGTATGCAGGGAAGCGTAATCGGCGATACAAGGATGCAAGCTGTAGCGGTCCAGCCCTCTCGATTCCAGGAGCCCGACGTCGCATAACTGATCTAACACTCCGACAGGAGCGCCAGTAGTAGCCAGAGCAGCTTGTTCTGAGAACGTGCTGGGCTTCGAGGGAAAAACCGAGAGGCAGCGCAGGGCGTTCTGGGCCTGTTTGTTTAAATGCTGGTCGCTTAACGCAATCGCCGCCCGCAGAGAGAGCGTAGAGTAAGCGGTAGCATGTTCCAACGTCATCAGCGGTTGCTCCAGTTGCAATCGGTTCTCTGGATGGCAGAGCAGCCCGAGCGCCAGTTGTAAACGTCGAGACTGATGGTTATGAGCTTCCAGACGCAAATGTTGCCCGATGAGCACGATCGCCAGAGGCAAACAACCGACACACTGGACCAGGTGTAACGAACGCTCCCGCGCCTCCCTCACAACGGTCGGCGCGATCCGCTCCAGCAGTTGGAGACCATGTTCTTCTGTCAGTTCGGGAACGGTAATCATGCACTCTCCTGCTGCATGGAGAGCAATGTTGGTAAAGCGCGTTGTCACCAGATAGGTGCAATACGGTCCACCAACGTGCATCAGCACAATGGCATCTTCTAAACGCCAGACATTGTCGATGATGAACAGCATCCGCCGGGTGCCAATCGCCATGCGCAGCCCGAGCAGCCAGGCATCGCGCGGCGTCAGGTCGCTGTTCGCGCTCGGCTCAGCCCCCAATAGTGCGCCCCAGCGACTCAAGATGTTCAGAATGTTGGGTTGAGGACCTACATCCACCCAGAGAATCCCTTCATAGAAACATTCTCGGACCTCCGCATCGCGGACAAAGGTTAGCGCCAGCGCTGATTTCCCTACCCCGGGCATCCCTACCAGGGCGAATGCATTTCCTTCCCGGGCGTTGCGAAGCTCGCTTTTGAGTCGATTCAGCAGCTCATCTCTTCCAACCAGCTTCCTGGTGGTGGGTAAAACCGGATCAAAGAGTGCTGGATGAGCCTCCTCTTCCTCTGGATCAGGAACCAGCCAGAGCTGGCTGGCGCTTTTCCCGAAAACCTCGCAGAGCTTGTTGCGAAAGTAAGGACTGCAATCGGTGAGACCTCGCTCCCAACGGCTTACTGTATTCAGCGTTGCCCCAATCATATCAGCAAGCTCTTGTTGCGACCAATGACGACGAATCCGTTCATCCCGCAAACGAATATTCGGTTTCCCCTTCTGGATGATCATTCTGCCCTCCATGACAGAAAACACTGTCTCGCCTACGTGACCGTTGAACTGGCTCTTTGTTCATGCAACGATTGTGCTCAACATCCTTGTGAAAAAGGTTCCTGAACACCACAGGGGGATGAACTGTCCTCCTGCGGGGATTTTTCTCTTTAGGAAGGGGGTCCTTTCTGATAAAGCACCAGGGAGGGAAATCCTCCCTGAGCGTCCAATTTAGTCATCACACAGCATCATCGACTCAAGGGCTACTGCATTGCTTGCCCAACAGTTCCTCAATGCTCATGCTCGTGATCGTGCTCATGATGGTGGTGCTCGTGAGTATGCCCATGCAAAGCGGGGTCGATGCGCTTGATGTTGGTAACTTTCCCCTCAAACAGCCAGCTTTCATAGGCCAGAATGGTATTCAATGCGCCCTGGACGATCTCTTCTTTGGCTTCCGGGTGCTCGGCGGCATATGCTCTGTACATTGCTGAGAGGCTCTCAAATCTGGGAAGGATCTCAGTGAACTCGATGATATGGAAAAACGCCGTGCCAGTCTCGCGATCAAGCTGCAAAGCTTCGCGCAAAGCCTGAGCTACCAGATCATTGCCGAAGAGCGAGCCTTCGATGATATAGAGATAGCCCATGACACCGTGGAGAGTATCAAGTATGTCCAGTCGCTCGTCCTGGCACACTGGGATCTGCTGAATAGTTTCATCTGTTTCGCCAAAGGCTTTCAGATCTTTGACGATTGCCGGAAGTCGGTTAATTAAGTGAGGCAAACATCCCTCTTTAAGCTTTGCCAGGCGATCTTCTGACGCTTTATAGAAGCCATAGAGTTTGCGTACAAACTGATGATAGTTTTCCCTGGTCTGGTCAAAAAAGAGCACCGTCTCGTACTGAGCATCAAACCTGTCGTGGTAATAATCGGTGCGTCTGACCAGCATTCTCATGATATCGGGATCGGATGTCGTCGTAGTCATGGCATGTTCTCCTTCTGCAAACTATGCAAACATACGCTTAAAACCTGCCTGGATCGCTGCACAGGTGGCCTGGATATCGTCCTTGCTGTGAGCATTGCTCATAAAGGCCGCCTCGAACTGACTGGGCGCAAAATAGACGCCTCGTTCTAGCATGGCCTGGAAAAAGCGGCGATAGCGAGCCACATCAGCAAAAGATCTGGCGCTGGCGTAATCGGTGATACGTACTTCGGCTCCGCGCTCCTGAGCGCTCCCACGATGAATCGGGGAGCTACATGCGGCAGCAGCGTTGGAGCGCGGAATGTTTCCAGGTACACCTCCTTCGGTGAGGAAATAGAAGCCAAACATGGTGCCGGCAGAAGCCACTTGCAACGGGATTCCTGCGGCGTCTGCTGCCTGACGGATGCCCTGCACCAGTTCCTCTGTTGCTTGCACAATCGAGGCAAATGTGCCTGGTTGGAGCAGGGTCCGCACGGTTGCCAGGCCGGCGGCCATAGCCAGGGGATTGCCGGAGAGCGTGCCAGCCTGGTAGACCGGCCCTGCCGGTGCGACCAGTTCCATAAAGCGCCTCTTACCGGCATAGGCACCTACCGGCAGTCCTCCTCCGATGACTTTGCCCAGGCAGGTGAGATCGGGGTCCAATCCCCAGAGTTCCTGTGCTCCGCCCGGCGCTACGCGCAGCCCCGTCATAACTTCGTCCAGGATGAAAAGCGCTCCATAGCGATGGCATAGCTCTTGCAAACCAGGTAAGAAACCCGGTTCGGGTAAGACAAAGCCCATATTGCCGGCAACCGGTTCAACAATCACACAGGCAATCTGCTCGGGAAATTGCTCAAAGAGCCGTCGTACCGCTTCCAGGTCGTTGTAGGGAGCACTGAGTGTATCCGCAGTACTGCTCGCGGGCACCCCTGGCGAATCGGGCAAGTTCAGGGTAGCGACTCCGCTGCCTGCCTGGACCAGCAAGAGGTCGGCGTGGCCATGATAGCAACCGGCAAATTTACAGATTTTCGCGCGCCCCGTTGCGGCCCTGGCAAGCCGCAGCGCACTCATTGTCGCTTCGGTACCGCTGTTGACAAAGCGCAGCATCTCCAGCGAAGGGAAGGTTTCGATCAGCAGTGAGGCCAGCTCGCTTTCAACAGCGGTAGGAGCGCCATAGCTGGTGCCGAGATCAACAGCAGCTTTCAGCGCCTCCACGACTCGCGGATGCGCGTGCCCCAGAATCATCGGTCCCCACGAGAGTACATAGTCGAGGTAGCGGTTGCCGTCTACATCCCACAGATACGCTCCTTGACCGCGTGCGATAAACCTCGGGACACCACCCACGCTCTGAAAAGCTCTCACCGGACTGTTCACTCCACCCGGCATCAGCTTGCGCGCTTCAGCAAAGAGACTCTCTGAGAGGGTCGTCTGTATCATCTGCATAGTTCGCGTCCTCCTTTTTTGCTTGTATCACCTGTCTAGCGCGGGCTCAGGTACCAGTGTTGAGAGCAAACGCTCCGCGGCTTCATGGCCAGAGAGCAGCGCCCCTCGTACTGAGAGCCCCTGGCGATAATTGCCTGCCATGAAAAAACCGGGCAGGCTGGTTTCCATCTCTTCAATGCATGCCAGGACGCGGTCATACCCAACGTTATACTGGGGAAGTGAATGGCTTAAATAGATATGCTTTATAAAGGTTGGCTGTCCCGTGATCTTGAGCAGTGGACGCAATTCGCGCAGAATAGTGGCTAGCAGTTTCCTGGTTGAGAATTGTGCTTCGAGTGGATTGCAGGCTCCACCGATAAAGTTAGTCAAGAGCACATGCCCCCGTGGGGCGCGCGAGGGATAGACGCTGGACGAGAAGAGCGTGGCTCGCAAGGTCAGTCCCTCGACAACAGGCACAAACAAGGCAGTCCCTTCCAGGCTATGACCAACCTGCTTACGACGAAAACCCAGGGCCAGAAGCGAGAGTGGTGGATATTCGACCTCTTTAAGTGGTGTGATATCACAGGCGGGTTCGATCTCAAGCGACGAGAGCTGGTAAAGTGGAGCCGTGCAGATAACCATATCAACGTCCATTTGTTCCTCCCGGCCCTCATTACGGGTGGTCACGCTCCAGCCAATAGCGGTGCGTTGCAGGCGAATAACAGGTGTATTCAGGCGTATATGCTCCTGAAGCGAGGCCGCGAGCGCATCGGTCAGCGTCTGGATGCCATTCTCGAATGAGAAGGTACGGGAGCGACCAGGTTGAGTCCCAGGCGCAGATCCAGCAGCCTGGCGCTTGCGTGCCTTCGCCATCTGTAAAAAGCCTTTGCTCAACGAACCATAGCGTTGCTCAACCTGAGACAAACCCAGCAGAGCGTGGCGAATCGAGAAGCGTTCGGGATCGCCAGCCAGTACGCTGGTGACAAACGTACTGAGGAGATAATCACAGCCCTCGTTGCCCAGGCGGCGGCGCGCAAAGGCAGCCACAGACTCTTCCCGGGCCGGGTCGCCCGCTTTGATCAATGGTTCCCGCAACAAGCGCAGCTTGCCAGGAAGAGAAAAAAGCCGCGAAGTGACAAAGGCCCTGGCTGAGCCAGGCATGAGCCACGCCCTGCCTCCACGCACAATGGCGAGCTTGTGGGTTGGCTGGCGAGCGGGACAACACTGCGTTTCCAGATCCAGTTCGCGCAGCAGTTCTTCGGTAATCGGGTCGATGCCCTCTATAGAGGAAGGACCATACTCGACCAGGTAATCATTGAGCCGTTCGCTGCGCACAACACCTCCGGCCCGCCCTGCGGCCTCGAAGATGGTCACAGCCACGTCGTGTTGCCTGAGTCGATAGGCAGCAGTCAGGCCGCTGATGCCCGCTCCGATGATTGCGACAGAAACCATAACCTGTACCTATCTCCTTTCAAGCGCTCATTGCTACATGCATTTTTCAGTTCAGACTTACCCTCACCGGACATATCTCTAAACCCACTCGCGCGGGTGTTTTAACGTCTCGATGGTCAGAGCTTCCGGGCTCCCTTCGCGCGGCTGATGATCGTATTCCCAGGCAGCCGTATGTGGCAATGACATGAGAATACTTTCGACGCGCCCACCGGTCTTGAGGCCAAAGGTCGTGCCTCGGTCATAGACCAGGTTGAACTCAACGTAGCGCCCGCGCCTCAGTTGCTGCCAGGCTTTCTGCTCAGTACTAAAGGGCATATCTTTGCGCTGCTCAATCAACGGGAAATACGACGGCACAAAAGCTCTGGCGCAGTCGGTAACAAAGGCCAGATAAAACTCCGGCGTCCGCTCGTTGAGATGATCGAAGAAGATCCCACCAATGCCGCGTCTCTCGCCCCGGTGTGGCAGGTAGAAGTAGTCATCGCATATTTTCTTAAAACGCGGATAGAAAGCCGGGTCGTGTCGATCACAAGCCTCTTTGAGCGTGCGATGGAAATGGGCCGCGTCAGACTCGATCAGATAGGCGGGAGTAAGATCGGAGCCGCCGCCAAACCACCAGTTGCCATCTGCCCTGCCCCCATCCAGCTCGAAATACCGGTAGTTGGCATGAACTGTTGGCGCCATAGGATTGTGCGGGTGAATAACGACGCTCACGCCTGTAGCGTAAAACGCGGTCGAGCGTTGCGGGGCTGCCTGTCCACCTAGCTTGAGGCTACGCATGGCCTCACTTGACAGCGTTCCCATGACTGTTGAAATATTGACTCCGGCTTTCTCAAACACATTGCCATTCTGCAAGACACAACTCAGGCCGCCACCGCCTTCCGGGCGCGACCAGCTATCCCGACGGAAGCTGCGCCCATCTATGTGCTCCACAGCCTCGCAGATAACCTCCTGTATGTCGCGCACAGTTGTCTCCATCTGAAGACGCATTGGTGCTACTTGAACCACGGTTTTTCCCTCCCTGGCTCGCTCGCATCGGCGATGCCAGCATCTCTCAGCCTCTCGCTAAAAATTCAGACGCCCTGAGCGCGATATTCATGCACAAAATCCACCAGGCGCTGTACGTTGCTGACCGGTGTCTGAGGCAAAATACCATGCCCCAGATTGAAGATATAGCCCGGACGTCCGGCGCCCTGATCCAGGATCTGCTGAGCGCGTTTCTTTAAAGAATCCCAGGGGGCAAACAGGGCAACCGGGTCAAGGTTCCCCTGGATAGCCTTTTCCTGACCCACAAGGCTCCAGGCGTGTTCCAGGGTGATCCTCCAATCGATACCGATCACATCTCCTCCAGCCTCTTTGACCAGGTCGAGCATGCCACTGGTATGGGTACTGAAATGGATGATCGGCACCTGGCCCTGGCTGGCAATCTCAATAGCACGCTGGCTGTAGGGCAGAACATGCGCGCGATAGTCCTCAGGACTAAGACAGCCAGCCCAACTATCGAAGAGCTGTAAAGCTTGAGCACCAGCCCGGGCTTGAGCCAGAAGATAGCGCCCGACCACCTCGCTCAGTTTCCTCATCAGAAGGTGCCAGGTTTCAGGATCGCTCATCAGCAGACCTTTGGTATGCAGATAATTGCTGCTGCCGCCCCCTTCGATGGCATACGAGGCCAGAGTGAAAGGTGCGCCACTAAAGCCGATCAGCGGTAGACCACGACTTGCCAGTTCGCGTCTCACCAGGGCTATCGCTTGCAGGGTAAACCAGAGGCTCTCTTCGGGCTCTGGCGTCCGTAGGGCTTCCACATCTGCGCGCGTCCTCACCGGGTTATGGATGATTGGCCCTTCACCCTTGCTAAAGCTAAGTTGGAGTCCCATGCCCTCAAGCGGTGGCAGAATGTCAGCAAAAATGATGGCTGCATCGAGATCGAATGTCTTGAGTGGCTGCATCGTTACTTCGCAGGCCAGCTCAGGCGTCTTGATAATTTCCAGGATAGTGTATTTTTCGCGCAGATTCCGATAGGCTTCCATATAGCGGCCAGCCTGACGCATCAGCCAGATCGGTGTGGTGTCCACCTTCTGGCGCTGACAGGCTGCGAGAAAACGCTCCATGACGTCCCTCCTTTTACTCTTCAAGCCAGCGCACAGCATCTTTGGCAAAGTAGCTGAGTAGCATATCAGCACCCGCTCGCTTGATGCTGATCAAACTCTCCAGGGCGACTCGGCGCAAATCAATCCATCCGTTGAGGGCGGCGGCGTGCAGCATGGCATATTCACCGCTAACCTGGTAGGCTGCTATGGGAACCTGATGGGCCCGGCGGACCTGATTGAGAACGTCCAGGTAAGGGAGAGCTGGCTTGACCATCAGCATATCGGCCCCCTCGGCTATATCCAGGGCGGCCTCCTTCAAAGCCTCACGGAGATTGGCCGGGTTCATCTGATACTGACTACGATCACCAAACTGAGGTGTGCTCTCAGCCGCATCGCGAAATGGTCCATAAAACGCGCTGGCGTATTTGACCGCATAGCTCATGATAGGGAGATGCTGGAAGCCAGACTCATCCAGGGCCTGGCGAACGCCCTGTACCATGCCATCGATCATCCCGGAAGGCGCGATGATATCGGTGCCGGCCCGCGCGTGAACAAGCGAGGCTCGTCTCAGGATCTCCAGGGTTGGCTCGTTCAACAGATAGCCCTCGCTCAGATATGGCGTGTAGTGCTTAGACCCGGCCTGGTTGATAATGCCACAATGGCCGTGATCGGTATATTCACAGAAACACATATCAGAGATGATCAACAAATCTGGCGAAGTATCTTTAATCGCGCGAATCGCTCTCGGCACAATGCCTTCGGAATTGTAGTTCTCACTTCCCCAGGCATCTTTTGCGCTCGGAATACCAAAGAGGATGATGGCTGGAATACCCAGGCTTGCAACCTCCCTGGCCTCGTGAACAAGCCGGTCCACCGACCATTGATATTGACCAGGCATTGATGGAATAGGGTTTTGAATGTCCTTCCCCTCGCGTACAAAGAGCGGGTAGATAAAGTCCTGCGGGCTAAGCGTCGTTTCCTGGACAAGCTGGCGCAAAGCGGCAGTTCTACGCAAACGGCGGGGACGCGCCTGAGGAAAAGTTGCTATCTCAGACATAAAGCGGATGTCCTTTCGCTAACGAACAAAAATATGCTTTCAATGCCTCGACCAGACCTTCAATGGTATGCTCGGTCGGCATAACTCCCACGACAAGCCCCGCCGCTGCCACTGCCTGCGCCGTTACTGGACCAATACAAGCCAGGCAGACGGGTGTCAACAACGAGAGATCAGCGCCTTCTGCCTGCAAACGGCGCACGCAATGTTCTACAGTTGAAGCACTGGTGAATGTAATGGCATCGACCTGTTGGGCTTTCAACAGTGTGCTGAGGTGTATTCCGCCTTCGCCTTGTACGGTGCGATAGGTAGCCAGCGCTGTAATCGTGGCTCCAGCGGCTGCCAGCTTCTCACGCAACACAGGCCGTGCTCTTTCTGCTTGCAATACCAGAACTCGTGCAGGTAGAACCGGCTTGATGAGCTCGACGAGTGCTTCTGCGACGTAATTCTCAGGGATTGCCCTGGCTTGCATACCCAACAACCTGTGCGCGGCCTCCGCTGTGGCTGGACCCACACAGGCCAGCAGCAGGCCGGGTGGGGGCGCCAGATTGGCTACTGCCAACCGCTGGCTGAGAATCATCACAGCGTTGGCACTGGTCAGAACGAGCCAATCAAAAGCTCCACCAGCCATCTCTCGCAATACGCTATCCAGTTGTCGTGTATCTTCTGGTGGAACTATGGCAATGCACGGATAGAGCAGCGCCTTCGCACCATGCTGAGAAAGCAAGGAAGATAGTTCTCCTGCCTGATGCAGTGCTCTGGTCACTACAATGCTCTTTCCCTGCATTACCGCACCTCCAGCATGCTTGTGGCCCCTTGTTCCAGTGCTGATTGAGCCATATCCAGGCCCGCCTGCTCGGCCAGGGCGCGTGCCTGATCGGCGTCCAGTTCGCTCGGGATATTGACACTCGTGTGGAGGGTCAACTGTGTGCTGCCGTCCAATGCACACACACGGCCAGAGAGACGGAGCGTCCTATCCTCAAATTGAGCATACGCGGCGATTGGCATCGAGCAGCCTCCACCCAGACCCTTTAAAAAAGCCCGTTCGGCGGTAACTGCCAGCCACGTCTCCTGATGATTGATCTCTGCCAGTAGATTCAGCCACTCGATCTCGTCGCGACATTGCACACCTAGCGCTCCCTGACCGGGGGCAGGCAACATCTCCTCGAAAGGGAGCGTCTGGCCTATTTCAGTGCCATATTCCAGGCGCTCTAAACCTGCCTGAGCCAGCACTATAGCGTCATATGCGCCATTGGCATCGAGGGCCTTGCGAACCCTGGTAGTCACATTTCCGCGTATATCGATAATCTGCAAATCCGGGCGCTTATACAGAAGCTGGGCCTTGCGCCGCCGACTGCTTGTACCTACGGTTGCTCTCTCTGGCAAGGTCTCCAGGGTGTAACCATGCCGGCTCACCACTACATCAGCCGGGGTGACGCGCAGCGGAATAGCTCCTATGGTCAGCCCGCGTGGTGACTCGGTGGGAAGATCCTTCAAACTATGTACAGCAATATCGATCAATCTGCCGTATAACGCTGCTTCTAACTCCGCGGTAAAGACTCCTTTGCCCCCGATTTGTGGTAGTGGCAGGTCGAGCATCTGATCGCCAGAGGTATGGATGATCTCAGTCTCGACCTCCAGACCGCGATGAGCAGCTTGCAACAGTTCACAAATGTGCCTGGTCTGCCGACGAGCTAACATTGATCCCCGTGTACCCAGGCGAGCCAGGGCAATGGTTTTCAGCATAGTTTTATCCACCTTTCTCCTGTCTGCTTGTTTTCTGTTGCGCTCGTTTTTGGCAAAAGAAAATAGCAGATTCAGCTAATGCTATTGGCACAAGGGCAATCCACGCGCTCTATAGATGCAAGAGAAGCATCGAGCGCGAAAAGATCTTGCAGTGCTCGAACGTAGATCAGGCCATCGCCAGAGGCTGCACGGGCTTTCAGGCGTTCCGTCGGTTCATGCAAGATCTTATTGACAATTCGATGTATCGCTCGCACGACTGCTTGCTGGCTCTGCTGATTCAGCCCCTCCATTCGATTCAAAGCGAGCTTGATCTCTGCATCAGCCAGAGTAGAGATCTTGCTGCGAAAACTGGTCAGGACAGGTATCACCTGGCGGCTATGTAACCAGCTCAGGAAACTCTCGACGCCCTCTTTAATAATGGCTTCAACCTGAGGGATGGCTGCCTGGCGCAGGGCCAGATTTTTATCCAGTGTGGCTTGCAGGCTGTCAATGTTGTAGAGGTGAACGCCGGGAAGTTCGGCCACTGCGGGCTCTATATTTCTTGGGACCGCGAGGTCCACGATGGTCATCCCCCCGCCTTCACGCAGAGTTAGAGCAGCCTGGATGGCCTGGCGATTCAGAAGAATGCCAGGCGCACTGGTTGTAGCGATCAGCACATCAGCCCGGACCAGAGCTTGTGGAAGAGCCTTCCAGGGCAAGGCTTTGCCCTGAATCTGCTCAGCCAGATCCACTGCCCTGGTCTGTGTGCGATTAATGCAAGTAATGCTCTCGACATGGTGCATCCGTAAAGCTCTGGCAGCCTGTATCGCCACCTCGCCCGCGCCAAGGATCAAAACCCGCGCAGAGGCGAGATTTGTCTGGATCAACTGGACAGCGGCGTGGCTGGTTGAGGTGGTGTGGCGGCTGATAGGTGTTTCAGTATAGACCCGTTTCCCGGTATGCAAAACTTCCGCTAGCAGATGAGAAAGCACGGTGCCGGTCGTACGGGCCTGCTGAGCAGCGTTAAACGCCTCACTGACTTGCCCAATAATTTGCGGCTCACCCAGAATCATCGAATCCAATCCCGACGCCACGCGCATCAGATGCTCCACAACATCGTGACCTGCCAGACGATAGAGGTACTTATCCAGGCTTCCCCAGCGAAAGCTTCCCTGCTGCATCAAAAATTGCTCAATGGTGTCTCCCCCTTTTTGGTGGTCTTGCACCACCGCGTAAATCTCCAGGCGATTGCATGTCGAAAGGATCAGGGCTTCACACAAAGGCTCGGAGGAGAGCTTCTTGCCTGGCGTCTCCTCCGACGCCAGTAGATAATTGTTATACAGGTCGCTTAATGCGGCACTTAGCTGGCCGGATGAAAATGAGAGCCGTTCTCGCAGGTCAAGCGGTGTCGTCTTATGATTTAAGCCAAGAAGGATAAGAGCCATAATAACTGACCTCCTCTTCTATGCACAAAGCGCTACTGGATCGTTTTCTTTGATCCATTGCCACTTCTCTCCTTGTCGAAAAGAGGTATCTGCATATTTGTACATACACAAGGATACTCAGAAAGCGAGAAGATTCTGAACAACACTGATCATCTTTTTTTTCAACATTTTCGCCATTCTACCATGTTTTACATTAAAACCTGTTTTATATACTGATGTTTAAATTATGACCAGGCAAGAGCCTCTCATCGCTCCGCCTATCTTCCAGCACTTCATCCACATTGCCCCATTTGCGAATAAACTCCGGTAAAAAACCAATAAGGCAAATGTAGCGCAATAAAAACAGGAACTACACTATCCAGTAGATATCATTTCCCTATCACTTTTTTTGTGGATAGTTATTGATCGATCCCAATAAAGTCATCTGAGTAGTTAACAAGTTATCAAGTTTTTTCGTATTTTATATTTTATATGTTAAAAAACATTGACAAAATCCAAAAAATGCGTTACATTCGGGAAAGAACTTTATACAGGAGGTAAAGCGATCATGACACATTCAAACGCGATTGATCCAGAAACGGTGCGATTGATTCAGTCCTCAGGGCCTTCAGAGGCGCTACTCAATCTGGTGGCTGAGACCTTTCAAGCGTTGGGCGATCCAACACGTTTAAAAATTTTGTATGCACTGATCAAAAGCGAAGTCTGTGTCAGAGATCTGGCTATTGTGGTTGGAGTTTCAGAGTCGGCGATTTCTCATCAACTGCGCATTTTGCGTGATCGCCGTCTGGTGACCCAAAGACGCAAAGGCAACGTCATTTATTATTCATTTCATGATAGTCACCTGGCTGCACTTTTTCGGGAAGCTGAGTATCATGCGGACCATGTCTATCAGAACCTTGCCGACCACCCCTATCCATAAATAGGGTAGCATACTGAGGCAGTATGGATGTCCGAACCGGACCCCATACTGCCTCAGTATGCTACCCTATTTTAGCTCTCCCCTCTTCGAGAGCATATCCGGGAAATATGTGCTCGCTCAATAATGGAGGTGGAGGCAGGTAGCGTGTGGCCTTTACCATCTCCTCGATATAATCGTAGAGAGCCACTACCAGCTCGGAACTGTTCAGTGAATGGAACCAGATAGACCGACCGGCGAAGAACAGCAGGGCTACGTTCGCCAGTGAGCATGGACCAAGACAGGCGGTAAAGGTGAGATGCACCTTGTTGCGCAGCTTGCGCCGCTCCCATTCTCCATGATAAAGATCGTGCGAGAGTGGAGCGAAGTCGCGTTCGGTTTGCCCGCAGCAACAGCCCAGCTCGCACACAAAAAGTTGCCCACGCTGAGGTACCACCTTGATGCGGCTGCCACTCTCAAGGGTCACATAATGCTTTCCCATCAAATCTTCTCCTTTGCTCTTATTGCAGAAATACATTACCTTCTCATAAATAATGCCCTCAGTATAGGAACAAAAAGAACAACATACCCTGCCATTTGCTTCATCTTTTTCAACACTCTGAGACTGGTTCTACCGTACTTTACAGGCAGTTCAAAAAATGATATACTCTGCGGAAATCAAACTACTTTATAATTGCTCAGGGCATGCCTGATCTCCATTATGCTCGCTCTGCTTATCCCTGGGGCACTCACCGGGTTTCTCTCGTGCTGTAGAAATCCGGTGAGCAAAAATTTTAAGGATCAGGCGCACTCTTACAGAGAGTTGTTTATGGCGAATAAACCGGGAAAAGTGACCTCCATTTTGCGGCAGATGATCTGTCTGATCGACGGTGGAGAATGGGAAAAAGTAGGAGTTGTTCCCACCAGACGAGAGCTGGCTGAACGCTTTGAAACGACCACCTCGACCATGAATGACGTTTTTACATTTCTGCATGCCATGGGCTACGTCATGTCAAAAGGGAGAAATGTGATGATCAATCCCAGCCGCATGACTATTCCGGCTCTTGTCCCATCATTTGATCACTACCTCCAACAACAGGGGTTGACGCCTTTCATGCAAAATGTTGGAGACCCGGAGATAATCGGCCTCGACATGAAAGTAGCACAGGCTTTCGATTTGCCAGCAGGCACCCGAGCTGTGCGGCGTATTCGTGTTCAGGGCGAGAAACTGGGCAATCAGCTAATCCCTTATCGCGTAGCAGAAACCTACTATCCAGAAATCCTCGCAGTACAGTATCTGGCTCGTATGAAGCAGGATCCTCTCTTTGTTGTGATTGATCAGATTGCGCACGATACAGGGAAGGCGATCACTAAATCGAGCCTCAAAGTGTTGACCCGTTTTCCAGACGAGCAGGAACAAAGCCTGCTCCAAATTTCTCTCCACGTCCCGGTCACAGAACTGTTTCGGGTCAGCTACTCAGATGACGGAACCATTATCGTCTTTAGCCGCATTATCCTCATTAGCTATCGTTTTACTCTCAGTCTCGATACAGACACCAGACTTGAGCATTCGCACGTAGATACAAAATTTTAGCTCTTCCCGCGCAACTCTCTCACGCTGGAGAGGATTTGGTAGCAATAATTGACTCTACCAAAGTAGCAGGGCTATTTAATTTTCGGAAAAAGCGGGGTTGTTAGGGGCGGTAGCCCCTGACCGGAGCGCGAGGTGCCCTCGCCCCCTCTTCCATCCCCCCGCCGAAGGCGGGAAAAAAAGGAAAATTAAATGGCCCCGACCAAAGTAGCTTAATTTGTTGACAAATCAAACTACTTTGATCTACACTTTTTTAAAGCGCCTATGAGATCGGCATGTAATTTTTGGGTGTATCACCCTTTGTGAAGGAGCACTTTTATGGACGCAAGATTTTTTTCTGGCAAAGATCGGAGAACCTCTTCTTCCCGGTCGGTCGATACAGGCGCTACTCATTATAAGCAAATGTGCAGGACGCTGCTGCTGCTTGGTTCTCTCTCCAGGGGGCCGTTATACGGCTACGAACTCTGCCATATGCTCCAAGAGCACGACAATCTGAAGATGGCAAGCTTTCGTACTACCCTCGACCATCTTATCGCGGATCGGTGCTTATATTACGAGATCATGCCTGCCTTGCACACTGGTCGGAACAAGCGCATCTACGCTCTTACGCACAAAGGCTATCGACAATTCTCCACGTTGCTCTCTGACTTTCTGTTAACAGATACGTCACTGCCGGGGGGAATCGAGGTGGCTCTCCGTTTCCTGGATCGCTTACCTGAGACTGAGAGATTGACCTTGCTACGAGCCAGGCGCTGTCTGCTGACCAACCAGCGTATCCTGACTGTGGCAAAATTGTCCGGCCCTCTGATTACAGCCACCTCCAGCTACATCTTGAGCTATCGACTCTGTTTGCTCGATGCCGAGCTTGCCTGGATTGACCAGATGGTTGCGGCTTTACAACCAGCATCATTTAAAGATGTACAGGTAGATCCTTGCTAGCAGCCATATCGACCGAGGCATAGCGGTATTTGCCTGTGGCAGGATCGGCCAGGGGCAACTCTTCTGATCGTTCCAGGGTCACGGCTCCTACTCCCTCGTTCGCCAGGAGTTTTTGCGTCTGGTTGATCGCAGTTGCCCAGACCTGTTCTTGATCGTAGCCTGATGCGACTTGCAGACGCAATTTCAGTGTATTCGAGCCGATTTGCACGATCTGGAAGCGTTCTACCCCTGGCAGGTAGTGAAACATCTCGACGGCCTTGCCAGGATAAATGGTTTTGCCATTCAGAATCAGAGCATCGTTTTTGCGACCCTCCAGATAAAAAGCAGGGAAGGGATTGCCACACGGACAGGGATCGGGCCGCAGCGTGACACTATCGCTCAAATCATAGCGGATCACTGGCTGGACGCGATTAAATAGATTGGTCAGCAATACCGTGTGGGACTTCTGACCCGGCTCAACTGGTCGATAATTTTTATCGACTGCCTCCAGGATTACTCGATCACTGTAACTGTGCATTGAACCATCATCGCAAGAGAAAGCGATACTCGGACATTCAGCCGCCGCGTAAACATCGTGGACAGCGCACTGAAACGTTGTGCGGATACGCTCGTGTTCCTCGCGCGGAATCCATTCTGAGCCCGTGCCAATCAGCAGTGGCTTGATGCGCAGGCGGCCCGCTAGCTGTTCGGCTGCCAGATTAGAAACCAGCACCGAATAACCGATCAGTGCGTGCGGTTGATAAGCATTCAGCTCACTCACCAGTTCATCCATGGGAACGGTCATTGAAAGAATGCGCACCTGCTTAAAAAGCAATTTGAGGAACGGGATGCGCTCTAATAATTTAAAGGCGGAGGTGCTCCCTAGATGCTCCTGGGTTCTGCCAGCTATCATCACCCAGCGCCCACCTGCTCGCATGACCTCGCGCAGAGTGCTCCAACCCATGCTGAGAATATTCAGGGTGCGGTAATGAATCAGCGCGTCTTTATCCTCGACAAAGATTGCTTGCTCGCCTGTCGAACCCGACGAGGTATAGAGCAGATAGCGATCTAAGAAGTAATGGCCGATACGCGTCTTGTCTGCCATAAACGTCTCGACCCTTTCTTTAGTAACCTCACGGTCGGTTACCCAGTCATTGAACTGCGCCATCAATGCGGTTTTACTGGTAGTGGGAAGCTGTGAGAGATCCTGTACCCGGGCAGGTACCTGACTGTACAAACGCTGGTAATAGGGAGAGCGCGTCCTGGCAAATTGCACAAACTCCTGTACAAAAGTGCGCTGGCGCGCTGCAATGATCTCTGGCTGACGGCGTATCGCCCTGCGCATCTCCCACAGAGCTCCAATTTGTTTCAAGGGATTACTCATAGATCTACCTCTCATTGGGAAACGTCTGTAATACATCTCTTATCCCAAATATAGATATGCTCAGTGGAGAAAGACTACATCACTATAAATCTTTTTTTGCATCTTTTTCATCATCTCCCCGACACTCTTTGCCAATGACGAGAAAGATGAAAAAAAAGATGAATCAAGCTCTTCTTCCGCAGACAGAAGCTATGGTAATACAAGGTTTATGGCGAAAAGAATCTTCGCCTGGCGAGGATCATTTCCTACACGAGAGTACAGGAGACAGCTTATGAGTAATTCCAATACCACGTTTAGTAAGGTAAAAAAGCTGTGGAAGTTCTTGCGGATGAAAAAGTATGATGAGGTGATGGCGCACCAGCGCGAACAACTGGAAATATTGATTACGTGCGCTCGTACCTCTTCTCCCTTCTACCAGCGCCTTTACAGCCACTTTTCTGAGCCCGTTCCAGCTCTCCAACAACTCCCGCCAGTCACCAAGCCAGAACTGATGGCAAACTTCGACGACTGGGCCATTGACCGCGAGATCACCAGGGAAAGCGCGGAGGTCTTCATGGCTGACAAGACCCTGGTTGGAGAACCTTACCTGGGCAAATATTTGATTTGTAGTTCATCTGGCACCAGCGGCCATCGGGGAATTTTCGTCTACGATACGAAAGCGGAATCCCTCTATCGTTGGAGGTCTGTCCTTCAGGCCGGCATGATAAGCTGGAGACATTTCTTCAAAAAAATTCGCTGGCTCAATATCAGCGCAACCGGCGCTCATTTTGGCAGTCTTGCTTCCTTCACTCGCCTGGAAAAGACGCGCCAACGTTCGCCTTTTATGCGCCTGGCCTTTGAGAGCATCCGCTCGATCTCGGTGACCACACCGCTCCCTGAGTTAGTTGAGGAGGTCAATCGCTATCAACCAACGATCCTTTTTGGCTACTCAACCGTCATCGTCAGTCTCGCCCAGGAACAGCTCGCCGGTCGCCTGCACATTAAACCGGAGATTGTCTCAATGGGCGGTGAGTGGATCTCGGACAGAGATCGCCTGCAGATTGCTGCTGCTTTTCGCTGCATGGTGCGCGATGCCTATTCGAGCGCAGAGTGTGCTGCGATTGCCAGTTCTTGTGCAGAAGGCTGGCTGCATGTGTGCAGTGAGCGAGTGATTGTCGAACCGGTAGACGAGCATTACCAACCTGTCCCGCCCGGCGTGCCGTCCCACACCGTGTTGATCACCGACCTGATCAACCGCGTCCAGCCGATGATCCGCTATGACCAGGGAGATAGTGTCACGCTGCGACCCGATCCCTGTCCCTGCGGCAATCCTTTCCCTGCAATCCGCGTGATGGGACGCAAGAACGATATGCTGCGTATGCGCACAGCAGACGGAGAGCAAAAGCTTCTTTCGCCGATGACCTTCTATGTGCTGCTCGATATGCTCCCCACCGTGCGTCGCTGGCAGGTTATCCAGACAGGTCCTTTCACCATCAGTCTGCGCATTGAAGCAACTTCCCCTGAGGTTGATGCTCAGACCTGGGAGTCAGTGTATCAGCGCGTGAAAGACTTCTTCGTTCGCCAGGGTTTGGCGGATGTCACTATCGAGCGCGCTCCTGAGCCGCCCATGCAAGATCCTAAGACCGGAAAGTTTTACCAGGTGCGTGTCAGGTTTGAAGAAGAAGGATCGCCCTCTCTCCAGGAGGCATAGGCTAATTTGGAAAAACAGAGCAGAAAGAGAGCATACTATGAGCGCCGAAGTCAATGTCCCGGCCATCCGTCGGCCAGCCAATGAAGCGGAATTTCGCGCGATGATGAGCAAACGCATGGCTCACTATCTTCAGCGCCGGGCCGAAATCGGTCACGAAGCAGCCTTTGAGGAATTACTGACCGGCTATCCAGAACTGCAAAAAAGACTGATCGGCCCGCGCATTGCCAACCAGAGCCTGCACGAGGGCTTCTCGTCAGGGAAAACCGCTTTTGCCAAACTGGGCTTGATTGACGATTTCATCGACATCTCCACCGGCGAACGTGACGCAGTGATCGAAATACTCCTTACCTGTATGTGTGAGAATGCCATGCACGATTGTGGTGCGAGCGAACCCTGCTCGGTACTCTGTGCGCTCGATCAAGAGGCGGCGCGCCGGGCTTTCCCTGAAATGCAAATTCAACAACTGAGAAAGAAGGTGGAAGGGGCTCCCTTGTGTGTCTTTTTCTGGGCGCGCGAACGCAGCCAACCTGAATAGACACCTGTTTCCACCGGCAAGAGCGTGATGACTGGAGGTCGGTTAGCGGGCAACGCTCGTTAGCCGACCTCTCTTCATAAGGAGAGGTAATATGGATACTCTCCGCCACACTGGTCAGATGATGAAAATGTCGAAAGAAAAGGCGATAAGCGTTGTTCAGAACTTTCCCACTTTTTGCGTATCATTATGTATGTTCAAACATGCAGATAAAAATATAGCAGACAGCATGAGCAAAGGGGGTGAGAGCAGAGTACAGAGAATTTTTCCGGCTTAACACGATGTCGTACATTTTGCAATCCGTATCTGAAAGAGAGGCTACATGTCTATGCGCTCCTTTTCGCGTCTACGCTCTAAAACGAGCATCCTACTATCCCTGATCGCACTGATCCCGGTCATTGGAGGTTTTACCTTCTTCGGAGGGATTGCGGCCTCAACACACCAGGTCCAAGCAAGTGGCCTGACGTACGCACAGCTTACCCCGCTGCAAAGACGCTCTCTCTCCAGTCTGGCGCTTTCTGAACTCAACCCTCCGCAGCCATCTACCGCTAAGGCAAATACCAAAGCTCCTGGCAACTACTTCCCGACCAGCGATGATGGCTGCTCCCGGAGTCTGGGGAACAATATCCGGGTCAATAGTAACTGCCTGAACCTGACAGACGTAAGCCTGCAAGGTCGCGCGCAAGCTCAGGTTGAACCAACCATCGCTGAAGACCCCTTTCATCCTGGGCACCTGGTCGCCGGTACCAATGATTATCGCTCTGGCGATAGCGCCTGTTATAGCGAGTTCAGCCACGACGGCGGCCAGACCTGGACCGAAGCTGCCGTCCCGTCTGGCTTTAGTAATGGGGCGAATTTTGGTGGCGTCACGCGCCAATATTGGCAGGTCAGTGGCAATACTTCCGTAGCCTGGGATACAAGGGGGAACGCCTACCTTACCTGCGAAGAGTTCATGCGTGGACCTGGGACGACGAATAATCCAGATGTATCCAGGGCTTTCTATGTCTTTCGCTCAACCAGCAATGGCGGCGCATCCTGGGATTTCATGGGCGGTCCTGCCGTTGAGCTTTCCACACAGGACCCGTCTGTGATCGAAGACAAGCCATATATGAGCATCGATGATACCGTCGGCAGCCCCTTCCGGGACCGTATCTATGTGGCATGGACGCACTTCTCATCCGATGGGAGCGTCTATATCGAAGAGTCCCACTCTTCTGACTTTGGCCAGACCTTTAGCACGCCGGTCATTGTCAGCAACAGCAGTCCATTGTGTGTGAATACATTGGGTGCCGGGACGCCCCACGGCCCGTGCAATGGGAATGAGTTTGCGCAGCCTTTCTCTGGCCCGGACGGCACCCTGTATATCATTTATGACAACTTTAACGCTGGCTCAAATTTTCCCGGCGATAACCATTTTCAGATCTTCCTCGAAAAGTCAACCGACGGCGGTAACACCTTCGGCGCGCCGGTGCTGGTAGCCACGTACAACGAGTTCCCTGATTGTCCTCCATCGCAGGGTGGTCAGAATCCAGGCCAGGAGGGCACCTGTCTGCCAGAAAAAGGCCCGACACAGAATGCCATCTTCCGCACGGCCAACTATCCGGTGGCAGCCATCGATCCTGTCAACGGCGATATCGTCGTCACCTATGGCTCGTACATCAATAAGGATTCAAACCCCTCCAATGGCTGTATCCCGCAGGGTGTTGATGTCAATGATGGTGGCGAACTGTATGCAGGCGTCAAGACGGTCGGCGCTTGCAGCAATAAGATCCTTGAAAGCATTTCTACCAATGGCGGGGCCAGTTTCAATGGAGATATCAGCGATCCAACGACCATGCCAGTGGTGACAGATGCTCCTGGGCAGAAACATACCGATCAGTGGTTTCACTGGGCTGGGTTCACTCCCGATGGCAAACTGGTAGTCACCTACTATGATCGTCAGTACGGCAATGACGAGATCACCGGCACTATGGACTTCAGCCTTTCTGCCTCCAGCGATCTCCAGCATTTCGCCACGCGCAGAGTGACTACCAGTTCTATGCCGCTACCTACTCAGTTCCCTGATGAGCAGGGGAACGGCACCTTTTACGGTGACTACACCGGCCTCGTTGTGGACACCCAGGCCCATCCCATCTGGACCGACACGCGCAGCAAGGACCTGGCAGTCTGCCCTGGCACAGGCGTGCCGAATGTGCCTCCCAGGGTCTGCACATTTAATTCGGTCAATGGTTTTCCGGCCAACGACGATATCATTCTCACAGCGACAGAGGATGTACCAACGTCATAATTTCAGTATCCTCATTTCAGTATCCTCAAGCGGATCGAGATACTTCTTTTCCGCGTTCCTGAGCGAAGCTAGCGCTTCCTCTCCGAACGACTGAGCGAAGCTAGCGCGTCAGCAGCGTTGTCGTTCGGAATAGCAAGACCGTCAGCAGCGTTGGAACGCGGAAGGTTTCAAGGGAGCCATAGGCTCCCGCCGCTCCCCTTGAGGAGCAGTATAGCATCAAACCCGAGGATGTCAAGTGGAAATGCAATAAGAGCTAAGGTGGCGAAGCGCGAAACCTGCGTCTTCGCCGCCCTCTTTCCAGCGACAAAGCCAGCAGGCATTGCCGAAGAGGAATAAAGCGATAGTTGTTTTTACCTGTTTCAGAGGAGAAGAGAGGAAAGTAGCATGACCCGTTTTTTGTGTATCGTATCGCCCCAGCATGGACATATCAATCCAACGCTGGCCGTTGTGCAAGAGCTGGTCGAGCGTGGCGATACGGTGATCTTTTATGCGACCGAGCAGTTCCGACCATCCATCGAGGCAACCGGGGCCATCTTCCGAGGATATACATCGATTGTCACACGGAGATGGGCACATATGGTCTATACCAGCGATGATCCGCGTGATAATCCCTTTATTCGGATGGGCCACGAAACAATCGAAGAGTGCAATCATGTGATTCCCCAGATCAGAGATGACGCCGCCGGGCACGACGCTGATTATATTTTGTACGACACGGTGCCGGGCAAAATGCTGGCGGAGTTGCTGCACTTGCCTGCCATTCAGCTTTATACGACGTACGCACTCAACCAGCAGTTCAATCCGATGGTCGCACAACTCCTGTCGCTGGCTACAGGCCCAACCGCGCAGGCTTTTCTGGAGGTAAATCAAGCCTTTGACGATTTTCGCGCATCCTATCAGCTTCCCCCACTGCCTTTCTCCAGTCTGCTTGATCGCGTTGAGCCGCTCAATATTGTCTTCATCCCTCGTACTCTGCAACCATTGCAAGAGAACTTTGATCACCGTTTCACCTTCGTTGGTCATTCTGTTCGTCCGCGCTTTTCGCCGCCGGGTTTTCCCCTGGAAAAACTGGGTCAGCATCCGCTGCTCTACATTTCGCTGGGTACGATCTTTAGCACCCATCATCAGCTCGCCTTCATCCGCGACTGCTTCCGGGCTTTCCGTGGCTCTGACTGGCTCGTGATCCAATCGATTGGCAAAGAGATCGAGCGGGCACAACTGGAACCTATTCCCGAAAATTTTCTGGTCTATCAACATGTTCCTCAGCTTGAGGTACTCCAACAGACGGACGTCTTTATCACGCATGGCGGGATGAATAGCACTCTGGAAGCCCTCTATTACGGCATACCGCTGGTGGTGGTGCCACAGATGCCGGAACAGGAGATGACCGCCCAGCAGCTCGCCAGGAGAGGTCTGGCTATCCATCTAGCCAAAGCCGATCTGACTGCCGATCTGCTGCAAAAAACGGTGATGCAAGCCCATACAGACCCGACCTTCCGGGCCAATGCGCAGGCTATGCAAACCATCATGCGCGCAAGCGGAGGCTATGTCGAGGCCGCCAATACGATCCAACGCTTTGTCGAAAGCAAAAACTCAAACACATAAAAAGCTGAAAGAAGCGGGTCAGGCTCATCAGATCTCCCCTGGCCCGTCTCTTTCAGCCTCTTATCTGTTATAAGGAGAAACAAGGCATGAAATCCTCTCATCTCTCGGATGGCCGCAAGCGGTCATCCCAGAGGTCGTATGGTTCACTATTGCTGGGCTTGTTTGTCTTCGGGGGAGTCGCGATAGTCGGATTGTTGCTGTATCTGGGATACAGCACGATGATGGGCGGCTCCGCTCCTCAAACCGCTCAGCAGTTTACCAGCGCCACTCCCGGCTCGCACGTCCAGGTTGCTTTCGAGGTCACGGGCCTACCCTCCTCATCTCTGCTCAACGGAAACCTGTTGCAAAAAAATGCGGATGGCACCTACTCGCGTACAGGCCGCACGTTGAGCGTGAGATGGGATGCCAGCAAGGTCGTGATGGGCAGCAGTGCGGATGTGAAGGTGGGCGCTATTCTCCAGGTCAGTGGCACCCTCGATGCTCATGACGTTCTAGCTGCCGGTCAAGTCGTCATTCTCACGGAATTTGTGAAGCTGAAATAAGGGGGGAGGCCCGGGATGCTTGACTTTGTGATTACCAGTGCAACCGGCTGGGCAATGATGGTCTTACTGGTAGCAGTGATTGCCTATCCCTTTCTGCTACGGGCAGGGCTACTCGGACCTGTGCAGCCCTTTTTACCGCGCATGCGCGTGCATTCCCGGCTGGCCTACGGCCTGGGCAGCACGTTACTGGTTCACCTCTGGTTTTCGATGAGCGGCGGGGTCGCGTTGGTCGTCAACGCGCTCGGCCTCTACCTGGCTACAGGAGCGCTGTTGCTGAGTGGCGTGCAGATCTGGCTGGGACGCTTGTTGAGCTGGCCCAAATTAGCCAACCGCCGCCAGGTGCGCCGCTGGCATTTCTGGGCCATGTTTGCCCTGGTCACCTTGATCCTGGCCCATGTGACCCTTGACAGCGAGTTGATCCAGGCGCTGTTCCTGAGTCTGTAGTATCTCACGAGGGACATGATTGACAGATCACGGACGTCTTTGTCGTCTCGTTTCTCCCTTTCTTGTGCTAGGCAGGATGATTTGGAGGGGTTGAGGTGGAACGGACATTGATCAGGAAGCTTGGAGCCGCTTGGCAGGCTTTCCCAGTCATATCAGGCCAAATCTCGCACAGGTTGATGGAAGCCAGCAGATGTTGAGCAAGATCAATTTCAGCGGGGCTCAACTCATCGCGGCCAATCTCAACCAGACCAACTTGCAGGCAGCGAATCTCTATGGGACGAATCTCAGCGAGACAACGCTCTGGCAAACGAATTGAGCGGAGCGAACTTGAGCACGGCCAATTTGAGCAATGCGGATCTGAGTGGGGTCAATCTCAGCGATGCTATTCTTGACGCTGTCGATTTGCGTGGAGCAACCTATACAGAAGCTCAGTTGGCACAGGCCCATTCCGCCCAAATCTTCTTCGATAAGCGTCAGATTCAGATTCCTGTTACTTGGAGGCAACCCTGATGCACGCTGAACACAGCGCAGATCCTCTTCCGTAAAGTGATGCCGGGCGCTTGAAAAGGCCAGCACCACCCCTCGCAGGGGGCTCTCTACCGGTAAGGGAACCAGAATCTCCGATTGAAGCCCCAGGTCTTTTTTCATCCCTGGGAGTTCAGCCAGATCGCGTTGGACTTGCCCGCCCCAGTACGACCGAACTTCACTTTCCTCTCTTTCTCACGAAGGATGAGCAAAAAAGGTAACAGGTGCTGACGTTGAGGAGGCATTCCTGATACTGGCATGACTTGCGCGTTTCGCGGCGCAACTTGCCATACGGATCGCAGCGCATGCTCACCTCCTCTCAGTCCTCGTGTTTTGTCCAGATAGCTTGACAAATTTTGTAAAGTAACGTATCTTTCTCAGTAAACACCGCGCGCACCTCTCCCAGCACCCAGTAGTTCACAAGACGGATGGTTAGCACAAGGGGCCTGGTACGGGGCAGGCCGTGCGTTCATCATTGTCCTTAACCGATGAGAAAAACAGGGAAGAGCGAGCCCGCACGATGGGAATTTGCAGGAAGGAGAAGCTGCGATGAAACGGCGTCTTATGCGATCTCGACCCTTGACGGATGCAGAGGCTATCCGGTTGCCGAAGTACACGATTGGCATTGCCTCCAAACTCGTTGGATTGCCCCCACAAATGCTTCGTCGTTATGAAGAAGCCGGACTGCTAGAACCAGCGCGTCAGGAGGGGAAAAACCGTCTCTATTCTGATCAGGATGTCGCTGATCTTGAAGAGATGGCAACGCTCTCAGCAGAAGGCATCAATGCCGCCGGAATCCGGCGCATTCTCCAGATGCGCCGACAGATTCACCTTCTCCAAGAGGAAATCAAGGCGGCACAACAAGGCAAAGAAGGAGGCAAAGAGGGCTCTCCTGCTGAAAAACAGCACGAAGATGGAACCACCAGATCGGCGAGCGATGATCAGCGGGAGAGCGAGTGAGCCGGAGATTTCTGCTCACCCGGTCACCTCGCTCTCTCACTAATCAGGTTGGACTATCCCTTCATAGTAATCAGCGCATTCATCGCAGAACACCATCCTGGCCCATGTGATCGGCTCGTGTTTCACCTCGCGGTGTTCCTCACAGATGGGTTGCGTACAGCGTATACAGGTGGCGACGGCTTTGTCCTCACACACATAGCATTTCGTCGGATCTCGCTCTGCATCCGGTAAAGGACGGATCTGTTCTTCATGCATAGCTTCCTCCTGTTGTGATCATACTTCCCCGATGACGCTGCTGGCGGGCGGAGAACCAGCTCCCCGCCGCCCACTTTCTCCTATAAATATCCTGACACCATTGTCAAGGGATGTTGGCCTCACATATGTTAGAGCAATGTTAGAAATACATATATTTTCCATAAGATAACTTGACAAGCTTTGTGAGATGATATATATATTTTTTGGAATAAATCAGAAGGGTCCAATGTTCGAGAGAGTGGAAAGAGGAACAGGGGAGCCATCCCCGGTGGAACTCCTCTTCCACGAAGACAACGAGTGGTTTCACAAAGGAGGTGTTGAATATGACGACGATCACGCGTTATGATCCATTCCGTGAAGCGCTCAGTCTACGCAATGCGCTCAATCAGCTCTTCGAGCAAAGTTTTGTGCGCCCAACCTGGGGCAACGGCGTCGTCCAGGGAGTCAGCGTCCCGGTGAACGTCTATGAGACCGAAGCAGGCTATCAGGTCCAGGTCCTGCTCCCCGGCGTCAAACCAGAGGACATTGATCTGTTGGTGCAAGAGAATAGCCTGACGATCAAAGGGCAGTTCCCCCCGGCGACCAAACCGGAGCAGCAGGTGAACTGGTTGTTGCAGGAGATCGGTTCGGGTGCCTTTGAACGCAGCATCGTCTTCCCCAAAGGCATTGATGCGAACCAGATCACGACCAGCTATGAGCATGGCATGCTGACGATTACTGTGCCATTTAGCCAGGAGACCCGACCCAGGAAGATCAGCATCACAGGCAGCGCCCCCCGGCAGATGACCGTTGAAGCAGGTGCCCGTTAGCTGCCAGGAGCACCAGGGAACCCATCAGCCGGTGGGTTCCTGGTCATCCACGGTTGAGGGAACGCTCCCTCAGCGCTGGTCGCGTCTTATGAACGTCAACGACGAACTGTTCCCATAAGGATGTGTAAAGAGGGGAGCAGCGCGACAGAAGATGGTGAAGGACGCACACAAAGGTCCTCACGGAGTTGATGCGGGTGCTATGAGGTCTCCCCTGCGGCGGAGGTAGCCGCTTTCCTTCCCATCTTCTCATCATCCTGTCCCTGGGTGGGCTGTATGCTCCACAAGGAGGAGATCGAGACGCGCAACCGCGCCGACGGCCCGATCTATCAGGCCGAGCGTACGCTGCGGGAGATGGGCAACCGCGTTTCGGCGAGCCAGCGCAACGAGGGGGAGGAGAAAATCAACGGGGTGCGCAGGCGGCTCACGATACCCTGCGGCTGCGCAGCGCCAGTGACGACCTGGAGCGCGTCATGCAGCGGCCAGGCGAGGAGATCTATCGTACAGCAGGGGTAAACGGAACGGCGGGCGCTGCTACAGGCAGCCCCTCCACGAGTGAACCGAACACGGTGGAAGGCGAGTATCGCGAGGTGTAACCGATTGAAAGGGACAGTGGGTTCCAGGAGCGGGTAGCGTATGCTCGAAACACCCCTTCCTCTCTGGACCAGGAATGCTGGTCACACAAAAATGATACGCGCAGGAGTAGCCATAGCGGTCGCCCTGCTGGGAGTGGTCAATGGATTCACGGTGCTACTCCCCATCCATATTGGGCGGCTCGCGTTGCTCTTTGACGTCCTCGACCTGTTCGCGCCCTTTACGCCTTCGCTTTGGCCTGTGGCGCAAACAGGTCGGACTATCGCCTTCATGCTGGGCTTCTTCCTCTGTCTCATTGCACTGGGTCTGGGACGGGGGAAGCAGCGAGCCTGGCAGTTTGCCATCATCCTGCTGCCGTTGTCAGTGCTCGCACACCTGATCAAAGGACTTGATGTCGAAGAGGCAGCACTGACCCTGCTCGTCTGGCTCTTCGTTCTGGGAAGCAAGCCCCATTTCAGCGTCGAGAGCGACCCCTGGCGTGCGCGGCAAGGGATACTCTTACTGCTGCTGGGGTTTGCCCTGCTCCTGGTCTACGGCGTCGGCGGATTCTATTTCCTGCAAGGAGCGTTTCCTGCTACCAGTACTGCTGTCGGCAACATGCATCACCTCCCCGCTCGTGAGCTTGGTCTTGACCCAGAAAAACGTGGAGGGTAAACTGGAACGAGTGGCCCTCTAGGGAAAGGGAAAAGATCATGCAAAAGGAGCAGCGTACCTTTACGAAAGAATTTAAGGTGGAAGCGGTACAGTTAGCCCGATCTCGTC
>DATGMF010000074.1:0-194139 GCA_035293765.1 Ktedonosporobacter sp.
TGGCGGCCTTTCCGGCTCCTACACCTTCGTCTATGATCAGCGTGGACAGCAAACGAGCATGACCACGACCATCAACGGCACGAATTACCCGGTGCAGGCGAGCTACGACGATGCCGGCGATCTGATCAGTCAGACCTACCCGACCGGAGAAGTGGTCACCGCCACCTACTCGGCGCAAGGCTGGCTCTCGCAACTGACCACTACCAAAGCAGGAACGACCACCACCCTGGCATCGAACATCAGCTACACGGGTACTGCCGGAGCGGCGATGCACATCACGGGGATGAGCCTGGGCAACGGCGTCTACAGCTACGGGGCCAGCTACGACCTCGATCAGCGCCTGATCTCGTCTTCGCTCACGCGTAGCAGTGATAGCACCCTGCTCTACCAGACGCAGCCGGGCTATGATGGGGTGGGCAACGTCACCAGTGTGACCACGACGTTGCAGGCGGGGACCGATAACCAGCACTTCTGCTATGACGAGCAGAACCGGCTGACGTGGGCCTGGTCCAATGGCAACTCCCCCTGTGGCTCGTTCACGGCAGGCACGCTGACCGCAGCACAATATCAGCAAAGTTATACCTATGACCCCAATGGGCGTCTGACCTCGGCGCAAAGCGGCTATACCTACGGGGATAGTCACCATCTGCACGCTGTCACGGCGACGGGCAATGGCTACAGCGCCGCCTATGATGCCGCAGGCAACATGACCTGTCGCGCGCCATCAAGCGCCACCACCTGTTCAGGTACCCAGACGGGTCAGCAACTGAGCTACGATGCTGAAGGGCACCTGAGTACCTGGCAGAACCAGCCGACGCCTACGAGTACAGTCAACTACCTCTACGATGGGGAGGGGAACCGAGTCGCCTCCCAACTGGTCAGTGGAGGCAATACGACGCTGACGTCGTACTTGGGTAAGTTGGAAACCATCGTGGCGGGCAGTTCGACCACCACGACCACGTATTATTATGCAGGAGCGTTACGCGTTGCCGAAGCGGTCAACGGCACCTTCTCCTACCTGGGCAACGACGTGTTAGGCAGCGTTGCCGTGGCGCTCAACGCCGCTGGACAACTGACGGCAGCGCAATTGTACGGACCCTATGGCAACGTGCGCTACAGCAGTGGGACGATGCCGACCGACATCGGCTTCACGGGGCAGCGTGGCGATAGTGCGACGGGGTTGGACTACTACAACGCACGCTACTACGATCCGGTAGTGGGGCTGTTCATCAGTGCGGATACGGTCTTGCCAGGCAATGGGTTTGATCCGTGGGGGCTGTCGCGCTATGCGTATGTGCAGGGCAACCCGGAGACGCTGACGGACCCGACGGGGCATTGTGACGGTTGGTGTATGTTCGCTGATATCGGTTTGACGATAGCAGAGTCAACACTTCCTATTGTGCGGCTTTCATCTGCTATTAGAGTAGGAGGGTTATACTTGAGTGATGCAATGAATGGAAAAACACCAACTCCAGATGAAGTAGCAAAAGCGAGATTAAGAGGGGATATGGATGGTGGGTTGTTTACAATAGGATCTGCTTTGGGACTCGCATGTCTGGAGTGCGGTGTTGGGGCTGCTGGTGTTCTAACCTTGTTAGGAGGATATACAGCAGATACTGTTGTGCAAACGGAAGCATCTGATGCAATGGATTCCTTTGTAAACCACTTTTATCAAGATCATCCTGTGGTAGAGCCTGTAAAAGATGCAACCGAAGTAGGCGGTCGCCTAAAGATGCCCCTTCCTCCAGGACTGACACATCCCCTTCCCCCCACTAAAAATTTAGATACGACAAAGTTGTTACGCTCTTCTTGGATTATTATGAGTGCTTCCATAAGGGCAAAGCAACGACAACAAGCAGCAGCACAAGCGATAAAAGCTCATGGAGGAAATTGGAGTGCAAATGCGACCCAAAGGGCTTATGCATCCGCTGTATATCAATTCGTGGTGCAGGATGCAGGAAATGTCTGGAACAGTTCAATTTCTACTCCCTGGCATACCAGGATTTATTAGGAAAGCTAACAGGAATATCATAAATGTGTTCTAATCAGGACAAAGGAGGAAAATTTGAAAGGTTAAATTTTTGTTGAGGGCTCAGTTTCCTGAGTGACTAGAGAAATAACTTGAGTGATATTGGCATATTTTGTATATTCAATATCACTCAGGGATTTTCTTGAATGTCAATCAGTCGGAAAAACGACTTATTGGGATAGAAAGGCAGGGAGTTCGAAAAAATGAAAATAGGATCTCAATTTCAGAAGAAAGCATATTATCAAAATGCTTTCATAAAGTCACTCTTGGTTTCTTCTTTACTTATAGCAATATTAGCTACATCTAAGGTTTGGTATGATTGGCTGATTAGAAATAACCCTTCAAGAATATTCCTTGCTCTTACCGGCCTGATGATATGTATTATAGGGTCAGTAATAATTTTTACCTCTTTGATGACCCATATTGAGATATCTCAGGAGGGAATAACCTTTTATAGTGTCGGTTTCCGTATCTATACTCCATGGCATAATATTGTAAATATAAATAAGATAAAGCATCCTTACTTCAGCCCGTTATATCTTATTGATGCTTTTGTTCTCGAAGAACCTGCTAGGCTCAACATATCCATTAAGGAAGGAAAGCAGCAAGGGATAGCGGTGGTAGAAAAACATTGGATACTTTTAGGAGCAAAACCATCGTCCTATCTTTGGTATATGCCTATGCCCTCTAGCATAGTCAAGCGAACTGAATGGGAGCAAGGCGAAATTGGAACTTTTATTCGTTTGTATGCCCCTCATATTTTTGAGCGCAGGTAGTAAGTGAGGGATTTAGCTTGGATCGAGCCTTGCAGGCACGGACAATCAGCACTTCTGCTATGACGAGCAGAACCGGCTGACCGCGGCCAGCGCCACCGGTACCTCATCTTGTGGCACATTCACCGCAGGAGCGCTGACCTCAGCGCAATATCAGCAAAGTTATACCTATGACACTAATGGGCGTCTGACCTCGGCGCAAAGCGGCTATACCTACGGGGATAGTCACCATCTGCACGCGGTGACCGCGACGGGCAGTGGCTACAGCGCCGCCTATGATGCCGCAGGCAACATGACCTGTCGCGCGCCATCGAGCGCCACCACCTGTGCAGGGACCCAGACCGGCCAACAGCTCAGCTACGATGCCGAGGGCGACCTGAGCACCTGGCAGAACCAGCCGACGCCAACAAGCACGGTCAATTACCTTTACGATGGGTAGGGGAACCGAGTCGCCTCCCAACTGGTCAGTGGAGGCAATACGACGCTGACGTCGTACTTGGGTAAGTTGGAGACCATCGTCGCGGGCAGTTCTAGTACCACCACCACGTATTATTATGCGGGAGCTCTGCGCATTGCCGAGGCAGTCAACGGCACGTTCTCCTACCTGGGCAACGATGTGCTCGGCAGCACGGCAGTGGCGCTCAACGCCTCTGGGCAACTCACGGCAGCGCAGTTGTACGGGCCGTATGGCAATGTGCGCTACAGCAGTGGGACCATGCCGACCGATATCGGCTTCACGGGGCAACGTGGCGATAGTGCGACCGGGCTGGATTACTACAATGCACGCTACTACGATCCGGTGGTGGGACTGTTCATCAGCGCGGATACGGTCTTGCCGGGCAATGGGTTTGATCCGTGGGGGCTGTCGCGGTATGCATATGTGCAGGGGAACCCGGAGACACTGACGGACCCGACAGGACGGAGATTTGCTCCTCCGATTCCGGGAGGATGTTCTGCTGATGGGAGTTGTGGCGGCGGCGATAGCGGATCTCCCCCTCCTCCTTCCCTTCCTCCTGGGCCAGTTGCTTGTAACTCTACAGGTTGCTTTAGTGTGGGAGGGATACGAGTCAGATCATTTGTACATACCCCCTCTTCGCACTGTGGCTGTAAAGTAGTGCTTAACAACGATCCTCCCCACCCAACTGCCAAGCAGATCCTGACCGGACAAAAAGCAGCTCAGCAAACAGCGAAGGATGCAGCAAAATTCTTTCGTAATGCTGCAATTTTTGTTGGAGCGGTCGCCGGAATTGCTGGGATTGCATTTGGAATGTTTCTGGCAGATAACCCAGTACTTGCGTTGTTTTTTGCGGGAGTAGCGACACAAGCTACAATTCTTTTAGCTCAGCTTCTCTCTGTACAAGCGATATTCAGTGATGAAGCAGAGAATGACCTATCGTGGTTTACAGAGGCTAATGTCAATAGGGAAGGAGGCAAAGCTATGGCAATCCTTGCTGGAGAGGCAGGATTAGGCCTATTGACGTCATTTTCAATGGCTATGAGTAAGGCATCTGGATTAATGCAGGCCGCAGCAGATAAATTTCCTGCCTTTATGGGTGGAAGTTTGCTTGTTAATGTTTTAGGGACAGGGGTAGCGGAAACAATCACATCTGAGTATGTAAGGGCTCAAAGTAACGCCGTCCTCACTTAGAAAAATTTTGATAGTAACAGCTACAAGAAAGGATGGAAAGCTCAAAGTGTAGTTTGAACATTATAGCAACCAGGTGGTTGGCAAAAAGCATCCCTTTCAGCTAATATTAAGAAGCTCATAGAGTGTTGTTACTTCAATACTCTATGAGCTAAATCCACAGAGAACGTAGCATCATCTAGTGATGTCCCGTAGTTGGTAAAATGGTACTTGACAAAGTGCAAGGAGAACTAAAAATGCTCGGTTTCCTTCCTGGTAATCTCCCTGTAGCCGCGAACCCTCGAATTTATGCTCTACGGGCTAGCGTGCTGATATCGGGTAGCGTATGTGCATTCGGAATGATCATCGGAATATATTTGATTACCTTGTCTGGAACTTCTGCTCTTGATTTATCATTAGCGAGTCTATGGGCAATAATCATGATAGGCTTGTTTGGCGGCTTTTTTGCTATTGGTCGATATTTACAACTGCGCTCTTTGCAAGATCTTGAGCCAAGACGTCTGGTATCTGCAGGTGGAGATTTACGCTGGCTTGCGCCTGTTCAACTGACCACCCCGCTACATAGTCCTTCTGTTCCTCTCGTGATCTCGAGGCGCCCTAAACGAACATATATCTGCTTCTGGTCCATATTGGTGCTTGGAGGTCTCTCCCCTAGCATAATAAGTCTTCTAAGCTTAGGAGGCTACACATCCCCTAGCGTAAAGATCATTTTTATTATATTTGGATTGGCTCTCGTTGCAGGAGGAGTTCTTCCATTTTTCTTTATTCGTGATACGATTGAGGCAACAGATGATGGTTTGAAAGCGAAAAGTGGAAAGGTCATGAACTGGCAAGAAGCTCGTCTGTTTGCTTGTTATAGGATACGAATACCTATCATCTGGGGTTCCAGGGAGATCATATTCTATGAACTCTCAAGTCAGGATCAAGTAATTTTTTGGCGATGGATGCTCAATCCTCAATCTCTTCTGTCGGGTTGGAAACCACTACTTCGCACGGATGTGTATCATCAGCGAATGCGAGAGTTATGTGAGCTTATAGTGGTAAAAACGGGATTGCAGTTATATGATTTGAGTCAGCCAGAAGAATAATCAGATTTACTATTCTGTGTGGGATGGATATGTTGTGTCTCCGGTATCAACGATATCAGTGCTATATGCCTAAGCACCGTTTCTGAGCCAACAGGTACTGGCGTAGTCCACTCGATTACTCTGTGAGCAGCGTGACTTGCACGAAGAGCTTGCAGTAGGTAAGCACCGACAATCAGCACTTCTGCTATGACGAGCAGAACCGGCTGACGTGGGCGTGGTCCAACGGCAACTCCCCCTGTGGTTCGTTCGCGGCGGGCACACTGACCTCAGCGCAATATCAGCAAAGTGACACCTATGACCCCAATGGCCGTCTCACCTCGGCGCAAAGCGGCTATACCTACGGGGATAGTCACCACCTGCACGCCGTCACGGCGACGGGCAGTGGCTACAGCGCCGCCTACGATGCCGCAGGCAACATGACCTGTCGCGCACCATCGAGCGCTACCACCTGTTCAGGGACGCAGACCGGACAGCAACTCAACTACGATGCCGAGGGGCACCTGAGTACCTGGCAGAACCAGCCCACCCCGACGAGCACGGTCAACTACCTCTACGATGGGGAAGGCAGCCGTGTCGCCTCCCAGCTTGTCAATGGCGGGAACACGACCTTAACCTCCTACATCGGCAACCTGGAAACGGTCGTCACGGGCAGTTCCACCACGACAACGACGTATTACACAGCAGGAGCATTGCGCATCGCTGAAGCAGTCAACGGCACGTTCTCCTACCTGGGCAACGATGTGCTCGGCAGCACGGCAGTGGCGCTCAACGCCTCTGGGCAACTCACGGCAGCGCAGTTGTACGGGCCGTATGGCAATGTGCGCTACAGCAGTGGGACCATGCCCACCGACATCGGCTTCACGGGGCAACGTGGCGATAGCGCCACGGGGTTGGATTATTACGGAGCACGCTACTACGATCCGGTAGTGGGACTGTTCATCAGTGCGGATACGGTCTTGCCAGGCAATGGGTTTGATCCGTGGGGGCTGTCAAGGTACGCGTATGTGCAGGGCAACCCGGAGACGATGACCGATCCGACGGGGCATTGGGGATTTTGGAGTACTGTGGCAGCAGCAGTAGTAGTAGTAGCTGCTGTTGCTGTGATATCATTGGTTGCAGCACCCTTACTTGTTGGGATGGGAGCGATGGTTGTGGCATCTTTAGCTGCGGATGCAACTGCTGCAAGCATTGTTGCTACAGCAACTACTGCAAGCATTGTTGCTACAGCAACTACTGCGGCGACTGCTACCGCGGCAGTGGGCGTAAGTGTCACTGCAGTTTCAGCAGCATCTGTCACAGGACAAATTATCGGTGATCGCCTGGACGGAAAATGGAGCACATCTGATGATATTGTTTCGGCAGCTTTTGTTAACTCTGCATACGAAGCATGTGGTGGTCAATCGGTAGCCAATGTTATTTGCAATGGGTACTCTCAGTACCAACAAGCAAGACAGACAAACCAGGATGCTAGGGACAAAGCTAACCTGCAAGCTACTGTTAGTGCTCAGGCCACAACTATTAGTGCTCAAGCCACGACCATAGCAAAATTGACAAATCCCATACAGCGCCCAAATCGTCCTGCAGAAGCAAGACAAAAGGCAGCACAAAAGGTGATAAGGGATTATAGAGGGAATTGGGGTGCAGCACAAAGAGTTTATGCTTTCGCAGCATTCCAAATAGCAGTACAAGCAGCAGGGGACGTTTGGAGTGCTCCAATCATAACTCCCTGGCATACTAGATTGCAATAGATGCGGAGAGAATATTACTTTCTCTCTATTTAGAGGGTACCCTTATCATTAAGAGTATAATAACTATTAAAAGGAGGTAAGGATAGAAGCAGTTAGAAGCCAAAACATTAGATAAAGAAAATCCGTAGATCTCTGGGATACATTAGTCTGATTTTTCTACTAATGTATTCCAGAGAATCTCTCATAAGGAAATTTCCGAGACAAGGCTTATAAGCGGTATTCTACATGACAGAAAACAATATAGTTTTTGATTACTTGCGCGGTTTTCATTTGCCAACTTTCGCAAAGAAAGTCGTTAGAGTAGTCTCATTTTCTGTCAATGATGGTACCGCTTGATGTAGCTGATACGCTAGATAGGGTTTTCAGAAAGTCAAGGAGTTGATTTGGCTCTCCGAACGAGAAATCGTCGTAAAGGACAAGAAAGATGATAAACGCTGTGTTTATGCATAACCTTATCGTTATCAGACCAGAAGCATTTTTAGCTGCTTTGATTGGAGCTATTTGTATATCTGTTTTTGGAGCTGTTCTTCTTATTAGAGAGTTGGTGATGCGTGGGGGTCAGAGACGAATACAGATATTAGGGCTAGGAGTTGTCTCCTTATTTTGGCCGCTTTATATTTGGATAGGATATATAAATGTATTGCTATATATTGTGCCGGTTGTTGGACCAGTCTGGTTTGCTATAACAATATTAATAGTACGTAGGGGGAATTATCTTAATTCGTTGCCTTTACTCGCTGGTGCGGCACTTCTCAATACATTGGCTCTATCCATTTTGCTCCTTCAACTGCTCAGAGTAAGCCAAATTTTTCCTCGAAGTAATGAGCCAAATATTGGGTTAGTCATTGTTGTCTTTCTGCTTTTTCCTATCTTGCTAGGACATGGATTCATCATACGTTTCCTTACAAAAAGATGGACGAAAGATCGTATGACGCAGCTATAAGATGGTAGTTACTCACTTAGAGCCTCTATACATGTCGCAAAGGTAAGCCCAGTAGGGAGGAAAACGCTCTGGTACTCACCATCGTAGCTATCTGTGGAGCATTTGGCGTAGGCTGCATGCTCTTTGCATGGGCGATCCGTCACGACATCAAAAGACGTCGTCAAGGATTAAAGGCAAATCGACTCTGGAGGCGAATTGAATCGACAGGTCTTTTGCTCATCTATACATCACTTTTCTTTCCTGCTGCATATCAATTGCTTCGACTGCCGGTCACGGAGGCACTCCGGTTATCCCTCCTGATTCTTTTTTTCGGCCTACTTCTCCTCGCTTTGATGATTGCTGACATTTACCTGAACATCGTACAAAAAATGTTATTATTGATAACACGATCTCCTTTGACAAGGGGTACACGAATCATCACCCGTGGAATAACGTTATTTGGGGTAGTAACAGGAGGATTTCTAACTGTGGCAGGTATTGGCTTTTTGCTGTACATCTGGCTAGAAAAAATGCGGCCATAAGGCTCCTCATTCTTTCTGCTATGACGAGCAGAACCGGCTGTCCTCATGGGTAAAAGAATGGAGGTATTTCATGAAGAAGCAAAAAAACTTTTTTGAGAGCATGATGGGAGAGACTCCTATTGCTCCTGATCTCTTTTGGGGGACGCTTGCACTCCTGGTATTTGTGCTCGTGCAGATTGTATTTGAATTCACTCGTTGGTCAGCATGGTTCATTCTAGGTGCAGGGATGGTTAGCGTCCTTTTCGTAATAGAAGTGCGACGTCTCCGTATACCCCTTTTGCCAAAATACAGATCCACACAAAAAGTTTCGTTAATTATCATATTTTGTATGGTAATAGTATGTATTGTATCATTTTTTAGAATGATGCTCAATTAATCGGCATCGACTACAACGAGAGTATCTATAGACTTCCAGGCAATTACCTACGTCCTGACCTGCCTCTGTGTTGTAAAAGATACAGCGAGAGATCATGAGTTCCTCATGGATTTGCTGCTGGATATGGTCGAAGGGGGAGGAGGCCAATTGAGGTATATGTTGCCTGCTCCTATCGAGCTTCGGCAGTTTATTGAATCACTCTCGGTACATGATCTGAGGCCGATTGAACCGCTACGCTATCGCCGCGTCTTGCAGGAGGATGAAGAGAGCAGGATCTGGCAACGGTTAGGACAGGTCTGGGGGATCACCCCCAAAATGCGCTGGTACCCGCTCACTAGGGCTTGGTCATCACTGGAGGTGATTGCGTTTCAGGAGATGTGGTTTGCCTAACGCAGATAAAAAGCTATCAGTGTGAAACACGCCATTCACTGAAAAGACCTGTTGCAAGGTCTTTATCTACCCCTCCAAAAACCCATCCACAAGCCCGGTCTCTCATCCTGCTCGCGTCTTTGCTTGCAAGCGTGGGAAGGGGAGCGCGTAATTACTTTATTTTACGGTTGACATGTAAATTCGTCTGGCAATATCTTGAATATAGGCAGTACGTCACCGGTAATTAATTTCAGTATCCTCCAGCGGATCGAGTTCGCCATCAGCTCGCGCTGCCCTTTGAGGAGGGTATAGACATCAAACTCGATGATGTCAAATGGAAATGCACTGAGAGATAAGGATAAATATTTCGCGCGCAGAGGAGATAGCTTTGAAACGCAGCGTGACCGGCTCGGTCCTGATGACGGTTCCCTTATTTGTGCTGGTGCTTAGCACGCTCTCTCTATGGGAGCCTGCCCACGCATTCGCAGCCGTTCAGGACACCGCCTCCCACTTTCTTGATGTGAAGCCGTCCGGTGGCAGACAAGCGGATGCTGCGCGCAAAGGGCATAGTAGCAGGCTGGTCTATCGCGGCGGGCCGGTCATCACGACTATGAAGGTTCACGCTATTTTCTGGGAGCCGAAAGGCTCGTTCGTTAGCCCGAGATACAATAGCCTGCTCCTGCGCTATTTTGGCGATATTGGCACTTCTGGACTTTACCATAACAACGCGCAGTATCGCGATGCCCGTGGCGCTACGCCCTCGCAAGCGCAACTTGCGGGCTCCTGGGTCGATACCGCCGCTTATCCGGCGCAAAAGCTGACCGATGGGCAGGTGCAGACCGAGATTGCTCATGCTATGCGGGCGAATCGCTGGAGCGGCGGCCTGAACAACGTCTTCTTTATTTTTACGGCCAGGGGAGAAAATGTCTGTACCAGTAACAATCAATGCAGCTTCACGTCTTTCTGCGCCTCGCATGGCGCCTTCGGAGGCAATGTCGTCTATGCCACGATTCCTTATGCCGGTACCAATCTGAGCGCCTGCGGCGTGCCCTTCAGCCCTAACGGAGATATTGACGCAGAGAGCGCGATTAACGTCTCCTCCCACGAGCAGATGGAGGCGGCCACCGATCCTTTGATTAATGCCTGGATCGATGCTTCAGGCGCGGAAATTGGCGACAAGTGCGCCTGGGACCTGGGTGGTGTCTCTGTCCTCAACGGCCATTCTTACCTGATCCAGAAAGAGTGGGATAACGCGGCAAACAACTGCGTCCTGGCGGGACCATAATACATTTCTGCTTGACTTCTTAGGACTTGATAGATATACTTTTTCTCTAAGCGGATGGCAGAGTCGCTGCTCATACTCGATCCGCGTGAGGATACTGAAAGGTGAGGATACTGAAAGCGCCACCTCCATCGGCTAAATACGCACGTTACTTCACGGTGGGGTAACGTGCGTATTTTTTTCTCAATCACACAATCGGTATCAGCCAGCGCGCAAACCACTCGCTCGTAACGCGCGCCACCTCCGTCAAGGCGTTACTGGTCTCGAAAAGCGAGCTAACTCCAGGAACCTGCTCGAATTGTTTATTGGTGGTGAGTCCCTCCAGATGCTCCAAAGCTTGCTGGTTTGCCTGAACTGCGGCACTGTCCTTCTCAGGTGCCAGGAGCAACGTCGGGACGGTGATGCGGGGCAGGTACTGCTGAGCGAGGTCAAGCCGTCCGGCTGCGGCTGCGACCGCGCGAATGGCGTCGGGTCGCTGGGCGGCGGCGATCAACGCGGCAGCTCCACAGGTTCCGCTGCCAAAACAGCCAATGGAGAAGTTTGCCGTTTCTTGATTCTGTAGCAACCAGTCGGCTATTCCTATCAAGCGTTGCTGCATAATATCGGCGTTATGGCGAAAAAAGGCCGTCTGCTGATCCATCTGCCGCTCTTCTATGATGAACAGATCGACAAGCAAGCTGGCAAGGTGCTTATTGAAGAATGCGCGGCTCAAAGCAAGCGCGTCCTGGTGTGGAGTAGAGGTGCTATCCTCAATCCCGCTTGCCAGAATCACCAGCCCGCGAGCGTGAGGAGGGACGTGAAGGATCGCGTTAAGGTTCAGCGCACCCGCTCCCACGCTAATCAAACGACCATCGTTAAGCTCTGTGCCCGTTTTTGAGCCTGTTGGAGTATTTGAACTTTCGATCATTGGCCTGCTCCTTCCGATTCCTGTACTTCCACCTCTATTACGTTTAAGCCGCATACAACTTGGACAATCGCGCCGCTCCTTCATCATATGGGAGCAGCGCAAAATCACTCCTTTGAGCGAGGTCATGTAACGCGTTACTGCTTACAATCAGAGGGTCATACCAGTTGGGCAGGGATTGCTTATTTCTGATGATTGCAGAGATCTGCTCAACCGGCGCATTGAGCACTCTCTCGTTTAACAAAGGAGCATCTTTATGACTCTAGGTCCTGTGCAGTTGATCGTGATGGAATTTGAGAATCCGCAGTTTACCGGAAAGCTGCTGCCATCCCTGCGTGCCCTTCATTCCGAAGGAGCCATTCGCTTGCTTGACATGCTCGCTGTGCGCAAAGATGAAAAGGGTACAATCTCTGCGATGCAGGCCAGCGATCTGACAAAAGAGGAAGCCATCCGTTACGGTGCCGTGGTTGGTGGACTGATAGGGCTGGGCGCGGAAGGTCCGGCGGGCGCAAAGAAAGGGGCTAAAGCGACTGTAGAGGCCATTGCAACCCACGACTATGGTCTGGCGGAGGATGATATCAAGCGTGTCACGCGCGAAATCCCAAAGGGGCACGCTGCTATCATTGCCCTGATCGAGCATCGCTGGGTCTTAGAACTGAAGAGAGCGATTACGGCAGCCGGTGGCGTTTTCTTCGCCGAGGCGATGATTCAGCCCAAAACCCTCGTCAGGCTGGGCGCGGAACTGGCGGCTGCCGGCGTATAAGCGAGCTAATCAAGATGATGGTATGCAGGGGTTGAGCGTATGCTTACAAGCACGCGCTCAACCCCTGATGGGGCTATTAGGACGATATTTTCTCTCCAGCCTGGGTTGAACTGGTAGTGGATAATGATTGATCGAAGATAAAACCTGGGAGACATCCCAGTAGCAAACAGGAGAATGCGCCGATAGTGATAGCAGTTTGTGCATCCTGGATGATAGCGCAGACAATCACCAGCAACAATCCGGTCGCCCCAGGTATACCCCAGAGCATGCCCGGAGGAATCTGCTCTATACGCGCCTTAGTATTACCTGCAAGTTGCAGATGGGATAGAATTATTTTTGTAAGCCATCGCGTAAGCCAGACAAGCAAAGCTGGGACGGCCAGCAACAGGAGCAACCAGCCGCTAGCATGAGAAGCGGCGATGCTTCCAATCACAAGACCGGCTACACTGCCAGCTATGCCGGTTATACAACCTGTACCGACGCGCTCTCCAGCACTTTTGGCACGAAACAGACTTTGCCAGAATGTGGGAAGGATTTCACCGCGTACATGCAGCGTTGTGGGGCCGATGGCTCGTGAGGAGGGAGCATAGCGAATAGTGAAAGCGACGTCATATATTTTCCCGCGCGGACGTCCGGCTGTATCGATGCTAAGAGTGAGTTGCTCATCGGCACGAAAACGCGTCGGCGTTACGCTAACTCCCTGTTCGTTAGAGCTAATATAGCCAACCAGGGGATCTAGCTGCTCATCGCCCGCATTTTTCACCGTTACCATCGCTCTTGCCATCTCTCCCTGAAGCACAGGTTTTAACCTCAGGGGATGCTGCTCGCTGGCTGGAGGAACAAAGCTGACACGCGGTGGCAACGGCGCTATCGAGACGTGTAAACAAACTGGCACCTCGTAAACCGTAGCAAAGTTCTCTATCCGTATGACCAGATTTGCGCTATGATCGGCGTTACGCTCTAAATCACGCACTCGCAAGTAAAGAGGGATCTTGGCTTCACTATGGCCGATGTTCGGGTCAGTGCCTTCAGGCATCAATGCGAAACGCACACGCACAGCGCCATTGCGAAACTTAACCCAGGGAGAACGACTCTCTATCGTCCCAAAAGTGCAGCCCCGTGAGCCCTCATGAGTGAGCAGAAGCTCGGTCGTTGCTGCCAGATCGCTGATGAATTCTCCTGCTTCGAACACCTGACCATCAAATTGCGGAGAAGAGAGACGCGCTGTTGGCCGCTCTATCTCCGGGTCCAGAATAGTAATGCAGCGCTCAATGCCTTCATTTGCCGGCATTTTTTTGTCAGAGACCGCAGCGATGATGGCTTCAATTTTTTTTGCCAGCCCGGGACGCCCGGCAACCATATTCAGAAAACCAACAAAGACATGATTGCGATCAGAGGCGTCCAGCATCCAGGGAACCGTCTGCGGCCACTCACTATCAAGCTTTTGCGCGATCTGACGCAGGGTGAAGGCAGGAGCCTCTGTATCGTACCCATCAAATGGATCAAAGAAGAAAGGGCGTGATAGTTCGTCGTCCAGCCCCTCATCATCTGCCCATTCACCGCGGGTTGCCAGATGCTGTTGAACGGCGGCAAGTTGTTGATTATATGCCTCGCGCGCCTCTTTGCCGGATAAAAGGTGTTGTTGAATGCCTGGCAGAATCACATTCTGAGTGTAGAGAGCGTTCTGCATTGTTAAAGGGTTATTTAACCGCTCCAGCGTTTTGGCGACCAGCGTATCAAAAGCCGCCTGTACCTGTTCCATTGGCGCATCCACTGGAATATCGAGATGCTCATAGTAATTGATAAATGAGGCATGAATTTCGGATGCCATGTGATCAACCTCTTCCTACCGGGTGCAACAACTTTTCATAACGCCTGCGCAGGAACTTTTCAAGCAGTGAGTGAAAGAACGCGAGTAAACAGAAAATGAGGAAGGCCAATGTGCCGAGCAGGATATCACCGAGCACTATGTAAAACGCTGCCGGAATAAAGCGACCACCGAACTGGAGCGCTTCGCCAAGAACCGTCCATCCTTGATCTTTTGATAGCAGAACGACAACGGCCAGCAGTACCAGCCAGAACGTGCCGGTACGAAAGCGTTGCGCATTCTTGCCTTGCGGGTAATTCATATGCCCTTTCCCTATGCCAACGCAGAAGCCGACAACGCCACCTATCAGCGCCATGCTCCATATAGCCGTATTGCCTAATGCAGTGAGTGTTTGCACCATACCAGCCAGCGAGGCATCCAGGAGCGTAGAAAAGGAGAGCGACGACCCATTGTGCAGAGGCGAGGAAAGCGATCTGCTGAATAGCGTTTCCACAAGATGAAAGACGAGGAAAGAGAGCGCCGTACCGGCTATGGCGTTCCAGAATAAAGCGGGAATGCCTCCGCGCAATCCCCAGGCCCAGAGAATGCCGCGTAAACCTTGCCAGAAGCTCATCGTCTTGAGCGTGATGGGAAATGTCTGCACCTCGGGAGCTTTATTATACTCCCCAACCGTCGAGATACGCAGCGCACGCCGATAGGTTCGACCCCGGTCGAGTTGCGGCAAGTTGACTAAGGACAATGTTCTATTGACAGGCAGACCATTACCAGGTGTGCCCCAAAAGTGCTGTGTAGCGTGAGGATTCAATAAAATCCAATCCGGCATTGTGGGGCTATGTTTTTGTTCCAGTTCCACCAGCAATTTCATGTATCCACGCGTCTTATTCGTAATCGTGACGGTGACCGGACGATGCGGCAGTTCACGATCCCAGGGTTTTATCGTGCATGAACCGATCTCGCCATCGAATGTGACTTCGAGCTGCGGCTTTTCCAGCGTCGGCACAGCTCGTTCCAGCACCAGTTCCAGGCCAACACCCCGCTCCGACTTCATATTCGCATAGCCCTTGATGCACGCGTCATAGTATTCCATCAGCCCCTTCACACCCTGAGCGAATTCTAACCAGTAAAGCATACTGCCTTCGTAGAGATGTTTCTCGCCAGGAAACCAGTTTTTATCACAAAGCTCTGCCAGCTCTGTCGGACTATTAGCAGAAGCTATAGCGTTTACAGGTTGCCAGCGCTCCTCTTGATAGAAACGGAAAGGGCGTGTAAGGAGCATGCTGTATAACATGGCATTCAGGGCGCGGAAATCAGAGACCTCCTCCCAGTTCTGATAAATGCGCGCCTTTGCCGCCATCTCGCGGTCATCGAACTGAAAAACAATCCATTGCCTGAGCAGTCCTGTGCGCAAATAACGTTCGCCGTCAGCCCATCCCTCTGCTCTGGCCTCACAGGCGTTCACAAATTCCTCAGGAGTTGTTACCAGTTGTCCTCCAACCGAAAGTGCTCTGCTCTCTTTCCTCTGGGGTTGCAGGCTGCTGCGATATGCCTCAAATTCGTCCTCAGCGAGCAGCCTGGTTTGCCATTCGCGAAGGCGTGCGACAAGATCTTTCTTATCAGGTTCGCGCATCCATGCCGCCGCTTGCTGCTTGATCGCTGCCTTCAACTGCACGACCGGCGTGTTGAGTGGCAGTTCAAGGAGCGCAAAAATGCTATCGGGGGGCAGGTTGCTGTTCGTTGCCTTCGCTTTTGGTGAGACGAGATTACCGGTAGCGGCAGGCATAGATGCAAGCTGCTCAGGATCTCCGGCCCAGGAGATGCGCTTCCCTTGCGCCTCCGCCTGTTGACGGCAGCTCTGACAGAGATAGAGATGATTCTGCATTTCATATAGTTCATTCTCGGCGGTTGGCAGCTTGCCACACCTGACACAACGCACCTCGATCTGCAACCCTCTCTTTTCCAACATGGTGTTTTCTCCGTTTCTCCCGCTTATACCTATAATGCAATCTGTAGTGCTGCCATATTTTGCAGCTTGACGATTGCTTCGCCACTCCTCAAACAGGCGAGGCGAGCACGTTGATTTGCCGATGCGCCGATGAATGTTGAAACAGCTTCTTGCCCTGTTCTCGTTTTGATCCTTGTAATAATGGAGGCTGAAGCATGATTGGTGATCTCGTTAGCCAGCAGCTCTGGATGATCAGCGATCAATAGCATCGCTACTCCCTTTTGCACATTGGCTTGAATGAGTGAGGCCAGTGCAGTTTGCCAGCTTGACGTATTGCGAAAGAGTACGTGAGCATCTTCCACTGCTACTATCCCGCGTAGAGAGGATGTCACTGCTGGCAGCGCTGCCAGAGCCAGTGAATACCACACCCAGAGACTGCCATAGAGCAGCATATTGGTCAGATCACTGCCAGGCCAGCTCATATCAATAACCATCGGTTTTAAACCATCCTGCGGTTGCGCCAGGCTCGTTTTTGGGAAAAACTGCGTAGCTGTAAGATCCAGATCCTGCAATGGCAGTGCGCAGCCTGTGCGTAGCGCCTGTGCCAGTTGTGGCGGGAGCGTAGCGTGCTGGGCAGCCGCCTCTATCTGAGTCGATAGCAAGCTCAGGTTCAGGCGAGGGCAAGCTTCCTGGTTTAACCATGCTTCCCGTTGATAGGTTTCGTACAGCGTTTTGCGCAGAAGAGGTAGGGTGGCATTTTCAAGAGTGCCAACAGCGAGAAAGACATGGAGCAAAGCATCTAAAAATGGCTTCAGGGCTACCCCTGGAGGTGGCAGGAAGGGATGAAAAGGCAAAGGCGTTGGCGTTGCGACATTATCGAGCAGCATATAGTGGCTGGAGAGACGCTGCGCCAGGCCCTGGCCTGAAGTCATAGCTCTACGCAAGAGTATCCAGGGCATATCTGCGTACGCCAGCAGCAATTGCCGCAATACTGTTTCACGGTCTGCGCTTGCATCTCCTAAAATGAGTAAAAGCGCGGACTGCTCGCTTAGCGGCAAAGAAAGACGCATGGTGGTCGGGACCCCCCGATCCATTACCAGACCGAGCACGCTGCGCTCATCAAATTCCCCCGGCGCCGTCGCTGGCAGCGTAAATGGCTCGTCGCGTACATCTATACCGGCTAAGCCGCCCTTATGTGGGGCAACAGGCAGTCGAAAAGCGCCCGCGATCTCTGATACGGTAGCAAGCTGGCGCAGGCGAATAATTCTGCGGTCTCGCTGGATCAGCGGCGAGATCCCCCAACGGGCAAATTCTAACCACTGCAAGTTAAAACGTGCCCACTGGAACTCCTCGGGAGATGCAGCCTCCACGCGCGTCCAACGACTTGGATAGGTGCTACCCGCATTCGCCATAACTTCCGATCCCAGTGCTTCGATAATATCATCTTGAGCGATGGGGTTGCCCACCACCTGCAACCGCGCCAGAAAAAGGCTACGATGCTCCCGTACCAGCTCATCATACACCTTGCGCCCCAGTTCTGCCCGTGTCTGCTTGTACGTCTCGATACTGTCACCCCGCAGTTCGCGCCACTGCTGGATTAAGCGGTTATGCGTTACTGCCGCAGGCTCCTCGTAAGGAGCGCGTTTGTACCAGCCTGCCAGCTCATGCAGAATCACAACTTCTTGATCGGTCAGGCGTTGCGGGCGTATCGTGACGGCCACTATTGTAATTTGTTGTTGCCGCGCTATTGTCTCAAAAAGGCGGGCCATTGCCGAATAGTCAAGTGCAGCAACAAAGGGGTGAGGGATGTAATCCCGTGCATGTAAAACATTGCCAACATCACGTATTGTCGGCCAATCTTCATATTTACGTAGCTCGACAATACTATTCGGGCCTGCAAGCTGCTCAAAAGGCAGAGGGCAGAACCATTCCTCAAAGCTATGCGACTGTCCCGCAATCGCCGCATGCGAGGGCATCACCGGCACAAGAGGATAAGAAAAAGGCGACTCGCGCGGGAAGAGTGCGCTAAACTTATCCCACAGGCCCAGTGCAAGCTGCTGCGAGCTGGTTGGGTCTGGATGAAACGTCTTGCCCAGGAAAACAACGCCAACACGCGTGGGACCATGCATTTGCGGCCACGATATCAGGCGCATTTCAAACGTGGCAAGGTGGTCCCGCGACTGAGCCAGATCGTAGAGAAAACGGATCTGCCTTTGCAAGAACTGCTGAAGGCGGTTTGATGACGCTATATCAAAGTTCCCTCCCCATTCACTGACCTGCGCCGGAATAAAAGGTACTTCTGCAGCCCAGATCGTATGATAGCCAAATACCGGATCGGCGATGAGCCCCTCCATGGGAGCCATCTGCGCCCGGTCAACAATGGCAACCATACGTTTTGATGTATACAGGTACGGTTGTGGTAGCTGCATATCAGGCACCTTTCCCTTAGAATGGAGGCAGACTCTGCAAGACCTCTTGAGCAACTTCAAGCAACCTGCGACCCGGATGCCATTCCATCAGGCAATTAGGCTCCATCGTGATGAAACCGCTACCCGAGGGCAATTTCACCTGGACGCGAGGCGGAGACGCTGGATAACCCGACGGACAATAAAAGATCATCGTGATATAGCCGCCACTGGAGCGTCGTTGAGAAACCTGAAGCACCCATTCGCGACCTCCCGCGATAGGCAAGCCCTGGCTGTCGTATTTGACTGTTCCTTTGTTGACTGCCACGATAAAGCCATTTTGCTCCAACGCGGCTATCTCTGAATTTTGACGTCCGGGATCGACCGGACTTTCCTCCCCTTCATCCGATGATGGTGGCGCCGGAGGTATTGGCGCTTGGGATAACGGACTTGTATTCCCCGCAGAGGAAAGATAGCCTGTAATTTGCTCACCTTGAGGCCGCGAACTGGCAGGTGGCTGATTGAGGTACCCACTGACCGAGGGCGGTTGAATTGGTAGCGGTCCGGTTGGATCTTGCATGGTGATGTTGATGCCTGGATTTAGTCCGGCATGAACCATCAGGCCACGCAGTTCCGCATCGTGCTCTATCAGGGCTTTGCCGATAGGACTGTTCTGCAACGCCAGGATAGAAGGAGCGATATTCAGAATATCCCCTTGTTCTGCATGCGACTGGGCAACGATGCGATCACGTTTGGCATTTTCCTCTGCCTCGACTAATTCGCGCCGCGCACGCTCAACCAGTTGGTACATATGCAACGTGGTGCGGTCGTTGACGGTGCTTGGCTTAAATTCTGTAATGAAGACATCTTCTACCCGGATGCCCAGCCGCTGCTCAGCATTATCTCTGGCGTGGCGTGAATTGCCTTGCAGGCGGTTCTGGATCAGGGTGCGCAGTTCAGTGGCCCATTGACCGTATTGATCGTATGGCAATTGCCCGATGAGCTCCACCACCATATTCTGAATCGATGCCAGGAAAACGGAGAGGGGATCGCGATATTGAATAAAGTTCTCGATATCAACAATTTTGACCGAAAGCTCAAGGTCTGCTGTCACATCGCAGGCCATCTCTACCATACTCTTTCCAGGCAGATCTTTTAGCCCCGAAGGTCCCTTAACCCGGCCTTTGATCGGAATATGGATGAGTTCGACACGCGTATTAATCTTCTGCGCTTTCCATTTTTTCAGAAAGCCGTTCCACCAGCTATGAGGACCTTCTCCGAATTGCTCAACCAGTCGCCCATCACAATAGATCAACCACTTTTGACCGGCTGGCACTTGAATGCGATGCCAGCCGATAAAGTTGGGCATAAGATCTTTCTCTCCGAGAATAAACAGCCTTTGTTCAGGACTAATCTCTGCAATATTTCTTTTATCAGCAGCCATAAGAAACCACCCTTTCTATTGCAATACGGCAGCACGCTGTAAGTGGCCCGGTAATTCCTTCCCATCAACCGTGAGTTGTACCTGTATCAGCCCATTTTGATCCTGGAGCATCCTGATCGTTGCTCGCGCTCCGGTGGACGTGTTGGGAGGCAGCGTCAGGGCAATCTCACCGAGATAGTCAGCCGGGTCCAGGCGCGTGCCGGCTCCTTTATAGATGGAGATCGGGGGAAATTCTGTGGCGGCCCCGACGATCCGAACTGTGTACGGCTGACTCCAGGTATCTAAAGGGTCACCCGTTTGTAGCATCACCAGCTTAGTAAAGTCGTCGCCACGTTGATTAAGCACAGCAATACCAACTGGATAGCTCACACAATCAATAATCAAGCCGGCGGACATCGTTTGCAAACCGGCTAGCTCTGGCTTTTGTCGAGATTTCGCCTCAGCCTGTTCAAGGTTATACGCTGCGTAAGCGGCTCCTAGCGCGACGCTCAGGTCAAGATCAAGGATCTGCTCTGGCGGGCGTCCAAAAAGATCGGCCAGCATGGTCTGGATCGCGGGGATGCGCGAAGAACCGCCGCATAGCAAGACGCGACTGATATCGGCTGGCGTCTTTTTTGCCTGTTCAAGCGCCATTTCGACCGCTGTCTGTAATTGATAGTTGAAGAGATCAATGATATCCTCAAATTGTTCGCGCGTGATGGTTAACGCTACTGGTTGCCCTGCGCTCGAAACCAGAGATACGGCCGTCGTAAAACTTTCGCTGAGTCGGCATTTGGCGGCCTCAGCCTCGCTGATGAGGCGCTCTAATGAGAGACTATCTTGAGGATAAGGAGTTTTGGTCTGCGAGGCGTAGCGTAATGCCAGAAAATCCGCCAGGGCCTTCGTAAAATTGATCCCGCCCAGTTCCTCGATTCCTTGCGTAGCCAGCACACGCGACTCTTTCTCTTCAAGCTGTAGAATGGTCGCATCAAAGGTGCCGCCACCAAGATCAAAGACCAGCACGGTGCCGGGAGTAGCCTGTTTATCGATGCTGTAAACCAGAGCTGCGGCGCTTGGTTCGTTCATCATCCGCAGCACGCGCAATCCCGCCAGTTCGGCAGCAGCTTTTGTTGCGCTGCGTTCGCGGTCTCCAAAATGCGCAGGCACAGTGATGACGGCATCCTGTACTTTGAAGCCGAGATGGGTGCTGGCATCGCGCGCCAGCTTGGCAAGAACGGCGGCAGAGACTTCGGCTGGAGATGTACGATGACCATTCGAGATCAGCCCGCCAACGGGTGGGTTGCCTATCATGCGCTTGACTGCCCGGATAAGGGCTGCCGCCTGGCGATCTCGCTCCGGCCCCTGCGCACGTTGCACCAGATCTAATGCCGGTTGACCAACGAGAAATGCATCATTATGCCATATTACTATTGATGGGGTCGTTAAGGTGCCTTCCGCATTAGGAATAGCTCTGGCCCGTCCCTCTTCATCAAAGATAGCAATAGCAGAGAATGTTGTTCCTAAATCAATTCCTACAGCTTGTGCTGCTTGCATAATGCCTCCTTTTACCACGTACATACAAAGTCTCAACAACAATAGGCATGGTTTGTGATAAGCTCTCAGTTTATGAAGAGGGCTGCATCAACATAAGTACCACCATCGCTCCTAGTACCACCAGTTCGCATATAAGGGCTATCCAGAATACCCAGATTATGGCTGCAAGATAGCTAAGAGGTCCTTGAAGCCATGATCCGGTTCCCCAGCGAAAGTACTGATACGCAAAGCCTGCTAACAGGACCGTCTGACAGATCAACAGGATAGCGCCAAAGACTCGATGGAGGATGAAACCTGCAAACGGAATGAGCATGGCGAGTAAAAAAACGACAACCAGTGAGAACATGCGTATTGGTTCAACGAGCCAGTTTACCAGTCCGCATAACCCTATTGTCCCTACAATCGCGCTCACCACAGGTAGCAGGCGTTTCCAGCGCTCTTGCGGCGATACAGCCGATCTTTTTTTCTTGTCCTTGCTGAGGTCTTCTGTTGGTAGCTTGATGCGCCCATCGATCCTGGTAAGCCTTGCCATCACGCGCGGCAGCACCTCCGGCGACTTGCTAGTGCCGGGGACACGCGGCTCTCCGGTTGACAATATGACCGGGCGACCGCCTAAAACAACGGAGCGCGGCCCCTGCCAATCGTAATCTTCGGCAAAACGCCGGCTCAAGTAGGTCGCCAGCCCCGAGAGATCGACAATGCCCTGCTCATCTCTGGCCTCGCCATCCCGCAGCCCCCGCAGCAATTCATTGGTATACACCCCATGACCAACATCAGGATCTTCGCGCGCTTTCTGGTCAGCGCTGCACGCCGCGAAAATAGCAATGGTCTTCTTATCGCCACCCTTGATCATCTCAATGGCTCGCCTCGCCAGTTGAGCGGGCGATTCATGATCTACACGCGCGAAATCCATGATACTGCCGCTAAAGCAGGCATCGATAATAGCAATCGCGCAATCGGCGCTGGTCCCTTGTACCAGGCGGTAGATATCATTAAGGCGAATGCCCCCTTTATTAGGGTTTTTAGGGTCTACATCACAACAACCAAGAATAATATTATCGCCTTCAATCGGGTCCACCATGCCATGACCGGCGAAATAGAAGAAAGCAATGGTATGCTGCTCCAGCCCTTTGCCAGCAGAAAAAACTTCGTTGAAACTGCGCCAGACGTTTTCGTGGGTCGCAGCTTCATTGACGAGTAGACGCAGGTCGTCCTTTGCTATATGCAGCGTATTTGAGCGATGGAGCGTTGTTGCCATTTCCTCAGCATCTGCACGGGCAAACTGCAACGGGTTTTCGCGATAGCGGATATCCTGGTATTTGTTGATGCCAACGATGACACCGCGTAACGATGTGCTCATATATTCCCTTCTCTCATAATGACAAAGATTTATAAATCCATTACTATGGCTGACGAGACCAACAGACACTTTTATCACTAATAGGAAAAATGGTCATAATAGGTAAAATGAGCTATAAATTAGAATGATAGTAAAAATGGATTTTTTAGTAATAGATACCAGAAAAGTGTCGTTTTCGCCAATAAACGTCTTTATAAAGATGACGGTTATTGGCCTATCGCATAAAAATTTTCGCGGCGATCTCAAATCATAGTCATGCTACAGCAAGAGAGCTATTAGACTCCAGAATTATAGCATTGAAACAATAGACAAAAGAACCGCAAAATGGACAATTACCGGACAAAAATAGCCATTTGCCATTCAGGTGGCAAATCCGTCATTGCCTGATCAGAGGATCGGCAAGCGCGTTCTTCTTTTGCCTCGATCACCTTCACGATAATCTGCGATCTGCTATGACGTATGCTTTGATAAAATTCAGCATGTAGATAGCGGCTGCGCTGGCTGCATACGCATGATATGAATCATCCTTATCACTATCTGCGTAATCGGAGACCCCTTTGACCAGTAACGCGTGCAAATCATGAAAATCTGCTACTGTGCGATAAAACGCTGCACCTTCCATATCAATCGCTACGGTTCCACGAACGGGGATGCGTATCTGATCAAACGGATCGTCCGCTCGTACGGTGTTGCCTGATGCCAGGGGGGCGATATGCAATGCTGGTGCAGGCGGGTCTTTGAAAGGAAAGCTTTCCGGGCCATAGTGCAGTTGAGAGATAGCGAGCCTGTCTCTGAGCGTTCTATCTGGAGTAAGGTAGGATGGCGATCCCCGTTGCAAGTCTTGAACGATGCGTTTCCAATCGGGGGCAAATTGCGCTAATTCTCCTGCTGGAATAGACTCCACATGCGCATCTTTTGTCTCTAGCAGTCTACAGAGGAGCCAGTCCCGCTGCTGGCGACGCGAGTATGGCCGCGTCATCCCCGCCAGCTCCTGTTCCCATGTGCGAAACATGCGTGCGAAGTGCAGCACATCAGGATGGGGATGATAGGGATTGGTATCATAGAGGTGTTCGCGTTGACCATCATCGCTAAAGATGACTTTGCCGGCGTCATAGAAAAACGCACGCTCGGCAACAACGATATCTCCCAGTTTCACTTTACGTTTATCGCCGGCGCAGATACCTACCATAGCGGCGAAGCGTGGCTGGAACTCCTCAAGCACCGATTTCAAGTGAATTCCGGTCTCTAAAGATCCGTAATCTGGCGGCCAGGAGACGCACAGTGTCAGCGGCTCCCCTTTGCGGTTAGCAATGGTGGTGTAACGATGTTCGCGCCCGCTACGGGGACTGATTGCCGGTTGAAAAGTCACTCCACAGGCTCTGGCAGTCTCATTAAGAAACGCTTCAGTCTCTTCGGGCAGAGCGCAAACAACGCATACATCATAGCGCAACGCTGCTTTGTTTGTGACAATAGCTGGAGTTGCTACCTTCGTCTGCGCTGGTCCCGCCGCTGATAGCTGAGGGGAAGTGCTATCAAAAAAGGATGGAGCCGCGCTCAACTCCCAGCGTATAGGGCAGGATGACACCTTGCATTGCCTGGACTTCCACCCGCCAAGTCTTCTTGTGGCGATAATCACTTCATAGCGAATAATACCTTCAACAGCAGGGGTACCGGAAGGAACCTGTAATATGAAGAGGGCATGCTTTGTTTCGGGGACAACTCCCCGCTTGCCATCGCCGGTATATACCCAGTAGAATTTGCTCTCCCCATCTCCTAAGGCATGGATGACGGGTTGAATGTTATCGAAGTAAATTTCTCCCTCTGGCTCCTGATTGGCCGTCACCTCTTTAAACTTCATCTGGGGAGAACAGGTATATCTTCTAGCGCCCTCTATCTGCGTGATACTATGTTTTGGCAGCAGATCGCGCGCAATGGCGTCTTGATTTGCGAGTTCAACCAGCAATGTCACTTCTTGATAATATTTATTGCCAGCAGTGAGATGCAGTGTGAAGGGTATATGAACAAGGTAGAAATTGTACGCCAATCCGTTTGTTGCTGGCGTAGCCTGAGGCGTAATAGCCGCCGATGGAAGAGAGAAGATACGACACCCTCTGGGATTCAGCGTGATTTTCCCTTCCAGCTCTATCTCCTCCAGGAGCGGGCCGCGTACAGAACCGTCATAGCTGAGCACGTCTAATTCGACGGTCGTTTCCGCTTTTGCAAGGGGTTCATTGTTAAGCACTAACTTGACTGTATGCATCTATTTCACTCCCATCCTGCTTTTTAAGTTATCTAATAGACGTTCTCTGCCCACGATTATCAAAATCAATAGAAATCTTCCTCTTTAATTGCATAGTACGTTATCTCCTCCTTTGCTCTTTTTTGAAAAGGAGCGAAGGTAATCGCTATCCCGAGCCAGGCGATGGTGGCAAAGAACAGGATGCCTGTGATGGTAGCGATAGCAGGAAGAAGAAGAGCGCATAGCTGACCGATCAGATTGAGACCCGCCGCTGCAATGAGGGCAAAACTGGTGGTATGAGGGAAAGATGGCATACGCAAGAGCGAGAATCCCAATAGTAAACAACCAATCGTGAGCAGGCCACCGGAGAAGAAGAAATGTCCCCATTGACTGATGCCGGCAAACGAGGGTAGATGAAGCTTATCCAGCAGTTGATTGATGATATTGAGGCCGTTAATGTTGGGGATGTGTACCGAAGGTATGGCAGAACTGCTTGTTTGTCCTCCCAGCATATGTAAAATATTGTTTTTCAAGGTATTCAAACTTGATGTCAATGTGTCGGCAGCATTCTGCACCACTCCTGTTGCATTACTTGCTTGCGTAATAATCCCGGCCAGCCCCAATAACAGTGGGAGGATAATCACATTGATGGCAATAATACCCACCACCGTCAGCGATCCACAGAGAGAGATCAGACCAGAGCTGATAACCCCTAAAAAGCTCATTTCCTCCGACAACTGAGCGTATGTAGTAATACCGTTAGTTAAGAGCAGGACGCCAATGACAACGAGGCTCATCGAAAGGAACCAACCGCCGGTAGTGGGATCGTTCTGCCAGAGATTAAGGATTTCACCCAGAGTAGCAACCAGCCCTCCAATAATGAGCACGGTTGTCCCGATACGTAATTTCAGTTGCAAATACATCAGCAGGCTCCTTACCTGTACGCGTCTTTTCTTTTCAAGCAAAATGCGATAGCGATGCCTAAGACAACGATCATGCAGCCCAATACCAGCCATGTAAGCCAGAGATAAGCGGTGGCATCCGTCTGGGTGTAGGTCGAGAAAAGCGTGCTGTGATAGGTATCAATATTGCCGAACAGTTGATCGCCGTTAAGTTTATCGCTGTGCAGACCAGCCGAGGAACCAAGCGCCGCCAGCGTCCAGCGTATGGGGACGAGGGCAGCAGGAATTTGCAAGAGCCATGCATTGAGAGGAAATAGCGTACCAGAAAAAATGATCTGCGGTAGCAACAGCAATGGTACTGCGCTCATAGCGCGGTCATTGTTAGACACCAGTGCGGAAACCAGCAGGCCCAACATCAGCCCGGCAAGGGATGTCAGGGCGATAGTGATATAGATCTCCCAGAAAGGCGCGAGCAATACACTGTGACTGAATGGATCAAAGATGCTGACCAACCACACGAGGATGAGGCTTTGCAGCAAGCATAATAAGCCTAACACGAGAATTTTCGAAAACATGTACGGCAGGATACCCAGATTGACCGCTCGTTCTCTGCGGTAAATGTGAGCCTCCTTGACGAACTCACGAGCGGAGTTGATACAACCAAACATAATGGCAGCAAAGGCCATGATGAAGAGAATGGTTGAGGCATAGCCTGTCCCTGGAAGAATAAAATCTTGCAGGGCCTTGTTCACTCCCCCTTTTTTGCTGGCATAGGCCCTCCCTCGTGGTGTGTTCGAGAGGAAATCTTTAACATGCTGGCAGCTCTTCGAGACGATTGGATTAATGGGCGAAGGCGGATCGGGGTAGCCAGCCGGGCTGATGATCGCGGCAGTCGTGGGACATTGCAAAACCTTGTTAGGATTGAAGCCGTCGCGACCGACGGAGTAGATAAAGCCCAACAAAAGGAGGCCAATCAGTGGCGCCTGCAAGAGCAGAATTGCCAGATTGAAGGGATCATTTTTGAGCAACTCAAGGTAACGCAGCGAAAGTATCAATAGCTGTTTCCAATAGCTACCCTGTTTCGGCAATTTTTTCGCAGGTTTGGATGAACTGCTGCCTGGAGCGAGTGGCAACTTGAGCCGGTTCTTAACGTATTTCTGGTACTCGGCGGATTGCTTAAATTTTTCTTCTGCTTGTTGTGGCTCGTCAGGGGGTTCTAAAGACCGATAGATTTCGGCAAAATCGGCCTTGCCGAAATAGGCAGGCGCGTCCTGCGGGGGACCAAAATAGGCCATGCGACCGTCTCGACATAAAAAGCAGACGTGGTCGCAGTTATTGATATTATTGGTCGCGTGGGTGACGAGAACGATGGTTTTCTCTTGATCCGCCAGATCTCTCAGCAGCTCCATCATATGCTTATCGAGGCCGGGATCAAGTCCTGATGTTGGTTCGTCGAGGAAGAAAATGCTTGGCTGTGCTAATAATTCCAGGGCAATCGAGACGCGCTTTCTCTGGCCGCCAGAGAGTTGCTTGACTAAAAGATGGCGTTTTTCCTCAAGCTCTACGTCCTTCAGCACTGCTTCAATGCGTGGCTGGACCTGATCATCGGGTAAACGCAGCCTGGCTACATAGTAGAGCGCGCGCTCAACGCTCAAGTCTAGATGGACGATGTCTTCCTGTGGTACATAGCCAAGCTGGGTGCGGAAAGCGGCAATGGAGCTATAATAATCTTGCCCATTATAGTAAACTTTCCCTCCCTGGGCCGGTCGTAGCCCGTTAAGCGCATCCATGAGCGTTGACTTGCCTGCACCTGAGCCGCCGACGAGAGCGATAAATTTACCCGGTTCTATTGCCAGAGAGATACCGCTCAGCAGAATCTTGCCCTTCACTCCGCGTTTTTCTAGATTATATGCGTCTATGCGAATGCTGTTGCGCTCATCATATTCTGTCAGTTCGGTGTTGGCGTAGACGAGCCGGTATGGACCAATGCGTATCTCATCGCCAAATTTCAGCGGATAATTTTTGGCTTGACTACCATTGACATACACATTCCCAAGACCGCTCTCATCGATGATGTGATGCCTGCCGCGCCGATCCATGACGACGCGCGCGTGATGCCTGGCGATAGAGGGATGAGCAAGCAGAATATGACTTCCTGGTTGTCGCCCGATGATCAGCTCTCGCTGGTTACCATCCAGCAAAATAGTAGCAGTTGCCTGCACAGTATTGGATTGGTTTTGTTGCGTAGCATTGCTGCCATCGTCATAGGTAAGCGTGACGCGCGTGCCGTATTCATTTTTGATCGAGAATGTATCTCCCTGTGACAGGATATGTTCAAACTGCTCTGTACCTTCAATGCGGGTGCCCTGATACCAGAGTCCATAAGTGGTACTGCCAACATGTGGATGAGGATGTACAAGCTTGAGCTGAGCATTCTCACGGATGATCTGAAGATGAAGCGGATCAACAAACGATTGATCGATAACAATGTCGTTTGCCGGATTGCTACCAATGTTGATGGCCTGCATGGATGTGGGAAGAGTATACTTTGCGCGTATCTGGCTGATATTGCTGGTCACCTCCAGCAGCGGCTCAGTGGAAGGCGTGGAGGGGCCTTGTAAATAGTTATATCTGCCGCCGTTCTTCTCAAACGGATTTTCAAACAGAAACCCGGCCACGACCGGCCCAAAATCGATGGTGTCGCCATCATGCAGCGTCGCCCGCTCGACGACTATCTGGTTGTTGACCTTCACAATCAGGTCCTGGCTACGTTTCTCGATTCTCCAGGTACCATTGTCCTCAATAATACGAGCAAATTCGGGCGCGGAGGATATCCCCTGAACGATGATGTCTTTTGATAGCTCATGTCCGATAGTTGTGATTGGCTTGTGTATATGGTACGTTGTGCCTTTTTTCGTTCCATCTATAAATTTGACACTCACCACCTGTATCGGTAAGGGAGGAGGGGTGCTGGTGCTCATACGCGTGTGGTCAGCTCCTGTTCACTGCTATCAATCCGCACTACATGTATCAAAAATGTCATATACAACTATAACATATGAATTTACAGATAGAAATAGGAATTTTGGGAAAAATCGCAAATTTTCCTATTTCACAATTTACATTGCTTGCACTTTGATAATAAGTATGTTAATCTGTTCCTATCAATCTTCATAATAGCGATTACTTAACTACAAGACGAATATCCTGTTAGATTGTAAAAAAACATCATTTTTCTCTTTTTTTTATAAGAGGCGGTCTGCTTCGTCTGTTAAGTGATTGCTATTCTGGCTAGTAAAGTAGAGTAAGGAAGCGTGCTTTATGAAGAGGGAGATGTATAAACCTGAGACCCGTTATATTCAGTTTATATCACTACTGCTGTTCGTTTTTCTGTATAGTCTTGCTCTGCCTCATCCTGTAGCAGCGCGTACAATATCGACAGGCTTTGATGTATCTTCACCGGCTGAGTGTCGTCAACCGGCAGATGTCAACGACAAATCGCTGCTCGTCGTGCTGCTTGATCGTTCTGGCAGCCTGACCTTGCAACCGTCGCCAACCGATCCGAACCTCTATAGCACTTCGGTCACCAAAGCTCTTACCGATTTATGGCCTGGCGACATGGCGGTGATCCCTTTTAGTGGTGATACGACCAATTTGCCAATCCTCGGTCCGGCCACGCTTTCAAATCCCGTCCAGCGGGCCGACCTTAAGGGTAAAATAGAGAGCTTTCCTATTGGAGGGGATACCCCTCTGGAACCGGCGATGCAGGAGGCTCTTGACCTGCTGCACCAGCAAGGGACTCCTGCTGGTTCGCGCGTCGTTATCATTACAGATGGCAATCCAACGGGAATTGGTAACAACGATGGACCACATCAGGAGAATACGATCCGCGGATCGCTCATCCCACAGTATTGCCGGGAAGGGATTCCTATCAGCGCCTTTGGTCTGACTATCGACCCTAAGACGTCTGATGGGCAAGACGCCACGCGTCTGCTCACTGATATCGCGAGTGGGACGGGGGCAACCTATACCAATGTCACAAGTCCTGAGCAGCTTGGCCTACAGGTAACTAGCTTGTATGCCGCGTGGCGGCATCTGAACTTCCGGCAAATCAGTGGTCAGGGCAGCAATTTTGCCGTCTCCATTGATCGCTTTGCTCAGCAGGTAGATTTTGTCTCGTTTCGTTCCGCAGAAAACTATCAGATCACCCTGATCAACCCTGATAATCAGCCAGTTACAACCGGCGTCCAGAAATCTACAGATAGACACTATGAGATTGATAATCTGCTCGTTGTCACGCCTGGCACCTACACCATCAATACTGGTGGCGATCCTAATGCACAGGTCTATGTGCTGATCAGTTCGCCGCTTCAGGTGCAGCTAGTCGCGCCGCAAGAGAATACGCCGATCTACGCGAACCAACCAGTCCATATTGAAGCTGCGTTCGTCAATGGAGCAGCGCAAATTACCCCAACGGCCAGTGATGGTGCGCAAATTGTCGCAAGAGTCACCTTGTTAGTGAATGGGAGGCCGGTTGGTCCTGCTAACGATATTGTATTGACCCAGCAAAATGGCCCTATCTTCAGTGGACAAACTCAGGTCTACAAGCAACCTGGAGAGTTGCAAATCGAACTGACTGGCATATATAACAACATCCAGCGAAAAAGCATCGTTACCCTACGCCTGCGTCAGCCCGTGCCGGAGCCGCCTCCTCCGTCGCCGCCACCGCTCTGGCTGTTCATACTGCTCGGGGGGCTTGTTCTCTGCATCCTGGCAGCCCTGATCTGGTGGCTGCGTCCCACGCGGCCTAAAGACTTCAGAGGCTGGCTGTGTAGCGTAGAAGGCGAGCCGAGACAGGTTGACCTGAACAAAGTCCGCAAAGCTGTGATTCGTTCTGACAAACTGGCGTTGATGGGGGATCTTAATTTTGGTACAGCCATCTTTGAGCTTCAGTTTCAAAAGAACAAGCAACCCGTGATCAAAGTGGCAAATGGCAATACAACCAAGATCTTCGTCGGGCCGCCTGACGCGCAGACCCTGATGAAGGACCAGCGGGAATTGAATGTGGGCGATTATATCACTCCTGAGGATGGAGAAACGGTTGCTTATACAGGCAGTCCGCAATCGATACAAGACTTTTTTTAAGACAGTGGCTTGCATTTAACGGTTTAAGGAGAGATTGAAATATGGCTCGCAAGGTGCTCGTGATAACCGCCGGGACTATAGCCGCCGGTGTTGGGGTGGAATTTCTCAAACAGATTAAAAATCACAAGGCCAGTGACCTTCAGGCGCTTGTGCGCTATCTGGATACTGCCCACCTTCCCACACGCTATCCTAATGATATTCATGATGGTGAGTGGGCACAGATGACCATTGATCCGCATTTTATCGATGCTATCAGTCGCAATAGAGATCGCTACCCGGAACTGAAAGCCTTGCTTTATAGTGACCTGTTACCGACTATCCAGGGGTCTGGCGGTGGTAGTATCCGCTATAATGGGGCGGGCGCGATAGAGGTAAACCATGAGAGGATAAAAAAATGGTTGAGAGCAGCCATTACCCAGTTGATCTCAACCGATGAAGGTCAGATCAATCTCTCGATTGCCGTGGTTGTCAGCGCGGTCGGAGCTACCGGCGGCGGCTCACTTGAGCGGCTGATCAATATCATCATAGAGACTGCTCAGGACGCCAATTTACCTGAACCCCTCCATTGCGACGTTTTCATCCTGCAACCAGGAGCGAAAGAGGTCACCGATCTTAATCTGGCTAATACCCTCGCTCTTTATGCTGAGATGGCGGCAACCCGGCTCTTACAACAAAATGCGGGCATGAGGAATAATCGAGGGCGCGTCATTACGGTGGGCTGGGGCAGTCAAAGCCATATGGCTTCCATCGAACAACTCAAAGAGGCGACGGCAACCCTGATGCGGGTGACTCATGATCCCAGCACGGATATCGCCGCCGAATTTGAGGAACGCGCGGTCGATAACCACGCCCTGCTCCAATTGGACAGCCAGACAGGATTACCATCCTTCCTGTCCTCGGCCACCGTGGTCACGATTAGCTTAGGCGATTTAGAAGAGAAAATCATCCAGCGTGATGCGGCCCGCTTGATCGACTATCTGGTCTTCGGCGGCATCGCCACGGAGACGATGGGCGGCGAATATATGGCGACCACCACTGTGGACCGCCAAGCCAATATCCTGCTCAGCGTCCTTTCAAACTTTCTGGGAGGTGAGAGTCCAGAAAAGCGCCATCTGTCGCTTCTCAGACGGCTCGGGGAAGCTATCAACACGCGAAGCGTGCAACTGACAGCCGCGCAGATGGCAGCGCAAAGCCCGAATGTGAAAGAACAGGCCAACAGGCTCGGCAGTATATGGCAGGCGGACAAAAGAGAGCTTGCAACGTCAGGGCGCGAGAAAGTAGAGAAAAAAGGGGCGGAATTAGCAAGCGGCGCCATCAAGGAGATGTTACAGACGCGCCGGGACCAGATGGGAACGGGCCTCTCGCTCAAAAAGCTGCGCGATGACTATCTCGAATTACGTAACTTGCTCGGCACTCTGCTGAAAGTGGCGCAAGATGCCGAGCAGGCCGACCCCAGCCGCGCAAATGTCCCTGATGACGGGGTGCGCCGGAGCATCGAGGCATTGGAGAGAGCCAATCGTTTTAACAGGCAGTCGCTTTTAGAGCAGGCCATCGGAGCAGTACAAAACAACGTCATCAACGAGCGACAGCGCGAAATTTTGCCGATTGCGACGCAAGTGCTCAAAGAGTTAGAGCGCCACGTCGCCGAGTCCTTCCGTAATCTCGACCTGGTCCTGCAAAAGTTGAATAGACAGCGCAAAACCAATCTGGTCTGGGCTGCGGCTGATAAACCCTTGCGCGTTGAAATCAATCATCCGTTGCATTTACCTGTGCTGGCCGACGATGAGCAGATCAGGAGCTACGCCAATCAAGTGAGCATCTTTGAAGCCGGATCGCGAGCAAAAACCACGACCGTTGGCCGCCTGATGACAGGGGAAGAAGCAGCTATCGATCCTCTGGCAGAATTCCGTAAATGGATGGCAGACGCTAATCTGCTGGACGCGCTCTTTAAAGGCAATGTTGATTCACTGTTAAATGTCGCGTTGACGTTTGCCAGAGAATACGTCCACAAGGAGGTTGAGAAACACTCCGTCATCGAAGTGATTTTCCAGACGGATGAGGCGATCTTGCTTGAACGCCTCAAGGAGGCCGCTAGAAGAGCGCATGCATCGGTGAGTTTTAGCGATCAGTTTGCTCCCGACAACCGCCAGGCCCGCCTGGTCAGCGCGTATTACGACAAAGATGAAGAGCGGGCTGCGCTCCTGGCGGCGATTAATGAAGCGTTTGGGCAAGGGAATTGTCAACTTGTCAAATCCAGAGACAGGACAGAGATCGTCGTCTTCTATTATGTGGATGGTTTACCCCTGTCCGCCATCAATGATCTTTCCGGTCGTTGCCTGGACGCGTTTTTGAAACGCCGTCAGGACTGGTATCAGCAACAAAAACAGTCCCCCAATGGCAAGGTCCAGCCCGGCTATAACCACTATATAGGGGTTCCCGTCTATAGCGGCCAGGATGCGGAGAAGCGCGTGCTTGATACCGGCGTTATCAAGCGGCTTTATCAGGTCAAGCGGCTCCATGTAAAAGATTACCCGGACGAAGATATTCCCGAATTACAGTAGAAAAGCGGGAGGCGAAAACAGTGAAGCAGTGGTTCATGGAAAATTAGTGGTAAAGGAAGAAGAAGAATGTCTCAAAATGACAGCTTCTGGAGGGAGGAGTGGTATGAGGAGCTGGCTCAATTGCATCTTCCAGGGCCTTCCGTGGTGATCGATGTGCGCCGAGGCGCTGATCGTGACCCGTCTGTGATCAGGAATATTGGCATGGAACTGAAAGAGTTAAGCACCGAGATGGAGCTACACCAGGTCTATCGCTGGCGCTACCTGACCAACTGTATCGATCTCTTCAAGCTGGTTCCTTCCCACTGGGAGGATGGGCCGGCAAACGAGGCAACCCATTTTACGCTCATCCCGCTCGATGGTCGGCCTGAACCGCTGAGTGGGAAAAAAGAGCTTGTCGATGAACTGGTGAGGGAACATCTTGACGTTGTGCGCACAAATCGTATCAGTGCTGGCAGTGACCACAAAACAAATTTTCTCGGCGCTACGATCATCGATCCCGCGCAAGCAACCGTCCGTGTATTCTTCCTGGTTGATGCAGAGGATACAGATTCGCTGCTCAATGCCGCCGTATATGCGCAGTGGCTGAGAAGTGCGTATCACGAGGGTGGGGATGCTGCCCGTTCCGGTCGAGATAAAAGGATCAGCACCATCGCGATCTGTATGAACATGAATCCTTACGTTCATCATCCTCATCTCCTTGCCCAACACTTGAACTACGACGCAAAGGGCCATCCAGCCCTTGATGCGGTAATACTCCTGTATACCTATAGCGACAATGATGCGTACATCGGTGGCAGCGCGCAGTTGCATCAGGTGGAGTTGACGCTTTATTCTCTCCTGTTGTGTCCATTGGAGAGTCTGGCGGAGTTTGGAGAGTGTTTATTGGGAGAGCAACGTCCCGGCGCTTATGTCTATCACGAGGAGAACTCACAATTGACGGCGCTCCCGTGGCCTATCTTCATCGTCGGGATATCTTCGTTGGAATATTCCGCGAGATGGGGGGCCAGGTGGTTAGATTACGGACTGGTGGCGAAAATTATTGAAGTCATCCATGAAGATGATGTGATAAGTCGAGGGGATGAAAATGAGAAGATTCAGAAAGCGGTGCAGAAAGAAGTCGCCAGCTTTTTGCGAGAAATACACGCGCTCCTCTTTGGCGGCGTTGCCGACATATTGCCAGAAATCCGCGTGTTTAAAGCGTTAAATCATTTTCTCGCCTCTTCCCCTTTTCGTGAAAAAGGACTCACTGCCTCCGTACAGGAACTTAACGCCTTTGTTCAGCAGGTGGTGCAATTTTACATCGGGAACGACCATTCGCTTGAGAACAGTCTGGCAGGCGCCCATTTGATTCCTGAACAAATCAAAAAGGGCTACCTGCGTGTTGCCGGCGACGAGAGTCACGATGCCACAAAAATCCACGAGCTTTACCAGCGTCTGCTGCAAACTCAATCTCACGCGGTATACCTGCCTATCTCGCTCTTTGAGCATGTGCGTGGCAGCATGCCTCGTGCGTTCCAGCAGCTCTCGGAATTGGAGGCACACATCGAAGCCGTACGCCGCGACGCCGGCTATCTGCTTGATTTAAAAGATGCGGCTGCACAATTTCAGTGGCAAGCCAATAACGAGTTGCGGACGCTCAAACGTTTGACCGATAACCACCGCTGGCCGTTTACTGGCCGGGTGCAGCGGCAGCGAGAAGCATGTTGTAGCAGGCTAAAGATTATTGTTCAGCACCATATGAATCAAGTCAAGCAAGCTATTACTGCCAGGGTGGCGCTCGCGCTGCTCCGGGAGGTCGGGCTGTATGACCCGGAGAACAAACTCTGCCTCTTTCATGAACGTCTGAAGAAGCTGGATGCGGCAATGCAGGAGGCCCGGCCTCGTGCGTCTCTCGAAAAGCAAAGGGCATATAGGCGGCTTGCGGTCAGTTTAAGGCCGAGCCAGGGCAGGCCCTCTCTGGGGCCGCTCAAGCTACGCCCTGACAACCGCCAGGATTGGCTGGACCTGACACAAATTACCGAGTCCTTCGAGTCTGCTGCCAGAGAACTTGAGGCAACGCCAGAATATCTGGAATTGTTAGTCAAATGGCTGTTTCTCCTGATAGGAGGTGCCGATCCTGTCGAGATTGTCGTGCGTCATTTACATGATAATGCGCAAAGAAGAGAAAAATTTACTGCTGTCGGCGCCTTAGTGCAGATGGAGATGCATGTTTATAGTACCATGCTGGTAGCGGTTTTGCTCCTTTTCAATATTATGAGCTTTAAGCTAGCCTCTGTACAACAACTGCTAGACCAATATAACAGCATCAGAAAAAACGCTCCTGTCGAGCGGTCGATCCTGGAAACCGATATCATGGGCTTGCAAAGTATCGTCAGAGAGGCAAGAGCCATGCGCAACAACATGGAAGGAACAGGTCAGGCGCACCAATTTTCGGGTTCTTCTCCTCTGCATCACCAACTGCTGGAACTCACACTGGCGGCGTGGGTGAATAATCTCTATGCGGAAGATCCCGCTCTGGTTCAGGTGCTTGACCGCAGTGGCATCCTGGCGCGTCTGGCGAAGGAGCACAACGCTCCTGCGCAGGTGTTGAAAGATTTGCAGGCGCGCAATCGCTTGCCAGGGTATCGCGATACTATGGCGGGCGACGATGCTTACTACCTGTTACTGCCCCCCGGTAAGGCCGGCGACGACTTCCTGAGAGAAGCTGCCCTTGCCGGTTTCGCCCATATACGTACAGTACGGTTCCCTGATCCAGAAAAGCTGATCTACTTACATATTCATCGCATCCATCAGGCGTTTCCTGGTCTCGTTTTACCTTCACCATAAGAGCTTATCCGGTTACGTTAGCATTTAGTATCAAGTTGCGAGGGATTACCAATGATGCAAAAAGACATGATCGCAGTAAATATTGCGCAAATAGCTGCATTGCCCCTGCCATCAGCTTCTTTAGTGATAGATATGCGCAGCAATGTTCAGGATGATGTGATTGGCCGCTTGCGGGTCGAGGTTGCCGATCTCGCCGATGAGATGAAGGCCCACGATACGCCCTACTGGCGCTATCTCACAGATTTTCAGGCTTTTCGTACGCTTCAGCCCTTGAGCATTGAAGATATAGATAGTATTCGCTATCCCCAGAAACCAGGGCAGACGCAGCAGGCCGCGCCAGCGTCGCATGCCACTACTAACACAACTGCGGCAATGGGATTGGTCGGACCAGCTCAACAGGGTCAATCGAGCTCTCGTCCCCAGGATGATCTGAGCGATTTGATTAATGCAGGCAGACCTTTTGAGATTTTTCGACGACACCTTGAGGAGATCGCCCAGGAGATCAATCGCCTGCGCAATCACCGCATCAGAGCAGTCAATGATAGAGGCATTGATGGCATCGTGGGGCAGAGCATCCATGATGCGACTGTGCGCGTAATTTTGCTCACGCATGCCGAAGACCGCGCATCCCTGCTGAATGTCTCGACCTTTGCGGCACACCTGAAAGAATATATCAGGAAGTCAGAACACAAGGGCGCTCCTGGCCTGGTGAGCATCACGGTTGTTTGCCTGGACTGTACAGGAGAGGAAGGACCTCCTGCTGATATTATTCGGGGATTGAGCTGGAACAATAAATGGGAGCACCTCGACACATTGATCTTCAGCGAGAAATTCGGGGACAATGCCGCTTTTATCGCCGGAGCTATGCAAACGTACCTCGCCGAGTTGCTCCTCTACATCTTGCTAATCATCCCCCCACTACAACTAAAATCGTCGCCTGCTCCTGACCCGCTGCCGGGCAAACTGCTCCCTGGCGGCACAGGAACCAGCACCCCCAAAGGCGAGTGGGTTTCTCTGCCCCATCACTCCTATCTGGTCGGTCTGGGTTCGATGGAGCACTCGGCTCGTTGGGGGCGACGCTGGCTTGATTATAGTTTAATCATCTCCGCGATAGAGGTACTGCAAGACCAGAGTGCGGAAGAAGTCAAGGAAGTGGAGAGAAGTAGAAGCGTGGTATCGAAGTGGCTGGACGATTGGCGCGGACGCGTCGAACGCGATACCTTCGAAAAAATACCAGGCTCGATCCGCGCCATGCAGGCCATACCGCATGCAATGAGCGTCTCCCGACCTACAGAACATATATTCACCGCGAAAGGTTTCAGTTGGAGTATTGGTGAGATGACCGTCAGCGATCTGGAAAGCTACCTCACCAGCGTGGAACACACCTATAATACGCCATTAAATGAACGCGCAGAGCGGCTCAAGGAGGTGCAGAAGCTGGCGGAGTCGCCGTATGCCGTCTTGCCGCCTACATTGCAGGATGCCGTCGATAGTATCCCGTTGATTCAACAACACCTGCGTGATGCGGAGGGCAACGATGCGCTGCTGAAAAAGGGCGCTCCTCTGGTTGGCTCCCAACTTGAGGCATATCGCGTGCTCAGCGATCCAGATATCTTCATTGGCGCAACCGGGGCTATCCCGCGCGCGCGTATGCAATTAGCGGAGTTAGGTCTTGTCATTGCCGATTTTCAGAGTGCGTCTCAGCAAACAACGCTCGATCTGATGGAGCGGCGGCTCAAGCTGAAAAATAAAGGTAAAAAGCTGATTGATGATTTAAAAAAGCATAATGAGGCCACTCCAGGCTTAATTGCCTACCTCAAGCTGGGCATACCCGTGGCTGTGCTGACGTTTATCCTGGCGTTTTGCCTCACCTTTCTTACGGTGGTCTTTCTTCTGGCATGGCTGCAACATATCATCTTCCTGAGTGCGCCCGACCCCAATGCAGGCTCTTTCTTGAACACGGCCTTCAATGTGAAGGTTTCTCTGCTGGCATATGTTGCCTGGCTGGCGATCATTGCACTGATCCTGGGGGTCCTCTTTATGTGCAGGCGGGCAATCATCGGCGAGAAACGTTCCGCGTGGGCCAGAGAGATCATGTTATTGCTAGGGCTGATTGTCTTCGCCTTTGCCGGTCCTATTCTTTTCTACTCTCAGGGACAATTCGCTAATGATCCCGCCAGCTCTTCCTTCGTGAGCTGGCTGGACCCGCTCTCGATCTGGAGTGGGATCGCGGCCATTCTTGCCCTGATCATCATTGTGGGAGAGGTAATCTGGTTCTGGTCCTGGCTTGACCATCTGATGGCGCAGCGTGAAGACATTGTTAAGGCGTTGTATGCGCAGCACAAAGAAGATGTCAACGTGGTCAGACGCTATATCGCCGATACCGTCGCTTTGCAGATTTTGCAGCGTGCCGGCTTAACTGATGGCAACGGGAGCTTCGGTACATACTACGAGCGCATTGATCGCTTTCACAACCAGCTTGATGAAATCTCTCGTCAGGCGCAAATGCAGCGCGATATGGCCGCCAATCGTCTGGCCTTCAGCTTGAGCGAAGTGCAGCCGGGTGCGCCTAAAACCGGAGGCCCGTGGCTCAAGCTCGATATCCGTGAAGAATGGCTTGATGTTGTCTCCCTTGCCGCCGGCTTTCAACGCTTAAATAACCATTTAAAGAAGGATGCCGATGAATTAAAAGAGTTTTCTCAACTGGCGTTACGCATGATGGGGGAGGAAACGCCGATCCAGATTGAGCAGCAGTTTCGCGAAAAGCACTTCAGCGGCTCCCGCGAGCAGCGCCAATGGCATATCCTCATGGCGATTATGTCTACCTTAGCGTTGCGCTTCGCTGTCGTCGCCCCGACAACAGATAGCCTGACGCCCATTCTTGATCGCTATGAAGCCGTACGCAGCAAGTCCAGTCAGCAGCCCATCGCCTTAAACAGGCTGATTGATACCTTGCAGAATAGGGTGCGCGACATCAATCTGCGACCGATCTTGACTAATCAGGCCGCAACCACTTATCAGATGTCGCGACAAAAGTTGGAGCGGGAAAATGTTGCTATGGCTACAGGAGCCTTCACTACCTGGGTGCAGATGTTGTGGGAGGGCAAAGACGCCGAGTTAGTGCAAGTTCTGGATCGCAAGGGCATCCTTCCCAAGCTGATGGAGAGCAACCAGGACCCTAAGGAGGTCCTGAGAAGCCTGTACTCGCATACGATGCTCTTTGGCTGGTCCGATCATAAAAGCGGCGAGGGCTTTCTTTTGCTTTCTCCATCGCCTGAAAGCAGCGACTTCTGCCAGACGCTCAACATCCCCAACTGGTTAGTGATCGATTTTCCCGATCCTGAGCGGCTACTGCTCTTCTACGTCCAGCGCTATCACAGGGCCGCGCTCTTCATTCCTGACCCTGAGCCGACGCTGCCCACGTTGCTGATCAGTCCCGAAACGTTAACGTTCAATGCGACATCCGGCATTAGCTCGCAAAGCGTTACCATAAGGAATACCGGCAAAGAGGCATTGAGCTGGAATGTCGCCCTTGATACTGACGCGCCTTCCTGGGTATCGTTGGAACTCCCCGCTGACCTGAGTCTGGAGGGAGAGGCAGAGATCACAGTCAATGTTCATACTGATGCCACAGGAATACCCGGCGGCTCTGCGTTCACAACAGGCGTCATCGTGAATGCCTTTGACCCTCAGACTGGTAAGGCCACTGCCGAGAGTCCGGTGATGATCCCAATCACTATTAATGTTGTCACTGCTCCAATGCAGCTCAGCGCGACAGCTTTGGATTTTGTGGTCACACCCGGCAGCAGCCCATTGCCACAGACAGTCGATATCACCAATACCGATAGCTTCCCTTTAACCTGGACGATAGACAGCCCACAACAAAGCTGGTTGACCGTAGCGCCTCTTCTTGGCAATGACTCACCAGGAGACACCACATCAGTGAGCTTCACTGTAGATAGTACAGACCTGGCCGCGGGCGCGTATTACGCCAACGTAACGATTACCCCTTCGTCCGGGACGCCTGCTATCGTAACCGTCAGGCTAACAGTGGTCTAGTTTCTCAGGGAAGCGAGAGGCGTTTGAACCTGAGCAGCTTATGGATATTATCCGCAGTTGCTCAGGTTCGGCAACATAGCGATGCCGCCGGTTAAGAGCCGTTTGCGTCCCAGATTTGTACTGTTTTATCATTGCTGGCGGAAGCGACGCGTGTGCCATCGGGCGACCAGGCCACGGCTGTAACCCAATGGTCGTGCTTATGGGTGTGGATATGATCGCCATTCGCGGCATTCCAGACCTGTGCTGTCTTATCATTGCTGGCTGTGGCGATACGTGTGCCATCAGGGGACCAGGCAATGTATCGTACATTGTCAGCATGTCCATAATACGTTAAAATAGCCTGTCCGCTTGCTACATCCCATATCTGAGCACGTTTATTTTCGCAGGCGATGGCAATGCGTTTGCCATCAGGAGACCAGGCCAGGCGAAAGATATAACCCGCATTGATATGATAGGTCGCAAGCAACTGAGTATTTTCGCTATCCCAGATACGAATAGCTTTGTTGCCACATACAGCAGCAATGCATTTGCCGTCAGGGGACCAGGCTAAGGTCGAGATAGAGAAATTAGGATCAATCGAGTTGTAATTGGCTTTCAGGCGCTTGACCGTCTTGCTATTGTCGATCTCCCATATGTGAATCGTTTTATCCCAACTGGCACTGCTACACGCTGAAGCAATATATTTCCCATCAGGGGACCAGGCGACGGCAAAGACGTGTTTTAGCCATCCACAGTGGCCTTCATACAGCGCGCGTGTTTTTCCAGTAATAGCATTCCACACAAATACATTCTTGCCAACTCCTGCTGATGCCAGATAAAGCCCATCGGGCGACCAGGCAACAGTATAGATAGTGGGAGGCCAGTTCACCTGAGGAAGGAGCCAGGGATGGTCTCTGTATGTGCTCAACTGTTGTTTGGTATCGGCATGCCATACCTGGACCGTGCCGTCGCCGCCCGCTGAGGCAATATATGAGCCTCGCGGCTGCCAATCGAGGGCAACGACATAACTGGTATGACCATTGTACGTGGTCGATCCTGTTTGTGGGGGGGAGCTGAGTTCGGGTCGTTTACCCAGCTCTGGTATACGGCTTGTGGTGACGTATTCTTTAATAAACGTCACCATATAGATAGCGGAAAGAGTGGCGGCATAGCGATGATAGCTATCATCCTTGTCACTATCCGCATAGTCGCATACTCCCTTTACCAGCAAGGAATGGATACCAGGATGGTCAGCGACCGCGCGGTAAAATGCAGCCCCTTCCATGTCAATCGCTATTGTATTCCGCGCCGGCACCTGTATATGCGTAAATGGATTATCGCTACGCACAGCACTCCCTGAAGCCATTGGGGCGATATGGCACGCGGGAGAAGGAGGATCGATAAAAGGAAAGGGATCTTTATACCTCAGATTGCGTATGTGGTCTTTGTTGTTTAGCGTTCTTTCTGCCGTCAAATAGCAATCTGGCCCCTGTTGCAGCTCGTGTACAATCTGTCGCCAGGCCGGTGCATGTCGTTCCAGAGTTTCTAGCGGGATGTCGTCCACGCCAGAGATCCCCTCTTCCAGCAGTGTATTGAGCAACCATTCACGCTGCTGCCGTTTAGAAGGGGGACGCAGTACAGCAGCGGCGGCGGACTCCCACCCATGAAACATGCGTGCAAATTGCAGGGCGTTCAGACCTGGATGATAGGGATTGGTATCACAGAGCTGCTCAGGAAGCCCGTCCCGTCCCTGTACTATCTTGCCGCTGTCATAGGCAAAGGCGCGCTCAGCGACAACGATATCGCCCAGTTTCACCTTGTTTTTATCACCGGCGCAGATGCCCGTCATCGCTACGAAACGCGGTTTGAATTCCTCAAGAACGGAGGCGAGGTGTATACCCATCTCGATAGGGCCATAAGATGGCGGCCATGTCACGAGAATGCTCAATGCTTCGCCTTGCTTGTTCTTAATTGTGGCATAGCGATAGTCACGCTGATTGCGTGTACTCTGATCGGTCTCGCAGGTAACCCCACAAAGTTCTGTCAGCGCATCAATGAACGCCTCTGCCTCCTCACCTAGCGCACATACGACGCAGACATCAAAGCTGGTCATCCTTGCCCTCTCCCTTTAAAAGTAACATTTAACCGGTAGCGCAAGTTGCAGATTACTATTCATTAGTCTCTTGTCCCATAAGATAGTTTTTATGCGGGCGAGTTATCCTCTTCGATAAATGAAACGTGTTCGTAGACCGAGGCGATTGGGAAGCGGATATTCAAACTCGCAAATTCGATCTCATCACCTTCGCCAAAGATATGCAAGGTCCAGAGATTGCTTGTTTGCTTCCGGTAGACATCTATCAAGGGACGTTGCGTATCGATTAAGACATATTCTTGCACTGTTGGACATTCGCGGTAATAAGTAAACTTCATGCCGCGATCATACTTTGCAGTACCTGGTGAAAGCACCTCGATAATCAGGCGAGGGAACTGGACAGTGTCAATCCTGCCACGATCTTGTTCATGACAACTGATGGAGATATCTGGGTAGACATAGCGGGTTTCTGAGAGGCGCACGCGCAGGTCAGAGTTATAGACGCGACAGGGGCTTGCTCTTAGTAAACGATGCAGGATGCTCGTGATGTTGACGCTGATGGTGGAGTGGTCGGCGGTCCCGCCTGCCAGCATGGTAACGATGCCATCGATATATTCATAGCGCGTCTCGTCACTGCTCCGATCAAGCCGAAGATACTCTTCAACGCTCATATGTGGACGATTCGGTAAAGCGGTCATCTCCGATACTCCCTTTACATCTGGGCAATGTGATTTTTTATTTTTTAGCCTAACATATCCATCTCTATAAGTCCACATACATAGCGCCATTGAGCGCGTTTTCCCTGGCAGCCTGGTTGCCCATAACCAGCTTGCCACGACTTTAGAGGAAACACTGCTATATTATATCTGTTCATGAAGACCATTTAAATCCTCTCCTTTAAGCTTGCACTTCTTTCGCCCATCGGCTATACTCGTGATGAATTCGAGACTTCTTCCGTGCTCATGACCAACCATATCTCCTCTGGAAGGACACCCGATCCCGTTCGTATACTAAAGTAGTTTCAAACGAAGTCGCGATACACTATCACTAAATTGTAATTTAAAGGAGCGTTGAACAGATTTATGCAGGTAAACATCCCTGAAAGCTGGCAAACTCATCTTGCCGCTGAACTTGATAAGCCATACTTCCATAAACTCGCGCAATTCGTGGATGAGGAGCGCCAGCACTATACCGTTTTCCCACCGGAGCCAGAGGTTTTCTCGGCCCTGCAAATAACGCCCTACGAGCGCGTCAATGTGCTGCTGCTAGGACAGGACCCCTATCATGATGACAATCAGGCGCACGGACTGTGTTTTTCGGTCTGCCCCGGCATCAAGCCTCCCCCTTCGCTCATGAATATGTTCAAGGAACTGCAAACGGATGTCGGCTTCCGCATCCCCAACAACGGCTATCTCGTCCCCTGGGCCGAGCAGGGAATATTGATGCTCAATGCCGTTCTGACCGTACGCGCGCATGCTGCCAACTCGCACAAAAATCATGGCTGGGAGACCTTCACGGACGCCATTATTCGCCAGGTGAATGCGAAAGACGATCCGGTCGTGTTTGTGCTATGGGGCGGCTATGCGCAGAAAAAGCTGAAACTGATTGATACGAAGCGGCACGCCGTTGTGCAGATGGCCCATCCCTCTCCGCTCTCGGCCCATAACGGCTTCTTCGGCAGCAAACCCTTCTCCGCGATCAATGCCGCCTTACGCCAGGCCAATAAACCGCCGATCAACTGGCAACTGCCCGATCTATAGCTGTCACCATCCCTCCATTCACTATCGTTGTATAACACAGAGGGAATGGGTAGGTTCTGTCCTTATTGGGGGATGTGCTTGACCTCGTCCTCCCGTAGCGACGCGATCAATCGCGTCCGCTTTAGCGCCCGTATCACCCAAAATCTCTGTCTTGCTTCCTCTTTCTTCTGTGAGGGAAGGCGCTAAAGCGGACGGGCTGAAGCGCGTCACTACGGACATTGGGAAGGCGCTAAAGCGGACGGGCTGAAGCGCGTCGCTACGGGTTGCCCTGTTACAGGGGGACGGGCGCAGTAGCTCCCCGATTGATCGTGGGAGACGGGCTGAAGCGCGTCACTACGGACATTTCAGCAGACATCACCAGACTATGCGCTATTCCCAGAGGAATGCGTTGTAATCGAAGGAGAGGATCAGAGCCATGACTCGAAGCTCAGGGGTCTGGATCTTGCTTGCCACCATTCTGGGATCGAGCATGGTCTTTATCGATACGAGCGTTGTCAATGTGGCGCTGCCCGCGATCCAGCTAGAGCTGAACGCAACAGCGACCGGCATTCAGTGGGTGGTTGAATCCTATGCCCTCTTCCTGGCTGCTTTGATGCTGGTGGGAGGAGCGATGGGCGATATGTTTGGGCGCAAGCGTGTCTTCGCGCTGGGCATCGTCATCTTCGCGCTGGCGTCGGCGTGGAGCGGTTTCGCGCCCAATATCATCCAGCTCACGGCGGCCAGAACCGTTCAGGGCATCGGTGGCGCACTGCTCACGCCCGGCAGCCTTGCCATCATCAGAGCGTCGTTTAGCGAGGAGCAGCAGGGGCAGGCGATTGGCCTCTGGTCGGGCTTCTCCGCTATCACGGCAGCCTTTGGTCCCGTCATGGGCGGCTGGCTGGTGCAGCATGCGTCCTGGCGCTGGGTGTTCTTTATCAATATTCCTCTTGCCATCATTGTGCTGGTTGTATCGCAATGGCATGTGCCGGAGAGTTGCAATCAGCAGCGGGGTGACAGGCTGGACTGGCCCGGGGCGTTGTTAGCGACGATTGGTCTGGGGGCGCTTGTTTACGGACTGATCGAATCAAACAATCTTGGCCTGAGCAATCCCATTGTGCTTGGTACCGTTATCGGCGGGATCGCGGGCCTGATCGCCTTTATTTTCGTCGAAGCCCGCAGTCCCGCGCCAATGATGCCGCTTGGCCTCTTTCGTTCGCGCACCTTTAGCGGCACAAATCTGCTCACATTCCTGCTGTACGCGGCCCTGTCGGGAACATTGTTCTTTTTCCCCTTCAATCTCATCAGCGTCCAGGGCTACTCGCCCACGGCAGCCGGAGCGGCTCTGCTTCCCTTCACACTTCTGATGTTTCTGCTCTCGCGCTGGTCTGGCGGGCTGGTGCATCGCTATGGTTCCAGGCTGCCGTTAGTTATTGGCCCGCTCATCGCCGCGGCTGGCTTTCTGCTCTTCGCTAGAGTGGGCCTGGGTGGCAGCTACTGGACAACGTTTTTCCCCGCCGTGCTGGTGCTGGGCCTGGGCATGTCTATTACCGTGGCGCCTCTAACAACCACTGTGCTTGGCGCTGTGGAGGAGAGCCACGCCGGTACGGCTTCAGGGATCAATAATGCTGTCTCGCGCCTGGCAGGGTTGATGGCCGTCGCCGTGCTGAGTATTTTCCTCTTGCAAGCTTTCAATCACAATCTGAATCAGCGTCTCAATAGCCCGCAATTGAATCCCGAAGCTCGCCGAATCCTGGAGCAGCAACGTAATAAATTTGTGGGAATAGAAATACCAGGCAATGTCAGCAGCGAGACGCAAGCAGCCATACGCCAGACTGTCGCTGAAGCATTTGTCTTCGGCTTCCGCCTGGTGATGCTGATCGGATCAGGGCTCGCCATCACCGGCGCGTTCTGTGCGCTGCTCCTGGTTTCTCCGCGAGGGAAAGCTGACCAGCCAGATAAACAGGAAGAGAAACATCTATGACTCAACGCACTGACGCGGCGAATATGCATGCTGATTTTACGCCTCCTTTTGTGCTCTCGCTCGATGTGGGGACCTCATCGACGCGCGCTCTGCTCTTCGATGCCACGGGCACCGTTGTGCCTAAAGTGATCTCGCAGCGCATCTATAAGCTCAATACCGCAAATGATGGTGAAGTCTCGGTTGATGCCGATGCGCTATTGGCCGTTGTCGCTCAGACCATTGATGATGTGCTCGCCCTTGCCGGTCCGCTGGCTCAGCGGATTGGCGCGGTGGCGATAGATACCTTCTGGCATAGCCTGATGGGCGTGGATGCGCGCAATCGTCCCGTGACCCCTCTCATCACCTGGGAGGATACGCGCCCGTTTCATGCCGCGCTGGAGCTGCGTTCACAACTTGACGAAAAGGCAGTACATGAGCGCACAGGCGCGCGCTTCCATGCCAGCTACTGGCCCGCTAAACTGCGCTGGCTGTCCGCCAATCAGCCCGAAGTCTTTGCGCACGCAGCCCGGTGGCTCTCGTTTGGCGAGTACCTGCATCGCAAGCTGCTGGGAAGCTCGGTCTGTAGCCTCTCTATGGCCTCCGGCACCGGCATGCTGGTCACGCGCAAACGGACCTGGGATCGCGAGTTGATGGAGGTTTTGGGCGTGCGACCGGAGCAATTACCGGAACTGGGCGATGCAGGCGATAGCATCAAAGGGCTTACTCCCGAATATGCCACCGCCTGGCCTGCTTTGCGCGCGGTTCCCTGGTTTCCCGCGATAGGCGATGGAGCAGCGGCCTGCATCGGCTCCGGCTGTGCCACTATCGAAAACTGGTCGCTCACCGTCGGGACGTCGAGCGCCTTGCGCGTCGTAGTGGAGCCTGAGCGTGTGATCCCGCCGATGGGCCTCTGGCTCTACCTGGTCGATGCAAAACGCGCAGTCATCGGCGGCGCTTTAAGCGAAGGGGGCAACCTGCTCACCTGGCTGGATACCGTGCTCAAGCTGCCGGTATTGCAGGAGGCGGAACAACTGGTGGCGGACCTGGAGCCGGACAGCCACGGCCTGACGCTCTTGCCCTTTATCTCCGGCGAGCGCAGTCCTGGCTGGCATGCCGACGCGCGTATGACCATCGGCGGCCTCTCCATCCACACCACGCCGGCTGACCTGCTGCGTGCGGGCATGGAATCGCTGGCCTATCAGCTCAGCGCCGTTTACCAACAGCTGCGTGCCGCCTTGCAAGTGGAGGATAATACCATTCCCCGTCTCATCTGTAGCGGTGGCGCGCTGCTTGGCTCGTCCACCTTGCAGCATGTGGTTGCCGACACGCTGGGGGCCGAGCTCTATCCCTCGCGCAACCATGAAGCCTCGGCGCGCGGCGCGGCCCTGCTCGCCCTCGAAGCAATGGGCCTCATCCCCAACGTTGCCCAGGCCCCGCCCGATCTCGCGAACCCCATCCAGCCCAATGATCGGTATGGCGAGATTTACAGGCGAGCGGCGGAACGGCAGCGAAAGCTATATAGGCTATTATTGGGAGAATAGCAAGCGTACTGCTTTATCACCATCGCTGCGAGCGGTCAACCGCGTTCGGGTGGCGTGGGAAGTAGGGGTAGGTCATCGTATTGTCGGGTGGGCGCAGCCAGGGGCGCAGGGCGAAGGTGATGATCAGACCCGCCACGAAGCCGCCAACATGGGCGAAGTATGCCACGCCGCCCATTCCCTGCTGCACCGTGCTCAATGCAGCTATGCCGTCGAAGAATTGCAATAAGAACCACAGGCCAATCAAGATGAAAGCTGGTAAGGTGACGATGGTGAAGAAAATGAAGATGAAGATGATGGTGCGCACGCCCGCCATCGGGAAGAGCACCAGGTAAGATGCTAACACGCCGGCAATCGCGCCGCTGGCTCCCAGGCTGGGGATGGTCGAGTTCGGGTCAACGGCAATCTGCGCCGCCGCTGCGACCAGGCCGCAGAAGAGGTAGAACGCCAGGTATGGCAGATGCCCCATACGGTCCTCCACATTGTCCCCGAAGATGTAAAGAAAGAGCATGTTGCCGCCAATATGCAGCCAGCCAGCATGCATGAACATCGAAGTGATCAAGGTCAGATAGACCGGATTGGGCGTCTGGAAGGGCAGATTGGCGGGTACTCCGGGAAGCGAGGTCTGAGGGATGCCATGTGTTATCGCTGCTGGCACAGTGGAGTAAGCAAACATAAATGCCTGGGCGTTAGCACCGAGCGATACTTGATAAAGAAAAACGGCCACATTGACGATGATCAGCCCCCAGGTTACCCACGGCAAAGTCCTGCGTGGCCCGGGATAGTCTTTTATGGGGATCATAATTGCCTCCTGCTCTTTTTACAGGGTGTATCTCATTCTCTGAAATTGTAGCAAATTGATGGGGAGCATGACATAGTGAACAATAAACCAGATGGTAAAATGAGAGAGCAGTAACTATGTGCATTTACTGCACATCTCGCCTTTGGAAGGAGCATGATGGGCTATAATTTCGATGGGTTCTTCGTCATAAACTTTCGCAGGTTCTCCACAAACTGCTCAGCCTGCTCCACTCCGAAAACTCCCATAATATAACGATCAGGGCGTACCAGCACGTAAATATCCTGACTATGGTGGAGGAATGCGCCCAATCGCCGCTCGCTATCTATCACCACCGTACAACCCGAATCCTGGACAACTTCCTCGGCTTCACGCTTGCCGGGCAAAATGCAGACGCAACGCGCCTTCAACCACGACCATTGTTCGGCTTTCAAGGGCGCAAAAGCCTGTGTCGGGTCGTCATAAAGTCGTAGCAGAGCAAAACCGTCGCCAAGAGCCTGATCCAGCAATATTTGTTGCTTCTCCAGCGTCAGCACCTGCGGTTGTGGCAGCATAGCCCCTGTAAGGCGCTTGCTCTCTTTGCTGTTGCTAAAGAGCAGGCAGCCTCTAGCGTAGGGTGGTTGCGGTTTGACCTTCGCTTCTGTAAGGGCTTCACGCACGAATGGGATTGTGTTGATGGAGCGGAAAAAGAGGTCGCGCAAGAAAGCTAGCGGGCTTGCGGTGGGCATAATGATCTTGCCGAGCAGCCAGGAGAAAAGGATCATTTGCGCCACATGGGGATGGCGTTCCTGGTCGTATGTTGCCAGGATGTGCGCGTCGGCCAATTCTTGCAGGACGAGGTGGAGTTTCCAGCAGAGATTGTGGGCGTCGCGCAGGCCGCTATTCATGCCCTGGCCGCCGAAGGGAGGCATCAGGTGTGCTGCGTCGCCAAGCAGGAAGACGCGTTGGCTGGAGAAGCGTGTCGCCAGAACAGCATGGAAGGCGTAGACGGCTCGTCGCGTGATGTGTGCTGGCTTCTCGCTCATAAGCTGCTTTTGAGCGGCTCTGGCTTGCTGGATCAGAGCTTGAATGCGCGCCGTGTCCAGCACATCCTCTTCGCGTTCGCCCTTGAGCAGCATGAACTCCCATCTGCGGCCCTTATGGGGAGCTGGCACCGTCACCGCCGGACGGGCTGGATTGCAGAAGAAGATAGCAGCGGGCAGCGGATCGTCATCATCGATGCAATCGACCACCAGCCAGCGTTGCGCGTGATCAACGGCGCGTCTGTGGCGGCTGTTTGTGCATGTCCAGGGGAGTAGCTCCGCGAGCGGGAAGCGCATCGGGATGTTGAGGGCCTGCCGGATGGCGCTTTTGCCGCCATCGCAGGCCAGCAAGTAGGCGCACTCCACCCGCAGAAGTGTCCCATCAGGGTCTCGCACTGAGAGACAGACGCCCTGCTCCTGCTGCTCGAAGCTCTCGATAGTATGCTGAAAGTACGTGCGAACGTGGGGAAAGCGGTCCAGCCCTTTGAGCAGTATTGCTTCGAAAGCGGGCTGGAAGAAGGTGGAGATGAGCGGATAGCCGTTACGGTTGCTGGTGGGAGCGACCTTCGCCAGATAGTGACCGCGTGAGAGATAGTGCGCGTCGATATCGAGCAGGATCTCGGGCAGCAGCTCCTGATCGAGGCCCATCGCCTGACAGATGCGCAACCCCTCGTCATCAATGGAGATAGCCTTTGGAAAGCTGCTCAATGCGGCGTTGCGCTCAAAAAGCAGCGCGTCGATGCCGAGCAGGCCAAGCAGATTAGCCACAGCTAGCCCCGTTGGACCAGCTCCCACAATCACGACAGAGGCGGTGTAGGGGCAAGGGGAGGTGATGGGACGGGAAGGGGCCTCGCGCTTGCCCTGCTGCTGCCGGTGGGTGGGGGCTTCGTGCTTGCCCTGGGGACGCTCCTCGCGTTCGTCCTGCCCTGCCTGCACATCACACCGCCTTGATATTCCGTCCGCCACTCCCACGATCAATCGGGGAGCTACAGGTCGGGCGGGCGGCAAGGAAGTCCTTTTTGATTGCCAGCGCGACATTAGTGCCGCCAATGCCGCGTCCGCCGATCAGTACCGCCTGTTGCTCCCCGCTTGCTGGCTGTCGCAATGGCTGCGCCTCATCGCGCACAAGCTGCAATTGATGGGCAGGGTCGAGTTCTTCGCAGTTGATCGTGGGAGGGGCGAGATTGTGCTTGAGCGCCAGCAGCGCGAGAATCGTATCCAGAGCGCCTGCTGCGGCATAGCTATGACCGATGGCGGTGCGCGGAACGCTCAATGGGATATGCGCAAGATCGCTGCCAAAGGCCAGGTGCAACGCGGCTGCCTCCCCCTGATCGGAAGAGGGGATGGCGCGTCCGTCCAGACTGATGTAGGCGATATCTTGCGGCGCAATATTGCCTTCCTGCATGGCAAGCTTGATGGCTCTGGCGTAGCGTGTGCCGTTGGACGAGGGCGCGGTCAGGCCGTGCGCGTCGTTGGTTTGCCCGTAACCGACAATTTCGCCGTAGATGGTCGCCCCTCGCCGGATGGCGTGCTCGTATTCCTCCAGGATGCACATGCCGGCTCCTTCGGCCAGAATCAGGCCGGCGGCGCGGCGATCAAAGGGGCGATAGGCGTTTGGGTTGTCTTTCAGGACGCAGCGAGCCTGGTGCGCCAGGACCAGCAGGATGAAGGGGTGCAGAAACGCTTCGCAGCCGCCCGTGATCAGCACATCGGCGGCTCCGCGCCTGATCGCGCCGTAGGCCATGCCTAAAGCGTCCAGCCCGCCAACAGTATCATTGACGGGCGTTTTGCAGTAGCCCTGGAGTCCGTAGCGGATGGCGGTCTGCCCGACGTTGGCGACGTGCAGCCAGGCGATGGCGGTATAGGCGCTCATAAAACGCGGGCCGCGCGTATAGAGCGCCTGCAATTGCCGCAATACAAAATCAACCCCCCCCATCGTGTTGGCAATCACCGCGCCCACGCGCACAGGGTCCTCCTGCTCGATGGCGAGGCGAGAGTCGTAGAGTGCCTCCTGAATGGCGGCGAAGGCGAAGTGGGTCATGCGGTCGGTGCGATTGACCAGTTTGCGCTCAATATAGTTTTCCGCCACGAAGTCGTCGATGGAGCCTGCAACCTGGATGGGGCCGTGGCTATGCTGCCGATGCTTGATGCCGGAGCGACCCTTGCTGGTGGCATCCCAGAATGCCTCTGTGCCGATCCCGTTGGGGGCGACGGCTCCAAGTCCGGTAATGACGACGCGTCGGTTGCTCTCAATTGCCATTATCTTGTCCAATCCGGTCGTGTGCGAGGACAAGCACGCTATTGACCCCGCCGAAGCCGCTAGAATGCGTTAGAGCCACGTTGACCGCCGCCTCGCGTGCAAGGTTCGGCACGTAATCGAGGTCGCAGCGCGGATCAGGCTCTTCTTGATTGATTGTTGGCGGTATGACCTGCCGGTCGAGCACCAGCGCGGTGACGATGGTTTCAATGGCGCTGGCCGCCCCCTGGGTGTGACCGATCATGGATTTTGTGGCGCTGATAGGGATGTGACGCGCTCGCTCGCCAAAGACAGCTTTGTAAGCGGCTGTCTCCGCCGCCTCGTTCGGCGGGGTTGAGCTGCCGTGCGAGTTGATGTACGCCAGCTCGTCTGCGGTGATATTTGCCTCTGCCATTGCCTGGTGCAGCAGATGTCGTAAGGGCGTGCCGTCGGGCGGGAGCGAGGTCATGTGATAGGCGTTACTGTTTGAGGAGAAGGCGATGATTTCCGCGTAAATGTGCGCGCCACGCGCCAGGGCCTGCTCGCGTTCCTCCAGTAAAACAACGCCCGCACCTTCAGCCATGACGAAGCCATCGCGCCGCTGATCGTAAGGGCGCGATGCGCGCGCCGGTGCATCGTTGTAGTTGCTGCTCAACGCTCCCATGACGCAGAACACGTCAAGCACGCCGTAGCAGATCGCGGCATCGGTTCCCCCCGCGAGCATGCGGTCGGCCCGCCCTTCCTGGATTAGCCAGAATGCCTGTCCGATAGCATCCGCGCCAGCCGAGCAGCCGGTGGCGATGACGGTGCAGGGGCCGTAGAGCTGGTGATGGGCGGCGATGGCGCTGGCGGAGGCGTGCGACATCAACAGGGTTGCGGGAATAGTATCGTTCTGGTTCGCGTCCGGCTCGTATGTGCCATTGCCGGTGGCTTGCGCCCACTGCTTCTCGCCTTCCTCCAGACAGGCCATCGCCAGCCCCATGTAGACGCCGGTCTGCTCGCGCTCCTCCTCGCTCAGCGCGTTCGCCAGGCCAGCATCCTGCATGGCGAGATTGGCGGCTGCCAGCCCGAACTGGGTGGCGCGGTCCATGTGGAGGATTTCGTCGGCGCTGAGTCCGAGCTGCTGCGGGGCGAAGTCGGCAACCTCGCCCGCGATTTGTGATGGGAGCTGGCTGGCGTCAAAGCGCGTAATGTGGCTGATGCCGGAGCGACCGACGAGGCAGGCTTGCCAGAAAGGCTCTTTGCCTGTTCCATTGGGCGCAACAACGCCAAGTCCGGTGATGACGACCCGACGCAATGCATGGAGCGATGCTTTACTCATTACTTCTCCTGCTGTTGTAGCTGTCCTGATTGATGGTCAATACCCTCTAAATTCCGCCGACCAACGCCGTTGTCACTCGTAGCTCCCCGATTCATTGTGGGAGCGCTCAGGTCGGCGGATAGGAGGTCCTCCGCAAGAACCGCTGCGATCAATGGCGTAACTTCCGTTGCCTGTGAGTACATGAAGAAACGTTCCTTACCAGAAACGATGTGATAGCCCTTGCAGGCGGGTAACTGTTGCGCCAGCCAGCGCGTTTTGGCTTCAGGGGCCAGCGCATCGTCGGCGCGATTGATTAGCAGCACAGGCATGGTAAGCTGCTTGACGCGGGCGCGTATATCGAAAGAGTGAATGATGGGCAGCACCGAAAATTTGTACACGCAGGGCCACTGCTGAATTTTGCTGAACTGCTCTGCAATCAGGTGACGTGGCAGCGCGGGTGTGGTGTGGTTATGCTTATCGTGGGCCATGATATAGTTGATGACGGTGCGGCGCAGGAACGAGGCGGGAACGAGATATTCAGCCGGCAGGCGCAGCAACAGTTCGTGGAGGAGCCAGATCAATGGATGGGGCGCGATCTGGTAATCGGCTGCCTGTGCAATAATGATCAGTGAGCGGCAGCGTTGGGGATAGCGCAGCGCGAACTCGAAGAGTACCATCGCGGCATCGCCGTGTCCTAGCAGGTCAGCCTGCGCCAATCCCAGGCTATCGAGTACCGTGCGCAACTCTGCGACGCGGTCAGCGAGTCCCACCGGTTTATCGCGTGTCTCCTGGCGGCGATAGAGGATGACGCGCCGCGATTGGCTGAGCGTGCGTATCTGGCGGGCGTAAACGAATTCGAGGTGTTCAAGGATGGGCACAAACACAAGGGGCGCGCCCTGCCCAATATCGATCACCGGTAGATCAATGCTGCCTATGGGGGTGCGTTGCCAGCGTGTTTCCAGGAATTGCACGTCTTGATGGAAGGCCGCATCGTCTATCCAGGGCTGTATGTGAATGCTCAATCGCTCCTCCCTCTGGCATAGTGTGGAGTACAGGGTATGGATGCATATACCAGCCAGACTGCTGCGGAAAAGGTCAGAATACCGCATAGTCGCTTATAGATAGTGTATCATATTTACACAGTGGCATTTACGCTATGATTATGTCTATCAGAACGTGAAGGAATTCGTCATGCAAGCAAGTGATGAAATGCGCGCTCGGCTGCGTCCGCCCGTGAGCCGGTGGATAGAGGCGTTTAATGCTCATGATGTGGGCGCGATTGTGGCGCTCTACAGCGATGACGCGGTCCTGTTTGACTCCGGCATGAAAATTGCGCGCCGTGGACGCAGCGAGATCGAGCGGTGGTTCACCACGCGCTTCCGCACCATCCCTTCTATCCGTTATGTGCCCAACGGCCAGGTCTTCATGGAAGAAGGTCAGGCGGCAGTGACCTGGACGACTCACGGGCATGGTCCGCGCCTGCTCGGTCAATCCTGGCTCGCCCGTCCCTTCCAGGTGGATGGCGTGAGCATTTTCACATTACGCGACGGCCTGATTTGCCAGCAGCGAGGCTATTACGATCATCTCGCCGTCGTCGAACAAATCCTCCCCCCCCTCAAATGGCTCCTCCCCTCTCGCCTGTAGCGCCTGCTTGTCTAGTAAACTTGTCGCTTTCTGTGGGACCCCCTCTATCATGGTAAAGAGGGTAAACAGGGTAAACATATGCTGTGAAGCGGCCTATGGAGCGGGCTGAGGCATATTTACTGCCTGGTAATATTCAGGTAAACATGGTAAACAATGACCCCTTTGAATGCGCTTAGATTGGTATGGTGGTTGCTACCATGCACCTGTGCTATGATTGGTATGGTGGTTACCACTTCATTGCTCCCCCCTCTATATATTATATTAATATATATAGGGAGAGTTGTGGTGAGTAGCAGACAGAGATGGCGGAAGGTGGATTGTTACCACCGCAGTAAGGGCATGCGAAGGGGTCATTGTTTACCATGTTTACCTGAATATTACCAGGCAGTAAATATGCCTCGTACCGCTCCACAGGCCGCTTCATAGCATATGTTTACCCTGTTTACCCTCTTTACCCTGTTACCATGATGAAGGAAAGTGGGCTTGTTGTGACATCGATTCGGTGGGGGTATGGTGCTGTGGCAGCAGGGCAAACGCCAGGCATGCTCCTACTCCAAAAATGATGTGTTGTGGTAAACATCGGCGACTGAGAGGCGAAGGCCGAGGCTGTTCAATTCGATGGTATCATGTAAGACCAGCGTATAGAGCGACCAGAAGCCCTGTTTCTCGCGGCGGAAGACTTCTACGAGGGGAAATTCGGAACTGACCAGCAGGTATTCTTGAATGCTGGGGCATAAGCGGTACTGTAAGGATTTCTGGCCGCGATCAAGAGCTTCAGTGCCAGGTGAGAGGACCTCAGCCACGACAGTGGGGAAGCGGATGGCGTCTTGCGCACCGCGATCTCGTGGGTCACAGCTTACCGTCACATCGGGACAGACGCGGTAATGCTCAGAGAGCTGCACGTAAACATCGGAATTGTAGACGATGCAGCGCCGACCGCGCAAGGAGGTTTGCAGTAAGGCATTGAGGTTAGAGCCAATGATTGCATGATCGGGGCTGCCACCCGTCATCATATAGACGCGGCCATCAAGATACTCATAGGAATGCTCGGGGTCCTGCTCGATAAGCGCAAGGTATGCTTCAAAACTCATCAGTTCTGCCATCGCTCACCGCTTTCTGCTCTTACTATCAGGTGGCGCTTCTGCCTGTCCTTTATTATATCATGCCTGGATACAACGCACGAAGGCAGTTATGAGGGGGTATCCTGCTGTTTCCTCCACTCATGATCGATAATGGCATAGAGCAAGCTATCGCGCCAGGTCCCATCTTCGTTGGGGAAGTTTTCGCGCATCCGGCCCTCGTGGCTCATGCCGATTTTCTCCATCACTCTCCACGAGCCGGTATTGTCGGGATGGCACATGGCCCAGATGCGGTGAAGTTGCAGGTCGATGAAGCCAAAGGCGAGCATGGCTGAAGCTGCTTCTGTGATATAGCCCTGATTCCAGTACGTCCGACTGAGGCGATACCACAGCTCCGCCTCGCCTCGTTCCCGCCAGGTGATGGTGAGACAGATGACGCCGATGATTTCCGCCCGCTCTTTGAGGACGAGCGCCAGGGCATAGGTGGAGCGTGGCTCTTGCTTGAGCCAGTGCTGTGTTTTTTGCAGAAAGCCGCGCGTCTCCTCCTCCGTCGCTCTTCCTCCTCCCCGATACCGTTTCAGCTCTGGATCGGAGTCAAATGCGTAGACCGCGCTAAGATCATCCTCTGTAAAATCGCGCAATAAGAGGCGTACTGTCTCAATCTGCATTGTCTGCACCTCTCTCATCTTTTCTACTTAGTGTATACCATCCTATCTGACATCTTTTGTCAGGGATTTGCGGGGATGGCTGACGCATGCCTGGGCATAGGAGTCGAGACACTGTGGCGACGCGGTTCACGGCGTCCGCTTTAGCGAGGGGGGGCAGGGCAGGGGGACGGCATCAATGTCGTCGCCACAGCAAGAGCAAGGGATGGTCCAGGCGACGAGGGGCATCGTTGGTGGGGGCACAGGGCAACCGCGAGGGATTGCCCCTACCCATCCGTTATCGTCCACCGGCGAACATACCACAATGGGAACAGGGCAACCGGAAGGGCGAATCGTGCCCTGCGGTTGCCCTGCGGCTACTTTTCTCTCCTCTTGACGGGGATGGCGTTCTGTTGCAGGCGTGTCTCCACGACTGGTTTCCAGAAGAACCAGTAGGCCACCTGTGAGCCGGTGTAGACCAGAGAGGTGTCGATCATGATCGCAACCAGGCCATCGGGCATACCGGCAGCCAGTTCGCCTGCCAGCAAGCTGGTGCAGAAGCCGAGAATGAGCGCGGGCATCAACGCCGCCATAAATTTGAGCTGCCCTCCCCAGTTTGTGCGCGCCGTGACCAGCATGACGATGGGAGGCACTATCAGGCCGATGAGGAATGGGGCGATCTCACGTAAGAAGTCCATAGGGTTTGCTTGCCTTTCTGTTCTGACTAAGCGTTGTCTGGAGAGACATCGGCGTGCTTAAATACGCTGCTGCCAGCCCTGGTATTGAGCCTGCACAGGCCACGCATGCCAGGTGCGACAGGAAGAGAGGTTATGGTATAAGTATATCCATTCCACATGGCTGATGTAAAGGGGCAGAACCTGACTCTCTTTTTTTTCTGTATGTCGTATATTACAATAAGTTATTTGTATTCATCTGGAGCGGAAAAAATATGAGTACCGAAGGAAAAGTCACCAGAGAGCGGCATGGACATGTTCTGCTGATCGGGTTAGATCGTGCAGCCAAGCGCAACGCGTTTGATCGGGCGATGCTGGATGGGCTGGGCAAGGCTTATAGCGAGTTGGAGCGCGACGACGATTTACGCTGTGGCGTGCTCTTTGCGCACGGCGATCACTTCACGGCAGGGCTGGAGTTGACGCAGTTCATTGATCGGCTAGGACAGGGCGTGCAGGATGTGGCGGAGGGGGCGCTCGACCCGCTGGGGATTACGGGGCCACGCCTGTCGAAGCCGATGGTGTGCGCGCTACAGGGCATCTGCCTGACGATTGGCATTGAACTGATGCTGGCCGCCGATATACGCGTGGCGGCTGCCAATACGCGCTTTGCCCAGATAGAGATTAAGCGCGGCATCTATCCCATCGGCGGAGCCACGATTCGCTTTGTGCGCGAAGCGGGCTGGGGCAACGCGATGCGCTATTTGCTGACCGGCGACGAGTTCAGCGCGCAAGAGGCGTTGCGCATCGGGCTGGTGCAGGAGGTGGTCGAACCAGGTCAGCAGCTCGCACGCGCTGAAGAGATTGCTCAAACGATCTCCAGCCAGGCCCCTCTAGGCGTGCAAGCCACCCTGAAAGCGGCCCGCCTGGCGCTCACGGCAGGCGAAGAGGAGGCGATGCGACAACTGGCCCCTTCCCTTGCGCCATTATTGCAAAGCGAGGACGCGCAAGAAGGCATTCGCTCCTTTATTGAGCGTCGCGCCGCCAATTTCAAGGGCAGATAGTGCAAAGAGCCTAATTCGGCAGCACATTGCCAAGCATGGACCAGATAGCGCCTGGCTCGCTCGGGAGGCGATACCAGACGGCGATTTGTAGATGGCTGCCTGCAAAGTGCGGGTCTTGCTCCAGCACCTGACGGAAAGCGGCAATGATGCCGGAGAGGTTCTGCGCGGTATGATACCAGACGGCCCGCTTGACCTTTGCCGCATCGGTATAGACGAAGTGGGCTGAAACGGGGTCGTTGAGATCGCTGGCTCCCGCGTCAATCTGCGAGGCGGAGAGCTGGCTGTAGAGCGTCTGCGCATCCTGGTACATGATGAGGCCATCGTAGACCCAGGAACCGCCCGCGAGATGCCATCTGGCCCCGTAGAGCGGGAATTCCCAGATGACGTGTGGCAGCATCTGCGGCATGGTTTGCAGGGCGTAGGCGAGCAGTTGTTTGAGCCAGGGAACGCTTACGGTCGGTCCAGGCGTGAAGTAAGACTGATCGAGCGCCATAATGACCAGGAAGTCAGCCGAGCGCCCCAGCAAGCGCCAATCCTCGAAGCCGTTGAGATTGTAATAGTCGTCGTGATCGCTGATTTTGTGGATCAGCGCGATCCCGTACGGTTTGTGCAAAGGCTTGAGCGCGTTCCACACCTGCTGATTATAGGTAGCAAAAAGTTGCTGAATAGCAGGATATGTGCGGTCAGAACCCTCCAGGTCCATGATCACGCCGTCGTAACCGGCGCGTGTGACCTCGTTGACGATAGCATCAATATACGCTTTGGTAGTTGTAGCTTTATCAATATAAGCTGCCTGCTGCTGCGGGGTCCAGCCGTCTGCTGAGCCATCGGTCTGCATGGTGATGGTCAGGTAAGCCATGCCGCCCTTGCTGTGGACGAGCTGCACGACGTTATCCATGCTCAAGCTGCCAGGCTGACAGGTATTGCTCGATCCGTTGATGAGCTGTCCAGTGGTCGGGTCGAGCCAGCCGGTGCCGACCAGCGCGGCATCAGGAAGCGTATCGGCTGTCTGCAAGTATGCCTGCACCCCCTGGCGACAATCGCGGCCCAGAATCCAGCTCAGCGAAGCCACTTTGCCGTTGAGCAAGCGGACCGGTTGCGCCTGCTGAGGCTGTAGAGCGGGTAGCGCGCCGAAAATCAGTACCTGGTCTTTGGGCGCTGTGACCTGGAGCCAGCCCACGAACAGCAGGGCCAGCAAGATGGCAACGATGGGCACGATAAACTTTGCCCGCCGGACGAAGCGTTCCGCCGCGCTCGGTTTCACTGGACGTACCGGCTGTCGCACCTCATATTGTGTGCCGGTGCGATGAAAGGTGCGCATCTGCCTATCGTTCATCTCGCGCCTCGAGAAACGTTCGTACCGCTTCCCATGTGGCCTCGACCTGTGGCGGCGGGCTAAATACTTGAGAGAGGGCCAGGCTGTTCTTCAGGCCGTGACTGGTCAGGATGCCAACGACGCCCCGTTGCTTGCTTTCGTCGGCGGTGAGCAAACCGGCGGCGATAGCCTGACGCATGCCTGCCAGAGCCGACGCGCTGGCGGCTTCGCAATAGATGCCTTCGTACGCGGCCAGATCTTTGAGCGCGCGCATCATATCATCGTCTGACACGGCAACCGCGCCGCCGTCCGATTCGCTAATAGCTTTGTAAGCGTGATAGCCGCTGACACGATGACTGATCGGCGGCGCGATATTGGGTTCAGCATGTTCGAGGAGCGCGGGCACCTGCTGCCGCTGCTCCCAGGCCACGGCGAGCGAGGCAGCTCCCACCGGCTGCACCGCGAACATGCGCGGGAGCCGCTCAATAAAGCCCAGCTCTTTGAAGATCACGAAGCCCTGCCAGAGGCCGAAGAGATCAGTTCCAGTGCCAGTAGGAACAAAGACTGCCGCCGGAGCCCGCCAGCCCAGTTGCTCGCAGATTTCAAAGGCGGTCGTCTTGTCGCCATCGGTCTGGTACGCCTGGAAGTTGTGCATAAAGGACCAGCCCAGTTCAGCCTCGATCTGGTCCGCCAGGGCGTAGAGCTGCCCAAGATCGCCGCCGATGGGGGTAGCAATCTTTGCTCCGTAGGCGTTGATCTGCACATATTTCTCGACGTTGACCGCCGCATTCTGTCCCGCCAGACCCGCCGCGCCGAGCAAAAATACCAGCGCGGGCATGCCTGCCTTCGCCGCTGCTGCCGCCATCGCGGAACCGATATTGCCGGAGGTGAGGCAGGCCACGCCCTTCGCGCCTTGCTCCAGCGCCACGCTGGTCGCCACGCCGATGGGTCGATCTTTAAAGGAGCCGGTGGGATTAAGGCCCTCGACTTTCATCATCAGCGCGTGTCCTGCGCTTGCCTCTGGTAAACGCGTGAGACGGGTCAGACGGGTGCCGCCCGCGCCCAGATCGATGCGCAAGGCCGGATCGCTCACGGGCAGCAGCTCATGATAGCGCCACAGCCCTGCCGGACGGCGTGCGATCTCGTCCCGATCAAGCTGGCGTTTTAGCGCGACCAGATCGTAGCGCACGCCCAGCGTCTCATTGAGCGCGCTCTCCTCGCCTGGCGTCGCGCATTTGGGACACGAGCCGAGATTGGTCAAGGGGAAATCGGTCCCGCAATAGGTGCAATGAAGCGCGGTCGCGTACATAAAGCTCCTCTTTCTGGCTCGCTGATTGCATAGCAGATAGCATCACATCGAACGTGATCAAGATGGATCGATGCTCGCAGTTAATCTCTGCCTATCATACAAGATTCACGGGCGATTTGAAAAGCCCCGCTTCCTCTGCTCCTCTGCCTCTAGCGGGTTCCTCTGCTCCTCTGCCTCTAGCGGGTTCCTACGGGATGGGAAGGCGATAAATCGCGCAGGACGCGCTGAAGCGGGTCCCTACGGGATAACGTTATTGCATAATAATGGTGTTTTCATGTTAAATCACGTTCCTAGTGGCTAGACGGTCCAGTTCATCTTGATCGATGCCGAGCAGGGTGCCTAATATTTCGTGGGTGTGCTCTCCGAGTCCAGGGGGCGGCGTTGTGACCTGGGCAGGGGTCAGGCTGTGTGTGACGGCTGGCCCAACCTGGGGCAGGTCGCCAATGGTTGGATGCGGGACGGTCACAACCTGTTGCGAGTGGACGACCTGGGGATCGCTAAAGACCTGATCCATGCGGTTGACCGGCGCGACTGCCACCTGAGCTTCCATTAAACGCCGCTCCCACCCCGCGATAGTATCGGCCTGGAGAGCTTCCTCCATCAGGCTGATCAGCTCCTCGCGATTGATAACGCGGTCGTAGTTGGTTTTGAAGCGCGGATCTGTTCCCCATTCTGGATGACCCAGGCCCTGGCAGAGCTGGCGGAAGAGCTTATCATTGGCGGCCCCGATGAGGATATAGCCATCGGAGGCGCGAAACGCCTGATAGGGCACAACCGACTGGTGAGCGGTTCCCTGCGGCACGGGAATCTCGCCTGCGATCAAATAGCCACTGGCGGCGTTGATCAGCATCGCAAGCTGCGTGCTCAGCAGCGAAACATCGACGCGCTGGCCCTCTCCTGTGCGTTCGCGATGATAGAGCGCGGCAAGAATGCCCGAGTATGCATTCAGACCTGTGGACTGATCAAGTACCGCCACGCCAGTCTTCACCGGCTCTCCTCCTGGCGTGCCCGTAATCCCCATCAATCCACCTAATGCAGAGACAATTACATCGTAACCGGCCCTGTTCTTATAAGGGCCGCTCTGCCCAAAGCCTGAGATGGAGCAATAGATCAGGCCAGGATGGACTTTATGTAGCTCCTCGAAGCCCAGGCCAAGCTGGTCCATAAAGCCTGGACGAAAGTTTTCCAGCACGACATCGCTCTTCATAATCAGCTTACGTGCGATCTCGACCCCTTCGGGATAACGTAGATTGAGGCAAACGCTCTTCTTGTTGCGGTTGATCGCTAAATAGTACGTGCTGATGCCGGCGACGAACGGCGGTCCCCAGCCGCGCGAATCGTCGCCCTGCCCTGGCTGCTCGACCTTGATCACCTCGGCCCCTAAATCGCCCAGCAGCATTGAGCAGTAAGGACCAGCCACAACGCGCGTGAAGTCCGCGACCCGAATTCCTGATAGTATCCCCATTTGATGCTCCGGCGGTGCCAGTCTCCTCTGGCTGTTGACAGTGGACAACTCCTGGTAGGTTCTAGTCTTTTATCGTAGCACATATTGTTGGGGTCTATCAAAAATCAGGGACGCAAGTCAGCTATGCTGTGCCTATCTTCCACGAGCGCTGGTAAGCGAGCTGATCCTCGTTTAGCGCATCTAATCGCACTTCCAACGCTTGCAGTTTGAGGGCGGCAACTCGCTCGTCGATATCCGACGGAACATCGTAGACGGCAGGTGCTAATCCATGATTGTCCTTTAATAGATAACGCGTGCAAAGGGCCTGGTCGGCGAAGCTCAGGTCCATCACCGCCGCCGGACTGGCCTCAGCCGCAGCCTGCCCCACCAATCGTCCTTGTGCCAGCAAGTAGAGCGTGCGCCCGTTGGGCAGGCGAAATTCGCTGAGATGCGGACGAATCTCCGTTTCATGCGTGGAGAGGTCGCGCAAAGCGGCAACGTCAACTTCGATATCGAAGTGACCTGAGTTCGCCAGCATCGCGCCATCTTTCATCGCCAGGAAGTGTTCAGCGCGAATCACGCCAGCCATACCGGTGGCGGTCACGAAGATATCGCCCAGGGGAGCCGCCTCCAGCATTGGCAATACCTGGAAGCCGTCCATGATCGCTTCCAGGGCGCGCGTCGCGTTGACTTCGCAGACGATCACGCGCGACCCCATGCCGCGCGCGCGCATCGCAATGCCGCGTCCGCACCAGCCGTAGCCCACAACGACGAAAGTCGCGCCCGCGAGCAGCGTATTGGTCGCGCGTAGAATGCCGTCGATGGTGTTCTGGCCCGTCCCGTAGCGGTTATCAAAAAATCGCTTGGTGGGAGTATCATTGACCGCCACCACGGGGAAACGCAGCAGCTTATCAGCCGCCAGCGCCTTTGCGCGCACAACGCCCGTGGTCGTCTCTTCTATTCCTGCCAGCACCGTCTGCTCGGCGGGACGGTTGTGCAGGGCAACGATCAGATCAGCCCCGTCATCCATCACCAGATGCGGCTGCAACGCCAGCGTTTGCTCAAGGTGGCGTCGGTAGGTGGGCAGGTCCTCGTCGTAGTATGCGAATACCGCTATCCCTTGCTCAACCAGAGCGGCGCACACATCGTCGCGCGTCGAGAGCGGGTTGGAGGCGCAGAGTGCGATCTCCGCTCCACCAGCCTGGAGCGCCGTCAGCAGCACAGCGGTCTCAGTGGTGATGTGGAGCGACACTGCAATCCGTCGCCCTTGCAAGGGTCGCTCAGCAGCAAATTCAGCGGCAATCAGCCGCAGGACAGGCATATGGCGTGCAGCCCAGGCGATGCGCTGTCGCCCACGTTCAGCCAGTGATAGATCACGGATATCATGCGACATAAAAAGATGTCCTTTCTGACCCCTTCTTGCGCAAGGGATCAAGCAACACGATGTTCGGCGCTCAAGCTCCGCAGGTGACGCTGCTTGCGTGCTTCCCACTCCACCCAGCTATCAGCGCGGAATTGAGCAGTGTTTACGGGAACCTCAGGGACGGCCAGCGCCAGCGATTGCCGGTACAGGAAGTATCCCTGCAATACAGCGAGCAGTGCCCTATTCGAGCTAGTAACCGCCTGACATGCGCCAGCAGGAGAGGTCATGCCAACCAGAGCTTCGTGACCATCACATGCGAGCAAAACGATAGCCGCATCGTGGTCACTCAGGCCCATCATCGGGGGATGAAAAACGCGACAGCCGCGCCGGCGAGCTTGCGCAAGATTTTCAGCAACGTCACCATCATCGGGAAGAACAAGCTCAATCGTTGTCTGTGCCCGTGCGATCATCGCTTTTACCTGCGTGAGGATATGCTGCCGACCACGTACAACCCAGAAATCGCCCGCCCGATCAGGCTGAGCGAGTGAAGCAAGCGACGTGGCTAACGTATTGAGCGTCGCCTCCATTGTCGAACGGATGCGCTGGAACACCAGCTGCGGCTCCTGAGCGGTATAGCGCGGAGGCTCACCCGGTTGCACCAGCGCCAGTCCCTTCTCTAGTAATCGCTCAAGGATCTCATAGCTACGCGAAAGCGGAACGTGCGAATATTTGCCAACTTCGTAGCCTGTGAGCGGCCCATGAGAGAGCAGCGCGTAATACGCCTCCGCCTCATACTTGTTAAAGCCGATTTGCTGTAAGAGATCGATCTCCATCATTTCGTTACCTCTTGTTAGTAACCACTATAGTGGTTAATAGTATACCGTGAATTTATCACTATTGCAAGGGAATGTTATCCCCCATCGTAGGGACGAGCGTCCGAGCAGGGCAACCGCGAGGGATTGCCCTGCTCGCCTCCGATGATCTTGCCCAACTCAAAATGGTTGGAACAATAACTTATCTCAACCTGGTTCGTACAAGTTGTAATGCTTGTCTATATACTGTGATGTTTCTCTACCTTATCGTTTTTCAGGAGCAATTATGCAGAGCCAGGAACATATATACGAACCGCAGGAACCTGCGCCGTTAAGCGCGCAACAGGTGAATGCCGAGCCGCGTGAACAGGGAGCGCAGCGGCAGGAATATGAATATCAGCCATATGCAGAAGGTTATGCGGGCAGCATCTGGCAATCGGAAGGGGAGAAGCTCCGGCCCGAGCCCGGGGAGCAGCGCGGCATAGCGGTCCTGTTGCTGGTGCTGTTGATCATCGGCGCCTTAGCCATCAGCGGGAGCATGTCCGGCCTCATCGTCCACTGGTTGGGCTGGCTCATCCTCACGCTGCTGGTCTTTTTTGGCGCGATTGCGGTGATCGCCAACTGGCGCGTCGTAACCATCCCTATGCCGGTGCAGACCTTCCAGGTATCCGAGCGCCCCACGCTCGTCATCAAAAATACGGCAGGCACCATCGCGCTCCATCGCGGCGAGCAGGACATCGTCACCGTGAGCGGCGTCAAGCGAGCCGGCGGGCTGTACCCCAGACCTGAGAAGATGCAACTGCTGTGTAATCAGCAGAATAACATCCTCAACATCACCGGTCGCATTTTCTGGGGCGTCTTCCAGCTCGGCCTGCGTCGCATCGATATGGATATTACCGTGCCGGAAACCTGTGATATCGAGCTGACCAACACCTCCGGGCGCGTCATCGTCCAGAGCATCAGCGGCACCTGCCGATTGGATACCAGCAGCGGCAGAATTATCATGAGCGATTTGCAGGGCTTGATCACCGCTCACACCGGCAGCGGGCGCATCGAGGCCAGCAACCTTCAGGGGCATACCAGCCTGCAAACCGGCAGCGGACGCATGCAGCTCAGCAACATACAGGGTCAGTTGAACGGCAAGACCGGCAGCGGACGTATTGAACTGCTCAATGCTACGCTCAGCGGCGAATCGCGCCTGAAGACCGGCAGCGGCTCCATCACCTTCACAGGCTCGCTCGATCCCAGCGGGGACTACGAGCTGACCACGGGTAGCGGGCGCATTCGTGTTTCACTGCCGCTTGATGCATCATTCAGCCTCAAAAGCAAGACCGGCTCCGGCGGCGTCACGAACGAGTTCGGCTCTAATGAAGTTGGCAATCTGCCCCGCCCCCCGCTCAAGCTCAAAACCGGCAGCGGCAACATTCGCATCCAGCGCGGCACCACTTTTTACTCATAAAAACTTCTTACGGAATATCCCCCACCTTGCGGTAGAGGATACCCCGTAAGAAGGACCGTCCCGACCAGTAAAGAAGAGGTAGTGAAGGAAAACCTTGCCAGCTTCACTACACGACTGCTCAGGAGAGCAGTTGCCAGAGCGCCGGAACGACGTTGGGAGCCCAGTCAGGCTGCGAGGTATGCGCCTGAAGACACTGGTAGACGTGCCCCTGGAAGAAAACCTGGTCGCCAACATGATAGACGTGGCTATTGGGGTCCCAGGGTTGTACGCCCGGCGGCGGCGTTGCGGTTGGCGTCGGCGTCACCGTTTGCGTCGGCACAGGCGTCACCGTCGGCGGCGTGACCACGCCATTGAACGGGTTGAAAATGTTGGTAAAGTCAAATGCCTGCTGGTTGATGCCGCTGCAAGACGGAGAGGCAAAGCCGGTCGGATTGGCGCATGGCTTATCACGCCCCTCAGACCACATCGCCAGCTCGCCGATCTGATTTTGCTGAGCATAGGCCAGCAGTTGTTGCGCGTTCTGCTCCGTAAATATCTCCGAATTGATATCGTTGATACCGATCATGGGCGTAATGCCGATCATTGCGTGGAGCTGGCTATCAGTTTTCGACGGGAAGAGCGTCTTGAGCTGGCTGAACAGGCTATTGCCCGCGTTAATGGCGTTCTGCCCCATATCCGAGGGGAAAGAGCTGCCGTAGTCCATCGCCATAATGTTGACGATACCGATATTCACCCCGTTCTGGATCGCATTTTTCAGAATGTTGATCCCCGTATCGACCAATCCCGAGGGCAACACCGGCAGCGTGTACGAGACGAAGAGGCCGGGATTGGCCTGTTGCAGGGCCGCAATGGCTTTGTTGCGCATATCAATGGAGTTTTGCTCGGTGACTGCCACACCTTCGATGTCGAAATCAATATGCGTGAGATGGTAGCGATCAATGACCGATTGGTACTGCGCCTGCAACGTGCTGACGCTGGTGCAGGAATCGGCAAGTTCGGTGCCCGCCTGACCGCCGAAGGAAACGGTTACATCTCCACCCTGGTTGCGCACAAACTGAATATCACTTTGCAGGTTGGGCAAAAAGGTGCTTTCCTGCGCAAAGGTGACTGAACCACCCCAGGCAGCCAGGCAGGTACCTGTATTGGCGTTGGTGATAAAGGCCAACGAATAGAACTTTAAGCCGCTCGTCTGCGTAATCTGGGTCAGCGACGGCGTGGGGAAGAGCGTCATATCGGTGTAAGGAGCAAAAAACCGGCCCGAAAAGCCTGCCGCCTGTGTGGGAGTGGCCCCCATCCTGAATATAGCGATCAGGCTTAAAAAACACAGTAGTAGCACGGCAGCGACATGCAGTACAAGAGGCTCTTTCTGTTTCATCAATTACTTACTCCTCGTTTGTTTGCGTTGGCCCCCTTCAGTCAACGGGAAATATCTTGCAATTTAAGAGCAGTGTTGGCACAGGTAAACTAGAAATACGATAGGTGACACATTGGATTTGATAAGCTTATAAAGACTTTACCATACTCCGCTCTATATTGTCAAGACATCTAGACCACTAGTTTACTAGATTACAATAAATCATCACGACTTTTTAAGCTTTCGATACTCACTGGCTCTTCGACGGGTGCTATTACGAGCGCCAAAATTCCGGTTTGACTTTACCCGCTCCGTTGGGTATACTTCTCCTCTAGAGGGTCGGCGGGAGCCGGTGGCTATCACGATCCGCCTGAGGATACTGAAAATGAAGAGATAAGCACGATTACGCTCAGTTCTATGTCACGCCGGTCCCTTCTCTATTTTGAGAAGTGCGGCCTGGCGCGCTATTCTTTCACTGCCGTATGTTGTGCTCCCTTCCTGGTAGCATCACCCACCGGTCTACCTCTACTTGTTTGACTTTCACCGTATGCTACCTCGCAAACCTGGCCTGCTTTTTGCGCTATATGGGCATAACAGACGTGCAGCTTTCACAATTATTACCTGCTCACTCTATGAGCGTGAATGGGAAGTTGAGGTGCATCGATGTTATTAGCCGGACGCCAGCTCGCAAAATCCTATGGCGCGATAACCGTTCTCAATGATGTCTCTTTCGTTATCAATGCCGCCGACCGCGTGGGGCTCGTGGGGCCAAACGGCGTGGGCAAGTCAACGCTGCTGCGGCTGCTCGTCGGTCAGGAGGAGGCAGACGGGGGCGCTATTAGCTATGCACCTTCGGTCGAGTCAGGCTATCTGCCCCAGACCACGCCGGAATTTTATGGCTATACCATTCAGGATCTGATCCTGGAATCGGTCGGGAATCTGCGCCAGCTTGAGGAACGTATGCGCCAGCTTGAGACTGCTATGGCGAGCGCCGACGAGGCGCAGTTGCCTGCGCTGTTAGCCGAATACCAGCTCGTCTCGACGCGGTTCCAGGATCGTGGCGGCTATGAGCTGGATTATAAGATAGATGTCATTCTGGCGGGACTGAGAATCGCGTATCTGCCACGCACGCAGGAGGTGCAGACGCTTTCCGGCGGCGAGAAGACGCGTGTCGGGCTGGCAACGCTGCTGCTGCGCTCGCCCGATCTGCTTTTCATGGACGAGCCAACCAACCACCTGGACTTTGCCACCCTGGAATGGCTGGAACGCTACCTCTCCAGCTATCGCGGAGCCATGCTGATCGTCTCGCACGACCGGCAGTTTCTCAATCGAACCGTCAATCGCATCTTCGAGATCAGCGACCATGATCACCAGCTCAAAGCATACGAGGGCAATTACGATGCCTATGTTCAGGCTAAAGCAGCCGAGCGTGTCAAATGGGAAGAGGACTATGAGCGGCAGCAGGAGGAGATTGCGGATCTGCGCAAGCGTATCAAAGTCAGCGCGCGCCAGGTAGGACACGGCTATCGACCGCCGCGTGATAACGATAAGAATGCCATCCACTTCTTCGAGCAGCGTGTCCAGAGCACCGTCTCGCGCAATATCCGGGCGGCGGAAGAGCAACTGAGGCGCATCGAGGCCGATCCCATCCCTAAGCCGCCCGAGTTGTTGAGAGCCAGCTCGCGCTTCACCTCCGAGCCGATGCAATCGCAGGTCGTGCTCACCCTCTCGCAGGTCGCAAAATCTTTTAGCGCACGCTGCATCCTGCGAGATGTCAATCTAACGCTCAAGCCCAGAGCGCGCATCGTACTCACCGGACCCAATGGGGCGGGGAAAACGACCCTGCTCAGGATCATCATGGGCCTTGAGCAGCCCGATGCTGGCAGCGTGCAGACCGTGACGGGAGCGCGCATCGGCTACCTGCCTCAGGAAGGTAAAACGTTCGACCTGCATAAAACGGTGATCGAGACGTATCGTTACGGGCAGATCGGATACGAAGGAGAGTTTATTGCCAGATTGATCGGCTATGGTCTGTTTCGCCTGGAGGATATGCACAAAAAAGTCGGGCAGCTCAGCCCGGGGCAACGCAGGAAGCTGGAGATTGCTCGTTTGATGGCTAACGAGCCAAACGTGCTGCTGCTCGACGAACCAACCAACTATATCAGTTTAGACGTGCTGGAAGCGTTCGAAGCCTCTGTACTCGCGTTCCCGGGTCCGGTCGTTGCCATCTCGCATGATCGCTGGTTCATCGAGCGTTTTGGCGGTGAGCTATGGGAGATCGCAGACACTCGCCTGGTAAAGCAGGGGGAGCGCCTGCTCGAAGAAACGTAAAGGTTGCCTGCAACTTCCTGCGACCAAAAACATAGGAGCAGTACTCATTCAATGAGTGCTGCTCCTATGCTCGATACAGACCAAAGGGTAGACCAGAAGGTGTCTGTTATTCTGGTCTTAGAACAGCTCTAGGTGAGTTCGAGCAATGGGAACGCACGATGGCGGCGTGGCGGAACCAGGAAGTTCTGGCGGCGGGTGGCTGTCAGGAAGCGCTCCAGCCCGTCATCATCGTCGTTTGAGGGGTTGACGCCGGCTGGCACATTGGTGGCGGTCCCACCGTTGCTTCCACCCTTTATCACCAGATCCTGCGACGCCGCGTTGATGCGCAGCACGCGGAAGAACTCCGAGGTCGGCACAAAGACGGTGAACTCCAGGGTGGGCTGTGTCGAGCCGTCGGGCACATCGAGCGACGAGAGGCCGGGGCCGTCATTGCGGATGTGCAGCGGCGTGCCATCTGCCGCACGCGAGGAACGCTGCAATGCCTGCTCATGACCGACGCGCAACTGCTTGACGCCTGTCGCCAGGATATCCGGGTCGAAGTTGTCGAACACCTCGTGATTGGTGGTGAAGATATTGCGCACAAAGGCCGATTGCTGCTGCGTCGCCAGGTTGCCTGTCGGCGCACCCAGACCGCCACCGTTGGTGAAGGGGTCGTTGGGATCGGTTGGGAACGGGAACCCGGGCGTGTTGTTGGGGGCAAAGGAGCGGAACATGTACTGGACGCGCTCGCTGAACGGCTCGGCCCCGGTGAACTTGTTGGGATCCGTGTTGTAGAATTGGGCCAGGTCATCGATGACATGCGACAGGTGCTGGATCGAACCATTGTCGAAGTAGTCCCCGGCATTCGCCGTGGTCAACTTGCCGATGCTGCCGCCTGCATTAGCTCCGGCGAAGGTCACGGTTGCGCCATTGGGCGCGCTGCTATCCACCTGCTGATCGACAAAGCCCATCCACATCGAGGAGGCCGGGTTGATCTCGGTATGCACTGTCGGGAATGGCGCGACGTTGTTGGCAGCAAGTTGATCGGCCACCTGGCGCGGCAACCCCGGCTGTACAAAGTTCAAACGCGGCGTGCCGAAACTGAAGAGCCCATTGAAGTCGGGCGAGTCCACAACCCTGTTGTTGAGAATATTGCTGCCCTGGAACCAGGCCGCGACCTCGGTGATGTTGACCAGCGAATCGCTACGCAGGGTGAAGAGTACATCATTGCTCTCAATCTGTACCGGTACGCTGAAGGTCGCTTTGCTAATGCCAGGCTGCCCAAAATCGGTCGGGCCAGGTACCGCCTCTTCCAGTACAAAGCGGTTATGATCGGAGCTCAAGCGCGGCATACGGCTGGCAACCAGGCTCTGCGGCAGGCGATTGAAGTAAGGCAGACCATAGGCCACGAAGACGAAGATGCCGCTGGGGCTAAAGGAGTAGTTCGCTTCGATAGTCGCCAGAGCGTTTGCCAGTGTCTGCTGGTCGGCCTTCGTCGGGTTGCGCGTGAGCTTGGCGGGTGCCATGAAAGTAAAGATGGCGCCGAACTGGACCGGGATGCCATTGATAGTCTGGACCGGATGGACAAAGGCGCCGATGTCAAACTGGATGTCCGGGAAGCCCAGCGGCATAGCATGTGCGATGCGCTCAGGCTGCCAGGCAACAGCGCCGACGGTGGCAATCGCGGCGGCGCTGGCACCCGCTGCTTTGAGCAAGGTGCGGCGATTCAAAGCTGGAGTCGGAACTTTGACGATCTGCTCCGGGGTGACAATGTTCCCTGATCGGGGGGAACGATTGGGACGGCACCGAGAAGACATAAAAATCTCTCTCCTTCGCGTTATTACCAACGCGTAAATACAAAACAACGCCAGATTTGGGAGGATTCCAGGCAGAATCCTTCTTTGCCTTGCTTAGGTAAATAACAAGGGTGAAAGCCTTTCTTAGTGGCTTCTGGCTGTTTCCCCTGTATCTTCTGCCATTGGCACTGATGGCAGAATGTGGCTTGCAGGAAGAAAACTATCTTGCAATAGGTTTTTTTCCTTGTCAAGAAGTATAACGAAAAAATTTAAGATTGTCAATAAAAAAAGATCATTTTGCTAAATATTATCTTTAAGTACTATGAGGATTAATATTTGTTTTTATAAGATTAAAATATATGATTTGAAAAGAAAGAAACGAAGCCGGGAATGCCCAAAGCTTAGTAATCGCAGCTTTTGGGAGGTGCCTCAGCAGGAGGCAGATGTTGGAAGCAGAAAGGCAAGCCGCAAAACTTACCCGGAGGCAAGCTGCGCATCCAGCCATTCAGTCATACAGGTATAGACGCGCTCTGGTTGCTCGACGAACAGGGCGTGATCCATCCTGCTGAGGAACATGCAGGTCCCATTCACAACTCCGTTGGCGATGATCCCAGCCTGGCCGGGGGGTACCAGGCTATCCTGCTCTCCGGTCACGGCAAGCACCGGCGCGACTATCTCCGCCAGATAAGGAGTGAGATCGGCGACGTTGCGCATCCGGTAGAACCACATGCGCATCGCCTTCGCGTCAATATGCTTTAAGTGGTCGGCGATTTTTGGTCTGAAGGCTTTATAGGCGGTATTGGCGGCAAAACCCGCTTTGTCATATGAGCACATGCGCCAGATAAAATCGTTCAGGGCGGGATTGCTGGTATTCAGCTTCATCTGTGCGTCAAAGAGCAAAGCGCCCGCAGTTCCCAGGTGCTGGAGCTGCTGATCAATGCCGAGCAGGGAGGTCCAGACGCCGCGAGCGAAACCGGCCAGCGAAATTACATACTTCACCAGATGCGGGGAGCGCCAGGCTACGGCGAGACTGGCGTAGCCGCCTGTGCTATGCCCGATCAGAATAGCAGGCTTGCCGCCGCTGATCTGTTCCACCGCAGCCGCCATTGTATCGCCCACCCAGGCGTCGGTAATCGTTTCCTGCCGCATCGTGGGTGGGAAGCGGGCGGGATAATGACCGGGGAGGCTGAGCGTTACAATGCGCCCATAGCGTGCGAAGCGTAATGGGAAGTCCAGCCAGGTATACTGGCTGCTCACGATGCCATGAATAAATATCAACGGTGTGTCGCCATCAGTGTGCTGGATATAGTCCAGCATCTGATCGCCCACCTGTAAAGCGGTCATGCTCCGATCTCCTACATAAACAAACTCAAGATCAGTCGTCTTCGTTCTTAAAGAGAGCGTGATGCAGAGCTGTCGTGTGTCTGCCACGACGGGGGGGGCGCAGACGTCGAGAGGTGCTGACAACAATTGCGCTCGCCAGAAGTATACCCATTAAGCCGAGGATAATATAAAGGATCGCCACGATATCCGCCTTTTCCCTGAGTGATTCGTCCCTCAGAATTTTTCTACTTCAATAGTACGGTAATATGCTGAAGTTTGCAATGATCCCTCAAAAACTCATTCCCTCATTGCACTTTACCAGATGTTAACGCAAACGGGCTTGAGTCCTTGCTTGTTGCAATGCTGTCGAAATTAGTGTAGAGTAGTCACTATGGAAACGACGAGTACAAACAAGTTAGAGTACCAGCGAGATGAGCACCGGGTTCACCTGATCGTGTACCACCTCATCTGGTGCCCGAAACGGCGCAAGGCCATCCTTACAGGCACGCTCAAAGAACGCTGCCAGCAACTCATTGCCCAGAAGTGCCAGGAGAAAGGATGGGATATTCTCACGCTGGCTATCCAACCCGATCACATCCATATCTTTCTACGAGCTTGGCCCTCCGACAGCGCGGCGGAGATCGTGAAGGAACTCAAGGGCTTTACCTCCTTTCGTCTGCGTCAAGAGTTCAAACCCATCTTGAGTAAGTTGCCATCCACCTGGACGCGCTCCTATTTTGCCAGCACTGCCGGTGCGGTGAGCGCGGAAACGATCCAGCAGTATATTGATGCTCAGAAAGGGGTCTAGTGCTATGGTAAAGGCCATGAAAACGATCAGACAAGCGTTGCAGTATCCGCCGCAGTATGCCCACTATTTCGCGGAACATGCCGCGCTCTTCAATCGGGTCGTGGCCTTCTACTTTGCTGTCATCCAGGCCCATGAGGGCATCCTCGCGCTCAAAAACAAGGAGGCCCTCACCGCCCTGGAGAAGCTCACGCATGCAACGGAAAAGAACCTCCATCCGATCATGCCGCTCACCACCCTTGCACCGGATATCCCCGCGATGTTTCGCCGCGCTGCCATCAACGCCGCTCTTGGCTCTGCCCGCGCATTTTTCTCCTCTCTCAAGAAATGGCGGCTGCGCAAGGAGCAGTACGAAGCCAAACCGACCAGGAAGGGGAAGAAGAAGCCATGCAGAGAACGGCCACCTGTTCCGCCACGCACTTGGAACAAGTCAGTTCCCTTCTACGCCGGTCTGTGGAGAGAGCGTGCCGAGCACTCCATCGTGCTCAAGGTCTGGACGGGGGCATGCTGGTCCTGGCTCAAGGTGGCAACCCTCTCGCGCCATCTGCCCGAGGGGTTCGAGATGGGCAGTCCTTCCCTGGTCCGCAAAGGCAACTGCTGGTGGCTGCATACCCCCATCGAACAGTCATTTGAGGCGCCTGCCAAAGTGGAGCAGCAGATCACCATCAAAGAGACACGCATCTGCGCGGTCGATCTCAATCTCGATAAGCACCTGGCCGTGTGTAGCGTCCAAACCGTTGACGGCACCATCCTGGCTACCTCCTTCATTGGAAGTGGCACAGCGATAGCGGGCTGTAGGAAGAGACTGCTTGGACGCATCGCACGCAATCGCTCCGAGACCGGCATCATCGCGGAAGCAGAACAGGACAATACTGATCTCTGGAGCAAGATCAGAAATGTAGATGAACACATCGCGCACCTGACAAGCTGCCGCATCGTCCAGTTCGCGCGGCGGCATGGGGCAAGCATGCTGGTCTTCGAGCACCTGGGCAATCTCACACCGGAAAAGGGGAAGTATTCGCGCCGAGGCAATGCGAAACGCGCGTACTGGATGAAAGGTCGCATCTTTCGCTACTCGAAGTACAAAGCCTGGAATGCAGGCGGTATCATCACCTGCCGAGTGAATCCGCGCAATACGAGCAGAGAATGCCACCGTTGTCATGCCCCTCTCATTCGCTACAACCAGGGACAGCCAGAAGAGGGCTACACCTCTGGGGCAGCCCTCTGCTTCTGCGAAATCTGCCAGATGCGCGATCATGCCGACCGTAATGCCAGCATCCGGATCGGACAGCGGCTCATTGAGCGCTACAAAGAACCTTTGAAGGAAAAGCCTCATGCTCTTTTGCGACGTGCGAAGAGGGAGCCGAAAAGCTCAGGTGTTGGGATCTCCCAGGCTGCTAAACGCATACAGGGACCATCCATCTCTCGTGCAAAGCGAGGAGATCACGCCAACGGGCATGGCACCGCCCCGAGGGGATTGCGCCGGATGGGTGCGCGTCCCTCAGATATTGCTCACCAACTACGCCTCCACTTTGAGTAGTCCCTACGGGACGTTTCTCGCGAGGGCGCTTACGTAGCAGTGTCAGAAGTTGCACGGCTTTAGCCGTTGCGCAGTGTCACAAAATCTCTGCCTGCCCCATACCATAGGGTCATCTGAGAACAAAAATACAGCCATAAAAATATGTTTTTAGAAAGTGGGCGTCTATGAAGGATTCAAGGGAGCAGGAGAGTAAATTTAACAATAATAAGGATGTGACGCATCAGCCGAACCGGTCGGAAGATGACGACTTCGATCTGTCGCAGCCCCAAAAGCTGGAGGAGCTGCGGGGCAGTTTGCCGGGAAATATGCGCGTCCGCATTACACGGTCAAAGAAGCCAGAATTTAAACGTGTCGCCGCCGGAGAGTTGGAGGCAACCGAAGCGGTAGAGAGGCCACACAGCCCAATAGGGCGCGCGCTGTATCAGGCCAAGCGTTTCTTCATCGGGGTGCCTATCCCGACAACGATGGCGGAATCTGAACACATCTCGAAATTCAAGGCGCTGGCGCTGCTCTCCTCGGATGCCATCTCCTCGGTCGCTTTCGCCACGGAAGCTATCCTGATCAATCTGGTGGCGGCTGGCTCGGCGAGCCTGGGCCTGACTCTCCCTATCAGCCTGGCGATCCTCCTGCTGCTGGTGATAGTGGCAACCTCGTATCGTCAAACCATTCCGGCCTATCCCAATGGCGGTGGATCTTATACTGTCGCGCGTGAAAACCTCGGCACGGTGGCGGGGCTGGTCGCCGCCGCTGCCCTGATGATCGATTACGTGCTTAACGTCGCCGTCTGTATCGCCGCCGGAGTGCATAATATTGCTTCCTTCATTCCTTCGCTCAACCCCTATATCGTCCCGATGGCCGTCACGCTGATTGTGATCATCATGCTCTTGAATCTAAGGGGGCTGCGAGAATCGGGGACAATTTTCGCTTTTCCCACCTACTTTTTTATCGTGAGCGCCGCTATCCTGATCATCGTCGGATTGATCAAAGCGTATCTTTTTCAGCATCAACCGCTGATAGGCACGTTTACGCCTGCCGTGTCGGCTATTGAGCCGCTTTCGATCTTTGTCATTCTGCGCTCGTTCTCTACCGGCTGTAGCGCCATGACCGGCGTGGAGGCCATTTCCAACGCCACGCCGGTCTTTCGCCAGCCTCAAACACGCAACGCCGCTATTACCCTGACCTTGATGGCCTTCCTGCTCGGCTCGCTCTTTCTGGGCATCACGCTGCTAGCCATGACGTATGGCGTCCAGGCTATAGCTTCGGGTAGTCCAACCGTGGTGGCGCAGATTGCGATGCATGTCTACGAGGGTCCGTGGGCCTTCCTGATCCCCCTCTTCCTCCTCTCGGTCCTGGGCATTCTGACGCTCTCGGCGGAGACCAGCTTTGCCGGTTTTCCACGCCTGACATCGCTGCTGGCCCAGGATCGTTTCCTGCCCACCCAGTTTGCCTTCCGTGGCGACCGCCTGGCATTCTCGGTGGGCATTATTGTCCTGGCCGTTCTTGCCTGCTTGCTGGTCATTGGCTTCGGCGGCGATACCAATGCCCTGATCAACCTTTTCGCGGTGGGCGTCTTTATCGCCTTTACGCTCTCGCAGGCTGGCATGGTGGTGCATTGGTGGCGTTTGCGCGGCCAGCAGCGGGGTTGGCAGCGCAGCATGCTCATTAATGGCACAGGCGCGTGTACCACGGCGATAGTTACGCTGGTGGTCGCCTCGGCGAAATTTCTAGAGGGGGCCTGGATCGTCGTCCTGCTGGTTCCTGTGCTGGTGCAGCTTTTTCTGGGCATTCGGCGCCACTACCTGCGTTTCGAGCGCGAATGTACCTTCGACCTTCCCGTTCATCCCCAGGATATCCATCACCGGCTCATTATCCCTATCGATAAGCTGAATCGCGCCGCGGTACAAAGTCTGGCCTATGCCCGCTCGATCTCTCCTCATGTGACTGCGGTCCATGTGGTGCTGGATGTAGATAAGGCTGATACCCTGCGTCAGGACTGGCAGCAGTGGCAGCAGCAGCTTGGCGAAGAAGAGGAAACCCATCTTCTGATCATCGATTCGCCCTATCGTTCCCTCGTTCGTCCCCTGCTAGCCTACATCGATACCATCCACGAACGCCACCCGCAGGACACCCTGAGCGTCGTGCTGCCAGAGTTTGTTGTTGCGCACTGGTGGCAGCATTTCCTGCACAATCAGACTGCCTTGCGGCTGAAGGCTGCCCTGCTCTTCCGACCAGGGATCGTGGTGATCAATCTCCCGCAACATATGAGCGTGCGGGCAATGCCAGCAAAGGTGTAAATGGACGCATTGAATGCGTCCATACGCTCATTTTTGTAGCACCTCAACTGGCTGCGCCTCAGGCTGGATCAGGGGCCTGGAGGGCGAACGCCGCGCCCCCTTCTCCATCTCCTTCTTCACGGTGTAGACATACGGCTCATAATCTACCTGCATGGTGTGGCGTGGCGAATCGCCATACCGCTTGCGTACCTCTTCACGCTCGTGCCTGATCTCGCGCGCTAACTCCTCATCGGAAGGAAGAGCGTACTCGCCCAGCAGATACTTGCTCACCCAGATGCTCTGTAATTCGGCCAACGGCATGATTGCACCAAGCGGCTGGAGCAACCCGAGGAAGAAGACATCGCGATACTGCGGATGGAAAACGCGATGGAAGAGCTGCAACTCGTTGTTCTTCGCCTCAATCACTTCCGGTTTAAAGAATGGGAACGTCACTTTGTAGCCGGTGCAATAGATAATCGCATCGATCTGCTCGCGCGATCCGTCGCTGAAGATGACGCCGTCGCCATCGAGCTGCTTGATATTGGGCTTCACTTTCACCCGCCCGTGAGAAATACGCGTGAGAATATCGGAGCTGACGGTCGGATGGGCATGCAGCGCCTTATGATCGGGCTTGGGGAGCCCATATTGCGTCAGGTCTCCCACCTGGAGGCGCAGAATCATCCCCACCAGCTTGCGCTGGATGATGGAGGGGAACCACTGTGGGAAGACCGCCGCCTGGTCCAACGGCTTGCCGAGCAGATATTTGGGGATGATGTGGAAGCCGCGCCGCACCGCGAGATAGGTCATGATGGAGACGCGCGAAGTTTCAACGGCGATATCCATTGCCGAGTTGCCAAAGCCCAGCACTAACACGCGCTTATCCACATAAGGATCGGCATTCTTGTAATAATGGCTGTGGATCACCGTGCCGTCAAAACGACCCGGGAAGGGCGGCTCGGGCCAGCGCGGGTCCCAGTGGTGGCCGTTGGCGACCAGCAGAGCGCGGTAACGCTGCTTTGTGCCATCCTGTAATGTCACCTCCCAGCCACCGCCGTCCAGAGGTGTGGCATCCGTGACGGCGCAATTAAAGCGAATATGCTGCCTGACCCCAAAGTGATCCACGTAGTCGTTGAAATATGCGAATATCTGCGTATGGTGAGGAAAGACTGGATAATCGGCGGGCATGGGATAGTCCGAGTATTGCATGCGGGGCCTGGACGTATTGATAAAAAGAGAGGCATAGGCGCTTGACATGCCATTGGGGTTATTAAAAGCCCAGTTGCCGCCCACGCGATCACTGGCCTCATAGCAGTCGAATGGGATGCCATGTTCTTTGAGCACCTTACATGCCGCTATTCCCGACGAGCCTGCGCCAATGATACACACACGATTCGGGGTCTCGCTCATCGCTTCTCCTCCTCTGCAAAACTGCTCTCCATCATCTTGTTACTCTCGTTTCTCGGTAGAAAGAAGCAGATTGACCTCGTGTGGCTTGCGAGGTCAATTGCATTGATGGTCCGTATAAAACATATGGTACGCAAGTACGCTAGTTATGTCAACAGTTGTTAGAGCTTCTTACGTAGCAAGCAAGTCTTGCCATAGTCATTAAAAAATGGCACTCTCCACAATTTGTCGCTATTTTGGAGGAAAGAGAAGAAGACCGCACAAGGGCTATGCTCCATTTCACGTAACTCTTTAGTCCCATGCTGCCGCGAGGAATTCGTGCGCCACCCAGGGGTGATTATACTATAGAAGTCCTTTATGGTCACTTGAAGGCAGATCTGATGCATCTAATTCAGATCGCAAATTACACAAATTACGGATTACGTATGTATTTATGCCAAATAGCAGCAGCTAAGAGGATCATGGATTGAAATGTTGCAGTGAAGTGATATAGAATTCCTAGATTAAGCGATCTGGCATTTCATTAACGTATCATGATGGGAGCGTGTTTTTTGGGGAGGATGAGCAATGCATGGCTTGGTTCTGGTAACGTGGGAAAATTTTCTGGCTGAGCGTTTTGGGAACTCGCTGCTCAGCGCCTACCGTATTGCGCTCAAAGAAGATCCGGCTACTGCTCCCCTGGTTAGTAGAGTCTACAAGGATGAGAAGCTGCTCAAGGGCGTAGATATGGCCTGCAAACTCACCGGAATGTCGGCGGACATCCTGTTACGGGAGTACGGGCATTTTTTCATTGTTAACGGGTTAACCAATCATCTCTGCACCTATCTTTTATCGCAGGTAAAAAACGGACGCGAGCTGCTTTTGATCATGCGGGAGGCGCACGCGCAAATGCGACGCATGCCTGATGGCATAACCCCTCCGCTCTTTCTTTATGAGCCAATTCCTGGATGCAGCAGCAACTTCGCGCTGATCTATGACAGTCCCCGGCAGCTCTGTCCTGTGCTTCATGGGGCCATTCAAGGGGCTATGGACCGTTTTGGAGAGAAAGTCTATATTCTCGAAAGCACCTGTATGCAACGAGGGGCAGCATATTGTCGCTTCGAAATCTACTACCTGGCGCAACGGCATAGAACGCCGCCGCAGGAGCCGCCGGAGATGCAGAAGAAGCGTCAGGAGAGGTTGCAGCTTGCTAATATCATCCTGTTTGTCCTGCCCGACCGGCGCGGGCTTACTTTATTAGAAATACGTTCAATCCTCCAGACCATGCAGGTGGCTGCCCAACAGCTCCGACTGAACATCATCCTGGAGGCGCTGCTCTCCCTGCAATATGCCGGTCTGGTCACCAGCACAGCCAACTATCCTGATGATATTCTGGCGAATCGGCGTTACTGGCGCGTGCCTACTACTGGGCTGGTTTGAGCAGATCAGATTTTATGAGTTTTCCTCTTATTGCTCTGGCTAAAATAACCCTCGCATGCTATACTGAACGTACTTTCGGAAAAGCCTTATCTACCTTGCTAGCAGGAACTTTAGAAGGGAGGTACATCATCGTGTTGACTCGCGTGGAAAATTTTTCAATGATTCTGGTCCCTCATTTCCTTTCCAGTCGAGGACATGTGCGTATCACTATAGGGAAAAAATTGTTTGATTTCAGAAAGTGGCGACTCACAAAAGAAGAATTCTATCAGTTTTGGGTAGAGAGGCAAGCTCTTCCCTATCGTTTCGATCTAGATGGAAAAATATACTGGCTGTTTGAAGATCGGCTCTATAGAGACAGCGAAGGATTAGCCGCCGACGAGGTTAAGGCGTTGCTGCTCACTCGAAAAAAGCAACAGCGTTCTCGTATTGAGCGAGCAAAAACCATTGCTGCATCTCCTACAGCAATGTCGAATGTTGGCCGTACCAGATCGCGCACAGCCATTCCAGACGATGTGAAGCTTCTTGTCTGGCAACGAGATCAGGCCAGATGCGTAAAATGCGGATCAAACGTTGAGTTGCAATTTGACCATATAATTCCTGTCTCTTTAGGCGGTGCAAGTACGCCAGAAAACCTGCAAATTTTGTGCGGAACTTGTAACCGAGCTAAGAGTAATTCAATAATTTGAGCAATACCTTTATTTCCTTATTCAGGCAAACATTTTTTTGGAATAGGCAACTTAAAACGGCGTTTTCTGCTCCTGCGTATCCGTATCTGCGTCGGTAACGGCGGTAGCACGCAGCGGCAATACCACCGAGAAAGTGCTGCCTTCTCCTGGGGTACTGCTGACATCGATGCGACCGTTATGCCGCTCTACGATCTGATTTGAGATGTACAATCCCAGGCCCAATCCCATGCTAGAGCCTGTCTGCACTTCTATGCCTGGCGCGCGATAGAAACGGGCGAAAATATGGGGTAAAAGCTCCGGCTCAATGCCCACCCCGCCGTCGCTCACAGAGATCACGCAGTGGTCATCGACGGCTTGCAACGTCACCTTAATGGGAGATTTGTTAGAAGAATACTTGCGGGCATTCGATAGGAGATTGAGAATAACCTGACCGATACGTTCAACGTCCACCTCTACTTCAATCGGTTTGTCAGGGAGTTCTAAGACGATAACAGGCGTGGGATTTGTTCCAATCATATATTCGTCAACCAGTTGGCGGCACAACTCGCCCATTTCGCAAGGGCGGGAATGTAAGGTGAACATGCCCGTTTCGATAAAAGAGATATTGAGCAAATCGTTCACCAGCACTTCCATGCGGCGAATCGAGTTTTCCATGCTGATGAGGTTTGTGGCCTCGGGGGAGCCGGCGCGTAAGAGGCGGCGGCGCAGCAGTTGTGTCATACCCTTGAGGCTGGCTAATGGCGTTTTCAGTTCATGAGAAGCCACGCCGATGAACTCGTCTTTGGCGGCGTTGGCTTCGATAAGCTCCCGCGTCCGCTCCTGTACCGTTAACTCGAGCATTCTGGCGTGCTGCTCCAGCGCCTGTTGCTGTTCCTCTACCTGCCGTGCGAGTTGGCGTGTTTGCACGGCGCGTTGCAGGGCGGCGACAAAATAATCGCGGTCAATCGGCTTCTGAATGAAGTCATAGGCCCCCCCGCGCAGAGCTTGAATTGCCAGGTTATGGTCCCCATGACCGGTAATCAGCAGTGTTGGAGTCGCAGGTTGCAGCTCCCGCACTTTCCCCAGGAGCGCCAGGCCGTCCATGCCAGGCATCTTAATATCGCTTACAATTGCATCATAATTATTGTGCTTGATTTTCTCTATGGCATCAAGAGCAGAATCACAGGTATCGACTTTCACCCCTGACATACGTAAGTACAGCGCCTGGGGCAGCGCCTGCAATAGGGCCGTATCATCATCAACGATAAGAATGCATGCCTTATCCATAGCAGCTAATCACCTATTTATTCAGATTTGCCTTAGATTTGTCCATCTGGTTGGAGAGGGAGCTGGATCAAGAAGACCGCCCCCTCACCGGTATGCCTCTTAACCATAATCGTCCCTTGATGTTCCTTAATGATACCATAGGTAATGGAGAGTCCCAATCCCGTCCCTGCACCTACTTCCTTCGTCGTAAAGAAAGGATCAAAGATACGTTGTTCTAGCTCTGGGGGTATCCCAGGGCCGGTATCTCCTACGCTGATATCTATCCACTGTTTGCTCGCTTTACAGGTAATGGTAATGATTTTGCGCGCCGAATTCGCCATTGCATCGCGCGCGTTGGTCAGCAAGTTAATAAACACCTGCTCCAGTTGAATCCCATTGCCGATGACCACCACATCTTCTGCTGGAAAATCCAGCTTCACCTCAATCTGGCGCAGCCGCAATTGTTCCTGCATCAGCGAGATGGCCCGCTCCAGCACCTGCGAGATCCGCAACGGTTCACGGGAAACTGAGGCCGCCCGCCCGAAGGTTCGTAGATGCGAGATGATCTCTGTCGCCTTGCGCACCTGCTGCATCGCATTATACAGATCCTGCAAAATGCGATCCGGGTCGCTATCCGCCATGCCCAGCTCGATCAGGTCAATGGAGTTACCGATGAACAAGCCAATGTTATTGAGCGGATTATTGAGTTCATGAGCAACGCCGGTGGTCAGCTCGCCTAAGGTTGCCAGTTTACCGGCCTGGATCAGTTGTTCCTGCTTCTCACGCAGCTCCTGCTCGCGGCGTTGGACCTCCGCCGTCGTTTCGCGCAGGTCGCTCATGATGTGAATCATGGCTTTACGGCTGTTTTCCAGGCGCAGATTCGACTGGTGTGAATCCTGGAGAATATGTAAAAGCGCACGTCTGGAGTTATCCAGGCGTTCGGTTTGCAGGGCCATCCGCCGCCGGTCCTGCTCGTAGTCAGCAAGGATATGAATCATGGCTTTGCGCTGATCGGCCAGCTTTTTATTGACCATGTTCAGGTCGCTCAGAATGTTCACAAATGCACGCCGCCGCTCTTCACTTTTATGCACCCGTTGCTCTAACGCGCGGTTTTCTTCGAGCAAACGCAGATACTCTTGTTGGAGTTGTTCCAGACTCCAGTTCTGGAATGCATTGGAATCGTCCTCTTCATACCGGCCAACCTCCAATGCAGGCGGCTGCATCACGCTCATCGATTCTGCCCCCGGCTCACCTTCTCCAGTTCGCGCTTCAAATTCTCAATCTCTTTCTCCAGCGCGATCATCTTCAACTCACGACCAACCACGACCTCTTCGAACTTCTCCAGATCGAGGATCTTCTCCTGCAATTCGGATTTCGATTCTTGCAGGTCGCGCACTACCTTTTCGTAGGCGCGCATATCGCGCAAGATACCAATGGCGCCGATCACCTTGCCATCAGTGTCACGCAAGGCGGAAGCATTGAGGGTGGTGGGAATGACTTCGCCGGAGGCGCTGCGGGGATTGAGACGAGCGTTACGGGTCGCGCCTCGTGCAATGACTTCGCGCAAGGCGGCCAGGAATTCTCGCGTCTCCTCGGGACTGATGAAGCGGGAAAGCGACTGCTCCAGCACTTCGTCAGGACGAAAACCGAGCAGTTCATAGACGGCATCATTAGCCTGTAAGATCTTGCCCTCCAGGTCCGAGACAAAGACCGGGTCCGGCGCGTTCTTAATCAGGCTATCGGAATAGGCCAGCGCCTTGTCGAGTTCGCGCATATCGCGCAAGATACCAATGGCGCCGATCACCCTGCCATCAGTGTCACGCAAGGCGGAAGCGTTGAGGGTGGTGGGAATGACCTCCCCGGAGGCGCTGCGGGGATTGAGACGAGCGTTACGGGTCGCGCCACGCTCGATGACTTCGCGCAAGGCGGCGGTGAACTCGCGCGTCTCCTCGGGACTGATGAAGCGGGAAAGCGATTGCTCCAGCACTTCATCGGTGCGGAAGCCCAGCAACTCGTAGACGGCATCATTGGCCTGCAAGATCTTGCCCTCCAGGTCCGAGACAAAGACCGGGTCCGGCGCGTTCTTAATCAGGCTATCGGAATAGGCCAGCGCCTTGTCGAGTTCGCGCATATCGCGCAACATCCCGATAGCGCCGATCACCCTGCCGTCGGAGTCACGCAAAGCGGAAGCGTTGAGGGTGGTGGAAATGACCTCCCCGGAGGCGCTGCGGGGGTTGAGACGCGTATTACGAATGACTCCACGCTCGATGACTTCGCGCAACGCCGCCAGGAACTCACGCGTCTCCTCGGCGCTGATAAAGCGGGAAAGCGACTGCTCCAGCACTTCGTCGGTACGGAAGCCGAGTAGTTCGTAGACAGCGTCGTTAGCCAGGAGGATCTTGCCCTCCAGGTCCGAGACAAAGACCGGGTCTGGCGCGTTCTTAATCAGGCTGTCGGCGTAAGCGCGGGCCTTGTCAATTTCGCGCATATCGCGCAACATCCCGATAGCGCCGATCACCCTGCCATCGGAGTCGCGCAAGGCGGAAGCGTTGAGGGTGGTGGAAATGATCTCCCCGGAGGCGCTGCGGGGGTTGAGACGCGTATTGCGGGTCGCGCCACGCTCGATAACTTCGCGTAAGGCGGCGGTGAACTCGCGCGTCTCCTCGGGACTGATGAAGCGGGAAAGCGATTGCTCCAACACCTCATCGGTGCGGAAGCCGAGCAGCTCGTAGACAGCGTCGTTAGCCAGGAGGATCTTGCCCTCCAGGTCCGAGACAAAGACCGGGTCTGGCGCGTTCTTGATGATAATATCAGCATCCAGAGAACCATGTGTGCGAACGCTATTCGTATGCACGCGGCTGTCTGCTGAATTAGCCGGTACAACATTATCAAGCATAAGAGCCTCCGATTTGATGAGTCCCAAAATAAACTGCTCGGAATAGTGCCTCAAGGGTTGTTCGCCCCGCCAAGCAGGCGCTGAAAGGGGATATTACCGCCCCAGCTACATAGTTACCTGAAAGTATAACAGAATTTTTTCTTAAAATGCAAGATCATAGTATAGATGTTATTGTAGAGTTTAGGTAATACACTGACCGGGTTATGTCTATTGTTGAGTATATATCAAATCAGACAGCAAAGGGAAGGGGCTACACAGAAAATAGGAGGAATATTTTTGCAGGCTGCAAAACTGAACAATATCCACGGCTAGAAACTTGACAAATTGACTAGCACATTGTATGGTTGTAATGGCTTTTCTGCATATTTTACTATCCCTTATATCTTCCATTGGCGTGATGGCGAGAGCAACTTACCATCTGTCAAATAGCGATTTGTGGGCAGGTACTAGATAGTTGCAACAGTTGTATTGCGATCCATTACGATCTTTTTAGCTCAATAGTGGCGGCGATCATGGGATTTTACGTAGCCTGCCGGTCAGATTGTACGGCCCTGTGGTGTGCTTTGCTATGATGGCAAGCACACTATTTCCATATTCATCGAGAATCCCTGAATTTCAATCGACACAGCCTGACAGCATGACAGTTGTACCCGAGTTAGCTCATTAGCTCATGGAGGAGTAAACGATGCACATCTTTTCGGGTTATTTTTCCAGACGGGCGCGAACGCTTTCTGCGAGCCTGCCCATTCTCTTCATCGCACTTATCATGATCCTGGCTGCTTGCGGAGGCGGGACCCCGGCTGTGACCACCTCTAAGTATGGGGGTAAGATCAAAGCGGGCCTGGGCTCCGATGTTGTTACGCTCGATCCTGTGAAGTCAAGCGCCTTTGTTGATCGCGAAGTGATGTTAAACCTGTACGATACATTGGTAAGAGTCGATCAGCAAAACAATATCGTGGCTGACCTGGCTACCACCTGGACATACCAATCCCCAACGCAACTGGTATTTACGTTGCGCACCGATGTCAAATTCCAGGATGGCACGCCGTTCAACGCCGATGCAGTGGTGTTTAACATCAACCGCATACTTTCCACCCCATCCTCCCCCCGCTTCAGCGAAATGTCAAGTGTGGAAAACGTTCAGGCTGTCGATGCTTCTCATGTCCAGTTTAATCTAAAGAAGCCCTTCTCTCCCCTGCTGGCTACATTATCAGATCGCTCGGGCATGATTTTATCTCCCACCGCGTTACAAAAGGCGGGGGCGAACGTGGATAGCAATCCAGTTAACGCTGGTAGTGGGCCTTTCGAGTTTGTCGAGTGGATCAAGGGAGACCATCTCACGATCAAGCGCAACCCCAATTACTGGCTCAAAGACAGCCAGGGGAACCAGCTTCCGTATCTGGACAGCATTACCTTCCGCCCCATCACTAACGGCAGCGTAATGTTCAATAACCTCGAAACCTCAAATATCAATGTGGCCGACGGCATTGATCCTCAAGACGTTGCCAATGCAAAGAGCAATTCCAGTTTGATTTACAAGACAGCGCCTGGATTGAGCTTTGGCGGCTTTATGCTGAACGTGCAGACCCCGCCCTTGAACAATGTTCATGTACGCAGAGCCATCGAATGGGGGGTAAATCGTCAGGAGATCCTCCATACCGTCTTCCTGGATATTGGCGTACTATCGCAGGGTCCCATCCCGCCAAGTAGCTGGGCCTACAGCAGCAGCTTTGCGCCTTATAGCTATAACATAGCCAATGCCAAAGCAGAGCTGGCACAGGCGGGCGTTTCCAATGTTTCCTTCACCCTGCTCATTACCAGCGGCTCACCGACGACGCTGCAAGAGGCTCAGTTTATCCAATCGGAACTGCAACCCGCTGGCATCACCGTCAATCTCAAGCAGGAAACGTTTGCGACCATCCTGACCGATACCCAGGTGCATAAATTCCAGGCCGCGCTCATCGGTTGGAGCGGACGCCCCGATCCCGATGGCAACATATATTCGTGGTTCCACACGGGCGGCGGCAACAACAACATGCAATATTCAAACACACAGGTAGATTCCCTGTTAGAGGCTGCTCGCGCCACCACTGATAAAACTCAGCGGGCCTCCGATTATCAGCAGGCGCAGCAGTTGATCATGCAGGATTCCCCCTATGTGTTTATCAGCTTCGGGATCACGGCGCAGATCACAACCAGTAACATCAAAAACTTTACGCTGTTGCCTACGGGCATTACTAACTATGCCGCGATCTACGTCGGCTAACAAACTTGATCCTCGCGAGACCATACACCTCTGGGGGCGACTGGTTGCTATGGACCAGTTGCCCTCAGAGGGTGTTATGAAAAAGGAGAGCCAGCGTGTCTCAGTATCTCATACGGCGTATTATTTTCATTATCCCGGTGGCGCTGATTGTCTGCCTTATGACCTTTATGATTATTCACCTGATCCCCGGTGATCCCGCCCGCGTGCTCCTGGGCGAGGAAGCGACTCCGCAGACAGTAGCCGCCTTGAATAAACAATTAGGGCTGGATCAGCCCCTGCCGACGCAATTCGGGCTCTGGTTCTGGCAAGCATTACATGGGAATCTGGGAGACTCGATCTCGCTCCAGCAACCGGTCATCCAGGCTATCGTTCAGCGCGTTCCGGTCACCGCGGAATTAGGGCTGATCTCGCTGCTCTACTCCCTGGCTATTGCCGTGCCACTCGGCATTTATGCCGCCACCCATCGCAACACCTGGATCGACGCAGTGGTCAATGTGCTGAGTCTGTTGGGGACTGCTATCCCGGGTTTCGTTCTCGGATTACTGCTCATTCTCTTTTTTGCGGTCTTCATCCGCATCTTTCCTCCTGGCGGATACGTTCCCTTTAGCGATGACCCCCTCGGCAACATCCGCGACCTGATCCTGCCGGTGATTACGCTGGGGACCGCCGCCGTCGCTGGCAACATGCGCCAGATCCGCGCCAGCATGATTGAGGCGCTGAGCCAGGATTATGTCCGTACGGCCAGGGCCAAAGGTTTGCCCAATCGCAAAGTCTACTATGTGCATGCGCTGCGCAATGCCGTGCTGCCCGTGGTGACGATTGTCGGCTTGCAGGTGGGATCTATCATTGCTGGCGCGTTTATCGTCGAGACCATCTTTCTCTGGCCCGGCGTTGGGCAGTTGGCCGTCAATAGCATTTTGTCCAAAGATTACCCGGTCGTTCAGGGCGTCGTCCTGATGGCTGCGCTTTCGTATATGACCGCAAACTTACTGGTCGATGTCAGTTATGTCTTCCTTGATCCACGTATTCGCTTTGATAAACAGTAATCGCAAGTGCAGCAGGAGCAGCTCTCGCAGTAGTATTCTCAGGAGAATAGCATGGCAGTACCAACAGAATTCCGCGAAGAATCACAACTCGTAAATACTAAAGGCGTTGCAGCCGGCAAAGCCTGGTTTGCAAAAGCTGTTGAGATACTACGGCAAGATCCCCGCTTCTGGTTCGCCGGGGTATTGCTCGTATTCGTTCTTGCAGCCATCTTCGCGCCTTTCATCACCCCTTACTCGCCCTTAGAATACCACCCGAGTATTGCTACCCAGCCTCCCACCTTCGCACACTGGCTTGGCACCGACTCTCTTGGGCGCGATCAGTTGACCCGCATTATCTATGGTACGCGCATCTCTCTCTCGATTGCCCTGGCGACTATTCTGATGGGAGGCATCTGCGGCACTATCCTGGGGGTGATGGCTGCTTACCTCAAGGGGTGGGTTGATCAGGTTATCACTATCGTTATCGATGCGATTCTCTCTTTCCCCGGCCTGGTGCTCTCGCTGGCTATCGTGACGGCTTTAGGCCCCAGCATCATTAACCTGGCGCTGGCCCTCGCCTTTGTGCGCATCCCTCTCTATGCGCGTATCGCGCGCGGTCAGGCGTTGCAGGTATCGGCTCAGGATTTTGTGACCGCGTCCCTGGTGAGCGGAACACGCACCTGGAAGATTCTCTTCCGCCATATCCTGCCGAACATTTTCAGCCCGTTGCTGGTGCAGGCCACCATCTCTATCTCTTTCGCTATCCTTGACGAATCGGCTCTGAGTTTCATCGGTCTGGGCACGCAACCGCCAACCCCCGAGTGGGGCTCTATGATTACCGATGCCCAGACCTACCTGCGCACCGATCCCTGGATGATGCTCGGCCCTGCTCTGACCATCATCATCGTTCTGATTAGCATGAATATCCTGGGCGATGCCGTACGCGACCTGCTCGATCCTCGCGACTCTCGCCGCACCGGTAAATCGTTAGAAGCATAGGTTTGATGGCAATCAGCATCATACGCGAAAAGACGACGTACCTTGCCTTTTCCGTATGATGCTGATTTTTTGATTCATCCAGCTTGAGCATTCTACAAAGCTCTTATTGCCGCTCATACTAGTATCTTGTTTGCTCTGCTTAAAAGCGTTATAATACCACCTACTGTATTTGGTCGATATTTTAGTCTTTAACGGAAATATAGGCTATGGCGGATATCCCCCTCACTATTTTCTACTCTTATGCAGACGAAGATGAGGAACTGCGTCTGAAATTAGAGAACCATCTTAGCAACCTGCGTCGAGAAGGGATGATAGAGGAGTGGCACAGACATAAGATTGCTCCAGGAGCTCATCAAGAGCAGATCCGCAATGAACAGTTCGCCAAAGCCGCCATCATCCTCTTGCTCATCAGCCCTGACTTTTTCGCCTCTGAAGATCGCTGTGCTGAGATGCTGCAAGCCTGGGAGAGGCATATCGCCGGTGATGCCCGCGTCATTCCTATTCTATTACGTCCGTGTGATTGGCAAAGCACGCTTATCGCCCATTTGCAATACCTGCCGCGCGATGGGAAGCCAGTAGCCCGCTGGAAAAACCGTGATGAAGCTTTGCTTGAGATTGCTCAGGGCATTCGTTCCGCAGTCGAAGAACTCCTGCACGTTCCCTCCCAGCAATCATCAAAGAGAGCAGATGCTTTTGCCAGCAATGCCACCAGCCGCGCGGGGTCATTATGCTATCGGTACGACCTTCATACGGATGGAGTTATTACGGCGGATTGGTCCCCCGATGGCACGCGCATTGCCTCAGGCGGCCTTGATGGGACGGTGCAGGTATGGGATGCCGCAACAGGTCGGCATATCCGTATCTACCGAGGTCATGCTCGTAAGCATGATTTTGTTCTCCCCATTCCCGCCGTCTACATTGTAAGATGGTCTCCTGATAGCACACGCATCGCCTCAGCAGGCAATAGCGCCTTTATACAGGTGTGGGACCCCACGAATGGGCAAAAAATAGCCATGTATGAAGGCCATTCTCGTGTATTGCCCAGCATCTTTCATATGGCATGGTCGCCTGATGGACAGCGTATCGCGTCCACCAACCTGAGTTTAAGTTTTCTTGAAGAGGCTGTGCATATCTGGAATGCGAATGATGGACGGCGATGGCTAAAAATCAATTTGCGCGATGCGCTCATCAAATCTTCCTCTCCTGGTGGAGTTGCCTGGTCGCCTGATGGCACGCATATTGCGGGCGCATGGAGTCAGACAGTACAGGTATATCAAGCGGATAGAGGGAGACGTATTCTTACATACAATCAACACCGAGGCTGGATCACCACCGTGAACTGGTCGCCCGATGGCAAATACCTTGCCTCGGCTGAAGTGCGGGCAATCCATGTCTGGGATGCAACAACAGGAACGCCACTTGGCGCTTACGTGGCTCACAATCGCCCGATACGAAATTTTGCCTGGTCTCCTGATGGCAGATACATTGCCTCGGCCAGCGAGGACAATACCGTGCATATCTGGGAGCCAACCACCGGCAAACAGTTGTTCATCTACCGCGGACATTCACACTACGTCACCGCCGTGGCCTGGTCGCCCGATAGCACGCGTATCGCCTCAGCCAGCCTGGATAAGACCGTTCATGTCTGGCTTGCCGTTACGTAAGCCATGCAGCCCTGTTCACCTGCACAGCCCTGGTTTTCACGCATCAATAATTAAACAGCTCAACCTGATATGTGGCATTGGTGAAGTCACAATCCAGAGTGAGCTGTACGGTATATTGCACACCATGCTTTGGCAGCGATGAGAAGGTTGCGGTCCTGGGAAGGAGTTGTCCCGCATTAATTGTAATGTCTTCGCTAAAAGTACCGCCATCGGCTCTAAGAGCATTGGCAAGAGGATCTTCTAAAGACAGGCCGCCTCTCATATCAGAGCATGTCGAGCCATTATTGGTGATCGAGAAGTTCCAGAGCATGGTTTGATTTGAGCTATTAATCACAATGTTGTTCAGCACGACATCAAGCTTTCTATCGCAATCAGTGACGCAAATAAATTGATGTTGTGTTGTGGCCGAGGTCAATGGTGCTGTTTGAACTGGGGGAGATGCTACTACTGTGGGCACAAGGGGAGGCGTTGCGGTATCGGTGGCGACAGCCTGCGGGGTCGCGATAGTTGTGGCCTGGGAGGTCGCGGCGACCCTATTATTACCTGGTACAATCGTGGATGCTGAAGGGCGGTTCAATAACAAGTAAATGGTCGTGGAAGCAAAAACTAGCGCGACGAGTACAGCTATAATTGCAGTGATTGTCCAGCGTTGCCGGCGCCAGAAGCTGCGAGAACGCAGTTTGCCGCCCTCTTCTATCTCATCTTTAGCCAGCCATATTTTGTCATCATGCTTCATGCAACAACTCCTGATAATCGTTTAGCACGCCTATACGTAGATATACCTATCGCACAGTATTCTACTCTACTTCACGAAGAATGTCTATTAGCATAGCAGCATGTACTATCGAGTTGCATCATGCCGCTTTTATTGAGAAAAATGGCAGCATAAGCACCCACTCAAATTTGAGTGGGTGCTTGCACGAGTAGAAAAGGTGGCTATATCGTCACCCACCCGGTCCCCGACTCGGTGCGTGTCATCCGTCCAACCGGCATATGCGCGGCCACCAGCACCGCCTCCTCGTTCAACGCCCTCTGCTCCAGCGCCCGGCGGCTGGCGAGATTGGCCTCTTCGTGCGCCCAGGAGGCCATCCAGTCGGGATGTTCCACCTCAACCGCGTGATGATACAGGTCACCCAGGCAGTAGAGCGTCTGCCCATCTACATGCACCCGCACAATCTGGTGCCCGGGCGATTCGCCAGGCGCTGCGATGATCTGCACCTCGGGCAGCAGGTCACGATTGCCATCGACCAGCTCTAAGAGACCGGAGCGTTCCAGCAAACCCAGCGTGCGACTATTCGCGCTGGTCGCATCTTGTAGCGATTGCTGAAATTCGCGCTGCTCCCAGTCTCTACGCCCAAGATAGCAGCGAGCATTGGGAAAACTCGGCACAGGCTGGCCTTCGCGCTCAATGGTCACTCCAGAATAATGATCGTAGTGCGCGTGCGTGATGATCAGGTGAGTGATGCTTTCAGGTGCAATCCCATGAGCTTGCAGTTGCGCCATCAAATCGGGCGGCGGCTGGTAGTCCGGGGGGAGATAGGGCGAACCCGGAGGGAAAGAGAGCAGGTAGCTGCCAGCATCAACCAGAACCGAGGCTTGCGGCAAGGCAATATGAACGCACTGGCTTCCAAAGGGGAGAGGCTGCTCAAATACTGCTGCATAATCTGGTCGCCACTTGCTCTCCGGCACATTCATCGCCGCTGATAGCGGGAAGAGGATATCGCCAACATTGATTACCGTCACTTTTGCCGAACCCAGAGGCAATGTTCGTACATAATCTGTCATGCTTCTGTAACCTTTCGCCACACAATAAACGTAGGGGGCAACTCCCACGATGAATCGGGGAGCTACCGGTTGCCCTGCTGCTGTTCGATACGCTGTCCATTATATGCTATTTCTCCACTATTGCGCTTAAAATTCGCCTCGGTGCACCTTGTGGAGAAGAGAAAGACGCGGATAGCAAAATTTGTTTGTAAATATTGGAAAGATTTTCTGTGGCGTGGTACACTCCACTTTAGAGGTAATCATCGCAAAATCAGGACAGGTGTAGGAGCATAATGAGCATCGAAATTGTTGTAGGCATTAACTGGGGAGACGAGGGTAAGGGGCGCATGGTCGATTACTTAGCCCAGCAAGCGGATGTTGTTGTCCGCTATCAGGGGGGCAACAACGCAGGCCATACGGTGGTGAACGAAAGAGGCACCTTCAAGTTGCACCTCATTCCATCCGGCGTCTTTAATCCTGCCGTTACCAACATTCTTGGCCCCGGCACCGTTATCGACATAGAGGCATTAGCCAAAGAAATCCTCGACCTCCAGGGCAGGGGCATCTCCCCGATTAACCTCAAAGTTTCGGATCGTGCGACCATCTGTTTCCCCTTCCACTGGCACGAGGATGCGTGGGAAGAGGAGCGCCTGGAACACGGCGGTCAGCTCCCCTTCGGTTCCACCAAAAGAGGGATCGCACCCGCTTACGGGGATCGCGCCATGAAGAAGGGCATTCAGATTGGAGAACTACTACACCCGGCATGGCTAAAAGAACGCTTGCAGCAGATTGTAGAGTGGAAGAATCTTGTCGCCAGAGGTGTCTACGGCAAAGAGCATGGCGTCTCCTTCGAGGAAACCTGGGATTGGGTAACTACCTATGGCAACCAGATCAAACATCTGATCTGCGATACAACCGTATTGCTCGAAGAGGCCGCTTGTGCAAACAAGCGCATCGTATTCGAGGCCCAGCTTGGCAGTTTACGCGACGTCTACTTTGGCATCTATCCTTATACAACCTCCTCTTCCGCTCTGTCTTCCTTCGCTCCCATCGGCGGTGGGCTTTTTGGCCGAGCGCCTGATCGCGTGCTCGGCGTGATGAAAGCCTTTGCCACCTGCGTTGGCGAAGGGCCGTTTGTGACCGAGATCCAGGAAGCCAACGTTGCGCAGGAGCTGCGAGAGGTTGCGGAAGAATATGGCGCAGCGACGGGGCGACCGCGCCGCATCGGCCACTTTGATGCGCTGGCCTCTCGCTACGGCGCTTATGTCCAGGGGGCGACAGAGATTGCCCTGACCAAGCTCGATAGCCTGAGTGGCCGCCAGACCCTGCTCATTTGCACTCATTACGAGGTTGATGACCAGAGCTCTGGAGGGACCAGCTTCAGCGCGTCCAACGTTGTTAGTCGGACAATTACAGAGTTTCCCATCAATGCAGTTCTTGAACGGTGCCGCCCTGTCTATAAGGAAATGGAGGGATGGCAGGAGAATATCTCCCATATCCGCACCTTTAGCGAACTGCCCGAGGCCGCGCAAGCGTACGTCCTGGAGATTGAACGCCTCATAGATCGTCCAATTCGCTATGTATCCGTGGGCGCAGCACGGGACTGTCTGATTGACCGCGGCACTTCGACTCCGCGTTGCTGAGCGCTCCCACAATGAATCGGGGAGCTATAGGCATCTTAATCCTGGAAGGGAAATTTTTATGACGGTAGTTGCAGTTATGGGCGCACAATGGGGCAACGAAGGCAAAGGAAAGGTTGTAGATGAGCTGGCAACATGGGCGGACTATGTTGTGCGCTATCAAGGCGGTAGCGACGCCGGTCATCGTGTCGTCCATGAGAAAGGCGAGTTTATTTTTCGTCTGGTCCCCTCCGGTATTCTTACCTCCAGTACTACCTGCATTATCGGCAATGGCGTCGTCATAGATCCTAAAAGGCTGCTCACCGAAATAAGCGAACTCCAGCGGCTCGGCGTCGATCTTTCTCACCTCTATATCAGCAAGCACGCCCATGTGATTATGCCCTACCATGTGCTGCTGGACCGCCTCAAGGAGGATATGCGCGATAGCGATAAGATTGATAGTATGCAATGGGGCATCAATCCGGCCTACGTCGATAAACATGCTCGCATCGGTATCCGTATGATCGACCTGCTGGATGTTGACCTGTTCCGCGCGAAACTGGCGACTATTCTGCAACAAAAAAATCGCATGATTACTCAGATCTACGGCCAGCCTCCCCTCTCGCTTGAAGAAATTCACGGTGAGTATTTCAGCTTAGGACAGCGTCTCCGCCCCTACATCACCGATACGGAGGCGATGTTGCAGGATGCCCTTTTTGAGCAAAAAGCCATCCTCCTGGAGGGATCGCTGGGGGCGCTGCTCGATATCGATATCAGCAAACACCCATTGGGCACTGCCGCGACAACAGCCGCCAGCGGGGCAGGGCTACCGCCGCGCACGGTGGATTATGTCATTGGCGTGTACAAGGCATATATGACGCGCGCGGGCAGCGGGCCGCTGCCGACGGAAATCTTTGACGCTACCTGCGACCAATTATGCAGCAAGGGCTATGAATACGATCTGGAGGGCGGCCAGAAGCTGCGCTGCGGCTGGTTTGATGCCGTTGTGGGCCGCTTCGTCGCTCAATTCAATCGTCTGGATACCGCGATTATCACCAAGCTTGATGTGTTCGATACCTTCCCCACCATCAAAATTTGTACCGCCTACCATCTCCACGGGAAAACCGTTCACAGCCTGCCCGCCAATTTAAACGATCTTTCCGCCTGTGAGCCGGTGTATGAAGAGATCAAAGGATGGCAGTGCAGCACCACCAATATCTCGTGTTACGCCGAACTTCCGGCGGAGGCCAAACATTACCTCAAGCGCCTGGAAGAACTGCTAGAGATCCCCATCGCCTTCATTTCGGTAAACCCGCAACGTGGCGGCACGATCCTGGTGAAAGATATACTCAACCTGCAACGCGCGAAATTACCGTAGGGTTGATCGTGTCCCGGTAGAGGGGGGCAACGCTGCAAGTCGAGGCAGGGCAACCGCTTGACTTTTTTTATGTCACATGGTACAGTTGCGCCATAAAAATAGCTCTTCCTTCAACGAAATTTGGTTCGGTCAATGTTCAGTGTGACAACCTATCAAACAAGTCTTCTGGCGTATTCCCTTGATATAAAGGTCGGACCTGTGACGTAAGCCAATTCTTCAGCATAGCTTCGCCTGGACTATGGGCACCAGGCATCTTTTAAGTACTTATTGATGAATTTTAAGGAGTGAAGCATTTATGGCACAACCAATGCGTGTATTGCAACAACAACAGCCGTCGCCGGAGGCGCAGCAGCTTGCCGCCACCTATCAGCTAGGCACACCACAGGTCGAGTATAAGGTGGGCTTCAAGAAGGTAAGGACGATCATCGCAGTTATCATATGCATCATCCTGGGGGGAGTGTTTGGAGCTGCCGCCGTGAGTTCTTCTGAGACGCAGTTCATTTTCTCCATTCTTAGCGTGGCCTTCACCGCTATAGCTCTCTACTATATTTTCACGCCGGTGATCTATCGCTCGTGGCACGTCTACGTTTGCAGCGATGGCTTTATCTCCACACGAGGCGACAAGGTTGAGCCGTTCCGCTGGGATCAGATCGAGGCCATGTGGAGGTCAGTCACGAAGCACTACACCAACGGCATCTATACCGGCACCACCCATGTCTACACGGTGCGTAGTAGCGATGGTCGTCAGGTAGTTTTCAACGATAGGTTTAGCAACGTTGAGCAACTGGGCGACACCATCAGCCGCCAGGTTACCAATCGTCTGTTGCCACAGGTCATCCAAGCCTATCAAGCGGGCAACACTATCACTTTTGGCCCGCTGAGCATCAGCAAGCAGGGCGTCAGCAACGGCAAAGAGTTGCTGCCGTGGAGCCAGATCAAAGAGATGGGCGTGAATCGGGGCGTGGTCACGGTGAGAAAAGAGGGCAAGTGGTTGAGCTGGTCCTCGGTGATGGCGGCCAAAGTGCCCAACATCTTCGTCTTTATGGCTCTGGTCAACTACGTTCTAAATTCAGTATCCTCAGGCGGATCGAGCTAGCCATGCCCTCTCGCCCCCTTTGATGGATACTATACCTGCCATATCTGAGGACGTCACGTAGCAATGCATTAAGAAGTCCGCCCCAGGTTCATCAAAGAGAGGGGAGATTGATGAACCTGGGGCGGATCATGCTGGAGCCACACGGTCAGATTTGATCTAGCGCCGGTACTCTGAACGCCTCTCGCACATCACGATCAGCCAGGAAGTATACCAGGATCACCACGGGAAGGATCATGTTGATCAGAAAGCTCGTCCAGCTAAAGTACCCCTGTGACCAGCTAACAATGGCGAGCACGAGATTCAAAATTTCGATGACTATGACCGCCAGGTAGGCCCAACGCTGCAGCGTCCACAGTCCCCAGGCGAAGAAGAGTTGGAGCAGCCCGATGATTAAGCCAAACAAACCATACCAGATGGCCCATCCACGGAGGTATCCAGGAAGATGAAATCCAAAAACGCCAACGCCGAAGAACCATGAGAAGGCCGAGATCAGAGTAAAGATACCGGCTATCGCAACCAGCACAGCGATAATGGTCACTCCGAGAGGGCGCTTGCGTGTAACATCCGCCATCATGTTATCTATATCCATAACAACTCCTCTGCATGTGGTACTTCGACGCCGCGCTTCGTGGGGGCAACTCCCACAATGCAGCGGGGAGCTACCGGTTGCCCTGTAGCGCGGAACATTTCAAATTACATCCGCGTACCTGGACGGTTGTTACCTGTCTTGCGAGGAGTATAGAGTCCCCCTACTCTACATGTCATCCTCCTACCGGGCGATTTTCTTTTCACCCGGCAGGAGGATGATGCATATGGATGCGCTAAAGCGGACGCGATAAATCGGGTCCCTACAGAAACGCGAGTTGCTGCTTTGTCGGCGGGTGCGAGACCAGTTCCCGCGTTAATGCCAGCGCCGCCGCGAGGTCCCTCAAATCCAGCAACTCGACAGGCGAGTGCGAGTAGCGCCTGGGGAGCTTGAGTTCCAGGGTCGCGATCCCTCCCGCCACCATATGAGCCGCCGCTGCATCGGTCACGCCGCCATTGGTGGCCGCGAGCTGATATGGCACATCCGCACGCTCGGCTGCGGCGATGGTGACGTCGCGCACAGCGCGCGATAGCAGATAGCCGCGCCCGCCGGATGAGGATGACGGTGTAATCAGTACTCCCTGCCCGATGCGAGACGTATAATGCATATGGCGCGTGTCGGGCGTGCCAGCCGCGGGAAAAGTATCGATCACGATAGCCAGATCGGGCTGCAAACGGGTAAAGGCAACCGTGGCCCCGCGCAGTCCCACTTCTTCCTGCACCGCGACCAGGGTGGTAAGACGACACGGGAGGTCGCGATCTTTAAAGTGGCGCAGCAGGTGGAGCAGCAGCACACAACCGGCCCGGTTGTCGATACCTTTGCCCGCAACTCGCGTACCGGCCAGCGTGCGTAACTCGGAGATGACCACTACTGGATCACCCACGCGCACCCCGAGCCGCTCCACCTCGGCTGCGCTATCCACGCCAAGATCAACGTACAGGTCCGTCATCGCCACGCCTCGACCCTGCTCGGAAGCGGGGGTCAGGTGGCCGGAGCGCGCGCCAATCACGCCTGGCCGTCCGTTGACCCAGACCGCACGCCCTTCCAGCAAGCGTGCCTGCACTCCACCAAGTGGCAGCAGGCGCAGGAAGCCTTCCGGTTCGATGCTGGCAACCATCGCGCCAATCTCATCCGAGTGCGCCTCCACCACGATATGAGGCGCGCTCGCCGGCCCTTCGCGGGTGGCAGTTAAATTCCCCATCTGATCGACCTCTACCGTGTCGGCCAGAGGCGTAAATAATTCGCGCAATCGTGCGACCACCGGTTGTTCTGTGCCCGAAGGGGCATGCAGTGCAGTCAATTCCGCCAGGTCCGCCCGCAAAGCTTCGAGTAGTGTGTGATCCTGTTGCATTTTGGCTTCATAACCTCCTGATGGCTGTAAATTCTAGCTCAGTTTCTAGTATGCACGGTCAGGAGGCGATAAAGCAATAAGCAAGTTGAATGCGCGCGGCCTCACCTATTGCTGGAACATCCACCGAATGGGTCTATTGGGCTGGTGCTTCAACTGCCTGCTGCAAGCAGGCGAGGAAGTGCATCCAGCCAGTAAGATGTTGCTCAATACGCACTTCTTGCTCTTCCGGCGTATGGTCATACGGCTTATGTGTGAGGCGGAGACGCGTGCCTCCGCCTGTCAGCGGCTCTAAAACAAGCGTGACTTCCCGCGTTCTCATCTCCTGCGGGTCATGGTCCCAGCGCCATGTAAAGCCAAGCCGTTTTGCAGGCTCGAAGTGCGTATAGCGCCCGCGAAGGTGCCAGTTCCTCCCGGGCCAGCTCAAATGATAGGCCCCGCCGGCCTCTGGCTGAATTTCTGCCTCCGGCGGCCACCATTGTTGCAGCAGCGCCGGCTCCGTCCAGTAAGCAAAAAGGGTAGCAGGCTCAGTGGAAGGAAAGTCCGCCTCTACCTGCAGGATATCAAGATCAGAAGGTTGCTGGATTGCTGCCATACGAGTTGTCTCCTCCAGGCGATTATGTATAGGTGATTAACTGTGCAGCAGAACGCTGCTATAATGCTATGATGCGAAAATCTTTGATGGTGATGATTGCCCCGGAACCGGTGATCCCGATGGGACCGGTCGAGAGCACAGGCGTGACGGTGGTACTGGCCGAACTCACCTCCGAGCCGTCAACGAAGAAGCTTGCCAGCGTATCTTGCACCTCGACACGATACATATGCCAGTTGTCGTGAGGCTCGTAATCTCTAGGGAGTCCATCGCCCCGCGCCATCGAGGAAAAGGGGTCAATGCGGATCTGGACCTGAGGGTTTTGTCCATTAGGTTTTGGCCCTGGCCCCATGAACCTGTTCACACTGGCTTGAAATCCATCCTGTCCCGATGCACTCTGAGCAAAGATGCTAAAATAGCCGCTAGCAGGATGAAAGATCTGACCGATCTGAATCTGTACCTCTATTGCGTAATTGTGGACAGCCGGTTGATAGGGTGCCATGATGGTAAAGGTGCCATCCTGCGTTGTCTCAAGTTGCCCCTGTACACTCCTCCACCCTGATCCCTGCCAGCCATCAAGGCCATGTGACCAGTCGGCCTGATAGAGGACCGTCCCGGCCTTAACCAGCGGAGTTGGGGTTGGCGTGGGCTGTGGAGTGGGCGAGGCCACAAGCGGCGTGGTCGGGCTTGTTGAACAGGCGGCCAGAAATAAGAGCAGACAAAGTGTCGGCATCAGGGCATTCATTGCCCTGGAGCAAGTCGCTTTCATTATATCCTCCAGAACGCTTTCAGGTTTTTCGTTCCTCAATAAAAAACCATATTGTTTTGTTACAAGCAGTCATTTACATTTAATGATATTACGCTCTGGAGGGTCCTTTTCTCACTTCCGTCGTAATCATGTCAAAGTCTCAGGCAAATTCGCAGTAATGCCAAAATGTCGCAGGAACGCGATGATGCTTATTAAGCGATTACATTTGGAAATCCCACCGTGGCTCTCTACTGTGGCGACGATATTCATAACGTCCGCTTTAGCCCTGGTCCGGGCTGCTACGGCGCTAAAGCGGGCGCGATCAATCACACCGGCACAGCAGGGAGCCGCGGGGAAATATTCCCACGATCCTTTGTTCATCTACTTCAGCACGTCCCGCCAGAATCGAACGGGGTGGATTGTCAGTGAATGTTATACCGATGGTCGTTTGATGACCGTATTTTGTGTGACCACGAACGTTTTGCCGTTCCACTGGTAGCTGGTCTTGACGAACAGATCGGGGCAACAGCGAGGCGTGCCTGGAGAGTAGCCATCACCCTCTAAGAGGAGCGTCTCGTCTCTGATCGTAATCCTGGTCACATTGTCAATCGCGCCACTGGCATCCGGTAGTGGCAGATCGCCGATCAGGCGCACATGGGCGGCATCGCCCGTATAGACAAAGACACGCACCCCTGTAGCGTCAGCCGCGGTACACTGGTAAGGCACCACCGCCTCCAACTCGCCATCGCGTGTCAGGTCTCCATATTTTGGCGTATAGACATAAAAGTGGACGTAGCCGTTCACCGCTTGCCCATTCTTCGTGTGAAATGGCTGTGTATTCTGGTAGCACGAACTAAAATATGTGAAATTGGCCCAATCCACGGCGGTGAGGGGCTTGTTGGAGGTCGCGCTCGTGAGCGGCTTTCGGGAGAGCGGAGTTGCCTTTGTCTGCACAGGAGACGATTGTGAGGAGCTGCATCCCAGCAAGCAAAGTTGCAGCACTCCTCCCAGGACGATCAGCGCATAATACACCCATTTCCTCATAGCCTCCCCCCTTTCAGGGAAACAACCAGAACCACCCGGCGGGTACAAAGAGCCAACCATGTAAAGGCCAGTCCTGCCCCTACTGAGAGACACGCAACAATAGGGAGGGAAGTGACAATCGGAAACATGGTGCCGATTCCCTCCCACGTCATACTATGCGCTAACATCCATTTTTCTGCCGCGAGGGAAGCTTACCCTCCGCTCGGTCCCTGTAACGTGAGGGTTGTAGCTTTGCGCATCGCCTCCATCGTCTCCTCAACGGTGAACAACTTGGTCGTTCTACTTATTTTGAGGAACCCTGAACTGATGGCCGTCATCGCGATTGCTGTGGCTGCCGTGTCATTGGGGACCTCATAGAGAGTGACCCCGTCGTACTCCCCAAAGCAGTAGTAAAAACCAACCATCCGTCCGCCGCATTGCTCTATCAGCTCCCTGACAGGAGCGCGTCGGTCCTGTGGATTCTTCCTCATCGTGGCTAGAGCTTCGGGGGTATAAGCAAACTGCACCATATAAAGCGCCATAATGTTTGCCTCCTTTGTGCGTTGCAACCTTTCTCTAATGTAATAGGTCTTGCTCTAACGACAATGGAAAGCATGCAAGCGGGTCACTCTCCCTGACCGAATTCATATTTCCCTGATTTCTCTCGCGCATGCAATTATCGCTGTAGGGGCAATGCCTTGCGCTTGCCCTGTAACAGTCCCCGGAACCGTATCGGTAGGGGCTATCTATGCTGGTTGACGCATGCTCTGAGGCTGTGTGGTTCATCTCCCATCGGCGTGCTATAATACTACAGGCATTGCTTTTGTGGCTACAGGCTATGTACCATCGCTGCAATATCTCCTCACCTGCAAGCGCCCCTGGGCGCAGTTGGGACAATGCCCATAGCGAAAGCGGACGATATCTTGCTACTCCGAGGCAGACGCGATCAATCGGGTTCTTACAATGGACGCGATCAATCGGGTCCCTACGATGGCTTGACGTCCGGTTCTGGTAGTCCTGATTTCTTGAGTGAGGCTTGTCAAGGGACCTGCGGCTTCAGCCGGAGGCTTGCTCCTCCCGTGAGAGGGGTGAGCCAACTTGACCAGACTGAGCCTGAGAGAGAGACGCGCCGAGCCAGTGAGCGTGGCGTCTCTCGGTGAACAGGCTACGATAGCAGGAAGTGTTGAAAGTCGGACCCTGGAATACTGCCCCAGTTCCAGGCTCTCCAACCGCTGGTTTAACAGTGATGTGGTCAGTTGCAGTGACCAGTGGAAAGTACCGCTTGCTATCTTTGTCGAGGGGATCACTGAACTCCGAAAGGAAGACTTATGGGAACACCCATTTTTGTCCTGGATCAGCAGGGACAACCGCTGATGCCCAGCCGGAGGCATAACAAAGTCTGGTACTGGTTGCGCAAGGGACTGGCGCGTCTGGTGCGTCGGGACCCTTTCACGATTCAACTGCGCTTTGAAACGGCTCATTACACCCAAGATGTGACGGTTGGGGTGGATACTGGCTCTCAGACGGTGGGGATTGCAGCTATCACCAACGCAGAAGTGGTCGTGCAGGCAGAAGTGCATCTGCGAACCGATATCAAAGGGAAGCTCGACCAACGACGACAGTATCGCCGCAACAGGCGGAGCCGAAAGACGAGATACCGAGTGGCGCGATTCGCCAATCGGGGCAAACTGGAAGGCCAGCTTCCCCCTTCGTTGTCCTCGAAGGCTCAGACCACCATCAAGGCGGTTCGGTGGGTCGCAACCCTCTTGCCGGTGCATCAGGTCAAGGTGGAAGTCGGCAGCTTCGATACCCAGAAGATGCAGAACCCGGAAATCACGGGCGTGTCCTACCAGCAAGGCGAATTATACGGATATCTCGTGCGTGAATACGTCTTGAGCAAGTGGAAGCGAGAGTGCTCCTACTGCCACATCAGAGGAATTCCCCTCCAACTCGAACATATCGTTCCCAAAGCCAGGGGCGGAAGTGATCGTGTCTCGAACCTGTGTCTGGCCTGTGAAACATGTAATCTGGCGAAGGGGACTCAGACAGCAGCGGAATTTGGGTATCCACAGGTTCAAGCCCAGGCAAAGCTCCCCTTGAAAGATGCAGCCCATGTCTGCTCGATCAAAACGAGAGTGCTCCAGGACCTGCAAGCGACTTTTGGAGAGAGCCAGGTGCAGATCACGTATGGATACCAGACCAAATATCAACGCATGCAGGTGCTTGACCTGCCCAAATCGCATATCAACGATGCCGTGGCTATCGCATGCGAGATCGGCGAGGAGGTTACCCCTTTAGAGGTGGTTCACCATCTGCGCGCTCTGTCGCGAGGCCAGTATCAGCGCTTCAATGGGTTTCACAGCGAACATAAGTGTTGGGCGCCACGCAAAGTACGGGGCTTCAAGCTCTATGAGCAAGTCCAGGCCCGAGGCAAGATTGGCTACATTGGTGGCAGACGAGAAAAAGGGGCCTTTGTCCTGCGAGACCGAGCCACGGGTAAGCCTCTGCTTGAGGTAGCCCCCAGTCGAATGACCCGGATCAGCCGTCCTCACGCTGGGTGGTTGATCTTTTCGGAAACAGGTACAGGAAAGGAGGAAGAAGCGCCGCCCTCCTGTTAAAACAGGGAGGTTCCCGCGTCGCTGCTTTCATGGAAACTGTCTTTCTTGATACTCTGGCTACAAAGAATGCCGCCGGAGTATGGTCTGTCTCTTGTGACCACGATTTATTGCTTGCTACCTTGCATCAGGCTTCTAGCCAGGCCACCAGACTGGGTAGAGGGGTGCTGGCTAGCTTCTCCCAACCGGTTGAGTTCTGTAATCCCCTGCGCGTCTTTATCGCTTTCCGGCAGCTCGCGATGGGCGAGAGCTTCTTCTGGGAGCGACCCCGAGAGCAGCGGGCGCTGGTCGGTGTGGGAGCCACTGCAACCATCGAAGCACACGGCAGCACACGTTTCGCGACGGCAACCGAGCAATGGCGCGCTCTCCAGCAGGACGCGGTGATCGCCTGCGCACCTGGAGCAATGCCCCACGATACCGGCGGCCCCGTCTTCTTCGGCGGCTTTGCCTTCGACCCTCTCAATACCCGTACACCCCTCTGGGAGGGCTTCCCCGATGGCTTGCTGGTGCTGCCTGCTCTAGCGTTTCACTGCAATGAGGATGGCGCGGCTCTCACCATCAACCGCATTGTGGAGGCGACGGAGAATGTGGAGAACCTGGCGTGCGAGATCATCGCCACCATAGCACGCGTACAGGCCGAGGTTGAGCGCATCGTACCCGATCCCCAGCAGGTAATGAGCAGAAGCCGCGAGCAGTTGCTTGAGCAAGATTTGCTCCCGCGCGCAGAGTGGCAGGCGCAGGTGGCGGACGCCGTTAAGCTGATCCGTGGCGGCGCATACGAGAAAGTGGTGCTGGCTCGCGGCGTGCGCGTCAGCAACGAGGCGAAAGCATTTGATATCGACACTACGCTCTGCCGGCTGCGTATGAACTATCCTGGCGCGTACGTCTTTGCCATCCAGCGCGGCGCACGCTACTTCACCGGCGCAACCCCCGAGCGGCTGATCTGTTCTCAGGATGGGCAGCTCCAGACCATCGCCTTAGCAGGCTCAGCGCCTCGTGGCACTAGCGAAGAGGAAGATCAACGCCTCGGCGAGGAATTGTTGCAGAGCGAGAAAAATCAGGGCGAACACAATATCGTCGTGGCAACCATCCGCGATGCCCTGGCGACCCTTTGCTCGAAAGTACAGGTTGCAGAGACGCCCCACCTGCTCAAACTCAAAAATATCCAGCACCTGGAAACCACCATTGTGGGCGAACTGCTGCCTGGTCGCTGTGTGCTGGAAGCGATTGAAGATCTGCATCCCACGCCCGCCGTTGGTGGCTTCCCGCGCCTGCCCACGCTCGCCGCCATTCGCGAGAACGAGCAGCTAGACCGTGGCTGGTACGCCGGACCGATTGGCTGGATTGGAGCGAGCGGCAACGGCGAGTTCGCGGTGGCGCTGCGCTCGGCGCTCGTCAACGGCAACGAAGCGACCCTGTTTGCGGGCTGCGGCATCGTCGCCGACTCCAACCCTGAAAGCGAATATGCCGAATCCTGCTTGAAGCTCCAGGTCATGCTGCGTGGACTGGGTGGCGAAGATTGAGGACATTCTATGGTCAACATATCTGCTGTTAACGCGTTAAACGCTGCCAATCCCACCTATGCCTATGTCAACGCTTTTGTCGATGAGCTGCAACGAGCGGGGTTACGCAATGTGGTAATCTGCCCGGGCTCCCGCTCGACGCCTCTGGCGATGGTCTGCGCGGCCCATCCCGCTATTCGCACCTGGATGCATGTGGACGAACGTTCAGCCGCCTTCTTCGGCCTGGGTATGGCGAAACGCCTGAGGCAGCCAGTCGCGCTCGTCTGCACCTCCGGCACCGCGGCGGCAAATTTCTTGCCCGCGCTCGTCGAGGCAAAGCTGACGTATGTGCCGCTACTGGCGCTAACGGCGGATCGTCCGCCCGAGTTGCGCGATTGTGGCGCACCCCAGGCCATCGACCAGAATCGCCTCTATGGCACGCACGTCAAATGGTTTGTTGACGTGGCCCTGCCGGAAGCGACCAACGCGGCTTTACAGTATATCCGCACGCTGGCCTGCCGCTCTGTCGCGCTTACAAGGGCCGTACCCGCCGGTCCCGTTCATCTCAACATGCCATTTCGTGAGCCATTGACGCCCGCCGCCATAGCCGATCAGCCGCTCCCTCCGGTCGAGCAGCGCGATCCCATCGCCTGGCAGGGACGGTCAGATAACGCGCCCTATGTCATTGTCAACGAAGCCACGCTCGCCCCTCCGACCGCAACGGAAATCGCGCACCTGTCCGATCTAATAGGGCAGGCACAGCGCGGCCTGATCATCGTCGGACCCATCGACCATCCAGCCCTGACGCTGCCCCTGGTGCAGCTTGCCCAACACACCGGCTATCCCATCCTGGCCGATCCGCTCTCGCAACTGCGCAACGGCGACCATGACAAAAGTAACATCATCGCCAGCTACGACGCCTTTTTACGGCTCGACTCGTTTATAGAGCGAGCGCGGCCCGAACTCGTGCTACGCTTCGGCGCGATGCCAACCGCCAAGCCGCTACTGCTCTACTTAAAGCGTTACGCCTCGTGTCCGCACATCGTCATCGACGGTCACGGCGGCTGGAACGAGCCAACGCAGCTCGCCTCCGCATTCATACATGCCGACCCCGTCGCCCTCTGCTATGCCCTCCTGGCGACCTCCGTAGGGGCGGGGCTTGCCCCCGCCCAGGCTACCCCTTCACCGCCGTACCGACCCGATTTATCGCGTCCGATTTATCGCCCTACAGGGCAACCGCAAGGGATGGCCCCTACCGGAGAACACGAGGCGGTGTCGGGAACAGGGCAGCCGGTAGCTCCCCGATTCATCGTGGGAGTTGCCCCTACCATTACCAACCAATCAGAATGGCTTTTGTTGTGGCAACGGGCCGATGAGGTAACGCGGGAGACGCTCTATGCTGCCATCCAGGACTTCACGGAGCCATTCGAGGGGCGTATCTTCACCGAACTCAACGAACTGCTGCCCGAAGACGCCACGCTCTACGTCGGCAATAGTATGCCCGTGCGTGACATGGATACCTTCTTCTGGGGCAGCAAGCGACGAGTGCGTTGCATCGGCAATCGGGGAGGCAACGGCATCGACGGCGTCATCTCCAGCGCGCTGGGTGTCAGCGCCGCTTCTCACCAGGTCGAGCCAATCGAACAGGAAGCGAGCTCTCATCAGGCCATGCCAACCGAACAGGAAGCAGGCGCTCATCAAGGAGAGCCGACCGTGCTGGTAATCGGCGATCTCTCCTTCTTTCACGATCTCAACGGCCTGCTCGCCGCCCATTTACACCGTCTCAACCTCACCATCGTCCTGGTCAACAACAACGGCGGCGGCATCTTCTCATTTCTACCGCAAGCTGCCTACCCAGAGCATTTCGAACAGCTCTTCGGCACCCCCACCGGCCTCGATTTCCGTCCGGTCGTACAAATGTACGGAGGCACATTCAAGCGTGCCTCAAACTGGGAGGAATTTCGTATAGCTATTACCACCAGTCTCAACGCAGGCGGCCTGCACGTCATCGAACTCTCAACCGACCGCGCCTCCAACGTCACTCTGCACCGCCGATTGTGGCAACTGGTCGAACACGGCCTGCGCAGACGCGTCTATGTTGGAGAGGAAGCAGAACTGGCATGACAAGAATCAGCACCGCTGTGCCAACCCAATTGATCGCGTCCGCGAGGGGAGGCCGAGCGGGAATGACAAAAGCTGGCACTTTCGTAGCGCCATTCCCCCATCCATTGTGGCACCGCCACAGGGCAAGCGCAAGGCATTGCCCCTACCCATCCGATCCCGCCATGATCCACCATCGCAGGCACCGCCACAGGGCAGCGGGGGTCATGGGCGAACGGCAGGGCGTCTGGGTAGGGGCAATGCCTCGCGGTTGCCCTGCTGGGCTGCGTCGCCACGGCAGTCACGGCAATTTATTTGATATGAAAAGGATGACAGAATGTGATAGTCCAACATATTCACGTCAATGGCGTGCGGTTTGGCGTGGTGACGAGCGGCGAGGTGGGGCAGAGGCGGGGAACGCTGGTGCTGTTGCATGGCTTTACCGGCAGCGCGAGCGGGTGGAGTGGTTTGCTGGCTGAGCTGGCCCGGACCGGGTGGCGGATCATCGCGCTGGATATGCTTGGTCATGGACAATCCGACGCGCCAGCAGATCCCGCACGCTACACGATGGAGCATTGCCAGCAGGACATTATTGCTGTGCTGCGTGAGTTGAGCGTGAACGAGGGTGAGGCGATCTTGCTTGGCTACTCGATGGGCGGGCGGATCGCGCTTTACTGTGCCTTCTCCGGCTTCTTTCGCGCGCTCATCCTGGAGAGCGCCTCACCCGGGCTGGCCGATGCAGCAGAGCGAGAGCAGCGGCGCAGCAGCGATCTGGCGCTGGCCGAGAGCATCGAACGTGAGGGCATAGAGGCATTCGTTGAGCGGTGGGAAAATCTGCCCCTGTTCGCCACGCAGCACAACTTGCCTGCGGAGCAACGAGCCGCATTACATGCGCAGCGCCTGAACAATCGCCCTGCCGGACTGGCGAACAGCCTGCGCGGCGTCGGCACCGGAGAACAGCCCGCATTACATCACCGACTGCCGGAACTCACCATCCCCGTGCTATTGCTGGCAGGCGAGCTTGACGCAAAGTTCTGCGCCATTGCACGTCAGATGGCGCAAGCCCTGCCCCATGCCCAATTGTCTATCGTGCCGGAAGCAGGGCATACCATACACCTGGAGCGGCCCGCAGCCTTTATGTTTCAAACCCTCAACTGGATCGAGCAAGTTACCAACTCCTGCCGCCTTCCTGGAGGGGGAGTATACTACACCAGAAAATGTCAAGGAGAAATGCTCTGGTAACAGAATTCTGCACATCTGTGCTATGATTTAATAGAAACAAGGTATTCCAATTTTTATGACGTTAAGGAGAAAACGTATGACTGTCGAATGGGAGAATGTACGCGATTACACCGATATCATTCTGGAGAAGGCGCAGGGGATGGGGAAAATTACCATCAACCGGCCTGAGGTTCATAATGCCTTCCGTCCCGAGACTTTGACAGAGTTGATCGATGCCTTCAACTATTGTCGTGAAGATCCTCAAATTGGCGTCGTTATTTTTACTGGCAAGGGCGATAGAGCCTTCTGCTCCGGCGGCGATCAGCGCGTGCGGGGCGAAGGTGGCTATGTTGGCAGCGATGGCGTGCCCCGCTTGAATGCGCTCGACCTGCAAAAGGTCATTAAATACATTCCCAAACCGGTGATTGCAATGGTGGCGGGCTATGCCATCGGTGGCGGCCATGTGCTGCAATTGCTCTGCGACCTCACGATTGCCGCGGATAATGCGCGCTTCGGGCAGGCTGGTCCAAGAGTGGGCAGCTTCGATGCTGGCTGGGGCGCAACCTATATGGCGCGCGTCGTCGGACACAAAAAGGCGCGCGAAATCTGGTACCTCTGCCGTCAGTACAGCGCCCAGGAGGCTCTGGACATGGGCTTAATCAATGCTGTCGTGCCTCTGGAGCGATTGGAAGAGGAGACCGTCCAGTGGGCCAGCGAACTGCTAGAGAAAAGCCCGATTGCGCTGCGCTTCCTCAAAGCTGCTTTTAACGCCGATACCGATGGCCTCGCGGGCCTTCAGGATCTCGCGGGCGACGCCACCATGCTTTTCTACATGACCGAAGAAGGGAAAGAGGGCCGCAACGCCTTCGTGGAGAAGCGCAAGCCAGACTTTTCGAAGTTCCCGCGCCTGCCATAGTCATTGCTACTTGACATTTTTGGGCATGACGCCTATACAGCCCTCAAAGGGAGCGAGAGAGCCACTGGCTGTCTCGCTCCCTTTGAGGGTACTAAAAAGTAATACGATGACGATTATCGATACCCAATGGCGCTCGTATCGTCTGCCTTTGCGGAGCAGCTTCACCACGGCCCATGACGTGCTGGCTGTCCGCGAAGGCACGATAGTTGAGATTATCACCGACGAGGGCATTACCGGCATAGGGGAGATCGCGCCCATCCCTGAGTTCGGCAACAGTACCCTGGTTCAGGCCATCGCCCCGCTTCTGGCAATGGCGGCGCAGTTGCAGTCGTTGCAACTCAACGAAGCTTTAGATTGTATCTCCGCCGCCATTGCAGCAAATGCCATTCCTGCTGCTACCGCCTGCGGTCTGGAGATGGCCCTCCTTGATGCGCTCGGCAAATTAGACGGGTGTACCGTCGGCGAGTTGTTGTTGCATAGCTGTGATAGCGTGCGTTTCCCTGCACCTGATCCTGCTCTCCCGCGCTCCTCTATCGCTGTCAACGCCATCATCGGCGCGGCAACAGTCGAAACTGCCATCACGGCGGCGCGGCAGGCGGTTGCGGCAGGCTTTGGCTGTGTCAAGCTCAAAGTAGGTCGGGATACCGGAGAGGCAATCGAGCGGGTCGCCGCCGTGCGCGAGGCTATCGGCCCCGCCGTTCACCTGCGACTGGATGCCAATGAAGCCTGGAGTATTGAGCAGGCGCGCGTCATCCTTAACAGGTGCGCGGGCTACGATATTCAATATGTTGAGCAGCCTCTCAAGGCTGACTATCTGGCGGGGATGTACAAATTGCGCCAGGAAGTTCCCGTACCTATCGCCGTCGATGAGGCATTGCGCGATCTGGCAAGCGTGCAACAGGCGCTCTCGCAGGAGGCTGCCGATATTTTCATTATCAAGCCCCAGCTTGTGGGAGGGCTGCGAACGAGCCGGCAGATTATACGTGAAGCGGCGGATCGGGGTGTGCAATGCGTCGTGACCAGCTCAATCGAGTCCGGCATTGGACTGGTAGCCGCGCTCCATCTCGTCGCAGCATCTCCTGAAATCACGCTGGAATGTGGCCTTGCCACGTTGCATCTGCTGGCTGATGACCTGCTGGCGGACGATCTGCCCATCCATCATGGCAGCCTTGCCGTTCCTGACGCTCCTGGCCTGGGCGTGCGTCTGGATAGAAGCGCATTGGAACGATATACATTGCCGAGCGGAGGTCACGCATGAACACAGCGGAAGCAACCCTCTTGCCGAACTGGCTGATGCGCTGCGCCGAAAATGTGCCCGAACGCCTGGCATTGTGCTGCGGACAGCTCCGGTGGACCTTCGCCGAACTTGATCGCCAGGCGCAGCATCTTGCCCGGCAGCTTGCCACGCTCAACGTACGAGAGGGGAGCCGCGTGGCGTTGCTGGCTGCCAATAGCCCTGCTTATGTTGTCTGCGTCCACGCTCTCACGCGCCTCGGAGCGATCCTTGTACCGCTGAATACGCGCCTCACGCGGGAAGAGCTATCCTGGCAGGTGAGCGATGTACAGGCAAGTCTGCTGCTAAGCGATAGCCACTATGCCGAAGTGGCGGCGAACATAAAGTTGCCTGATCAGCCTTCTGCCATCCTGGCTATGGAGCGTGATAATGCTGTATTGCAGGGGATAGACGCAATGGAGGTTCCTCAGCGCAACTTGATTGATCTGAGCGCGACCCAGGCGATTATGTATACCTCCGGCACCACCGGGCTGCCCAAAGGTGTGCTTATCACCTACGGCATGCAATGGTGGAACGCCGTTGGTTCCGCGCTCAACCTGGGCCATCACCCCGATGATTGCTGGCTTGCCTGCCTGCCACTCTTCCATATCGGCGGCCTCTCGATCCTCTTCCGCAGCGTCATCTACGGCATCAGCGTCGTCCTGCTGGAGAAATTCGACCCCGTAGCAGTCAATCGGGCAATCTACGAGGAGAGAGTGACCATCATCTCGGTGGTTGCTGTTATGTTGCAACGTATGCTCGCAGCACTCGACGACGCGCAAACAAACGCGCGTTATCCCGAAGCATTACGCTGCGTCCTGCTGGGAGGAGGACCCGCACCACGCCCACTCTTGGAGGATTGCGCCAGTCGGAATATTCCCGTTGTGCAGACGTACGGCTTGACCGAAGCCTGTTCGCAGGCCGTCACGCTTTCGCCCGCCGACGCCTTGCGCAAACTGGGCTCCGCCGGACGCCCCCTCATGCCGGTACAGTTACGCATCATGGACGACGCTTTGCCTGTACCAGCCAACGCGCCGGGCATCATTTATCTCAAGGGGCCGACGATCACGCCAGGCTATGCCGACCGTCCCGAAGCGACTGCGCAGGCGTTGCGCGATGGCTGGCTCTCCACCGGCGATATCGGCTACCTCGATGAAGAGGGTTATCTCTACGTCCTCGACCGTCGCTCTGACCTGATCATCTCTGGCGGCGAAAACGTCTATCCAGCCGAGATCGAATCCGTGCTCTTAGCCCATCCAGACGTGGAGGAAGCGGGCGTGTGCGGGCAAGCCGATGCGCAATGGGGGCAGGTCCCTATCGCCTTTGTGCGCCTGCATGCTGGCAGCTCTGTTGATGCGGATACGTTGCTAGACCATGCGGCGCAACGTCTCGCCCGTTACAAGTTGCCGCGGGCCATTTACTTTGTCGATCAGTTGCCTCGCAACTCGGCAGGCAAGCTGATCCGCAGAGAACTGGGGCGATTGCTGGAAAAATGAAAAAACATTCAAGGCGCAATCCCGTTCTAACAGGTTTAACCATTCTCAGAGTACTAAAAAGCAGATAAGTTGTCAACAAACTAAATAATAAGAAAAGTGTATTGTATCTTACAAAAAGAGGGAGAGGCGCGAACCTCTCCCTTTTGAGAATATTATGTAATTACAGCGTAATAGCAATTACATTGTAATTACTCATCTCCATTGACATGGAAGACGCGAGTGCCCCAGTTGAAAACGCCGTCGGTAGTCTGGCTGCTCGCAGGCGGAATATACTCTATCGCCAGCCAGAAGGTGCTGCTGTTGGGATCGAGCGTGGCCCACGAGTAATCGCCCCAGCGAGGCTGGTTGTTCTCGTTATAGAAGCCATTGCCGTTGGCGACGATCCGCACATTAGAGAATCTGGCTGCATCCTCGTGCTTGAACGAGTAGGCGGCGCTGGGGAAATTGTTCGGTCCGCTAAAGGTGAAGACGATGACGGCGGTATGATCGAAGCTGACCTGGATCGAAGGATAGAGCAGGTAATTGCCCAATGAGGCAAGATAGCCCTGATTCACGACGTGGGCGTCGCTGATCAATCCGTCGTCCACCTCAGGATGGACCTGGAACCAGGCAATACCGGCGCGAGGCGCTGTATCATTCGGGATGTTCACGCTTGTGTCCAGCGCGCCGTAGAGATTGCCATTGATAAACTGCACCTCCTGCAAGCGGTCGTCTCCGGAATCTAGGACTTGCGTGGTTCCCTTCTGCACGGCGGCAGGGGGCACGGCGTAAGTCTCCGAAGCAATCACCATGCTAGAGAGCGTGGGGACGCCGCCGTCGCTCACCGCCTCCCGATTGGTCAATGCCCAGGCGCCAAGACGATTATCAGAGGTGCCATTGGGATCAAGGGAGTTCAGGAAGAAGCCGGCATCGGCCTGCCCATAAGTAAAGGCTGGTTGGATGGAAGTTGCCACGGCGCCACCGATGTTGAGATTGTCGAAATGCACAAAGTGGACATTCGACTTGAGCGAGAAGAGCTGCGCTTTGGAAAGGGCGTAAACCTGTCCCCCATTAGCCTGAGGACCAAGTATCGAGAATTCGTTGGTGTTGATATAGACATTCTGGCTGTCAATGCCCAGCAGCGGCTGATCGCCGAAGCAGGGGCAACCAACATGGGAGGGTGTGCCGTTGGTGCCGTCGTCGGTCGCGTCCAGGTGATAGACGGTCCAGGGAGTTGTGGGATCGCCACTGTTGTTGACCGCGATATCGGTACGGGCGGCTGTATTCGTGTCGTTGATGAAGAGGATGATAGCGATCCAGGTGTTGGTCGTTCTGTCAAAGAAACACCGCGGGTCGCTGGTAAACTGCGTCAGCCCATCATTAAAGAGCACGTTGACGTTGAGCGGACCGAGGACAACGGAGCCGTTGGTGCGATAGATCGTGAAGGCCGAGTTCACCGGTTCGAGGACGAAGCCATTGCCAACGCAGAGGCCCTGGTCGGGTGGCTCAAATTCGGCCCCGAAATTGGTCACTTCGCTATCCAGGCTGCTCACCCCATTGAAGTTCCTCAAAATATTGCCGGCCTGACGCTCGGAATCGGAGGCACTGATCTGGCTGGCTGCTGTTCCCTGGCTGGCCGCCTTAGGAAGCTGGCGCTGGCCCTTGTCAAAGTGTGTTTTAATCGAAGCTTGCGTGGCTGCCTGCTGGGGAGGATGGCGGGGATCGGCAATGCCTGCCGGCGCGATGGTGCCCTTTGTGACGCTGTGATAGACCGTGACTTTTGAATTAGAAAGCGTGGATGCTTGCGTTGTGGGGGTGCGTAGAAATAAGCTACCGGCCATTAACATACAAAGGATAACTACAATAGAGGCAGATGCGACAAGATACCTGTTCTTCAGGCGTACAAGAAATTGCATATCCTAACCTCCTGGGAAAAGACGCACTATTTGTTTGAGCTGTGCGCGCTGCCAGATATTTCGTTTGATAGCGTACGTAATCTGTAAATCGGCGCGTGCTTTATTATACGTTTTCTATTTGCTTTGGCACAACCTATCTACCATCCCTCCTATGCCATTTGATGAATTTTTTGAAAAGAGGATGTAGAAAAGCCAGTGTAATCAGTCTAAACTGGTGACGCTGGCTTTTCTGTCCGCTGCGTACTATTGCGCTAAAGTGGCTATAATGTTGAATGGCGAGCAGCGATGCGGCCCGCGAAACGCAGCCATTTGATTTGTCCATCCGCCGAGCGCAAGAAATCGCCTTGCGTACCCTTGAAGTGGGTATCGAGCGCAAGCACGCGATCCTCGCCGCAAAATGCCAGAGGCACAAGCAGCCTGAACCCGCTCTGTCGCGCTGACGAGGGCAAGATCTGGAGCATGAGTCGATCATCAACTATGCTCACCTCCCAGGGCGTAAACGAATCGCTGTATTGCCCGACGTAGGGAGTGAGCTGCTCTACAGGTAAGTCAAACGGAATAATTTCCGATTCGCTCAACGTCAGATAATGGCGTAAAGCCCATTTCGTGACCTCCTCGCATAACTGGCCGCCGGATGTAGCGTTCGTGAGGATCATTATCGCGAAATGCATTGCTGGCACCATGAGCAATAGCGCCTGCTGTCCCATCGTTGCGCCGGAATGCTCCACGATGCGTACTCCATCGATCTCTCTCAGCCACCACGTCAGGCCAATGGTGGAGGAAGAGAAACTTTCGCGTAGCTGCGGCGTTTGCATCTGCGCTATTGAGGCCGCAGTAAGCACACTTTCCCCATCACTTGCGTTGCCATCCCTCATGTGAAAATGAAGGTAGCGCAACAGGTCTGCAATGCAGGAGACGAGCCCGCCGGCAGGATGAGCGGCCCGAGGAAGCGCCCAGGAACGGGCAACTTCTGGCGTCGCGTCCTGGAGTGTATGACCGACCGCAACGCGATGGGTAATAGCCTCCTCCGCGAAAAAGCAGGACGAGGACATCTCTAGAGCATCGAGAACGAGCTCTTTTACTGCTTCCTCGTATGTTTTGCCGGTCAGAACTTCGATGATGCGACCGGCCAGGTAGAAGGCGGCATTGTTGTAACCCCAGAATGCGCCTGGCTCCGTTAGTTGTGGCAGACGGGCCATATTGGCGACGATCCTGGCTAGCGCATCGTCGCCGCGGCCTGTATTGTCGAAGTAGTCGCCAGCCCATCCTGCCGTGTGCGTGAGGAGATGACGCATCGTCACCCTTGTCGCCGCTTCCTCGTCAGCAAGCTTGAGATCGGGCAGATATGTACGCAGTGGCAGATCCAGGTCAAGCAGCCCCATCTCAACCAGCCGCATCACTGCCGTACCCGTCACCGTCTTGGTGAGCGAGCCAATTTGAAAGAGCGTCTTGCTATCGACCGGCAGGGGATGCTCAACATTCGTCACCCCGAGACCCGCGACATATTCTTTCCCCTCATGCAGCATGCCAATCGCCACGCCCGGCACCTGGAGGCGCTCCATCGTCTCTTTGATCATCTCTTCCAGCGGATGGAATTCCTGGTTGTGCTGCGTTTGTGTCGTCGTTTTGTCGTTCATAACGTTTCTCCTTGCCAAAAAAGACAAAAATAACGCATGCCGACACCAGCGTGCGTTTCCCTGGGCCAATAAAGCCCAACATAAAAGGCCACTCGGTTGAGTGACCTGCGGCCTCATTATATACTTGTTTTAAAGGTTGTCAATAGGTTTTTTGCTAATAGAAGGAAATATGTATGCGTATAATCTTCTGCTCTGACTACTGGAATCGGCTAGCGCCCGATCCGGCTTATCAAGCTGAGGCCGATGCGGCGGCAAAATTGCGCCTTGACTATTCCCTGATCAATTTCGAGGCGCTGAGCGAGCAACAAAATGCGGCGCGGGCGGTGAGCAAAGTAGAGCCGGCGGCATCCCCAGAAGTGGCAATCTATCGGGGATGGATGCTCAAACCGCAGGTCTATGAGCGCCTCTATGCAGCTCTCGCGCAAAAGGGGCTTGTGCTGATCAATACTCCCGCTGCTTATAAACACTGCCACTATCTACCGGAGTCCTATCATATCATTGAAGGTTACACTCCTGAATCGATATGGATCAAAGCCGAAACTGGTATGCAGATGGATGATATTATGGTCCGGCTGCGCGTATTCGGGAATAAACCTATCATCGTCAAGGATTTTGTCAAGTCGAGGAAACATGAGTGGAACGAGGCATGTTACATTCCTTCCGCGTCCAATAGAGACGCCGTCGAACGGGTGGTGACGCGCTTCTTGCTGCTCCAGGGCGAGGATTTGAACGAGGGTCTCGTTTTCCGCGAGTTTAGCGAGTTTGAGCCATTAACGGTGCATTCAAAGAGCGGCATGCCACTGACAAAGGAATTTCGCTTATTCGTGCTTGATGGTCGGATCATCCTCACAACAGAGTATTGGGAGGATGGCGACTACGGCGCTGACCGCAAGGTGTCTCCTCCGCTTGACGCGTTTCGCCAGGTCGCGCAAAAGGTCCAGAGCCGATTTTTTACCCTGGATGTGGCGCTGAAAAAAGACGGGACCTGGAGCATTATTGAGCCTGGCGATGCCCAGGTCGCGGGCCTCCCCGAAAAAACTGACGTGAATGCATTCTATCAGGCGCTAGCCACGCTTTAACGCCTGCTGTAAGTGATCTCGTAGCACAACGGCGTTGTTATGCTCAACGTCGTGAGCAGCGAAGACGAGCGTGATCGGACCCTGTTTCGCTCTATCCTCCAGTTGCTGCAAAGCCGCCCGCGCCTCTGCGGAACGCAACTCTGCTTCATAGCGACGGCGGAACTCCGCGAATTTCTCGGGATCGTGCCCAAACCACTGCCGCAGCTCGTTGCTCGGCGCAAGCTCTTTTAGCCAGAGATCAACATGCGCCCGCTCCTTAGAGATCCCACGCGGCCAGAGCCGATCAACCAGGATACGCGTTCCGTCCCCCGGCTCAGCCTCATCATAAACGCGCTTGATTGTTATATGCGGTTTCTGCGGTGCCATTGTGTCCTCTTTTCTATAAATCTGCTTTCTATAACAAAAATATGGCAGAGGATCAAGTGTAGCCTGAGCCCAAAGAAGCGCAGAACGGAGAATCCGCCGAGAAAAAGCGATAATTTCAGTACCCTCAAGCGGGTCGAGATAGCCCCGGGCAGCTCACCGCTCCCCTTGAGGAGAAGTATAGCGTCAAACCCGAAGATGTCAAGGGAAAATGCACTAAGGGCAGATTTGACAAGAGCGAACTCTGCCTTGCATACTTAAAAATGAGTAATCCCCAATGTGTGTTGTCCCTAATGATTGGTTGTGCTATTTGGCACAGAGGAGAAATCAGGCTAATGATACTGAAAACGCTCCATATCGATCCCCTGGAACTCGAACGGCGCACTGGCTGGGAGATCAAGCCGGAGGGCGCCTGTAAGGATGATCGCTGCGTTCCCTTGCCGGCTATGGCTGGTCCGCAGGTCGATGTGCGCGTGCTGGCGGAGCGGCTGGGCATGCCGCTGCTGCACGATGAGAAACATGATCTCTGGTCTCTTGGTCCCGAATCGGGTGGGCATGTGCTCAATAGCGCCGTCGCTCCCGAGATTGTGCTGCCCGATCTTGATGGCAACCTCTTCGCGCTCAGTTCGTTGCGCGGGCAGAAAGTGATCGTGGTTGCATGGGCCTCCTGGTGAGGGTGCCGTCATGATCTGCCCGTGTGGCAGGCTCTACGCACCGAACTACATCCCCAGGGTTTAGAAGTCGTTACCGTTGCCCTGGATACCGCGGGCGCTGAAGCAGCTCGTCCCTGGATCGAAGCGGCTAAGCCCGAACATCCTTCGCTGATCGACCAGGCTCACATTCTTGATGAACTGCTGGGCGTCGTCAATGTCCCCAACGCCGTCTGGATCAATGAGGAAGGCATGATTGTGCGTCCGGTTGAACCGGCCTATCCCCATCGCCCAAACTTTTTCAGAAGCTCTCGTTCTAGCAGCGAGTCCACCGGTGAGCCTTCTCCCCAACGCAGGCTGACCGATAGCGTGATGGATGTCGTGCGCAGAATCCAGATCGAGCCGGAAGCCTATATCGCGGCCTTGCGCGATTGGGTCGAGAAGGGATCAGCCAGCAGCTACGCGCTTTCGCCCGAAGAGGTAGTGCGGCGCTCGCATCCGCGCCCGCCCGAGGTGGCGGAAGCAGCCGCGAGCTTTGAGCTTGGGCAATATCTCCACCGCTCTGGCTATCCTGACGATGCCATACCCTGGTTCCGCCAGGCCCATCGTTTGCAGCCTGATAACTGGACCTACAAGCGGCAAGCCTGGACCTTTGCCAATCCCACGCAAGGTCCCAGTGAAGCCTATGATAGCCACTGGCTCGCCGACGTGCTGGCAATCGGACCCGAAAACTACTATCCGCGCCTCGAACTATAATTACTCGAATGGAGTGAGGGAAAACAACCTCACTCCATTCTCTTTTATAGAAGGAACAACTTATATGAGCGAAAAATGGCTACAGCAATATATTCTGCTTGCTTTTCATATAGACAAAGTGGTGCGGGCGGCTGACGAATGTCCATTTGTTGAAGCGTATTACGGACCACCCGCGTGGAAGTTACAAGCCGAAGCTGAACCAGCGATGGCTCCCGCCGATCTGGTGCGGCAAGCTATGGCCCTGGCGGATACTTTGCCATTGCAGGGCTTTGCCGCTCAACGGACAATCTTTCTGGAAAAGCATGTCAAAGCTATGGAAATGTTATGCCGTAAGCTCAGTGGCGAGCCCCTCTCGCTGGCGGAAGAGGCCAGATATTGCCTGGATATTCAGCCAACCTGGACGCCAGAGGAGCAATTTGAGCAGGCGCATGCCCTGTACGAGTCGGTGCTTCCTGGAACAAGCAATCTTGCGGAGCGTGCGCGGATATACAGAAAGTCGCTTGCTTTCCCCTCAGACCAGACTGACGCACTGATAGGCTTTATCAAGCAGGCATATGCCGAAGCGCGCAAACGAACAAAAGCTTTCATAGAGCTGCCTGAAGAAGAAGCAATTGAGATTGAGTATCGTGCTGAGTGGAAACACGATGCCGCCGCCTACTATGAGGGCGACTATCGAACACATATCGTTATGAACGTCGCCTCCACCGGAGCATATCTCTCTCGCCTGTTTGATCATAAAGTGTGCCATGAAGGCTATCCCGGTCATCATACCGATTATGTCCTCAAAGAACAGCTTCTATATCGCCAGCAGGGTTATGTAGAGCATACGATCAATTTGACCCTATGCCCGCAACGCGTAATCGAGGAGGGCATTGCGCAACTGGCCCACGCAATGATCTTCGCAGAAGGAGAAGCTGAGCAATGGATAGCTGAACACATTTATCGAACAGTGCAAAAAGAGGTCGATCCGATGGTGCTCTTGCGCTTACGACAGGCCAGCGAGATGCTGGGAGGCGTCTGGGACAATGCGGCTATGCTCTTAGATGAAGGACGACCAGAGCAGGAAGTGAGCCAGTATCTTACCACATATATGCTGCTTGCGCCAGATCAAGCTGCCCAGATGGTGACTCACTTGAAACATCCCATCTGGGGACGCAATGAGCTGACATATCTAAGCGGCAAAAAGCTGATGCAGCCGTGGCTACAGGGAGCCGATAGGCTAACAGTGTTTCGCCGCTTCTTAACGGAGCAGATCACGCCTGCGCAGCTAATTGATGGAAAGAGGGACAAAGCGACGTGGAAACAATGACGCAGAAGCTGCTATACACTGCTATTAAATGAGCATGCTCAGCCAGATCGTTTACTGTTGATGCGCCTTCAGGAGAACTTCCCAGTGCTCGATTGACACTATACGCAGCAACCCCAGTGATGTCCAGGGATCGTCGGCGAGTCGGCGCTCGATATCCTGCTCGCTTGTGGTGGCAATGATGAGCAGGACGTTTTTGCCATCGCCAAGCGGGCCGCCCAGGATGACGAAGCCTTCGTCTACCAGGGCATCCATGAACGCAGCATGTTCATCCCATTGCTCCTGCTGACGTATAGGAATTCTGGTATGCCAGTTATCCACTCGTTCCAGGAGAACCGCGTAATAGGTTGTGGGTGGTTGAGCCATCAACATCTCCTTTTTAAGAAATATGCGATCCTTTGCTAATTTTACCCTGGAAATAGGACAGATTTATGTCCTTTAAAGCCTGAGTGGGGTTCCTTATCTTATCAGTCCGGTCAGGCTGAGCAGCGCCAGTAGCCCGAAAAAAGCGATGATGCCGCCGGATAAGCGGTTGATCCAGAGCAACCACTGGTAGGTAAATTTGCCGCGCAGCAGGCTGATGCCTCCTGTCAGTAGCAGCCACCAGGTTGCCGAGCCGAGGAAAACGCCGGCAACCACCAGGAGCGCGGCCAGAGGGCTGTTCTGACCGCCAACGCCGATGACCGCGAAAATGGCGGCAAACGAGAGGATCGTCAGCGGATTGGTCAGCGTGAGCAGGAACGTCGAAGCGTAGGCGCTGACAAAGCTCGTCGCCTTTGCTGCTGCCGCCGCTCGTTCAGCCGGTCGGGTCAGCAGTGTTTTACAACCGAGATAGATCAAAAACAGGCCCCCAAGCCCGCGAATCCAGCCCTGTTGATTGACGAGAAAGGTCGCGATGACCGTGAGCCCGAAACCGGCGACGCAGCCATAGAGGCCGTCCGCCGTTGCCACACCTAGACCTGAGGCCAGCCCATAGGAGAAGCCACGGTGAACGGTGCGCTGAATGCACAATACGCTCATTGGTCCAACGACGGCAGCAATAGAGAGGCCAATCAACAGGCCACGTACGAAAATCCCCGTGTCCATATGTTTGCTCCTGATATCAGGTGTTATAAAAAAAGTCGCCAGACCTCATCAAAAGGTCTGGCGACTGGTAACGTCTGCTTCTGCTTGCTCAGGGGGCAAAGGGCATGCGAAGCGAACCAAACCTTATGATGGCCTGATTTGCCTGCTGCTGTTGCGCGACGCTATAAAAACAAGGTCTGTATCGATTCATCAGGTTACCCCCTGCTGTCAGTTCAGGTCGATTGCGCTGACGAGACAGGCTAAGTATAGCACAACTTGTCCCGTTAAACAATTGAGATAAGCTGTGCTATAAAGACGAATAAGTGCCGAAACTAGAGCGTCCAGACTTTTAGATTGCTGATCGCACCTTCGGTTGTCGCGTCGCCGCCAGTGCTCAGGAAGCCGATCTGGCCCTGGGTGTAGGTGGTATCGCTGCCGTGCGCGATGCGTTTGCCGTTGATATAGAGGAAGATGTCGCTCCCATTCGCCACTATGGCTACTGTGTTAGGATTGTTTAGCCCGGCATTCCAGTTGGGGCAGGTGCCTTGCGCCAGGGCATGACTGCAATCTGCGCCGGGATTGGTGTACTTGCAAAGGGTAATGCTGTATGTTCCTCGCTCGAAGATGGTCAACTCGTACTCGTTGTAATTGCCATCGGAGCGGAAGACGAAGCCCAGGCCGCTAAAATGCTGTCCGCTACTGACGAACGTTAGTTGTGCCTGCATAGCGAAATTGCTGTAATTCGTGCTTTGTCCGTGGCAGACATTGTTATAATTAGCGACAGCCGTAACATGATAGGCACCGCCCGAGAACTGGCAGCCGCCGGTCTCAGCCCAGTTATGACCGCCGCTGTTATCGCTCATCGGATCGCGAAAGGCCAGCGTCCCCCCATAGGGATTTTGCTGTGCAACTGCCGTAGCGGTGGCGACGACCTGAGCTGTTGCCGTGACATTGACCTGTGCTGTGGCGGTCGCGTAGGTGTTGGCCTGATTGGCCTGAGTCGTAGCGGTGCTATTGACGTTGGCCTGGGCAATAGCGGTACTGGTTGCAGCATCGTTGTTCTGGCCCGAACTCGTCGCGGTCAACCCTTGAGCGAGCGCCGTCGCTGTTGCAGCAGGGCCGCCCGCTGTTCCATTACCACGGCTGTTGGAGAAGTAATAAAAGGCGCTCACGCTCCCACCTATGAGTAGCAGCACCAACGCGATCAGTAGAACCAGCGTTGTCGTGGAGGATCTGGGATTTCTGGGCGCAGGAGTTGCAGACAAAGTCTGGTAAGATGCGGGCGGTGGAAGCATGCCGGCATGGTTTACACCGGTGGCGAGAGGCTGCTCGCTCTTCAGCGTGAGCTGGGTCTGACTGGCTATGGGAGCATTTGCCGCGTTCCCCCTCCCAGGACCAATGTCAGTGGGGATCGTGGCTGCATCCGCCGCGGGGTCAACTACGGGAATTGAGGGGGTGGCTATGGTGATAGTGAGGACCAGCAAATCTGTCGAGCCTGCTTGAGCGGGTGAGCCGGTCTGGGCGTCCAGGCGAATAATCTGACCGTCATTGGTACCTGATGGGATGGCGACGCTGACCTGCCGTCCTCCTGGCAGCGTGAGGGTGCGACTGGTTCCCTGACGAGCCTCTTCTTTGCTAATGGCAAGGGTTGCGTGAATATCATTTAACATGTGCTTGTGCCCCCGTTTATTAAGGTAGGGGCAGGGCTTGCCCCTGCCCTGTTAGCTTATGATGATTAAAGAAAAAACGCTGTATGTATCGGGCAATCCTGAACAGGTAGCACACCGATGCTTCTAAAAGCATCAGTAATATAACACATGCATAATAGTCAGGTCAGTGAACGAGTTCACACTCCTGGACTTTGCAAAATTATCTGGGGAAGAGGTTTTACGATACAATATCGCTTGTTGCGCTGACAAGGAGTTCTTGCGTATAAAACGCCACAACGCTCGTGGCGATGCTGATCACGCGCTCGCGCAGTTCTAACGGTTCTACCACCTCTATTTGCGCGCCGTGGCTGAGGATGTAGCCACAGGCCGAATCTTCCGTCTCAAAGAGGACGCGCGCCGTGATCCATCCGTCCGCGCCAGACGGTTCAGCATGTTCCACGCGGATCTGCCGACCGGGCGGTATACGCTCGAAGGCGGCGGCTGTCATGCGCAAGATCGCCGGATAGCGCGGCAGGCTGGCGACGAAGCTGGCCGACGATTGAGACCAGTATTGCGCGAGGTCAAATCCCTGGGGGCGCGTATATGGTTGGTCTGTAATCGCGGCATCGCGGATGCGTGAGACACGATAGGAGCGTATCTCCTGCTCAACAATTGCCACGAGATACCAGACGCTGCCTTTGGCGACCAGCCCGAGGGGAGCCGCCAGCCGCTCCACCAGCTTGCCATCGTTGCGCTGATAGGTAAATTGCAGTTCACGTTCGCGCCAGATCGCCTCCTGCAAGATGGGGAGGGCGGCTATAGTTTCCTCGGTGTGATGCCAGCCCGTTACGTCCACATGGATGCGCTGGCGTATGTATTCCGCGCCACGACGCGAGATAGAAGGCAGTGAGGCGAGCAATTTGATCAGAGCCGCTTCCGAGGTCTGGCGCAATCCCAGATCGGCCAGGAGGCGCGCGGGCTGCGTGAGAAAGAGCGTCTGGATCTCCGCCTCATTAAGCCCGGTCAGGTTGGTCTTGTACTCTTCCAGTAGCGCCCAGCCGCCTCCCGTTCCCCGCTCCGCCACTACCGGAACCCCAGCAGCGCCTAATGCCTCCATATCGCGGTAAATGGTGCGCTCCGAGACCTCCAGCCGTTTCGCCAGTTCGCAGGCGGTGATGCGGCGATGGACCTGTAAATGCAGCAAAATAGAAAGCAATCGATCAGCGCGCATGGTATCTCCTCGCTTCCTTCGTCATGGGGTGTGCATCTCTGATCGATAGTGTATCACAGAAATATGACATGGAGTGTCATGAATGAATGATGTTCGACCTTTTTCCCTGCTATTTTCGGAGAGATGTGTGTTGCAATTAGAGAGACAGTTCCTGTTGCTGTTCTCGCTCCTTCTTTGCAGCAGCAAACGCTTTGAACTGTTCCGCCATCTCCCACTTATTGGCATACACGCGGTTCCCACAATAGATGTTGCGCCTGGCGAACTCCTCCGGCGTGGTGTGTATAAGCCGCGCCCGAATGGATTCTCGATCAGGGTGAAGGGTATCATACCACGGCGTTGTTAAGGTGTACTTAGGGTCGTAGACCCACTGCGGGCACGCTTCTCCGTATTTGTGACAGAACCATTCGACTGAAGCGGCACAGAAGGTAGCCCATCGCTGAAGTTCTGACGATGGTTCGTAGTCTGGGAGCGGATCGGCGACGAGTTGCTGCCGTCGATCTTTGGCGTAATCGAACCAGTAGTTCATAAAATTGCCCAGAGCCACCCAGGGATCTTCCCCCTGGCAGATGTCAGAAAATGCCTTTGCCATCGTTTGCAGTCGGTCTCGTCGCATCATATCGAGCATGGCTTTTTACCTTTATGATGAAAAGAACTCCTCAAGCGTTGCTGGAACGTCACTAAGCTCCTGGAATTGTCGATCTGGGAAGTAAGTATCCACAATCGCCTGTGCCTGCTCCTGTTGCTTTATGCGCAATGCTTTGCACAGTGCTATGATATCATGACGATCTTTGGTTCGTCCAGCTAACAGCTTACATGCCAGAATAAAATCTTTCGGTGGGAGAACGATTTCGACCAGCTTGCCGAACGTGCGCCAGGGGGTCCCCTTTGGGATCTCGCCTGTACTGGTCAAGGCTTCTGAGGCAAGGTCATTCAGCCAGGTTTCACTGATGCCAAGATCGTATGCAACAAATCGTACCGCACTTTTGAACAGGTGATGCTCATGAGGTGTGAGCGGATGATCCAGGCTGACGATGACATCAATATCGCCGGTCGTTTTCCTCTCCCCAATTTTCTGCGTGATCATGTAAGCGCCGCCAATCAGCAGGAGCCGAACGGGCTTTTGCAAGCTCAGTTCCTGGAGTTCCTCTCCAAGTAAAGTAAGATTGTGTTCAATGTCTTGGCGCTGCATCATGGGAAGTTTCATCTCCTGCTAATGAAAAAAGTCTAAACGGTGGCGTTAGCATACGAAATTTTGAGGGTCATGTAAAGAAAAAACATCAATAAAAACTGGTCAATATCTAAGAAACATTTATTGCTTCAAGAAAGCAAAAAGACGGCAACACTGTTGCTTGTATGTGTAGTCATTTTTGGATATATTACTAATTGACGATAATATATGTAGGATAAGGAGAAAGAATACATGCAGCAGCAGACGATGCCATCCCCTGTTTCGCTTGTGAGTATTGCCGCTCCTGCCGATATCACTTTCCTTGAAACCTGGGAAACCCACCTGCTACCTCTTCAGCAGGCTGGACTCATCATGTTCTGGTCTGAGCGACAGCTCGTCGGCGGTACCAATCAAAAAGAGCAAATGTTGGCTCATCTGGATCAGGATAATTATGTCGTCTTCTTGCTGAGTGCTGATTTCTTTGCTTGTGAAATTTGTCTTACACTCATGCACGAAGGGCTGCTTCGTCAGCAGCAAGGGCGTATTGCTGTCATTCCTCTGCTTGTGCGTCCAGTCGCGTGGCAAGATACACCTTTAGGGGCCTTTGCATGTTTGCCCACCAATGGAATTCCGATTATGAGCTGGGAGTTTCCAGACGAGGGGTGGCATCGGGCTGCTCAGGAGCTACGGAGACTTGGCAGTGCAACATCTTCCACAGCCTCAACGGCATCCGTAACTTCATTTCCCTCTGAAAGGCCCCGTTCTTCCACATACCAGATATCGATTGATCTGGCACCTATTATTGGTGATAATCTTCATTTTGAGCAGCATATCCATGTACCCCTGATTTCAACGCTCACTCCTGAGCAGAAGCGTAATAGAGAAAGACTACTTGCAAAGGTGCGGGCTTTTTGGATTGACGGAGTGCTGAAACAATCATTGCATGGGCAGGAACTGATCGCACTTGGGTTAAGTCAGCAACGGAATCTCCTGGAAAATGCTTGGCGTCCGGTCCTTTCGGTGCTACACCAGCCAGAGCAGCAACTTCAGGCCGGGACACTCATTACAGAGGTCTACGACAATGCGCTGGGCGAGCTGCTGATTCTGGGAGAACCGGGTTCAGGCAAAACGACCTTGCTTCTTGATTTGGCTCGTAATCTTCTCGAACGGGCTCAGGCCGATGAGAACCAGCCGATGCCGCTTATTTTTAACCTTTCATCATGGGCGACCGAGCGGCAAGCCCTTGATAGGTGGTTGGTAAAAGAAATGGTGGTGAGATATCAAATCCCTTACCTGCTTGCTCAAAGCTGGATGGCTTCTGAACGTATCATACCCCTGCTTGATGGATTGGACGAAGTCGTGCAAGAAGCTCGTCATGGATGTGTGCAAGCTATCAACGCCTATCACGCACAGCATGGATTACAATCTCTGGTGATATGCAGCAGAAAAGCAGACTATGAGAGTCTTCCGGCGCCGGTAGAGCTGGGTACAACAGTAACGATACTTCCTCTGACGTTGGCTCAAATTAATGGATATTTATCAAAGGCGGAAGGGAGGTTAGATATTGTAAAAGCGGCCCTTTACCAGGACCAGATCCTGCGAGAACTTGCTCAAATTCCTTTGATGCTTGATATCCTTGTCACCGTCTCTGTTGAAACATCAGCGCCAGATCTTTTCGGCAAAGGCTCCCTTGAGGCAAGGCGAGAGGCGATTTTTGATACCTATATCAGCCATGCACTAAAGCGAAGAAGTCCTGCCCTTCATTATTATCCTCTTCCACAAACTACCCGCTGGCTAGGATGGCTAGCCTGGCAAATGAAGCGACATAACATGTCTGTTTTTTACATTGAAGAGTTACAAGTAGATTGGCTAGCTCGTTCCTGGTCACGCTTAACTTACCATACTGTACTGGGATGTATTTTCGGACTGGTTGCCTCTCTCATCGGCGGACTGATGATCGGACTGGTGCTTGGTCTATTTTTTGGCCTGGCGACCAGCCTCATCGCCACCCTTATGAGGGTACTGATTTTAGGATCAGCTCTTGGTCTGGTTGGAGGATTCATTGTGGGCTGTCGAGGAGGCTCTGATTCATCGATACAACTAACCGAAGGCATCACATGGTCTTACAAAAGTTTCTTGCATGGTTTGAAAGAAGGATTGCAGCGTGGGCTATGGGCAGGACTTGTTGTTGGCCTGGTAACAGGATCGATTGTCGGCATCATTATCGGGCTGATTTTCGGCCCGGTCGCCGGGCTCCTTGTCGGTTTCGTCAGTGTCTTATTCCTCGGCGGTGTTGTTGCGCTGAGCACCGGGCTGAAAGGTGAATCTGGCCCACTACCTCAGCCGACGCTCCGAAACAGAGTATTTTCCGGGTTGAACGGAGGATTGATTGCCGGGCTGAGAAGAGGGTTGATCGGTGGCCTCCAGAGTAAAACGCTCGATACGAGCACACGCAATACGCCCAATCAAGGAATCTGGCGTTCAGCTACCTATGCAGGGATCACTGCACTGATTTTTGGGGGATTCTTTGGAGTGCTCGGTATGCTAACTGCTATCGGTATTATGGGACTTGGTAGAGGACTAAGCGTTGGCGGAATTGTGGGATTAAGTGCCGCATTAAGTGCCGGGTTGATCTTTGGCGGTGAGGCTTGCACTAAACATGTTCTGCTCCGCTTTCTTCTCTGGCAAACCGGAGTAGCTCCCCGAAGTTATTCCAGGTTTCTAGACTATGCAGCCGAGCGTATTCTCTTACGTAAAGTTGGAGGAGGCTATATCTTTATTCACCGGTCATTACTAGAACATTTTGCATTCCACTCCGAGGAGGAGCTTTAGCAACAATTTCGGCATTTTTAGGAATTATAACTGCCCGTTTCTCTCTGTCTGACGTGACTATCTTCTCCCTATCGTCCCTATCTAAAAACGAAAGCGTTATACTTATGAAGGGAAAAATACGTACTGCCTGAGAAATTGCTACCTTTTCACTTCAAACGATGAGGGTTCTTAATTGATCAGAAAAAGAGATGACGACAAGGTACCTCATAGTGTGCTTGTTGTTCTTGGCAAAAATATCGGAATAGGGTCAAGTCCCAAAGCGATCAGAAAAGACAACTTTCACTTGAGCCACGAAACGCGGATCAATGTGTTGGCGTGCGGTATGCTATACCAACCCGGCATGGATATCATCTGTTCAAGTGGTGAAACCTCCGGTCCTCCCTCAGAAGCACGGGCGATGAAAGATTATTTACTCCTCCATTTTCCTCAAATTCCCAGGAGCCATATCATTTTAGAAGAGCACAAAAACTCTATTGACACGGCTGGAAACGCCGAAGAGGTGGCAAAAATAGTCAAAGCCAGAGGATACAAGTATGTCGGACTGGTCACTGTCGGTTATCATCTCAATAATGCGGCCACCTTGTTTGAGAGATATGGCGTGCCTGTAAGACAAAAATTCGTTGCAGAACATGTCGTGCAAGAACGCTCCGCTCGTCACAGGCAATATATTATCCATTGGGAAAAAACCGGGAGAATTCAACAAGAAAAGGGAAAAGAGGCCATCAGGAGACTGCTCCTACGTTTTGATAGAAAAGGCAAATTCCTTCGCCTCCTCACCCAAAGAACACGTCATTGATGGTCATTTGACGAAGACAACAAAGCAAAGGCATAGAAATATGGCTGTTGGTTTCATATTTCTATGCCCAGGCTGTTCGAACTGTGTCAAGAAACGGCAACGCAGAGTGGTAACACTTTGAGCGTGCCGCCGGGGCTGATCGGTGGGCTATCGATAGTGAGGGGCGGCAATGCATATACGGTTGTTGCCCAGGTTGGCGTATTGGTGCCGTAGGAAGGGTAGAACAGGGTGATGGGGAAGGCGCGCGCGGAAGCGTTGACCTTCTGATAACCGGAACCTACTGGCGTCAAGCCGGACGAGCAGGTGCCTGAACCGGAGGCGCTGGTTGCAACCTCTGGCTGCTGCGCCGCTGGTACAGTCACGGTAGTCGTGTTCCCGGCGGAGACGGTCAGGCCAGGGGTGCAGACGGCGTAAACGGAGACGTTATTGCCGAAGTGGTTGAGATTGCCGATGCTATAATCCGTCGCAACCATCCAGCGCGTCAGGCCAAGCGGCGTGGAAGACTCGAAATCTATTACGGCTGAAGCAATATTGGCCTGTGAAACATTGGTGAGCTGGTAGCCGCCACCGGTGAGGTGCATATTTTGCGGGCAATCAACGGACAGGGTATTCCCGCTATTCGCATTGCCGCTCTGGCTCACAATCGTGGGAGCTGATCCTTTTGTCAGGCACTCGACATGGGCCGTTCCCAACACATCGCCGCTGCCTATCGCCTGATTGGTAAAGGTGACTGTCCAGGAATTGGCACTGGAAGGATAGCTGGCGGCAATAAAGTATTCGTCGATGACCGTATGGGTAATACCGCCGCGCGTCACTTTGTCCTGATAGGCAGGGGCCGTCACCGCCCAGCCGCCGCTCAACATCTGCTCGCCAGCGTGGCAACTGGCCGTAGCGGTCACAAGCCCCAGAGGATGGATCGTCACGACGCTAAAACGGTCGGTAATACCCGGCGCGGAATTGATCCCACCTCCACCATTCGGACCGGTGCCACAGGCCCACAACAGCGTGCAACAGAAGAGCAGCGGCAATAGCAGAGAACCTGCCCGTAAACGCTGATAAATGCTCATAATGTATTCCTTTCATCCATCGGATAGTAGTTTAGCTCTCATTTATGCGATGTATCTATACATGCGTTTTTTAAAGCATAGAGTAGTCAGCCATGCGGGGCTACTCTCTACTTCACAAGTAGACTGTGATAGATAGCACTTTCTGCGGATGAGCGGAGATGGTAAAATGATCTCATCACTTACTCTATCGGAGATCACAAGCAAAATGCAGATACTTTGCTCAACCGGAGTTTTTACACGCAGTTCCGACCCGCTCAGCCACGAGGCTATAGTGCTGTATGGTCCGCAGTTTGATGTGGACGGCTTTGAAGTCATTTTCTATCCCCGCTGGTATGCTCAGCAGGAGGATGTTATCCAGGCGTTGCAATCCTGCGGGCTGCCTTTTCCGGTGCTGCATGTCGAGAAAAGCGTTGGCGAGGTCTTCGGCAGCAGCGATGCCGAAGAGCGTGAGCAGGGAGTTTTGCGCTTTGAGCAGAATTGTATTTTTGCTCAGCAGATAGGGGCGCAGATTGTCGTACTCCATTTGTGGGGATTGCCTCATGGGGACCGCCATCTGGAGCATAATTTGCAGCCGTTGTCTCGCTGCCTGGATATCGCGGCGCAACATGGGCTGGAGCTGGCTATCGAGACGATTCCCTGCACATATGCAGATCCGCTCACCAATGTCAGGCGAGCTGTTGAGCACGATCCTCGCTCGCGTGTGGCGTTGGACACCGAATTTCTGGCCTTCCACGGCCAGCTCGATGCTGTCTTTGCGGCCTCCTGGCTCTGGCAGGAAAGGCTGGTGCGCCATGTGCATATGAAAGACTATGCCAGTCAGCTCTCTGCGGGAGAGGAGAGGCGCTATCTCCATCCGGGCGAGGGGCTGATCGATTTTAGACGCTTTGTGCAGCAATTGAGAGCGGCAGGTTACGACGGCGCGCTAAGCCTGGAGGCGCGAGCAATCGACCACTGGAGAGAGGTCGAGGACGCGCGTATTCAACGGAGTTTACAATTTATGCGTAGCCTTGCCGGGTGAGGCTGCTTACTGTCGCACTATTAGATGCGCCTTGCGTTCGGCCAGCCCTACACGGGCGATATAGCCGGAATTGAAGGCGAGGTAATCGCTTTCGATGCCGTCGCTAAAGATTACGCCGTAATCGGGCATATGTGAAGTAATTATCAGCTCCTGGTGGGGAGCGATTTGCCCAAAGACGATACTGGCCTGTGACGTTCTGGACTGGAATGGCTCGCGTACCGTGAACCATAAGCGGTCAGATTCCCAGCCCAGCTCAATATCCTCCAGAGCGGGCGGCTGATCTCCGCCTCCGCCAAAGTGATGCGCGACATGCCACGCGCCCAGCGTGATTGATCGCAACCAGCCGGTGCAGCCAGCGCCGGTCGAGACGATGATGCCGCTCGAACTCTGCTGCTCGCTTCTGCCCGCGAACTCCAGCAGGTAGCGAGCCGAGCCGTGGCTGCGTGGCCCGATAAAAAGATCGTTGACGCCGTAAAGTACCTGTCCATCATTGAGCGTGGCTTTGACCATTGAGATATGCGAAACCTGCACATCGCCTTTTAGCGTACGTTCAAGCCAGGGACCGATTTCCTCGAAAGTGAACGGGATCAGGATGCCATCGATGCGCCTGGGATCGGGATTGATGGCGAGAATTGGCTGCGTGGTCAGGTATTTGGCGGTGTTGATGACCAACCCATCGGGGCCAACGGTGAGCACAAGATCGTGCTCACCAAACTGGTACGTGGGAAGAAAGTCGCGGTCAATAAACTGCTGTTTGATGGTACGCGGCAGACGTTGCCTGATAGCCTGAATAGCTTGCTGATATTGCGCGTCGCTCTGCTCGTATTCTGAGAACGAGACCTGATTTTGCTCCAGGTAGAACTTCGCCTGTGACTTCGAGTTCAGGCGATTGACCAGTTCGCCCAGCGACGTTTTTTTCGTGACCACCACGATCCGCTCGATCTCGAACATCGTGTGCTTCCTTTCGCTTATTTTTTGTCAGCCGTCAGCAGTTGTTCGAGGATCTCCGATGTAATCGTCAGATTGCCGATCTTATCGGCGTTGGCGGCGAAATCGCGGAAAGCGAGGGCGAGCAGTAGTTGCGCCTCAAGGGCCTGATAAGGCGTGAGATGGATGCGGGTGGCTTCGGCCTCGAACTCGGCCAGCTTGCGCGCGTTTTCGCCTTGCAGGTTTACCAGTTCCTGACGACGCTGCTCAAGATCAACTTCGGTCGAGAGCTCGTTCTGCTTAATTTTGCGCTCCTGCTCCACAGCATCAGCGCGGCGCGAATAGATGGCCTGGTCGGCGCGCTTCTGCAAAGCTTCGCGATACTCAGCCTCTAAAGCTTTGGTCATTTCGGGCGTAGCTTTAATAGCGGTAAAGAAGAGGCTCACGCAGGTTACGCCCATCGTTGAGAGGGCCTGCTCCTCCTGGAGCTGAGCCAGAACGGTGCGTGCCAGGCGCTCCGAACTGTGGAGCGCATCTTCCAGAGCGAGCTGGCGCAGCTCGTTGCGGGTGTGCATCTGCACAATATTGACGATGCGCTGGTTTAGCTTGGCGGGATCTTCGGAGGTGTACTGGCGCGTGCGGGGCTTAATCGTGAAATTGAGCAATTTAGAAATTGTTTCGGGCTCGATGATGCGATAGGTGATCTGCCCTTGCAGGGTCACGGCCTGGAAATTGCCGGTGGTCTCATTAAAAACGAAGGGGGCATCGACCGTTGAGATCGGTACAAGGACGATAGAGGTGCTGGGTCGCCAGTACCAGAAGGCCAGACCAGCCCCCTGGCGCGCAATTTTGCCATTCGAGTAAGCGAGGATATATTCGGTAGGTTCGGATTTGAAGTATGCAAACATAAATATGAAATGCTCCTTTGTCAATGCGCAGTGGGCCTACTCACAGATGACCAACAAGCGAAGCAGGACAGTATTAACCGAGTTATTATTCATCGTCCTTTCTATCACGATATTGTCTCTTTTGTTCCTCAATATAGTTCTCAATGTCTTGACGCTGAAATCGCCATTGTCCGCCAATCTTGAAACCTGGAATTTGCCCCTGACCTGCTAAGCGAATGACCGTTCGTGGATGTATACGGAGCAGTCTCCCTACTTCTTCAGCGTCAAGGATATCATCTGTTGCCATGAGTAAGACTCTCCCCTTTTTCAAAAGTATGTCTGAATTGTACTCTTATCTCTTGCTAATGTCAATCTCTTCCAGTTTAGCAGAATAATTTTAAATTATCTGAATTGTTACGAAAAAGTATTGATTTTCTTAGTTGTCTAAGATATACTTATTCATGCGAGTAAGAAAATACTGGCTAGGTGCTACGAACACCTAGCCAGCAATGAGAGTCCAATCAGCGTTAACCGTAACCTAGACTCTCAAGTGGGGATGATACCTGCATGAGAGTCCGATGTCAAGCCTGCGCAAAGGAGGCGCACCATCATGTTAGAGCAAGTGCAGGTCCCAACCACCACTCTTTCTCCCGTTGATCTCGCTGAATGCGAAAAAACCATTGCCGACCTTGCCGAATGCGGTATTACCGCACAGCGAGACGGCGATGCGATTGCCCTCATCGGTGCGTATGTGGAACTCCACCTTCCCGCATTTGACTTACTCACCTCAGAGACGTATGCCGCTGGCTACGGCTGCGGACAGCAGCAGTGCCGCCAAAGCATCCAGGCCGATCTCTCCGTCTCCCTCTCTGATCAGGACTTTACCCGTCGCATTGATCAAGCCATTCCCGCCACGCTGTCACCCGAAGACCATCACAGGTGGCGAGCAGGCTTTCTCACGGGATGGGTGATGCAGTGGTACCAGGAATGGAGCAACTGAGATGGCACGACAGCAACATCCTATCAGCTATCAGCTTGGGCAGCATACCCTGGAATGGTCAGACGATGCACAACTCACGCTCGGAAACGAGACGGTTGCCATCGAACTGGAGCAGGAGGAAGCGTATCGGTTACATCTCGTGCTGCAATCCCTCTTCATGCAGCAAGACCACCCAACGAGCAAGGGCACCCTGTATGCAACTTGTTGAGCAGCATGTGATCAGCCGCAGCGACCCGCGCTTTGCCGCCATCGATGCGGCTGCCTTCCAATCGAAGAACCTGTACAATGCCGCGCTCTATGAGATATGGCAAGCCTTCATCCATCACGGGACGTACCTCAATTACAGCGAGATGGACAAACGGATGCAGTCCCATGAAGCCTATCGGGCGCTTCCGACCAAAGTGAGTCAGCAGGTGTTGCGGCTGCTTGACAAAAACTGGACGTCCTTTTTTGAGGCGTTAGAGGCGTACAAGGAAGACTCATCTAAGTTCACCGGACGGCCACGGCTTCCCAAGTACAAGCACAAAACGGAAGGCCGCAATATCCTCGTCTACACGCTGCAAGCCTTACGGGGAGGCCAGAGCAAGAAGGGGATACGAGGGCGTATTCGACCATCGGGACTGCCCATTGAGGTGAAGACCCGACAAAAGGACATCAATCAAGTCCGTATTGTTCCCCGCCACGGCTATTATGTGGTGGAAGTTGTTTACAGCAAAGAGCCTGTTCAGGCACAGGTAGACCCGTCCTTCTGCATCGCCATTGATCTTGGCGTGACGAACTTAGCGGCGATAACATCAAACCGAGAGGGCTTTGTCCCTCGCCTGGTTAACGGTCGCATGCTTAAAGCCAGAAATCAATGGTACAACAAACGGATGAAAGAGTTACAGTTGTGTCTTCCTAAAGCAGAGCGAGAGCGCGTCACCAAGCAGATGCAGCGCATCACGAACAAGCGCAACCGGCAGGTGGATCACTATCTACATGCTGCCAGCAAAGCCATTATCGACCTGATGGTCAAAGAAGGGGCTGGCACGCTTATCATCGGCAAAAATCCGCTCTGGAAACAAGAGGTGGAGAACGGGCGGCGTAACAATCAGAACTTTGTGAATATTCCGCACGCAAGGTTGATTGATATGCTTACCTATAAAGCCGCGCTTGTTGGTATCCAGGTGGAGGTACAGGAAGAGAGCTATACCAGCAAAGCCAGTTTCCTGGACTTGGACCCCATCCCGACGTATCATCCCAATGATGAGACGGAATACACCTTTAGCGGCAAGCGCATTGGGCGAAGAAACCGCCTGTATCGTGCCAAAGGCGGACGTAAGATCTGCGCCGACGTCAACGGGTCCTATAACATTTTACGCAAACGTAAGCCTGATGCCTTCTCGAAGGCAAAGGGAGTAGCGGCCTATGTAGTTCAGCCCTTGCGGTTAGCGATAACCGTCTAAATCAAACAAACGATGTGGGGTCGAGAGATGTCCACGTTTTTTGGAACTATGCAAACATTGCCAGCTCCTTTAGATCAATTTCTATATTAGTGTATTCTAGACACTAATATAGCCTGAACAATTCCCGTTGTCAAGCTTTTTGGGGGATAATGGGATGGAAAGGAGAAGTTATACGAACAATTTGCGCAAGCCAGAAGAAGTTTCGTACCTGTTTTCCGTTCTATACTGCCTGTAGTTACCGCAAACGGTAGCTGGTCATGTGTGTCGGATGTCGGGCACACTAGTAAAAAGGAAACGAGGACCTCATTATGGCAACGGAACAGGCGCTTTCACTCATCACTTTTTATGCTGGCTGGGCTGGTTTCCAGCGCAATCTGGTTAAAGTTATCGCGCCGCTTACTCCTGAACAACTGGCTTTACGCGCCGCGCCGCATCACTGGTCGATAGGGATGGTGGCGCAGCATATCATTGCCAATCGTGTCTGGTGGTTCCAGATGTGGCTGGGCCAGGGAAGTCCTGAGCTCGCTCCCCTGGCAAGCTGGGAACCGATGGACCGGGAAGAGCTGCCCGCGCACGATGCGGCTGAACTGGTGGCCGCGCTGAATTCCACCTGGCAGATGATCGAGAACGCGCTGTCCCACTGGACTCCTGCCGATCTTGAATATGTTGTGCCCCAACCGGAAGCTTTAGAAGAAGCATGGCGGCAGATATTCGTCGATCTGACGCGGCAGTGGATTATCTGGCATGTGCTCGAACATGAGATCCTCCACGGAGGAGAGCTTTCCCTGGCTCTGGGCACTTATGGCCTGAAAGCCATCTATGACTGACGCAAGGCCATGCGAAAATGTAATCAAGAAATTGCTTTATAAACCATTGACTTAATTAAGTCAATGGTTTATAATTATTACATGGATATATTCGTTGCGCTTGCTGATCCTACGAGAAGGAACATTTTAGAGATGCTTGCCGATAGCGGGGAGTTATCTGCCAGCGCTATCTATGAGCGATTTCCTGTGAGTCCACAGGCGATCTCACAGCATCTCAAAGTCTTGCGTGAAGCAGAGCTGGTGGTGATGGAAAAACGGGCGCAAAAACGCCTGTACCGCCTCAATACGCAGACGCTATCCCAGTTTGAAACGTGGGTTCAGCAGACGCAGCGGAGGTGGAGTGAACGCTTTGAAGCGCTGGACGCAGTACTTGAAGCTGAAAAGAAGAAGAAAGGTGAATAGCAATTATGGCAACAAAAACAACCAGAGTGATTGCAGAGCCGGGGAAGCAAGAAATGCTCGTTACGCGCGAATTCGATGCGCCGCGCGAGCTGGTTTTTAAAGCTTTCACCGATCCAGAGCTTGTGCCGCAATGGTGGGGGCCGAGACGCCTTTCGACCTGCGTTGATAAAATGGATGTGCGATCCGGCGGTCAGTGGCGCTTCGTTCATCGTGACGCCGAGGGCAACGAATACGGGTTCCACGGCACGTATCACGAAGTCCTTGCACCCGAGCGCATTATTGACACCTTTGAGTTTGAAGGGTTACCAGAAGCGGGGCATGTTGCGCTGGAGACGCTGAAGCTCGAAGCATTGCCTGGAGGGAGAACCAGACTCACGACTCAATCTGTGTTCCAGTCGGTCGCCGACCGCGATGGCGCGCTTCAGAGTGGCATGGTAAGGGGTATTGATGAAACCTATGAGCGCCTGGGAGAGTTGCTAAAGAAGATGTAGAAGCTTTTGAGTGCGTCTGTTCTTGAGAGGAGGGCGAAAGCTCTCCTTTTTTGTTGTTAGAAATGAGGGTATTGAGTGGAAACCTACTTAAATGCTTTGACGATGGGAAGGGCCTGGCAGATAAAGTCGGCGGTCAATTCGAACGAGAAGAGTCCGGTGTTGATCAGCAGATGATAGAGGTCGGACTGACGACCATCCGAGCCATAGTGGCGGCGCAGATAGCTTTGATGTTCGTAATCGCGCTGCTCAACCAGGCGTGTGGCCTGGGCATAGTCGAGATTGAAGCGCTGCATAATGTTCTCGATGCGCTGGGGAAGGGGAGAGAAGATGGAGATATGGAGCGTGCGGGGGACGCTATGCAGCAAAAATTGCGACCCGCGCCCGACGATAACGGCGTTCCCCTGAGAAGCTGCCTCCAGAATGACCCTTTGCGTCAATTGTAGATATGCCTGCTCCTTCGATTGCGTCAGGACGAATGCCGGTTGCAGCAGCGCGCCATAGCCGATATTGAACGGGTTGCTGGCTCGGACCGCCTCAAGCAGGTGTCCGACCATTCCAGCGGTCTGCTCATCCTGGCGAGCGGCCTGCTCCACATCGACTCCTAATCGACGCGCCACCTCATTGATGATCTCTTGATCAACGTACTGCAATCCGGCCTTTTGCGCCACCAGCCGGGCAACGGTAGCTCCTCCGCTGCCAAACTGGCGTGAGATCGTCACCACAACCGTCTCTGCTGGAGGAACACCTTCCGGCATTGGTTCCCCTTGCCACGCGGTCTCTGGCAATACTCTGGTTTCTTTTGGAGCGGAGCCCTTTGGGGCCTGTTGTTCCGGCTGTACCTGCGGCTGCGCGCGACCTCCGAATAGGGATGCCATTAGCTCATCCTTTATATATTCAATCAGGGTAAAGTATTATAGCACCTTTATTGTATAGCATGCTAGAACAATGATGCAAATAGAGGTGTGTTCAGGGTAGCAATGTTCAAAAAAGCCAGGGATAGCTACTGCGGGAGGTTAAGCGCTTCTGCCCGCGCTTTCAAATTCTCTGCAACCGCATTAAAGCCGCGCTGCAAGTCCTTGCCAAGCGTGATTTTTAATGCGGGGGCGAGGAGGCCCGTAAATGCTTCTCGGGTCCAATATTGGGTTGTATTAGCATCAATGGGGGTGAGCGTCTGGAATCGCTCGCCTCGCAGCAACCAGCCTGGCGAACGTGTCTTCCATGCCAGCAGACGCATGGGCTCAATTGCGGTAATCGTCTCAATACTTTTCACCTGGAGCCGTTTATTCATGCGCACGTACATTGTGAGCAGCTCGCCGACCTGGAAAGAGGAGTGCATTACAGGGACAAAGGTATTCCATTCGTGGTAGCGTTCCAGATCAATCAGAACGGACCAGACGCAATCGAGCGGAGCATTAATAGTGATGGTAGCCTGGACAGCAAACCAGCCGGTGGTATCTGATATGTGCATATCGCTATTGCAGCCTTTTATGTAGTTAACAAGCCAACTCATTATTGCAACTTGGCAGCTATTAAATTTTTTTCAAGCCTGGATAATCTGATGTACATAGTATCATAGAAATTACCCGTTTGCGCCTTATCAAAAGGCTTTTCCTTGAAATGCTTACACTGTCGTACCGATTACGTGATCTCAACCACCTGGGTGTCGTTTATCTCCCGAACTTGCCGGGCTCAGAAGGCAAAGCGATTGCTTCTGTTACTTTTTGCGTGTTTCATATACCTTTTCTGTTGGGAAAAGAGCATTAAGGCTCGCCAAAAAGTGAGATATGGGTCGGATTAATGAGAAGGAGCGTTCGCTGTTTTGTCAGTTCGGCGAAGCCACCAGCGCCGGAAGGCTACCAGCGCCCAGATTGCCTCGACCACCCCGAATGGCCATGTTCCGGCAAGCCACCCATAGAGCGAGGAGGCTGCACAGGCCAGGGCGAAGACAAGAACCCACCAGGAAGAGCGATGTTCGAGCGTATAAGAGAGCAACATGAGTGCTACTGCGCTCGCGCCAAAAAGCGTTAACATGTTCATAGCCGTAACAACCCCTTTGTCTGTAAGGTTTTATGAGCAAAATTTTTCTATAATATATAATATATTGGTTATGTCTCTTTCTCAGGGGGGACCTGATGCGTAACATTAATTTGCACCAGTTGGCGACCTTCCAGGTGGTCGCGAAGTATTGTAGCTATGTGCGGGCGGCTGAAGAGCTGCATTTCAGCCAGCCAGCCGTCTCGGCCCAGATCCGCCAGCTTGAGGAGTCGATGGGCATCAAGCTGTTCGACAAAATCGGGCGCAAGACCCATCTGACGCAGGCGGGCGAAGAACTCTATCTTTATAGCCAGAAAATCTTTTCCCTCATTGATGAAACGGTAGAGACGATGGAGGCCCTGCGCAGTCCCTATCACGGTCGCCTCAGCGTTGGCGCGGATACAACCGTGGGGACGTATGTGGTGCCGAAAATGCTCGGAAATTTTCATCAGCTCTACCCCGATGTCGAGATCACTCTGGAGGTGGTCAATCGCGGCTACCTGGTCGATGCGCTGGTGAATAACCGCATCGATATGGTGATCATGGGCAAGATCCCGACCGAGGTGCCCGTCTTCGTGGCCCCATTTGCTCCCAACGAACTGGTGCTGGTCGCTCCTCCCACCCATCGCCTTGCTGGTTGCGTCAAAGTTCCCTTTACCGAGCTGGCGCGCGAGCACTTTCTGCTGCGCGAAGTCGGTTCAGGTACGCGTAGCGCGCTCGAAAGCGCATTTCAAGAGGCGGGCCTCCCCTTGCAGGTAAGCATGCAGGTGGGGAATAATAGTGCTATCAAGCAAGGAGTCGCGTCCGGGCTGGGCATTGCGTTGATCTCGCGGGTGGCGCTCGATATGGAGCTGGAGACCAATCGGCTGGTCATTCTTGATGTCGAAGGTTTTCCGATCATGCGGCAGTGGCGGCTGGTGCATTTGAAGGATAAAAATCTTTCGGCTACAGCTCGTGCCTTTAAGCACTTTATCTTGCAACATACCAGTCAGGCGGTGTATAAATAGAACTGAACAGCGTTCAGCAGGAAGGGAAAAATATTTGGATACAACGTCCGATACTGAGAAACAGATGGTTGTCGCGGAGGTGCGCCGCTTCGTTGATCGCGAAGTGATCCCGGTGGCGCATGACCTGGAGAAGCACGATAGCTATCCTGTTGAGCTGGTGAATAAGCTCAAGGAGTTGGGCATCTTCAGCGCCACCATTCCCGAAGCTTATGGCGGGCTTGGCTTCGATTTCAGCACCTATGTGCAGATCGTGGAGGAGCTTTCGCGCGGCTGGATGAGCCTGAGCGGCATCGTCAATACCCATGTGCTGGTGGCGCATATGATCAACACCTTTGGCACCGAGGAGCAGCGCCGCCGCTTCTTGCCCATCATGGCAGAAGGCGATAAGCGCGGCGGGCTCTGTCTCTCGGAGGCCGATGCCGGCAGCGATGTGCAGTCTATCGCGATGACCGCCACGCGCGACGGGGATGATTACCTGCTCAACGGCTCCAAACTCTGGGTGACGAATGGCGTCAACGCCAGTATTTTCGCCGTTCTGGCCCGCACCGATCTCGCTGCGCGTCCTCCTTATAAAGGGATGAGTCTATTTCTGGTCGAAAAGGGCACGCCCGGCTTGAGCGTGGGGCGCACCTTTGAGAAGCTGGGCTATAAGGGCGTCGATACCGCCGAACTGATCTTTGAGCAGGCCCGCGTGCCCGTCGCTAACCTGCTCGGAGGCGTCGAAGGCGAGGGCTTCAAACACGCGATGGGCGGTCTGGAAGTCGGGCGCATCAATGTCTCGGCCCGCGCTATCGGCGTTGCCCAGGCTGCCTTTAACGACTCGATCAAATACGCGCAGCAACGCGTTACCTTTGGCAAACCCATTGCAGAGCACCAGGCGATCCAGATCAAACTGGCCGATATGGCAACCAAGATCGAGGCCGCTCGCCTGTTGTTGCAGAAGGCCGCCGCCAAGAAGGATCGGGGCGAACGCTGCGATCTGGAGGCTGGCATGGCAAAACTTTTTGCTTCTGAGACGTGCCAGGAAGTGACTCTGGAGGCCATGCGCATCCACGGCGGCTTTGGCTATACAAAGGATTTCAATGTCGAGCGGTACTATCGCGACGCGCCTTTTATGCTGGTGGGCGAGGGGACCAGCGAGATCCAGCGCCTGATCATTGCGCGCCAGCTATTGCAAAAACATGGGCTTGAATAGAGAGGGGTCAAGATGCAATTTGGTCGTTGTTTTGAAGAATTTGAGATCGGAGCGATCTATAAACACTGGCCCGGTCGCACCATCACCGAGTACGATGATACGCTCTTCTGTATGCTCACGATGAATCATCACCCGTTACATATCGATGCCAACTACGCGGAAGGTACGCAGTTCAAACAGCGTCTCGTCGTGGGGACGCTGGTCTTTAGCATTGCGCTGGGCATGTCCGTCGAGGATGTGAGCGGCAAGGCTATCGCCAATCTCGAATTCGAGAATGTCAAGCACATCGGCCCGACCTTTCACGGCGATACCATTTATGCCGAGACAAAGGTGCTCGATAAAAAGCTGTCGAGCAGCAAGCCCGACCGCGGCATTGTGACGGTCGAGACCATCGCGTATAACCAGCGCGGCGAGACCGTGCTATCGTTTAAGCGGCGTGTGATGGTGCCAACACTGGCGTCTGACGCCATTCAGCAGCGGGCCTGGGAAGAGAAGACGGAGCGACGCCGCAAGAGTACGCAGCTATGAAAGGATTATGATGCGTTTAAGACGATCTGAATTATCAACACCGGCCAGCAACGAACGTATGATGGAGAAGGCCGCAGGCAGCAGCGCCGACCTGCTATTTCTTGACCTGGAAGATTCGGTCTCGCCCAACGAAAAGGTGGCATCAAGGGCGAAGGTCGTCAGGGCGCTCAAAACGCTGGACTGGGGCAAGAAGACGCGCGCCTACCGCATCAACGCGCTGGACACGGAATATGCTTATCAGGATATTATTTCGGTAGTGGAGGAAGCGGGCGAGTACGTGGATGTGATCATCGTGCCCAAAGTCAAGTCCGCCCGCGAGGTCTGGTGGGTTGATACGCTGCTGACGCAGATAGAGAAGCGACTGAACCTGTCCAAACGCATCGGGCTGGAAGTTCTGATCGAGGAGGTGGAGGCGATCATCCATATCGAAGAGATCGCGCTTGCCAGCCCGCGCCTGGAAGCATTGATATTTGGTCCCGCCGACTATAGCGCCTCTCAGGGAATGGATAGCAGGGTCATCGAGGGCCATCTTGACGAATATCCGGGCGATCCCTGGCATTATGCGCGCAATAGAATCGCCATCGCCGCTCGCATGGCCGGCCTCGATGCGATAGATGGAGCCTTCCCCGACTTCAAAAATCTCGATGGTTATCGCAGAGAATGTGTACGTGCGCGCGTACTGGGCTTTGCGGGCAAGTGGGCCATTCATCCCAACCAGATTACCATCGCCAATCAGGTCTTCTCGCCTTCCCAAGAGGAGGTCGCGTACGCCCGCAAGCTCGATGCCGCCTACGCCGAATCGCTCGCTAACGGCCTGGGAGCGGTCGCGATAGATGGCAAGATGATCGATGTCGCGGTCGTTCGCAGCCTGCGCAACGTGATTCAAAAGGCGGAACTGATCGGGATGTGATTGTTTTGCCCTGATGATGCCCAAAAACCGCAGAGAAGGTATCAGTCTTCTCTGCGGTTTTTAATGTTGCTGTGATGAAGAAAGCTTGATGATGAAGTCAATTGTATTGGTAACTATCTGTTGTGATTGCAGTTACGGTAGATATATAAGTTTATTCTGTTCCATCAACATCGATGTACTTTGAAATGTTCCGCGTTAGGGCAGGGGTAGAGGCAATCCCTTGTGGTTGCCCAGCGCCAACAGAACGCAGAATCGAAATAACCAAGAAGAAAAGAGGCGTCTCAATGCGCTTGCAAAAATATCTGGCTCTTAAATTATGCTCAAGCTTTCTGCTCATGAGTGTTCTGGGGATGACGACGCTCTTGCTGAGCAACGGAACTCAGGCGGCTACCTGCTCATTTACCCCTTGCACCTTGAATGCCAATGTCGCTTTTACCGTTGCCAGTTCAACCTTAACTTCGTCAGTTTCTACTCCTGTAGTCAATGGGGGCCATCCCATCATCTTGACTGGACACGATCAGACGATTGGCTTTACCTTTGTCGTTGGTGTTAATGATGCTCGTGGTAATGGCGCGGGCTGGAGGGTAACGGCCAGTAGCCCGGGATTGAATATCAAGGTGTCCGGTCCCAGTGGTCCGGTGATTGTCAATGAGCCTTTTAAGCTTTCGACTTCTATCATACCGCCAATCGTGGTGACCTGTCAGAGTGACTCGACCTGTAGCCCCGTCAGCGGTCTGGCCCGTCCACCGGTAGCTGGTAGCCTGGCTACGCCGCTCATTCTGGAGAGCGCTCCTCTGGGTCAGGGTCTCGGCGCTTTCAATATTACCACTAACGGCCAGTTTTTCCTGCCTGGTAATACCCTGCCGGGCAATAGCTATGCTGCGACTGTGACGGTTGTGGTGGCGAATACGCCGTAAGCTGTTCTGGCTCTTTCACGGGTTGATGGATCGATGGAGAAAGGGAGAGCAATGTTTACAGAGCTCTCACCTTTCCAGGATTATGGAGGAGAGAATTAGGATGAGGTGGTTACTGGGGTTCCCTCATAAGGCTGGTGGGTGGCGTTATATACATATGCTCATTCCGGCTATCTTGTTAATAAATATTTTGGGCGTAGTTTCTGCTCATGCGGCGGGAGGCGGCCCCAACTTTAGCCTGCAACCGGTCTATTATGACCCTGCGGACCCGGTCTCTGCATCATATTTTGTCTTTCATGGTCATCCTGCAATGCAAGTGCGTAATAGCGTGCGTGTGAGCAACATCGGCGCCGCTGCGGGAATGGTCAGCCTTTATCCGGTGGATGCGTTTACCTCCGATTTAAGTGGCACCTCCTTTCGCCCTCATAGTGCGCCGCTGCGTGACGTGGGGGCCTGGACCGTGCTAAGCCGGAGTATATTCACCCTTGCTCCAGGACAAAGCGCAGTGGTGCCGTTTCAAGTTGCTATTCCTGATCATGTACGTCCAGGGCAGCATGTTGGCGGTATCGTCGCGGAAAATATGACAGTGCAGGACGCAACCCCTGGCAATTTACAAATTGCGGTGCAGCAGCTTACCATTGTGGCGGTGATGGTCAGCCTGCCTGGCCCACAGACGGAAGCGTTGGCTGTGTCGGGCGTTGGCAATGATCAGGCGAGCCAGTTTCAACGCTTGCTCATCGGATTGCGCAATACAGGCAATATGCTGCTACAACCGTCGGGCAGCCTGAAAATTTTTGATCTCACTGGCAATCTTTTGCAGGATATACCGTTAAAGCTGGATACTATCCTACCTCAGGATGCTATTGACTATCCCGTCTATATTCTTCACCGCGCCCTGCCCTTGGGGGAATATAGAGCTGACCTGTCATTGACCTATGGACACGACCATGCCCTGATGTATGCAACATTCTTCGCTATTAGCCCATCGCCTTCTACGGAAGGCGGGTTTCCTGATCTGATTACCGCCAGACCGGCGCAGTTTTTGAGTCAGTTAGCGCTCTGGCAGTATGTGGGGGGCGGTTTGATCCTCTTACTACTGGTAAGCATTGTGAGTTGCTGGCTATTTAGCCGTTATAGAACGGTGAAGCGCGTAAAGCAGCAGGCACGGCAGAGAGTACGAGTCAAACCCTGAAGCGTCAAGGAGAAATGTACTAAAGGAGATTTGCGTTTTATGCAGACATATAAGAATCGTATTGTCAGACGCTGGACCCGGCTTCTGTTGCTGGGATGCATAGTCTTAGTTTTAATGAGCATTAACATCAACGCAGCCTTTGCCAGTTCATGTACTGCCAATCCAAGCTGTAGCGTCCCGCTCAGAGTGAGTGTGACGCTCACACCTGGTATGTTAAGCGCGAGCCTGGGTGCGGTGATGTTTCCGGGCGGTTCGGCCATTGTTCTCAACGGCCATGACCAGGCGATTACGTACCTACTGCCCATTTTTGTTAATGATAGTCGTGGCACGGGCGTGGGCTGGAAGGTCTCTATCATCTCTACAGTCTTCTCAACCGGCCCTTTCGGGCATACCTTGCCTGCTAAGGCTACCTTTGTCATCGCCAATAGCATCACCTGCTTAACGATCTGCTCGCCCGTCAATCCTCCCAATGTCGGCCCTCTACCAGCCGGCTTCGCAACGCCTTTGGTATTGGAGGATGCCACTCATGGGCAGGGGATGGGCAGCTATCAGCTCACCCCAACATTTAAGACCACCATACCTGCCAGCGCTTTTGCCGGAACGTATAAAAGCACATTCACCGTCATCGTCGCCGCAACCCCATAATCCCACAACGAGCCATCCCTCATAAGATAAGCCAGGGGGACGGCGCAATCTTGCCAAAAATGCTCGTAACGCCGTGGCGACAAGATTGATCGCGTCCAATGTATTGCCATCCCTTACCCTGGATCGCCCCAACCCCCATCAGGGCAAACGCGGGGTCTCTACGTCTCCGTCCAACATTGCGGACACCGTTCGGATGCATTCCAGGGAAGATGCGATGCTGGGTGGTCGGTAGGGGCAAGGGGCGGCGCGAGGATTGGGTGGGGTCTGGCGCTTGCCCTGGGACGGGAGCGATGTCTGGGGATGTATATGCGCTAAATCGGACGCGATATAATCGGGTCGGTACGGTGATTTGCGGATGGGAACTTGTCCTGCTGGGGGAGTGCCCTGTATGACAACACATCCCTGCGTCGTCATATAGAACCTTTTGTATAAGCCTTACCGCCTGCGCACAATACGCGCTATGCCGCCGGAGATCTTGCGTCTCCACACCAGTCCGCCCATGCAGGAGAAGAGGGCGAGGATGCCAGCGGCATAATGCCAGGGAGTCAACTGACCGAAGAAATCGGCCAGCGTGGGTAAGGGAGCCTTAACCAGATCCTGAACCGTGCTGGCAAGCGTCGCTTTGACCGGAGGCAATGGCACAGAGAAGGCGGTCACAAAGTCCAGAACATTGTTATTCTCATATTGTAAATGCAGCTTCGCCGTGTAATTTTTGCCCAACGGGAGTGCTGTGTGCTGTATGTAGACAGGGTAATTGATGGAGGTCTGAGGCAAAAAGCCACGCATCTTGATCGCTATATTCTGGACCTGCCGCCCCTGATTGTCCAGCACTTGCAGGCTGCCAGAGGGATGAATAATTTGCGTGCCAGTGTTCCCCAGCCCCACCAGCAGCCGTTGATAGTCGCTCTTCGTATCATACTGAATACTGGTAGCCTGTAATTTTTCGACCTGCTGACCCGGAAGATTGATAAGAGCGCCGAGAATAAGTAATGTCTGTATGCCGATATGGATGGTAGTTCCTTGCTGAGGAGATGCTGTAAATTGCGGAGGGGTCATATCTTCCGCGACAATTCCTCCCTCGTGCTGACCCGGGCGAGTATGTTGGGGAATAGTTAGTGTGAACGGAACCTCCTGGCTTTGACCAGGATTGAGTGTAAGCTGCTGGCGGCTCAGCGCGATCCAGCTCCCCACATCGCTGCGTGGAGCAGTACGGGGTAGAAATCCTATACCGCTCGTCTGTAAGGTGGTTCCGTCAACCGGATAGAGGTTGACAGTACCTCGTGCGGTACCGGTATTTGTCACATGGATGGCATCATATAGTTTTGCGCCCGGGTGGCTATTATAGACGAAGTTGGCTCTAGCGGACCCTCTATAGATACCTTGAAAAGTTGGTTGAATACTAAAGTGTGCAATGCCTCCGCTAGCCTGGACGACCGAAATTCTCGTAGCTGCCAGCGTAACAAGGAGCATGACTATGCCTGTAAGCAAGCGCGAGAGTATTTTCTGACAGGAAATGTTCATTGCCACTTCTACCTCCTCTACACAACGAGAGGGTTGTGCAAACAACCCTCTCGTTCGCTGTACGTAAAACGCGCTGCTTAGTCAGCAGCGTTGACAAGAGTCAGCGTGATGGTACCTGTGTAGGTAGCAGCAGGATCGGAGGGCGTTACCTGAACGTGACCCGTAATAGTATTGACGTAATGCCCGGTAACGAGGGTGGTGCCTGTGTTATCGCCAGCCTGGATGAAGTCAGTCGATGTTGCGTTTAGATTCCCAGTTCCACCAGCAGTAACAAGGGCCGGAGCCACACAGGTTCCGGCTGTGCAGGTAGAAGTAAAACTATCCAGAGCTACCGGCAGTGTGTACGTTGTGCCGCCAACTGTTGCTTGTATTCCACTATTGGCCGAAGAAGCTTCTAACTCCCAGCCAGCTGTGGACCCACGATCATCATTGACATAGTTCGCAAATGTGAAATTGGAGTTTTGAGTTGTGCCGTTAAGAGTAACAGCGCCCGCCGTGGTGCTGGCATCGTTGGCCAGCGTCAATGTGCCGGAGTTGACAGTGATGCTGGTGGTCATATCACAACTGGCAGAACCAGCTGTCGCATCGAAAGTCGTGCCAGCGCCATTACAAGCAGGGTTAGAAGCGAAGCTTGCCGTACTTTGCAAGCCAAAAGCTGCTGTTGCCAGGGTTGTTGCCAGCATCGCGCCAGCCGATAGACGCGCAAGACGTGTTTTGAACGAATGCATCATTTAGGTTTGATGTCCTTTCTTTATGTCATAGCTCTTTCATCAAAGAGGCTGATGTCCTGTTCGCGTTCTGGCTCTATTAAAATACATCACCATTTAGCGAATACCAGTATACGTCAAAGGTAGATGCCTGTCTTCTAGCTTTTCGGCAATCTATCTTTGACGCGTGGCCGGGTATAGCGCATAGATGCTGTAACATCAGACCCTTCCGCAAGCCAGTGTGCGAATCAGCATAAGTGTCGGACACTTCCATGTAAATTAGAGATCCATGTGAAGTGCTTACATGTTTACTTTATAGCGTCCTCAAACAGATAATTATCGATGCCAATACCGACAATTGAGGCCAGTAACGGAGATTGTAGTAGCATCTGATCTGTAGGAGATAGTGTTCCTATCTGTCCCTGCTTTGTGGTGCAGGATGTTTCATCTTTCCCATAATTTTGCAATCATTATACAAGTATAAATGAAAGAAGTGTAATTGATTTGCTATTGTCATTGAGAATAAAACATGTTAATATATCTATAGAAAGTATTTGTAGGTACTTTGTGAAACAAAGATAAGTGAAACGTAAAAACATTTACGCAGACCGGGAAAGAGAGAGGTATGCGGCGGCTAGGAGGGACGTGCGGATGGGTGAGTCTCCTGAGAGGCGTGCCGGGCAAGATCGGGACCTGGTGAGGATGGCGGCTATCGAGGGAGATGGTTGTGAGGAGCGTGCGAGGAATGTGGTGAGGCTTGGTTGTGAGTTGGAGGCGGTGGGGGTGATGGGGCGGAGGGCCGCTAGCGGCGCTGCTCCGGTGTCGCTGGTAATGTGGGGTGGCGGTCTCGGTCTCTTTAATTGCTCAACGGCTGGCTCGTCGCTGCTGCTGTACTTGTGTGAGAGTGAGGGGTGCGGGTACGTAATTGTACAGCAACGGAGGCGGGCCAGCGTTGTTGAGTGTTGAAATAGAGGTAACAGGGAAGTGCCAGTGCATGCTGGCGCTTCCCTGTCGCCAGCCGTTTCTTTAAAAATCAAAACCGGGGTGCGAACGCTTGCCCTGCCAGGTACGGGCGCTAAAGCGGACGCGATCAATCGGGTCCCTACGAACAATTATTCCTCCAATGCATCTTCAAGGGGGATCAGCCGTTTTTGGAGGGCGTAGATGGCGGCCTGGGTGCGGTCGGCAAGGTGCAGTTTTGAGAGGATATTGGAGACGTGCGTTTTTACCGTCTGCTCGCCAATGGAAAGCTCGTCGGCGATCTCGTGATTTGATCGACCACGAGCGATGAGCATGAGCACATCCAGTTCGCGCGGCGTGAGGTCGTTCAAGGGAGATTGCTGTTGCTGCTGCATTTCGCGCAGAACGCGGGCCGCGACCATCGGATGAAGAATGCTCTCGCCGCGCGCAGCCGCCCGTACTGCCGCTATCAGTTCTTGCGGGCTGGTGTCCTTGAGCAGGTACGAGAGAGCTCCGGCTTTGATAACGCCGAAGATCTGGTCGTCTTCGTAATACGAGGTGAGAATGATGATCTGCGTCATAGGGGCGATGCGCTTGATCTCGCGCACTGCCGCAACCCCATCCATACGCGGCATCAGCAGATCGAGCAGCATCACGTCGGGCAGGAGGCTGGTTGCCAGGGCCACACCCTCTACCCCATCGCTGCTCTCGCCTACAACCTCTATGTCCGGTTGCTGCTCCAACAAAAAACGCAGTCCATGTCTGACCACTGCATGGTCATCCACAATAATTACGCGAATCACACGCCTGCTCCCCTGGTAGATATACCTGAATTTGCGTTCCTTTGCCGATATGCGTTTGTAGTATAAACTGTCCGTTCAATTCTTGCACGCGCTCCTGCATCTGGCGCAGGCCCAATCCATGCTGACCGGCGTTGTCACGCGGATCAAAGCCCTTGCCGCTATCGCTGATCTTGAGCTCAATCGTCTGACCGTGTGGTAACAACGATATTTCTATCATGCTGGCATTGGCGTGCCGCACGGCATTGGTGATAGCTTCCTGAGTGATGCGTAACAATGTGTGTTCCGCCTTTGCATTGAGCGGCAATTTAGCAATATTGGTTGTGACCGTAACGCCCAGCCGCGTGCTGTAGGCGGTCGCTATTTCCTCAAGAGCCTCCGCCAATCCCAGTTCTTCAAGCCGGTTTGGGCGTAGCTCAAGCAACAATGCGCGCATCTCGCGAATCACATTGGTGGTGGTCTGTTCCAGCATCGCAACCTGCGGCTGCAAAGCTGAATCGGCTGGGAGCGCTGCCTGTATGCCGCCAGCCAGCATATTGAGGGAAAATAGCTCCTGCGAAATCGCGTCGTGCAGCTCGCGTGAGATTCTTGAGCGTTCTGCCAGGCGGGCATTTTGTTCCGCCAGTTCCTGTCGTCTGCTGATACTCTCTACCAGTTGTTGCGCCATACGGTTGAACTGCTCCTCTAGCTGTCCAACTTCGTCTGCGCGTTTGATGCGGACGCGCTGGGAGTAGTCGCCATTGGCAAATTTGGTCGTCGCGGAAACAAGATTGTTCAGGCGGCGCACCAGACCACGCGTAGTAATCACGCCGAAGATCCCGCCGATGGGAGCGGTTACCAGCAGCAGCAGGAAGCCGCTGATGAGAAATGTGATTGAGAAGGACATAAGAAGTTGCGCGTCAAACGATGTAATGGGAATCTGAACGTAGACGGCCCCTATCGGCAGATGATTTTTCCCCCAGACAGTTGCGGCAACCTCTTCGGTATTGCCTGCTGCAATTAACTGGCTGAGCTTTGTCCTGTCATCCTGTTTGCCTTGCAGCGCGTTGTTGATCAACGAGGTCTGATCTGGCACGAGCTGAGCGGCCTGCGCGCCTTTATGGTAGCGTTGGGGATAGCTGCTGGCGATCACCTTGCCATTGGGAGCTACCAGCAAGGCGAACGCTATCGGCTCATTATCGGGGTAGCGTCCGGTGATGGCTGGGATCACCACGCCTTTACCAGGCTCTATGGTTAATGTAGTAGCACGCGCGCCCGGTGTCCCTAGAGCATAGGTAGTGGCAGGATTCAGCGATGCACCTTTGGACTGAGCCGCGATGGCGCTGGCATATTGTTGCGCCGTTTGTTGCACGCGCGGTAGCAACAGGTTATTCTCGTAGTAGGCTCTGACCGTCAGCAGTATCAAAAAGAACGCCACGATTTCCAGTAGCAGTACGGATGCTATCGTCACCCATACATAGGAAATAGTCATGCGCGCCTGTAATCCTAACCCCTTCAAGCGCCGTCGCATCATAGTGTGCTCCCTGATTCACCAGCTTGAAATACCCCAAAACTTCGTAGGGACCTGATTTATCGCGTCCAATTTATTGCCCGTACATCGCTTGAACCCGCATCAGGGCAAGCGCAGAGCCGCTCATCCCGTAAAGAATCGTACCTGCCGTACCGACCCGATTGTATCGCGTCCAACCTTGTAATTTCGCCAGCCAACGCTCCCACGCTGAAGCGGGGAGCTACACGCGCGCGCTTCGCTCAGGCTGATGGCAAGGAAGCTTTAGCGCATATGTTTTGAAATTGCTCTTTCCGAGATCGCATCTCTGATGGCTGTAGAGCATTTCCAAATCCTGCCACGAGCCAGCAAGAGCAACCGCAAGGACGGGCGCTGAAGCGGACGCGATAAAATCGGGTCCCTACGAAGGTACCTGCCTGCATTCTCTAATACGGTTGATGTGTACCGTTCAGCAAAAGCAACCGAATGGGCAGGCGATAAATCGGACGCGATAAATAGGGTCCCTACGAAGGCTAATGCTTGCATTCTCTGGTAATACGGTTGAGAACGCCGTTAGTTTGTAACGTCGCGCAGGACTGTGACCAGACAGGAGACAACCAGCATCACGACCAGGTAGACGGCGATTACGCTCCAGGCGTGGGCATTGCTGATGGTTGCGGGATCGGCGTTAAAAAGGACGTGGGCCTGGTTCTGGAGCAAGGCCATCGTGTTATTGCCAACGAAGTAATCGGGGATTGTGCGCAGGAAGTCGCCGATTGACCCGCCCATCAGGTTGGCGATGGCGCTGATGATAGTCGTCAGGATCAACTCCAGGAAAAACCAGGAGAGAGCTCCGACCACGCCTGCCACGGTGGAGCGGCCCACCGTGCCGAAGAATAGCGCCATCATCGCGAAGACGAACCATTGCCACATTGCCAGCAGCAGGAAAAGGCCCGCGTTAGCTAACCATGTGCCGGTAAGAAAGCTGAAATTGAGAGCAACGCCGGTAATAGGATGGAACAGGTATCCCGTCAGCACGCCTGCCAGCGCCATTGCCAGTACCATTGGTACGATGCAAATGATGGCCGCGCCGATCTTCGCCAGGAGGAACTGGAGGCGCGTTGGTCCGCGTGTGTACAGCAGGCGAATCGTGCCATAGCTGTACTCGCCGCCGACGATGGAGCCGATCAGGATAATGATCAACATGGTCAAAGGTATCGCGGTATAGGTAATGCTCAAGTTGAGCGAGGATGGCAGGCTCAGTAGCCGCGAGAAGCGATTGACCTGCGCCTGCTTGTATTGCGCCAACTCGTTCGGCGTTGGCTGGTGGTTCAGGCAGCCGCCATCGGTACGGCCCGTCTGCGAGCAGAGCGGGGGCGCGAACTTGGAGGCGGGGCTATTGATGATTGACCATGCGAAGATGCCTGCCAGGATAAAAATGCTCATGATCATGCCGATGCCGACCACAGCCAGCACCTTTGACATCAAACGGCGCCGTATTTTTTGCAACTCCATAATGATCAGTCGCGCCAGCACGCTCAGATAGCCCTGCCGTCCCACCACGACGGAGGAGATGCGGGGCATGGTCGGAATATGCTCTTCATGAAAGATGTGTGTCGTCTGCATTACATTCCTCGCTTCCTGCTGCTAAATTCGGGGGTCTCGCCCGCCAGCGCCATCATACCCGGGCGATTGTCGGTGGCGCTTTCGGGCGTGGTCAAGTCCAGGAAGAACTCTTCCAGGTTGGTCTCGCGCGGATACATCTCGGCAATAAAAAGATTCTGCCGTGCGAGCAAGGCTGTGATCTCGGCTGAACGGGCGAGAGGAGCATCGACAAAGAGGGCCGATTTATTGTGCTTATCGCTATCCATCCTGATCTGCGTGAGCCAACTCGCGCCCTGCTGCCGCGCCTGCTCTAAGGTGATCAGTGCCAGGTGCATCTCTTCTGGCGTATTCAGGCGCACAATAATCTGTTCACCCTGCTGTAGCAGCTCGCTGACATTGCCCTGTTTGAGCAGTCGTCCCTTTTGCAGGATCGCCACGCGGTTGCAGACCTGCTGTATCTCATACAGGATGTGGCTGGAGATGAAAATCGTCTTGCCCATAGCGGCCAGGCGGATGATCAACTGGCGAATCTCGTAGACGCCCGCCGGATCGAGCCCGTTAGTCGGCTCGTCGAGCAGCACCAGCTCAGGATCGCTCAGCAGAGCCGCACCGATGCCGAGCCGCTGTTTCATGCCCAGCGAGTACTTGCGGTACGCGTCCTTTGCCTGGGCGCGCAGATCGACAATCTCAAGCACCTCGTCGATGCGGTTATTAGTCGCCTTCCCCAGCTTCATGCCGGAGCTTGCCGCGATAGCGCGCAGGTTATCTACGCCTGAAAGAAATGGATAGAAGACGGGCGTTTCGACAATCGCACCCAGGCGGGGCAGAATTAGTGGCATATGCCTCGCGTTGTCCAGGCCAAAGATGTTGATATGGCCTGCCGTCGGGCGGATCAGCCCCAATAGCATGCGAATGGTGGTCGTTTTGCCGGAGCCGTTGGGGCCGAGAAAGCCGAAAACGTCGCCGCGCATCACCTGCAAATTCAGGTTATTGACCGCGACCAGTTTGTTATGCAGACGACCAATGCCACTATCGTGTCTAGCTGTGCTCAGGCCGTCTGTAAGGAAGTGCTTGCCGAACGCTTTCGTCAGGCCCGCCGTCTCGATAATGCAGGGCCGGGCGTTGTGCGCTGAAGTAGTAGTCATCGAATACTCCTCATTACATAAAAATGCTGTGGCTTGTCGCATCTCATAGGTGAAGTGATTAAGAGATGAAACCAGATCATATATTCAGCAAGAGGAAGTGTAGCATCGCAGGTGGGCTGTTGAGATCACGTAGAGGAGGGATTGTAACTCATACTTTTGTAGGGGGGAGAAAATGAGTAATCTTTCCTAATGATAGGGTATTTTGAGCGATTTGCAGCCATAACCGCAAATCGCTCAACCATCAGCTACTTGAGTTTCTCTTTCAGGAAATTGACGGCCAGGGGCCAGGCTTCGGCGGCTGCCTGCTCGTTGCCCATACCGTGCTCAGGGTTAAGGAAGGCGTGGCCCGCGTCGTAGACTTTCACGGTAATATCTTTGCCTGCCTGTTTATAGAGGCGTTCGACTTTCTCGACCTGCTCCATCGGAATGCCGCTGTCCTGGCTGCCATAGACGGCGAGCACCGGAGCGTTGACTTTGGCAACCTCTTCAGGGGTGGGATCGTAGCCGCCGCCGTAGAAGGGGACGACTGCCGCGAGATCGGGATAACGGGAGGCGACGGTATAGGTCATGAAGCCGCCAACGCAAAAGCCGATCAGCCCCAGCTTCTTAGGCTCGACGTTCGGCATAGCCTTAACGGTATTGAGCGCGCCGATTACCTCTTGCGCGGCCCGGTCAACATTGCTGCGAATCATCATGATCATGCGCATCGCGTCGTTCGGCTCGGTCGCCACTTTGCCATGATACAGGTCTGGCACGGCCACCACAAAGCCTTCGGTGGCGAGCTTGTTTGCCAGGTCAAGAATGTGCGGCTCGATCCCCCACCATTCTTGAATCAGCACAACGCCCGGATGCTTCGCATCATCATCGGGCTGTGCTACAAAAGCGTAAGCGCCATTGCCGTTGACATGCAGATCGATCTTCGAGGTCCGTACTACTGCCATAGCTCATCTCCTTCAAAATACCAATAAGGTTCAATAAACCCTTTGGAGAAATAAGAAATAAGGCACGGAAGTGAGTAGAGGCTAACTCTACAACACGTTATTCCTGTTGCATTTCCGCTTGACATCTTCGGGTGTGATGTCTATCCTCCCCTCAAGGGAGCGGCGCGAGTTGATAGCTACTCGACCCGCTTGAGGGTATTGCAACTATGCACATTATATACGATAAAGTGCCATAATTTGTAGAGTTGTGTACAAATCTCTACTTTTTGCTGGCTTTTAACGAAAACATCATTGGTAACAGGTCGCGTTTGCTCTCATCTTTAAAGCGGTACCAGCCATCCTCGCTCCGTTCCATATCCGGGAAAGGTGTCCAGACATCAAAGGGAAACTCGTGGAAAAACTCCAGGGAGAGCCCTTGAGATAAAAGCGAGCCTATAATCTCGCTGAAGCTATGATTCCACTCGTACGCCGTTTTATTGGCTACAGGGGTCGCTGTATCGGCGTAGGAGTACTCTGACTCGAATTTCATGACTTCGCGGTTGAAATAGGGATAGCCGACAGTGAGGCCCTCCTTTTCCTCATCGATTGTACTCCTGAACGGATGGCCCTCCAGGATGTAGAATGTTCCTCCTGGCTTGAGGTAGTGGGCGATGGTCCTGGCCCATCCTTGCAGGTCGGGCAGCCAGCAAAGAACGCCATGACTCGTGTAGACAATATCGAACTGACCGCTCAGCTTCTCTTCACTGACCAGATCGTAGATATTAGAGCAGATAAATTTTGCCTCAATACCCAGTTCTGCGGCTAACGATTGGGCCAGGGTGATAGCATCCTCCGAATAATCCACTCCCGTTACCTGCGCTCCCAGCCGCGCCCATGACATGGTATCCATGCCGAAGTGGCATTGCAGGTGTAGCAGCGATTTGCCCTTCACATCCCCTAGCTCTACCCGTTCCAGCTCCGAAACGGTGATGCGCCCGGCTTTGAAGCTTGCCACGTCGTAAAACGCGGACCGCTCGTGGTGCCTTACCAGTTCATCCCAACGCTGCCGATTGACATTCATATAGTCATAATTATTGTCCATACTGATTGTGCTCCCAGATAAATAGATGACGATAGATTTTTCTTATCGTACCACATAAGATGAGGCAACTAGAACTATTCTGCTGGCTCTGTCGTGATAGAAGGAAATGTGTGCAATAGAGCTGAAGGAGAGTCTTGAAATTCCGCGCTCCGTAGGGGCAATCCCTTGCGGTTGCCCTGGAGCGCGGAAAGGAGGAACCGCATGTTACGTCATGCATTGAACGGTCTGCTTGCGGGAGCGGCGGGAACTGCTGCGCTCAATATCGTAACGTATGCCGATATGGCTCTGCGGGGCCGCTCGTCGAGCAATGCGCCATCCGAGATGGTGAATATCATTGCCGGTGCCATCCATCTGCCTCTCTCGCCTCAAGGTGTTGGCGCTCAGGACCAGATGGCGCAGAATCGTGAGAGTGGGATTGGCGCTTTGTTAGGCTATGTCAACGGACTTGGGACAGGGGTGGTATATGGCCTGCTACGCTCACAGAGCGATGAAATTCCTCTATCACTTGCCAGCCCCCTGGTTGGCCTCACGGCAATGGCAGCAAGTGACGTTCCTCTCGTGGCGCTAAAAGTGAGCGATCCAAAAACGTGGGGCATCTCAGGATGGCTTGCTGACCTCATCCCTCACCTCGTCTATGGTTTCGTCACGACCGCAACCTATGAAGCGTTGTCGGATCTTTAAGGCTTGCGCAGCAAAAATAGCGTAATTGCGATTTTTCGAGTAAGGAGATGACTGCTTGACAAATCACAAGTGTTGCAGTTACACTGTAATCAAGAATTGTAGATCGTAAAAGGGCCTGGATTTGCATGGCCCTGTTTTTTACTCATTGCTAAAAGGATAGTGACAGCGATGCCGCATCAGACAGCTTGCTTTATGTATACGATGCTTACTATGTGTTATGGGATGCCCATGCATATGATCATGGTATCCCATCGGGTGTCGCTGTCCTTCACAGACATGGAGACAATCCCGCCTGAAAACGGGTGAGAGCATCAAGCGATAGATGTTACGAGGGACGCAGGCGACGCACCTGCGTCCCTCGCTTTTTTGTAGACAGCGTAAAAGAAGAGGTGAAAGATGGCAAACGAATCCCTTGAAGATCCGGCCCAAAAACGCTATTACCTGACCACCGCAATTGATTATCCTAATGCGGAGCCGCATATCGGGCATGCCCTGGAAAAGGTGACCGCCGATGTCGTTGCGCGCTACCACCGCCTGCTAGGCGATGATACCTATTTTAGCATGGGAGTGGATGAGAATAGCCAGCATGTGTTAAGGGCCGCCGCGGCCAATGGCGTTGATCCGCGCATCTGGGTGGATGAGCTGGATAAGGCGTTCAGACTGGCATGGTCGAAGCTCGATATCGGGTATGATTACTGGATTCGCACCACGGAGGAGCGGCATATACGGGCTGCGCAAGAAATGTTTCGCCGCGCTCGGGCCAATGGCGATATCTACACATCCACGTACGCAGGCTGGTACTGCCCCAACTGCAATACCTTCTATAGCAGTGATGAACTGATCAGTGGCGCGTGTCCCAATCATCCAACGCTCACGCCCGAGTGGCTGGAGGAGGAGAACTACTTCTTCGCGCTCTCCAGGTATAGTGACCGCCTCCTGGCTCATATCGAGGCGCATCCGAACTTTATTGTGCCGCCGCCCAGGAAGGCCGAGATTGTGGGATTGATTCGCCTGGGGCTGCGCGATTTCTCGGTCTCGCGCCAGGTGCGGCCCGGCATGGCAGCGTGGGGCGTACCCATTCCTGGCGACTCGGGACAGGTGATTTATGTCTGGTTTGATGCGCTGACCAACTACCTGACCGCCGTGGGATTTCCCGATGACATGGCGAAATTTGAGCATTACTGGCCCGCCGATGCTCATGTGATCGGCAAGGATATTACGCGCTTCCACTGCCTCTACTGGCCCGCGATGCTGCTCTCCGCTGGCCTGCCATTGCCGGAGCAGATAGCGGTACATGGCTTTATTACCCTGGAGGGGCAGCGCATCTCGAAAACGGCTGGCAACATCGTCGATCCGGTGGAACTGGTCGATAAGATCGGTGCGGATGCTGTGCGCTACTATCTGATGCGCACACTCTCGTTTGCCTCGGATGGCGATTTTTCGCGTGCGGGCCTGCTGCGCCACTACAACGACGAGCTGGGCAACGATCTTGGTAATCTGCTCAACCGTGTCGTGTCGATGATTAAACGCTATCGTGGGGGCGCTATTCCCGCGCCTGGCCCTGTTGGTCCGCTAGAGCAGGACTTGCAACGAGCGGCATATGAGACGCGGGAGCGGGCGGCGAGTGCGCTGGAACAATGGGAGATCGGCGGCGCGCTCGCCATCATCTGGAGCTTTGTCAAGCGGGCCAACCAGTATATCGAGCAGAGCGAGCCCTGGAAACTGGCGCGCCAACCGGAGCAAGTCGAGTTGCTCAACACCGTACTCTACTCGGCAGCCGAGGCGACGCGCCTGCTGGCGATCCTGCTGGCTCCCTACATCCCAACATCCAGCAACCGCATCATGGAGCAACTGGGCCTGGAACCCATTAAAAACGGCGCATGGATCAGCCAGGGAACCTGGGGCAGTCGCCCCCTCGAAAAAGTCTCGCCGGGACCGTTATTGTTCCCGCGCGTTGAGGAACTGTAGGGACCCGATTAATCGCGTCCAATTTATTGGGGCTGTGGCTAAGAAGATACGCGAACTCCCGTAGGGACCCGATTAATCGCGTCCAATTTATTGGACTACATTTCGAACTTACTGCATTCATCCGATAAGGAACACAAGATTTGGGATACGTCGCTTCGGACTACATCGCGTCAAGCGTGACGGGAAGAACGGGCGCTAAAGCGGACGCGGTAAACCGGGTCCCTACGAAGGGGTTGATCCCATTCTATCATCTAGCCATATTCAGGAGGAAGAGCATGTCAACGATCATCGAGGTGAACGATCTGGCGAAAACGTTCAGGACGCGTACACGAGCGGCAGGTTTGAAAAATAGCCTGCGTTCCTTTGTGGCACCAGTTTACCGTGAGCGCGAGGCTGTGAAGCCTGTCAGCTTCTCGCTTGAGGCAGGCGAGGTGCTGGCATTCATTGGTCCAAACGGCGCTGGCAAATCCACCACCATTAAGATGCTTACCGGCATTCTCTATCCTTCCGCGGGCCATGCTCATGTGCTGGACATGACCCCCTGGCGGCAGCGACGCAAACTGGCTTACCACATCTCCAGCCTCTTCGGGCAGAAATCGCAACTCTGGTACCACCTGCCGCCGCAAGATACCTTCGACTTGCTGGCCCGTATCTATGAGCTGGATATGGTCGCGTACCGCAAACGGCGCGATTTTCTGGTGGAGGTCTTCGGCATCGCTGAACATATGCGCACGCCCGCGCGCAAGCTGAGTCTGGGCGAGCGCATGCGCTGCGAACTGGCAGCATCTCTGCTGCATCAGCCGAAGCTGCTCTTTCTGGATGAGCCAACAATCGGTCTGGATGTCATAGCCAAGCAGCGCATTCGCGACCTGATCGGCCTGCTGAACGAAGAGGAAGGCGTAACTGTCTTTTTAACTTCTCACGACGCAGGAGACGTTGAGCAGGTCTGTCGCCGTGCCATCGTCATCAACTATGGTGAGATCATCCTTGACGCGCCCGTAGCAAAGCTGAAACGCGACTACCTGAAGGCCAAAACGGTCGATCTGCTACTCAATGAGCCTGTTGAGGCGCTACTGGCAAGCGAGTCTGCGGACAAGCGGCAGCGATTGAATATCGAGCTGTCATACGATACCGGGGGAATACGTATCCTCAAGGCGAAGGGTCGGGAGTTGACCCTGGAGATCGATACAGCGCGCTGTCCCCTGGAACCGGTGGTGGCGGCGGTGATGGAGCGTAGCCATATCGTCGATATGACCATCACCGATCCGCCGATGGAAGAGATCATCGCGGCAATTTATAGCGAGAAGAGAGGCGATAGAGAAGCTGTAATAGAGCAGGATGCGACAACAGCAGTGACGGGAGAATGAGTATGGAGGTATCGATACAAAGGCGCAATGGAATCCGGCGATGGCGTCTGTCCCTGCTCAAATATGGCGCGGTGTTGCGTGTGAGCGTGGCGCATAATCTGGCCTATCTGAACGAAGTCTTCTTTCGCGCCTTAATGATGGTCGTAATCACCTTTATCCTGATCCAGTTATGGAAAACCACCTTTGGCCTGCACGGAACAAGGGCAATGAACGGCTTTAGCATCGATGATATGGTATGGTACCTGGTGATTGTGGAATCACTGGCGATGTCGCTGCCGGCGCTGACACGGCGGATCGATCTGGAAGTACGCTCCGGCCTGCTAGCGTATCAGTTGGGGCGGCCATGCAGCTACGTATTCTACAACTACGCTCACTACCTGGGCGAGCGGCTGGTGCGCCTGACAATGAACGCGGCGATTGGTTCAGTGCTGGCGTTGCTTATTGCTGGCTGGCCTCACTTTAGCTTGCCGGGCATGCTGGCGTGGCCGCTGGTCGCTCTGGCAGCCCTGAGCATCGATTTTGTAGCCTACTTCAGCATCGGGCTGCTGGCTTTCTGGATTGAGGAGACGCAATCGTTTTCGCTAATCTTCAGCCGCCTGACGCTGGTCTTAGGCGGCGTGCTGGCGCCGCTGGAGATCTTTCCGCAACCATTCCGCAGTATAGCACAGGCTCTGCCGTTCGGCACGCTGCTCTACGGTCCGGCGCGCACGCTGGTACATTTTGAACTGAGCAACTTCGGTGGGCTGCTGTGGCAGCAGGCGCTAACTTTGGGCATAGGGTGCGTTATTCTGTTTGTAATGTATCAGGTGGCGATCCGCCGCGTGAGTCTCAATGGAGGGTAAAGCGATGGCTGTGCTGAAAACATGCGGGCATACGCTGCGCTTTATCGGCGCGTATGCTGCTGCCAACGTGCAGGCAGCGATGGAATATCGGCTTGCCTTCATTGTCCAGATTGTCACCATGCTGGCAAACGATAGCCTCTGGCTGTTCTTCTGGTGGAACTTCTTTCACTCGTTCCCGCTGACCAATGGCTGGCATACCACTGATATCATCGTCATCTGGGCCGTCTCCGCCTGTGGCTTTGGCATCAGTGTGGGCGTGTTTGGCAATGCGCGCCAACTGGCGGCGCTCATTATGAACGGCGGCCTTGACGCCTACCTGGGGATGCCGCGCTACGTTCTGCTGCATGTCTGCATTGCCGCCACCGATCCGACGGCCTGGGGCGATATCCTCTTTGCGGTAGGGGCATACGCCATATTCTTGCGGCCCGATCCATTGCATATCGTGCTGTTCGTGCTGCTCTCGTTGACGGCGGCCTGCATCTTTACGGCCTTTATCGTGATCCTCTGCTCTCTGGCGTTTTTCCTGGGCAATACGGAGGGGTTGCAGCAGCAGATGTTGGGCGCGTTGGTATCGTTCAGCACCTACCCAATGGACATTTTTCATGGCGTTGTGCGGCTGGCCCTCTTCACGGTGGTGCCCGCGGGCTTCGTCTCTTACGTCCCATTGCAGATCTTGCACCAGTTCACCTGGCCCCTGCTCGGCGCGCTGCTGGGAGTGACAGCGTTGATCGTGCTTGCGGCTGCCGGGCTCTTTGAGCTGGGGCTGCGCCGCTACGAGAGCGGGAACCTGCTGGGGATGCAGAGCTGAGCGATGGGGGAGCGGACGCTCCTCTGTTCAATGGTGGTCTGGCCGTGTTACAATAGCTGCGTTGGCGTTGATGTGTAGATGCGTGAGAAAGGCTGGGGTATGACTATGACAATCTATCCGAGACGAGTTCCTCCGCAGACGGGAGAGCGAATGAGCGTCGAAGCGTATTTTCAGCTTGATGCAACCTTCCCCGACACAAAATACGAATATCTTGACGGCGTGGTGCGGCTTATGTCCGGTGGCTCAGCGGCACATGCCACTATCGCCGGAAATATCTACGTGGGACTGCGCTTAGAGTTTCGTTCCGGTCCTTGCGCTGTGTACAACTCCGATATGCGTGTCCAGGTAGCCGAAGGGATTTATTATCTACCCGACGTTTCGGTAACGTGTAATGTAGAAGATCGGCGGCGAGATGCCAAAACGGTGCGTTCGCCCCGGCTGGTCGTTGAAGTGCTCGCGCCATCTACGGAGAAGGTGGATCGCGGGGAGAAGCTTCAGGCGTATCAGGCGTGCCCGACGATTGCCGAAATTGTCCTGGTTAGTCAGTTTGCCCCATACGTAGAGATTTGGCGGCGTGATGAAGAGGATGAGGCCACCTGGCGCTACGTTCACTATGAGGCAGGAGAAGAAGTCGAGTTTGCCAGCCTGGATGTACGGTTAGCGATGCAGGATATTTATCAACAAGTCAACTTCGATGAACCGTTGCGGGAAGAATAGCTGGTTCATCTGAGAAAGATTGTTGCTTTCAGGCTACACTCGTTTCCGTAGTATATGCGTAATCCTTATGAGGGCGCGCGGTCATGAGGATGCCAACGGTCGCGAGCAGGAACGCGACGACGCAGAGCCAGAAGGCCAGCTCATAATGATGCAGCGTATCGTAGAGCCAGCCAGCTCCTATTGGTCCCAGGCCGCCACAGATCGCTATCGGCACACCCTGTATGGCGGTAATTGAGCCGTAAGCCCGGCGTCCAAAGTGATCGGCCATCACGGAGGCGCGCAGGGGAGAAAACGCTCCGTATGCGGTCCCATAGAGCAGGACATAGAGGAGCACCCAGAGCAGCGAGGGGGCCAGAACCAGAACCGCGATACCGGCAGCCTGCCCCAGGATGCTGATCGCCAGCAAACGTTGCGCGCTCATGCGGACACTGAGGACGTTGAAGACATAGCGGCCCGGCAGGCTCACCAGGCCCAGCGCGCCATAGAGCGTCGCCGCCAGCACGGGATCGTAGCCGCGCGCGATCAGGAAAGCGACCTGATGAACGAAAATTACCGTATTGCCCAGCACGACCAGGGATAAGGAGGCCGTGAGCATCCAGAAAACAGAGCTTCTCAAGGCATCCTGGAGTGAAGCGCCGGGCAGAAGGCTGGTCGTATGTATTGTCTGGCTGGGCTCTCCATCGGGGGCCAACCCCAGATCTTCGGGGTAGCGTCTTACCAGGAACGCATGCAGGGGGAGCGCGAGCAACAATTGCGCGCCGCCAAGCACGATGAGGGTCTCACGCCAGCCGATATTGGCAACCAGCGCGCCCGTAAGCGGAATACAGATGGGAGAGGACAATCCTCCGATCAGCGTCACGACGGCAAGCGCCAGCCCACGCTTGCGCACAAACCAGTTGGCAACAACCGTAAAAGTTACGGGATAAAGCGTCAGGGCCGTAGCGATGCCCAGACCGCCGGACCAGAGGGCATAAAACTGCCAGAGAGCCTGAATCTGCGCCATGCCCATCAAGGAAAGGGCGGCCACTAGAGAGCCGACGCTCATCAGCAGGCGCGCGCCCCAACGATCTAACAGGCGTCCAACGGGAACCCCGAGCACGCCCGCGACGATCAGTCCAACGGCGTACGCGCCGGAAATACCGGCCCGATCCCAGTGCAGTGAGGTGCTGATGGGCACCACCAGGATGCCAAAAAGGTATTGTGAGGTGCCATAAGAAATGATGGTCGTGATCCCCAGCACGACCATCAGCACCCAGCCGTAGTAGAGTTTGTTGCTACTCATTTTGTTGCCATGCGTTACTCTTTAAAGCAAGTATAGGCAATTTCTTGAGTATTGTCGAGGGCGACAATACTCGGCATCTCTAGCTAACCTGATCCCAGAATTTCTTCTCTCCTTAGCGTTGAATCAGCAGTCATTTAGTTTATAAGGAGGAAGAGATGCAAATATTCGTGAAATGGGACAAAGATAACAAGACAAGAACGATTGAAGTTGATACAATTGATACCATCGGACAGCTCAAAGAGAAGATCGCTGATAAGATCGAAGTAGAATATGGTTATCGTATTCCGACAAATAGCGATATGCGCCTGCGCTACAATAGCAAATTATTGGAAGACGATGCAGTTACTATCGGGCAGATAGGGATTCAGAAGGAGACCACTCTCCAGCTCCATATCAATATGGGTAGCCCTTTTCCCGCCACTTACGATGCCGATGTCAAGCCAATCCTGGCTAAGGATCTCCAAATTCTGGAGGAGACGCAGGCTGCCCAGTTTGTTTTTATTGGCATTGGTAGTTATGACAATGGGCACGATGAAGGTATAGCCTCGATCAAGCGACAACAATGCCCAGATGATCTGCTATTAATGTGTAACAATCTGGGCTGTAAATTGCGCGTGCTGCTGATCGATAAAGCTTTTATTAAGTCCCCCTCGTCTGATCCCCCACAGATCTATAAGATTGATCCAAACTGGGAGCGGAAGGAGAATCAAGATGTAGAAGAGGGAAAAGTGAGGCGCTATTACTACAAAGAGCGTGATTTCCAGCTCTGGACTTATGCAACGAACATCTTTAAAGCTGAATATGATGGAAGGGCACTGACTATTGCCGGAGTAGACCTCTCTAAGCTTGCCCGGGAAATTGTTAAATATGGCGGCTGTATCGTTATCGGCAATTTCTTCATGAAGAGCGCGAAACCGCATCTTGCTGAGGGCGATGACGCTGTACTCAAAAAACTTGGTTACAAAGAATAATATATGGTGTATTAGGAAAGTCGAGTTTTCTTTATTGGATAAACAAAGGGGAAAGAGATGCAAATTTTTATTAAAGTGGTCAAAGAAAAAGGGAAAGAGACGAAAACATATCCATTAGATATTCCTCTAAATACAACCATTGCACAGCTAAAGCAGCAGATTGTCACTGATCTCGATAATACTATCTCCGTTGGACAAATTACCCTCCTTAATCATCTTGGCAAGCCTCTAGCCGTAGATGGGGCTACACTGCAAGATTACGATGTCCAGCAAAATAGCACGTTAGAAGCTCAGATCGATGGTGGGCCGTCGTACAATCCACAGGTAGAGCCGGTATTAAAGCAAGATATCCTTAACCTGGCGAAAGAGAAGGCTCCGCAACTGGTCTTTATCACGCTTGGCAGCTATGATAATGGTCATCCAGAAGGGGTTGCTTTGATTAAGCAGCAACAGTGCCCGGATGCACTCCTGACAATATGTAGTAAAAACGGGTGGAAGCTACGCGTCCTGCTGATCGACGATGGCTTTATTGTTCCTCCGTTATCCAGGTCCAAACCTCCTCAGATTTATGACGTTGATCAAGAGTGGCAACTGACGGAGGAAATGGGCAAAGGATTAGTAAGGCGCTATCAACATAAAGGTGGCGATTTTCAGCTTTACACCTATGCGACCAAAGTGCTTGATCAGGAATATGGCGGGGTAGCGAAAACGCTGGCAGGTCTGGATATGAAAGAGATTGCGTCCATGATTGTTCAGGGTGGTGGCTGCATCATTGTGGGCAATTTTTATTCGACTACGGCCAGGCCGCATCTTGTGGCTGGGGATAAAGAGGCTTTACAAAAACTGGGCTACCTGTAGTAAACATCAGGTTTTCTTGTAGTCATAGATGGAGCTTTGCTATGCTCAGCAAAGCTCCATCTTGCTCTTTCTAACTTTATAGGCTCAGGCTGTGGCAGGCACAGCCGCCACGGGGCGCACCAGCGAGCCCGTGGCCCCTTGCATTTTCAGAGGCAGGCAGATGAAGAGAAATTCGTATTGCTTCTGCCGCGCAAGCTCCTCTAAATAGAGATTTTCCAGGATATAGATGCCGTGGCGCACCAGCATAATGACATGGCCGGGCAGGCTTACCCCCATATCGGGATCGACCTTGCCGATAATATCCCACGCCATATTGTCGGCTCCGACCGCTCGAACCTGCTGATTCGCCAGCCAGTGGGAGCCGCTGGCATCGACGCCTGTAGCTTTAAGATAGGCTTCCGGCTGTTGCCAGCGCGCTCCATTGCCGATACGTACCAGCACAACATCACCGGCTTGTATCGTCACTCCCTGGCTTCGCGCCGTCTCTTCGAGATCAGTTCGGGTGATAGGGAGCTCATCCGCGAGGCAGTCAACGTTATGATGAGCGGCCACGTCGAGCAAGATGCCGCGTGTCAGCAAGGGCGGGATCGTCTCCGCGCCCAGTTCCGTAAAGCCGGTCGAGGTTTGCAGGTGGGGTGTGATTGCTCTTCCCCCATAGAGGGAGAGGTTCTCCGCTTGATGGCAGAGGGCATCGATATGCGTGCCTGAGTGCTCGGTGGCGAAAATAAAGCCGGAGGCGCCAGTGCGAGCTTCCCCTTGCTCCGGTTCGTGTCGCCGGTGCAGCTTATAGACAAATCCTGGCTCATGCACCGGCATCGTGGGAGCGCCAAAGTAGCGCGGCTGTTCAAGATCGTAGATCCGTAACTGAGGGAGAAGATCAAAAAGCTGTTCTTTTTCCACGGTAGCAATCCTTTCGCTAGTGATTTGCGCTTGCCTTCCTCTAGTCCTTCAATCCCCAGGTGCGAGCACGGCGGCGGGCCTTCTGGGCTTCTGCCAGATTGCCGAGCGCTTCGTGGACTTCGGCTTTGAGCGCCCAGGCGCGGGTATAGTTCCTGTCCATCTCGGTTGCCTCATCAAGGGCTTCCAGCGCGGCGCGATTATGGCCGAGATGAACCAGCGCCTCGGCCTTATTGCACCAGGCGACGGCACTGCGCGAGTTGATCAGTAACGCCTGCGTGTATGCTTCGACTGCTCCCACGAAGTCGCGCAAAGAGGAGCGGGCGTTGCCGAGTCCGTTCCACGCCTGGAAGCTGCGAGGATCATAGATCAGGGCCTGCTCGTACGAGTTGAGCGCCTCCTCCGGCATGTTCAGGTCCAGTTGCGCGTCAGCCTTGCCGTTCCAGGCCGCGACATAGTGCGGGTCGAGGGTGAGCGCGCGCTCAAAGTGAACCAGCGCCTGCTGGTAACGCTGGAGACGGTTCAGGACCAGTCCGGCGCTGACCCAGGCGATGGCGTTGGCCGGGTCGATGCCGGTGGCGTACTGGAATGCCTCCAGAGCTTTGCGATAATTTCCCTGATTGTAGAGCGCGGTCCCTTTGCCATTCCAGGCGTAAAAGTTATCTCCGTCCAGGCGCAGAGCCTCTTCATATGCTTGCAGCGCCTGCGCGTATTGCTGCTGCTTCAAGAATTGGTCTCCCTCGCGACACTTCTCGTTGATGCTGGCGGTAACGGGGGTAGAGCGAGAGATAGGGGGATGCTGGTGATTGACGCCGCTGCCGCTATTTTTCGCTGAGCCGCCCACGCTATTCTTGCCGGGCCGGGTGGAGATAACCGGAGGCGTTACGCCCGTAGCGCCCCGAATGTGAGGTGTGGAGTGGGGGTCTGGCATGCTACCTGAATGATTCTGGAGCTGGGCTGCGCGAATTTTCGCCGTTGGGCGAAAGGCGAAGTCGAAGGCGCGCATAAATTCCAGCATATCTGTAAAGCGGTCTTCCGGTCGTGGTGCGAGCGCGCGCTGGAGCACAGGGTCGAGCGCAGGGGGAAGCTCAAGGTTCAGCGAAGACACGGAGGGGATTGTCCCACCGAGCGGGTCGAGCGGATGATAGCCTGTGAGCATCTCGTAGAGCACGATGGCGCTGCCGTATTGATCGCTACGCGGATCAACAATCCCGCTGGTCTGCTCGGGAGCCATATAGCCCACGGTTCCACGCACCGTTACCGTCTTGCCCACGAGCGTCCCCGGCTCCAGTGAGCGCGCGATGCCGAAATCGGTAATCACCAGGCGATGGTCCTCCTGGTGAATTAAAATATTTTCGGGCTTGATGTCCCGGTGAATCACAGGGCGCGGGCGCGTATGGGCATAGTGCAAGGCATGAACGAGTTGATGGAAGCTATGGATGGTCTCCTGTGTGAGCAGGGGGCCATTCGCCTGAGCCAGCCTTGTACGCAAAGAACCTGCCGTGTAAAGCGGCATGACCAGAAAAACGCAGGGACCATCCTTACCATAATCGAGAATGGGCGCGATATTAGGATGATCCAGCGCGGCTGCTATGCGCGCCTCGCGTAGAAAATGTTCGCGTTCGCTTGTCGTAGTTTTACTAGGAAGTAGCACCTTGATCGCCACGCGGCGCGACAGGTTCTGATCTATTCCACGAAATACCGCCGCGTATCCACCTTTACTGATTAATGCTTCCACCACATAACGTCTCGCCAGCACAGTGTTCAGCAATGGCAGCGCACACGCTCGACAAAACAAATCGCTGTCCCGATTATCATAGCCACAATCAATTTGATCGGCGCAGCGTCGCATTCCTCCTCCGAGTCATAGAGGCACCTCTCGCAGGTACCATGTGTAGGGGTACCCTCTGGCACCCGTCTGTTGTCCATAGCGATTAATCTCGGATTATCCCCTTTGCTCTCAGTGTATTTCCATTTGACATCTTCATATAATACGTATATACTCCCCCTACGGGAGGCGAAGGAAGATTATGGCTGCTCGATCCGCTTGAGGATACTGAAATACTCCCGGCTCGAAGTTGCCTCCTGTTTTCTGCCTAGCTTTTCCAGCACGATTGCCTTGTTGTACCATGCGTCTGGCTCTTCTGGTGCAAACGAGGTTGCCTGCTCAAATGCGGCTAGAGCTTCATCTAGCCGTCCCAGTGCGAAGAGCGACAGTCCTTTATTGTTCCAGGCCGCGATATAATGGGGGTCAAGGGCCAGGGCGTGGTCAAATGCGACCAGGGCCTCCTCATGCCGTTTTAATTCGTGCAGCAAGCTCCCTTTATTATACCAGGCTGAGATCAAACCGCTATCATATTCAAGGGCTTGATTATATGATGCTAAAGCATCTTCGTACATCCGTAAAGCTGCCAGAACGTTGCCTCGATTATACCACGCTCCCGCTAGAGAAGAGTCGAGCGTCAGGGCGTGGTCATAGTCCTGGAGGGCCTCGGTGAAGCGCCGTAAATCGCGCAGGTCGTTGGCTTTATCAAACCAGAACATAGCATTTTGCGGTGCCAGTTTGATCGCTTGCTCGTGCAGTGGCAGGGCCTCCTCCGGCTTTTTCAGGCGGCGCAGGATGTTACCTTTCGTGTCCCATAATGAACTCTCGTGATCATCGATGGCGAAGGCGCGGTCGATGGCGATCAGCGCCTCGTCATAGCGATGCAGGCTAAACAGGGTGTCGCTCATCGCTTGCCAGATAGTGCTTTGATGGGGATCGAGCGTGAGGGCCTTATCGAAGGCGACCAGGGCCTCCTCCGGCTGGTTGCGCTCGGCCAGGGCCATGCCGCGTTCGCTCCAGGCGTAGACATAGTTGGGATCGCAAGCCAGCGCCTGTTCGTAGCAGCGCATCTCTTCATCAAATTGGCGCAGTTCATGGAGCGCGCTAGCACGCGAAGTCCATAGCTCTGGATCATCGGGGCGCAGGGCCAGCGCCTGCTCGTAGGCGGTAAGTGCCTCCGCAGCTCGTCCCAGGTGCAGCAGCGTGATCCCTTTACCACTCCAGGCGTCAACCGAGCGGACATCTTGTTTGATGGCTTTTTCATAGGCTGCCAATGCCTCTAAATAGTTGCCCTGTTCGTAAGCTGTATTGCCTGCCGTGAGCCAGGAAACTGGCTGCGCTGTGGCCCGAGCCTGAAGGGGCAATCGTTTGAGGAGAGCTGGCAGGCCAATCTGTGTGGTGGCGGCGTCATCTTCGTCAATATCGTCGTCTATGTGTGCTGCCGTATGAGTTGGTCCGACGCGTTGATCCGCGGGACTGGCTTTCAGCGCGGATTTCACCAGGAAGGCGACTGGTCCATCCTGCCCAAAATCGGTCACGCGAATGCTGCCGGGATCGGTGACGCGGGCGGAGAGCGAGACAGCCATCTCGGCATCCTCTAAGAATTCCGCCCGTTCCGCCTCGCTGATTGCCTTAGGAATAATCGTGCGAGCCGTGACCAGGTGACCGCCATGCCGGTCGATGGCTCGCAGGGTAACGGTGGTGCGATCCCTTCCGATAAGGTCCTGTATTTCGTAACGTCCCTGTAGAAATGTTCCGCGTAGAGGTATGCCACAATTGGCGCAAAAACGCGCTCGTTCACGATTATCAAATCCGCAGCTCTCTAAATCTAAACACTTCCCCATAACCGTCCGTCCTTCCTCCCTGGCCTCCGTATATTTTGTACGTTTTTCCATTATTGTTTCCTCTACTGTAGCGAAAGTGCTGCTACTTTGTCAATATCGCGTGTGTATTGGGAATTGTTCTTGAAAGATTGCTCTTTAGATAACAACGTTGCAACGATGCAAAATCTTCTATCTAACATTTCCTTGTAGACGACCTGAGCGCTCCCACGATGAATCGGGGAGCTACAAGGTGAGCGTTGGTCGTCTGGATAACAAGCCCTGCAAAATATGCTATACTAAACCTGCTTCGATCTACGCTCCTGAATGTCTGTCTTGTTGGAGCGATGTACCTTCTGAGCGGTTATGTTTATGTTATTTCAGCCCAAAGGGAGGAATTATGGTCGCTACCTCATCTCCTGACACCACCCGCACCCTCGTCGCCGGCTGGCTTTCAGCCGAAGAATTCGCCATTCTAGAAGCCGTGTGTGATACCTTCGTGCCCGCGCTCGAACCCCCTGAAGGCAGTTCTGATGCTCTGGCAGCCTTCTATCGCCGCCGCGCGAGCGACCTCAATGTCGCTTTGCGTATCGCAGAAACGCTCTCGCTCGAAGATGCTGCCACGCAGGGCGAGTTTCGCCAGTTGCTGTCTCTGATCGCAAACCCGATTAGCGCGCTACTGCTGATTGGCGCTTTTAAGTCTTTTATGTCTCTCTCGTTCGAGCAGCGCGAGAAGTATTTACAGGCGATGGCGAATAGCCCGATAGCGGCTCTGCGCCAGGGCTACCAGTCGATCAAGCGTTTGAGCGGCTTTATCTTCTTTTCCGTCCCAGACGAGCATGGAGTTAACCCTAACTGGGGAGTGCTCGACTATACAGGCCCCGCGCCCGCTCCGAACGATGTTGCGCGTCCGATTACCCCGCTGGCAATTACCGCAGATACGACGCTGGATTGTGATGCCGTCGTTATCGGCTCCGGTGCCGGTGGCGGCGTGGTCGCGGGCGAGCTGGCTGTGGCAGGAAAAAGTGTGGTGGTACTGGAGAAGGGCGGCTATTATGCCGATGGCGATTTTACGCTGCAAGAGGCTCAGGCGATGCCCGAACTCTATCTCAAACGTGGCTTGCTGGCCTCAAAGGACCTGGGTACGATTGTGCTCGCGGGCAGCGTGCTTGGCGGGGGAACGGTCGTAAACTGGAATACCTCGTTCCGCACGCCCGACGATGTGCTGGAGGAATGGGCCACGCTCTCCGGTCTGCGCGCTTTTACCGATTCCGCGCTGCAAGATAGCTTCGCGGCAGTTGAACAGCGCATCAGCGTCAATACCGAGAATAGCGCCCATAATAAGCAGAATCAACTGCTGTACGATGGAGCGAAGGCGGCTGGCTATCACGCGGGCATCCTGCGACGCAACGCGGTTGGCTGCGAGCAGCGCTGTGGTACCTGCGGCTTCGGCTGTCGCTATGGCTGCAAGCAATCGACCACTAAAACATATCTCCAGGACGCCTATGATCGCGGCGCGCGCGTGATCGTGCGCTGTAGCGCCGATAGGGTGCTGATCGAGAACGGCAAAGCCGTCGGGGTGGAAGCCAGCGTCACCGATACTGAGAGGGGGAAGAGTTATAAAGTGACGGTGCGGGCGAAGGCGGTGATTGTCGCGGCAGGAGCAATCAACTCGCCTGCGGTGCTGCTGCGTTCCGGCCTGGAAAACAGGCATATTGGCATGCATTTGCACCTGCATCCCACCTCGACCATTGGCGGGCTCTATCCTGAGAAGGTCCATGCCTGGCAGGGCGTGATGCAATCGGCCTACTCCGATTTTGGGCATGTCACGGGCAACTATGGCTATAAACTGGAAGTGCCGCCCGCGCATCCCGGGCTGATTGGTCTCTCGTCGCCCTGGTATTCCGCGCGTGAGGCTAAAGATCAGGCTACCAGGATGCCATACCTTGCCACTTTTATTGTGCTGACCCGCGATAAGGGCGAGGGGAGCGTGACTCTGGACCGCAATGGCGAGCCGGTGATCAACTATGTCACCTCAGCCTATGACCGCAAGCATCTGCTGCATGGCTTGCGTACGGCGGCCCGCGCCCATGTCGCCGCCGGAGCCCGGACGCTCTTCTCCCTGCATACGAAGAAGACGCGCCTGGATGTTGCCGACGATAAAGCGGTGACGGAGCAGCGTCTGCGCGAGTTCGATGCCCTGCTGGAGCGCAACGGTCTGGGAGTTAATCGCATCATGATGTTCTCCGCCCACCAGATGAGCACCTGTCGCATGGGGGCCGATCCCGAGAAATCGGTGGTTGATGGCAACTGCGAAGTACACAACGTCAAAGGGCTCTTTGTCTGTGACGGCAGCGTCTTCCCCGCCTCTTCCGGCGTCAATCCGATGCTCTCGATTATGGGGCTGGCGCACCGGGCCAGTCAGTATATCAAAACAGTTCTATAATAAGGCATTGTGCCGCATTGTAAATAAGTAAGTTGGAGAAGCCAGAGCTGTAAAAACAGCTCTGGCCCGTTCGGGAGGTGATGTGGCGTAATCAATTCAGAAGAAAAAAGCAACTTTGACTGCTATCATTCATGTATCACCCAGCGCTTCTTGAAAAAAGCTTCCAGGGCAAAATTTTGACAAAAGATGTCATCTATCCCGTGCTATACTTGATAATATCCATCAGTGGATGGAATTACCCATTACCTTCTCAAAAAAAGGATATTATTCAAGATGGCTATGCAAGAGCTTGACTACTATCGCCAGCACAACCAGATCACTGATCCAGGCAAACAGGTTGCCTGTTATGGGGATTTACCGCGCGACATTGCCGGTCTGGTGAGGATTGTACAGGGTCTGCTCATCCCTCCCTATAGCGCCCTTTTGCGTAACCACTATCATGTTGACCCTGAAGAAATTGACAACGAGCCGTTCGGGCCATTTGGTCCGCGGCGCATAGAAGATCTCATCGAGCGCATTCAGATCCGCCATGCAGCCTCGCTTACCGTTGAGCGTCCGCCCGCCTTACGTATTGGCGTGATCTGCCGCAATTACGCGGTCCTGCTCGTCTCGATGCTGCGCCATTTAGGGATACCGGCGCGCGCCAGAGTTGGCTTCGGTGGCTACTTTGCCGCTCCCTACGCTGCCGATCATCGCGTAACGGAATATTGGGATGCTGCCCAGGATCGCTGGGTTTTGGTTGACGCGATGATCGACGAGGTTCAGCGCCGGGCCAACAAGCTGACGTTTAATACGCTGGATATCGGGCCAGATGATCCTTTCTGGCTGGCGGGAGTGGTCTGGCAGAGATGCCGCGCCGGTGAGCTTGACCCGCTGGCCTTCGGCGACTCCATTGATGATCTGGGGATGCCACCGATCCGTTACGCCTTGCTGCACGACTTTGCCTATCTGAACAAATGCGAGGTGCCTGGCTGTGACGCCTGGGGCGACCTCATTACCAAACCCGAAGCGGATCTCACCGCTGATGATCTCGCTCTGCTTGACCGCATAGCCGACCTTACCGTTAACGTTGATCAGCAATTTGCAACATTGCGCACTCTTTTCGAGCAGACAGACTACGGGCAGGCCGTGCGTCGAGAACTGGCGGCGGTCCTGTAAGCATGTTCGATATCGTCTGGTGGCGCGAGCAGGGCAACCGGTAGCTCCGTGGCTCCCCGATTCATCGTGGGAGTTGCCGGTTGCCCTGCTCGCTTGCGATCCCGCGGGAAAAAACAAGCGTGAAAAGGGTGCAATTTGTTGTGCTTCAGGTTATACTATAATTTCAGTACCCTCAAACGGGTCGAGGTAGCCATGAGTCCTTGCCGCCTCCCGTGAAGGGAGTGTATACATCAAACCCTGAGATGTCAAGTGGAAATGTTCTAAAAATTGTTCCTCCAACAAGCAGAAGTGGAAGGCCAGAGATTCTATGAGTATGCATCGCGTGCGGGCTGCACGGGGACGGACGCCTGAAGATCAGGAATTTAAAATTAGTAAAGTTTTTACCGCCTTTACCAGCTTACCACGCGTTTTAAAGCTGGTATGGACAACCCATGCGCCGCTAACGGCTGCGATGGCGTTCATCAGCGTCCTGCGCGGCATTACGCCGGCGGCATCGGTGACGATCTCGCAGCTCGTAATCGATGGGGTCCTGCGCGGCATTCGCATTCATTCGGTCAATCCCATCTGGCTGCCTGTCGGCTTGCAACTGGGCGTCGGCCTGCTTGATCGCTTGTTAACCACGCTAAGCAACATTGTGCAGCAATTGTTGCAGGAGCAGGTTTCTAACAAGGTGCAGTTGTTGGTGCTAGAAAAGTCTAATACGCTGGACCTCTCCTTTTTCGAAAATCCTGAGTTCTATGATAAGCTCCGTAACGTGGCGGATGAATCGACATACAAGCCGGTGACGATGATCTCGCAGTCCTTTGACCTGGCTCGCACGGTCATTACCATGTTCTCTATGATCTTCATCCTGCTGCAACTGGCGTGGTGGCTGGCGGTAATCGCGCTGGTCGTCCCTATCCCCTCGTTCATCGCCAGCACGCGCTACGGCTGGATTGGCTACATGCGTATGCGTCGTCAGTCGCCGGAGCGTCGCAAGCTGGCCTACTTCAATCGCGTCATGACCATTGATGACTTCAATAAAGAGATCAAGCTATTCAACCTGGGCAATTTCTTTATTAACCAGTACCGGCACCTGGCTGAGAAGTTTTATGAGGAAGGGAAGGAGGAGGTGGTACGCCGTTACATGACGGGATTTTTCTGGGCATCGCTTACGGTCGCGGCCAATTCCGGCATCTATCTCTATGTTGCCCTGCGGGCCGTACAGGGCTTCATCAGTCTGGGCGCTTTAACCAAATACACGCAATCAGCCGTCCAGGTGGGCCAGAGTTTTCAGGGGGTGTTGGATGGAGTCTCGAATACTTACGAGAATAATCTCTTTGTCAACACCTTATTCGAATTCCTCGAATACGAGCCGCATATTGTCTCGCCGGAGGAGCCGCAGCCGGTTGAGCCGCCGGAGGGAGTGCCGGGACTGGATATCGAGTTTCGCAACGTTAGCTTTACCTATCCAGGCAAAGATCCAGAAACGCAGGCTGCTCTGAAGAATGTGAGCTTTTCCATTCAGGCGGGCGAGGCCATTGCGCTGGTCGGGCGCAACGGTGCTGGCAAAACCACGCTCGTCAAGCTGCTGACGCGCCTCTACGACCCCGATGAGGGCGAAATTCTGATCGGCGGACGCAATATCAAGGAGTATGATCTGAAGGAATTGCGCGAGCAGGTGGGGGTTATCTTCCAGGATTATATTCACTATCATATGAATGCGCGTGAGAATATCGGTATGGGGCAGGTTGACGAGATAGAGAATATCGAGCTGGTCAACAGCGCAGCCCTCAAGAGTGGGGCCAATGCCGTGATTGAGCGTTTGCCGGATGGCTACGAGACGATGCTTGGTCGCTGGTTTGACGAGGGTGTGCAGTTGAGCGGGGGCGAGTGGCAGAAGGTGGCGCTGGCGCGGGCCTTTATGCGCGACGCCCGCATTCTGATGCTCGACGAGCCGACCAGCTCGCTCGACGCCCAGGCCGAATACGACGTTTTTGCTCGTTTTCGCGTCCTGACTGAAGGTAAAACCGCCATCTTCATCAGCCACCGCTTCAGTACGGTCCGCCTGGCGGATCGCATCTTTGTGCTGGAACACGGAAAGATCATCGAGAACGGTTCGCACCATGAATTAATGGCGCACAATGGCCGCTACGCCGAACTCTTCAACCTCCAGGCTTCCGCCTATCGGTAGGGCAACCCTGGCGGTTGCCCAGTTCCTCGTAGGACAGACGACGAACGTCGGTAGGGGCAATCCCTGGCGGTTGCCCAGTTCCCGCGGTTGCCCCGCCCCTGGTACAGGGCGGGGGCAAGCCCCGCCCCTACAAAAGTACTACCCCGAAATTTATCAGAAATGTGCATATTTTATAATTATAAGGCTGTTCTTAACATAATGTGAAATTACGTTAAACAGGGGCTTATTTTTCTCCGTCCGGCCTTATCTCTCTATGTTTCAGGAGGGAACGTATGCACGGTTTGATCTTTATGACGTGGGAGAAGTATCTCGGAGATCGCTTTGGCAAAAGATTTCTTGATGCCTACCGGAATGCTATCGGAGAGACAGCCGCCAACTTGCCACTGGCGAACCGTCTCTATGATGATGAGACGCTGCTGGTGGGAGTGGGCGCGGCCAGCCGGTTAGCATCAATGCTGCCCGAAGCGCTCTTGCGCGAGTACGGGCGCTATTTCATCATCAATGGCCTCACCGGTCACTTGTGTTTGTACATTCTGGCCCAGGTTCATAACGGTTGTGACCTCTTGCTCACCATGCGCAATGCGCATGCTCGCTTGCGTACCACTTTAGAAGGTTTACAGCCCCCCCTTTTTGAGTATGAGCCTTCATCCCTCCCCAATGAAGTGATCCTGCGTTACGATAGTCCGCGCAAATTATGCGATGTGCTACTGGGCGCGATTGAGGGGGCGGCAGAACGTTTTGGCGAGACGGTGCAGATCCAGGAGCATGCCTGTATGAAGACAGGAGCGCCGTTTTGTCGTATTTCGGCTCGCTTTTTTGCTCCTAAAGATGATCCTGATCGCTACCGGCGTGGCGCGACCGATACGAGCCAGCAGCGCATTCATGCCCCGTTGCTTGATCTGGTCTGGGACTCCTTGCCTGATGCTGGCAGATCGGAGGGGATCAGGCTATCAGAACTACAAGGAGCGCTGCAACGGCGCCATCGTGTCCCTGCGTACCACCTCCGCCCAGCAATATTACTTGAGGCACTGCACCAGTTGCAATTCGCAGGCTACGTCATGAGTACGGCCCATCAGCCACAGGATAATTTTATGGACCGGCGTTACTGGCGTGTCAATAAACATCTGTGATTATTATTTGAGCTCGATCCCCAGTCCGCTTTTGACAATGGACACGTCGTAGATGCCCCCACGTTGCTCATAGCCGCCGATGAAAGGATCTTCAGCCAGCAGCATGGGGGTATCGAGATCAACAAAGCGGAAGCCGCCCTGGCCCGCCACAAAATGCGCGGCGGCGCTAATAGCAAGGCGCGATTCCATCATTGCCCCGACCATCAATTGGATATTGTTGGCGCGACAGAGGGCCGCGATATCCAGCGCATCTACAAAGCCCGACTTCATCAGCTTGATGTTGATTATATTGACTGCACGCATCGCGATCAGGCGGGCGACGGCGGTGGAACTGGACGCGCTCTCGTCGGCGGCGATGGGGACGGTCGTATGCCGGGTGATGTAGCGCAGCCCATCAAAGTCGTCTTTATGAACGGGCTGCTCCATCATCAGCGGGCGAATGCCACGGTCGTCGAGGGCTTCCAGGCAGAGCAGGGCTTCATTGGGAGTGTAGCCCTGATTAGCGTCGAGGGTCAGCGCGAGATGAGGCGCGCCGTTACGGATAGCCTCGACGCGGAAGACATCCTCACGCAGATCGCTGCCAACCTTGATTTTGATGCTGGCGATGCCGCGCGCCACGATTGCTTTAGCCAGCTCATAGCCATGCTCCGGCGTCACCAGGGGAATGCTCATATCGGTTTCTACGAAGGTTCCTGCCCCCCCAAAAAAGACGTAAAGCGGGATACCATACGAACGAGCGAGGGCATCCAAAATTGCCATCTCCATGCCTGCGCAGACGGTCGCCTGGGCGAAATAGACGCTATGGATCAGTCGCGAGATGACGCGCCAGTGAGCGGCGTCGCGTCCCTCTAATAGCTCGATACAGCCCCTGGCGGCAGCGAGCGCGGTTTCTTGCGCTTCACCTGTGCTTGGTGGGAAAGGGGCGCACTCGCCATAGCCGATGCTGCCATCGCTCAATGTGACGGTGATGAGAACATTGCGCGCCTCAGAGACGCTGCCGGTCGAGATGGTGAAGGGCTCTAACAGGGGGATGGTTAGAGGCTCAACTTTGATAGATTGGATGGTTGTACGTGGCATGGGGGTGCAGCCTTTCCTCCGCTGTGGCGCATTGGACTAATACAATACTTACATCACATACTCGTCCTGTTCCGTTGCCGATCCTCATAACGTTCAATCGCCAGCTCGATCAGGCGATCCGCCAGTTCAGAGTAGGGGACGCCGCTGGCCTCCCAGAGTTTGGCATACATGCTGATCTGGGTAAAGCCGGGGAGGGTGTTGACCTCGTTGATATAGATCTTGTTGGTCTCCTTTTCCAGGAAGAAATCGACGCGGGCCAGACCGCTCAGATCGAGAGCGGTAAACGCCTGGATGGACTGACTGCGCACCTCTTCTGCTATGGCCTGGGGAATGTTGGCGGGGATGATGACCTGCGATTTGTTGTCGATATACTTGGCGTTGTAGTCATAAAATTCGTTGCTGGCAATCACTTCGCCGACGACGGAGGCAAGGGGTTCGTCGTTGCCCAGGATGGCGCATTCCAACTCGCGACAGTTGACGCCGCGCTCGATGATGATTTTGCGGTCGTACTCGGCGGCGAGCCGCATTGCGTGCCCCAGCTCTTCGCGATTGTGCGCTTTGCTAATACCCACGCTCGATCCCAGGTTGACCGGTTTGACAAAGCAGGGATAGCCAAGACGCTGCTCAATGGCTGCCGTGATCGCATCCTCTGAGCGTTCCCACTCATTACGCCGATAGACCAGGTAGTCAACAATGGGCAGGCCGACGGACTGGAAGATCAGCTTCATCTTCTCTTTGTCCATGCCCAGAGCCGAGCCAAGCACGCCGCAGCCCACGTAGGGCACGTTCGCCATGTCGAGCAACCCCTGGAGCGCGCCATCTTCGCCATAGGGGCCGTGCATCACGGGAAAGATGACATCAATCGCGCCGTTATCGCTCAGTTGCTCGCTGCCCTCAACGGGAATGAGGCGGCGCAGGTTGGGATCGCCTGTGAGCGTGACGGCGGTGGTTGCCTCTAAGTCGGAGGCATCCAGGCGTTGTTCGGCGGCCTGCAAGCGTGCCGGTTCCACGCCGAGCAGCCAGGAACCGGATTTATCGATGGCGATGGGCACGACATCATATTTGTTGCGGTCCAGATTCGCCATGACGGACTGCGCCGAGGCGAGCGAAACTTCATGCTCGCCTGAACGACCACCGAAGATCAGGCCAATACGCAACTTTTTCTGAGTCATTTCGCCGGTTCCTTTCTTGAGCGAGCATGGTTACAGCATATCCAGTATCGTTTCCATACGCATCCCGCGCGAGCCTTTGAGCAGCACGAGATCATCAGCATGGACTTCACGTTTGAGCAGTTCAGCCGTGGCAACTTTGGCGCTTTCCAGTGCTGCACTATTATCTACATCGGCAGGAAAATAGTAGGCATGCTTTTCGGGGAAGCCTGCCTCGATTGCGCCCTCGACATAGAAGCGGGCCTGCTCTCCCACCGCGATGAGGTAGTCTATTGTGCCAGCTAAAGCGGCTCCACTGGCACGATGTTCAGCGGGCGCGAAGTCGCCCAACTCGAAGATGTCGCCGAGCACGGCCCAGCGTTTTCCCGTTGGGGCCAGAGAGCTGGCGCGCATGGCCTGGGTGATGGCGATGATCGACTGACGATTGGCGTTGTAGGTATCGTCGATCAAGGTGCTGCCATTGGGGCCGGGCTTGATCTCGCAGCGACCTCGGGCCGGGGCGAGCGCCTCTAAAGCTGCCACAATATCGTCCAGGGACATCTCTGCCGCGCATCCTGCCGCCGCCGCCGCCAGAGCGATGGCAACGCCATGTACGCCGGGCAGGTGCAATTGTACGAGCCGTTGCGTCCCGTGATAGCTGAGGGTAAAGCTGAGTCCCCGCAAAGTATCGCCTTTGATATCGCTGCCGCGCACCTCGGCTTCGGCAGATTGACCGTAATAGAGCAGGCGGGCCTGAGTTTTTGTGCCCATGCCGCGCACGTTGAGATCATCGTAGTTGAGGATCGCGATACCATCCGGCGTGAGAGCCTGTACCAGTTCGCTTTTGGCGATGACGACGCGCTCCTGTGATTTGAAAAACTCCAGGTGTGCGGCTCCAACATTCGTGACCATCGACCAGTCTGGACGCGCGATAGTGCGGCAGAGCCAGGCCAGTTCTCCCACCCATTGCGCCCCCATTTCGAGCACAGCATAGCGCTGCTGCGGCTCCAGGCGCAGCAGCGTCAGCGGATAGCCAATCTCGTTATTATAAGAAGCCTGTGTCTTGAGCGTGGGAGCCTTGCGACTGAGCACGGCGGCGATGGCCTCTTTGGTGCTGGTTTTGCCATTGCTCCCGGTGATGCCAATCAGCGTGGTATTTTGCTGGCGCGCCGTGCGCACGCGAGCTGTGGCATGTAGAGCTGCAACCACATCGGGAACGACAATTTGTAGAAAGTCGGGAGGCACGTCTTCAGCCGGCTCGGTACAGAGCGCGCCGAGCGCCCCCGCGCGCGCAACCGCAGGAATGAAGCGATGACCATCGACCTTCGCGCCCTTGATGGCAATAAAGAGATCGCCAGGCTCAATCTGGCGGCTATCGTGGTGCGCGGAGCGAAAAACTAACTGCGGGTCAGCCGGGGCGCTGCTGTGTATCCGCACCCCATTGGTATTGCCCTGTAGTATATCGTCGAGGGTAAACATTGTCTGCTTGAGCCTCCGCCTCTCTACTATTCTCTGAGCAAATTATATCATGCCTGACCATTTTCGTCTGCCTGCCCCTATAGACTAATATTTTGTAAGTAACTTGACAAAAGAAAGTCTGTGTGGTATGGTTATGTCAGTTAGTAAAGCTGCTAACGCATCAAATCATAAAAAAATCATCTGGAGGTTATTTCCATGGCATGGGAAATTGATGCCAACCATTCGCAAGCAACATTCGCTGTCAAGCATATGATGGTAACAACGGTGCGAGGACAGTTTAAAGTGCTAAGGGGCAAACTTAACATTGACGAGCAGAACCCCGCTAATTCGTGGGTTGAGGCCGAAGTCGATGCAGCCAGTATTGATACGCGCGAACCCAACCGCGACGGTCACCTGCGTTCCCCTGATTTCTTCGATGTTGAGAACTATCCCAAGATTACATTCAAGAGCACAAAAGTTGAGCACGTTGGTGGCGACGAGTACAAAGTAACGGGCGATCTGAGCATGCATGGGGTCACAAAGCCGGTTGTCTTTAAGGCTGAATATGCTGGTCAGACAAAGGATGCCTATGGATTGCAGCGGGCAGGTTTAAGCGCAAGAACTACGATCAACCGTAAAGATTTTGGGCTGACCTGGAACAGGGCGATTGAGACTGGTGGGGTCGCGGTGAGCGAGGATGTGAGGATCGAGATTGATCTGGCGGCGGTGAATAAATTTCAGTATCCTCAAGCGGATCGAGCCCACCAGTAGGCCGCGTCGCCCTCCTTGAGAGGAGTATAGATATTAAACCCGAAAACGTCAAGTGAAAATATATCAAAAGGAGTACCCCCACAGAACAGGTACCCCTTTTGATTCGCGACAGTTAGTCCAGGCCGGCAATTCGAGGGATTGGGACCTCCAGCAGGTTCTTGGCAGCTCGTCCGCCTTTGAGCACCAGCGTGACGTTCGTCGGATCGGCTATCATGCTGATGGTCTCCAGCACATTGCCGTTGACAAGAATCACATCGGCCAGTTTGCCCACTTCAAGCGTACCGATATTTTTATCCATATGGAGGAGCCGGGCGGCATGCTGAGTGCTGGCCTGGATAGCTTGCATTGGCGTCATGCCATTTTCGACCATCAGTTGCAGCTCTTTGCCGTTTGTGCCGTGGCGACCCACGCCCGAATCGGTGCCCATCGCGATTTTCACGCCGGCCTCGACCGCGCGGCGGAAGCTCTGGCGATGGATCTCGATCACATCAAGAGCTTTTGCCGCCATCATAGGTGGGAGAATATCGGGATGCATCTCCGAGAACTCGATCACAGCCATCGGTGCCACCAGTGTCGGCACAAGATACGCATCCCGTTCGAGCATCAGGCTGATGGCTTCATCATCCAGATAGATGCCATGCTCAATCGAGACGACGCCGGCCAGCAAAGCATGTTTGATGCCCTGCGTACCCTGAGCGTGGGCCATGCAGCGTTTCTCCTGTGCGGCAGCCTCGTAGACAGCAGTGGCGATCTCTTCGAGCGTGAATTGCGACGAGGTGGGGGCATCAGCGGTTGAGAGCACGCCGCCGGTGGTGGCTATTTTGATCCAGTCGGCCCCGGCGCGCAGGATTTCGCGCGTGGTTTTGCGCACTTCTTCGATCCCGTCCACCACGCCATTGGGCATATCGGGAAAATTCAGGCCGAAGAAGCCAATATCGGCGCAGCAGGGATAATGGCCGTCGCCGTGCCCTCCGGTCTGAGAAAGGATGGAAACGGCAACCTGCATGCGTGGTCCGGCGATAATGCCGCGCTCAACCGCCATCTTGACACCCGCAGGCGTTCCAGCGGCATCGCGAACGGTGGTCACGCCGGCATTGAGCGTTGCGCGCATGCGTGGCAGCATCTGAAAGAGACTCAGGCTGGGCGGGGTGAGCAGAGAGCGTACAAGATCGGGATATTCCATCGCGAAGTGGACGTGCGTATCGATCAGGCCGGGCAGCACCTGGCCTCCTCCTGCATCAACAACGGTCGCGTCACGCGGGATACTGACGCGATTCTGGCGGCCAACGGCAACGATGCGTTCCTCGTCAATGAGGAGAGCGCCATGCTCGACCGGCTCGTTCCCGGTACCATCGACGATGGTGGCATTAGTGATTGCTAGCATGCTTTATCGAGGCTCCTTCTCTTTGTGGTTATGTAAAGCTGTGGTTGTATCATACAACATCGTCTTGTTTGATCTGGGCCATAACAGGATAAAAGGTAGTCGAGAAATACGATGCGTTGTTGGCAGGAGTGCCGTTTGTTTCATCCCGATTGCGTCGTACAATAGAAACGTAGCTCAGGCTAACGATTATTTGAAACGAAGGAGTAGCATGCATGCGAGCAGCAATCATTACCAGGCCAGGCGGGCCGGAAGTATTGGAGATACAGGACGTTGAGATGCCGCAGCCGGTGGGGGATCAGGTGCGTGTGAGGGTGCGTGCGTCGGGCATCAATCGGGCGGATTTGTTGCAGCGAGCAGGAGGGTATCCCGCGCCTCCCGGCTCGCCCTCGAATATTCCTGGACTCGAGTTCGCGGGCGAGGTTGAGGCCGTGGGGCCGTTGGCGCGCTCCTGGAAGGTGGGTCAGCGCGTCATGGGGATCGCGGGCGGCGGTGGGCAGGCGGAATATATCCTTTCACATGAAGGATTGCTGGTAGAGATCCCCGAGAATCTGGATTTTGTGCAGGCGGCGGGCGTGCCTGAAGTCTTTATGACCGCCCACGATGCCCTGTTTACCCAGGCCGGTTTGCGCATGGGCGAGCGGGTATTGATTCACGCGGCAGGCAGCGGCGTTGGCACGGCGGCAATCCAGCTTGCTCATGCCGTGGGCGCAACCACCTTCGGCACCTCGCGCACGGCGAGCAAGCTGGAGCGCGCGAAAGAGCTTGGTTTGGACGTTGCTCTCTCGGATCAGAATTTCGCTGCCGAGGTCAACCGCTTGACGAATGGAGGGGGCGTGCATGTGGCGCTGGATTTCATAGGCGCGTCCTATCTGGCCCAGAATCTGGAGGCCCTGACCACCTGGGGGCGTCTCGTCTTCCTGGCGACAATGGGAGGGGCGCAGGCCAATGTCAACCTGGCGATGCTGATGGGCAAGCGTATCCAGATGCGCGGCTGCACCCTGCGCACGCGCACACTGGAGGAGAAGCTGACGGTGACGCGCCTCTTTGCCACCCAGGTGGTACCCTTGCTGGCAAAAGGGATCGTGAAGCCAATTGTCGAGCAGACCTATCCTTTACATGAGATTGCAGCCGCCCATGCCGCGATGGGCGAAAATAAAAACTTCGGCAAATTGATCGTGGTGATAGACTGAAAATATTTTCAGGAGAAGATGATACGTCAGGTAGGGGCAATCCCTCGCGGTTGCCCTGTGCCCTCCCCAATTAGTCCGCCATATGAGCAAAGGACAGGAGAAGATGATACGTCAGGTAGGGGCAATCCCTCGCGGTTGCCCTGTGCCCACTTCCCAATTAGTCCGCCATATGAGCAAAGGAAACGCACCTGGAACGTGTCTAAGTATAGCACCCAATATCCGGGTGACTGCTTTATTTTTTCGTTCCAATGGAGGCAACACGCGTGAATCCTTTGACTCATAATCCTGCTGACGTACCTATTCTTGCACATAAATATTACGAAGCTCCGTCGGTTTTTATCGCGGAGAATTTGCTGCGGGGAGCGCGGCGGCAGAAATCGCTCTGCGCCGAGACGGTTCCAGCCATCTGCGTGCTGGACCCTGATGGCGACCTGGTTGATTATCTGCGCGCCACCGACCAGGCTCACCTCCATCGCGGCTGGGCCTGTTATCATACCGTGCTCGAAACATTTGTGCATGAAGAGGTCGAGTATGGGATCGTTGGTCGCGTGGTGGGCGCCCCCTTCGCGGTCCTGGTGGCCGAGGAACTTTTCGCCTGCGGCTGCCAGTTGCTCATCAGTATTACATCAGCGGGCCAGATCATGCCGACGAGCCAGCCGCCATATGTGGTGCTGATCGAGCGGGCGCTGCGTGATGAGGGGACGAGTTACCATTATCTGCCCCCCTCGCCTTATAGTCATCTGGCCCCAACGCTCAAAGCCATGCTCAGCCCTGCCTGGGACCATAGCCGCGTGCCGCTTCTCATCGGAGCGAGCTGGACCACAGATGCGCCATTCCGCGAAACGGAGCAGGCCATTGCTGCCAGGCGGGCGATGGGCATCCTGGCGGTTGAGATGGAAGCGGCAGCCCTCTATGCTATGGGCTGCGCGATGCAGAAAAATGTCATCTGTTTTGCCCTGGTGACCAATCGCATGGGGCGGACTGAAGGAGATTTCGAGAAAGGTCATGCGCAAGGAAGCCTTACCGCCCTGCAGGTGCTGCGCCAGACCGTGAGCGCCTGGCAGGCAAATAGATAGAATATTTACGATATTGCTCTTTTGGTGCGCAGGAGCATCCGACGAGCCAGCGCAATGCGTCTGGCTCTACGGTATAATACGAGATGGAAAGATAGAGAAGGGGAGTTTGCCTGAGGGAGGGAGAAAGTATATTTTTAGCAAAGCAGAAGAGAGAACGGGAAAGGCCGGGCCAGTATTGTATGCAACAAACAACAAGGGTAGCTCCGCCCAAAAGAGGTTGCATCTCGCGTTTAGCTATAGTCGTGGCGGCCATCGTCTGGATCGTGCTGATTGGCTCTATAGCCATCATCGTAAATGAGGCTATACAACCTCAAGGAACGATCCCTGGACGCCACGATATTCCATCGTTGCCCGCTATTTGTACATCGCCATCGCCGTCGTTGCCGGTTAGTGGGAAAGGGACGGTGACTACGCAGCCATTTGATTGTGCTACCGCAACGCCATCGCCAATTCAACAGCCAGCGGCTGCTCCGCCAACCCCAACCCGACCAGCATCGCCAACGCCTTTACCGAGACGAACGCCAACGCCACAGCAATTGTAAAGGCGCTACGGTGATTGCTTAGAATTTGGGAAGGACGAGTGCTCTGGCGGACCCATGATTACACACGTCATTCCCATATTAATTGGTAAATACCGCCAGGGAGTGATGAGAAGCCATAAAAAAATCGATCAGCGTGAAAATTGCTCGACATCGTCGCGATACACGTCGTATGCCTTCGCGTATTCCATTGTGCGCGCGACTTCGGCGATAAAGTGGCTATCGTAGCCGGCGCGCCGCAAGAGATAGAAGCCCATCTCCATACCGGAGGAGATACCGCCCGCGGTCAAAATCCGACCAGCGTCCACCACGCGCGCGCGACTGATGCGACAGGTGGGGGCCAGTTCTGCCAGACGATCAATCGGCACTTTCCCCATCTCGGAAGCCTCCAACCGGTCCGGCTCCTTACGATTGGTCGCGGGCAGGCCGTCGAGCAGTCCCATTTTGGCATAGATCCAGGAGCCGGTACAGACGCTTACCAGCAAGGTTGTTTCGGGCAGGGAGCGGATAAACTCCTGTAAGCGGCGGTTGTGCATCTCCTGGCGTGTGCCGAAGCCGCCCGGGATCAGAAAGGCATCCATCGCGGGCTGGTCGAGGAAGCTATAGTTCGGCAGCACGGTAAAGCCCGCCTGCGTCTGCACCGGACGCATGGCATCGGCAATCAAGAAGGCATCTAACTCGGGATCGAAGCGGCGCGCTACCGAAAAGACGCCGTAGGGTGCGGCAAAGTCAACAATTTCGGCATCCTTGAAGACGTAGATGCCCAGTCGAAACCCGGCAATGCGCTTTGTAGACATTACTATTCCTCTCTTTGTTCTGTAGTAGCTCCAGCATGCAGGCTGAGCTTATGGCCGAAATGCTCAAGACGTTCGATGGTTCCCTCAAGGTCCTGCTCACTCGTACGTGGATTGATGATGCAGAGCCGCAAAGCAGTTTTGCCTCGCAGCGTTGTTGAGCTTAGAGCCGCGAAGCCGTCCTCCATCATTGCATGGATCAGTTGCTGATTAGTGGCGTTGGCTGCCTGCTCCGAGCCGTCGGCGGGCAGGTAGCGGAAAGAGACGATCCCGAGTTGCGCCGCTGTGACGACTTCCCAGCAGGGTGAGCGGCGCAGCACCCTCTCGGCATGCTCTGCCAGCATGATACCGCGATTGACGGCGTGACGGAACGCCTCAAGCCCGAAGACTTTCAGCGACATCCAGAGTTTGAGTGCGCGGAAACTGCGTGTGAGCTGAATGCCGTAATCGCGGAAGTTGACCTCTTCTTCGATGCCTGCAACATCTTTTAAAAACTCCGGCAGCACGCTAAAGGTCTGTCTGAGCCAGCGAACGTCACGCACGAGTACGCAGCCCATTTCATAGGGTTGGAAGAGCCATTTGTGCGGATCTAATACCAGCGAGTCCGCCAACTCCAGTCCTTGCAGAGCCGAACGGCCTCGCTCGCAGAGAACAGCGCCTCCTCCATAGGCCGCGTCGGCATGCAGCCAGAGGTCCTGCTGGCGACAAAACTCTGCCAGCTCCGGCAGGGGATCGACCGCGCCGGTATTGGTGGTGCCAGCGTTAGCAATGACGCAAAAGGGGATGCGCCCGGCGGCTCGATCTTCCGCGACGGCGCTTTGCAGCGTTGACAGCGATAGGCGAAAATCCTGATCCGAAGGAAGCTTACGCAGTTGTCCCGCTCCAAAACCGAGCATCTTCAATGCGCGATCTGTGGCGGAGTGCGTCTGATCTGAGCAATAGACAACGGCGTTGTGCAATGAGTCGTGCAGCTTGATGTGCCGCGCCGTTGCCAATGCAGTCAGAGTTGCGATGGAGCCACCGCTGACGAAGAGCCCGCCCGCGGATGTGGGTAGACCGCAAAGCTGTCGTAGCCAGTCGATGGTCACAAGCTCTATCTCGGCAGGGCCGGAAGCGACCGCCCAGGAACCCACAAATGGGTTAAAACCAGCTACCAGCGCATCCGCTATGGCGCTAACAAAATTATTGGGATTGGGGACAAAAGAAAAGAAGCGCGGATGCGATACCGAGAGGAAGTTGCTGAAAACATCCTGCTGCACCTGCTGCAAAACGACCTCGACAGGCGTTCCTTGCTCCGGTAGCGGCTCGCGCAACTGCTTCTCCAGTGTGGACCGATCAGCTCGGCGGGTCAAAGGCTCATCGGGTAGACGCTCAAAATGCTCCACCAGCATATCAACGACGCGATATCCTAGCTGCTGCATCTGTTCGCGCGATAATTGCAACGCGTCATTGCGTGAGGTATGCTCCATCAAATACAACCTCTTCCTAAAAATAAGTATGATAAAACCTGTTCAAAATATATATATCATATCAGGATAACAAAGGAGGGCCGCTAATGCATCCGTTCCCTGGCGATGTGCGTCCCATAGAAGAACTGCTGCGCCATGTCTTTCCCGACGTCCCGACGCAGATCGAACGAGTGGAGGAGGGCATGTCCACTTATGTCTACCGGATCAAATACCGGCAGGAGACATTTTATCTGCGCATTTTACCAGAAGGAGGCGCGAGTTTTGCTCCTGAAGTTGCCATTCATACGCGCTTGCGACAAATGCAGATTCACGTTCCAGAGGTGGTCTATTTTGATCACTATCATCCAACGCTGCAACGCTCCGTGATGATCACAACCGAAATCAAGGGGCAACCTGTGAGCCGCTCGGCCCCCCTTAATCGGCATAATATGAGCAGGGTGCTGAGAGATGCCGGACGGGAACTGGCTCAGATCAATAGGATCGATGTCGATGGCTTCGGATGGGTGGAACGCGACCGGGCGGATACAACGCACTTGCAAGCCGAATGTAGCTCTCACCGCGCATTCATGCTTGAATACTGGCAGGCCGATCTGGCATATTTAGCCAGATCGACGCTGCCTGCTCGTACTATCGCAGCACTTGAGCGGCTGCTCTCGCAGCACGCATCCTGGCTAGATGTTGAGCAGGGGTGTCTGGCGCATGGCGATCTGGATACCACGCATATCTACCAGCATCATGGGCAATACAGCGGCATCATCGATTTTGGAGAGATGCGCGGCGCGAGTTGCTGGTACGATCTCGGTCACTTCCATATGCGCGACGGCGAGCAGCTTCCCTATCATCTGCTAGCGGAACTGCTTCGCGGCTACGGAGAAGTGGTCCAACTCCCTGCCGATTACGGGCAGCATATCCGTTTTACCAGCATCCTCATCAACGTGCGAACGCTTGCCCGCAGCCTGCAAAAGCGCCCTCCCAACAGCTATACACAGCACCAGTTGAAAGTGTTGCATGAGGATCTGGCGATGCTCTAGCTTTTAACGAGACATCATTGGAACCATGCAGGTGAGTAACCACTTATGTCTGTATGATTACTCACTTGCATGGTTTATCAAAACAATATTCGTCAAGCAACAAGCACATGTCTAAGCCGTGTTCTATTGCCCGTTAGAGAGAAACTTTTTCGCTTCCTGTTCGCCCGCTGCTAACCCGACACTAAGAATAAGCGCCTGGAGGTGCTCAGGATCGTCGAGAGCTTTCCCTCGCTCCTCTGCCAGTTGTTCCAGAGCAGGGAAGCGAGCGTGAACGAATGCGAGCAGCATCTCACGATGCCGTTGGACTTCTTCTTTTCGTTCCTTTTGCATACCCTGTTGCAGCCCTTCTTCCAGGGCCTGTTGCCGCCACTCTTGAAACACCCTGGATTCGCCCAAAAGATCTTCGATCATCAGAAACCTCCGTTTCAACCACTCATACTCTTCTTCATGTTCTTCAAGGACTAAAGAGGCTAACCCATAGGCGATGGAGAGCAGTTCCCGTTTGGGGGCTTCTCCCGCCGGACATAACCCATTGATCATCATCTCGATGGTCTCCCGCTGCTTACCCTCGCGAGTGAGTGGCAGCAGCGGCAACAACCCCGGCAGATCCGTTCGCTGTAACGTGGCCGTTGGCACTTCCCACAGCTTGATCACCTCAAAAACAAAGTGGTGAATCTGTCGGCCATCGTGCAAGCATACCTGATGGGGTGACTCCGCCACGGACCCATCTTTTTTCAAATATAACACGAACGAATACACTGGACAACCAAATTTACAGGTTGCTAACACATTATACTCCCACACCCGTTGCGCCATCTGCGGATCGCGACGACGTTGAAATTCCAGATGCAACAACATCGGCTGATCGTTGAGCCGGATCTGGTAGAGCAGATCGGCATCGACATTGCGATAGGACAGGTGAGGAGAAAGTTCTTGTTCGAAGAGGGCTCCATCAAGGAGCCAGGATACGACATCTTTTGGTGCTTGAAGCATCAATTGCTTCAGCTTTGTGTCCCAGAAACCAGCCACGCGTCTTCCTCCCACATAAGAGTTCTTTTGCTACTATAACACATCTACTGTGTCTTGTCGAGTTTTGCTCGCTAAAGTAACTATTCAGACTCAGCCTGATGGTGTTCCGCATGTTCTTGCAGCTCGAAACCAAGATCTTCAATCATCTGCCAGGTATCCTTGTAATCCTGTCCGGCGGTGGTCAGATAGCCGGAGACAAAGACCGAGTTCGCGGGATACAGGGCCAGCGGCTGCAACGAACGCAGATACACTTCGCGCCCTGCGGAGACGCGAATCTCCTGGTGCGGATTGAGGAAACGCATCAGACAGAGGATACGCAGGCAATCATACGGCTTGAGGTAAGTTACGCCCTCCAGTGGCGTGCCGGGGATGGCAAGCAGGAAGTTCACCGGAATGGACTGGGGGTCTAGCTCGCGCAAAGCCAGAGCGACATCGATAATATCTTCCTCTGTCTCGCCCTGCCCGAATATCGCGCCCGTGCAAAGTTTGAGTCCCGCCCGGCGCGCGGCCAGCAAGGTATCGACGCGATCCTGATAGGTATGAGTGGTGCAAATCTGCGGATAGTAGCGCTCGCTGGTATTCAGATTGTGGTTGAGCTGCTCCACGCCAGCATCGTACAGGCGTCGCGCTTTTTCCTCCGAAATAATGCCAACCGTGCAGCAGATGGCAATATCAACCTCTTCCTTAATGCTGCGCACAGCATCGGCGATATAGTCGATTTCGCGATCAGTCGCGCCACGCGTGCTGATAGCGATGCAATAGCGCAGGCTGCGCGAGGCTTTAGCCCGCCTGGCGCCTTCTAAAAGCTGCTGCCGACCCACCAGGGGATATCTGGCAATCTGGGCGCTAGAGATTTTCGATTGTGAGCAATAGTGGCAATCCTCTGGACACAGCCCGCTTTTGGCGTTGATGAGCATATGCAAATGAACGCTTTTGCCGCAGAAGCGATAGCGCACCTGGTAAGCGGCGTCCAGCAGCTCTAAAATACGCTGATCGGGGCAGTGCAGCACAGCCGCGCACTCTTCACGCGCAAGCGCCTCCCCAGCCATAGCCTTATCCGCGAACGTTTGAAATCTCATAGCGCCACTCCTTCGCAATCGTGTTCCAGCTTCACGATTCAATGTTAAGCAAGCGGGAAGCCTTGCACATCTGGATCGTTTTTCTCTAAATGCCACTCGGGGTTAGAAAAATCGTATCACATAACTGACGCGAAATCAAAGGAGGGGCGCGCTGAGAAGTTTTCACCAGGATTGCACCAGCATGATATTTCAGATCATTTGCCAGGAATCATTTTATTTCCTTCTATATCAATGTAATGTAACATTATCTCGTATAAATCTATGGATATCTTCTGCAGAGCAGGGTAATCTATTCGTTTTATGCTTGACGAAGAGAAATCTGCCTGAATCTTTCTCTTATCATCTCAAGTGTTGTATAATGAGATGCTGCCGGGCTTATCCAGCAAATCTTTGCACAACTTTCGCGATGGTATCCCATTTCTCTGCAGTGTTTGAATTGAATGGAAAGGACTCGCTATGTCATTCAAGAAAAGTTGGTTCCTTCGTATTTCCCTCGCAATGGCTCTGACACTTGTTCTGGTAGGAACAGTTGCTGCCCTTGCCGTGCCATCTGCACAGGCCGCGCAGAGTAGTACTTTTCCCACTATCAGCCCCTCCCAGTTGCAGGGGCACTACCTGGCGCCCTCGCAATTACATACGGCGACGCAGATGATGAGCGTCAAACGCGCGGCAGGCTTCTCCGGGGGAGGTATACAGTTTGTGCCAACGTTTAATGGCTCATTTACGTTCAATAATACGACCTTCCCGTTCACTATGGTGGGGAGCGATCCCGCGCTTGGCTCGCACACCACCCACATCAAGACTATCGTGATCCCTGTGGCGTTCCACTTCCCCGATCAGAACGTCACCTTCTCCGGCGGCGGGCAGAATACAGACACTTTGCTCGACTCGCCGATTTTCAGCAAGAACCACATGCTGACGGGCTCGCGGGCGCAGTGGTCGGACGCGCTCATGCGCAACCAGTTCAACAACTTCGTCACCACTACCAGCCCGAATTATCATGTCTTACTCAATCAGCCCGATGTGCGACCCACGCTCCATTTCACTCTGCCGTTTAACACCAGCAATGAGGTAGCTGATCTGGTCTTCAAGACGACCAACAACATCAGCATCGGGATTGTGGACATCAACGTCTTCATCCCCTGGATTGAGAACGAAGTGCTGGCTATGCATCTGCCAGCGGATAGCCTGCCGATCTTCCAGTTCCGCGACGTCTACCTCAATTTTGGTTCAATCGATCCCAAAAACCTCCAGTGCTGCGTACTGGGCTTCCACGATACCTTCACGTCCGCCTCGAACCCGAACGCCATCCACACGGAGATCTTCGAGAGCGTTTCCACTCCTGGAATCTTCTCTGGGGTAGCTGGGATTACCGCGATGAGCCACGAGACCGCGGAATGGTTGGACGATCCCTTAGGCAACAACCCGACGCCCCCCTGGCTGAATGCTGGTGGAGGATGTCAGAATAACCTGGAGACGGGCGACTTCCTGGAGGGGAATCCTATCGCGCCCATTCTGGTAGATGGGTTTACTCTGCAGGATGAGACCAATCTCTGGTGGTTTGCCAGAACACCTCAGCCAACACCCGCTAAATTCGGACTCTATGACTTCGCTGGCAGGCTGAACACTTTCTCAACTGCCTGCTAGCCTTCCAAGCCTGCACAGCAAACAGGCTCTGCCCAGGCGGCAGAGCCTGTTTTTTCTCCTTTTACAGTGCCGGCTTTCCTATGCTTTTTTGAAGGGCGAGGCAGGATCATGTTTCATCAAATTCATCAGCTTTGGACTGGGCTGCTCGGACGCTTCATCGATGCTGTTGAAAATCTCCTCGATCTGCGCCGAACTGAGGTCGCGTGATGGGTCCCAACCGTAACGTTTCAGGTTCACCCGTCCATCGTCGCTGAAGGTAATGCCCTCGGCTTCCAATAACTGGCGCATTCTATCCGGTGAGCCAAAGGCCCAGCTTCCGCTTAGCTCGCCTTTGCTATTACTCACCCTGGATTCATGAAAGGGCCGCCTTACCCCTAGATGAATCGTAGGGGTATCCGGCGGCCCTGCTCTAGCTCCTAATTTCAGAAAGAGGATCAAAAATAGAAGATGCATAGAGGAGCGTAAGAGGATTTAAGACTCAGTTTCGCTATTATCAATGCCAAGCTGTCTGCGCCGTTGCTCGACGAACTTATTTAGATCTGATCGTAGTATACTGTATCGTCCCACAATGTCACGCGTGGCCTTTAATTGACCGCTCTTAATCCATCTTCGGACTGTCTTATCATCGACGTTCAACTCCCTTGTTATTTGCTTAATAGTCACCGTTTCTTCGGTACTCATAATCAAGCTCCTAAACAGATTTTATCTATTCTATCCTGGATAGCCAAAAGAGTCAATATGCCTAGACATCCTAGACATCCTATGCTATACTTGAATTGCTGGATACGTTGAATAGAATACAACGATACCTTCTAACTAGCGAAAAAGTTTTTAGTGCATTGTAGGTAAGTGGCCCAGCATGCACTAGGCCACAAGAGAGACTAGCCAATAAACACCAACCTAGCCTCTCCACGTCGCATAATAGCGGCGGGAGGGCCATTCGTCAAGCAAGAAAGCAGGATGTGCTATGATGCAACAGACCAAACGACCTGTCCCTGCCGATGATGATGCCGCTACCCCGCTCGACAACCACCTCGAAGAGGGTGAAGACGGCGTACTGCCCGAGTTTCCCACCCAACCGTTCCAGTTCATCCCACCCACAGGCCGCTCACCCGTTCCTCCACACGCAAATCGTCCGCGCGTCTCCCAGGCGCTCCCCGACCAGCAACAATCGTCCCACTCCTGCCAGCGGGTGCGCCAGACGGAAGACCACAACACCACAACACCTGCACCACAGTCGCCATTCATGCTCCAGCAGCACCCGTGGGACAGCTTTCTGGTTGGGATGCTCCTGTGCCTCATATTGTTCCTCGTTGGTCAGCAGGTGGTTCTGCCGTTCGTCACTGCGACCGCTGATCAATGGCACTATGGCGATGCGCAGCTCTCGCAACTGGATGCCGATGTGGGTCACGGGGGCATGAGCCACTTGATCGCCAATTACTACCACGGCTACATTGTGGTGATTGAGATCCTGCTCAGCCACCCGCAAGATAACCGGGTGTACGTCCTGAGTGGGTTCCGTGACCTGCCGACCCCGCCGGTGCTGACGCTGGGCGTGCAGGATCTCAACGGCGATGGCAAGCCCGACCTTCTCATCAAGATCGAAGGCACGGCATTGCAAGCAGTCTTGTTCAATGCGGGCAAGACGTTCCAGGGACAGGGAGGCTAGCACATGAAAATCAGCAAGCCGCTCGTCTACGCCAATCTCACCGCGCTCTCCCTCAACGGGGTGCTGCTCTGCCTGATGGCGATAAAAGCGTTTCCTCTGCTGCTCGGTATGGCCCTGATCCTCGTGTTTTTAGCAGGCTCGGTCGCGCTCTCGTGTTACCTCAACGGGCAATGGCCCAGGCGCACACACCGTATCCCGTTTCACACGGCACCGACCAGGAACATGGGACGGTGCGTC
>DATGMF010000075.1:0-24820 GCA_035293765.1 Ktedonosporobacter sp.
GAGCAGGGTCACCAGCGACTGCTGGGGCAGGGGCATCTGGGTGGCATTGAAGGTCGAGAGGATCTGGTGGCGTTGCTGCGGCGTCAGCAGCGACAGTTCCCCCAGGCGTTGCTCTGGAGTCGCTACAATACTTTCTAGCAACGTTTGCCAGTATCCTAGCAACTGTTTTATCGTAGCGGCAGCAAAACGGTTGCTGTCATAGTCAATGCGGATAGTTAATTCCCTGCCAGGCTCGACAAAAATTGTAATCGGATAGTTGGTCCTTGCTGCTTCGACCAGTTGGACTCTGGCAGCCTCTTCTGCCTGGTTGCGTAGGGAAGAGTCAAGCGGAACATTTTTAAAGATCAGGATACTCTCAAAAAGAGGTGTGCCCCCAGGTACCTCGCTCCACTGCTGGATTTGTGCTAATGAACTATATTCATATTGTCCTGCTTCTGCCTGCTGGAGTTGAAGTTCTTTCAACCAGGATGTCAAAGGTGCAGTAGGAAATAGACGTACGCGCATAGGCAGGGTGTTGATAAATAACCCGATCATTGCTTCTATGCCTGCTAGAGGTGCAGATCGACCGGAAACGGTGACACCGAAGACGACATCGTTATCACCACTATAGCGACTGAGCAGAATTGCCCAGGAGCCTTGCAAAATCGTATTAAGGGTAATCCGCTGCTGTTTAGCCAATGTCTGCAGGTCTTGAGTGGTATGTATTGAGAGCTTTGCCTCCTGAGAAGCGAAGTCATCTTCTACTACAGCGTCGTAGGCGCTTCCTTTTCCCATTGCCAGTGGCGTGGGAGCGAAAAAACCGCTGAGGGTTTGTCGCCAAAACATCTCAGCTTGCTGCATATCTTGCTGTTGCAACCAGAGAATATAATCCCGATACGGATGCGAGCGCTGATAATGGTAAGGCTCACCGGCGCACAATGCTTCGTAGAGGGTAAAGATTTCCTTATAGAGGAGGCGCAGGGACCATACATCCAGCAAGATATGGTGGTAACTGAAAATGCCTTGATATGTGCTTTTTGTTAAGCGAAAGAGTGTTAAGCGCATGAGCGGAGCTTCAGAAAAATCAAAGCCACGTTTTCGATCTGCGCGTAAGAATGCTAGGAGTCGTTCTCTTTGTTCGGTGGAAGATAGCTCTTGCAAGTCACAAAGTTCTAATTGGAACTTCACATGTCGGTAGACAACTTGCAAAGGCTTATCAAGGTCTCTCCAAAAAAACGCTGACCGTAGGATGGGGTGATGGTCTATCGCCTGTTGCCAGGCTTGTTCGAAGATGGTTATATCATATGCGTCACTCAGATTAAAAATGGACTGTTCAAAGTACAGTGCCAACTCAGGGCTGTGCAGGCAATGGAACAACATTCCTTCCTGTGTTGGCGATAACTGATAGATATCTTCGACATTTTCCAGATTCATCCCAAATTCTCCTCATTCATCTTTTTCGGCAATCTTTGTCATAAGGATCTCTAGATCGCTCTGGCCGATCCTCGCTGCGGGAAAATCAGCTGGCGTGTATCTACTCATTTCAGAGGATTGGCAACGGGCAATAATGGAACGTAGCACTCCCATAAAATTCTGTACCAGTTGCTTGATAGTGGCAGGTTTGTGGATATTTTGGCTGTATACCCATGTAATGCTGAACTGTCCATCCGTGATACTTCCAGTAACCTCTAGCAGGTAGCGCCGATGATCCTGGGGGCTACGCGTGTTTCCCCGCTGCTCCCGAGACGGCCTCCATAAAGCTGTTTCGGCAAATCCCTGGTTAAATTGACCTAGATAATTAAAAATAATCTGTGCCTGTGGTAGCATTTGCAGTTTTGTGGCGGTTTCTGTGCTGTGCAGATAGCGTAATAAGCCATAACCAATCCCTTTTTGAGGGATCTCCTGTAGCTGTGCTTTTACTCTCTGTAGATTATCATCTAACGTATGAGCCTCTGATAAAGACAAAGATACTGGAAAGACAGTGGTAAACCAGCCAACTGTGCGCGAAAGTTCTATCCCCGCAATGATCTCTTCCCTTCCATGTCCTTCCATCTCTATGAGACAAGATCGCATTCCTGTCCAGTCTGCAAGAGTCCGCGCCAGCGCGGTTAACAGGACTTCATTGATCTGAACATGAAAGACTGCGGGAACTTTCCGTAGTAGTATTTGCGTCTCATCAGGGCTCAAGCTGACCATCTCTTCACACGATGAGTCCACGGTATTACTTTTACCTGCATAGTCAAGCGGCAGGGCAGCAGCTTTCTGATGGATGCTACCCAGACCAAGCCAATACGCCAGTTCTGATTCTACCGTACTGGCCTGCGCATATTGCCTCAACTGCCGTGCCCAGTGTTGGAAGGAGGTAGTTTTCGCAGGTAAAAGCACGGGCTCATCGTGTTCAAGCTGTTCATATACTGTTTGTAAGTCTTCGAGCAGGATACGCCAGGAAACCCCATCTACGGCAAGATGATGGATCACAAGGAACAACCTGTCCGGCTCCCCGCCTCCCAGCCTGAAGAGTGCTACTCTGATTAGGGGTCCTTCCGTCAGGTTTAAACTACTTTGAAGCGCTTCTTTTGTCTGCTCCAAAACGTGCCTTTGCCTGTTTTCTTCTAACTCTGCAAGATCAAGATATTGGAATATAGATTGTTCCTGAACCCCTGCATTATATTGCTCCCAGCCGGAGGCTGTTTGTACAAAGCGTAAGCGAAGTGCGTCGTGATGCATTAATAAATGCTGCAATGCCCTTTCCAGGAGCGTAGGGTTGAGGGGACGCTGAGCAGTTAGCAACCTTGCCTGGTTCCAGTGATGTGGCGCTGATAGGTTTTGTTCAAAGAACCAGTATTGGATAGGAGTGAGCGGTATCGGCCCGGTTACTACTCCCTGTTCAGCCTGATTTGATTCCACTGCCTGGGCAACAGCAGCCAGGCTCGAAATCGTCTGATACTGGAAAAGTTGCTTTACCGTTAGCGAGAGACCCACTTTTCTAGCTCTGGCAACCACCTGGATAGTGAGAATAGAATCGCCACCTAATTCAAAGAAATTATCGTGAATACTTACTTGCTTGACCCCAAGTACTTGCAACCAGATGTTACAGAGCATTTGCTCGACAACGGTACGAGGCGGAGTCAAAGATTTTGTGGTTTCAACCTTCTCCCATTGACGGGAGAGCAGGGCCTGACGATCTACCTTTCCGCTGCTTGTTAATGGTATGGCTTCTAATTGCACAATTAGCGACGGTACCATATAGTCTGGTAGTTGCTCTCCTAGATAGGCCCGCAGTTGAGTGGCTAGATCGGAAAAAGGCGCATCCGAGAAGCTCTTTGGCACAATACAGGCTATAAGCCGCTTGTTCCCTGAAACGTTTTCCTGGGCAATCACGACACATTCCTGTACTGCGTCGTGCTGCCTTAATACCGCTTCTATCTCTCCTAGCTCGATGCGGAAACCACGCACCTTAATCTGGTGGTCATCACGTCCTAGATAGACAATTGACCCATCTGGTAGATAATATGCCCGATCTCCTGTTCGATAGAGTCGCGTTCCAGGTATATCATCCAGAGGATTGGGTATAAACCTCTCGGCGGTCAAATCAGGACGATTCCAATATCCTCTTGCCAGACATATGCCAGCTATATAAAGATCACCAGGAACACCAATTGGCACAAGTTGGAGATACTTGTCTAATAGATAAACCTGGGTATTGGTAATAGGATGACCAATCGGAACGCACCTCAGAGGACTGTTCCGCAGGCACTCCCAGTACGTTACCTCTATCGAAGCTTCTGTTGGCCCATAGAGATTATATAATTTTGCCTGCAAGCTGGCAAAAAAACGCTCTTGCAATTCGACCGAGAGAGCTTCCCCGCTGCATATTACAATTTTGAGGCCATGGCATTTCTTGATCTCTGGCTCCTCCAGGAATACCTGCAACATTGAAGGAACGAAATGAATCACCGTGATACCTCGTTCCTCTACGATTTCTGCCAGATAGATACTATCGCGGTGGCCTTCTGGTTGAGCCATTACTAAGCAAGCGCCATTTGTTAAAGGCCACAGCAACTCCCAGGCAGATACATCGAAACTGAGAGGCGTTTTTTGCAGTACCTGATCGCTTCCTGTCAGTGGGTAGATGGTTTGCATCCACTCTATGCGGTTCCTCAGCCCTCGATGGGTGTTCATGACGCCCTTAGGTTTGCCGGTGGAACCCGAGGTGTAGATGATAGAAACCAGATTGTCTCCTGTCACAAAGTCCTTCAGATTATCTTCATTCCTCTGAGCGAACAAATCCTGGTCAGTATCCAGGCAAACGATCTGTCCATTGTATTCAGAAAACCGGGCAAGCAGGTCGTTTTGCGTGAGGAGCAAAGAGAGGCGAGCATCGCGCACGAGCCAGCTCACGCGCTCAGAAGGATACGAGGGGTCCAGCGGCACATAGACCCCTCCCGCCTTGAGGATGGCGAGCAGCGCGATCACCAGCTCCAGCGACCGCGGCAGACACAGCCCCACCCGTCCTTCGGGTTTCAGTCCCCGCACCCGCAGGTAGTGGCCCAACTGGTTGGCTTGGCGATTGAGCTCCCCGTAACTGAGCTGGCGGTCCTCATGCACCAGCGCGATGGCGTCGGGCTGACGCTGCCCCCAGCCCTCTAGCTGCTCGACCAGCCCGGCCTGCTGCTGCGGCTCGCGCTGCCAGCCCGGCCTGAGCAGCATGGCGCGCTCCTGCTCGCTCAGTAACGTCACCTCTCCGACCCGCCGCTCCAGTCCCCAGGGCATCTGCTGCCAGACCTGCTGCAGGTGCGCCAGCAGGCGCTGGGCCGTCGCTGGCTCAAAGAGGTCGCTGTTGTACTCCAACTGCACGCTCAAGCCCTGCTCGGTCTCACTGATACTCACGCTCACATCAAATTTGGCCGTCTGGCTCGGCTGGGGCCAGGGCTCACAGCGCAGACCTCCCATCTGACTGACCTGCACCGGGGGCACATTCTGGTAGACAAAGGCCACCTGCACCAATGCCTGTCGGCTGGCATCGCGCTGAGGCGCCAGTTCCTCGATCAGCTTCTCATAGGGCAACTCCTGATGGGCATAGGCCTGCAAGGCGACGTCGCGCACCCGCGCCAGCACCTGGCGCAGGCTGGGGTTGCCGGTCAGCCGAACGCGCAGCGGCAGCGTATTGACGAAAAAGCCGATGAGCCCGGCGAGGTCGTTGCGGGTGCGATTGGCGATGGGGGTGCCCACGATCAGATCGTCCTGCCCGCTCCAGCGAGCCAGCACGACCAGCCAGCCGGTGAGCAAGGTCATGAACAGGGTGACCCCCTCGCGCTGGCTGAGGGCCTGGAGCGCCTGACTGAGGGAGGGGGAGAGCGTGGTGGGGATCATCCCACCGCGGAAGCGTTGCAGGGCGGGGCGAGGATGATCGGTGGGCAGGTCCAGGGTGACAGGAGCGTCAGCCAACTGGGTCAGCCAGTAGGAGAGCAGGTCGTGCAGCACGGGCCCTTGCAGCCAGCGCCGTTGCCAGAGGGCGAAGTCGGCATACTGCCAGGGCAAGGGGGGCAAGTCGGCAGGCTGCTGGCTGAGCGCAGCTTCATAGCAGCAGGCCAGTTCGCGCCAGAAGATGGCGCGGGACCAGCCATCAAAGAGGATGTGATGGACGGAGAAGAGGAAGAGGTGGCGCTGGGGATGCAGACGCAGCAGGGCGTAGCGCAACAGTGGCCCAGCCGCCAGGGAGAAGGGCTGCAGGGCTTCCTGTTGGGTCAGCAAGAGGAGCTGTTGCTCTTGCTGCGGGGCAGGCAGAGCGCTCAAGTCGATGAGGGGGAGCCGGGTGCGGGCGGTGGGGGCGATGCGTTGACAGGGGCGGCCCTCGATGGTGAGGATAGTGGTGCGCAAGACCTCGTGGCGTTGTTCGAGTGTGCGCAGGCTCCGGTGCAGGGCCGCAACGTGCAGCGGCCCTGTAAGATAGAAGCGGGAGGGAATGATGTACGAAGGGTTCTGTGGCTCGAACTGATCGAGGAACCAGAGCCGCTGTTGGGCAAAGGAGAGCGGGAGCTCATCTGGCCTGGAGTAGAACTGCTGTGGGGAAGATGCCACAGTGGAGGTGCCTTTATCAGACTGTCGAAATGTTTCCACTTGCTCGGCTAGCCAGGCGACCGTTAGAGTTGCAAAAAATTTAGAGCTTACTTCATCCTCTTCATCCTCAGATTGCTCTAAGATTTGCAGTAGTCCATTAAGATCGAGGAGAGAATCCATCTTCGTAATTTCAGTCATTACCTGGATCAGGGAGACAGAATCGCCCCCTAGCTCGAAGAAGTTCGCGTCAATACTGACCAGATCCACATCCAGGACTTTTTGCCAGATTTTAGCGATGGACCGTTCCGTTTGAGTACGAGGTGCAACATAGCCATCTTCCGACCGTGTCAAAAAAGCTTGCTCGCCTCTATTCTTGTTATTCATGGCATTTGTCCTCTCTTACAAGATAAGCCAATCCGCTCGATAGATATATGAACCGCTATCTACACATGATTTAGTCGTGTATAAGGTTCTCTTCCTCCAGATGAGCTATTAGTTGCAGGAAATTTTGTTCAGCGCGAAGCACTAAAGAGCATAATGACTCTAGGGTGCTAAGCTCTCTTTGCCCCTTTGAATCCATAATGGAAAGACCGAGGTGTAATTTCTTCCAGGCTTGCCACGCTGCTATATTTGCCTTTTTAACCTGCTTTCTGGTTGCCTCGCTCCAGTTCTGCTCTGCAAGTAGCCTTAATAGGGTGTCACCAAGGATCTTCTGGCTGTTGATATACTTGATTTCTTCCCTGATCATCACGTCACGTTCTGATGATTGATAATGGCTTTGTCCTTGAAGAAAGGCGAATTTTCTTTGTAGTAGATTGGGAAAGTGATCATGGTAAGCTCTTATCTGGGCGATAATATCATGGAGGGCCTCACTCTTACTGGGAGGCGGCTCTTCTTTAACCTGAATAGTATGTATCGTATCTTTCTTAAATTGGTAGTGCATATCAGTTGTTTGAAAGACCTCAAGCAAAACATCTTCATCAATGGAGAATTGAGCATAGGCATCTTGTTCTTTTGAGGATGAAGGTTGTGATGGTTGGTGATTACGAACATTATCGTAGATGATGAACTGGCGTTTATTACTATCACAACCTATAATTAAAAGAGGGTAAATCTCAACGTCAAAGCGATAGTTTTTACTTATGAACAGCCTGATCTGATCTAGCCTGATTCGATCTATAGGAACGATGACGGGGAGCATCATATCCAATTGCTGGCGAATCACCTCCCCCAGGTTGTCTTGTATGGGCAGTTCCACAAGCTCCAGACCTAGTTTTTGCCGAAGGACGTAACGCTCAAGGGCATCGGGATTAGAGGGTTGTCTGATCAAGGCATTATGATGCGCTTCGATTCCCAGGAAATCGTAGTGGCTATACAAATAGAGGTAGGCGAAAAAGAGATCGGGATAGGCCGGCCCGAAGGTACTGATAGCCATATACCTTGCAGCTGCAAAACAGCTAAATCCATGACCTGAAAGGCTCAAATTGGTATCCTGAAATACAACAGGAGAAATAAGCCGCAGTTCCATAGACACCTTTTCACAACTAAACGCCAAGCAAACGAGCAATAATCTGGCGCTGCATATCAGAGGTGCCTGATAAGATCAGGGTTCCGATAGCATCTTGTAGATCATGAGCGAATTCAACGTCATGGGTATATCCGAGTGCTCCATGAATGCGAATTGCGTCGAGATAAGTAGCAACTGCACTTTCACTAAGAAACAGTTTTGCTGTGGCAGCTTCTAAAAGATTCGGTTTGCCTCTATCGAGAAGATCAGCCGCTTGATAAAGCAGCAGAGATCCGGCCTCTATTCGTACTTTCATGTCGGCGATCAAATTCGATACAGATTGAAATCGGCCTATTTGTTGCCCGAATTGTTCTCGTTGGCGAGCGTAGGAGACGCATTTTTCCAGGACACGGCGCATCGTCCCCAGGTGCGAAGCGAGAATCAAGGAACGTTCCCAGCCCATTGAAAACTGGAAGATAAGCGGCCCTGCACCTTCTTTACCCAGACGTTGTTCTAGTGGGACGAGGCAGTTATCGAAATTGAGCACTCCCATAAGTGCATGTTGCAAGCCCATTGTCTCTATTGTGCGCGCGACTGAAATGCCGGGTGTCTCTCGCTCAACAATAAATGCTGTAATACCTTCTTGTCCTCGCTCTGGATCAACCGTTGCGAAGACGACCAGGATATTGGCTACTGGCGCATTGAGAATATAGGTTTTTGTTCCATTGAGCACATAACCATGCTCAGTACGTTTCGCCGTAGTTTGTAAATGAAAAATGTCAGAGCCAGCCTGCTGTTCAGTGGCTCCATGAGCTGCAATCCAGCTCCCATTACAAAGAGAAGGGAGATAGCGTCTCTTTTGTTCCTCATTCCCGAATTTCCATATAGGGAGTAGACACCCTAGCAGGTGCGCAGCCAGAGAAGCCAGCAGCCCATTGTTATTACATCCGTAGCCAAGAGCTTCCAATACGATAGCAGTTTCGCTCGCCGTATATCCCAGACCCCCATCGTGTTTTGGAATGGATAGTCCCTGGATGCCAAAGGAACCACAGCGGTCCCAGAGCTGTCTGGGAAAAGAGCGGGTGGTTGCTGATACTGGTTCCGTATCCCGGAGTTCCGTGCGAGCAAATGAGACAATTTGCTCCCATAACCGAGCTTTTATCTCTGCATAATTCATGAATGTATACCTTCTTTGCTGCTGCTATAGTACGGGCTACCATCCAGAATAATGGTGAGATATAGCTCTATTGTTTTCTCGTTTTGTGCATTTTGTGATCTCATACTCTACTCACAACTCAAGGGCCAGAGCCTCAATAGCATCAGTAAGCTTCTCTTCCAGTTTGCTCAAATTGGCGATCTGTTCTCCCAATTTTGTCCGGCATTCCTTTGTGTCTTTATACCCGAGAAGATAGAGCGAGGCTGCCACCTGATCCCACAATTCCATTGTCTGAGTAAGCAGTGTCTGAGCCTGTGCCACAAGGTTGTCATATTGTCCTGGTAGTTCACTTAAGATTAGATGAAGAAATTTCCTCTGTCCAAGGATGTACTTGCGTATACAGGGAGGCAGATGCCAGCGTAAAAAGAAGCGATAGAGATTTGTAGCTAGTTGGGATGAATCAAGGGAATCGATGAAGTGGGTAAACCCGCGGATGGCGTAGAGCCCATGGTCGCTAGAAGGAGTGGAGATGCGATTGCCCTTGCGCGCAATAGTGACGGACTCTAGAAGGAGAGAGCGTAATTCAGTCTGCCAGGGGACCGTTGCTTCCTCTATTTTATAATCGAACCAGCTAAATTCTTCCCGTATCGCATCTTCCAGACTGGTCAGGGGAATCCATCCTTGATCTTTTTTTTCAAAGCCTCCTCGTGCAGCAGGCAATGGGCTCCTGTCCAGAATATAAAGCATTCTATCCTTATGGCGGTAATCGAGGACAGCTACTGCGTGAAGAAAACCGCGCAGCTTCTTATATGAAGGACTAAAAGGCACATGAAACCATTCTAAGCGTATAATAGGAATACGCCCGCTTGCCAGACATTCCTGGATGCGCTGACAGGCCTCTTCTGGAGAGTCTTCGTGACGCCATTGTGCACTCACTCCCTGGTTAAAGTGGGGTTGACTAAATTCCTCCTCTGGACCTTCCCATAACCAGGGATAGAGATTTTTATCGACCCAGAAGACGAGATGAGGTGGCCGGAAAAGGGCATGAAGAGGGGAGGAGAAACCGTGATACAGTAGTACATCACGAAAAATATGGTGGAGACAAGGAATCCACCAGCCATCTAATCCTTGTGCATCAATACGCTCCTGCAGCCAGGGAAATGCAGAAGGTGTATAAGATGGTGATTTACTGTGCATCATATATGATCTCTCTCTTCATTCTGCTCAATAAAGGCAATAATTTCTGCTAATGTGCCAAATTGATCCAGTGATACTTCTTCCAAGGGGATAGACAGGTGAAACTCTTGCTCGATGAGCGAGATCAGCCAGACAAGGCCCAACGAGTCCAGAATGCCACTGACAAATAAAGAGTCGTGTAAACCAAGAGTATCTACTTGCTCTGGAAATAGAGATACTTTACGCAATTCAGTACGCAATGCAACTTCTATAGACATAGAGAATTCTTTGCTCCTTTCCCCTTTTATATGCAAGTCAGCTCTTATGTATGAAGCGATCTCCTAGCCAGATGACTAGGAGAGGCTTTTCCCTTTTCTACGAGGCGAATAAAGCCATCCAAAGATAACTGACGTGCAATATGAAGCCGACGAATAGTATAAGGATTCTCTTGCCAGTTCCATGTCCCGCAGTCCTCTGAAGCAAAAGCAAGTTCGAAGTAGCGAGACGCAATGCGGGCGGCTTCAACTGTAAAGCCGCCGTAAGGGTAGGCATAGGCAACGACAGGCTTGCCTGTTAGCGCCTCCAAACCAGCCTTCGCCCCTACCATCTCAGCAACCATCCTGTATTCCTCAAAACGCGTAATGCGCTGATGTGTGAAGCCATGAGCTCCAATGGTTATTCCCGGCACATGGGCCAGTTGGTATACCTCTTCAGGGGTAAAGTGCTCTCTAATCACTTCTGCACGGGGATTCCAGCGATCATCGCTTCCTAGAGCCTCGATCAGCAAGAAAAAAACAGCCGGAATAGCATACTTGAGTAATAGAGGGACCGCATGCTCCAGAACCTCCCGATAGCCATCATCGAAGGTGATCAGAACAGCGTCTTTTGGGACCCGGTGTGTTTTAAGGGCTGTCTGAGCTTCAGCAAGAGTTAAGGGGCGGCGGTAGCGCGCAATCCAGGCCATCTGTTCGGCGAAGGCCGCTGCCGATACGCTATTATAGTCTTGAGCCGTGAGAGAAATGGAATGGTATGTGAGAACTGGAATGTGGATTGCTTGAGATACCTGCTGCGAATCAGGTTCCTGCTTATCTAGTTTCATACGACATCTCCTCTCCATATAATTCAACCAGAGCACGCCGACGAACCTTACCGGAGGCTGTGCGAGGGAGGTTCTGCAACCAGTGTATGTGGCGAGGAACCTTAAACGGGGAAAGATATCTTCGGCAAAACTGGATGATCTCGTCTGCAGAGGGCTTTTCGGAAGCCAGGTTCTCTTTCTTGATCAGGAAGGCGACCGGGATTTGCCCTAAGCGCTGATCGGGATAGGCGCAGACGGCAGTTTCCTGTACCGCAGGATGGAGGGATAAAACTTGTTCGATTTCCTGCGGCGCTACTTTCTGACCACCACAATTGATCATTTCGTCCTCACGCCCGTAAATATAAAGATAGCCTGCTTCATCTAGCCATCCTAGATCGTGCGTGCGGAGCCAACCATGCTGTAGTCTTTGTTGTGTCAGTGCCGGATCATTATAGTAGCAGCGCATCACGCTCGGCCCTGTCACTACTACTTCTCCTATGGTACCTGGAGCAATTTCTCTTCCTGCTGCATCCCAGATCGCGATGCGCATTCCCGGTATCGCTCGTCCCGATGAGCGGGCATGAGAAGACCATTCGGACGGTAGCAGCGTACTGACTCGCGGCGATGCTTCGGTCAAGCCATACCCGTAGAAGATCTCAGCTTCCGGCAAAAATTGTCTCAGGGCTTCCACCTGATCTACCTCTATCGCGCCAGCGGCGATAGAGATGATGCACTTCCCGCGTATTACGCGTTTTTGTCGTTCCAGTTCAGCCAGAAGATCGTAGACCATTGTTGGCACCAGGCAGAGAAGCGTTGTTGCTGTCTCTTCAATCCACGCAGGGACCGCGCGTGGAAGGAAGCGTCGTCCTACAATTACGTGCCCTCCAGCTTGCAATAGCAACAGCATTTCCATAATCGTAGAGGAGTGAAAATACGGTTTGAGGACAAGCATCACATCCGCGTGCGACAGCGACTGACATTGAGCCACAGCTTCTTGATTGACCAGCAGATTTACGTGGGTTAGCACGACTCCCTTTGGTCTGCCCGTTGTACCTGATGTACAAAGAATAAAAGCATCGCCCGGCTGACTTGCTCCTGTAATTGGCAGCTTAGCTCGTTGCTGTAAGCTGCGTAAGACGGGCTGTTGCCCTTGCCAATCGACGATCCCTACATAACGTAGATGTTGGTTAAGTTCGAATAATGCGGTGGCTTTTGCAACCAGTGCAGGAGCCACCAGCAGCACTGTCACATCGCATTGATGACAGCAAGCGTTCCATTCCTCAACCGAGGCATGAGGGTTCAGTGGGACGGCGATGGCACCGAGGTCAGTGATAGCGTAAGAGAGAGAGATAAAAGTTTTGCCGCGTAGCTCTGCCCAGGCAATCTTTTCTAAAGGAGCACACCCAAACTGACGAAGGAAATTTTGCAGCAGGTGAATACAGCTACCGAGCTGCTGGTAAGTAAACGTTTCTTTTCCCTCAGAAAGGGCAAAAGACTCTGGCATACGAGCTATTTGGGCTTCCAATGCAGCAAAAAGCGAAGTATGTGTGCTCATCAAACCTCTTGTCCTTTGTTAGTGAGAGCTGGCTCGACGAGTCTGCGCGCTGTATCCAATATGGTCTGAGCGGCTGCAATTTTACCCTGGAGTGGTTGATCTGCTTCTGGCGTCACCGGGCTAAATTGCCACCGGGGTTGTTCCATCATCGCGAATAATCGTCTGGCGATATCTGCTGCGTCGAGACTTGCAGTTTGCAGATGAGGATACCTGGTCATTGCCCATTGAATTCGCTGTTCCTGATCATCAAAAATATGCATGACGGGTATGGCGATGGTGGGGACGCCGATGGCGATCACCTCATTCATCGTGTTATACCCGCCACGGCAAATCACTGCCTGAGCAGCCGCTAAAAGATCAGGTAGGTAGGGTTCATACTCATAGGTGGAGAGAGTAACGCCATCCATTGTTTTACTGGTAATCAGCCGGAGCTCCTGCGGTGTTAGCGGTCCCGTAATGAGAATGATATGAACTGGTAACTTTTGTGGTCGATGAGCGCGTAAAAGATCGGCAAGTTCGATGATGGTTTGGAGGAACTTGTCCTGAGGCCGTGGCTCTCCAGAGGGAGTTTTCGGGGGCTGATTGCCGCCGCCGTTGGTAGCAACAATGACAAATTCATCATTCTGCAATCCATAACGTTCACGTAGCAAGGCAGGCATCAGCTCGCTACAAGTACGTCTGACAAGGCTTCCGGTATAAACAATCCGCTCCGGCGCAAGCCCAGGGATTGCGGCATCGGGATATTCATCCCGGCTATGAGGAACAAGCACGAGATCCAGGTCTCGCCAGGGATCTTCTTTGCTTTGTGTACGCATTTTCTCGCTCCACCATGATTGACGCAAGATCCCAACCTGCATCGCTCCGTAGGCGCGGGCGGCCTTTTTTACGGGGGCGACAACATAGGTATCATGAATAACGATAGTTGGACAAAACGTCTTCATGGTGGCATCAAGTAATGCGTGCCAGAGCGATAAGCGACGCTTCGCTTCTATTCCTTCCCAGGGACCTCCTTTGAAAAGGGTTGCGAGGGAGGCAATTTGTAGACAGGGTAGTTGAGCCTCGCGAGCCAGACGAGTATCCGGGAGCTCGGAAAGCACCAATATTTGAGTCGATGGATCGACGCGACGAAGTGCTATAGCCAGAGTTATCACGCGACTTAAATGACCAAGACCATTTATGCCTGTCTGGTAGAACAGTACGCGATTGTTCTGGCCGGGGATGATGTCGTTCATCTGACGGGGCGATACGTTTTCTTTCTCAGTGTCAATCATCATCGATCTGTTTTCCTATGGGCTGCTCTTTTTGCAGAAGATCTGCACGTAACTGCATACGGTCCACTTTCGCTGTGGCTGTCAGTGGAAAAGAAGGATATATGTGAATTTTGGCTGGGACCATATAGCGTGGCAAGCGGAGAGCACAGTGATGACGTATGTCTTCCAGATTGGTTGACGTTCCCGGTGTCAGAACAACGCAGGCTTCTAACCGGTTGCCAATGATTTCATCGGGTAAAGGTACGACCACTGCCTGCTCAATGTCACAATGAGCATTGAGCACCGCTTCAATTTCTCCAAGCTCTATGCGATAACCTCGGCTTTTGACCTGATGATCCTGCCGCCCCAGGAAGTAGAAGGCTCCATTTGCTCCCAGGCGTACCATATCCCCCGTTCGATAAAATGGACCGGCTAACCTGGATTTGCAAGGCAGCGTTTGATAGAGGACTTTTTGGGTGGCCTGTTCATTATTCCAATAGCCGCGCATAATCGTCGCACCACGGACATAGAGCTCCCCTTCATCACCGACCTCCTGGACAAGATCACCATTTGTACACACGGCAAAAACATCACTATGCTCACATGCATATCCAATGGGAATATCTTCTTGTACGTCGTACGGTACTAGATAGTATGTGCAGACATTCGTTTCTGTAGGGCCATAGAGGTTGTAGAACCGTGCGGCAGGCAGAAGGTTCATCAACTCGCGGAGGTACTTGAGAGGGAAGACTTCACCGGCAAACAGAATCTGGCGCAAGGAAGTGAGGTTCGCATTGGCAGGCTTGCCATAGAGCAAGATCATCTTAAGGATCGATGGTACAGAATACCATATGGTGATTTGCTGCTGCTCAATCCACTTCACTAGTTCAAGTGGAAAGAAAGAGATTTCCAAAGGGATTAAAGCAAGCGTTGCTCCAGCAGCAAGAGCGACAAAAATGTCGAAGATGGAGAGGTCAAAATGAAATGGCGCGTGGCTGGAAAGGCGATCTTGGGCCGAAACAGAGAAAGCAGCAGCTCCCCATTCGACAAAGGCGAGCGCGTTGCGATGCGAGATCATAACTCCCTTGGGGATGCCTGTAGAGCCAGAGGTATAGAGGATGTAGGCCAGGTCATTCTCCACGATCTGAGGTCGTGGCAAAGGCATGAGCGTCTCAGGAAAATCTTTCCAGGATAAGAATACCGTCGTATTGCCTGGCGGGTCAGGAAGCCCATCATCCAGCACCCCAACCCAGTCCAGAACGCCTGCTTTTTCAGCTTTGATGGTTTGGATGGTGGGTAAAAATGAAGCATCGGTCAGGATAAACTTGATTTGACAATCGCTGCAAATTGTTGCAATTCTCGTTCCTGGAGATGTAGGATCCAATGGCACATAAACCCCTCCTACACGTAGGACGCCCAGGATTGCAACAACAGTGCGAAGGGATTTATGAGCATAGATACCCACAAGGTCACCAGCCTCTAGCCCGCCGAGCAAAAGCGCCTGACCAAACTTATTGGCTAGCCTATCCAATTCCGCATAGCTCAGATGGTTCTCTGCATAAGAGATAGCAATCTTTGCAGGATAGCGCTGGCTCGAAGCTGTTAATAGGTCCGAGAGTAAAAATGCCATTGCAAAACATTCACCTGATACTAAACTTCATGAAGCCTGTTTAATCTGTTGAAACCTCGGTAGACAGCGCTTCTACAAGATTTATTAGATCGTTCAGGCTATCCATCTCTCTGGTTGCTAAGTCCTCTTCGCTCACCATAACCTCAAAGGTATTCTCTATCTCCACCAGCAGTTCCATAAATTGAAAAGAATCCAGGCCCTGATCCTCAAGCGGCAGGTCAGAGTCAATCTTCTCAGGAGTCATTCCAGGCCCGATGCCTTCACAAATAAGCTGCCGAAGGGTTTGCTCTATCTGCTGTCTGCGTTCCGTTTGGGTGGCTTGTGCCTTTTGATCCATCGCGTTCAACCTCTTCTAGAAAAAAATAACAACAAGGTTCTAACTGCTATATTAAATAATTGGAATTACTTTCGTTTTTTATATTTAATATATTTTAGGAAAACGTATGTAATTTTATAAATTTAATGTTCATCAACAGAGCAAGGCCCAGAAATAACAATTAGAGTATACCAAATGAAAAGCAAGAATGTCAAGAAGTATATTACTGCTATTGCAAAGCAAGGAAAATGATAATCCAAGCCTTGTAATGTCTCTATAAATGTGCTATACTCCTTTCATGTGCGGAAAGAGAGCAACGCTGCTTGGATATTTTATTGAAAACAAGGGTTATTTATGTACCGATTCCCCAAATCCAGTGAGCTAGCCCATAATGTGACTATACTGAGCCAGGGGAATCCAAATTTGAACAACTGCATTGCTATGTATAAATACTGGAAATGATGGGCAGTCAAATATGATATTTTTGTAGAATCGGACTTGTCGGCAAGGTACTAATCAGTAACATCTATATGTGTTCAATAGATCGTTTCTGTCATGGTCTGCCTGTTTGCCTATCGATATTTCTCACAAAGAGTTAAAAGCCTGCTCTACTTCTCAACCACGAACATCTAGGAGAACATGGATGAAGGTATCTTACAAGCAGTATTTAAACTTACTCGTTACCTACCTCCGGCCTCAATGGCTAAAAGTCTGTCTAATGGCTGCGTTGCTTGCCAGTGATATTGGCTTTCAAATTATTAACCCACAAGTATTAGGCTACTTTATTGATGCAGCTCAACATCATGTAACATTGACTGCATTAACCTGGATCGCCCTTCTCTTTTTAGCTGTAGTGATCATCGGTCAAGCGATTGCAACCTTCGCAAATTATGTCAGCACAGATGTCGGGTGGGCTGCTACAAACTCCTTACGGGCTGACCTTGCCACGCATTGTTTACGACTTGACATGTCATTTCATCACACTCATACATCGGGAGAATTAGTTGAGCGCATTGACGGAGATATCGCCGTCTTATCGGACTTTTTTTCCCAGTTTATCATACGGATCGTCGGCACCCTGCTGTTACTGATTGGTATATTGATCGTTCTTTTCTTACAGGATTGGCGCCTCGGACTCGTTCTTGCGCTCTATTCTGCTCTTGCCGTTTTCGTCATGAATCGTGTGCAACCTATCACTATCCCCTTTTATGCTGCTGCTCGCCAGGCGGCAGCTGATTTCTCTAGCTTTTTAAGTGAACGGCTCGCCAGCCGGGAAGACATTCGCTCTTGTGGCGCTGAAGCCTATGTGATGCGCATCCTGTACCAAAAGATGCGTGTGATTTTGAAAACAGGGCGCTTGAGCGAGGTCATGGGACGAGTTATTACTGGCACCTCGCGCCTTTTATTCTCTATAGGTACAGTCTTGGTTTTTGTGCTAGGTGCGTATCTATTTACCTCTAACTTGATTACCCTGGGTATAGTTTATGTACTCATCCGTTATACAGATCTAGTGAGTAGCAATTTACTTCAACTGACAATACAGCTTGACTCATTACAGCAATCTCGCGCGAGTTTGCAGCGTATTGGTGAACTCTATTATAGAGCCAGTAAGGTTCAAGATCCAGATGTTGTAGCGTCAGAAATTGCACCTGCTGCTCTAGAGGTTGAGTTTCAGGATGTTTCCTTCGGTTATAGCGCGGAAAACCCCGTTTTGCATAATATCTCCTTCCAGCTGGCTCCTGGCGAAGTCCTGGGCTTGCTAGGGCGGACGGGAAGTGGTAAGAGTACTCTGACACGTCTGCTTTTCCGCTTCTATGATCCGGACCAGGGTGCGATACTCCTCAATGGAAAAGATATACGCACGAGCCGTATCGCCGATCTTCGGCAGCGTATCGGTCTGGTGACACAGGAAGTACAGCTGTTTCATGGCACTATTCGTGAGAATGTCAGCTTTTTCGACCAGCATATCAGCGACGAAAAAATCCTGGATGCCATCAAAAACTTAGGGTTGTGGGAGTGGTTTCAGGCATTACCCGATGGCCTGGATACAGAGGTGAGTTCTAGCGGTGCCGGAGGAGGACTTTCAGCGGGAGAGGCTCAATTGCTAGCTCTAACACGGGTGTTCCTCAAGAATCCCAGCCTGGTGATCTTGGATGAAGCTTCGGCGCGCCTAGATCCTGCTACGGAATATTTTATTGAGCAAGCTCTGAAGACGTTGCTTCAGGGACGTACATGCATTATCATTGCGCATCGCTTATCAACGGTCAAACGAGTTGACAAAATCTTGATACTAGAAGAAGGACGCATTAGTGAATATGGAATAAGGCAGGACCTGGCTGCCGATGCCCATTCCCGTTTCTCTCAGTTGTTGCTGACTGAGCAGCGTCATATGCAAACGGAGTTGTTGTCTGCGGACCAGGAAGGCGAAATAGCTGACGATGCACAAAACATGGAACAACAAGCAGCCAAACCTGTTGTTGAGAGTAAACCTCCAGCTGTATCCCAGGTAAAAGCGCCGCAAGGCAAGCGGGAAGAGGTAAAAATTTGGCAGGCCCTCCGGAGTCTTGTGCGCTATCGCCCTGGCCTTTACCTGATTGTTCTCATTGTGCAAATTCTATACGGCCTCCTTTTTTTGCTTCAGGGCCCGATTATTCTAAGCTATTTAGATACGCTGAGTAATAGTGCTTCGATTATTCATAAGGTTGGGGGGACGCAAACGCTTTGGACGATGATCTGGATATTGAGCGGGCTACTGATAGCCGCCACGTTAGTTCATGCGCTTAGCGCCTTTGGGACTGCTGTGGTTACTCCGACCTATTATAATTATACGGCCTCTCTCCTGCGCCGTAACGTTTTTGTTGATATCCTTGAGCGTCCTGGCGCGCAGGCTTTACCTTATTCGCCTGGAGAAGTAATTAGTCGTATCCTGGGAGATGTGCGTGAGATCACATTTTTCTGGAGCACTATATTTATGGTTGCTTTGTCCTCAGCCTTGCTGGCATTGAGCGCCGTTATTCTAATGGTAATTATCAGCCCTTTCATTGCCTTAGTCGTTAGCGTACCTCTGCTTGGTATAGGTATTGCGATGAATTTTTCTGGAAAGTACATTCAAAAATATCGCCAGGCGAGTAGACGGACAAGTGGTCAGGTCAGTAGCTTTATTAGAGAAATTTTTGAATCAGTCCAAGCCATTCAAGTCGCTAATGCGGAAAAGCCTGTAATTGCTCATTTTCAGCTTCTGAATGAGGCACGACGACAGGCTCAACTAAAAGATGTGTTGGCAAGCGAAATCGTCAAATCTTTATCCAATAATGTAGCACAAGTTTTTGTTGGCATACTATTGCTCCTCTGTGGTCAATTGTTAGAGAACGGTACGTTTACTGTCGGTGATTTTGGCTTCTTTATTTTTTGCCTGCCGTGGGTAACGACTGGTATATCTAACCTGGGAGGCGCATTTGCGGGCTACAAACAGGTAGGAGTTTCACTGGACCGTCTTGTCGCTCTTCAACAAAATGTATCGCCGAAAGCTTTAATTGAGCATCATCCTGTCTATCTCAGTGGTTCGCTGCCCGCAATACCATATGTATCCACAACCGAGGCCAAAAACTTGGCAACACTGCAAGCCTCTGGTCTCACTTATGTGTATACAAGTACGGGACGAGGCATTAGAAATGTTGATCTCTTTATTAAGCGGGGCTCGTTCGTTGTTATTACTGGGCGAGTGGGCTCAGGGAAAACGACGTTACTACGTACTATACTGGGTCTTTTGCCCAAAGATGCGGGTGAGATTCGCTGGAACGGTGAGATTGTTCACGAACCTGCTGCCTTCTTTATTCCCCCCCGCTGCGCATATACTTCCCAGGTGCCTCAACTGTGTAGTAATACCCTGAAGGAAAATATTTTGATGGGGTTACCAGAGGAAAAAGTTGATCTGGCGAAGGCTATTCATCAGGCTGTAATGGAACAAGATTTAGCCGAGTTGGAATATGGACTGGAGACGGTAGTTGGTCCAAGGGGAGTTAAGCTTTCGGGCGGGCAAATTCTGCGCAGTGCAGCTTGTCGTATGTTTGTACGCAATACAGCCTTATTGGTTTTCGATGACCTCTCTAGCGCCCTTGATGTAGAAACTGAGTACACATTGTGGGAGCGACTTTTCCAACAGCAAGATGTAACCTGTCTCGTTGTTTCGCATCGACGAGCTGCGTTGAGACGAGCTGATCATATCATTGTGTTGAAGGATGGTCAGGTAGAAGCAGAGGGGAAGCTTGAAGATCTTCTGTCTACCTGCGAAGAGATGCGAAAACTTTGGGAAGACGCTCCCAGTACTCCAACATCTGATACTGAAGAAACCCGTTCTTTTTCTTGAAGGAAGGGAAAGGATGAAAAATATTTCTGGCGGTGATCTTTCTCAAGAAAAACGTGCCCTTCTCTTTCAACGCTTAAAAAAGAAAAGAGAGATGAAGCAACAACCACAGGTTGGTCTTCAGGAAAAAAGGCCAGATGAGCTTCCGCTCTCCTTTGCCCAACAGCGACTCTGGTTCCTCGATCAGTTCGAGCCACAGAACCCTTCGTCTATTGCTTCGTCTCGGATCTATCTTACAGGGCCGCTGCAGGTCGCGGCCCTCTACCAGAGCTTGCGTACGCTCGAACAACGCCACGAGATCTTGCGCACCAATATCCTCACCATCGAGGGCCGCCCCTGCCAACGCATCGCTGCCTGCCCGCGCACCCGGCTCCCCCTCATCGACTTGAGCGCTCTGCCTGCCCAACAGCAAGAGCAACAGGTGCTCCTGCTGAGTCAGCAGGAAGCCCTGCTGCCCTTCTCCCTGGCGGCTGGGCCGTTGCTGCGCTACAGCCTGCTGCGCCTGCATCCTCAGCGCCACCTCTTCCTGTTCTCCATCCATCACATTCTCTTTGATGGCTGGTCCCGCGCCATCTTCTGGCGCGAACTGGCCTGCTGCTATGAAGCTGCGCTCAGCCAGCAGCCTGCCGACTTGCCCCCCTTGCCCTGGCAATATGCCGACTTCGCCCTCTGGCAACGGCGCTGGCTGCAAGGGCCCGTGCTGCAGGACTTGCTCGCCTACTGGCTGACCCACCTGGCCCAGGCGCCGGCGGTGCTGGACCTGCCCACCGATCATCCACGCCCGGCCCTGCAACGCTTTCGCGGGGCTATGGTCCACAGCACGCTCTCCTGCTCCCTGAGCCAGGCGCTGCAGGCGCTCAGCCAGCGCGAGGGCGTGACGCTGTTTATGACCTTGCTCACCGGCTTTGTGCTGGTGCTCGCCCGTTGGAGCGGGCAGGACGATCTGATCGTGGGGACCCCCATCGCCAATCGCACCCGCAACGACATCGCTGACTTGATCGGCTTTTTCGTCAATACGCTGCCGCTGCGCATCCACCTGCATGGCAACCCCACGCTGCGCCAGCTACTGGCTCGGGTGCGCGACGTTGCCTTGCAGGGCTATGCCCATCAAGAGCTGCCCTATGAGAAGCTGATCGAGGAACTGGCGCCTCAGCGCGATGCCAGTCGGCAGGCGCTGGTGCAGGTGGCCTTTGTCTATCAGAACGTGCCTGCGGTCCAGGTCAGTCAGATGGCTCAGGTGCGCTGTGAGTCCTGGCCCCAGCCTACCCAGACCGCCAAGTTTGATCTGAGCCTGAGTGTCAGTGAGACGGAGCAGGGCTTGAGCGTCCTGCTGGAGTACAACAGCGACCTGTTCGAGCCGACAACAGCCCAGCGCATGCTCCAGCAGCTCCAGCGCGTCTGGCAGCAGATGACCCGAGATCTGCAGGGCAGGGTGAGCGCCGTCTCGTTGCTGAGCGAGCAGGAGCGGGCCCTGCTGCTGGGCCAGGGCAGGCTACGCGAGCCGGTGCGGGAGGTCGGGCTGCAGCAGGAGCTGGAGGGGTGGGCGCAGCGTCAGCCCGATGCCATCGCCCTGGTGCAAGGGGAGCATCAGCTCAGTTACGGGGAGCTCAATCGCCGTGCCAATCAACTGGGGCAGTACCTGCGGGAGCGCGGGCTGCCGCCGGAAGGGCGGGTGGGCGTGTGCCTGCCGCGGTCGCTGGAACTGGTGATCGCCTTGCTTGCCATCCTCAAGGCGGGAGGGGTCTATGTGCCGCTGGACCCCTCGTATCCTTCCGAACGGGTGAGCTGGCTCGTGCGTGATGCTCGCCTCTCTTTGCTCCTCACGCAAAGGCGATATGCTGCAAACATAGATAGTCGAGAAGTTGATATAATTTGTGTGGATGCAGAGAAAGATCTCATTGCCTGCCAGGATATCAAAAATCCAGTAAATCACATGATGGCTGATAGCCTTCTCTATATAGATTGCCACGATGAAAACGCAGACGAATTACAAGGGGCAATGCATACATATCGTGGCCTGCAAACGAGCTTACACTCTCTACAACAGCACTATTCTTTGAATGAGACGGATCGTGTTTTAACGATGCCTGCTAGCTTTAGAACCTCTATCTGGGAGTATCTTTGGCCTCTGCTCTCCGGGGCTTGCCTGGTAGTTTTTCAACCAGAAGGGGACCAGCATCCTGATCATTTGATGCAATATCTGGCTCCCGCTCTGATATCTGTACTTAGCACGACGCCTTCTTTGCTTTCTGCCCTCCTAGAGAATCACAATACCTGTATTTCTGAATGTGTAAGACAAATTATATGTATTGCGAGAGAACTACCTACAAAATTTCGTGAACAGATCCCTCCTCATTTATCAGCAAAACTCCAGCGTGCTTATGAACCAGCAGGAATTGCACCAGGAAGTATCTTTTTCGCTTATGTGCGAACTGATCAGGAGCGCCTGGTATCAACAAGCCGATTTATGACCGATGCCCAGGTATACCTGCTGGATGGCTATCCCCAACTTGTGCCGATTGGCATTCCTGGGCGATTGTATATTGGCGAGAGGGATTTAGGACGAGGTTATCTTCATCGTCCTGATATTACGGCGGAAAGATACATTCCAGATCCTTTTAGCCAGAAGCGTGGTGCTCGGCTCTACCAAACAGATGAAGTCGCGCGCTATCTACCCGATGGCACTTTAGAATTTCTAGGATCAGTGCATGAATATGTGTGGGTTGGCAATTTTCATGTTAAACTAGGATGGATAGAGACTGCTCTTCTACGTCACCCTCATATAAGCTCTGTAGTAGTTCTTGCAGGGAAAGATGATGCAGGTAATCAGCGTTTGAATGCTTATTTTACGTCAGAACCAGAACGGAAAGTAACAAAAGAAGAGTTGCGCAGGTACTTACAGGGAAAGTTGCCCGATTACATGATCCCGACTTCCTTTATTCCCCTTGCATTCCTGCCTGTTACATCTGAGGGCAAGATAGAGTATCATAAGCTACCAATGCTCGAACTAAATGAGATTGGGGGAGCATATGGCTATGTTGCTCCTCGTACTCCGTTAGAGAGATTGCTCGGAGCAATCTGGGAAGATGTGCTCAAGGTCAAGCGCGTAGGCATATTTGACAACTTCTTTGCACTCGGAGGGCACTCTTTGCTCGCCACCCAGATCATATCCCGGATCATGGAAGCTCTTGCCGCAGAGGTTTCTCAGGAAGATTTTGAACTCGAGGGCCTGCTGGTAAGCACACTTTTTGAGAATCCAACCATCGCCAGTCTGGCTGAACACATTGCGGTGTACCAGCAACAAACACAACAGCATCTGCAGGTGCCAGTTTTACGACCTGTTCCACGAAGTGGGCCGATGCCATTATCATTTGCCCAGCAGAGATTATGGTTTTTAGACCAACTTGTTCCTAACCATCCGTTTTACAATATTCATAGCCCCGTGCGTATCAGAGGGCCCTTGCAGGTCGCTGCATTGCAAAGAAGTTTAGAGGCAATCGTGCATCGACATGAAGCCTTACGAACCACTTTTATGGTGGTAGATGGATTGCCCATGCAAGTTATTGCTCCGGCTTCTCCTTTATTATTACCAACGATGGATCTGAGTCAGCTTCCTGAAGCTCAACGTGAAGTGACGCTTCTCCAGTTAGCTCATCAAGAAGTTCAGCAGCCATTTCACCTGGCTGATGGCCCCCTCTTCCGCGTCACACTATTGCGCCTCTCAAAAGAGGAATATGTGTTGCTGATGACCATGCACCATATTATTTCAGATGGCTGGTCAATGGGTATTATCTGGCAAGAACTCTCAACACTTTATGAGGCATTTAGTAGTGGAAATTCTTCCCCGTTATCTCCATTGCCGCTTCAGTATGCAGACGTTGTTGTTTGGCAGCGACAATGGTTAGACGAAGGAGCCCTTAAAGCACAACTAGAATACTGGAAACGGCAACTTACAGATGCGTTACCTGTGTTGGACTTGCCTACCGACCATCCCCGCCCGGCAGTGCAAACCTTCCGAGGGGCGGTGGTGCCTTTTGCTCTCTCTGAAAGCTTGACTACCAGGCTTAAAATTCTCAGCCAGCGAGAGGGAGCTACCCTATTTATGGTCTTGCTTGCCACTTTCCAGGTATTGCTCTATCGTTACACCGGTCAGGAAGATATTTCGGTAGGTTCCCCAATAGCCAATCGCACGCGCACTGAATTTGAACATATTGTTGGATTCTTTGCGAATACCCTTGTCCTGCGGACAGATCTATCTGGCAATCCCTCGTTCCGAGAACTTTTAAGCTGTGTCCGCAATGTAGCGTTAGGCGCCTATGCACATCAAGATCTTCCTTTTGAAAAACTTGTAGAAGAATTGCAGCCAGAGCGGGATTTGAGCCGTAATCCTCTTTTTCAGGTGATGTTCGCTTTGCAGAATGCTCCTCAAGGAGATCTCGAGCTGACGGGGCTGAGTACAACTTCCTTGAAAATTGCGAACGAAACGACAATGTTTGATCTAGATCTGTTCATGTGGGAAGGAACGCATGGGCTCAGAGGAACATTAAGGTATAGTACCGATTTATTTGACAACTCCACAATTATCCGCCTATTGAAACATTTCGAGACCTTGCTAGAAAGTATTGTAGCGACTCCAGAGCAACGCCTGGGGGAACTGTCGCTGCTGACGCCGCAGCAACGCCACCAGATCCTCTCGACCTTCAATGCCACCCAGATGCCCCTGCCCCAGCAGTCGCTGGTGACCCTGCTC
>DATGMF010000076.1:0-43284 GCA_035293765.1 Ktedonosporobacter sp.
TGGCGGCCTTTCCGGCTCCTACACCTTCGTCTATGATCAGCGTGGACAGCAAACGAGCATGACCACGACCATCAACGGCACGAATTACCCGGTGCAGGCGAGCTACGACGATGCCGGCGATCTGATCAGTCAGACCTACCCCACCGGAGAAGTGGTCAACGCCACCTACTCGGCGCAGGGCTGGCTCAGCCAACTGAGCACGACCAGCGGCGGCACGACCACCACGCTGGCATCGAACATCAGCTACACGGGTACTGCCGGAGCGGCGATGCACATCACGGGGATGAGCCTGGGCAACGGCGTCTACAGCTACGGGGCCAGCTACGACCTTGATCAGCGCCTGATCTCGTCCTCGCTCACGCGCAGCAGTGATAGCACCCTGCTCGACCAGACGCAGCCGGGCTACGATGGGGTGGGCAACGTCACCAGTGTGACCACGACGTTGCAGGCGGGGACCGATAACCAGCACTTCTGCTATGACGAGCAGAACCGGCTGACGTGGGCCTGGTCCAATGGCAACTCTCCCTGTGGCTCGTTCACGGCAGGCACGCTGACCGCAGCACAATATCAGCAAAGTTATACCTATGACACCAATGGGCGTCTGACCTCGGCACAAAGCGGCTATACCTACGGGGATAGTCACCACTTGCACGCGGTGACCGCGACGGGCAGTGGCTACAGCGCCGCCTACGATGCCGCAGGCAACATGACCTGTCGCGCGCCATCGAGCGCTACCACCTGTGCAGGCACACAGACCGGACAGCAACTGAGCTACGATGCTGAAGGAAACCTGAGCACCTGGCAGAACCAGCCCAGTCCGACGAGCACGGTCAACTATCTCTACGATGGGGAAGGCACTCGGGTCGCCTCCCAGCTCGTCAGTGGGGGGAACACCACGTTGACCTCCTACATCGGCAAGCTGGAAACGGTCGTCACGGGCAGTTCGACCACCACGACCACGTATTACACAGCAGGAGGGTTGCGCATCGCCGAAGCGGTCAACGGCACGTTCTCCTACCTGGGCAACGACGTGTTAGGCAGCGTAGCCGTGGCGCTCAACGCCGCTGGACAACTGACGGCAGCGCAGTTGTATGGACCCTATGGCAACGTGCGGTATAGTAGTGGGACCATGCCGACCGATATCGGCTTCACGGGGCAACGTGGCGATAGTGCGACGGGGCTGGACTACTACGGGGCGCGCTACTATGATCCGGTGGTGGGACTGTTCATCAGTGCGGATCAAGAGAGGCACAAAGCATTACTGTACTCCATTTAGATGGGCCAAGCTAATCGTTGTGTTATAGTGTTTCCTATGATGATGGAGGTCAACATGGATTTGCGGTTTGAAGCGAAAAAAGGAACGTTATACTATCATGGGCAAGTAGTTTATAGGAGAGAGGAATGGTCGTTTGACTTTCTGCCACGTCAAGTGAGTGATTTCGCTGTCATAATAGCCATGCTTGATATACTTTTCATTGTAGTTGGGGATTCTATAGCCCATGCGTGTCAAATTTGTGGATATCATCCTCATACCATCTGGATCAAAAAAGAGTTATCCTTGCCAGCATCTTTTGAAGGGAGCCTCATTCTCCATAGTGATGTTGTCAATGAGTTTGATAATGTGAAACTGGAAGGGGCGGAAAGGTGGAAGACTTCTCACGATGAAACTCTCGGTTGGCTCTGTATTGGAAATGATAGAAAAGATCAGGAAGACCAGGCAGTAGAATTTGCAACCGGGATTATTGCGGTGGTAAACAGGCAGCGCCTGAAGTCCATATGGTTTAAACCTACTCTAGTATAAGCAGCTTCACTTTGTTGTGCTCGTGGAATCACCTTCTTGCACAGGACAATCGCATCTAATAAACCCCATCCATAGAAACATCGGAGTCTGTTCTAAGCCAGGTTGAGACAGGTGTATGGCCGACCAGCACGGGATAGGCTTCCGGCAGGCAATGGCAGTGGATATATGAGTACCAGTGTGGTTGGTCTGTTTGTCATTCTATGGCAGAGTACAGAGCGGAAAAGTATAGTATACTTGGTGAGAAAGGGGAGGTTTCGACATGCTTAGTTAGGAAGAGCGGTATAATGGAAAAACTGCAATCAGATATACGGAAAGGCAACAGGTTTACTGACGTAAAAGAACTTCCCGTATACAATTTTCATTTTGAGACGAAGAAAAACGATGAAAACGAGATGTTGATCGTGCATGCTGACAACGACTGGTGGAATTGTCAGGCAGAAATCATCTTTCATCACGTTCTCTTCCACAACTGCCCTGGCTCTCTCATTTTCTGTGTCAAAGAGTGCCGCCTCGCAACAGAAGAAGAAGAGAGCTATCTACGCACATTGCACGATTTCCCGAAATATTATGGCGTGTACTGTTTTGAGACTGCTGCGGGCTCAGTTTTATGGAAGGGGCGACCAGTAGAACGCGATGTCCTGGGCAGGATACTGGACCCAAAGGTGGCAAAACGCCTGAGCCCCCATGATCCGCAGAAATCGTTTGTCATCGCTGAGTCGGTGACCATTGTGGCTTTCTTTTCCGACCGCCTCTTTGGTAAAGAGCTCGACCACTGGCAAAAAGGCGAACTGGCCGATATGTCGGAAGAGTTTCAAGAAACCTTTCGGAAAGCCATCAAGACCAGCATAGACTGGGCCAAACAAGTAGAAGAGCGAAAACGCGCTAAGTAGGTTGGTGGCCAGGGAAGTTCATCGCTGTCCACACCTGAACGCAAAGGACAATGGATAAAAAGGATTCTGTCACAAAACGCTTTACATCAGGCGTCACGTATGGTATAATAGATGCAATAATCAAATAGACAACAACAAGCTGACGCGAGACATGTCCCTTCTCAATGATAAACAGAGAAAAGCGCAGATGCTGAGAGCGCCCTTATCTGCCGGAAGCGGATACCCCTCGCTAGCCTATACTGAGTCAGTAAAGTATACGTCCTAGCCACGTTACAGGCTACTAAAGTACACTTCTTCTTACTAAGAGGTGGAGCTGGGTGGAACCGCGGAGAGCATTATGCCTTTTCGTCCCAACGGGGATGGAAAGGTTTTTTTGTTGTTGTCAATAAGATCACAAGGAGGATTTTTCAATGTCGGTGGAAGTAGAACTGGAGGAATCGGTCAATTATACGCCGGTTCAGCGCATGCGCCATTCCGCTGCGCACGTCATGGCGGAGGCCGTGCAGGAGATCTTTCCTGACGCCCGCTTCGCCATCGGACCCGCTATCGAAGATGGCTTTTATTACGATTTCGATCTCCCGCGCGCGCTTACTCCTGATGATCTGCCAGAGATAGAGGCCCGCATGAGGCGCATTGTCGGCGAGAAGTATCCCTTTTTGCGCGACCGCTGGCCCCGCGAGAAGGCTCTGGCGTACTTTGGCAACAAAGGACAGAACTATAAGGTGGAGATTATTGAAAATTTGCCCGATGCCGAGGTGGGCATCTACCAGCAGGGCAACTTCCTTGATCTCTGTCGCGGGCCGCACGTCGAGAATACGGGGCAGATCGGTCCCTTCAAGTTGATGCGCGTCGCGGGTGCTTACTGGCGCGGCGATGAGCGCCGCCCGATGCTGCAACGCATCTACGGCACGGCCTGGTTCACGCAGGAGGAGCTTGATCAGTACCTCTGGCGGCTGGAAGAGGCGATGAAGCGCGATCATCGCAAGCTGGGGCGCGAATTGAAGCTGTTCGTGCTCAGCGACGATGTCGGTGCGGGCGTGCCGATGTTCCTGCCGCGCGGCGAGATGCTGCGCTACCTGATGGAGAACTACGTCCGGCAGACGCAGGAGAAGTATGGCTACCAGCACGTCTGGACGTCTCACCTGGGCAAAGTGCGACTGTACAAAACGTCGAAGCACTGGTTTACGTATCGCGAGAATATGTTCCCGATCATGAAGGGCGAGCAGGAGCAATCGGAAGATGACGCGTATCTGCTCAAACCGATGAACTGTCCGCATCACATCCTGCTGTATAAATCGCAGATGCATAGCTATCGCGAACTGCCCGTGCGCTACGCCGAGTTTGCCACGCTCTATCGCTATGAGAAGGCGGGGACGCTGACGGGTCTGGCGCGTGTGCGCAGCGTCACGCAGGACGATGCCCACGTCTTTATACGGCCCGATCAGATCCAGCAGGAGTTTAATAATGCGGTCAATCTCACGCTGGAGGTCTTCGAGACGTACGGCCTGAAGGACTACTATGTGCGCCTCTCTTTACGCGATCCGCAGAAAAAAGAGGAGTATATTGGCAGTGACGAAGTCTGGGAGAACGCGGAAGCCTCGCTGCGCGGTGCGGTCGAACGCAAGGGTCTCAAGTATGAAGTCGGCATTGGTGAGGCTGCTTTCTACGGTCCTAAAGTGGACTTTATGGTTCACGACGCTCTGGGCCGCGAGTGGCAGTGCTCAACGATTCAGCTCGACTTCAACCAGCCGGAAAATTTCGAACTTGAGTATATCGGCGAGGATGGGCAGCCGCATCGTCCGGTGATGATTCACCGCGCCGTGACGGGTGCGACGGAACGCTTTATGGCGATGCTGATCGAGCATTTCGCGGGTGCATTCCCGGTCTGGCTGTCTCCGGTGCAGGCGATGATCATCCCCATTGCCGACCGCCACAACGAGTATGCGGCAAAGGTGCTGGAGGCGCTTGAGAAAGCCGGGCTGCGGGCCGAGATCGATCTGCGCGGCGAGCGTATGAACGCCAAGATTCGCGATGCCCAGTTGCAGAAGATCCCGTACATGCTGGTCGTCGGCGACAAAGAAGCAGCCGCTGACGCCGTCTCCGTCCGCCTGCGCACGAACGTGGACCTCAAGTCCATGCCTCTGGCGCAGTTCATCGAACGCGTCGCAGGAATTGTCAAGACGAAGAGCCAGGAACTGTAGGAGCAACTCTCGCGATCAATCGGGTCTCTGTCGGCTACCCACCGGTAGGGACCCGATTGATCGCGTCCGCTTCAGCGCCCGTCTCCTATGTGGCTCCAGACTCTTGTGAGGGCAATCTCATGCGGTTGCCACCGGTAGGGACCCGATTGATCGCGCCCGATTTCATCGCTCGTCCCCCGCGTTCCGTTCCCTATGTGGCTATAGACGCTTGTAAGAACGGCAATAAATTGGACGCGATCAATCAGGTCCCTACGACAGGTACTTGTAAGCTGGCAGAGTCAGGAACTCCACAAACTGGTCGCTGGTCACGATCTCGTCGAGAATTTTGGAGGCCGTCGCGAATTTACGGGCAGCAAACGCCTGCTCGCCAATACCGGCCTTGATCTTCTCTAATTCTTCGCCCATCAACTGGCGGAACAACTCAACTGTTACTTTGCGCCCATCGTCAAGGATGCCTTTGGGGTGGTGAATCCACTGCCAGATCTGGGCGCGGGCAATCTCGACCGTCGCGGCATCTTCCATCAGGTTGAAGATGGGGACGCAGCCGGTGCCGCGCAGCCAGGACTCCAGATATTGCACCCCTACGCTGATATTGTTGCGCAGTCCGGCCTCGGTAATCGTGCCCTCCGGCACCTGGAGCAGGTCGGCGGCGGTGGCGTGGACATCTTCGCGTTTCTTATCGATCTGGTTGGGCGTCTTCATCACAGCATCGAACTCTTCCATCGCGATAGGTACCAGGCCAGGATGAGCCACCCAGGTTCCGTCATGCCCATCGGTCGCCTCACGCCGCTTATCGGCCCGCACACGCGAAAGCGCCTCTTCGTTGGCTTTGGGATCGTTTTTGATCGGGATCTGGGCCGCCATGCCACCGATGGCGGGCGCATTGCGGCGATGGCAGGTCTTGACCGTGAGCTGCGTATATGAACGCATAAAGTGCGTCGTCATCGTTACCTGAGCGCGGTCAGGAAAGATGAATTCAGGCAGATTGCGGAACTTCTTGATCGCGCTAAAGATGTAGTCCCAGCGCCCGCAGTTCAGGCCCGCCGAATGCTCGCGCAGCTCGTAGAGGATCTCATCCATCTCGAAGGTTGCCAGGATCGTCTCAATCAGCACAGTGGCCTTGATCGTGCCCTGAGGGATGCCAAGCTCGTTTTGCGCCATCACAAATATATCGTTCCAGAGGCGCGCTTCCAGGTGGCTTTCTAACTTGGGCAGGTAAAAGTAGGGACCGGTCCCGTTGGCGAGCAACTGTTTGACGTTGTGGAAGAAGAAGAGCGCGAAATCAAAGATGCCGCCGGAAACTGGCTTCCCGTCGATCAATACATGCTTCTCGTTAAGATGCCAGCCGCGCGGGCGCACCAGCAGAACGGCGGTCTGCTCGTTCAACCGGTAGGCTTTGCCTTCGGGGCTGGTAAAGGTGATCGTGCGTTTGATGGCATCGCGCACATTAATCTGCCCCTCAACGGTTGCTTCCCAGGTAGGCGAGTGGGCATCTTCAAAGTCGGCCATAAAGACCTTTGCCCCCGAATTGAGCGCGTTAATGACCATCTTGCGGTCCACCGGTCCGGTAATTTCCACGCGGCGATCCTGCAAATCGGCGGGAATGGGCGCAATGGTCCAGTCTTGCCGGCGGATATGCGCGGTCTCGGGAAGAAAATCGGGCAGCTTGCCGGCATCAATCTCGGCCTGGCGCTGTACGCGCTTTTGCAGCAATTCTTGACGGCGCGTCTCGAACGAACGAGCAAGTTTCGCGACAAAACTCATCGCCTCGGGGGTCAGTATTTGCGCAAATTCAGGGGTGATAGGAGCTTTAATCTCGATCCCCTCTGCAAATTGAGTTGTGACAGGGTTGGTAGTCATGCTTATAATCCCTTTCGATACAGGAAAGACACAATTCCCATACCTGCTATTGTCGCATATGTGCCGGATTGGTAGCAACCATCGCGCCTGCTGCTGAGAAGCCCTTTCTCTCGCAGCTTCACTGCCGGGGAGAGAAATAATCAACTTGTTAACATTTTTTCCTCAGCCACGATAACTGCAATAGAAAACCTATCAATGAGGAGCAATAATGAGTACTGCAAACATACTCCCAGAAAATCTATCACGATTACAGCGTAATATCCTGTTATTTTTGCTGATGGGTTTGTTCAGCGCCTGTTCAGGAGGCAATCCCAGTCCTACCGCGACCCAGGTGAAGGGGGCGATTCAGCTTTTTGATCTTCATGGCAAGCTGATCTGTCAGATCCACGGCCAGGATGCCCAGCTTGACTGCTTCAATCACAACGCGCCCCAGAGCGCGGTCGCGTTCCAGTTTATCGATTATGCCGTGAGCGAGCTGGCAAGCGACTTGCATACGAGCGTGGCGAAGCTGCCATCGTCGGCGCTCACCGTCTCGACCACGCTGGATCTGGCGTTGCAACAACAGATTTTGCAAAGGACGAAACAATATATCGCGACTATGGCAGCTACCCATAATATGCGCAATGCGGCGGTTGTCATGATCGACTATCATAACGGCGCCATTCGTTCGCTGCTCGGCAGTCTTGATGGTCCGACAGACAATAGCCCGTTGGATGTGGTAACGGGGAGACAACAAAGACGCCAGCCTGGTTCGGTCTTCAAACCCTTCGTCTACGCTACCGCCTTTAATGAGGGCATCAGCCCCGGCGAGGTGGTGTACGATGGCCCGTTTTCCGTTGCCACAGGAGCCGGGCCTTACTCGCCTGTCAACTATGATCGGCGCTTTCACGGCTATATGTCCTATCGCTCCGCCCTACAGAACAACTTCAATATTCCGGCCCTCAAGTTATTTGTCAAAACAGGTTTTGCTCCGGTAGAAAAGATGGCGAGCGATCTGGGGATTAAGAATCTGGGACCCCAGGATCAGCTCGGGTATAGCCTGCCGTTAGGTCCTGTAGCCGTGCCCTTGCTTGATGCGACCGTTGCCTACGGCACGATGGCAAACGGTGGCGTCCATCTTCCTCCGCACGCGATTGAAAAAATCAGCGACCCCAGCGGACATGTGGTTTATGCAACTCAAGCGCAGGGCACGCGAGCGTTGAGCCCGCAGGCTGCTTTTATGCTGACCGATGTGATGAGCGACGATAACGCGCGACGCTACGAGTACGGTCAGTGCAGCCCTCTGCTGCTCTATAGCAGTACTGAAGAGCAGTGTAAGGCTGGCAATCCCGGTCCTGTGCGTCCGGCAGCGGTTCATGTGGGTGAGACCGATACATTTAGAGATACAATGGCTGTTGGCTACACCACCGATCTGGTGACTGGCGTCTGGACGGGGAATAGTGATTATTCTCCGATGTTTAATATCGTCGGGGTCGATGGCGCTGCACGCATCTGGCACGATACGATGCTGCTCGCCGAAGGGAACGCGCCGGTTCAGCCATTCCCCGGCCCGCCTCCAGGCGTGGTGAAGAAGACGGTGAGCTACCCCAATTTAACCACGACCGATTGGTACATGACGCAGTAAAAATACAGCAAATGAGTCGGATGACCCATACGCTATCTCTAGCCTCTCTGCTAAGCTTCTACCAGGAATCAGATGATTGTTTTCATAGCTTGCTAGCGCATGTAGCTCCCCGATTCATCGTGGGAGCGTGAGCAGTTCTGAACTGGCAGAGAAAAAAGGAGAGGCACAATGGCGCGAAGGCTGGCGATGCTGTTTGGCCTGAGTATTGCTCTATTTCTAGTGATGACGCAGGTGGCTTTTGCTCAGGCCAACAACGGCCCCCCGGATATTATCAGCATCAAACATAGCATTTTGACGGTACAGGAGCTTGAGCGGCAAGGCATACTCACCCATGCTGAAGCTGAAAAATCCATCATCTATTACGTAGCCCAGGCATCTCAGGTGGCGGGACATCCCCTTACGCTTGACCAGATTCTGGCAACACCGGACCCGACCCCGCAAAAGTTGACCCCTTTACAGCAATTTGCTGGGGCAATCGACTTTCTGACGTTCCTCCTCGTGCTTGCCATTCTCGCAGTAGGAGGGGCTGTGATCTACCTGTTCAGATACTATGTGGCGAAATTCATCCAATTATTCAAAAATGTCCCGGTTATTGTGTATGAAATAGTTTTCTATGCCGCCAGCCTCGGCTGCGTTCTCTGGGGCTGGTTCCTGCCAGAACCAATACATGGCTCTTTCGGATTTCTGGGTTGTCTCTTTTTTGCGGGCGCACTGGGATTTAGCAGCAGTTATCATCGCGTCCCCGTCAATCGATTTCGCTTTTCTGTCATGTTATTTGTGGTCTGGGCCGTCGTCGCCTTCCTCTTCGGAAGCTCTTTGATCGGCTTTATTGCTGTGGGCGCGCTCCTCTCCGCTTTTGGCTTCAGCCCTTTGCTGGAACTGGTATTCAATGATGGCAGCCATTGGAACGATCACCTGTTTGAAAGGTCAACCCTGGCGGCCTTTGCTATTCTTTCGCTCTTTATCGGGCTGCGCTTAACTGACGCGCTCCTCCCTGCCCTTGCCGTCTTTGAATTTGGAGCATTATTCCTGGGCAGCCTCGTAGGTTACATGGGCTTATTATACCTATCGACTCGCTTGCCCTGGAACTACGCGCTGCGGCACAGGAAGAGATACTGGGGCTTCCAGGTAGTGACCATTATTGCAGGCGTCGGCGCGCTCTTCTTTGGCTCGGTCTTCCAGATCAACGAACTACAGAAAATAGGTGGCACATTTTTTGTCGCGTACTGGCTGGTCAAACTACTGGAAATACCGACAAAAAGTCTACCCGCCTTTGCCCGACTTGTCGTTATTGTCGGTATCATCACGATAGGCTGTTGCTGGTTTGCCTTAACCCATCAAGAGCTGTTCCAGCAATGGCTCTTTCTGCCCGGCTAATGACTGACAGGCTCTCCCTGCTTCTCAGGAGAGCCTGACTGTTATTCTTTACTAAAGCCAAGATCCAGCAGCTTCGCCCCATCGCTAAAGACGGCATCGTAGGATGGGGCGTGCAGTTCTACGCCGATGAGGTGATGACCCCTGCGGTGGGCCGAGAATACCAGGCACACGCCGGCGCTATCCGTCCAGCCTGTTTTGACGCCATCTGCACCCGGATAGAAGGTGAGGAGCGCATTGGTATTTTCCCAGTGATAGGCATGGGTGTATAACGTTGGTTTTACATCATAGGTGGTCTGTCCAACGATCTGAGCAAAGATAGGGTTGCGCATGGCATAGTTGGTGAGCGTCACCAGATCCGCTGCCGAAGAGTAATGGTCGCTGCCACTGAAGCCATGCGGGCTGCTATAGTGCGTGTGCAGCAGATGCAATGCCTGCGCTTTCCTGTTCATCAGCGCCACGAAGTTATCGGTCGAACCGGCGATGGTGCGCGCAATGGCAATCGAAGCGTCCGTGCCGGAACGCAGCATCAGCGCATAGAGCAGCGTATGCAGGCGAAAGTAATCGCCAGCGACAAGCCCCGCATTGCTGGAACCGGGCGGGACCTGGTTCAGATCGGCCTGTTGCACCGTCACCCCCTGCTCCAGATTGCCGTCCTCAATCGTCACAATAGCGGTCATGATTTTGGTCGTGCTGGCGATGGGAAGCGGCAGGCTGCTATTCATGTCGTAGAAAACTCGACCAGTATCAGCATCGATCAGATAGGCAGCGGTGCCGCTGATAAAGGGGGGCGGCGTCGGCGTGGGACTGGGGGGAAGCGTCGGCTCCGGGGATGGCGTTGGCGTCGGAGAAGGCGTGGGTATCGGTGTGGGTGTGGGTGTAAACGTTGCCTGCACATCGGAGAGCATAGAAGATGTAAAAAAGATCGCCACGACGGTGATAATAACCATCATCGCCAGTGCAATAGCAAGCCATACGCGCTGCATGCAGTTACCCTCTCTTCTCGCTAACGATATCTCCAAGTGTGGAAGGCGTGGGGGGCAGCGCCGGGTCCGCGGGGATATTGGCGAAACCGCGATCCAGCAACATTTTGACATCGGAAACAAGCGTATCTATTGATGGCGCTCTCAACTCCGTACCGATCAGTAGATGATTATTGCGCTGAGCGGAGAAAACCATGCTGCCCATATTGCTGTCATAGCTCAATGTGATACCATTCATCCCCGTATAGGATAGCAGCAGGGAATTCGTATTGGGCCAGAGATAGAAATGACGGCTCTCGGTAGCTGGAAGGGTATATTCCGCTTTTGCGACGACTTGAGCAAAATCCGAGAGCTGTAAGGCATACCAGCCCAGGCGCGTCAGGTCAGCGGCATTCGAATAATCGCTGCCATCCGTTGAACCATAGGGACTGCTGAAATGGGTATCATTGAGCTGGAGCTGATGGGCCTCTTCGTTCATCATCTCTACGAATTTTTGTGTGCTGCCTGCTACCGCATACGCCATTGCCAGCGCAGCATCGTCGCCAGAAGGCAGCAGGAGCCCATAGAGCAGATCGCGCAATTGAAGCTGATCGCCCACCTGCAAATGGGCCGTGCTCGCGTACGGCGTCACCTCACCGAACATAGTCTGCTTGATAGTCACATACTGAGCAAGATTGGCATTTTCAATGGTGACAACCGCTGTCATAATTTTGGCGCTACCGGATACGGGAAGGCGGGCATGGCTATTGATATCAGCAAGCACTTTGCCGGAGGTCGCATCCATCACGAAGGCCGCCTCCCCGTGAATGGGGGGAGCGGAAACAGGTTTTCTCGGGGGGACGTCGGCTGTTTGCGTATGCGCTTTGAACAGCGTAAAAGCCGCGAGCATACTGCTAATAATCAACACGGCTACCAACCCCGATAGCAGATTCGTCAGAAACCGCGACCGCCTCAGTACGCGTCGTGGCAACTGAGGAAGCAACAGCGCCGGTGCGAGCGGCTGGGTCTGGGGATAGCGATAACGCCGTATCGGCACAGGACCGCGTTCCGCGCCGTTGGCAATATGCTCGGCCAGGCGCGCTCTAATCCGAGCCAGACGCGAGGCGTCGTCTGCGGCAAGATGTTGGAGGTCTTGCAGCAGACGTGTATTCGCCGATGATAGATCGGGGACGGTCAGGTGCCGCTCTATCTGCTCTTCTACGCTTTCTGGAGCAAACCACTCGTCTTGATAATTCATCGCTATCCCTCCTCCTGTTGCATATATTTACGACGCAGAAGATTGAGCGTGCGCGAGAGCGTCACGCGTATCACGCTATCGCTTTTGTTCAGGCGCTGGGCAATTTCCTTCGATGGCAGGCCGTGACCGAAACGCAGGAGCACAATCTCCTGTTGCAGCTCGGAGAGATTGGATAAATGGACCCGCAGCAAGGCATAATCTTCATTGCGTAAAGCGACATGTTCCGGCATATACTCGTCGTCATCGCAGAGCATGGAGGCGACGTAATCCAGCGCGACGGACGGATGGCGAGCGTTACGGCGATAATAATCTACTGCTTTGTTGTACGCGATACGGCGCAGCCAGGCCAGTTGCTCGCCGTCGCTCCACGTCATCCAGACGCGATTCTCCATCGCAGCTAAAAATACGTCCAGCACCATGTCATCGACATCCTCCCTGGAAGAAATATAGCGAGATAGATAATTGAGAATAATCAGTGCGTAGCGATCATAGAGGGCTGCGATCAGTGAATCATCGGCTGTTCCCTCAGAGTGTATCTGGCGCATGCATTCCCTCATAGAGATTTTTTCTACTGTGCTGAAAAAGGGCTTACGAGCCCTGTTCGGTATTGCAAACACATCCCATTGTTGTTATCGTTTAAACCAGGAAAATGTTACCATGACAGCTATGATATTTTGATGGTATAGCAAAAAAGAAAACAACCACCATAGCCTATGTGATACGATAAACGCATCCTGGAGCCAGCTCCGGGTACGACGAAAATGAGGATAAGAGGAATGAGCGAAGAAAATCTGCATAACATTGTATTCGAGACGATCAGGCAGCGTCGTAGCATCGGCAAAATGACCGACCAACCCCCGACGCGTTGGCAGATTGAACGCATGCTGGAGGCGGCAACGCACGCTCCCAATCATCATAAAGTAGAGCCCTGGGGCTTCTTTGTCCTGGCGGGCAAAGCGCGCAACGAGCTGGGCGAGATCATGGCAACAAGCTTGGCAGCGCGTATGACCGATACAACGGGCGAGAAGGCTCAGACCATTCTCAGCAAGGAACGAGCCAAACCATTGCGCGCCCCCGTGCTGATAATCGTCGCGGCAGAGCGCCCGCGGCAGGATAATGTCATCGCTATCGAGAACGTTGAGGCGACCGCCGCCGCCGTCCAGAATATGCTGCTGGCGGGCGAAGAGATGGGGCTGGCTTGCATGTGGCGAACGGGAGACGCAGCGTACGACCCGCGCGTGAAGCAGTGGCTGGGCCTTGCCTCAGAAGATCATATCGTGGCAATCGTCTATGTTGGTCATCCCGCGATCCCCTGGCAGGAGCGGCGTCCCGGATCAATCAAGCAAAAAACCACCTGGCTGAACTGGGAAGACAGGGATTAACGGTGGCTAATATTTGATCAGAGCAAAGACATCATGCCCTTTTAGGCGTTCGCGGCCATTGAGGAAGGTCAATTCGACCAGGAAGGCGATCCCGGCGATATGGCCGCCGAGCTTCTCCACCAGTTCCATCGCAGCCGATACCGTACCGCCGGTTGCCAGCAGATCATCAACGATCAGTACACGCTGACCCGGCTTGATGGCGTCTTTGTGGATCTCGACCACGTTTGTGCCGTACTCCAGCTCATACTCGACGCTGACCGTCTGCGAAGGCAGCTTGCCAAATTTTCGCACCGGCACGAAGCCGCAGTTAAGCAAGTACGCCAGGGGAGCGCCAAAAATAAAGCCGCGCGACTCAACGCCCACCACCGCCTGGATGCCAGAGCCGACATAATGAGAAGCCAGGCGCTCCATCGCTGAGCGAAACGCGGTCGCATCCTGCAATAGAGGAGTAATATCCTTAAAAAGGACGCCCCGCTGCGGAAAGTCGGGAATGTCGCGGATAAAATCTTCCAGCCGTACAGGCTCAGATGTTGACGCCATGAGCAGTTTCTCCTCTGCATAAAATAAAGAGCCATATCTCAGGAAACAGGGAAGCCTATAGTTTGGGCTTCCCTGTAATTTCATAATCCGTTGACTATTACCTCTTGCTAAACGCGGTAGTATCGCTGTTTATCCAGCTAGCAGTATACGCCAACCTGTGCATATCTGCAAGCGAATCTAAATACAGTCCCGAAAGCTTCATCACGATCCGCCGATGGGACCGGTAACAACGCGATGAAATTGCTAGCAGCGCAGCTTATCGCTGTGGCACCGGCTCCGCTTGCGCCTGCGTGCCGTCCGCTGGTGGTAACTGAGCGGTGCAGTACGCACAACGCGAGGCTTTGAGCGGCACGGTGCTCAGGCAGAACGGGCACTGGCGCGTTGTAGGTGCCTCTTCCTTCTTTGGCCTCAAATGCTCAAGACGGTCACGCAGAGCGTTCACCGGCTTCACAACGAAGAAGTACACGACGAAGGCGATAAGCAGAAAGCTAATGAGAGCGTTTAAAAACAGACCTGGTTGAAGAAAGCTCTTGCCAATCGGAATACGCCACGTAGAAAAGTCGAACCCTCCCAAAAGACCTATCACGGGGGTTAAGAAATCTTTGACGAACTCTTGTACGACGGTGTTAAAAGCGGCGCCAATCACAATACCAACAGCCAGGTCTACCACGTTGCCGCGCATAATAAACTTCTCGAAATCCCCCAGCGTGCTCAATCCTGCATGCAGGCCACGCCCGCCAAACTCTTTCATGGTACCCCAGCGATCTGTTGCCATATACATTCCTCCACTGATTTCTAAGCTAGAACAGGACCAGTTCGGTCATTTCCGGCTTTTTCTTTACCCATATATCACGTAGATCATGCAAGATCCGCTCCACACAGCCGTTCCTGTTCTATGAGAAGAGTAGCATAATAGTTATCTCTATTACCAGAGAGAGATTACTTTTGCCTGGGCTATGATGTATGAAGTCTGGCCCCGCATTCTTCGCAGAATTTGGCGGTCGCCTTGACCGGCAGCGCGCAGCGTGGGCAGAAGAGGTCTGGCAGGGGCAACCTGGTCCCGCAGTGCTGGCAGAATTTTCCTGGCTGGCCCGCGCTTCTGCAATTGGGGCATTCCACCGTTTGCGGATAGCCCGGCGTGCCGAGACCGGCGATGCTGGCGGGCGACGGAGATTGCTGCCCGCCGGGTGGCAACTGAGGAGCCGCCTGATTGGGAGCTGGACGCAGCATATCGGGCGTCACCGCGGACGGAATGGCGTTGACGTTGAACTGTGGGGCCTGATATTGCTGTTCGATCTGTCCTCGTTGGGCCTCAATATTCATCTGGTGCTGAAATTGCGCCCCATCGGCGCGTAAATCCGGTGCGCAGCCCGCGCCTGTACAGAGGTTCAATTGATGGTTGAAGCAACGATCACAGACGGTCCGATGGCATTTAGGGCAGAAATGGAAGTGGTGCTGGATCTCAGCCCACGATTTTTGCAGTGCGTCCGCCTGCTCTGTATGCCACTGGCTGCCATAAATCTTTTGCCCTGCCTCTGCTGCTCGTCCCCAGAAGCCGCCTATCAGCCCGGCCCCGATATCGAGCACATTGCTTGCGGTGCTGACGTTAGAGCGAATCGGTCGCGTATCAATCTGCCAGTAACATTGCTGGCAGGTGAAACGGAATGCGAAATATCCCTGACCCTGATTGCTCATATCAGTATAGATGCTGGGGACCGTGTAATTCTGCGCCATCGATGAACTCCCTTTCGCCATTCTGCCAAAACCATCGCGTCTAATAAAGAACGCTCATAACCCATTCTACTCCTGAGAACGCGCAAAGTACAGCTTTTTCGATGATGCAACGGGGATCTCCTGCGACCTCTTGCCCGGATGACTCTTAATCCAATCTCCTATTTCCTTCCATGATGTACGAGTTTCGACACGGAAAAACAGGCACTCATGTAAAGGACAAAGTGACCGTAAAACCTTTCTTCACAAAAACTGTAGAGATATACTTCCTAAAAACAGGACATATATAAATGTCTTTGAGGAAGGTAATGAAATGAACATGGAAGAACGGAAAAGTGAAGCGTACCACCGTTTTTTGGTCGATGGAGATCGAAAAAATACCCACTCTCACAAACGTTCCAGATTGCTGTGGAGCTGCTCTCTCCTTGTGTTTGTAGCCATAGTTCTTGGAGGCTCTTTCTGGTTCGTTCTCCCTTTCCCGCTCCAACCAGATTCTCATACGCTCTACAGTACTGATTGGTCCAGAGATTTCAATACATGGCAAGGAGCAGGCTGGCAAAAACGTCTGAATGGAGGGGTTCATTCCGACCACGGAGGGCTCTTTCTCTCGCCATATGTCGCCGATGGCCCAGCTATTCAAATAGATGTGCAAATGAAACATCTTGGGGTTGATGCCTTCCAATATGGAAGCGTATCGTTTGGAATTGTGCTGAAAAATGGCAACGCTGACCATGCATTCGCTCTTGGCGATATTGACTCTTTAGTTCCCTGGCCTTCAGAGACGTATAACGCACTCCTCGATTTTGCCCTGGTGAGTGTGAAAATTCAGAAAGGCACCGTAACTCTGCTCATTAATGGCAAGAAAGTTGCTCAAAAAAGCATCGATTTCCCCATAAAAGGAGCCCTCGGATTATTTGCTGGAGGTGATTCAATTGTAGAAGCACGAAGCTTTCGAGTGGATGAGGTTATTTCCTGAATGACGCGCCGCAGCATAGCAGACCGCAAAAAACGCCCCAGCGTCTTGCGTACGGGAGATGGCGGAGGCTAAAATGGCGCGTGAAAAGTTCTCTAAGATCGAGATACAGTAAATCATACTTGCACACTTCTCTGTCGGGCTTCTCAGCTTCCAGTGCGAGAAGCCCGACAGAGAAGTGTACATTGGAATTATGCGCTCAGCTTAATCACCGTTACACCATCTCCGCCTTCCTGGGGTGGGGCGGACGCGAACGATTTCACCAGGGGATGACGCGCTAACTGCTCGCGAATAGCAGCTCGTAAAGCTCCGGTGCCTTTGCCATGCACGATGCGTACGGAAGCCATCCCGGACATGGAGGCGTCGTTGAGGTATGTTTCTAACTCCTCCAGCGCCTGCTCGACGCGCCAGCCACGCATATCAAGCTCCCTGGCAACAGCCGGGCGCTCCTCCAGGCGCGGGATAACGATATCGGCGGACCGCTCGGCGGCTGCCGCTTTGCGCTTGCTCAGGCGCTCAAGATTGTTCACATTGACCCTGAAGCGTAACGCGCCCATCTGCACCTCGGCCTCGCCCTGGTCGGTTGAGAGGCCCACAACCTCCGCGTTCTGGTTAAAGGTCAGGACGCGTACGGTATCGCCCACCTGGATGGGTCCGTCCAGCCGTTCCGGTTGAGGCTCGACATGCCGGACACGACGAGGCTCAGGAATTGTGACCACTTTCTCTTCGAGTTGGCGAGCCTTCTGACGAGCCTCGCTTAATCGTTCGCGCGTTAGATTACCAGGTTGTACAGCAATTTTGACCTTCGCCAGTTCGACCTGAACCTGCTCCAGTTCGCGCCTGGCCTGCGCGCGCGCATCATTGAGGATCTGCACGCGCTGCGCTTCAAGCTTGTGACGCTCTTCCTCTAACTGGCGGCGCTGGTACTCGGCCTCGGCCCGCTCCATGCTCAAACGATAACGCTCATCATCCACCGCCTTGCGCTCAGATTGCAGCCCTTCCAACAGATTCTCCATCCGCACTCCGGCGCTGCCCAGAAATTCGCGCGCGCGTTCGATAATGTGCTCATCCAGCCCCAGCCGGTTGGCGATTGCCAGCGCATTGCTGCGTCCGGGCAGGCCGATGCTCAGCTTGTACGTTGGCGAAAGCGTCTCAATATCGAACTCGACCGAGGCGTTGACTACTCCTGGCTGCTCGTGGGCAAAAGCTTTGAGCTCGGAGTAATGGGTCGTGGCAACGGTGGTTACATGGCGCTCAAGCAGGAATGTGAGGATGGCGCGAGCGAGGGCCGAGCCTTCGCTTGGATCGGTGCCTGCCCCCAGCTCATCAAACAATACCAGGTAGCTCGATAGCTCCTTTTCCCGCTTTTTCACCAGCGTCTCCGACATCTTGCCGCGTATATCCGGTACGCCGCGCTGCCGCTCAGCATCAACATGGCGCAGGATATCAATGATGCGGGTAAGGTGAGATGAGAAGGTGCTCAGGCTCTGCTCGATGCTCTGCTCGTCGCCGATGTCGGCGAAAATCTCCTCGAAAATGGCGATCTCCGATTGCTCCTCCGCCGGGATATGCAGACCCGCCTGAGCCATGAGCGTGAGCAGCCCGACCGTCTTGAGCGCAACCGTTTTGCCGCCGGTGTTCGGGCCGGTAACGACCACCATAAAGAAGTCGCGCCCGAGATGAAAATTGATCGGGACGACTTTGCCGGTCAAGAGGGGATGGCGCGCGTTACGTAGCTCAATCCGCCCCTGATCGTTGAGCCGGGGCTCGGTTGAGCGCGTCATACGCGCGTAACGAGCTTTTGCCATGTACAAGTCGAACTCGGCCAGCAGTTCTACCGCGACCTTGAGCGCTTCGGCCTCGTTGCCGATTTCTTCGGAGAGGACGCGCAGGATGCGTTCAACCTCCTGCCGCTCCTCGATCTGTAGTTCGCGTATCTTGTTGTTCAGCTCAACCACGACGAGCGGCTCGATAAAAACGGTGGCACCGCTGGACGACTGGTCGTGGACAATGCCGCGCACATGACTGCGACTCTCCGACCGCACCGGGACAACGTAGCGGTCATTGCGCATCGTGATAATTGGCTCTTGCAGGGCGGAGCCAAAATCGTGGACCAGCGTACGCAGCCGCTCTTGCAGACGCTGATTGGCGCCGCGAATATCAAAACGCAGCTTGCGTAGCGCGGGGCTGGCGGTGTCCAGCACCTCGCCTTCCTCGCTGACCGTCTCCTCGATACGACGCACGATCTGAGGACGCTGCGGAATGTCGGCTCCCAGAGCGCGCAGGAGGGGAAACGACTCGGCTTCGAGTCTCTCCAGCAGGCGCGCCACATAGAGAGAGCTGCGAACCGTCTCCAGAATTTCCACCAGATCAGTTGGGCTCAAGACGCCATCGCGCGAGGCGCGCACCAGTAGAGGGCGGATATCATGAGCGCCACGCACACCGGCATCGGGATGCAGGTCTATCAGGCGCGTGGCTTCGGAAGTGAAGGCAAGACGATGCCGCGCCGCCTCCAGATCGGGAGTTGGCTCCAGGGTTTTTACTAATTCTTTGCTGGCAGAGAAGGCCGCTTCCTGGGCCACCTTCGCCAAAATTTTTGGATACTCCAGTGTAAGTAAGCTTTTTTCGTGCATAATAGTAGTCCCTGATCTATTGACCAAACAAGCTGGATACATTTTCAATCACGTCCTGCCATCAGCGTCCGCATTGGTAAAGTGATGGACAAAAATCGGCCATGCGAATTTCAGGCGGCGGGAGCCAGAATGTCACCATTACCCTGGCCTTCCCGTTATTATAGTAACGTTAAATACATAATAGAGGCAAATAAATGTTTCCAACCGTTGTTAATCCAGCACCACGCAGACACTTCTTCCGAGGCTGCCTGACGACGCTTGTCATCCTGCTTGTACTGGCGGTGGCGGGTTGGTTCCTTCTTCTGCGTCCCTATCTCCATGATATTGCTCAAACGCAGCTCGACCACGCGCTCTCGTCAGCCATTGATCAGATGCCGCCGCAGGTGGCGCTTTTACCACCCGGCCCGTTACAGGTGCAGGAAAATAGCATCAACAACCTGATTGTGCTCAACCTGGCGCCATCAAATCCTGTGCAAAAACCGAATACGACGATCAACGCCAATGGAGTCCGCGTGGCCTTCGAGCTCTTCGGCCTTCCCTGCGCTATCTCCGGTATGCCGACCGTGACTAATGGACGGCTGGTTGCATCCCATGTGACCGTCGAAGGGATTATAGGGCTGATTATGTCGCCCGAAGAGATGACAGCACTCCTGAATAAACACCTGGCAGACGCGCAGAATCGCCTCAAACACCAGATTTTGAACGTCAGACTCAACGACCATGAAATGGATCTCGTCTTAGGCAGCCCGGTCACAAGCTAGCTCAATACCTTGATGCCGACAAAAGAGCATCATTTACGCCTGCGATAGTATATCATAAATATCGCGGGCATGAATAGAGTCGCCATCGTGTCCAGATTGAGCAGGTCGTTCGGCTGCGTAGACGCGTTAACGGGGGGCCTTACTATCACCGGGCAGGTGCTGACAGGCACGCCGGTCGGCGCAGGGATATTGGTAAACGTCGAGGCGACGCTGGGCAAGAAGCCATTGTTATCCTGACCGAGGGGCCAGTAGACCAGAGCAGCACGCCCAATGACGTTCTGCCGCGGCACGCATCCCCAGTCGCGCGAATCAGAACTGCCGTTGCGGTTATCGCCCAGCACAAAGTAGGTATTGGGCGGCACAACGCGGTTCACAAACGGCTGGTAAGGATCGCCCTGGCGACGCGGATCAACATATGGCTCGTTCAGCGGCTTGCCATTGACAATGACGGTGGTATCTTGAATCGTGATGATATCGCCGGGCAAGCCCACAATGCGCTTGACATAATCCAGGGCAGGATTAGGGGGAGCCACGAACACAATTACATCGCCACGGGCGGGCGCGTGGAACAGGTAGGACCACTTGTCCACCAGGATGAGCTCTTGATTATGTAAATTGGGCTCCATGCTCATACCATCGACGTTGAAGTTCTGTACCGCCAGACGGATGACCAGGAACATCAGGAAGGTCAGTACAACCGTCTCGATAATCTCTCGTACCAGGCGATAGCGTTTCTCAAAATCAAATTCTAAATCCACCGGTTTTCCTCTGCACTGTTACATTGCCGATCACCTGCGCGCTATCCGATTTTTTACTGGCAATTCGCGCTTTATATGCTCTTATACCATTATCAGCATTGGTCTTTCAACACACATCAATAGAAAATACGCAGGAAGATACTGCCCGACTCTACCTTTTAATTGTAGCTCATCTCTACAAGTATGATAGTACTTGCGGGCACTTTTCCTCCTAATGCAGGCATTATCATAGGAGATAATAGCTACTCTTCCCCGGTTGCGCACGATGTTTGCTACTGTCACTCTTCCCCGTCACTGTTCGTGTTAACCGCGTACTCTCGAGTTTGCTGATAGCTTCTAGAAAGGAAGTTTTGCTATGGGTAGTTTTACCAACGGGGTGCTCGTCGGGATGGGTATAAGTTTGCTGTTTGCGCCAATGAAAGGGGAAGAGATGCGCCGCATGCTGGCCGAGCGTACCAGAGAGATGCGGAGAAGTTCCTCGAACAACCTGGATCAGCAGCGGTTAACCAGCCGCGTTGAGGAAGTGCGGCAACAGGCAGGCTATACAGCGCCGACCGGAACCACATCACAACCAGCGACGGGTAGCACATATTCGACGCCGACCACACCGAGCAGCTCCACTCCACAGACTGGAACTGCCAGGCCCGGGGGGCCGGCAGGGCCAACGGAAAGGTCACAGCAGCCCGGGAGCAACAGGTCGCAGACGGGACAGAACCCTCCCGGCTCACGATCCAACAAACCAACACCTTAGTCAGCGCGTCGGGAGAAAGGAGTGTTTACTCTTTTCTCCCTTTTATTGCGCGTCCAGGATTTCCCTGTACCGTCTGCTCACTTGCTCCTGAACTTTGCGTTGCGTCCCTGCTAGCCGGATGACGGCGTCATTGTTCGTGGTGGGGGCTACAATCAGATCATTCAATATGGCGTTCAAGACAATCAGCTCCATCCCTTCAAGCTCTACAGTAATCTTCACGTTTAATTTCTGGATCACATTGCCAAGCTGGAAGGCAATATGCTGGTCATACACACCGGACCGAAGCATGTTTTGCAAGAAGAGGGCTTCCTCTAGCTCTAACTCCACCTGTGACAGCGCAATTTTAGGGATCGGCACGTTCTACCTCCATGACTTTGTCGTATTCCTGTATCGAGATGCTAAGAAGATACTGCTGCTCTCCGTTCGAGAGGGCCGGGCGACGCAGGTGGATGACGGCGAAGCCGCCATGCGGACAATTTATACGATAGCGCGGCTCAATGGTGGCAAGATCAGCTAGTTCCATTGTTGTGCCCTGTGGACACTCTAAGCGCAGGAACGTCTGACCATCGATGTTCTCCGGGATAACCACCACCCCGACCTTATTGAGGTAGTTGATGGCATCTGCTCTTTCATGCACATCATGACAATAGAAGATCAGATCACTCATAGACAACCCCCACGTTTTTTTATGAGTATAGCTGTATGAAAGCAGTATCGATGTAACTGAAAGTTACATTGTAACTTTGCTGTAGCTTGCAACAATATCGATGTTTAGCATATACTGGGGCAAGTAGTATTGAGGTATGTTAGGAGGACGTGATGAACACATTTTGGCAAGATTTTGGCTATGTAGTAGACTGCGGCGACGATGGCTTTCCCGATCCAGGCAAGCTCATCCGACAGCGACACACGCAGTTGGGCTTATCCCAGGAAGACCTTGCGACATGCCTGGGAATATCAAGGGTTATGGTGTCTCGCATGGAAAAATCAAATGACGGGCTCGACTCGGTAGTGCTGCGCCGGAAGCTGACGAAAATCCTGGGGATCGCTCCCTTCGCGCTTGGAGTTGTTTCTCTGGAGGATGTCGCACAAAAAAAACAGGTGCTTTACGACACCACTATCCTCAAGAACAGCCTGAAGCTGCACCGCGAAGCTTATTTTAGCGGCGGGAACGTTGGCGGAGTGCAGGGGGTGGATGTCATGACAGACAAGATCCTGGAGATCTCGAAAGACTTGGGACATCAGAACAAAGATGTGTTACGTATTTTATGCGAGTATGGTCAGCTTGGCCTGGACATCAGCCAGGAGGAACTGGATTATCAATCGGTTCACCGCTATGGTAGATTTGCCTTAGACCTTGCCAGGAAGCTGGAGGACAACACGCTGCTCGCCTCCACGCTGATGCGCTATGGACAGGCGCTTTCGATGTGCGAGGGCATTGGAGGCGACCTTGCACAGGCCAGGACGTTAGTGGATGAGGCGCTCTCAATCAAGGGGCTGCCCACCTCTATTGCTGGGGGAGTGATGATACGAGCAAGCCGTGTGTATGCCCTGCAAGGGGACAATTGGAAGCCGCTGCTTGACACAACGGAAAAGCTGGTGGGGAAACAGTTCGATGACGAGGGATTTGCCAGGCTCGACAGGACTCATCATCAAATTTGTCTTGCTTATGCGCTCTATCTGCGCAAAGATAGCCGGGCAATAGGGCTGCTGGAGTCTGCAGAGGAAGCCAACCCCCAGCCTCTCTATGTGCGTCGCATCTGTGTGAACAAAGTTTTGCAAGCTCAGGTCTACCTCTCGCACAAGCAATATGAGGAGGCGGCTTACATCTTGGAGGAGTTGTTGCCGCTTGCAAAAGCTGTCAATGAAAAGCTCACATTTGCTCATGTAGCGTATTTGCATCAGGAGCTAAAAAATAGCCCGGTTGGCGGGACGAAGGATATCATCAAGCTCGGCGCTAAGGTGCAGGCTGCTATCGGCGACAGGAAGGTTGTGCCCGTACCTTATTAAGGAGGTAGGGTGAATGCAATATGGAATGGAGGCGGTAAGAGCAAGGGGACAGGCTGGCGCTGGTGGGCCTCGCGTCTGCCCTGTGGCGGTTTGACACAATTTGAGGAAGGAGCGGCGGTAAACCGGACGCGCTCAAGCGGGTCCCTACGATGATGGCTCGGTTTAGGGGCTACATAGGCGCTCAAGCGGACGGCATGAATGTCGTCGCCACGGCTTGCTCCTATTACGACCTCATCTTACGACCTCGTCAAAAGGTAAAAGCGCAAGGTATATGCATTCCCTGACTTTTCTTAATAAAATAGACCATTCCGCATGACACTGCTTGTATGTATGTCATGTACCTCATGTTATTATAAATATTTACTTTAAATATCATATTGTATAGGGAGTATGGATGGCCGGAGATCACGCTGACGCTCAGACCCGTGAGCTCTATTTGTAGCAACGTCAATGTCACGAACTCGGCCCTTGCCACCAATGACGTGACCAATGAGCTAGACAAAGTGGTTCGCGTCAACGTCGCGTTTGTCACGCAGAAAGACAACACGGAGGAGACCAACTGGTCACAGACATCCACCTTGTCCGTCAGCCAGAAGGTGGAGTTCACCATTAAGTTCTTCAAGTCTGAGACGAGCATTGGTTACGACCAGGAGTGGCAGAAGGGGGGCTCACACGCACAGACCATCAGCATAGGCAGTAGCGTCGCCATCGAGGTCGATCTCGATCCTGGTCAAACCATTCGGGTGACCAATTGGGGCGAAATAGGAGTCGCACATGTCAAGATCACCTATGCGGCGAGCCTCAGTGGTCTCGTCTTTGCCAATTACAGCAACAAGCACAATGGTCATCACTTCTGGGGGGTTAACGTGAATAGCGTGTTAAGTACCCTTGGAGTGGCGAACCGGATCGAAATCGTGCAGAACATGAATATGACATCATACTTCTATACAAGGACAACCGTGAGCTATCCATTGAGAGCCGCTGGAGAGGAGCAGGTAGTCCACGTCAGTGACCAATTGGCGCTTCCGGCGGACCTGCCTGCGCATCTGCCGCAAGGAGTGAAGTGCGTTCCAGGGAGTGAAAAGTAAATACAATCAGTATCATGGAGAATACCCTATAATGGTCCTGGTGGGGAAGCTATTCCAAACGGTTTCCCCACCAGGAGGTATGATGAAGGGGCTGCGCTCAGGCGGGAAAAACCACAGGCAAACTCTCCAGACCTCTGAACAGAAAACTTGGACCTCAGATCATCGAAGATGCTGTTTTATTTCCTTCCTTCTTCTTCCTCAGAATCACCAGCCCTGCTTAATACAGCCGGCTTTTTGACATTTCCCGTAAGATATGGTATACTTTTCCTAAATAGTAGAACAATCGTATGGCAAATAAAACTCACCTCCATATAGGCCAATGTTTCAGATATCCCGCATGAACTCCCAAGTGTCCCATTACCCTTGACGCAACGGTCAACGATGTAGTAGTCTTACCTGGAACGTTTGTTTGTATCAATCTGATCATGTCTTTGGAGAGAGGCAAATACACACAAGCGGCAGCCTTCGTTTCAGACGGCCTGAGCGCTCCCACGATGAATCGGGGAGCTACGAAGCGGTGGGAGCGTTGGCCGTCTGAATAGCAAGCCGGAAGATCCCCTTATAAGGTATTTATTGTTGTGTAAGCAATGGATGGTTGATTTCTATGCCTCAGGATAAAATCGTTATTCGCGGCGCTCGTGAACATAATCTAAAAAATATTGATGTGACCATCCCGCGAGATAAGCTGGTGGTCATTACTGGCCTCTCCGGTTCTGGCAAAAGTAGCCTGGCCTTCGATACCATCTTTGCCGAAGGGCAACGGCGCTACGTCGAGTCGCTCTCAGCCTACGCGCGCCAGTTCCTCGATAAGATGGAGAAGCCCGATGTTGATCATATCGATGGCCTCTCACCTGCTATCTCGATAGATCAAAAGGGAGCTACCCACAATCCCCGCTCGACCGTGGGCACTGTGACTGAGATTTACGATTACCTGCGCCTGCTTTACGCGCGCGTCGGCCATCCCCACTGCCCACAATGCGGACGCGAGGTGAGCCAGCAGACGTTGCAGCAGATCGTTGACGCGGTACTTAGCCTGCCCGAAGGGTCGCGCATCCTTTTGCTCGCTCCCCTGGTCCAGGGCCGCAAGGGTGAGTATAAGAACATCTTTGAAGAGATGCGCCGCTCCGGCTATGTGCGCGCTCGCGTCGATGGCAAGATTTTTGATCTGAGCGAAGAGATTGAACTCGACAAACAAAAGAAGCATACTATCGAAGTCGTGGTTGATCGCCTGGTCATTCGCAAAGGTAAGAGGCAAGATGCCGATGGAAATGCAGCCGAGCAGCATACGCAGCTCAAACAGGTGGCGGAACGACCGGCGCTCTACGATGTCAATGCGGCAAGTGCTGGTGATGGCAGCGCGCCTCCGGTCTCGCAAGCAGAGGTCGATCCGGCTTTCAGGCAACGGCTCGCTGACTCGCTGGAGACGACGCTCAAGCTGGGCAACGGCGTCGTGCTGGTCTCGGTAATCGATGGGGAAGAGATTCTCTTCTCGGAGCGTGCGGCCTGCGTCTATTGCGGCATCAGCCTGCCGGAGATCGCGCCCCGCACCTTCAGCTTCAACAGCCCTCACGGGGCCTGTCCCACCTGCACGGGTCTGGGCACGCAGCAGGAGATCGACGCGGAATTGATCGTCACCCATCCCGAACTCAGCATTCGCGACGGCGCCATTGCTCCCTGGAGCAAGGTTGTCAACGGCAGCCAGTGGCACTCGGCTATTCTGGAGGCGCTGGCCGAGCGTTACCGTTTTAGCCTTGACACACCCTGGCGCGAGTTGAGTAAGGATGTGCAGCAGAAAGTGCTTTATGGTACGCCAGAACAGCTTACGATCCGTTACACGCCGCAACATGGGCGTACCCGCGATTACCCTGTCAACTTCGAGGGCGTGATTCCCAACCTGGATAGGCGCTATAGACAGACCGATAGCGAGGGCATCCGCGAGGAAATCGAGGGCTATATGTCCGCGCGCATCTGCCCCGATTGCCGCGGCGCTCGTCTCAAGCCGGAGGCGCTGGCCGTCACGGTTGGCGGGCGCAATATTGTGCAGGTGACTCGCCTCTCTATCGTGCTGGCGCAACGCTTCTTCCAGGAACTGGGCATGGAGCAGCCGGAAGGTCTGGCCCCGTTGCCCATGCCTGTGACCAATGGCAATAACAAGAATAATCATAAGAAGAAGAATGGGAACGGCGGCAAGACAACGTCGTTGCTGGGCGATCCGCTGGCAAAGATTGATCCGAGCGGCCCGCTTGTCCAGGGGACGCTGACGGCCCGTGAGCGCTTCATTGCCCGGCAGGTGCTGAAAGAGATCCAGGCGCGGCTCCAGTTTTTGATCGATGTTGGGCTGGATTACCTGACGATAGATCGCGCCGCGGCCAGCCTCTCCGGGGGCGAGGCCCAGCGCATCCGTCTGGCGACACAGATCGGCTCGGGGCTGATGGGAGTGCTCTACATTCTCGATGAGCCCAGTATTGGCCTGCACCAGCGCGACAATGAACGCCTTATCAAGACGCTGGTCCGGCTGCGCGACCTGGGCAACACGCTGCTCGTCGTCGAGCATGACGAAGATACCATGCGCGCCGCCGATCATATCATCGATGTCGGCCCAGGCGCGGGCGAACACGGAGGCAAGATCGTTGCCACTGGCACATTCGAGGAGATCCTTGCCAACCCTCACTCGCTCACCGGCGATTATCTCTCGCGGCGCAAGTTTATTAAGATACCGGAAGAGCGGCGAGCGGGCAGCGGCAACTCGCTGATCATCAAGGGAGCGCGGGAGAACAATCTGAAGGATATCGATGTAGAGATCCCGCTGGGCAAATTTGTCGTGGTTACGGGCGTTTCTGGCTCCGGCAAAAGTACGCTCATCACCGACATCCTGTACCGCAAGTTGTCGCACGTTTTTGCCCGCGCCCACACCAAGCCGGGCGAACACGATAGCGTCGAGGGCCTGGAATACCTGGACAAAGTGATTGACATCGACCAATCGCCCATCGGCAGGACGCCGCGCTCCAATCCCGCCACCTATACCAACGCGTTTACCGGCATACGCGAGTTGTTCGCGCAGGTGCCTGAGTCGCGCATCCGCGGCTATATGCCCGGTCGCTTCTCATTTAACGTCAAGGGTGGGCGCTGCGAAGCCTGTCGCGGTGAGGGTATCGTCAAGATTGAAATGAACTTCCTGCCGGATGTTTATGTGCCCTGTGAGGTCTGTCAGGGCAAACGGTACAATCGGGAAGCGTTGGAGATCCATTACAAGGGCAAAACCATTGCCGATGTACTGGATATGACGGTAGAGGAGGCGCTCTCCTTCTTCTCTAACGTTCCGTCCATTCACAATAAGATGCAGACGTTATACGACGTCGGGTTGGGCTATATGCGCCTGGGGCAGCCGGCTACTACGCTCTCAGGCGGGGAAGCGCAGCGCGTCAAACTGGCGACCGAGCTTTCACGCAGAGCAACGGGTCGCACCATGTACATCCTGGATGAGCCAACCACGGGCCTGCATTTCGCGGACGTGGAGCGTCTGCTCAAGGTGTTAGAGCGCCTGGTGGACGCGGGCAACTCGATTGTGGTCATTGAGCACAATCTGGATGTCATCAAAACGGCGGACTGGCTGATCGATCTGGGACCAGAAGGGGGCGACGCCGGGGGACGGATCATCGCCCAGGGAACGCCGGAAGAGGTCGCAGAAAACGAGCGCTCTTATACAGGCCACTTCCTCAAACGCATGTTTATTGAGGAGTCGGAGCACGCAAAAGCCCATCGCTCGAGTCAGATGGTGGTGGGGTAGGCTCTATAGCCGCTCCACTACTTTTATGCGTCACCGGCTCCCCTGTCTCTCTTGCCTCTCCAGTTGGCAAAGGACCGGGCTTATCATCCGGCTCTATCTGCGACCCGCGCTGCCTCTGGCGGTGGTCAATCCAGATGATCAGCCCCACCATTGTCACGCCAACCAGCGCAATGCCTATAAACTTATAGATGCGCGTCAAGCCGAGAGCGAGGATGCCAAAGGTGAGTGTCAGGCCGTAAAACATGTAACAGATCTGCCGCACGCTCAATCCGGTTGCCAGCAAGCGGTGATGCAGATGGCTTTTATCATAGTGCGAAGGCGTCTGCTTATGACGGACACGGTTAATGATGACAACCGCAACATCCAGAATGGGAATACCCAGCACCATCAGCGCCAGCGCCACTTTTGCCCCACCCATAATCGAGAGCACGGCTAAGCCTAATCCCAGGAATTGCGAGCCGCTATCGCCCATGAATATCTTCGCGGGATTCCAGTTATGCGGCAGGAAACCGAGCGTGGCCCCGGTGAAGATACCAGCAAGAAAGGCAATGCTATGCTGGTTCAGCTCCCAGCTAATGATGGTGATAAACAGGCCGGTGATTGCTACAATGCCCGTCGCCAGCCCATCCAGGCCGTCAATCCAGTTGACAGTATTCATCATGCCCACCATCCAGAACCAGGTAAAGAGCACGGCAGGGATAGCCAGCCAGCTTATCTCGGGTTTGTGGATAAAGAGCGAAATTTCCGGCTCCAGATACCACGGCAGGGAAGGCTGCTTGATCGGCACCCCAAAGGGATTGCTGAAACCAAACAGCAGGACGCCGCGAAACTGCGAAGCCATGAGGTCTGGGCCAAGCACAATAATGACGGCAATGGTTTGAGCCAGCAGTTTGGTCCTGGGTTTCAAGCCTTTCACATCATCATAGGCATGCACTGCCACAATCAATGTGGCGGCAATGAGGAGCAACACATAAGAGACCAGCTCGCTCGGATAAGTCTGCCCAAAAATCATCTGCGTCTTGCTAAGGTCGCCGGGTTCGTAGAAGAAGATGGAGGCGATCACAAATGCCAGGAACATGGCTACTCCGCCCAGGCGAGGAACGGGGACGGTATGCACGCGTCGCTCCTCAGGCTGATCCAGCCAACCCATTTTACGGCACAGCATTATCACGACGAACGTAAAGAGGTAGGCCAGGATAAATGCGGAAGCGCCACCAAGCAATAAGACCACGACATCTGGAAGGGGGGGAAGAGGAAGGAATGAGAACTTCTGAGTATATGCTATGCTTGCCATACTCGCCACAGCCATTAGATGCCTCCCTATGAAGCGGAATAATTTAGCACAATAGCGAAAATCGGGAATCGCACCCTTATTCGTCCGATTATAGACTTCTATATAAAAAAACGCAAATAACGAAACATTTGGCGGTACTTGCCACGGAGACTAATGTATTTCACATCTGCTGCCATAAACATACCTTAGAGGGAGGTTCACCATCAAACGGTAATTTGTAATAGCCGATCCCATCCTCCGTAATCCTTTTTATATGCGATACTAGCATGCGGCCAGAGTTCATGAATCAATTGCATCAGGGGTTCGCGCTGCTGGTAACCAATCTCCAATATCATTACCCCACCGTCTTTTAGCATACCAGATTGTTGTGCCTCTTTGCAGAATCGTTGGAGCAGTCCTAGTCCATATGGGCCACTGAAAAGTGCAAGATGGGGTTCGTAAGCATGCACATCCGGGGTCAAAAGCTCCATTTCGGTGGTGCCCACGTAAGGCAAATTCGCGAGCAGCACATCCACCGGCTCGGGAAGGGCGGCCAGGAGATCACCCTGGCGCAGATGCACTCGATTTTCCACATGATGACGCTGACTATTGAGCTGAGCGACCTCCAATGCCTGTTGGGAAATATCGCAGGCATAGAGATAAAGGAGGCGTGGCTCCTCCACCGCCAGGGTAATGGCAATCGCGCCGCTCCCCGTGCCGATATCTGCTACAATCGGCTGCTCTCCAGCGTCTATTTTGCGTCGGATCACGGCCAGCGCGGCTTCGACGAGCAGCTCCGTCTCCGGGCGAGGAATAAGTACGCGCTGATCGACGAAGAAGTCAAGCCCGTAAAATTCTTTATGCCCGACCAGATACGCCACCGGTTCCCCGCGGGCGCGCCGCTCGATCAAATGCAAAAACTGGCGTTCCTGCTCCGCGGTCATTGGGCGTTCAGGGTAGGCGTAGAGGGTGGCGCGTTCGATACCCAGGATATGACCTGCCAGTATCTGAGCGTCGAGGCGGGCGCTTTGCAATCCCGCCTCGGTGAGTATCCGCGTTCCACGAGTCACAGCATCTCCGGTTGTGATCATCTTCTCTCCGCTATAGAGGTTGGCGACCGGCGAAACCTGTATCCAGGTAATGCCAATAGGAAATACGCTCCTCCCCCAGTCGCCAGCAGAGGTAGACCTCCTCACCATCACGCAAGCTGAGGAAGTCGATCAGGCCCGTATCTGGATCTTTCAGTTCACAGCCAAAAGCCTGGAGCTCTGCGAGAGCGGTACGCAACGTCTGAACCTGAGCAATAATCTCCTTTTGCAGCTTGAGAATACGCTCATACAGGTGATGTCCATTGCCCATTGCCCGCTGTTGCAGCTCCTCCAGTTGCGCTTCAAGAGCGCGTATCTCCTGGCGATTCTCCTGAATTGTACGCAATACAACGGTGATCGACGGTAACAACGCTTCAGCTTCTTCGCGCGTAAAGTAATGAGCCATATCCCCTGCCTTTCCCGTAACGCCGCTAGTGTGTAGGCGAGGGCGTCGCCGTTGGCGTGCCACCAACGACAGGCGTCCCACCCGCGGTAGGCGTCCCCACATTACCCAGGTTAATAGTCAAGTCGTCAAAAGATGTAAAATTTACAACCGTTCCTCCGCTATTCAAGTAATCGCCCTTGATTATATCACCCGGTTGTACCAGCGGCAGCTTGGGCGATAATCCCAGGTTCGCGGTAAAAATCACCTTCTGCCCCTCAATTTGCAGGTAATAGACGGTATTACTGCCCGTCTGGATAGATGAGACGCGCAAGACTTTGCCGGTCAGGGTCTGCGTCGTCCCCCCCGTTGGGACGCCTCCATTACTTCCCAATTGCGTCAGCCACTGCTGATAATCCTGCAATACCTGGGGGAGAGAAGGCTGGAATTGCACATTGCTCCCGTTCAAATTCCTGGCATCGACGATACCCACGGCCTGAAAAATGTCGCCGCTATCGGTACTTTGGACATAAATGGCGACCCATGTAGGAACGTTATAGATTTGATAGAGCTGGACGCTGGCTACACCATAGCCACGGATGTTGGCCCTGGTCGATTGAAAGGTTTTCGTGACATTATCGCCAATGCCCAGGCCGGCGAGCGGATAAAAGTCGGCCTCGTTCTTATGCGTGTCGAAAAGGAAGACTCCCGTGCTGGAGTTATCGTTGCTGGAGGACGACGTCATGGGAATGAGCCAGACGGGCTGATCGACGTTGTTATACAGCAGTTCCGGGCCGTTGGCGTCAATAGCTGGCTTCTGTTGTCCTGCCCCCGATGGGTTAAACCAGGGCGCGGCATGATACAATCCCCACCATTGCAGGTATTGTGTCACCGTATCCGACGGCATGACGCGATCAACCCAGCTCGGTACGTCGCTGGGCTTGTACTTCTGGATGTCTCCTGTATGGGCATCAACGATCAACACCTCGTTCAGCGTATCGCCGACATAGCCGCGAATGGGCTGCATCAGCGAGATTGTCCAGTACGGGTGGAAGTTATCATCAAGTTCGAGCGTGGGATCAAGGAGGCGACCATAGGTATAGCCGCTCAGGTAGACATGACGCAGAAGATCCTGGTTGAGCAGGGCTCCGGGGAGATAGGCAATCGAAGCTCCCTTCTGGTTTTGCTCGGTGCGCAGTTGCGGCACCGCCTGCGGGTCTTCGGCATCCACCACCACAAACCCGGGCGTGGTGGGACTGGAGAGATTGGCGAAGATGTTGTTGTAAGCCAGTGGCGCGACGTAATAGAGATGATGCTTGATCGATTGCAGGGTATAGCTGGCAGGGTCCACGTTATAGGCCGAGCCCAGGTTCTGGCCCGTCGAGCCAAGCACCTGCTGGCCTTTATACGCGGCAACGCTCTGGCTGACCAGCACGATATGCGTAGGATCGGTCGGAGGCAACGTGGAGGAAGTTTGCATTTTAACCTGGGGAATGGCGGCAAGGGCTTTGGCATTGACATCAAACCAGGTCGTGAAAATGGTGATCAGCACCGAGGCCACAATACCAATGATGCCTGCCATTACCAGTCCGAAAATGCCTGCTGCCACAGCTCCGCGCGAATAATTAGCCGGCATGCTGCGACTCGACGAACTGCTAGAGGAGCGATAACGCCCGGTCTGGCTGGCGGTCGCGGCCTCCTCCAGCACGCTGACAGCCGGGCGAGCGAACGCAAAGAGGTTGCCAACGCAGCTAAAGATCAGCGGCCAGACGAGCCACTGCCAGCCCCAGAATGGGCCGGTTAGCGCGGGCTCGGAGAAATAGAGGATCGCCAGGCAGACCACGTAGTTGAAAATGAAATACCTGACGAACCAGGAAGAGACTTTGCGGGCCTCAAACTTCTCGCGCCGTCCAAACCCCAGCCGCCCGATAGTCAGGATCGCCATGATAATCAGCGTACCAATCAGTGCAAGCAGGAAGATAATCATCAGATCTCTCCTTAATTTTTACGGATTTATAACATCAGCAAACTATGTACTTCTCGAATCCGGGCTCCGTAGGGGCCTTCCTTGCAGCCGACCTGAGCGAAGCTAGACGCGACAGCGGCGTTGGTCGGCTGGATAGAAGGAGAGGGCTTGCCCCTGCCCTACTAGCTGGAGTGCGGAACTCATCAAGGTTCATATCCGGCAGCAATGCCCGCAATAATTAGTTTTATTGTAGTGCATAACAGACGTAATAACAATGGAAAAGCAGCAATACCGGGGGAATATTGCCTGCCGTTACCGTGTTTTTGAAGGTAGCCTGGCGATTAATCCAGAGCGTGTAAAAGTACTGTTCATCTCTTTATTACGGTTATAATAGTCATTTTCATTTTCTCAAAGAAGCATAGCCGGTCAAACAGCGCTGCCAGAGCAGCAAAGGAGCAAGAGATTCATGCCATTGTTTGGAAAAAAAGCCCCTGTTGAGATAGAAAAACGCCCCGATGGGCTAGATCGCCTGCCGCCAGGCCAATACCTGACGAAAAAATGGCCCGTGCTGAGCTACGAACGAACTCCAAAAGGGATACCGCCCGATTGGAAATTGAAGATTACCGGCAAGGTGGAGCATCCTTTCTCCCTGACGTGGGAAGAGTTTCTGGCCCTGCCACGCACAATATTAACCTCCGATTTCCATTGCGTGACTACCTGGAGCCGCTACGACAATACCTGGGAAGGGGTACACATTCGCGAGATACTACAACGTGCAAAGCCTTTGCCGGAAGCGAATTTCGTCATGGTGCATTCCTGGACGGGCTACACCACCAATGTCCCCTTGAAAGATCTCGACGACGACGATGTGCTGATCGCGCTCAAGCATGATGGTCAGGACCTGGAGCCAGATCACGGCGGCCCTGTGCGCCTGATCATCCCCAAGCTCTACGCCTATAAAAGCGCCAAGTGGTTTGATGGCCTGGAATTCATGGAACGCGACCGCCCCGGCTTCTGGGAGCAGCGCGGCTACCACAATCGCGCCAATCCGTGGGAAGAGGAGCGTTACTGGTAAGCATGCGAGAGGCGCTATACACCGCATAGTGCCTCTATAATTATTATTAGGGGTCTCAATACCAGCCCGATAGCTGTAAATAAGGTGACAAAACGCGGTGTTACTGCCATTTTTTGCGCGAACGTCCTATCTTTCGGTGCAGCGTGACTAACGGCAAATCTTCAAAGAGCGCGGGCTGGCCGTTGGTGAGGAGAGCGTTGATCGCTTTCTGCTCTTTTAGATCGCCAAATTCGTCTATATGCACGACGCTAATTTGCTGCTCAATGAGCGTATTGCTGATTAATTTGCCGCGATGACATTCCTGAGGCTTTGCTTCAGAGCACATGATGGCGGCCCGCAGTTGTTTTTCCCATAGCGCGCGCAGATGGGCAATGCCCTGCTGATAGAATGGCTTTTCGCGCACCCTGGCATAATCAACTTTGCCATCGATATAGCAATCGGGATCATCGGGCCGCCCGCCCAGCGTATCACCCATGAAGATATACTCGATGTTATGCTTTTGCAGGTGCTTCTCCAGGGCGCTTTTGGAGAACGAAGGGCTATAGCGCGAGTAGGGCTGGGAGCGCACATCGATTAACATTTCGATCTGGTAATGCTGGAGCAGCTCAATAAACTCTTCGATTGAGCGTTTGCCGTAGCCGATGGTATAGATAGGAACCTCTGCCACCATTTCCTTTCCCTCCCACAACATAAGAACATTTGTTTTGATCAGATGAAGTTATTATAGCGAAAAGATGCATCGACTGTCAAGAATTTTATATGAGGAATTGGAGAGAAGGGCAGGTGCGAAACCTGCCCTATTTTTCGAGCGAGCTTTTGCTGTTGCGCTCCCCATCATAGGTTAACAGGATACGTTTGCCGTCGTAGACCGTTTCGAGATGAACGGGGCGGCCCCAGAGCAGATAGACGTTTTGCAGCGTCTTCTCCGCGTAGACCAGGTCAAGTTCCTGCCCTTCGTAGAGATGCTTCATATAGAGTTCGCGATTTCCCCGATAGTCGCCATTATCGATGACGAGATAGGGATTGCCGAAGTTGGTCATGCTGGCAACGATGCCGTCGCGCACCTTCTGCCAGTTTTTCTCCACAATGACCCATTCATCGCCCTCTTTCTTGTAGAGGTAAAGGTCAAGGTCTTTGATCAGATCCTCAGTCAGGTAGTTGCGCAGGAAGGAGACATCGTTTTCCATCTCACGCACTTCAAAGATTTTCTGTTTGCCCATCCCTGGTTTTCGGCCAAGCCGCTCCCGCTCCTCCTGCGTGGGGTTGTCCCAGCGACGCTCGATATCCTCCAGCATCTTGAAGCCCAGGTAGTAGGGGTTGAGCGAGGTACGCGAGGGCGAGAGCACGCTTGAGTGCAGTTGAGCGAATTCGACCACCTCCGGGTCGGAGATGACGCCCAGATCGGCCAGCCGGCGCATGATGCGCGAGTGCCAGATGCTATTATGGTGGAGCATGCCGTTGGCAACATAACGATGCGTCCGATCAACGGTGATATCGTACACATCGGCAACGTCATGCTCCACGCTGACCACCTCGTCCGCCGGCTCTTCCCTCTTAAAGGTACGATGGTTCGCGAGGTAGCGCCGCAGGTTTTCGCGCTTACGAGCGAGGCCGAAATTGACCTCTTCGGCAAACACACGCGCAGATGCTCCCTTAATCCTGATATTCGGGCCGTAGCGCCGCGAAAGGATGCCATAGTTTAATAGCACCGTCTGAAGGGTCTGCGCAATGCTCTCGCTGAAGGTGGAGAGGATGACGCCATCTTGCACGGAAGCGCAGCCGTCACAATCAAAGTAGGCGCGCAGGAACGCGCTCATTACAGATTTGGGCGAACGCAGGATGGCATCAGGAATACTTTTTTCACGCGCCTTCGCCGTTAGATCAATGCCCAACGAGCGCAACAGATCAAGCACGTTGGCCGAGTAGAAGATGACACGCCATCTACCTCCCTCACCACTTACTGTTCTGTCATCCCAAAACACCTTTGGCTCGATAGCGAACAACTCTGTGACGAGCTGAGCGTAACGATCAGCCAGTTCGCGATCTCCGGTCGTGTAGCCAATGGTATTTTTGGTGTGATGGATATTGCCATCGCCGATGAGGTAGCCCAAGAATTCGGCAAACGCCTCGGTCATGTGGGTGGGAGCTGTGAGAGGGAAGCGCAGACTATACATTGGCTTACCATGATTGCCAAAAGTATACCCTGTATTCTTAATTGCCTCTTCAATACGCCCCCTGGCAAACTGAGTTTTGCCACCGATGGAGCGATAGACCGAATGCGCACTCACGCCCGCGACCTGGGCCACATCCTCCACGGTAGCAGCAACCATCCTGGTTGGCGGCATGACCGGAACAAGCTGTTCAGGCCAGATATTTTCGCCAACGCAGAGGGGGATACGCTGCCCGACAACGACATCCTTGAGCGCGATCCACTGATCTTCGCCGATGCTCAGTTTGTGCTCCTCCGCACCCTCCAGCACGAGCCCGCGCCGTGTACGCAGACGAACGGTGGGGGCGTTGCGCCGAATATGCCTGTCGGTGATCTGATCCTGCTGGCCTTGTCCACTACCAACTTTGATAGTCTCACCCCGCGCCAATGCTTCATGCAAAGCATCATAGCGCATAAAGCCGCGCTCGGTTTGTACCAGGCTTGATCCGACCAGGCAGGCCCAGCCCTCATTCATGATCTTCGTCTGCATTTGTGGCACGAAGTAGAGCATCTCGGCGCGTACAATCTCCAGCAGGTCGCGCTGCCAGGATTGTAGATGCGGCGCGTGCTGGATCAGGAAAAGCATGATGTCTTTCTCCGGCTTTTCGGGAAACTTGGGCGGCTTGCCGGGGCGCGCACTCCGTTCCTCTTCAGCCTGGCGAGCCTTTTTATCCAATCCCCACAGATCATCATACTCGCTGGTAGTCTCTTTGGGCTTCTCATCTTCCTTATCAGGCTCATTATCATGTAGAAACAGGTTATAGTCCACATGCTCCTGAATAGAGAGGGCGGCGTCAAGCAAACGTTCGACTTCCGCTTTGCCATGATCGAATTCGTATTTGGCGATGCGTTCGGCATGGACGCTCACCTTATCGATCATGCGGCGCGATGTGTGCTGGAAGTACGCGTTGTTCTTGAAGAAATCGGTATGGCCGAAGACGTGCGCCGCCACAAAGGTATTTTGCAGCAGGTTGTTCATCTCCATCAGGAAGGCGTAGCTGGGATTGGTGTTCACCACCATCTCGTAGATCTTGCTCAGTCCCAGATCGTACTGCATCTTTTGTCGATAGTACGCCTTGCCATGCGTCCAGTGGCTGAAGCGCCCAGGCAGACCATAGGAGGCGAACTCATACATGATGGAGGCCGGCACCAGTTCAAAATGGGTTGGGAATGGATCGAGTCCAAACTTGCGGGCCTCCTCCCAGGCACAATCTATCGCATCGCGCAATCGTTCAATATCGCTTGATGAAGACGAATCCATAGTTGTCATAAGAAATCTCCTGACACTACTTGGTGGGAACAGGCTCACGCTGGGCGAAGAATTTGCGCAGCGCAGGATACACTTCTTTTTTATCAGAGATCGTCACAGCGGTAAACTTTTTGTCGGTGATTTTGTTGTAGGCCGACATCAGCGTGCTGGGGGAGCGATAATGTCCCTCGCGGATCTCGCCATAGCCGAAGATGTTGCACAGTTCCATTAATTTGGTCACAAGCTGCACGCAGCGATCATTATCCCAGGGCAAGTTATCGCCGTCCGAGAAGTGGAAGGGATAGATATTCCAGTCGTCGGGATTGTACCGCTCCTTAATGATCTGGAGGGCCAGCTCGTAAGCCGACGAAACCTGAGTGCCGCCGCTTTCTCCCTTATGGAAGAACTCTTCTTCGGTAACTTCTTTCGCCTCCGTATGATGGCTGATAAAGACGATCTGGACGTTGTTGTACTTTGTACGCAGGAACCGCACCATCCAGAAGTAGAAGCTGCGCGCGATGTACTTCTCGAATTCACCCATACTCCCGGAAACATCCATCATAGCTATAACAACCGCATTCGATTGATATCTAATCGTAGGCTCCCACACTTTGAATCGCAAGTCTTCGGACTTGATATCTTTAAATTTGGCATCGCCTTTTGCGGCGTTGCGCTTCATATTCTCCATGATCGTGCGCTTTTTATCGAGGTTGGTGAGCGGGCCTTTTTTGCGCACGTCGGTGAAGCGCACGGCATCGGTCTGGAGCTCCTGCTGGCGCTTTTGTTCGAGGTTGGGCAGGCCGAGATCCTCGAAGATCATCGCCGCCAGCTCCTCCATCGTGATTTCGGCCTCGTAGTAGTCGTAGCCAGCATCTTTGCCCGCATCGCCCTTCTTCCCTTTGCCCTGGCGCGGCTCCTGGGCCACCACATCGCCCACTTTGCTCTTGCCGTTGCCCTGACCTGCATGCGGCTGACGACCTGGATCGTAGCGGAAACGATACTCATCCAGGGAGCGAATGGGGACGCGCACCATCTTTTTGCCGTCGGAGAGAATGATGCTCTCTTCGCTGACAATATCACCTAAATTCTTCTTAATCGCCTCGCGGATCTTCTCTTTGTGGCGCTCCTGGTCGATCTGCCCTTTGCGATGCAATGACCAATCATGCTGGGAGACAGACATTGATCTTTCTCCTTCTCTCTATTTCGAAGCGGGGATCTGCGATGGTATAGCACGCCTGTGGTAGCAAACCCGCGCCAGGATACCTGCACCAGTGATACTGGCGCAGGCCCGCAGGTTCGTGCGTAATAACCATCATACGATACCGACAATGTTAGCGATTTAAGAGGCTGCCCGTGTAGCGCAGGATCTCATTGGCGCAGACGTGGCAGTAGCCATGCTCCGACATCAGACGGTTGACTACTTCGTTAATTTTACGCAACTGCTCTTTATCGGGGGTACGCGTCGAGGTAGTGATTTTCACCACGTCGCGCAGGTCGGCAAAGAGCTTTTTCTCGATAGCTTCCTTCAGACGCTCATGGCTCGTATAGCTAAAGGTCTGGCCTTTACGCGCGAGCGACGAGATGCGAATGAGGATCTCCTCGCGGAAGGGCCGTTTGGCATTCTCAGTGATGCCAATCTGCTCCTCAATCGAGCGCATCAGGTGCTCGTCAGGCTCCATCTCCTCATCGGTGATGGGGTCGCGCAACTTGGTTTTATTGCAATACGCTTCAACGTTATCGAGGTAGTTATTGAGCAGGGTGCGCGCCGATTCCTCGTAGGAATAGACGAAGGCGCGCTGCACCTCTTTCTTTGCCATCTCGTCATACTCTTTGCGCGCTTCGCTGATGAAGTTCAGGTAGCGCTCGCGCTCTTCGCGGGTGATGCTGGTATGCTGGTCCAGGCCATCCTTGAGGGCGCGTAGAGCATCGATAGCATTAATGCAGGTCACGCCCTGTTTGACCAGCGCATTGGAGAGGCGGTTAATCACATAGCGGGGAGAGATGCCGTCCATGCCTTCACGGACCGCCTCCTCTTGCAGCTCGCGCACGTCCTTCTGCTTGAAGTCTTCCATATCCTCGCCGTCGTACAGCTTGAGCTTCTTCATTGTGCTCATGCCAGCCTTCTTGGAAGGCTCCAGGCGGGTCAGCACGGCGAAGATGCTGGCGATACGCAGCGTGTAGGGAGCGATATGGACGTTTTGCAGCGCGCTCTGCTTGAGCAATTTCTCGTAAATCTTCACCTCATCGGAGACGCGCAGGTTGTAGGGAACCTTCGCCAGAATGATGCGGTCCTGCAACGCTTCCGACTTCTTGTTGCCGACAAAGGCTTGATACTCATGCTCGTTGGTATGGCTAACCACAACCTCGTCGGCATAGATCATGCTGAAACGCCCGGTTTTGATGTTCTGTTCCTGGCTGAGAGTCAACAATACGTAGAGGAATTTCTCGTCCGTTTTCAACATCTCTACAAATTCCATAATTCCTCGATTGGCGATATTCAACTCGCCATCGAAGCGGTATGCTCGCGGATCGCTTTCGACGCCAACATCACCAATCGTAGAGAGGTCAATGCCGCCTACCAGCTCGCTTATATCCTGGCTCTTTGGATCAGACGGTGTGAAGGTCCCGATGCCGATACGATATTTCTCGCTAAAGGTGATGCGCTTAACGGGCACTTCCTCGATGCGACCATGAAACTGATTATCGACCATATAACGGCAATGAGGACACAGGTCGCCTTCGATGTAGAGGCCAAATTCATTTTCAACATCGGCCCGTAAGTCGTGGGGGATCAGGTGGAGAGGCTCTTCGTGCATCGGGCAATCCCTGATCGCGTAGATTGCCCCCGCGTTCGTGCGACTATACGCTTCCAGGCCGCGCTTGAGCAGATAGACGATAGTGGACTTACCACCGCCGACCGGCCCCATCAGCAAGAGCACGCGCTTGCGCACCTCCAGGCGCTGGGCGGCGGAATGGAAGTAATCAACGATCTGCTGTAGCGGCTTCTCAATGCCGAAAATTTCTTGAGTGAAGAACTTGTAACGCTGTTCTCCTGTGCGGGTCGTCTCGACGCCCGCATCCATAATCATATGATAAATGCGTTCATGGGAAAGATGCGAGACCGAGGGATTCTTACACACAATTTCAAAGTATTGCGCGAAGGTGCCTTCCCACATGAGTTCTCGTTCACGATCTCGATATTCTTCTAACCGCTTCACCAGATCCATGGTTCACCCTCTCTCTGTTGTATGACTGAGTGATGTATCGATACTGCGAGCCCCCGCCCTATGCTCCAGGGAACTATCGCTCATTACATCACGTTTTCATGCTAACTATTTTTAACACTTGACAGCCGGGAAAACGCACTCCATAGCCGGGCAAGAAGTTGCGTCGCGTACGCTCCTCATGGCCTCAGGCCCGCTTGCCTGTCATTACGAACGCCTGAGCAATGAGAGACCATAAGACCAAAGGGCCAGTCTCTTGCTCGATATCCAATGCGAGAGAACCAGCCCTTTCCTACATTTCGGCGAATCTTTCTGGTTTAAACCTGCTTTGACCTGCATCCATTCAAATTGGACACGCAGGAATAGAGTTGAAAGATGCATTGTTGTGAAACTCTCGCAATGTTCCAAACTGTCCTTTCCTATTCTTGAAGCATAGTAGGTAACAGACGAACCACGTTGATCTTTATGCAGATTACCGCCACTCCTCAAAAACACTGCTGTAAACATCCACAAACAGCCACTCTTCCAACAAGTATAAGCTCATTATAGCATATTTCTGGTGGGAAGTTAATAGGCTATTACCTGTCTTCTCTAATTGATGCTACTGGCCTGTCGAGCTTATTTATAAGCCTTTAGTGCCTGTCTGTTTCCCTTTTTGTCGTATACGTTGTTGCTTATTTCTAATCTTGGTAAACTTATTCCATTATTCGAAGGACACAAGTCGCTCCCTGGTCAATTCCCAGTAGTCCGGCGGCGCTCCCATTACGTACCGCGACAGCCACGTAGCCGGCGCTATCCCCGTAGATGAATGGCTGGGCACTTTGTTCGTCACCTGCTCCTCCGGCGAAAAAACGGCTTCGCCTGGTTATTTTGCTATTGTGAGGCGGGAATGTCAATTCCACCGCGGAACTGCTGAAGAGGTCTGGCGCCAGCGTTAGAGGAATACTGGTGATGAGATTGCCGAAATGATCGATATGCACTATATGAGCAACAATATGCTCTCCTTGCCGTTGCGGCGGCTCCAGGTTGAGACGCACCAGGGTGGTGGGATCAATAGTCGCTCCCACCTCGGCCAGCGGCACGCCGCGCGCAATATGGGCCGCGACCGGAGAGAACACGTCGCGCCCGTGAAATGTTGAGCTGACCTGCAGCAGGTGATAGGCGGGATTTGATAAGAGTACAGCCGCGTGGATAGTTTGCTCATTCAATACATAACTGAACAATCCGTTATCAGGTCCCACGAAAAACCAGTCGCCCGCGTGAATAGCCACTGCCCGGCGCACACTGCCAACGCCGGGATCAACAACGCAGACGAAGATCGTTCCCCGGGGAAAGTAGCGATAGCTGGTAGCCAGCACCCAGGCGCCCGCAATAACATTTTGCGGCCCGATCTCATGTGTGATATCAACCAGCCGAATAGCCGGAGCGATACTAAGCGCCACGCCCTTCATAACGCCGACGTAGCCGTCAGCAAGCCCGAAGTCGGTGAGCCAGGCTACGACCGGACGAACCGATGGTTGCTCAGATTGCTCAGAGACGCTCTTTGCATAGTCCTGCGACATAAACTTCACACTCCTTCACTTCTTATGTACTTGCATAAGAAAATCTTATAAAACTCGCCAGGCTTTATAAAAAGCGGAGTTTGCTTGTAGCTTGATTAACCGCTATTTCGGCGGCGTCAGCGGGCAGGGATTGTACATTGATAACAAACAGTATACTCAATCTGGCGGCGGAGCGGCAACCGATCCTCTGCTCAACGCCTGGTTTGACAGCTCCCTCAATTCCATCGGCGTCGATGTAACATGGCATAGTCATGGCTACATCGTCCAGAAGGAGTGGGGCAACGCGCGTCGTGGCTGCGTCCTATCAGGGCCGTAAATCCTACCTCAGCTATATCTCGAAAGAGTGCAGAGTACACCATGCTCTGTACTTTTTTTAAATGCTCCAATAGCGACTCCTCAATAGTCACATTCACTATCAATGACTTCCGCTCAGAGAGCGGAGGCTTGCCTTTCGGCTTACACCTGAACTCCACCGCAATTCTGCATACCTTCGCAGGCGTACAGCTTTGGCTTCACGGTCCGATGCATCAGGGATGATTGACAAACATCCCGTCCTGGCCCAGTCCTGCCGGACCAGAAGCGTTCTCATTGTGATGTTTCTTGCACCCACCAGATCAGCGTGCAGGATATACCTGCACTTCGGGTTCTGACACGTAAAGAGCAACCCCTTGTTCGGGCGATTCTCATCAGCGATATGCCCGCACTTCGGACAGCCCTTTGACGTATAATCGGCATCGACTTTGACCGCAAGCGAACCGGAAAGCGCCGCCTTGTAACTGATGAGGGCGTGCAGTTCGGCAAAAGACCACTGCGAATAGACCCTGTTTGACTTACGGGCCTTTGGTGACACCCGCTCGTACCCCTTGCCGTTT
>DATGMF010000077.1:0-2624 GCA_035293765.1 Ktedonosporobacter sp.
TCGAAACACCTCTTTTTTCATTACAATCTCTTCATCCCGGTCAGTTTTGACAATGCCAAAACTGACCGTTTTCCGTAAATGGTCAACTTCTTGCACTGGTCATTTTCGAGGGAGTGGGTCGGTCTAGCGCTGCCAAAAACAACTGGCTCTTTGATGTGACAGGAGCCACGTCTCTGATGACTCTTTCTGCATATGAAGCGGCAAAAGTTTCTTGTGCTACATCTGGAATCGCAACCAGGTGTTGGTATCTTAATACAGCTCGAACGCGCGTCATTCCTCTTGTCGGAGAGGGATGTGATGAACATATATTCACCATAGATGTAGAGGACTACGCAACAGCCTACAGCCGTAGCTTAGTAGCCGGTGACCTTGAAGACCAACGGCGATACAGTGAGCACTATTGGCTTCCTTTCGCCCAGACGCTTGCTAAAAATCCTGCGTTTGCAGCACTGATAAAAGAAGTAATGAGCAAAATTACCAACAATCGACCTGGAAAACTCGCTCCAAAGTTTTATACGCTAAAAAACTTGCCAACGGAAACCTACGAGCTTTTAGAAGAGGCCCAGCGCATGGATATAGTGAGCCAGTTAAAAAGCAATAGTGATTCTAGCGTTAGCTTCCAGCTATCATACTTGCAAGATAGGTTTTTAAATGGTGCCTGGCTTGAGGCATACGTATGGGATGCTGCAAAGCACCTTTGGGACGAGGAGCGAGGAAAAGCGTTGTTTGATGATTGCCAATGGAATCAAAGAGTTGACGACGGAAATAGCAAAAATGAGCTTGATGTGGCCATGACGTATAAAGCGCAGCTCCTCATTGCGGAGTGTAAAACTGAGGAAGATCCCTTTTCATCAACGACACTCTATAAGTTGGATTCGGTTGCCAATATTCTCGGTGGGAGATTTGTTGGAAGGCTACTGATTACCAGCACTTCTAAGGAAAAGCCTTCTGAGGATTTTTTAGCTCAAGCAAAGAGTCGAAGGATCGTGGTCGTCACCGGCGATAGGCTGCCAGATATAGCAACCATTCTGAAAAATGAAGCGATAGATTCTCCTTTTCCGAGGATATAGTGTCATGCTCATCTTGAACTTCACGCACCCGCTCACCGACGAGCACAAAGCGCAAATCGCCTCGCTCGCCGGAGCGAACATAGATGAGGTCCGCACGCTTCCCGTGCAAATTGATCAGGCGAAGCCGCTGACAGCACAAATCAGTGCTATCGTCGATGCCGCCGGATTGACGTTAGAGGAGTGGCGAACGCGCCCGCTACTCATCAACCCACCAGGCTATGCTCCTGCGGCTTTTGTGCTACTGGCTGAACTGCATGGGCGCATCGGCTCTTTCCCCACATTGATCCGCATGCGACCAAAGACCGGGCCTATTCCAGGATATGAAGTGGCGGAGTTGCTGAATTTGCAGGCCGTGCGCGAGGCGGTTGATACGCGCTAACATATTGAGGTGAGTTCATATTGAAATACAGAGAAAAGTATATGAGCCAGGATGAGTATGTTGGCACGGATATGTTTATAAGCGCTGGCTTTCATGTTCCTTCCACACCTCATCCTCGCGCATCTGCTTCGCGACGCTCTCCTCTCACCTCTGCTGTACCCTCATCAAGAGTTGCTTTGGACGTAACGTAATCAATGGTTCAGGAGAAACCTCCTGACCAGGAACAAGCTCCAGGCAATACTGCTGGGCCACAGTGGCAAGGATCAACTGGGCTTCCGTCATGGCAAAGACATTGCCAATACACTGCCTGGGACCCCCTCCAAAGGGAACATAGGCATAGCGTGGACGAGCCGCGACCCGCTCAGGTGTAAAACGTTCGGGGTTGAACCGCTCTGGCTCCTCCCAAAAAGCTGGATGGCGATGCGTGATGTACGGCAACAGGAGCAGCGGGGCATGGGCGGGAATCACATACCCCCCAATTTCATCAGCGTTCACCGCATTGCGGCTGATCACCCAGGAGGGGGGATATAATCGCATCGATTCCTCAATCACCATCCGTGTATAGCTCAATTGGGGGAGGTCCGCTACGGTTGGAATGCGCTGGTCCAACACGACTGCAAGTTCCTGATGGAAGCGGTGTTCCACCTCTGGGTGCTGGGAGAGCAGATACCATGTCCACGAGAGCGTGTTGGCTGTCGTGGACATGGCCCGCCAGCAGCAACGTCATCACTTCATCGTGGATCTGCTGATCACTCATACGTTCTCCCGTCTCTTCATCCTGAGCTCGCAGCAAGAGCGAGAGCACATCACTCCGTTCCTCCTGTCGTTCTCAGCGCTGGCGTATGATCGTATTCACGATGCTATCAAGCGTGCGAACTGCAGCCTTGAAGCGACGATTGCTCGGGGTCGGCAGGTTCAGCGAGAGCCCTGGGGAAAAGGCATGCTGCGCAATATGCCGATTCACCAGCGTGAACGCCCCGTCAATGGCATCAACCTCTTCATGCAGTATGGTACTAAAAAGCGCCTGACACACGATTGTTTTCAATAAGAAAAAACCAGACAGCTGCTTAACGAAAAAAGTGGCAAGCAGAGAGGAAGAACCAGGTGTCACTTACTCGAAAAAAGTGGCAGATAGTGAAAAAAGCTTCCAGGAGAAAAGAGCAATAGTGGTTTCA
>DATGMF010000078.1:0-2878 GCA_035293765.1 Ktedonosporobacter sp.
CCAGTAGTCCAGTTGTTGGGCCAGCACCTCCCCTTGCAGCCATCTCCGTTGCCAGAGCGCATAATCGGCATATTGCAGCGGCAGCGGGGCCAGCGGAGATGGTCGTCCCGTCTCCAGAGCGTTATAGAGCGTGGTCACCTCACGCACCAGAATGCTGCGGGACCAGTGATCGGAGATGATGTGGTGCATCGTCAGCAGCAGCACGTGTTCATCGGGTCCCAGCCGCAGCAGTAGCACCCGCATCAGCGGGCCGCTGCTCAAGTTGAAGGCTCGCCTCCCCTCTTTTCTCATGACCCTTTCCTTCTCTGCTTCTCGTTCGGCTAAAGGCAAGCTACTTAGATCAGCCAGAGTCAGATGAAAAGTTTCTGTGGAAGCAATGACCTGGAATACCCTTTCTCCTCTCGTTTCAAACGTTGTGCGCAGGATCTCATGACGCTTTCTTACCTCACGCAAGCTCCGTTCCAGCGTTTTGAAGCTTATATTGCCACGCAGGCATGCTGCAATTGGAATATTATAAACGGTATTCCCCGGCTGCAATTGATCCAGGAACCAGAGCCGCTGTTGTGCAAAGGAGAGCGGCAGTTCCTGGGGGCGTTGCCTGGCCTCCAAAGGTGGATAGTTTTTTGCGGACTCCCCTCGCAGCTCTCGTTCGATATACTGCGCGAATGCCCCCAACGTTGGCGCCTCAAAGATCGCTTGTAAGGGTATCTCTCTCTCAAAAACATGTCTCACCCGCGCGATTAACTGCGTTGCCAGCAACGAATGTCCGCCAAGTGCAAAGAAATTCGCCTGCCTTCCGAGCTGCCTTCCAGCTTGCGCCAGAACCTCTCCCCAGAGTTGTGCAACTAACTCCTCCAGCACGCTTAGAGACTCTTCCACCACTGTCACGCCCTTTTCTTCGGTTCGTGGTTCTGGTAACTTTTTCCGATCTATCTTCCCATGAGGCGTCAGTGGCAATTGTTCTACCTGCATCAATATCGCCGGGATCATGTACTCAGGCAGCTTCCTGCCCATAAAATGCTGGAGTTCTTCCTGCATGAGAGGTACCCCATCTTGCATCACCAGATAGCCCACCAGCATCTTCTCCGCGCTATCGGTCTCGCGTATCACAACACAGGCCTGCTGCACTTGCGAATGCTCATGGAGCACAGCCTCAATTTCTCCCAGTTCGACGCGATAGCCTCGTAGCTTTACCTGCTCATCTGTCCGACCTATAAAGACCAGATTCCCGTCTTCCCGCATCCGTACCCGGTCGCCTGTACGATACAGGCGTTGCCCTGGTCGCCCGCTCAAATCATCTGGCACAAACCGTTCCGCTGTTAGATCCGGGCGGCCACCATACCCCCGAGCGACAGTCGCACCTCCCAGGTAGAGTTCACCTACGATCCCCTGAGGCACAGGATGTCCAAAGGCGTCCAGCACATAGGCCTCAACATTGGCCAGAGGCGCCCCTATAGGAGTTGAGCCTGGCAGAATACTTTCCGACCCCTTCTCGACTGCATAGGTCAGCACACCAACTGTTGCTTCGGTTGGCCCATAGTGGTTGTAGAGCGCGCCGTCCGCCAGACGCTCCTGTATCTGCCGTGCCCAGTCCCACTGCGATGCCTCTCCACCGATGATCAGTCGCAGGCGTGGCAATACCAGCTCACCCCCCTCTACTCCCAATAACGCTGCCAGGTGCGTCGGGGCGATCTTGAGATAATCAGTCGGCTCTCGCCTGAAATACTGTCCTAACGTCTGGGCATCCAGGCTCCACTCTCGACTAATTACTTGTAAGCGACCTCCTGTCAATAACGCAGCAAAGAGCATGGTGACTGATGAATCCACCGTGAGGGGCTGAAGCATGGCAAAGGTGCTGTTCCCGGTGAGAGATATCCGTTCGACAACGGCATAGACATAATTGATAAGCTGGCTCTGCTCTACTATTACCCCTTTGGGTGTCCCGGTTGAGCCCGAGGTATAGAGCATATAAGCGGTCGCAGCAGGCATAACCGTTCCGGTCACGGGCTTAACAGGCTGCAGTTCGTCCAACTCTCTGCCCAATACCAGGGTCAGTTCTCCTGTCCCCTCCAATGCGGCAGCCTGTGGGCATAGGCTCTCCTGAGTCAGGAGGGCTGCAATGCGGGCGTCTCGCACCTGGAAGGCCAGGCGATCAAGAGGCGCAGCCGGGTCTAGAGGAACATAGCCTCCACCACTCAGCAGCACTCCAACGACGCCAATTACCATCTCCAGGGACCGCTCCAGAAGCAGACCTACCAGTTTCTCAGGTCCAATTCCCTTCTGGCGCAAACAACCGGCCAACTGGTATGCTCGCTGGTAAAGGCCGCCATAGCTCAGTTGCTGCTCCTCGAACGTCAGTGCCACCCTATCTGGAGCGCTGACGACCTGAGCCTCAAAGAGAGCCGTGAAGGAACTTTGCACCGGATACTCTCTTTTGCAACCTGTGCTCAGCGCCAATAACCGCTTACGTTCATCGTCGTTCATGAGTTGCAGATCAGCCATACGACGCTCCGGGTGAGCCACAAGGTCGCCCAGCAATTGCTCCCAATGCACCAGTAGTCGTGTGATCGTGCGTGCTTCAAACAGGTCCGTTCTGTAGTACAGGTGGCAACGCAATTCTGAGGCCACAATAATATTAAGCGTCAGGTCGAATTTAGTCGTGTTACTCTCCAGCGTTATAGGTTGGAGAGTTAAATTTCCCAGCTGCTCTTCGGGTTGAGACAGTTCTTGCAGACCAAACATGACCTGAAAGAGGGGAGGCTGGCTCAGGCTGCGCTGCGGGTGCAACTCCTCCACGATCTTCTCAAAGGGCACCTCTTGATGCGCATACGCCTGTAAGCACACCTCCCGCACCTGCTGCAACACCTGGCGAAATGGC
>DATGMF010000079.1:0-252672 GCA_035293765.1 Ktedonosporobacter sp.
TATCTTGCGGGTGGCTGAGCAGGATTTCGATGACCACAATATGCCCGTGGTAGTAGCTGGCGATCAAGTGGCTCGTGCCGCCATGCCCCATATCCGCATCCAGTTGCGAGAGCCGCCCATCGCCATAGTGCCATTGGTCGGCGGTGGCAGTCACGAACGGCAGAACCACCTGCTGACCCACGAGGAACAGCATGAGGCAGAGCGCCATCCCAACTAGAAAGCTGCCCCACGGGTGCTGCTGGAGCAGAAACGGCGGCGTTGGTGCGGGCGTTGCCGCGTGCTGATCTTCCGTCTGGCGCACCTGCTGGCAGGAGTGGGACGGGTGCTGCTGGTCGGGGAGCGCCTGGGAGACGCGCGGGCGATTGGCGCGTGGAGGAACGGGTGAGCGGCCTTTAGGCGGGATGAACCGGAACGGTTGGGTCGGAAACTCGGGCAGTACGCCGTCTTCACCCTCTTCGAGGTGCTCATTATCGCGCAGGGCATCATCATCGGCAGGGACAGGTCGTTTGGTCTGTTGCATCATAGCACATCCTGCTTTCTTGCTTGCATGCTTGACACGGCCTGCCTGCTGTGGTATGAAGAAGGCAGACCGTTGGACAGTGTATGGAAGTTTTACGAGAGACGGCCTACAACAACGACGGTTCATGCGCGTGGGTCTGTCTTGCTTGCAATGGGGACAGGCTCACGTTCTGCTTTCAGCGGCCTCCTTTCTTATCAGTAAGTGGCTTTCATGATCAATTGCACTTGGTAAGCGGCCTCTTACTATCTGATATTAAGTCCTTCAATTTCCCAAGATTTGATTTCGCGTCCATAAGCTTTGCTGAGAGCATCTGCAATGGCCTTTGCAGTATCTGCTTGGATTAATGCCCCTCTCTCTGCTGCTGCTACGGACTGCCGCGCTATCTGCGCCTCTTCTGCTAGCTTACTTACAGTCCAGCCGAGGTCAAGTCTATACTGACGTAAAGTTGCCATAAATTCCTCCCACGAAAATAAGCGTCGCCGTAAGAGTACAAAAACTGGCAACTCCTGTCAATAAGTACTGATCCTGTAGAGAGTATACGAAAATTAACAACAATTGTCAAGTCTTAACGTAAGCTGTTGATATCACACGAAAGATAGCAACAGTGATAGCTAGCGAAGTTTGCTATTTCAGCAGAAGCAAAGCTTTACTGAGTGCTTGAACAGAACCGAAATAGTTTCTTTTTTACTTGTTCCCAAAGATTCGTCCAAGTCTATCGTATTTCTCTCTCATTGTAATCACTGGCTTTGAGGGAGTAGAGACGGTAGCCCTCGCAGTTTCTTTCCGTGCATGAGCAATCTCTTTGGTCAACATACATTGATGGTGTTTAGGGATGCAAACAAAGTGATAGGGTAATATGTAGGTGGCATGTTTGGTGTGTTGTACGTCCATACACCGCATTAGCACATGTGTTCTCACTGTCTGGAGAACCACGGCGGGCCGCCTTGCCCCTAGATGAATCGTAGGGTAAGGCGGCCCTTTCATGAACCTCTATCGCTCCGGTGGAGCGAAACAAATTTGCAAATCGAATTGCCCCAATAGCTTTCTATGTATGTCAAGAAATTTATTGGGTTTCTTAGATATTGGTGTCCATTTTTATGTATTTTTAACGAAGCATGCTGTATAATCTATACTGAACAGTAAAGCATTTCTGGGCATATACAGTGCCTGGGTGCCAGTTCTAATGCGAGAGACTGTTGATAGGTAGCGGTAAGGGGCGATTGATGGGGAGGTAGCGCCACGCCGCAAGGAACGCTGGCATGTTTATCGTAACTTCGTCGCCTTTTGCTGACCGTAAAGGAGCAGAACAGAGCATGGATGCATCTCTTTTGAGGACGAGTTTTGATCAGGTTGCACCCAACAAAGAAAAGTTTGCCGCAGCCTTCTATGATCGACTATTTGCCTCGTTCCCTGAGACGAAACAATTGTTCGCGAAGACCGACATGAGGAAGCAGCAGGCCACATTGATGGCAGCCATTGCTATGGTTGTATCAGGAGTGGAAAAAGGCGAGAATGTTGTTCCGGTGCTCCAAGAACTGGGCCAGCGCCACAAAACGTATGGCGTGACAGCAGAGCACTATCCGCAAGTTGCGCAGGCGCTGTTGGAGACATTCAGCGAATTCCTGGGGCCTCAATGGACCCCTGAAGTGAAAGGCGCGTGGGTTGACGCTTATACAGTGATTGCCAGCACAATGCAGGGGTAATAAAACAGACGCAGACACCATTACCGACGTTACTCTGTTTTTTATATCACCCTCGTTGTAGTGTCTCAATAAAGGAGCCGCGTTATGTGATTGCCTGCACATAATGCGGCTCCTTTATTTGCCATCAGGTCACGATGGTTTTATCGTCATCCTCACCCAGTAGCGGCGGAGCCTTGTACAGGCGAGCGGGCGTCTCTGACATGCGAATCGGGGAGCCTGCCAGGCGAATCTGACCTGCTGTGGGGTGCTCGCACTCCCATACCAGCCCTCGATCCACGATTTGCGGATCGCGAAAAACCTGGCTGACCGGATTAATCGAGCCGCAGGGAATACCAGCGGCCCGCAGCGCCTCCAGCCACTCTGCGCTTTTGCGCTGCAAGAACTGTTCCTGGAGTTGTGGCACCAGCTCGTTGCGATGGCGAACCCGCTCAGGGTTGGTCGCAAAGCGGGGGTCCGCGATCAAATCTTCTCGTCTCAGCACGTTGCAGAAGGCGCGGTACAGACGATCATTGCCACAGGCCACCACGACGTAGCCATCCTGAGTGCGAAATGCCTGATATGGCACAATGTTGGGATGTCCATTGGCGTAGCGAATGGCCTCCTCCCCGGAGATAAGATGGTTGGCCGAAACGTTGCCGAGGAAGGCGACGGCGGATTCCAGCAGAGAAATATCGATATACTGGCCCTTTCCGGTGCGGCGACGATAATTTAGCGCAGCCAGAATCGCAACGCAGCTATACATGCCTGCTGAAATGTCCGCCACTGGCACGCCGACGCGCTGCGGCTCCCCGTCGGCCTCGCCTGTCACCGCCATCAGGCCGGACTCAGCCTGGGCCACAAAATCGTAGCCGGGTCGCAGCGCATACGGGCCTGTCTGCCCGTAGCCGCTGATGGAGCAATAGATCAGGCCGGGGTTGATGGCGTGCACGTCTTCGTAACTCAATCCCTGTTTTGCCAGAGTGCCGGGACGAAAATTTTCCACCAGCACCGTCGCGCTTTTCAATAGTTCGAGCAGGCGCTGCTTCCCCTCAGGCGTGCTGAAATCGAGCGTAATGCTATATTTGTTGCGATTCAGGCCCAGATAATAGGCGCTTTCGCCTGCTGTGTAGGGGGGACCAAACTGGCGCGTATCATCTCCCTTGCCCGGCTGTTCAACTTTGATGACGGTCGCGCCCAGATCCCCCAGGATCATCGTGCAGTAGGGACCGGCAAAGATACGCGAGAGATCGACAACGACAACATCCGAGAGAGCTGCTTCCATTACACCTCCATAAAATAGTACATCCCTTAATTTTTATCGTCAAAATGTTCTTCTAATATTATAGTTCGTATCTGGATAACAATCTCTCTCATATCCCCATTCAAATAGAGGCCCGGGAACTGGGGCAGCGTCTGTTTCTGCTGCAAAAGTGCCTGCCCGCCGAAAGCCAGAAGAGGGCGAGGTTCTGGCAAGAGTTGTATTTGCTGGCCTAGCTGGATCAGCTCTGGTAGATAACTCGACATGGTCAGAGAAATGCAGATCATTGCAGGGGTTACCTGTTTGATAGTGTGAAGCAGTCCAGCAGCCTCGATGCTCTGGCCCAGATAAGCGACCCGGATGCCGTTCCTTCTCAAGAACAGCGTCAGCATTAACGCCGCCAGCTCGTGTTGCTCTCCTGGAGCGCAACAGGTAATCACCAGCGGTCCGGTCAGCGGGCTTGGCGTAACACGGAGCAGATTCGTCAACAGGCCACGAAAGAAGTTGCTGGCGAAATGTTCGACCGAGACCGTCAGCTCTCCCTCTGACCAGAGCTGCCCGATCTGCCATAAGGTTGGCGTAATCAGATCGGTGCAAACCTGCTCAAGGGGATAGATTGCCAGCATTGAACTCATCAATATGCCGGCGCCAGCCTCATCGAAATGTTGAAAAGCTTCGATGATGCGCCAGCGAGCGGCCCGCATATTATGCACGGTGGGGTAGCCGCTGGCGGACTGCTCAATATCGGCCAGGGTCCAGTGCGGCTCGGTGAGCGGCCCCACAGCACTTTTGACAGCGGTTTCTTGTAACTCTTCCTGGGTAGAAGAGGTCACAATCACCCGGGATGGCCCCTGACTCTCGACCGGGGAAGGCGCCGAGGGCAGCGCTTTGTCGCAGTCTGTCCGGCGCTGGTACTCTTCGTACATGTGGCGAAAAAGCGCAACGGCGTGGCTAATCGCCACGCCCGCATCGACCCGCTCCTTTAGCCAGCGGATCAGAGCAATATCGCGCTGTGAATACAGGCGGTAAGCATTGTTAGCGCGTTCAGGCGCGACCAGCTTATAACGGCGTTCCCATGCCCTCAGCGTCGGAGCAGGTACGCCTGTTTGTTGCACGACGGCTTTGGTATTGAATATCGGAGCATCTGAGTAATGCTCGAAATCAAGCCACTCGATAGCGTTCTCTTGTGTGGTCATGAATGTTCTCCACTACTACTCTAGTATTGAGGAGATAATTGTGTGTACGATATTTGTCAACAGTAATACGGCTCAATAAGCAGAACTATTTTCGACATTTTTCATACAATAGCATATTTGCTAGCGACTGGTCCATGCTTTGTTCATACTTTGTCGCAAACTGACGCTGTTGGATACATTTAAGATGCAGGGTAGAAGAGCAATGGGTAATACATGTAAAAAAAAGTGGGAGGATGTAGTACTTCTAGGGGATAGAAGAGAGGGAGCGATAGGCTTGACAAAAGAGGGAATCATTGCTATCATGACGGGGCTACAGTATGCCCACAGAGGCCATTGAGGGTTTTGTGGTTGATCCCCTACGCTTCGAGGAAAAGCCAACACTGTATGCTATCTATTCAGTTCTGGTTAGCAACCCTTCACGAGATTGAGCCTGAATTGATCGTCCAGGGTGTGGAACTGTGCGCAAGGCGAGCCACCCATGCCTGCCACGTATCCATCTGGAACTATGCGTAGGGATTGAAGAAGGAGATATGTGAAAAGACATGTTTGCTGTAATTAAAAGCGGTGGGCGACAATACAAAGTTTCCGTCGGCGAGCGGCTGGAAGTGAACCGGTTGCCGGTCGAAGAGGGGGCGCAGGTCGAGATCGGGGAAGTGCTGCTGATCTCGGATGCCGATCAGACCATGATCGGTGCCCCGTTCGTGGACAACGCAAAGGTGGTAGCCACGGTTGGCGGCCATCCGCGCGGCAAAAAACTCATTGTTTTCAAGTACAAGTCAAAGAAGCGCTATCGCCACCGTCGGGGGCATCGCCAGGAGCTAACCTTGCTGACCATTGATGATATTATCGCGAATGGCAAGAGCCTGGTGACGGGCGAGGCTCCGCGGGCGAAGGAGGACCGGCTGGAGTTAGAAGAGGTAGCCGCCCCGGAGGCAACTACCGAGCCAGCAGAAGCGGCACAGGAAACTCCTGCTGCTGAGGGCGAGAAGAAGACGCGCCGACGCCGCAGCGCGAAGGCTGAAACAACTGAAAGCGGTACGGAGGAGTAATTATGGCGCATAAAAAAGGAATGGGTAGCTCTCGCAATGGTCGAGATAGCAAACCCAAGATGCTCGGTGTCAAGCGTTACGACGGCCAGTTAGTGACTGCCGGTAGCATTATTGTTCGCCAGCGCGGCACCAAAATCAAGCCTGGTAAGCATGTAGGCGTGGGCCGAGATCATACGCTGTACGCCTTGATCGACGGCTATGTCAAGTTTGGACATGCTTCACGCACGAATCGAGCGGTGAGCATTGTCACAGAATTCCCCGGGCGACCATCTATAGCCGAGTTGCTGGGGATCGAACAGCCAGAAGCAGTTGCAGGATCGTAACTGCCAGATAAACAAGAGGGTCCATGCCGCCCGGCATGGACCCTCTTGCTGTACTAAAGCCGGAGAAGTTATGGTCCTGTTGGTGGCTTTTGCTGAGGCCCGGGCTGGGCAGCGGGGCAGGTAATGTTCAACTGCTGGGTAGCGGCATCCACTGCGAAGGAGCAGCTTTGCCCATTAATGGTAGCCGTCCCGGCGCAGTTCGGAATGGCGGTACCATTGACGGCGCAAGCGGTAATCGCCGGCCCACCGCCGATGGATGCACCCTGAATCGTCGCGTCAATAGCCACGCCATTGGCATCGGTTGTAACGACGATGGGGCTATTTGCATTCAGAATGCCCTGGCAGTTCAGACCGCCGGTCGCGCCCCACGAAGTGTTGAAGCGCTGCGCAAGGAAGGTGAAGAGACTGTTGGCTGCGTTGGGATCGGGTGATGCTGCTGCTTTCGTGAGCGGGGCATCAAACATCAACCGTTCCGGTGCGATATTCATCAGGTTGGTGCAGTACGTTTTTGTGCTGGCATCGGCCATATTGCGCGCCACCGGCTGGTCAACGGAGCGGCGGTAATCATTGACCTTCTGCAAGTTGGGTTTGCCGTTGACCTGGACCATCGGATCTCCAGCGGGAACCAGGGCGATGGGATTGGCCTGGAAAGCTGCGGCCTGCAATTCGTTGAGTGGTAAGGCAGGAACGTTGTGGCCTGGATCGGCAAGATCGGGAGCCGTCCAGGGAGTGCAGCCCAGCGCGCCATCCAGAGCCACGGCTAACAGGCGCTCATCGCTACCGTTAGCCTGAACGTTAGCGTTTTGGAGCTGAGCGGAATTAGCGGCAGTCATCTGTGCGGTTTGACCATTAGCAGTAACCAGATACGTTGTTGTGACGTTATCGCTCTGGTCCTGGTCAATGACACTAAAGTCGCGGGTGCTGGGGCAGGTAAGGCCATCTTTGCCCTTGCCCAGCGGGGGCACTACTAGCTTGCCTGCTTTGATGGCGGCATTAGCGGCAGCGAAGAAGGCAGGAGCGTTACAGGCGGAGAATTGTCCAAAGATAGAACCGTTAAGACCGTTGACACAGTGCGCTTCGCTCAGATTACTATCGGTGCCCAGCAGCGAGAGCGTATTGCCATTAGAGCCGAACCAGAGCGCAACCACCGCGTTGGCGGGCAGCTTTGGCGCTGTCGGGGCAATGGCTGGCTGCGAACCTTGATCGATTACCAGCGGATTGTAAATAGAAATCTGGCCGGTAGCAGGATCAATGATTGCGCCCTGGACGAAGGCGGACTGGCCGGCATTGGCCTCGTTACATGGCCCATTGGCGGGATCTGTGGCTGTTAGCTGGTAAGGCGTCGCCAGCCCTTGCGCTGTCAGTGGCTGTGATGGTAGGATCAAAGTACAATCGCCATTGACTCCTCCTGCTGCATGCGAGCCGAAGTGGGGACGCAGTATGAAGTAGGTGCCTGCCCCGAGGGCGATAATCAGCGTTACTGCTGCGCCAATGAACATGAGCGGGGAGAAGCGTGGCCGTCTTCGTGACGGCCTGATACTTGATGGAGTCGGTCGTGTAAGCGTCTGCATACCAGAAACTCTCTTTCTTCCAGTCAGGTCCTTTTTGGGGTCAACTGGCCTGTATTTTTATGTAATGGGTGGGCTGAACCAGACCCCCCTGATTCAAAAAGCACTCACCCATGAGCTGGAATCCTTTTCCCGCTGCTGAAGCGGGTTGACTTGCTGCCGTAAGGGTAAGCATTTGCTCGATTTCTCATCTGCTACAGCGCAAGCTAGCCTGAAATATGAATGAGTAAAGTTCATCAGGCCCGACTATATACATAGAAAGAGTGGCAGTCACAGCGTGCAACGCGATGCGCTGTGAACTGATATGAGCTTTTTTGATACTTTTTGTGATATTGCTATCGATTGGGATAATACCATAGGTCTCGCGCATAGCTACGGATCTGATTAAAAGTTGGTAGGAAAGTACTAACTTTCGGTTAAGATATTCACACTCCCCAGGTGTTCTCCCGGGGCCGTTTGACAAAGAGCATGAAGGGTTGAAATGCCGTGAAACGATCAGGGCAAAACTGCGTGTAGGTTAAGGAATGTGGAAATATTTTGTTTCTGCGTCCAGAGATGCTTATATTTGAGATATACTGTTAGAAGAGGCTTTCCCGACATGTTCCCGGCAACCCAGTCTGAAAGGATAACTCATGCGAGCGATAATAAGTGTGGCTAACCGCGATGGGCTAACGCAGTTAGCAGGTGAGCTGCAAGCTCACAATGTGACGATCTTCTCCACCAGCGGGACGCAGAGCTTTCTGGCGGCAGAGGGTATTCCAGCCGAGTCGGTGAGCGCGCTGACCCGGTTCCCCGCAATACTTGACGGTCGCGTCAAAACGCTGCACCCGGCGATTCTCGGCGGTGTGCTGGCACGCCGCGATCTTCCCCGGCACGCGCAAGAACTTGCGGCTCACGAAATCGAGCCGATTGATATCGTGGTGGTGAATCTGTACCCCTTTGCCGCAACCGTGGCTCGTCCAGAAACGACGCTGACGGAGGCTCTGGAACAGATTGATATCGGTGGGGTGACGCTGGTGCGTGCCGCCGCCAAAAACTTCCAGGATGTGATTGTGCTGGTGCGTCCTGAGGATTATGCCCCTGTCATGCAAGAATGGCGCGAACAGGGCGAGGTGAGCATAGAGACCCGTCGCCATCTGGCTGCTATCGCGTTTCAGCATACCGCTACCTACGATACGACCATCGCCGAGTATCTGCGCGGCCCGACTGGCGAGCTTTTCCCAGAAGAACTGACACTCCCATTAGAGCGCGTTCAGTCCCTACGCTATGGCGAAAATCCGCATCAGCAGGCGACATTTTATCGTTGGGGAGGCGTTACCAGGTCCTCAACCAGCCTGCCGACGGTCGCGGGCGCAGAGGTATTGCATGGCAAAGAGCTCTCCTTCAATAACCTGCTCGACCTGGATGCAGCCCTCAGTGCTGTGCAGGATTTTACAGCTCCCACGGTTGCAATTATTAAGCACACTAACCCCTGCGGCTTGGCCTGCGATGATGTGCTGGTTGAGGCATATAAAAAGGCGCACGGCGGTGATCCCATCTCCGCCTATGGCGGCATCATCGGCTGCAACCGCCCCGTTGATGAAGCCGTCGCGCATGAGATCAGCCAGTTGTTCTATGAAGCGGTGATTGCTCCAGGGTTTACGCCCGAAGCTCTTGATATTTTACGCCGCAAGAAGAATCTGCGTCTGCTGGCGACCCGTTGTCCAATAGAGCCAAAGGCGGTCAGTACGCAGCTATTGCAAGCCGGGCGCCCCGATGTTCACGCTGTCAGCGGAGGGCTGCTTTTGCAAACCCCCGATGTGGATGAGCGCGAGACCGAGTATAACGTGGTAACCGAGCGCGAACCCACGCTGGATGAAGTAACGGACCTGATGTTTGCCTGGAAGGTTGTGCGCTGCGTGAAGTCTAACGCGATTGTGCTGGCGCGCAAATTGACAGTGGTGGGGGTTGGAGCTGGACAGATGAACCGCGTCACCAGCGTTCACCTGGCGGTCTCGAAGGCCGGAGATCGCGCTCGCGGCTCCGTGCTGGCATCCGATGCCTACTTCCCCTTCGCCGACGGCGTCGAGACTGCCGCGAAGGCGGGCGTGACCGCGATTATTCAGCCAGGCGGCTCTATCCGCGACGAAGAGACGATCCGCATGGCGAACCAGCATGCCATCGCCATGATCTTCACCGGAAAGCGGCACTTCAGGCATTAAGATACTTCCCTAAAAATCACACAAAAGGAACAGGTTGTTTGTATAGAAGCAACCTGTTCCTTTTGCTGCTGTCTTAGCGTATATGCTGCTTAGCTTTGCGATACGATAATCTCGTCGGAGAAGAAGCGTACCCAGAGGACGACAATTCCCAGACCGCCGATCAGGGCGAAGAAAGCGACGGCGCCGCCTGCGTCGTTTGCCGGGTCCTTGAAGGGATAGAAAATAATCAGGGAGAGCCAGCAGATGGTCAGCGCCGCTGTCAGGCTTAACTTGGTTGTCTCGGGGCTGGCCCGGTAGAGGATGTGGTAGAAAACGATGACCAGCAGGCCAATCAACACCACGACAAACTTGAAGTTGGTTGTGATAGAGCCATCGCCCACCCAGTCTATCACGAGCGTTGATTTAATAAATAAGAAGGTACACACCCACAGGATGGTGAGAACGACGCCTCCTATGACTTTACGCAGCTCTATAGGGCTATTCACGGTATCAAGGCTCCTTTCAAGGAGGATATGTTAGCTGAAAAAAGGACTGGACAATACGCCTGTATGGTTTATTGTGCGTATTCGTATTGTAGTCTTAAAATCAACTTATGGCAAGACCTAAGCAACCGCATGTGTTCGCGGCGCTGGAAGCGGTTCCTTGTTTTTTATTGCGTCATTGATGAGCATTTCGAGAACTTCTTTGCCGTTCTTGACCGCCTCCTCGTAGGTATTCCCGTGTGTAGCAGGCATATAGACCTGTTGTGCCCATTCTGGCAATGTCACGAGATATGCCTGATCTTCTTCTGACCATTCAATCAGCATAGAATACTGAATCGGTTGCATGCTCATGGCTTGTCCTCCTTTGCTCTTTTGATATCTGCGAGCTACTGGTAATACGCGCGAGCAAAACGAGCCGCCCACATAGCATTATTAATAAGCAGCGCCTTGTTTGCACTGAGGCTCTCGCCGCCGGTCACTTTTGCTACGTGCGCCAGCAGAAATGGTGTGATGGCGGATCCGCGTATGCCCTGCTCGCGAGCCAGTTGCAAAGCTTCCGCAGTCGCTTTTTCCAGGGGCGCGCTCTCTATCTCGTACGGTCTGGGGATAGGGCAGGCTACGACGAGGCCGTGCAGGTGGCATTCCCATTGGGCGCGTGCGATGGCGGCCAGCGTGGTGACATCATCGACGCGATGGGGGAGCGGGCGTCCGCTGCTGTAGGTATAGAAGGCGGGAAATTCGCTGCTTTGCCAGCCAATTACAGGGACACCCTGCGTTTCCAGATATTCCAGCGTCAGATCGAGATCAAGAATAGATTTGGCTCCGGCGCAGACCACGAGCACCGGCGTCCGACTCAACTCGGTCAGGTCGGCGGAAATATCCATCGTCGTCTCGGCGCCACGATGAACGCCGCCGATGCCACCGGTGGCGAAGAAACGAATACCGGCCATGTTGGCGCAAAGCATCGTACCCGCAACGGTTGTCGCCCCCCATCGCCCGCTCGCCAGGGTAATAGCCAGGTCGCGGCGGCTGACCTTCAGGATATCGTGTGCTGTGCCCAGATGGGCAATTTCGTCTGGCGTCAGGCCAATTTTGATCTGACCATCATGGATGCCGATGGTTGCCGGGACAGCTCCTTCGGCGCGGACGGCCTGTTCCATTGCCTGGGCTACTTCAATATTGATAGGATACGGCAGGCCATGCGCGATAACGGTTGATTCCAGCGCCACCACCGCGCGCTGCTCATTGAGGGCCGCCCGAACCTCCTCGGAAAAAGTAAGATAAGATACCTGTTTGTGCATGATTCCTCTGAGGAAGAGTATACGCGTCACACTCTGAGGGCGTCAAGTGGAAATGTGCTATGAGGGCATGCTATATTACCTTTGGAAGGGGTAATACAACGACATCGTTATACCCTATAACCTTGTCTTTGTCGCTCTTAATTGATGTTGGTGTTTGATAGAACAAGAATGTAGGAGTGATGTATGAACTTGACAAAAAAGTTGCTTGCCACCGGTCTGCTTGTGGGCGGCGGGCTGGGCGCGCTGACTATTTTCAATAAGATGACCGAATCGATGGCGGGCGAACTTGATACTGTATTGACGGGGGAAGAGCGGCGCTATCCGTGGAAATATGGTGATATGTTCTACGAGGTGAAGGGCGCGGCTGATGCAAAGCCCCTGGTGCTGATTCATAGCTTTGGGCCTGGCGCTTCGTCTTATGAGTGGCGCAAAAACATCGATGCGCTGGCAGAGCAATTCCGCGTGTATGCCCTCGATCTGCTGGGATTCGGCCTGTCCGATCATCCAGCCATTGATTACACGCCTGAAACCTTTACCGATCTGATTCATGATTTTCTCAAGGAGGTCATTGGTAAGCCCGCTGTGGTGGTGGCGCATGGCCTGCCCTGTGCGTATATCATCGCCTGCGCGTATCGCCGTCCGCAGATGTTTGAGCGCCTGGTGCTGGTTGCTCCTCCGCCGACAATCCTGCAAGAGGCATTCCCGGGTCCGCTCAATGCCTTAGCAAAGGCGGTGCTGCGCGCGCCCGTTGTGGGTGAGTTTATCTATAACATGCTGAATTCGCGCCGGGCGATTCGCAACTACTACGACCAGCAAGGCTATCACAACCTGGGGATGATTACCGATGAACTGGTTGAGTACATCTATACGAGCGCGCATCAGGAGAACAGCTACTACCCTGCGGCTTCGTTTTTCAGTAACTATCTGACTCTGGACGTACATGAGCCATTTGCGCGTTTACAGATGCCCGTAGTCGCAATCTGGGGCCGTGAGAGTATGCTGACCCCATCGGAGGCCAGCGCAGCCTTTAAACGGGTCAATTCCCGCATAGAAGTACATATTCTCGACCGTTGCAGTTTCCAGTTGCAGGAAGAGCAGGCGGCAAGCTTCAATAACTTTGTGCGTGAATTTGCCGGTACAGCAGTAAAGTAGGTTTGTGCCGCCAGTCGTAGAGTAAGGGCTAAACGCGCGTTTTGTTCTAACGCGTTTAGCCTTTATCGTGTATCCATCCCCCTGGCGATAGATGATCTTCGTTTGCCGTATGTCCCCCTCGCTCCGGGTTCGATCTGGTTGCCTCGTGAGAGGGAACGCCTGCTTTACTCCTTGCTTCGGCCTCACAAATTTTCGCCTGTTCATAGAGGTTATAGGCCGCCCGCTCGGCATCGAAGGGCACGCTCTGGTTTGCCTGGGGATCTCTGGCGATGGCCTCGAATTTCGCGGCGATCTCGCGGATCGTCTGCGGATCGGTGATTTTCCCGCTCTGTACTTCTTTATAAGCTTTGCTGAGTACTTCTTCTTTGGGCAGTACGGACGGGGTGTTTGGCGACGTTGACGGAGCAGATGTTGTTTGCGCTAATTGTACCGGCTGAGCGGGTTGCGCTGACTCTATCGTTGGAGCCGCGCTGGTTTCGGTCCTTCTACTGTCTGGTAAGGCGGCGTGCTGGGCTACTTTTTCGCTAACGTCAGGATTGTTGCCAATCGGGTCGGTATCGATAATAGTCATGCCGTGCGGCGCCAGGGAGACATCACGGATATGGACTTTATGGATCATTACTCCCCAGAGGGCCACTTTATCGCGTATTTGCTGGTGCAGATAGTCATTGATGCGCTGCCAGCGTATTCCGCCATCGGACCCCATGTTGCTGGCGCCGCTGCCACGATTCATGGACGGGCGTACCTGCAAACCTTGCGGCCAGACGATGAAATCCTCGGGCGTGAATGTGGTTGCAATGCTCTGAATGCAGGTCAGGAAAAGTTCGCGCAGCCCCTCTTCCCAGTTTTTAACCTGGGTTACGGCCAGGTGGGCATCTTCCGGCATCAATTGGTACGAGACGATGCCGCGCAGGATCACATCTTCAGTGCGCGACAATTGCACCCGCTGCGGCGGGCTGATCCATTGCGTCTCCTCCACATTGAGCTGTTGCACCGCTTTTTCCCAGGGGAGGAGAATATTGAAGCCGGAGTAGAGGGTCCGGCTGTATTTGCTGAACGCGTAGACGATATCAACATAGCCTTCTGGAACCGGGTGGATGTAGAGCCGGGCCAGGAAAATAATGGCGACCAGGATGAGCACAAGGAGGATGAAGCCTGCGGTCAGGCCAAAAATAGTAAAGCCACCGATGAGCAGGAAAATGAAGAATCCGCCAACCGTAGCCAGCGCCCAGAAGCCATTGTTTTCGCCGGCATAATAGACGGCGATTCCCTGCATAATGGTGACAGCGATGATGAGAAAAGTGACCAGCCAGAGCGCCTCGGGCGGCGCACTTGCGCGACCGGTCGCCACCAGTGGCAGGACGAACAGGCAGGTCAGCGCGCCAAAGAGCAGGGGGGCAAGGATAAGGGTGAAATATTGCCAGAGTTGCTTTACCAGGTCTGATGGGGCCGAAGAGGTATCCAGCGGGACATCTTCCTGGTTGTTAGTCTGTGGGGAGATTCCCAGGTGCAATGCCTCCTCTTGCTGTTGAGGGACGAGAGGCGGTGGCTCGCCCTGATCTGGTAGTTGAACTTGTTCGATAAACTGATTCCGGCCAGCATTGATGGGACCTTGCCAGATAGGACCGGAGTCATTTCCGTCTGCCGACATATTTTTCATGCACCTTCCTCTCGCATTAAACCAGGATCATATACATGCTCTACTAAATTTTATTCTTTATACCACAAGAGCCGCAACTACCCGTTTTCGTCTGACAGCCCCCACTGCCGCAGGAGCCACAGCCGCCCGCTCTACTACATTTTCCGCTGCCGCAGCAACCGCCTTTGCCACAACTACTTTTGTTCGTTTGTTCTTCTACAGGGATCTGAATAGTGACGCCGCTTTCCAGCATCACGTCAACCGAGTTTTTAGGGACATTGATTGCTACGACCTTGCCGGGACCGCTGGGGGTAGTGAGGATAGCTCCGATTTGCGGCATCAACTGCTTGGCCTGGATGTAGTTATCATTCTCATATGAAAGACAGCATAAAAGACGTCCGCAGACGCCAGAAATTTTGGAGGGATTAAGCGGGAGCCCCTGTTCCTTCGCCATTTTAATCGAGACCACGCCAAAGTCGGTAATCCACGAGCTGCAACAGAGGGTTTTGCCGCACGGTCCAACCCCCCCTTGCAATTTCGCCTGGTCGCGCGCACCAATCTGGCGTAGTTCGATGCGGGTGCGAAACGTTGCCGCCAGGTCACGTACCAGGGCGCGAAAGTCCACACGCTCGTCGGCAGTAAAATAGAAGGTCAGCCGACTCCCATCAAAGGTATATTCAGCCTCTACCAGCTTCATGGGCAGGTGATGTTGCTGGATGCGCTCGTGACAACGCTGCAATGCCTCTTTTTCTTTGCTTTTGAAAGAGAGCATTGTGCGTAGCTCGTCCTCAGTTGCCAGACGTAACACGGGTTTGAGCGGATCGCTCAAGTCGCTCTCTGCCATCTTTTTTGAGGCAATCACTACGCGTCCGGCCTCGGTGCCGCGCACTGTCTCGACAATAACGTACTGGCCCGTAGTAAACGATTGCTCCTGCGGGTCAAAATAGTAAATTCGTCCCGCCGGACGAAAGCGAATGCCGACGATTGTAATTGTTTTGTCTCCATTTGTTGCCAGTGACATCGGCTGCTCTATCTTTTTTCAATCCCTCAAGTGGGTCGAGATAGCTCTACCGGCTCTCGCTGCCTCCCTTGAGGGGGAGTATAACATCAAACTGAAGATGTCAATTGGAAATGCAGCAGGCAAGAGAAGAGCGGAATGCAGCTTCGTTGCTACATTCATGCTTTTCTGCTTACATTTCGTTGGTCAAGAGAATTGCTTCCGCAACTTCGCGCATGGATTTGCGGTTATTCATGCTGGCCTTCTGAATTTTACGGAAAGCCTCATTCTCCGAAAGCCCTTGCTTTTCCATGAGAAGTCCCTTCGCGCGCTCTACCACCTTGCGCGTCTCTAGCTGTTCGTTCAGGGTTCGGGCCTTCTCTTCAAGGGAGCGGAATTCGTTGTAGCGTGCTAACGCTACCTCGATAGCGGGAGCAACCTCGCTCTCGCGTAAGGGCTTCACGATGTAGTTCACTACGCCCGCTTCTTTGGCTCGTTCGACCAGAGGCTGATCTCCAAAAGCTGTGAGCAGCAACACCGGGGCGACTTTTTCCTGGGTGAGGGTCTCGGCGGCGCTAATGCCGTCTATGTCGGGCATGCGAATATCCATGATGATCAGGTCTGGTCGTAATTCGCGAGCCAGATTGATGGCGCTTTGCCCGTCGCCCGCCTCCCCAACGACAAGGTAGCCCTGTCTGGTCAAGACGTCCTTTAAATCCATGCGCTGAATGGCTTCGTCATCTGCAATAATAATACGTGTTGGCATAGGTTTCACCTCAAAGCCTCTCATCTCTATCCACCCGGGTAGTACTAAATTCTCTCCCTGTACAAAGAGTATAACATACTCCATCGGGTGAGTCGATAGGGTGAGCAAAAAACCTGATCCTCACGATCAGGCTACGTACGTCAGATCCGGCTCGTCTCGCAGGGTTAGAGCCAGCCGGCGCGTTTCGCAGACGATTTTATGCAACTGCTCAGGTGTAATGGATTGGCGTCCATCGCATAGGGCGCGATCAGGCTCAAGATGGGTTTCGATAATCAATCCTTCAGCCCCCGCGGCAATGCTGGCGCGCGACATGGTGGGAACGAGCTCGCGGCGTCCGGTGGCATGGCTGGGATCGACGATAACGGGAAGATGGGTCAGTTCGTGAAGCAGTGGCACACAGGAAAGGTCGAGAACGTTGCGCGTCTGGGGATCGTAGCTGCGAATGCCGCGCTCGCACAGGATCACATTGGGATTGCCTGCCGCGACGATGTATTCCGCAGCCAGCAGCCATTCGTCGATGGTCGAGGCCAGACCACGTTTGAGCAAGACCGGACGTTGCAAGCTGTTGTTGCCGGCGGCACGCAGGAGAGGGAAGTTTTGCATGTTGCGGCTGCCGATTTGCAAGATATCAGCATGGTGTGCGACCGTCTCCACCATCTCAGGTTCCATCACTTCGGTAATGACCGGCAGCCCCGTCATCTCACGCGCTTCCGCTAACAAATGAAGCCCTTCGATGCCGAGCCCCTGGAACTGGTAAGGGGAAGTGCGGGGTTTGAAGGCTCCTCCGCGTAATATGTGCGCTCCCGCTGCCTGGACAGCCCGGGCAATGGAGAAAAGCTGTTCTTTACTCTCAACCGCACATGGTCCCGCCATGATGACCGGGTGTTCGCCTCCGATGGTTACAGGTGTGCAATTATGCCCATCCCCCACAACAATGGCGGTATTTTCAGCCTGGAAGGCCCGATTTACTAGCTGATACGGGGTCTTGATGGAAACCAGACGTTCGACCGCGCTTTGCTGGCTAATCAGGGCCTGCGCCTGCACGTCGATCTTGCCGCTATCCAGCGCGATCACCTCGCGCGCGCCAATCTGTGTGGTCGTGATGGGGGACAGACTATCGGTGATACGACATAGGAGCGTAATGAGTTGCGCTCGTTCATCGTTGGTGGCCTGATTACGAATGGTGATAATCATAACACTGGATCCTTTCACTCTTCTAAATTTGGGAAACCGGCTCTCCTGAATTTGGGAAACAAAAAAGCAGAGGTTTTTTCCTCTGCTGCTCCAGCACGCTGGTGGTTAGTTTTCGCTCAGCCCAAAAGGCCCACCATCATGCTGGAGGGCTAAACCAATAATAAAAACTATATTGTTGGGCAATTGGCTTGCTGAGCATAAACTCCGTCCCTTCCGTTAGTAACGTAAGGATAGAACTGCATCTTCGACTCTATTATAGAGTATACGCAACGCACCGAAATATGTCAAGGGGTAGAGACGGGCGCGAAGCGGGCAGGGCAACCAGTAGCTCCCCGAGTTGTGGCTCCCCGCTTCATCGTGGGAGGAGTTGCCCCTACCTAGCGTTTTTTCTCGCGGCGCTGGCTGGCTTTATATTCCTGATAGAGCTTGTCGCCTGATGTTACCGCCGGTGGGGCCTGTTCTCTGGCCTTGGTCCTGGGTTTGGCGGCAGGGGTCGGGGTGGGGGCGCCACTCATGCCGGTAAGGCTGCGGGGAATGAGGTCCAGCTTAGCCAGGATGACGAGAACGATCACAAGCGTTGCCAGGAAGAGTAGCGTCGATACCTTAATAGGAATTGATGCGCCGAAAAGGTTGAGCGTCGTTAATAGGCGCTCCAGGCCCGCATTGGTCAGGAATGCCTGTTCCAGGCCGCCGAGGTAGCTTGCGCCGATCAGGTAAATAGCCATACCGAGAATATAGCGTGTTTTGAATGTGCCGGTTGGCCGCGCCGGTGTTCTGCTGGTGCTGGTTGCCGCACGCGTTGTTTTCGTCTCGGTTTTTTTTGCGCTGGCAGCTTTTTCAGGTTGTGTGACTTTCCCACGGGTCGCACGCGCCAGGCGGGCCTGCGCGACATCCACCTCTTTTGTTTTATTCTCCTGGTCATTCTTGCCAACCGTGGAGAAGAAGCCGGGCAGGCGGCGCGGCCTGGGCGCGGCTACAGGCTCAGCGGCTGAACTGGTTTCAGCTATGTCAACGGCGAGTTTTTCAGTATCGGGTGCTAACGTAGCGGTTTCTGGCCCCTCAGTCCGCTCTGTTACCAATTTGGGACGGGTGCGCTGGCTGCGAGCTCTGACTTTTTTACTGGTGCCGGGCTGTTCCAGACTCATGATTTACCTCGTTTGCATCTTGCTTTTAACATTTCTATCCAATCAACCACAATCTTGTCAAGAGGGGCACTCTCTAAAAGAAAAGGCAAGTGTCCCCTTTACTATACCACGTCCCACGACACTTCGTCAGCCTGTGTAGGAGAAGTTTCTTTCGCAACGGGTTGACAGGAGGTCGGCGCATTTCTCTCCTATCATCATGCAGGTCATGCATGGGTTCACGCTGATCATGGTGGGAAAGATCGAGGCGTCGGCAACTCTCAGGTGGTGAACGCCTTTGACGCGCAGTTGGGGGTCAACGACGGTCATTGGATGGTCACTTGCGCCCATGCGACACGTTCCCGCCGGATGGTAGACCGTGTTGGCGGTGCGCCGGGCGTACTCCGAAAGCTCGCACTCATCCTGTACATGATTGCCAGGAGCGAGTTCTCTTTTGATCCAGCGTTATTTCCACAGGAGAAACCTCAATGCTCTCGGCTCCTAGTGGAGCCCTTCCCGATTGCTAAAGTATATCTCAGCTTTGGGAACTCTAGCAAAGTGCGCCATTTAGTGGGTGATGGATACATAGAGTCCTGGTTGCGGCAGGAAATCGCAACCAGGACTACAGGCGCACTCAATAAGGTACTCACCAGGACGGTGGTGATAGCAGCCTAAAAGGACGGGTTAGCGTTTTGGACCAGCGTATCAAACCCGGCCTGGAACCAGGCACCAGAGACCGGAGCGTTAGCCATAGCCCCCGTCGGCAGGTTGTTGTTCAGCGGATCGCCGCCAAACGTCGGGTCGCACATGCGGTCGAAGCCCTTGCCCGTGGGATTCTGAGGCCCCGTTGGAATCAGCGAGCTTGAGCCATCAGATTCGCCAGGCGGCTTGATCCAGACGAACGCGGCAATATTAGGCATCGGATTCGCTTGTGGGCGAGCCCCGATGCCACCAGGCTGGTTGCACCAGTTGCCGCGGCCAATGCGCTTGTCGATCCTGGTGGCGTTAACGAATGTGTTCAGATCCGTTGAGGTGCTCGGTCCTGTCGGGCGAGCGGAGCCTCCCCAACCGTTACGCGACGTGTCGATTAACATGCCAATGGTGCTCGGGAAGCCGGCGGCGATAAACGCATTGCGCATATCGGTGTCATAGGTGGCCTCGTCGATGTAGGTGTTCCACTGGTAGAAGGTGGCGGAGCGCACCGGCTGACCGTTGATCTGCTGATTGGCGGTCATGAACGGCTCGGTCGTCGGCGTATAGTTGGCGGTGTTGCTGATGAAGCCATCCACACTATTGACGCCGGCGGTCGTGCCCTTGATCGTGTTGCTGATCAGGGTCACAGCGGGCTGGAAGTTGCTGGTCCAGCCGAGCCAGCCGTCGTGGGCAATATCGACGTAGTTGTATACGTTCGGGATCGCGTGCAGCTTGTTCAGTGCGTATTGGACGCCCTGCACGTAAGCGCCGCTGGAGTTTGCCTCAGCGCACTTGGCGATATTCAGGTTGGTGACCAGGTTGGGCAGCGAGTCCGGCTCGATGATCGCGACGATGCGCAAATTGCTATATTTCGGCAGACTGAACGTGGCCGCAATCGGGTCGATATACTGTGATTTGTAGATCGACAGACCGTTATTGGCGACAGTTAGCTCGCCGTTAGACGCCAGGGCTGCGCAATCGCGGTCAGGCAGGTCGTAGATGACGAAAGTGATCACGACGGGCTGGCTGCCGGTGGCCTGGGACAGTGCCGCATCCAGGTGCCCTGCCAGGCTTCTGGCGTAGCCCGGACCGCCGCTGATCGCGCCCATGCTGTCGAGCCAGACGGCTGTCGAGTACTGAGCGACTTTGGCCTCCTGCGTCCCGAGTGTGCCTCCTACCGAAGCTGCGCCCGCTTTAACGTTCGCGGCCCAATCAGGGTTGATGTATCCCTGAGCGCCAACGTAAGGATTGGCAACGTGCGTGCCAGGCGGTGGCGGCGGGGTAGGTGTAGGCGTATTCGTCGGCGTCTGGGTAGGCGTGGGTGTATTCGTCTGAGTCGGAGTTGGCGTATTCGTTGGCGGCGGTGGCGTGCCATTACAGGCATTACCATTGATGGTAAAGCTTGTAGGTGCGGTATTGCTACCACTCCAGTTGGCGTTAAAGCCAGGAGGAGAGGTCACCGTCGCGCCCGCCGCAACGGCTCCATTATAGGACAGGCTGGTGATCGTCACCGCTGCGCCATTTTGCGTAAAGTTGCCATTCCACAACTGCGTGATCGTCTGGCCGTTGGGGAACGAGAACTGCAAGCTCCAGCTCGTCCATGCTGAGGCGCTGGTATTTTGAATGGTGAAACTTGCCCCGAAGCCAGTGTTCCACTGGTTTGTTACTGTGTAGGTCACCACACAGGATGAATCTGCATGCGTAGCCGTAGCCTCTATGAACAAGCTGCTGATGAGCAAAGTCAGCACGCTCGCGAGCAAGACCAGACTTCGTAGCTTGTTTTTAGCGAGCAAACCTGGAAGTCTACTCTGTGAGATGCGACGCTTGATATCGCGCATTCTACCCTCCTTTGGGTGCAACTAAGAAAAACGATGCTAGAAAGATACTTCCTCGCCGAGCGACAGAGCGGAGCTAGCTGTGCTAACAGCGTTGTCGCTCGGAATAGAAAGATACTTCCTTGCCGAGCGACACTCCCACGATGAGTCGGGGAGCTACAACGCTCAGTCGCTCGGCAAAGAAAGATCAGGAAGTACTACAGGACGAACCATTCAAAGTGAATGCAGTAGGAGGTGAATTACTGCCACTCCAGTTGGCATTAAAGCCAGGAGGAGAGCTCAGCGTGGCCCCTGCCGGGATCGAGCCGTTGTAGGACAGGTTGGTAATCGTCACCTTCGCGCCATTTTGCGTAAAGTTGCCGTTCCACAGTTGCGTGATTGTCTGGCCGTTGGGGAAGCTAAATTGCAAGCTCCAGCCATTGATCGCCGTCGTTCCGGTGTTGGTAATCGTGAAGCTGGCCCCGAAGCCGGTGTTCCACTGGTTCGTCACCGTGTAGATCACCTTACAAGTCGCGCTCGGGTTCGGAGTGGGACTTGGCGTCGGGCTCGGCGTGGGCGTAGGTGTTGATGTTTGTGTGGGCGTAGGTGTCGGTGTTGATGTCTGCGTGGGCGTGGGTGTAGGCGTCCCTCCTGATGGTGGGAACAGGATATCAACATCAGCCATTGCCATAGCGATATCGGCCTGAGCCCAGAAACGATGGTAGTTAAAGGTTGGCGCCGGACCCCCATTCAGGTAGGCTTGCACCTTTGGAAAGGCGGGATCTGACGTATACTTGGGCCGCTCGGTAAGAAACGTCGTGGACGAATTGAGCGTCGCGCCCTGTGCATTGGTGCCTACCCAGTTCGCAGGAATAGAGACCGAGTCGTTGAACTGGTTATAGTCCTTGCGAGTTTCGGGGTTGGAGACGCCGATGCTGTCAGCAAAGTTGGCCCACATATCGGTCAGCAGTGTCTGAGCCAGGGTGCGCGACGTGGTGTCGCCAGATTTGGCGGCATAGTACAGCAGGGTCTTAGCCAGCGCAGCCGTGACGCCCACATCAGTAGTGGTGTCTACCACGGTCACATGCAGGCCCGCATTGTTCACCGAGGTCGTCCCGGCAGTCCAGTTCCCTCCCGGCTGACCGCTCCAGTTAAGGGTTGAGGGGATCGTGTAAGTGCCATTGGAGTTGACTGTCGTCTCTGACTTGGCCCAGGCGACCCATTTATCCAGGATCGACTTGGCCGTGGCATCGCCGGTCTCGAAGTAATACTCGGCAACCCGTTCCATTGACCATGCCTGGAAACCAAACCAGTTGTTGCTGGGCGGATCATGGTAGACCGGTTCGAAATCGTAGGCCATGCCGTAGAATGTGGGATCACCGGCAGGAGGCGTTCCATACTGTCCATTCCAACTATTGGTCGCGCCACCGGCGATGGCACCTTCAGCCGATTGCAGCCACTGATAGAACTGTAACATGCGTTGCAGGCTGGTGGCCCAGTCACCGGGAGCGGTTGGAGACTTGGGTTTGAGAGCGGGCACAGTGCTCAGCGCCCAGGCGGCCAGAGGGTTCTGGTAGCCCTGGTGGGCAGCGCTGGCACCGATACGCCAGGCCCAGCTACCGGCGGAAGGGAGCGCTCCGCCCCAGGCATAGTACCAGTCCAGCAAATAGGTTGAACTGTTTTTGCCGCTACCTGCCGGGCAACTCGTGCTTGTACAACCCATCGTCTTGAAGTATTTATCGTAGGTGCCATAGCGCAGATAGTCACCCATCTTCGATGCTTCGGCAACTTGAGATGCTATCGCGCTCCCCTGTCCTTGAGCAGTCGCCCAGGTATAGGCCCAAAAGGCTGCCTGGACCGTGCGCGCATCAGCATCAGGAGCATCGGTATAGCGCCACTGCTGCGAGTAGCCACCTCCTGAAGCCGAGGTGTTGAATAGCGTCAAAAAGCCGGTTCCATCGTTCCTGCCCCAGGTGAATGTCTCACATTCTGGTTGAACTACCGTCTTCCAGACCGACTCCGATGCGCCACGCTGGTACGAGTTGATGAAAGATGGCTTGGTCGTGCCATCCCCACAGTGACCGTAACCGTACCAGTTATCCGTGTCGAGCAGCCAGGGCATGCCAAAGATATCGGAAGTGCCGTAGGTCTGCTGGAGTTCGTTAGCCAGTGGATCTTGCCCCACCGACACAGATGTGGAGAGCTGGGTTGGATAATCGGTGATATTGGGTGACTCTGGCGCGTACTGCGCGGGACTGCTGGGATTATAGCCGCTGTTGGTCGGCTGATCGGCGTGTGATGGAATCATATACTTATCCATCGTCGCCCAGGCGTTGATAAAGGGCTGCCAGTTCCCCGTCACCTGACCGTAGGTCGCCTCCAGCCAGATCCAGAAGCTGAACGTTTCTGACGTGGTTTCGTGGCCGTAGTCTGGCGCTTCTACTATCAGGGTCTCCACTGAATGGTAGGGGATACCCAGAGGGCTAAAATACCCATTGGCCGGATTCTTGATCTCACCATAGAGAGTCAGGAAATGCTGGGTATAGATGGATGTGGCATTTGCAGTTCGAGTAGCACTATGTGCTAGCGGAATACGTTGGCCTCCTAAAAATCCAGAGATCATCAGCGTCGTGACGATGATCCCCAGTAAAACATATTGAAAGATCCTCTTTGGAGTCACTCTAACCTCCTTTTTACACAATGCTAAACCCAGGTGGTATAGACCATCCAACTACTCTCCAGACTGCGGTGTCGATGCCCCATGACAGAGCCAGCGTTGAGGAGAGCAACCGTTATCCGCTGCATAAGTTGTGGGTGGCGTCTCAGCCTGCTCTGCACCTCCTTCTCACTGTGATATTTCGAGCGTGAGTGAGGAAAAGAATAATCGTAATCGTTTACGTGAACGTTTACATTAACGGGTAAGTAATGGTAAGATACGTGATGAACTGGTTTTGATTGTAGTGTAGCTAATCATTTTTCTGCATACAACGACATCCACTAGACACACTATGGACAGATAGAAGCGGGCAGAACGGGAGTCAGGAGTACATTGTTGTGCTTAGGAGTTAGCGATCAAGACGTTACACAATCAGTTGTTACGACGAGGTCATTGGAGGACACGCGTATGACACCGAATCGTCGTTTGAAACAGGCACGCGAACTACGAGGTTGGTCGCAGGCTAAAGTGGCGGAACAGCTTGGCACCGATGCTACCACAGTCAGCCGCTGGGAACGAGGTCTGTTTTCCCCCACCCCTTATTTTCGCGAGAAACTCTGCGCGCTCTTCGGCAAAAACGCTGCCGAATTAGGGCTGCTGGAAGGCGCAAACCAATCACAAGAGAGCAATGGGAACGACTCCTCCCTACGCTCGTCTGCTTCCCTCCTCTTTCAAGCAGGTATAGAATGGCAGGCAAAGGAACTGCATGCAGGAAAAATCACTTCTCCCGTACCACCTTCCTGGCCGAAACGTACAGACACTTTCACCTACATTCTACAAAGTGCTACATACGATCAACAGGCTCATTTGCTGTGGGGAGAGGCATATGTGCGAGCGTTGCAGGGGCAACACAAAGAAGCGCAACTGCTGGGCGAGGCCAGTCTGAGCGCGTTTGAAAGCGTCAATCATTTGAATGCGACAGCTATTCGTGAGTGGCTTGACCAGCGGGGGCTGGTCCCGCCCACGCCTCCTCCACCCAGTGGAGCCCCACCTCTGCCTGTGCTGCCAGAACAGCGCAAACGCGCTCCCAGCCAGATTTTGCGCGCAGGGGGCGTTAGCTTTGCTCTCATCCTGATCGTTATCGCATCACTTCTGCTCCCCGGCTTTTCTTTCAATCAGTTCCGCCTACCAGCTCTGACCTCGTCAACGGCTCATGCTTTGTCTTCTATGAAGCAAGAGACACCGATGAGGCCGCTCACAGGAGTTGCCAGCATTGCCACTCCAACGCCCGTCATCGTTGCCACACCTACGCCTATGATCTCTCCTGCTCTGACGCCGCCGACCCCCTCTGCTCTGACGGCTGAGATTTCGCCGGCCAATTTAACGCCGCAGGATTGTATCCTGGAGGCGCTCGGCTATCGCTGTACACTGACGCTCTGGTTATATGGCAGCGGCCAGGGGCTATTTACCTGGGAGGCTAGCAGCTCATTGGCGGCGCAATTCAATGCTAGCAAGGGAACCAGTATGCCAGGGCAGCCATCACAGGTAATTGTTTATATCAGAAGTTCTCCTGGTGAGAAAGGCCAGCTTATTTTTACTTTTACCTCGTCTGCGGATACATGTACGAAATCCGTCACCTGGCAGGGCTGAACCACCCCTGCCGGGTAATGCTGCTGACCATGTGCTTAGTAACTGTCTAGTGTGTGTTCTTGTATCTGGATTATCATGCTAGGTACAGTACATCATACGCTCTTGTTTTATTTGGGAACATCTATGAAAAGGGGATGGGTACCCTCTATACCCTGAAAGGACAGGGGAATATGATGCCGGTCAAGAAGCTCGGTACACACAGGTTGAAGCAACCATCTACCATCCTGCTGCTACCTCTGCTCTGCATGATTCTGCTGGCGACTGTTCTCATAAGCCCGCTACGCTCAGCGATTGTCCATGCCAGCCCAACGTTTAACTACGGGGAGGCATTGCAGAAGGCCATATACTTTTATGAAGAGCAGAGTTCTGGCCCTAAACCATCCTGGAACCGTGTGCCCTGGATCGGCAACTCAGCCATGAACGACGGCTCAGACGTTGGCCTTGATCTGACCGGTGGCTGGTATGACGCCGGGGACCACGTCAAATTTGGCTTGCCGATGGCCTGGTCTGTCACTATGCTCGGTTGGGGCGTCATTGCGAACCGCGACGCCTATGTGCAGGATGGTCAACTGCAGTATATCTTGAATAATATCAAATGGGCCACCGATTACTTCATCAAAGCGCATCCCTCTCCCGATGTATTGTACGGACAGGTTGGTGACCCTAATGCGGATCACTCCTTCTGGGGACCGGCAGAGGTGATGCAGATGGCCCGTCCCGCTTACAAGATCGACGAGAGTTGTCCAGGCTCCGATCTGGCAGGGGAGACGGCTGCCGCAATGGCCTCGGCCTCGATGGTTTTCCAACCGACAGATCCAACGTACGCGAGTACCCTCCTCACTCATGCCAAGCAGCTCTACTCATTTGCCGACAATTTCCGTGGCAAGTACGACTCCTGTATTACCGCAGCCAGTGGCTTCTACACCTCATTCAGTGGCTATAACGACGAACTGGTCTGGGGAGCCATCTGGCTCTATCTGGCAACCGGTGATACTGCGTATCTGACCAAAGCTGAGAATTATTACGTCAATCTCAGCAATCAGCCGCAGACGAATATCAAATCCTACCAGTGGACGATTAGCTGGGATGATCAATCTTATGGCTGCTATATTTTGCTGGCTGAGATCACCGGCCTACAGCAGTACAAGGATGACGCTCAGCGTTTCCTCGATTGGTGGACGGTTGGAGTAAACGGGCAGAAAGTCAGCTACTCGCCTGGAGGGGAGGCTTTTCTCAGCCCGTGGGGCTCGCTACGCTACGCGGCCAATACGGCCTTCTTAGCCCTGAATTATGCCGACTATCTGGGCACGAGCAACCCGCTGTACTCGCGCTATCATGATTTTGCTGTGCAGCAGATCAACTACATCCTGGGGGCGAATCCGCGCAATTGCAGCTACATGGTCGGCTTCGGCTCCTGCTATCCTCAGACGCCGCACCATCGCACCTCGCATGGTTCCTGGGATAATAACATCACGGACCCGGTCTATCAGCGTCATATCCTCTACGGGGCAATGGTGGGCGGACCCAGTTCTGCCGACGACTCCTTTACCGACAATCGCCAGACGTTCCAGACCAACGAGCCTGCCGACGATTATAACGCGGCTCTTACAGGTGCATTAGCACGCCTGTACAAAGAGTTTGGCGGTAGCCCGGCGGCTTCGCTGCCGGACAAGGCCAAAGACGACGATGAAATTTACGCCATGGCCGCCGTCAATGCTTCGGGGACGAACTTCACGGAGATCAAGGCCATCTTCGTCAACAAGACCGGCTGGCCTGCTCGCGTCACCAGCAATCTCTCTCTGAACTACTACTTCACGCTGGAGCCGGGAGTGACGCCGAGCATGCTTACGTTGAACACGAATTATACCGAGTGTGGCAGCCACCTCTCCGGGCCAACGCAGTTCTCTGGCAACATCTACTACATCACGGTGAGCTGCGCTGGTACCCTCATTTATCCAGGTGGGCAAAGCAATTTCCAGAAGCAGGTGCAGTTCCGCATTACCAGCTCGGGCGCCTGGGACCCTACCAACGACTGGTCCTACCAGGGGGTAGCCACGCCGGCAGGTGCGCAACCGGTCAAAGTGACGAATATGCCCGTTTTTGATGGCAGTACGCAGGTCTGGGGCGCGACGCCTGGCAGTACCGGACCCACGCCGACGCCAACTCCTGGTGTGACCCCAACGGTCACGCCAACGCAAACGCCAGTGCCTACTCCAAATCCAACACCAGGCCCGACGCCGAGTCCGACGCCCATGCCAACTCCAACGCCGAACCCGACGCCAAGTCCGACGCCCACCCCAGGCGCGAGCTGCAAGGTGGTCTACACGGTGACGAATCAGTGGTCCACCGGCTTTGGGGCGAGCTTCACGATCACCAACACGGGCACGACGGCGATTAATGGCTGGAGCCTGCAATTCAGCTTCGCCAACGGGCAGACCATCACGCAGTTATGGGGCGGTAACTTCACGCAGACAGGAGCGAAGGTGACCATTACCAATCTCTCCTATAACGGCGCAATCCCGGCGGGGGCGACGCTCAGTTCCCCTCCTGGCTTCAACGCCTCCTGGAGCGGCACCAATGCGCCTCCAACCGCGTTCACCCTGAACGGAGCATCTTGTAGTACTTCCTGAGAGCAGAGGGCAAGCGCAAGGCCCCCTCCCAGGCCCATGCACCTCCCCTTGCCCCTACCGGTTCAGGGTTTACGTACGTGTGGGGAGACGACGAACGTATGGGTAGGGGCAATGCCTTGCGCTTGCCCTGCTCGCTTCCCCGACCCATGCCCATCCCTGCGACCCATCCAAACGGTTTGTACAAGGTTCCACCGCAGGCCGTAGGGGCAAGGGGACGGGCAGACGGGGATGTGGGGGCCTTGCACTTGCTTGCCCTGCTGGCTGCACGAGGGGAAACGCAGGCCGTAGGGGCAAGGGGACGGGCAGACGGGGATGTGGGGGCCTTGCACTTGCTTGCCCTGCCAGACCTGAAAGGAGATACAACTTGCTTGCACGAAATGCAAATGGCAGCCACTATGCTACTCGTTTACGCGTCCTGTTGTTACTGGCGATCTTGCTTTTCCCCCTGCTTGTAAGCTGTGGTGCAGATTCTCAGAATACTCCTCTGTCCGATAAGCCAACTATGCAAGCCGGACAGGTCTCCGCGACGCAGCCTGTGCCAACCTCCGCACCTCTGTCACCCACCTCAACTGCACAGCCATCAATCCTGCAAGGGCCGACAAATTTTCTCCTCACCCCCCCTCTCGCCTTTTCCAGTGCGAGCGGAGCTACTATGGACAATAACGGGGCGATCACTCCACTGGACGCGAATACGATAAAAACACAGATTACTGCGGAACTGAAACGCCTCCTTTTTGTGGTAGACAGCCATAATGGCGTCAAAGTCTACAGCCCGGGAACATCACCGGTCACAGCCCAGGTAACACACAATGCCGACGGCAGCATAGCTATCAACTATCAACAGACGGTAGACTCTGAAGCGGGGTCTGTAGCCATCACATTCGATGGGGTGCTGCTCAAGCAGCAAATAACCGTGACCTATGATCAACAATATTCGCCTTCAATACTCATTAATGCCAATGCCAGCGAGGTAACGGTTGCCCTGACCGCGGCTGTGCGCTGGGTATCAGCAAACCAGATACCCGCCGCACCGGGGAACGGGAGCTATCGGCTCACGAGTAGCGGTGGCATTGCTCTCGCCTGGTCGGCGGGCCAGAATGCTGCCGCGTATAATGTCTATCGTCTGATCTCTGACCGCGATCAGCAGTTTCAGCTCCTGGCTACGGTAAAAGCTACCGCATATACCGACAACTCAGCCGCCGCCGCACAATATGTCAACTCCCCAAAGGGCATCACCTACGCGGTCTTCTCCATTGGGCCAACCAATGTCGAAAATCCCGGGGGGATGGTTATAGTTGTGGCGACACAGTAGGAAGTTTAGAGGAGTCAGGCTTCTCGAAGATAGGTGCATTTGCGAGTCACAATCCCCACGAAGCTTCGTGGGGATTGTGACTCAAAAACTCAGGAAAGCTGCCAGATGCTGACTGTGTTCTGCAAGAGCTCCTTCTGACCCAGTTCAGCAGAAATGTTGGTCGTAGTGGCAAGCATTGTGCTGTCCGGTGACCAGGCCAGTGTCGGAATAAAAGCAGGCTTACTGGTCTTGCCAAAGGTCGCAACAATCTTTTGTGCTTTCACATCCCAGATGTGGATAGCGCTGCCGCTCTCAGCCAGATATTTCCCATTTGGTGACCAGGCCAGCGAGCCAATAACCTTTGCCCAGGTATCGCTATCTTTAAAGGATGCGGTGAGTTGACCGCTTGCAACCGACCAGATTTGCACCTCGGGAGTATCAGGTAAGCCCAGTGCAAGAAAAGCTCCATCCGGTGACCAGGCCAGTGCGCTCACGCTCACCAGATTAGCAGGCTGGTGGTAAGCAATGCTGTTGACCAGGTTACCACTCGCAATATTCCAGATCTCCACGCCGCCATTTACCGTCTGTACAGCGACATACTTCCCATCGGGGGAGATGGGTAACATGCCAACATTCTGACCCAGAAGCTTTTTACCAGGACTCAATGTGATCGTCGTGCGAATGAGCGCTCCGGTGCTGGCATTCCATATCTGCATGAGTATAGGGCTAGCGGTGCCCGATGCTGCGAAGTTACCGGCCTTCGGCGTGAATGTCTGGACGGCAGAAATTATTGTTTCATTGGATAACCATGCTGACTGCTCAATAGCATTGTTATGCCCATTCCCTTGAAAGCTGGCGATGACACGTCCAGTGGTGGCATCGAGCACTTCTGCTTCGTATGCCCCGGTCAGCACTAACAGGCGTTTCCCATCTGGTGACCAGGCAGCCTGCTGCGCATACGGTAATAAGTTTGCGGATTTGGTTGCACAGTTTTGTGCGGATACCGTTTTGAGATTATAATAGGTCACGGCAAGCTGGCCGGTAGGAGACCAGTCCAGCGTGGGCTGGTGCAGAAACGGATAGCCGGTCCCGTTATCTGAGAAACTACATAATAGCATCCCGGAGCTCAATGCTTTTTGCACTGTACCCGTCTGCGTTGTCGGCTTGTTATGAGTAGTCGATTGCCGCAACGAGGAAGAGAGCAGTACCCAGCTCACGATGATGATCAAAACGGCTGCTACAGCCACAGCAGTGCTTAATATATTGCGGAGAGCGTGACGAGAGCGCCTCGTAGACCATGAATCGGAAGTCGAGAATCTCGTTCCCTGCGAAGTATCTTCTTGCATTGTTTTTCCTTTTCTCAAAAACTGCTCGCCTTCAGGTGACTTGTGCCGTGCCTCCTGAAGCAGAGCAGGATGCCCCTGACTCTGAACAAAGCGATTCCATATTCGCTCCAAAGACTGCTCGTTTTCTCGGGCATAGGTCTGGGAACTCGCATACAAAGCCTGGATCAAGCGGCGCTCGTCCCGTGAAAGATCTTGTGACCAGCGTTTAGTCTGTGCATCTATTGCCTCTGGGGTAAAGCCGTTCTCATGTTCTTTCATCGTTTCTCACCTTTTTCCCAGTCTTTGTAGAACCTCCGCAGGCTCTGGAGTGTACGGAACAGGATCATCCGTACTGCTCCCGCGCTTTTTTCGACAGCAGGGGCTATTTCCTCACATTTCAGGCCATGGCCAAACCGCAAGCGCAACACCTCTTGCTGAAGTTCTGGCAGGGCTCGTATCGTGCTAGAAAGCCAGATGAACTCTTCGCGTTGAAGACTGATCTGCTCTGGAGCCTGGTGCTCGTCTTCACAAAATGACTCGGAGAGCCATTCTATGGGAACGTATGGGTGACGAATGGAACGCCGGTAGTAATCCACAACTTTGTTGCGAGTAATGGTCCAGAGCCAGGCCTCTTGCTTTTTCGCATCGAAGGTCGGAAACCGTTTGTTCTGTAAAACAGAGAGAAAGACCTCTAGCACAATATCTTCAGCGTCTTCGCGTGATGCAGTTTGCTGATAGACATAGGCGAAAAGGCTCGAAGCATAATGGCGGTAGAGTTCCGCATAGAGTGAGTGCTCCAAAAGTTCAGCTTCCTTGTGTTGCATATCTATCCTCTAGAGGTTTTTGAGATCTCATCAGGTATCTCGTCCAGAAGCGAAAAATGTCACACACTCAAAAAGAGAAATCAAAAACGGAGAGAAAAATGATGAAGCTGCCGAGGAAAAAAGAGGATAAGAATCTACTCAGAAAGAGCAAGCTACAGAGCTATGAGCATAGGCGCCCATAGCTCTGCATATACAAACCAGACCGTTCCGGTACAAAGATTACGATGTACTACAGGCCGCTCCATTGAGCGTGAAGGCGGTGGGCACCGTGTTGCTGCCACTCCAGTTGGCATTAAAGCCTGGAGGCGAGCTCAGCGTCGCTCCCGCCGGAATAGAGCCGTTATAGGACAGGTTGGTGATCGTTACCGTTGCGCCACTTTGCGTAAAATTCCCATTCCACAGTTGCGTGATCGTCTGCCCATTGGCGAAGCTAAAGCGCAAAGTCCAGCCGTTGATCGCCGTCGTGCCCGTGTTGGTGATCGTGAAGCTCGCCCCAAAGCCGGTATTCCACTGATTGGTGATCGTATACACCACTTTGCAGCTCGCGCCGCCGGTTGGGGTCGGTGTCGGGCTTGGGGTAGAGGTGGGAGTTGCTGTTGGCGTATTCGTGGGCGTGTTTGTCGGTGTGGGCGTAGGCGTGCCGCCACCACCTAGAGAAAGAAGGTGGGCTTTATACCCTGCCCCATAGTTCGTGGGAGTGCCGGTATAGTCGGCAAGCAGCGACGGCGTGCCGCCGCAATTCCCCGTCACCGTCCAGGTCCAGGCCATGTAGCCGGTGCTGTGCTGATCGAGCCAGGTCGTGAGCGTATTAATAAAGCCTGAGGCACAGTCATTCTCGCCGATCTCGCCAGCCAGAACGGGCACCTGTGCGATTACCGGCGCGATTTGTGAGTCCCAACAACTTGTATTAGAACAGGCATTAAAGTTGTAGATATGCGTCGAGGCCGCCAGATTGTTCTGCGGATCGCTAGGCTTGTTTGCCAGCCATTGCGAGAGATCATTGGAGAAGGCCAGTCCTCCCAGCATCAGTACGTTGGTCGCACCGGTCGCACGGACCGTATTGACCAGCGTTTGCATCCCCGCCACAGCGAAACCAACGCCTGAGCATGCGCCGGACTGGGGAGCCGTGCTGCCGTTGAGCCAGCAGGACCAGCTCACGTCGTGCGGCTCATTGTACAGATCGAAGATCACCGAAGAGTTGCTCTTAAATGTATTGGCAACCGAGGTCCAGAAGGCGGGAGCGTGATCCAGGTCTGGCATCATCTGCTGACCGGTGGACTGATTGGTACCGGAATTATTCCAGTGCAAATCCAGGATCACGATCTGGCCGTTGGCGTTTAGTAAATTCACCCAGTTGACAATATCTGACTGATACTGGGCCGCGGTTTTGTTGTTGGCGGGAAATCCATTGATACCAAGCCAGCAGTCTTCGTTCAGGGGGACACGGACGATATTGGTGCCCCAGGCGACCATAGCACTGACAGTAGCCTGATCAATTGGCCCATCAAAGTCGGTGGGAGCGTTGGTCGCGCTCTTGGTACACTGGTATTCTGTGCCCATGCGATCAACGCCGTGAGGCACAATGACATGACCACTGCCATCCTCAAGTTTATTGCCAACGACGTGCAGCCCCGTCGGCACGCTGGCTGCTTTGACCGAGCCTGGCGGTCGTGATGTGAAGATCATTGCCGCCGAGCAGAGAAGCAGAGCTACAACGGCGAGCATCAATAGTCGAAAGCGTTTTTTGCTTTGCATGTATTCCTCCTTAATGCATTTCCGCTTGACATCTTCGGATTCGATGGTATACTTCCCCTCAAAAGGGGCGGCGGAAGCCAGTGGCTATCACGACCTGCTTGAGGGTACTGAAAATTAATCAGGCGAGGTGAATGTGACGTCATAAAAAACCGCTGTACGTACATAGCTAGGGAAGCCCGTTACAAAGGCGACTGAGCATTCAGTCGCCTTGCCACAAGCCAGGGATTGCTCATGAGGTGCTGCATGCAGCACCGTTGAGCGTAAACGAGGTCGGGTTGAGATTGCTGCCGCTCCAGGAGGCGTTGAAGCCAGGGGGGGAGCTCAAAGTGGCTCCCGCCGGGATCGAGCCGTTATAGGACAGGTTGCTGATCGTCACCGCCGCGCCATTTTGCGTAAAATTGCCGTTCCACAATTGCGTAATTGTTTGCCCATTGGCGAAACTAAATTGCAAATTCCAACCGTTAATTGCCGTTGTGCCCGTATTGGTGATCGCGAAGCTCGCGCCAAAGCCGGTGTTCCACTGATTCGTCACTGTATACACTACCTTGCAGCTCACTCCTGAAGGCGTCGGGCTGGGCGTCGGACTCGGCGTATTGGTAGGTGTCGCTGTGGGCGTATTGGTGGGCGTGGGTGTGGGCGTTCCTCCCGTGCCTGGCTGTAAAACAATCGTCGTGAGCGAATACGGTGCGATACTGATGCCGCTGAGCGAGCCCTGGGCTGAGCTGATTGAGTTGCTGCTCTGACCGTAGGTGTAAAGCGTCGCGTTGGCAGCCGCGCTGTAGCCATTGAGCGAGAGAGCCACCGTGTACGTGGTACCAGGATCTTTGTTGATCAAGAGCAGTGCCAGATTGCCATTGGCCTGCTTGACCGCGTGGACCGCTACCAGGCTTTGATTAGACGAGGAGGAGACCATCGTATCCCCCGGGCCAAACAGGTGAGAGAGCATCTGCAAGCCATAATATGGTGGGAATGGGGTATCTGCTGGCGGCTCAGTGATGCCTCCAGACGAACTGCCATTGGATAAGACGCCCATATCCCCGTAGTTGGCCGTGCCATAGAGGCTGGAGCTATTGTCCCCGCTGGTCACGATGCCATTGTGCTCCGCCCACCAGTCCACGTTGAAGACGCCGTTTTCCAGCCAGGTCATATACGCGTCGGCCAGAAAGAGGCCATTGACCAGGCTGACCGTTTGCTTACCAGGAGGGAAGCCGCCGCCGTTCGAGTTCATTTCGGTCACGGCAATGCCGACCTGGCTGGCTCTGGAGCCAAGATATTGCCCATAGAGCGAGCGCAGCGTCGCGACCTTGCCGGCAATTTCCGCCGGACTGCCGAGCAAGCCAGCGTCGCTGTAGTTGCCGCCAGAGGCGTAATCGGTGTACCAGTGAATGTCGCCGAAGTCTATAAAGGGGCCGGCGATAGAGAGCACGGTATGATTCCAGTCCATCGTATCGCCATCATTAGTATCAACGACCCCATCAGGCCAATCGCCAGGAGTCGTCAGCACCACACCAACCTTGATGGTCGGGTCAACAGCTTTCATGGCCTGGATGATCTGTACAGCATTCTGAGCGTAGGCGGTGGCTCCCTTCTTCGAATGGATGTCATATTCCCAGTTGGCGGTATAACTGCCATTGCCGTAAACTTCGTTGCCAACCTCCCAGTATTTGATACCGTAGGTATGGCCTGTACTGCTGCCTCCTGTATAGGTGGGAACCGGACCATTATAGCCAGGACCCCCTTTGTTAGCGTACTGCACCCAGTTGGCGGCTTCCTGCGCTGTGCCTGAGCCATAGTTCACGGTAACGATTGGCTGCGCATCGGACCCGACCGCCTGAACAGCGCCCATGAAGGCATCAAAGGTATTGCTGGGATTGGCAAAGCTCTGGCCCGGTACCGTTGTATTCGACTGCCAATGGTAGACATCCGAGGTCGAGCCGCCGGGATAGCGTATGGTTTTGACGTTGGCGCTCTTGAGCAAGGTGGCCGCTGTAGCATCGAGCATATTCCCATTCCAGACGGCGGTATTGATGCCCTCGCTTGCAGTGGTGAAAGTGCCAAGCGACTGGCCGGCATTGATAGTGATCTGGGCGCTGGTGGCTGCGACCGCGTGCCCCAATGGGCTAAATAGCACGATGGAGAAGATCAAAATGCAACACATTGCCGCGCAAGCAATCACTGTGTTGCTCCTGGGGGACAGATACGAACTGACGAACAACTTCCTTGTCATTGCAATTCTCTTTCCTTTAAACCTTACTTTGTAAGCTCACTGTGCAAGTTTTCGTAAGTCCCCTGCGGGGATGCTGCTATTCGCGGCGCCGAGAGGAGTTTTGGAACCCCCCCAGGCCCTGGGGTCACACTAAGAAGGAAATGTAATCGTTCACGGTAACGTTTACAGTGAATGATAAAAACATGTAAGGTATCGAGCGGGCTGGTTTTGTCTGTAGTGTAGCTAATCTTTCGTTAACATACAATGACAGTCACTAGACACACTGTGGACAGAATGTTGCTGTGCATAAATATGAGCACCTGAGGGGAGCTTGAGGCTGGCTCCGTCAGGTGCTCATTTGTGGGTCTCGCGCTATGACTTTTCAGGGGTTGTTTACGGGCCTGTCATGACACAACTGCCTCTGGCATTATCCCATTCTCTCTGGACCTCATAGGTATGGCCATTGACGGTGAGATCGCCATTGTTTGCGTTGAGCGGACCAAAGTTGAAATTACACTTGTCGCCGATCTCATTGCCATTCCTGTCAAACCAGGCGTTGAGCAATGGGTCAGTGGCCGTTTCGATCTCCTCGTGCGAACTGACATTGATCGTCAGGTCAGCGTCGTCGTTGTTCGGTTCGGTCTGACCTGGCGCACGGCAGCTAAAGCTCGCAGCATAGGGCATCGCGGCATACTGCGTGTTCGTGCCAAATGTGCTGTGATAGGCACAAAATACATTGCTTGCGCACTGTGAGAGCGTGCTGTCGAAGCACAGGTCCTGATTCCTTTGCAGGAAGACGAAGAATACGTTATTGACCGCCGAGGCCCAGCCGTTGATACTCTGCGCGCGGCTCACCTCGTTCTGGATATCGCTGTCCAGCAAGGGGCTTTCAGGATACGCAATGGTATCTACAAACGTTCCGGCTAGATGCGCATTGGAGGGAGCTCCTCCGCCCGTCTGGGTGTACTGGGTGTTGTTGTGGTACAGTCCGGTACTGCCTATATCGCCGAAGAACTGCTGAAGCAGGCTATTGTACCGCGCAGATACGTTACCCGTGGGCTCCCAGAAAATCGCAAAGATATTGGCCGTTCCTGCCTGGACTGGTCCGCCGTGATACGTCAGGTTGTTCCGCGCAAGCGGCTGACTTGCCTGCGCATGCTGCACCACTACATGCGTCTGGAAGTGCGCAGTATGAAGCGGTGCGACTGATGCATTTACGCTCAATGGTGACGCAAATGCAAGCAACAGGAGGGCCAGGGTAACAAAAGGTGTGAGAAGAAGCATACGTGCTGTCTGTTTCACCGAGAAACTCCTTGTGTCTTTTGGCATGGCGACACGCACCAGTATGGTAGAGGGCAAGAGGGCAAATAGGCCTCAATAAGCTGTCCCATAGGAAGACCAGCTCTATTTATCCATAAAAATAAGTATATGCATCGTGACTTCGCTGCGGCTTACACAGAGAAGACACCTCTTTCCCGTATCTGAGTGAACAAGCTGAAGATTGGTATAAGATTATCTTGTATAAGAAACGCGGTCAAATCAGCTTTCTCAAACTTTCAGGCTGACTTTGCAATCTAACCTGCGCAACCTACTGTATAAGTTGCGTAAGGCCCTGCCCGTGATTGATCACTTTCTCATTTTGCAAGAGGAGGAACAGGACCTTTCCGCGGCTATCGAGACTGCTCAACGGTTGCTGCGTTCCGACCCGCTTCAAGAGACAGCTTATAGCCATTTGATGCGCCTCTACGTAGCGCATGGGGACCGAGCTGCTGCGCTGCGTACCTATCACGCGTGTACCACTGTACTGGAACGCGAACTGAGTGTTGCGCCTGGCGTGGTAATCCGAGAGAGCTACGCGCGTTTGCTCCAGGCAGAAAAACGAGTAGCTCCTCCAAGAACTACACCGTCTACCAGGTTGAAAGGGAGAGCCCCTCTGGTCGGGCGCGAGTCGGAGTGGGCCCGGCTTCGGGTGTCCTGGCAACGTACACTGGCTGGTCGCTCGCACATGGTCCTGCTCATCGGAGAAGCCGGCATGGGTAAAACCTATCTGGTCGAGGAACTGCAAGCCTGGGTGGAGCGGCAAGGGATAGCCACTGCTAGGCAATGGTGCATCTTTGAGCAAGCATAGTGGGAGCACTGATCCCATTCGCTTTATTCAGCGCCTGGCAGCCTGTGGCTATCCTCTCGTAGAGAATGCCTGTATTTCCCTGTTTCTCTTGCATCCAGATCTTGCGCCATCCGTTGTGGCCGCGCTCCAGTGCAGTGAGCCTGCCGTCGCGGAACATATCGCGGTACTCACACTGGCTACTCTCTACCTCCAACAATGGTGGTTCTTTCGCTTGGCATTTGCCTTTGGCCGTCTCCCGTGCTTTCCTGAACCCCCGTTTGTGGCCCTTTGGGAGGAACGTGGTTTACCCTCCCCTGATTCTGGGTACGGATTGCATGGACTGCTGGCATTGCAAGAGTATCAGCGCCAGAGATACGGCGTTCCCCTGAACTTTCTCGGCGACTGGCAGAATCAGATCAATCATCTGCTTGCTCAAGAGGAAGCCTATCGTCGTGAACTGCCAGGCGAACTGAAGGAAGCACTGGTACAACTTAGCGCCTGAGGAATGACTTCCATGAGCATGCGACAGCGCGTTGGGCGACAGGAAATCGAGCAATTTCTCATTCAGGTGGGTCGCACACAGCAGCCAGGACGGTTATATTTCACAGGGGGAGCTGCGCTGGTTCATAGAGGCATTCGCCTTGGTCAAACGCTTGATATCTATATTCAGATTACCATCGATCCAGCCAATCTCACCACGCAGATTGCACAGTTGAAGCAGAAGATGAATATTGATATCGAATTTGCATCTCCAGGTGATTTCATCCCTTTGCCAACGCAATGGGAAGCACGATCAGAGTTCATCAAGCGGTACAATCAGGTTGATGTGTTCTACTTTGACTGGTATAGTATCGCATTATCCAAAATGCAGCGAGCAAATCGTCAGGATGTAGTAGATGTGCAGCTTTTAATTCGTCAGGGGGTTGTTGATGTAACGGAACTAGATCGGTTGTGTCAGGATGTCCTGAGCAAAATTGGTAGACCTCCTTATGATAGGTTTCTTCCGAACCTCTCATCGCAACAGTTTGCGCAACCTTATCAGGCTGTTCGCCAACTTCTCTAGTACATTTCAAACCGCTTGCAATACTCGTGGTGGCATTCCTTCGGCAGGCTATTTATAGGAGACCGAGGGACTGCCTTCGATAAACTCCAAGCTTTGTGCTCCTTCCCTGGTCGCGACGGCTCACGTCTTGATATTCATCGCTGCTTCCCTGCTCAAAAGTCCGAAGGGCTTGCTAACAAAGGCTGGAACATGTACAGTAAGGGTGCCATCTGGCAAATAACTCATCCAACCATAACAGGAAATGCATGGACTGTGGAGGAGAGGCATGTCGAAAAAATCAAAGCGAGCAAAGAGGCAGGCACAATCATCAAGGCCAGGAATACCATTACCACAACGAGTATCGATACCTTTGCGGATGTACGAGCGTGTTGAGTATGCCAGACAGCAGATGTTTATGGGCGACTTTGTGGGCTGCATTCGTACCTGCGAGCCGCTCCTTGCTCCCCTGCCCAAACGGAGCCATGAACGTCTGGAGGTTCTCATGCTGTTGGGACTGGCTCATGGGATGTTGCAACAGTACCAGCAAAGCTATGATATTTTCAGTGAGGCGATTGCTCTCGAACCCACCTTTGCAGAGTCATGGTATAACCGTGGTCTGGCCTGTCACTATCTGGCCCGTCCCGGTGAGGCTGTGCAGAATTTTGAGCGTGCAGTTGAGCTTTCAAAAGACGAGCCGGGTGAAATGGCTCGCAAATTCGCGCTGCAGTTAGAGGAAGGTCGGCGGGAACTGCAAGAGGCGATGCTGGCGCATGGAACGGACATCACGTTCGAACAATACCTGGAGAGGGAGGAGTGGTTCACTCAGGCACTGCGTCTGGTGAAGCAAGAACAATGGCATGAGGCCGAAGGGCTGTTCCGACAACTCACCGAGATGGGGAGCCGCATCCCCTCGTATTGGGGGAACCTGGGAGTTTGCTTGCTGATGCAATTGCGCTATGAAGAGGCAGAAGCAGCGCTCAAACAAGCCCTTGCCGTTGATCCTGACTATTCCATTGCACGGGACAACTTGAAGAAGCTGCCGGAGCTCCGGCGCTCAAAGAGGCCTGTTGGGCATAAGTTGATCAACCCCCATCGAGAGGCGGAGGCGAAACAATCGCTTACGCTGTATGAGAAAGATAGCGAGGGGGAAGTGATCGCCTCCACCGTGATCGAGAAGGTTGGGCACGCTGTGACAAGCAGTGGGAGACGGCTTGGGAAACAACCCCCACGCTACGATTTTCTGCTGAACCCGTACCCGGATCTCCGTTTTACCACCTGTCCACGGTGTCAGGGTAAAACGCACCTGCGCAAGTTCTCCCTGGTGGTGCATGTGAACCCCGATCATACAGCCATCCTGGACAAACGATGCCGTTTCTGCGACGCCTGTGATCTGCTGATGGTTCATCAGCGTCAACTAGAAGGGCAGCTTACCACCGAGTGTATGGTCAGCAATCCGAAGGTCATTGGCAATAACTATCAAGTGGTGGGGACGCTCGATAGAGCGAAGTGGGACCAGGGGAAGCAAGCCACAGTATCTTTTGAGCATCTGAGAGAGCACCTCCACGATTTTAAAGAGGTTGTCACGTTGCAGTGAGAGTCTGCGGAGAAGTCCTGTCTGGGACAGCTGTAGAAGAATGTATGAGAGAAGGACACAGTATGCGTTTACCGCCCCAGGAAACCGAACGCTTTTACCGCATCTGGTTTGCGTTATTGCACTACGTTAATAGTCAGTTGCACCTCGTTCCAGCTTTTCCTGCGACGTGTGATGAGGAACAGGTCTCCACCGACATTGTGATCCAATTGCGTGATGCGCTCTGGGCCAATGATGCTCTGCGTGAACAGTTCATCGCGGACAATCCAGCTCAATTGTCGGCTGCCGATCTCGCACTCGTTGCTAGCTGGCAATATCGCGTTGCTGGAACATTTTATATCTTTCGCTCCTTGCAAAAATATACCATTTTTCTCTCCGAGACCACCCCGACTCATGCCTACGGCGTTCTGGGCCTGGTGAGCTCGATTGAAGAGACCGTTCCTCTCCCCTTGCCAGTGTACACCAACGCCGTCTTGCTCCCCTTTGGGCATGAGATTATCTATGATAGCCTGCTCATCTCTTACAATGTCGTCTTTGGTTCTGGCATCCGTCGTGAGCTCCAGGAGACGTACCGCGCGGTCCAGGAGCGGGAAGGGATCATGACCAGTTTATTGCCGGAAGATCACCTGTTGGCAGATCGCAGCAAAGATATCAGTACACGCAATCGCAAGGTCTTGACGGCCTTTCGACGTGAGCTAGGTAAGGCCGGACTGAGCACGCATATGATCGAAGTTCACGCCCACACCATCGAAGACTTCTCACAGACGGTCCTGTTGCATGCTGAACCTCCACGAGGGATACTTGATCTCACGCTGGCCGATATCCAATCCTATTTGAACGAGAAGCCAGGGAAGCAGCCGGTGACCAGCTTCAAACGGTTTGTGCGCTTTCTCATCAATACGGGACGCATAGACTATGAGGTGGGAGAGGAGATATATGATGTCCTCAAGCAGATGAGTAAAGGGAGCTGAGGCTTGCGAAAAGTCGCAACACGAATTTCCAGAAGGTATAGCATAGCGGGAAGGGAGCAGAAGATGTCCCTTTGCATCTGCTATACTACTGAGTGACATCATTGACGATCCAATAGTCCACGGTGGTCATTGTTTAGGAGGAGAAAAATGGCCCGCATTGCTAAAGATGACACACGAGAAAAACGGATTCATAACGAGATTATTGTCGATGCCTATGGGCCTGAAGAGCAAGCTGCTGCCTGGTATACGGTACTTGATGATACCCTGCACTTCCCCTTTACGGCAAAGTGTATCGCAGTCCGGGCGATATCACCCCTGGAACTGGGAGAAGAAGTCGAAGTCGTGGGGATGGCTCCCGATGCGGAATGTGAGCATGACATGTTGGTGCTCATTGTCTGGAAACAGCGTCGGTTTGCTGTTCCCTTGAGCCAGTTAGAGGGGCTTGATCTTGATCCAGAAACTCGACAGGTCATCGAAGATTGGCATTATTGGGTGAAAAGAGGCTATACCTTGTAAATGACGTATGACCAAATCATGGAGGCATTACAGCAAGAGGCCAGCCCTCAAGCAGTCGAAGGGATGGCCAGATTTGGCATCAGAGGGACCCAGGTATTAGGCATTTCGATCCCTGTCCTGCGAAAGATAGCAAAAGCTGTGGGAAAGGATCACCAGCTCGCCTTGCAACTCTGGGACTCTGGTCTGCATGAGGCAAGGATTCTCGCCTCGATGGTAGCTGAGCCGCAACGCATGAGCGAGCAACAGATAGAGGCGTGGGTGAGTACCTTTGACTCGTGGGATATCTGCGATCAGGTGTGTGGGAATCTGTTCGATAAAACGCCTTTTGCGTACCAAAAAGCCTGTGAGTGGTGTCAGCGAGAGCCTGAGTTTGTGCGCCGAGCGGGCTTTGTGATGATGGCAGAACTGGCCGTTCATGACAAAACCGCACCAGATGAAGCCTTTCTGCCATTTTTTCCCCTCATCAAACAATATGCGACCGATGAGCGTAATTTTGTGAAAAAAGCCGTCAACTGGGCGCTGCGCCAGATCGGAAAGCGCAATGCTCATCTGCGACAGTATGCATTGCAGTGGGCAGAAGAGATGAAAGTAGCCGCGCGTCTGCTGGAAGAAGTTGGTCAGTAGCCGCGCCTGTTCCTCGCTATAGTGCTGCGGGATCTTGAGCCGGGTGAGCAGGTCGGGGGTGATAGGTTCGGGCAGGTGCGATGGTTCTGGTGGCTTTGGGGCCAGAAACTGTTCCCACTGCCTCTGCGACCGGTTCGTCTTCTGCTCCGGAGGAATTTCAGGATCGAAGCCGCCGAGAAACTCCACGTCGAAATCGTCGTCGTAGGTATCTTCTTTGCGCTTCTTGATGGAGAGCAGGCTGACGTAGGGGGCTTGAAAGGTGTAAAAGATGCGATAGTCGCCGCAGCGGATGCGATGCAAACGTGGATCGATATATTTTAGCTGCTTTTTGGTTTTCGCGTCCGGCGTGGGATCTTCTGTGAGCAGATTGATCTTGTCGAGAATATGCAGCACCTCTTTTGGCGGCAGCGCCAACCATTCAGCGGTAAAACTGGGCTTCATAGAGATGGTCCATTGCTTGCTCATACATCGACCCTTTCCAAACAGACCTTCTGGCACCTATTGTGTCGATCAGGATGATTGGTCAATCCCTCCATAAAATTTTTACATGAAAAGCGTTTCATTTGCAATATAACATGTTATACTCATTCTCTGTTTTGCGTTGTCTGTATATTTTTTTATTCCAACTGCTATCTATCTACTCCAACGCTTTTCAACGTATACCTACTGCTTTTATGCTTATCCTATCTATTTTTACAATTAAATAGTACAAATGTTTTATTAGAACTTATGTATCATATATAACATCAATACTTATCTATTGACAAGTAGATCGATAAATACCTACAATATATAAAAACCTCCTTTAATCGTAATTGCCTCTCTCATTCGTTCTACTCGCCAAGAGCGTGGTATTGTATAACGAAGGTGAAGCAGGTCCTGCTCAGCCTCCATGAGGCTGAGTTTCTAGAAGGTGGAAGTGTGTGAACACTATTTTCGACTTTCGCAACCAGCTCATTCACGACTATGCCTCCTACGTTCAGAGTTTTTTGCAGATCCGCGATCAATATATCCGCAAACATGTCCAGGGACAGATGGCCCGGGGCGCATTCTGGCCGGAGCCGTTGATTCAGCTCAATCCCCTTTTTGAGCCGGGCGAGTCTATTGATGATCTCGTCAAAGAAGGTGTGCTGCATCCTGAGTGCGCGCGGATCTTTCGCAAGGGGAAGTCGGAGATAGACGAGCAGGGAGCGCCGTTACGCCTGCATCAGCACCAGTCTGAGGCGGTGCGCGTGGCACACAGTGGAGCGAGCTATGTCCTGACGACGGGCACGGGCTCGGGGAAAAGTCTCTCCTATATCATTCCCATTGTTGATCATGTGCTGCGCGCGGGTAGCAGGCGTGGCATCCAGGCTATCGTGTGCTATCCGATGAACGCGCTGGCCAATAGCCAGTTGATCGAGCTGGAGAAGTTTTTACGCTGGGGGTACGCTCAGGGGAAAAGCCCCGTCACCTTCGCACGCTATACCGGCCAGGAGCGCGATGAGGTGCGCAACGCCATTATCGCGCAGCCGCCGGATATCCTGCTGACAAACTATGTGATGCTGGAGTTGATTCTAACGCGCGTGGCGGAGCAGAAGCTGCTGGCGAACGCGCACCTGCGTTTTCTGGTGCTGGACGAGCTGCATACCTATCGTGGTCGCCAGGGGGCCGACGTGGCGCTGCTGGTCAGGCGTGTGCGCAATCGGCTGGCGGGCGATGATTTGCAGTGCGTAGGCACCTCGGCCACGCTGTCGAGCAGCGAGAGCTATGCGGAACGGCAGGCTGATGTGGCGCGGATGGCGACGCAGATCTTCGGGACGCCGATCGGCTCCGAGCATGTCATCGGCGAGACGCTGCGCCCGGTAACATCCTGGGGACAGGATGAGGAGACGTTTCGCGCCCAACTGACCGAACGTGTGCGCGACCGCGATTACCAGCCGCCGCGTGACTACGAGGAGTTTCTGCGCGATCCCCTGTCGATCTGGATTGAGCGCACCTTTGGCATCACCGAGAGCAACGGGCGCGTGGAGCGCACCACCCCCAGGAGCATCTCTGGCGAGCGCGGAGCCGCTCATGAGCTGAGTGCGCTCACGGACGTTCCCCTGGAAACCTGCGTTGAGGCGATCCAGCGGGCGCTGCTGGCGGGCTACGAGTGCGAGCCTGTACCTGAGACGGGGCGCCCGCCCTTTGCCTTCCGCCTGCACCAGTTTATTACGCGCGGCGATACGCTCTATGCCTCGTTGGAGCCGCCCGCTGCCCGCTATCTGACCCTGAACGGGCAGCGCTACGTGCCCGATGGGACGCGTGCGCGGGTGCTGCTGCCCCTGGTTTTCTGTCGCGAGTGCGGGCAGGAGTATTACTGCGTGCGCCTGCGAGACGGGCAACTGCTGCCCCGCCATCTCAATGACCATGATCAGGAGGAGAGCCAGGCCGGTTTTCTCTATTACAGCCAGGAAAATCCCTGGCCGGACGACGATGAAAAGCAACTGGTGGAACGTTTGCCTGACGACTGGATTGAAGAGTTTAAATCTTCATATCGTGTGCGCAGAGATCGCAGAAAGTCGTTGCCGGGCGCCTTGCGGGTCTATCCCGATGGCAAGTTTGGCGAGGGCGGCCATGGGCCGAGCGTGCAGGGAGATGGGCTGCCGATGCACTTTGTCAGCGCGCCATTCCGTTTCTGCCTGCATTGCGGCGTGTCTTATAACACACGTCAGCGCCAGGATTTCGGGAAGCTGGCCGCGCTCAGTTCGGAGGGCCGCAGTACGGCGACAACGATCCTGAGCCTGTCGGCTATTCGTCACTTGCGCGAGACGCCGCAGGATGATATCGCGGCCAAGCTACTCAGCTTTACGGATAACCGCCAGGATGCTTCGCTCCAGGCAGGGCACTTCAATGATTTTATTGAGATCGGTATCCTGCGTGCGGCGCTCTACCGGGCGGTGCGCGAGGCGGGCGCGGAGGGATTGCGCCACGATGGCCTGACGATGAAGGTATTTGACGCGCTGGCCCTACCGTTTGAGCAGTATGCCAGCGATCCCGGCGTCAAGTATCAGGCGTTCACCGATACGCAGCAGGCGTTGCGCAATGTGCTGGGTTATCGCCTCTACTGCGATCTGCGGCGTGGCTGGCGCATCACTTCGCCGAATCTGGAGCAGACCGGCCTGCTGAACATCCGCTACCTCTCGCTGGAAGACGTCTGCCAGGATGAGGCGGTCTGGCAGGGCTGCCATGAGACGCTGCGTACGGCGAGCCCGCGTACGCGCGAGAAGATCGGCAAGGTGCTGCTCGATCATATGCGGCGCGAGCTGGCGATTGAGGTCGATTACCTGGACTCCGGCTATCAAGAGCGCCTCTGGCAGCAGAGCAATCAGCGCCTGGCAGCTCCCTGGGGCGTGGATGAGAACGAGGCGAAGGTCCACGCCGCGATCCTCTTCCCGCGTTCCGCCAACAATGGCGATTATGGCGGCAATGTCTACCTCTCGGCGCGCGGCGGCTTCGGGCAATACCTGCGACGCAGGACCACCTTTACGGAATTTCAGGGCAAACTGACGCTGGAAGATACCGGGCAGATCATCAGCAACCTGCTGGAGGGTTTGCAGGAGGCCGGGCTGGTCAAGCGGGTGCAGGAGCCGCCGAAAAAGGAGAAGGATGGCGTCGCGGGCTACCAGTTGCCGGCTGCCGCGCTGATCTGGTCGTTTGGGGATGGGACGCAGGTCTTTCACGATCCTATTCGCATGCCGCGTACCTCCAGCGAGGGGCAGCGTCCCAACCCGTTCTTCGTCGATTTTTACCGCGAGATGTCGGCTCGGCTCAATGATCTACGTGCCTATGAACATACGGCGCAGGTGCCCGGCGATCTGCGCCAGCAGCGCGAAAATGATTTTCGTGATGGCCAGTTGCCCATTCTCTATTGCTCGCCGACGATGGAGCTGGGCATTGATATTGCCGAACTCAATCTGGTGCATCTGCGCAATATCCCGCCGACGCCCGCCAATTACGCGCAACGCAGTGGGCGGGCGGGCCGCAGCGGACAGCCTGCCCTGGTGATTGCCTATTGTTCCACCGGCAGCGCGCACGATCAGTATTTCTTCAAACGGCCCGAGCAGATGGTGGCCGGTTCGGTCTCGCCGCCGCGCCTGGATCTGGCGAACGAAGATCTGGTGCGCGCCCATATTCACGCGATCTGGCTGCCCGAGACGGGGCAGAACCTGGGCCGGTCGCTGCCCGATCTGCTGGATATCACCGCGCCCGATCTGACCTTGCCGCTGTTCCCTTCGGTACGAGAGAGCGTCGAGGATGGAGGCGCGAAAAGACGGGCCGAGCGCCGCGCCAGGGAGGTGCTGGCAACGCTGCAAGACGAATTGGAGCAGGCCGACTGGTACAAGGAGGACTGGCTGGCGCGCACGCTGGACGCGGTGGCGCTGAACTTTGAGCGTGCGACCGACCGCTGGCGCGAACTCTACCGAGCCGCCCGCAGGCAGATCGATATCCAGCATAAAATTCGCAACGATCCGGCGCGTAGCACGGAGGATCGCGAGCGAGCTGATCGCCTGCGCAGTGAGGCGGAGGCCCAGGAGAAGCTGCTGACCGACTCTTCGACCCTGGAACAATCAGACTTCTACAGCTATCGCTATTTCGCCAGCGAGGGCTTCCTGCCGGGCTATAACTTCCCGCGCCTGCCGCTCTCGGCCTATATTCCAGGCAGGAGATCGCGCCAGCAGGATCGCAACGAGTATCTCTCGCGCCCGCGCTTCCTGGCGATCTCGGAGTTTGGGCCGCGCGCGATTGTCTATCACGAAGGCTCGCGCTACGAGATCAACCGCGTGATCCTCTCGCTGGATAGCGGGGGCAACCTGACCACCGGTGGGGTGAAGCAGTGCTCAAACTGTGGCTATCTGCATCCCTTGAGCGACGATGGCGTGGGGCTGGATGTCTGCGAGCACTGTGGCGCGCGCCTGGATCTGCCGTTGCGCAATCTCTTCCGTTTGCGCAACGTGGCGACCAGGAGGCGCGATAAGATCAGCTCGGACGAGGAGGAGCGTACACGCATGGGCTTCGACATCCGCACCGCAGTACGCTTCGAGCGCCACGAGAGCGGTTCGCCTATGCGCACAGGGCAGGTTCAAATGGAGGATAGGCCCGGGGAGCGCCTGGCTTTGCTGACCTATGGACATGCCGCGACGCTCTGGCGCATCAATCTCGGCTGGCGTCGCCGCAAGGACCAGTCCACCTATGGCTTTGTGCTGGATACCGAGCGCGGCACCTGGGAGAAGAATGAGCAGGAGCCGGACGACACGGATGCGACGAAGATGGTGCGCACGCAGCGCGTCATCCCCTATGTGGAGGACCGGCGCAATTGCCTGCTTTTGGAGCCGGACGAGAAACTGGAGCTGCCTCAAATGGCTTCGCTCCAGGCGGCGCTGAAAAATGCTATTCAGGTGCGCTACCAGCTTGAGGATAACGAGCTGGCTGCCGAACCGCTGCCGGATGACCTCAGCCGCCGCCAGTTGCTCTTCTACGAGTCGGCGGAGGGCGGCGCGGGCGTGCTGCGGCGCTTGATCGAGGAGCCTCTGGCAATACGCGAGGTGGCGCGTGAGGCCCTGCGCCTCTGCCACTACGATCCGCTGACGGGCGATGATCTGCGGCGTGCCCCACGGGCGCGTGAGGAGTGCGAGGCGGCCTGCTATGACTGCCTGCTAACCTATGCGAATCAGCGCGATCACCAGTTGCTGGACCGGCGCGGCATTCGCGATATTCTGCTGCGCCTGGCCGGTTCCCATGTGGTCGCCAGCTCTACTGCGACGCCGCGCCCGCAGCACCTTGAACAGTTGCAGCGCCTGACCGATTCATCATTGGAGCAGCAATGGCTGGCCTATCTGCAGGAGCGCGGGCACCGTCTCCCCACAAAGGCGCAGCAGTTGATCCCGCAGTGTCAGACGCGCCCGGACTTCTGCTATGAGGACGAATACGTTGCGATTTATATTGATGGTCCCTATCACGACTTCCCTGAGCGGCAGGCCCGTGATGCCGCCGCAAAAGAATGCCTGGAGGATCTTGGCTATCTGGTGATCCGCTTCGGGCACCAGGACGATTGGGACGCGATCATTGCCAGCTATCCAAATATTTTCGGGAGACGCTGATGAATTTTACTGTTGGCTCGCTGGTCAAAGCACGCGGACGCGAGTGGGTCGTCCTGCCGGAATCCGATGATCAGGTGTTGGTCCTGCGCCCGCTGGGAGGGAGCGAGCAGGAAGTGACCGGCATTTATCGCGGCCTGGAGGAGGTGGAGGCGGCTTCGTTTGCCCTGCCCGATCCGCAGGCGCTGGGCGATTATCGTTCGTGTCGCCTGTTGCGAGACGCGGTCCGCCTGGGCTTTCGGACCAGCGCCGGTCCTTTCCGCTCGTTCTCCCATATCGGGGTAGAGCCGCGCCCCTACCAGTTTGTGCCGCTGCTGCTGGCCCTCAAGCTCGATCCGGTGCGCCTGTTGATCGCCGATGACGTGGGCATTGGCAAAACCGTCGAAGCCTGCCTGATTGGTCGCGAACTGCTGGATCGCGGCGAGATCGAGCGCATGGCAGTGCTCTGTCCGCCGCACCTGGCCGAACAGTGGCAGGTGGAACTGCGCGAGAAATTTCATATCGAGGCGGTGCTGGTGCTGGCGAGTACGGCGACACAGCTTCAACGGACCTGCCGCTTTGACGAGTCGATTTTCGAGCGCTATCCCTTTGTGATCGTCTCAACCGATTTCATCAAAGCCGACCGCAGGCGCGACGAATTCCTGCGCACCTGCCCCGAATTCGTGATCGTGGACGAGGCGCATACCTGCACGGATGCCGGCGCTGGACGCGGACGCCAGCAGCGCTACGATCTGGTGGCAAGTCTGGCTGCTCATGCTGAACGGCATCTGGTGCTGGTCACGGCCACGCCCCATAGCGGCAACGAAGCGGCCTTCCGCTCGCTACTCAGCCTGCTCAAGCCAGAGTTCGCGGCCCTGCCCGAAGATTTGACCGGCCAGCAGCATGAACGCGAGCGGCGCACGCTGGCGGCCCATTTTGTGCAGCGGCGACGCGCTGATATCACCGCCTATCTTCACACCAATACTCCCTTCCCTGACCGCAAGGAGAGCGAGCAGCACTACACGCTCACCCCCGCGTACCGGCGGCTCTTTGAGCGCGTGTTGCACTACGCCCGCGAGACGATTAGCGATCCGGCGGATGGCAACAGGCATCGCCAGCGGGTGCGCTGGTGGTCGGCCCTGGCCTTGCTCCGCTCCCTGGCCTCCAGTCCGGCGGCGGCGGCTGCCACCCTGCGCAATCGCGCCAGCACGGCTGATACTTCCGACGAAGCTGAGGCCGACCGGATCGGACGCCATACGGTGATGGATCTGCTGGACAACGAGTCGAGCGAAGGGGTCGATATTGTGCCGGGCAGCGATTACGAGGAGCAGCAGGCGGGCGAGTCAAGTTTGCGCAAGCGTTTGCAGGCGATGGCTCGTGAGGCCGAGGCGCTCAAAGGCGCGCAGGATGCCAAACTGTTGCAGGCGGTGAAGATCGTCAACGACCTGCTCAAAGATGGCTTTCAGCCGATCCTCTTCTGCCGCTTTATTCCCACGGCTGAATATGTGGCGCAGGAGCTGAGTACGCGCCTGCCAAAAGATATCCAGGTCGAGGCGGTGACGGGCCTGCTGCCGCCGGTGGAGCGCGAAAACCGCATCCTGCAACTGGCGGAGCAGCCCAGGCGCGTGCTTGTTTGCACCGATTGCTTGAGCGAGGGCATCAACCTGCAAGAGCATTTTAACGCGGTCATCCACTACGATCTTTCATGGAACCCCACGCGCCATGAACAGCGCGAAGGGCGGGTGGACCGCTATGGTCAGGCCAGCCCCCAGGTGCGCGTGGTGACGTACTACGGCCACGATAATCCAGTTGATGGCATTGTGCTGGAAGTCCTGATCAAAAAGCATCATACCATTCGCACCTCGCTGGGTATCTCGGTGCCGGTACCGGTCAATAGCGAGCAGGTGCTGGAAGCGATCTTGGAGGGCGCATTGCTGCGCGGCCATAGTAGCTCGCCTTCCAGCCTGCAAATGACCCTGCCGGGCCTGGAAGACCCGCGCGAGGAGCAGTTCTGGTTGCAATGGGAGGCCAACGCGGCCCGCGAGAAGCGTTCGCGTACCATGTTCGCCCAGGAGAGCATTAAGCCCGACGAGGTTGCGGCGGAACTGGCGGCCATGCGCTCGGCGATGGGGTCCGCTATCGACGTCGAGCACTTTATCCGCGATGCGTTGAGCGAATACGGTGCTGCCGTCTCGCCGCTCAACAATGGTGCGCTCCAGGTGGATTACAGCACCATGCGGGGTCCGCAACCAGCACAGAGCGTACACGAGGCTCGCGGCTTGAAAGAGACCCTTCAGGCGGTACTGCGCCACGATCAGAAGGACAGGCGTTTCAGGGCGCGCTTCGAACTGCCTGTTCGTGAGGGAGAATTGTATTTGAGCCGCACGCACCCGCTGGTCGAGAGCGTGGCGGCGTACGTGATGGATGCCGCGCTCGATTCGACGACTGGCAGCGAGAGCATCGCCAAACGCTGCGGTGTGATGCGCACCAGCCAGGTTGAGCGGCGCACCACTCTGCTGCTGCTCCGCCTGCGCTACCATATCGTGACCACGCAGCGCGGACAGGCTGAACGGACGCTGCTGGCCGAGGATTGCCAGGTGCTGGCCTTCCAGGGTTCACCCATGAGTGCCCGCTGGCTTGACGATAAAACCCTGGTCGAACGCCTGCTTGAGGCGCGGCCCGATGGCAATATCTATGAAGATCAGGCGCGGCAATTTCTGTGCCAGTTGCTTGCAGAGATCGAGCATGTGCAGCCATATCTGACCGAGATAGCCGAGCAGCGAGCGCAGGAACTCGCGACCGCGCATCGCCGTGTGCGCCAGGCCGCCCAGGCGCGCGGCCTGCAATACCGCGTCGAGCCGCAAATGCCGGTTGACATCCTGGGCATCTATCTCTATTTGCCCAAGATCGCGTCAACCCCACAAGGCAAGAGCGAAGCACCGTCGTATCGACCTGATTATGAGCATGAACGACCAAGATCGGCAAGGTCGTAGGGACCCGATTATATCGCGTCCGATTTATCGCCCGTCCCCGTTGGCGACCGGTCGGCAGCGAGCAGAAGTCGAAAAAGGAACGGGTTCGACAAGGGGAAAGGAGAGGCGATGGCGAGGGGGAGCGCTGAAGCGGACGCGATATAATCGGGTCGCTACGAAGGCCCAAGGTCGCGTCGTTCCCAACCCATTGGCGTTCATCATCTTACATCACAACCTGGAAAAGGAAAAGTAGTCATGGTAGCATACCAGAAGCGACAGCAAACCATCTTCTCGACCATCCATAGCGAGGGGGCGATCCTGCCGATGGACCTGCTGCAACGCATCAGCGACCCGCAGAACGCCCAGCTTGAGGGTCTGACCCCCGACGCCTATCACCTCGAAACGATCAAGCTGAACGAGGCGATTAACCGCGCGTGGACCAGCCTGCTGGGCGTCTGGCAGCGGTTCCGGCATGAACAGAAGCGGTTGACGGAGCACGAGAGTGGGACGACGCTGACACGCGAACGCTGGCTGCTGCCATTATTTCAAGAACTGGGCTATGGTCGCCTGCAAACGAAATCCCCCCTGGTGGTGAGCGAGCGCAGCTACGCGATCTCGCACGGCTGGGAAGGCACGCCGATTCACCTCGTGAGCTACAAGGTGGCGCTGGACCATAGCGTACACTTTGAGAGTGGCGCGCGGCGTAGCAGCCCTCACAGCCTGCTACAAGAACTACTCAACCGTTCAAAAGAGCATCTGTGGGGCATCGTCTCCAACGGGCTGCGCTTGCGTCTGCTGCGCAATAATGTGAGCCTGACGCGCCAGGCGTATGTCGAGTTTGATCTGGAGGCGATGTTCAACAACGAGGTCTATGCCGATTTTGTGCTGCTCTGGCTGCTGTGCCATCAATCGCGGATGGAGGGGGAGCGCCCGGCGGATTGCTGGCTGGAGAAGTGGTCGCAGGAGGCTCATACGACCGGGACGCGCGTGCTCGAAGATCTGCGCGAGAACGTCGAACACGCCATCAAGGAACTGGGCAGCGGCTTTCTGACCCACCCGGCCAACGGCCAGTTGCGCGAGCAACTGAGTACGGGGACGCTGAGCGCGATGGATTACTACAAGCAGCTCCTGCGTATCGTGTACCGCCTGCTGGTGCTCTTCGTGGCCGAGGATCGCGGCATCCTCTTCGACCCAGCCGCGCCCCAGTCCGCCCGCGAGCTGTACACCCGCTATTACTCGACGATGAAGTTGCGCTTCCAGGCTGACCGGCAACTGGGGACGCGCCACAGCGACCTGTACTATGGCCTCAAGCTGGTGATGGAGAAGCTGGGCCAGGAGCGCGGCTGCCCGGAGCTGGGTCTGCCCGCGCTCAACGGCTTTCTCTTCTCGCCCAGAGCGGTCAGCGATCTTCAGGAGTGCCAGCTCGCCAACTATGCCCTGCTGGCGGCGGTGCGTCACCTGGCCTATACCGAACGCGGGCGCACACGGCGCATCATCGATTACAAAAACCTGGGCTCCGAAGAACTGGGCAGCGTCTACGAATCGCTGCTGGAGCTGCACCCGGTCTTCCATCTCGATACCGGTACATTCGAGCTTGCCAGCGCCAGCGGCAACGAGCGCAAGACCAGCGGCAGCTACTACACTCCCACCAGCCTGATCACCTGCCTGCTCGACTCGGCCCTCGATCCCGTGCTGGACGAAGCGGCGAACAAGCCCAATGCCGAAGCTGCCATTCTCAGCCTCAAAGTCTGCGATCCCGCCTGTGGCAGCGGTCACTTCCTGGTTGCCGCCGCGCATCGCATCGCCAAACGGCTGGCCGCCGTGCGCACCGGAGACGAGGAGCCAGCGCCGGAAGCGCGCCGCCACGCCCTGCGCGATGTCGTCGGACGCTGTATCTACGGCGTGGACATGAACCCGATGGCGGTGGAACTGTGCAAGGTCAGCCTGTGGATGGAGGCTATCGAGCCAGGCAAGCCGTTCTCCTTCCTCGATGCCCACATCCAATGCGGCAATAGCCTGCTGGGCGCGACTCCGGCCCTGCTCAAAGCGGGCATCCCTGACGCGGCCTTTGAGCCGATAGAGGGCGATGATAAGAAGGTCTGTGGGGAATTTAAGAAGCTGAACAGACAGCAGCGCGAGGGCAACGTCAGCCTCTTCCGCGAGGACCGCGGCGAGCCGATCTGGGAGCAGCAAGGGACGCTGCTGCATTCGATGCTGGAAGTTGAAGCGATGCCCGACGACAACTTCGCGCACATTCACCGCAAAGATGCCTCCTTTGACAAACTGCGCAAGTCGGAAATCTACCAGAACGCCCTGCTGTGGGCCAACGCCTGGTGCGCCGCCTTCGTCTGGAAGAAGACCGCCGAGATGCGCCCGCCGATCACCGACGAAGAGTTCCGCGACATCGGCAAAAATCCCTTCACGCTCCCGGGCTGGCGCAAAGCCGAAATCAAGCGGCTGGCCGCGCAATACCAGTTCTTCCACTGGCACCTCGCCTTCCCCGACGTCTTCCGCGTCCCTCCCCGAGGTAAGCCGCCCGAGAGCGAGCAGGCAGACTGGTCCGGCGGCTTCGATGTGGTGCTGGGGAATCCGCCGTGGGAACGCATCAAACTTCAAGAGAAAGAGTGGTTTGCCAGTCGCCAACCGGAGATCGCCAATGCCGCCAACGCCGCCCTGCGCCGCAAAAAGATCGCGGCCCTGAAGGACGAAAATCCCGCGCTGTTCCAGGCATTTATGGACGACCAGCGCAAAGCCACCGGCGAAAGCCATATCGTGCGCGATAGTGGCCGCTACCCCCTCTGTGGTCGCGGCGATGTCAATACCTACTCGATTTTCGCTGAGAACATGCGAACAATCATCTCTTCTCAAGGGCGCGTGGGATGTATTGTGCCTTCAGGAGTGGCAACGGATGATACAACAAAGGTTTTCTTTCAAGATTTGATGCAATCCAGGTCTTTGCTTTCACTATATGATTTTGAGAATCGAGATGCTATCTTTTCTGGAGTTCATCGAAGCTATAAATTTTGCCTGTTAACCTTAACTGGTTCGGCTCGCCCTGCCTCTCGTGGAGCAGAATTCTTCTTCTTCGCTCATGATACTGCCGATTTGCAAGAGAAAGAGCGGCGTTTTGTTCTCTCGGCCCGCGATATTGAGTTGCTGAACCCGAACACGCGCACTTGCCCGATCTTCCGTACAAAGAGAGATATGACAATCACAAAATCTGTCTATTCTCGTGTACCAGTGCTGATTAAGGAAGGCTCAACAGGGTATAACGTGTGGAACGTTTCCTTTGCCTCAATGTTTCATATGACAAATGACTCCCACCTTTTCCAGATGCGTGAGCAGCTAGAGAACGAGGGCTGGAGGCTGGTTGGCAATGCTTTCCAGAAGGATGGGGAAGTGTGCCTGCCTTTATACGAGGGCAAGATGATTTCACATTTTGACCATCGCTTTGCCGCTTATGGTGAGGAACAGGGAGACCATGAAAGTATAGCGGGTGCCGCGCAAAATGCTGACCCTCACAAGCTCAATCTGCCGCGCTACTGGGTGCATGCATCCCACATGCCGACTCTAACACAGCGCAGAAAGGTATTGCTGGCTTTTCGGAGCATTGCTCGCTCTACAGATATACGCACAATCATATCTAGTATTGTCCCCAATACTCCTTGTGGCAATAGCTTAATCGTCGCTTTAATTAATGAGCACAGCTCAAAACTGCTGTTTCTGCCTGTTTCTATCTCATCATTTGTGTTTGATTATATTGCGAGACAAAAGACTGGCGGAGCCAATTTAAACTTTTTCATCCTCAAGCAACTCCCCGTTCCTCCACCCGATACCTACAAAGCCGCGTGTGGGTGGGATCACCAACATACTATCGGCGAATGGATAGTGCCGCGAGCGATGGAACTCACGTACACCGCCTGGGACCTCGCGGCGTTCGCCAGAGATTGCGGCTATGATGGGCCGCCTTTCAGGTGGGATGAGGCGCGGCGCTTCCTGCTGCGCTGCGAGCTGGACGCGGCGTACTTTCACCTGTATGGGATTGAGCGGGAGGATGTGGACTATATTATGGACACGTTCCCCATTGTCAAGCGCGGGGATGAGAAGCAACACGGGGAGTATCGCACGAAGCGGGTGATTCTGGAGATGTATGATGAGATGCGGCGGGCGATGGAGACGGGGGAGGCGTATCGGACGCGGCTGGTGCCAGAACCGGCAGGTGCGGGGGTGCGGCATGAGGGGAAGAACGAGTAGCAGTCTTTTTAGAAGGCGATGATGTGGGCATTCCCTCTGTGGCTGCTGTGATAGTCAGAGTATAATAGATGTGTCTATGGTAGAAAGGGATTGTGTATGGCAACTCAGGGATCGCTAACCCGCGAAGGGATGCTTGCGGGAATGCAGCAGGCTCTTGATGAAGAGATCGCAGAAAAGATCGCCAGACCGAATATTAAGCATAGTGCCGTGGACGGCAAACTCGTTTCTGTAGGCAACGGCCAGTATATTTACCAGTTTACTTTGCTCGAACCCTGGACGCCCGACGATGATACGTCGCTCTCCATTGTGAACGCAGAAGCAAAAAGTATCAAGTGTAGCGTCGTTACCTCGACCGGCACCTTGCTGACCATCGCTTCAGATCAAGCATTGCCTCCAGCTCAGCTGAGCCAGATCAATCTGAGCGACGACTCGACTGAACTCCTCAAGCGCCAGAAGGAAGCTTTGAAACATGTCGAGGAAGGGAAAAATCAGCTTGCCTCGAAATGCTTTGGCCTGATCGCGTATCGGTATATAACCGCTGCGAGCGACAAACGCTTTGGAAAGTGGAAGCTGCGTAACAACCAATATATGGCGGCACAGAGGACCCTGGGCGGTGAGATCGCTTTTATTGTCGGCCCTCCTGGCACTGGCAAGACCCTGACGCTGGCCGCTATCGCCGCGCATAACAATATCGCCATCGATAATGCGATCATGAAGCCCTGTGAGTTGTGCAAAAGCGCGGGCAGGCCGGATCTGCTCAGAGATGGGCAGGTTGTGCGCTTTGGTGCAGTGCAAAAAGCCGAACTCAAAGATAATGCCGAGTACGCGGAAGTCTATCTGCCCAAAATCGCTCACTCCCTGGGCGTTGCGACCCAGGAGCGCCAGAAGGCCGTTAAAGCTGAATTGGATCAGATCACGCAAAAGCTGACAAGCATACTGCAACAGCGGCGAGGGAGCAGCGGACCATTAGAGCAGCAATTGAGCGAAATAACTGCTCAAATCGCGCGCTGGAATCAGGAACTGGCTCCCCTGGAGCAGGAAGGGCAGCGCCATATTGCCTCCCTGCAAGCTCAGCAGAAGCAATATACAGCAAACCACGGCCGCCTGCAACGGGAGGCTACTCAAGCCGGACAGCAGCTTGCCAGGGCGAAAGCGCAAGAGGAGGAGCGGAAACGCGAACTTGAGCACTGGAAGCAACAGAAGCAGCAGACAGTGACACGGCTGGTTGAAGCGCGAGCGATGAGCGGTATCAAGCGTCTCTTCAAAGGTCCCAGCCTGAAGGCGCTGGAAGACCAGGTCGCGCAATGCAGCCATAAAGTCTATGTAACCCGGCAAGCACTGGATGCCCTTCAACCAGAAGTGAAGCGCGTGCAAAAGGCGTTTTCCCAGCACACGCAAGAGTTGGAGATGAGCGAGCAACAGTTAAAGGCCATCCTGGAACAGTTACATACACCCACCGAACGAGCGCAACGAATAGCAGAGCTGAGGGAGCAGAAAGCTTATGCAGGGCAGCGAACCACCAGCATCCAGGCAACATTGAAGCAAAAGAAAGCAGGCGCTGCTGCGGAGACGCAAGCTTTGCAGGCTCAAAAGAACCGCCTGGAGACAGCGTTGGCGGAGCTGGATCAGCAATTGCGAGACATCGAGAAGAGCATCGTCGAGAAGGCCCTGGTTGTTGGCACAACGCTCACCAAAACCTACATGAATCAAGCCGTTGCGAGCAGGCGTTTTGATGCCGTCATTCTCGATGAGGTCTCGATGGCACCTATGCCGCTTGTCTATCTGGCAGCTACTCACGCCGAACGCTCCGTAACCCTCATTGGCGATCCACGGCAGCTCGCACCAACAGTCTCATCTGACAAGCCAGCGGCTCGGCAGTGGTTGGGCAAAGATATTTTCGATCTCAGAGGAATTTCTTTAGAAGCTGCCGATCAACTTTTCCAGCATAGCATCTTGCTGAATGTGCAATCACGTATGCACCCTGACATTTCGCGTATAGCGAGGGAACTGATCTACGACGATAAATTGCATGACGATCCAACATTGCCAAAAGAGGCGCAACCGCTGTTCCCACTGCCCACATCCCCGCTGGTGCTCTGTGATACGCAAGACGCTTCCCCGCTTGCAACACGACCCTCTCGTGGGCGATCATGGAAAAATTACTATCATGCGCTCTGCTGCATCACTCTGGCGCGTAAGATGCTAGAGGAGCACTCCGATCTCAAGAAAAAAAGAAACGAACCGGCTATCGGCATTGTCACGCCTTATCGTGCGCAGGCGCAACTATTACAAAGCCTCTTGAAGGATGCTGGATTGCAAACCCATGTACAGGCGGGGACGATACACCGTTTCCAGGGCCTGGAATTTGAGATCATCCTATTTGATACGGTTGCCTCTACTGGCTCCCATGCGAGCGAGTTTATTGCTGGCGGCCATGGCTCAAATTCGATGCGCCTCTTGAATGTCGCGGTCACGCGTGCGAAACAAAAACTCGTCATCGTTGCTAATCCAGGCTTTATCCAGGAACAGTTCCAGGAGAGTCCCATCATGCACCAGGTTGTACTGATGGCTGCAGGAACTGCTACTATTCCCTCGCTCAATGTGGCGGGCACGTCATTCTCCTCTCTTGTCGCGAAAGCACGTCGTGCGCATCCAGAAGTCACTGCTCCAGAGGTGATCCTGGCTCTACTCGATATGAAATTTACGGCGCGTAAAGCGAGACCCATATAGATACCGGTTCAGCTTGTCTGTTCTGTCAATAATAATCTGTCGACTGATAGATATCATGCCTTGCAAACAGCAAAGATGCCTCTGGCACCCTGTAATTGCGCACCTATGTGTGATGAGCAGGGGATGTACGACCTGGCGATGGAAGCGGCTTTTCAGGAGAGAGATGCAAGTAATATATATTGAAGTGCATAAAAGTTCTATTTTGACCTGTTTTCCTCAGGGTTTCTCAAAAGTCCCACGAGTAGCGCAACGAGGAGGTAGCAGAGTTTGTGCAGGCTGATGAGAGGTGACAAGTGGCCTAAGGAGAATGTTGCACTCCTGAGAGGTGGAGCAGCAGCGCAAGAGCAACCGAAATGAGCATCAGATGAACGAAAAAGCGGAGAAGCTAGGGAAAGAAGCCATGAGGGGCCACTCGGCACAGAAGGCTGAGCCGAGGAAGGGAACCCGCAAGGCCCTGGAAGGCTGGTTAGTGGGCTATGAGTCCCAGAAAGGCTGCGCACTGAGCTCTCCATCAGGGGGCAGATGCAGCCGAGCCTGGACGAGGGGGTGATCGAGCACGGTGTAGTCCTTGCCCCGTGTCACAAACCCGTAGCCTGCCAGATCCGAGAGGACGGCTCCCGTGCCATACGCTCCATCCAGGCGCAGGAGGGCCTGCCCTCCTGGGAAGCGGTGCGCAGCAAGATAGGCGCTGATGGCCTCGACCGCACGACGCACTTCCTCGCGATACCGCCCGTTCCCACGGTTGCCGAAACTGCCGAGCCACTGATGGCTGTGGGCCTGCAAGACAGTCGTGCGGGTACGCACCACCTCACCCCGTTTGCGTCCGGTGTAGCCAGGGGCACACACCTCAGTCAGGCGACGCTGCGGCTCTGGAAGATGATCTCCACCGGGCAAGGCGCGTTGGCGGGCCGCCTCACGGGTCCCGTCGATGTCGAAGACCCTCCATTGCTGCCCCTGCCGATCCCAGAGTCCGGCGACCTCGGCGTCTGCACCCAGAGATCGGACCAACAGATCGGCCAGAAACAGGGTACGCAAGGTTTCGATCACTGGCGCTGTCAGAGCCGCCAACGCCCGCGAGAGAGCCGAACGAGAGGGCAGCTGCTCCCGTCCAAAGAGCGCCATAAAGGGCTGTCCCCAGGGCCGCAGAACCTCGTAGAATCTCTCTAGGGTAGGCTCGGCACTGACAGCGTAGCCAAAGAGCACGACGAGAAAGTCGATCAGCTCATCGTGTCCACAGCGTCGTCGCTCAAAGCGCATGCTTTCGGCGCTGGGTCAGGATGCCCTGCTGCCGAAGATGCTGCGACAGAAGTACGAGTTCGCCCCACCAGGGCGGCGGACAGGGCAGAGCGTCGGCAGACGTTTGGATCATCACCGATCCGTCGGCGATACTATTCATATGCTCCTCCTTGATGGGAAAACATTGATTCTTCTCCATCAGGGAGGCATATTCTTTGGCTGGCTGGCTAGCTGTCAGCTCGTTGCGCTACTCGTGGGAAAGGGGATGCTCTGGTGTGGTACGCTTTTTCTTAGGTACAGACATAGTTCCCTCCTTATGGGGATGTGAAGTCGGTACATGCGCTGTTCCAAATGAACAGCCTATGCCTGTAGTATCATCTCTGAAGTGCTTTGTTTACTACTTCCCCTCTACACATAACTCGAAATGGCATCTACTTGGGCAGATTTTTCCGATGCTGATGAAATCGAGCGAGTTATTAACGTATTGTCCATAATCTGAGCAGATATTGTCTAGAATCTGGTCAGAGCTTGTCTATCTCATATAAATATACTTCTACCAGATAACCAAGGAAGTTGCTAACCGTTGAGAGGAGGTCAAATGATGAACTGTATCAAGCGTTATCTGGCTCCCCTAATATTTCTAGCGGTCCTTATCTGGAACAGGTATTTAGTGAGTTCCATTGTATTTAGAGGTATGCTGGTGAGTCTGGTATTGATGATAGTGATTTATGTAACGTCTGGTACAGTAGATGGCCCAGGGCCTCCTCCATGGCCATAAACATACTGATGTAGCACGGGAGGAAAGAAAGTTTTATGTCTTGGAAAATTATCAACCGCATTCTCGGTCTGGCAACTATCGATCAAGATTTTGCTCAAAAACTGTTAACCGATCCATTACCCGCAATTCAGGACAAAGGTTTTCAACTTACGAATAGGGAACGAGAGGTTTTCAGTGAAATCTCTGCAAGTACGCTCAATGAACTCAGCCAACAGCTCATGCAAAAGCTGAGTCATGACGATGTTGATCGGAGTTGAAATATAGGTGTGATTATAAGGAGGTAAGATGAAGCAATCTCTCGCTCCGCTACGGGTGTACCTGTTCGGCCACTTCTCTGCCGAACGTGGTGGGCATGTCATCGCGGGCTTGGAGCCACGACGCCTGCAAGAGCTCTTTAGCTATCTCCTCCTCAACCGTCATCGCCGCTGTTCTCGTGAACTACTGGCAAGCCTTTTCTGGGGAGAGAGTTCTACAGAGCAAGCAAAGAGAAATTTGCGCCAGGTGCTATGGCAACTGCAGACAGCGCTAGAGGCAGAAATATCCACAGATACAGCATCTATTCTTACTATTACCGCCGACTGGTTACAGGTCAATCCGAACGCTGAGCTCTGGCTGGATGTAGATTGCTTTGAACAAGCCTGGAATAAAACCAGATATATCTCTGGAAAAGATTTAGATGCTTCGCAGGCACAATTGCTACGGAACGCTATCGGGCTGCATCAGGAGGTATTATTACTCGGCAATTACGAGAATTGGTGTCTCCGCGAGCGTGAACGGCTACGCGAGTGCTCTGTAGAGATGCTAGACAAATTGATGGAGTATAGTGAGTTCCACCATGATTACGAGGCCGCTCTAAGCGCCGGTTCTCGCATTCTGGACTACGACCGTGCCCACGAGGCTACTTATCAACACATTATGCGTCTCTACTACTTTTTAGGTCAAAGGGTGGAGGCACTCAAGCAGTATCAGCGCTGTAAAGCCGCTCTTCTGGAAGAATTGGGAGCCTTGCCCAGTAGAAGCACCCGTACTCTCTATCAGCACATCTTTCTGGAGCAAATGGAGGTCGAGACGGATGGGAAGGGGATGACCGAGTATGTACAGCAGGAAACACCTCTGCTTGCACATATCTTGCATGAATTGCAACAAGTTCAAGCCATTCAAGCCAATGCGCAACGACAGGTGGACTTTCATATTCGCAAAATCGAGCAGGCTCTCCAGACATTTGTGGGAGCCTCAAAAGAGCCGATAACCAGTAAGCTCACTTTGTAAAAGTTGGAGTTTAGAGTGGGTCGTATCGTTACCCTTTTTCCGACCCGCTCTAAACTCCAATAAAAGAAAAAGTGTAGGACGAGAAATTGGCTGTAAAAAGACGCCGTCAAAGATAGTTAGTTAACGCCCTGGCAGACAGCCCTGCGCTATCATCATAGTAACACCGTGTGCCGATATATAAGGAGTTGATAGCGTGTCCTTCTTTTCAGTTCAACTGAGGCAGTTGCGTAAATCACTCTTTGGAATCGCGTTGGAAGAGACAACATTTGCCAAGCGAGGATTTTACAGAGGGGATTCAGATGCGCAATACAGGTTGGAGCAGATCGGGGCAACCTTCGTCCAGGGATATCATGCAGCGCTCGAAGATGATTGCTTTGAAGTCCTGGTACCTTCCCTTCAAAACCTTGAAGCCGAGTTACAGGGTTTCGCTTTTGAAGGAGCTGCGATGGGACTCGCTCTGCTCGACTACTTTCTGCCTCCAAAACAACGCCTGATCTCTTTTATGCAAGGACCAGGGAAAAACCACATTTACATGTTGCATGTCGGAGCTGGCTGGACGCTTGGAAGGCTTCCCAGGAGCGCCCGCAGGCTGATGCGACAGTTCGATCCACTGCTGTGCTGGTTAGTTCTGGACGGTTACGGGTTCCATCAAGGCTTTTTCTCCTGGCGTCACTTTATCGATAACCAGGCTCTTCCAGCGCGTCTTTCTGGCGATGCTCTCCATGTTTTTGATCAGGGACTGGGCCGAAGCCTCTGGTTTGTGAGAGGGGCCGATGTTGCTCAAGTTAGCTCCACCATTGATGCGTTTCCTGCAGAACGTAGGGGCGATCTCTGGAGCGGAATCGGACTGGCTTGTGCATATGCAGGCGGAACTGAACGGGGTGCGATAGAGGCGCTCTGTAACGCGGCAGGAAAAGATCGATGGCACCTTGCGCAAGGGGCAGCCTTCGCGGCGAAAGCCCGGCAAAGAGCAGGGAATCCAGCGCCGCATACTGATCTTGCCTGCAAGGTTTTCAGCGGTCGCTCAAGTGACGAGGCGACAAGACTGACAGATGAATGCTTGAACGATTTACCCCCGGGTGAGCAGGCTTACGCGCTCTGGCGTCTACGATTGCGAACGCAACTGGCCCAGCAGGATGAACGCGTTTAGCAAGCTCTTTCAGCTTGTTTCCTTCTGCGCGAAGGGCCTGTATCAACGAAACTGGCTGGCGAGATATGTTCCCGGCTATAAAAGTAACTCTCCAACCCACAATGATGAGGAGAAGTAATTATGACAGACATTGCTATCGTCGGGATGTCCTGTTGCTATCCTGATGCTCGATCTCCCCAGGAATTATGGGAAAATGTGCTCGCCCAGAGGCAGGCGTTCAGACGCTTTCCTGCTGAACGCCTGCGCATCGAGGACTATTTTTGCCAGGACGTTAACACACCTGACACAACTTACGCCTCACAAGGAGCATTCATCCAAAACTACGAATTTGATCGTGTGCGTTTCCGCATCTCAGGAAGTGCTTATCGCTCCAGCGATCTGGCTCACTGGCTGGCTCTAGATATTGCTTCGCAGGCGCTTGCCGATGCGGGCTTCTCGACCCCGGAAAGCTTACCCGCGACGACAACGAGAGTAGTGGTAGGAAACACGCTGACAGGCGAATTTTCCCGTGCCAATAGTCTGAGGCTGCGCTGGCCGTATGTCCATCGCGTGGTCGAGGCCACATTATGCCAGGAGGGGTGGAGCGTCGAACAACGCCAGCCTTTTCTTAGAAGACTGGAAGCACTCTATAAAGCGCCTTTTGCTCCTATTGGCGAAGAGACGCTGGCAGGCGGCCTATCTAATACTATTGCTGGTCGGATTTGTAATTACTTTAACCTTAAAGGTGGAGGATATACTGTCGATGGAGCCTGTGCCTCCTCGCTGCTGGCTATTGCAACAGCCTGTAGCGCCCTTGCCGCTGGCGAAGCTGATCTAGCCCTAGCTGGGGGAGTTGATCTGAGCCTGGACCCCTTTGAAATCGTGGGGTTTGCCAAAACCGCCGCCCTCGCTGCTGAAGAAATGCGTGTCTATGATTTGCGCTCTAATGGGTTTATTCCAGGTGAGGGCTGCGGTTTTGTGGCGCTGATGCGTTACGAGGACGCCCTGGCGCAGCAGAGGCGCGTCTACGCCCTCGTTCGTGGCTGGGGCATCTCTTCAGATGGCAGTGGTGGGATCACGCGTCCAGAGGCTGAGGGCCAGTTACTCGCTTTGAAGCGGGCCTACCACAAGGCTGGCATTGGTATTGACTCTGTCGAGTACTTTGAAGGGCACGGAACTGGTACCAGCGTTGGCGATCTTACTGAACTGCAGACGGTTTCTCGTGCGCGTCGGCAGGCGTCGGCCTCAGTTCCTCCAGCGATCATTGGCTCGATCAAGGCTAATATCGGCCATACCAAAGCTGCAGCAGGTGTAGCGGGATTTATTAAAGCAACGATGGCTCTTTCTACGCAGATCGTTCCACCTATGACCGGAACAGGCCAGCTCCATCCTGAACTGGCTCATGAACAGGCCGCATTGATGATCCGCTCCACGGGTGCAATCTGGACGAATGATCGTCCATTGCGAGCGGGTGTAAGCGCAATGGGGTTTGGTGGCATCAATACCCACCTAGTCCTGGAGGGGATCAGTAGCAGACGGCGTACCTCCTTCACAAAACAGGAACACACCTTACTCGCTTCAGCGCAGGATGTAGAGCTGATACTGCTATCCGGTCAAAATATCGCGGATATGCATCAACAGGTGGCGCACCTTCTCAGCTTTGCGGCCCGCCTTTCCAAAGCTGAAATCACGGATCTGGCGTTGCATTTGCTGCGCACTCTTACGCCTGGGCCTGTGCGTGCTGCCATTGTGGCGGCGAGCCCTGCGGAGTTAACGCGCCGCCTGGAGCGCCTGCAGACGTTACTTGATGGGAAAGATCAGATTGTTCTCGATTCACATGGGGGAGTATTCTTCGGTAGGGGAGATACTCCTCCGCGCGTGGGATTCCTTTTCCCTGGGCAGGGCTCACCATCTTATCTGCGAGAAGGTCTGCTGCGCCGTCGCTTTGACTTTGTGCATGATCTTTATCGCAAGGCCAATCTTGCAACGGGCGGCGATGAGAAAGATACTGCCATCGCTCAACCCGCGATTGTCACCGCTTCTCTGGCATCTCTTCGCATACTTGAGAAACTGGGGATTACTGCTGAAGTGGGCCTGGGGCATAGCCTGGGAGAACTAACTGCCTTACACTGGGGGGGCGCTTTTGACGAGGATGCTCTGTTGCAATTGGCAACCGTGCGCGGGCAGGTAATGGGCTCATTAGGTAGCCCGACTGGAAGCATGGCAAGCTTACTGGCTCCGCGCGAGTTTGTCGATAGCCTTATCGAAGGGGAGCCGATAGTGATCGCGGGCCTCAATTCCCCGCGCCAGGTGGTCATTTCCGGGGATATGGCTACCGTTACCTCTATTGTTGAGCGAGCCAGGGCAAATCAGATCCGGGCCGTGGTGCTAAAAGTTTCTCACGCTTTCCACTCTCCGCTGGTTGCCGCCGCTGTCCCGCCTTTGGAGCAATATCTGGAGAACGTAGCATTTCAACCACTGCAGAGATCAGTGATCTCCACAGTGACTGGCTCTCAAGTGGATCCTGAACGAGATCTCAAAGCTTTACTCTGTGAACAGATTACTGCGCCCGTCCTCTTTATGGATGCACTAAAGGCTGCCGCCGCACGCGTTGATCTTTTTATTGAAGTCGGGCCTGGCAAAGTTTTGAGTGGCCTGGCGGGCGAATGCGCCTCGATCCCTGCATTTTCGCTTGATGCGGATGGTCCATCAATAAAAGGCCTGGTTCAGGTGGTAGGCGCAGCCTTCGCTGCAGGGATACCGCTTCAGACCTCGCTGCTGGCCGAAAATAGGTTTAGCCGTCCTTTTGATCTGGATTGGCGGCCTCGCTTCTTTGCTAACCCCTGCGAACAGGCACCACTGCCAGGGACTGAAGTCAGTTTTTCGCGCCTGGAGGAATTGGATTCTCAGGGACAACTGGCTGTATTGGAGGATGAAGCCCTTCCTGCTCAAACCGAAGAGATCGCTACCATTGATCTTGTGCGTCGTTTTGTGGCAGAGGCTACAGAACTGCCTGAGCAAGCTATAAGCGATCATCATCGGATGTTAAGCGACCTGCATTTAAATTCTATCAGGGTAGGGCAAATTGTGTCTGAGGCTGCTCGCGCACTTGGCCTGATCCCACCGGCGGCGCTCACGGAGTATGCAGATGCCACTCTGGCTGAGATCGCCCAGGCGTTGACGGAATTAAAGCAAACAGGTGGCACGCAGGAACTGGAAGAATGCATGAGAACTCCAGCAGGCATAGACAGCTGGATCAGAGCTTTTGAGGTGAGCTACATCGAAAAAGCCTGCCCTCTTGATCTGGTGCTGCTACCTCAACAGCCTCACTCGAACTGGAAAGTTCTGGCCCCGCCCCAGCATCCTTATGCGGAAGATTTGCGAAAGGCGTGTGCCCACCTTCAGGGCGAAGGAGTGATTGTGTGTTTGCCTCCTCAACCGGGTCAGGAACAGATCCCGCTGCTCTTACAGGGAGTACAGGAGGTGCTGAGGAGCGAAGAACCTGTATGCTTCGCGCTCGTGCAACACGGTGGTGGCGGAGCAGGAGTGGCACGTACGCTGGCCCTGGAAGCTCCCAGGCATACGGTTTGCGTCGTTGATGTGCCTGTCGCTCATCCTCGAACAGTGGAGTGGGTAATGACGGAAATACAGGCAGCACGCGGCTATAGCGAAACCATGTATGATGTCGAGGGAAAACGCCGGGTTCCCATACTCCAGCTTTTTCCTCTGCGGGTCGAAAATAGCTATCCGCTCTCGCTTGGTCCTGCTGATGTTCTCCTTGTGACCGGAGGCGGGAAGGGCATCGCCGCTGAATGTGCCTTATCCCTGGCGCTTGAAACCGGCGTTCGTCTGGTTCTGCTAGGTCGTTCGCGCCCCTATAAAGATAACGAGCTAGCGGAAAACCTGCGGCGCTTCGCGGCGGCTGAGATCACCTTCCGCTATATCAGTGCCGACGTGACCAACCTGGCAGATGTCGAGAGGGCGATTAGCGAAGCAGAGCACACGCTGGGTCCCATCACAGCGATTTTGCACGGAGCTGGTACCAATACACCCAAACTGCTAAGCGAGCTTACCGAGGCAGAGTTTCTGCAGACGATAGGGCCTAAAGTAGAAGGGTTGAAACTGATCCTGGCGAACATTGACCAGGAAAAGCTGCGTCTGCTCGTCACCTTCGGCTCCGTGATTGCGCGAACAGGCATGCGAGGCGAGGCGGATTATGCGCTGTCGAACGATTGGTTAGGGGCTCTCACAGAGCGTTTCCAGCTAGAACACCCGGCCTGCCGTTGTCTCTGTCTGGAGTGGTCCGTCTGGGCAGGTGTGGGGATGGGAGAACGCCTCGGCAGGATAGAGGCGCTGATACGAGAAGGGATTATGCCCATTGCTATCGATAAGGGAATTGCCAGTTTCCGTACCCTGCTAAATCATCGCCTGCCGGGGGCGCGTGTCATCGTGACCAATCGCTTCGGTATGACCCCAACATTGCAGATGAGCATTCCCGATCTGCCATTCTTACGCTTCCTGGAGCAGCCGCGAGTCCATTATCCGGGAATTGAACTGATCGCCGATGTCGAGCTATCCGTGGCTACAGATCCCTATCTGGAAGATCATAGATTTCGCGGTGAACGCTTACTTCCGGCTGTAACGGGGCTAGAAGCGATGGCGCAAATCGCGATGGGGGTGACAGGCAACAAGCAGCTACCATGTTTTGAGCAGGTACAATTAACCCGCCCCATTGTGGTACCGGAAAGAGGTTCTCTGAAGATCCGCCTGGCTACGCTGATCACCGAGTCCGGGAAGGTCGATGTGGTGGTGCGCAGTGAAGAGACGGGCTTTCAAGTCGATCATTTTCGTGCTACCTGTCGCTTTGGGACACAACCTTTTGAGCAGTGCGAGCAGGTGGAGGGCTTACCCGTGCTTGTGGCGGGACAAAGCCAGCGGATCCCACTTGATCCTGCCAGCGATCTGTATGGAACCTTGCTTTTCCATAAAGGACGCTTCCAACGCGTACGTGGCTACCTGCATTTGCGAGCAACCGAATGTATCGCGGAAATTACGCCATTTACTGAAGAGTCTTTCTTTGCACATTACTTGCCCTCAGAACTGGTACTTGGTGATTTCGCGGCTCGTGATGCCGTCATCCATTGTATTCAGGCTTGTATTCCTCAAGGACAGCTTTTACCTGTGGCAATTGAGGAGGTACGCTTTATTTCGTGCCTTCACGAGATGGGGCAGCCATACTTTGTCTATGCCAAAGAGCGCAGCAGAGTCGGCGATCTCTTTACCTACGACGTAGAGGTTCGGACGGCTCAGGGACAGGTGCGGGAACAGTGGCGGGGGCTTCAACTGCGGCAAGTCGAAGTGATCCAGCCACAAACGACCTGGAATGAAACCCTGTTAGGGCCATATATGGAACGCAAACTCAACGATTTCTTGTCCGAGACCACTTTCTCCCTCATCATCCAGCGCTATAGCGACCAGGAGCGGCAAGGGAGAAGCGATCAGGCGTTCCAGTGCCTACTGGGGTCTAATCAGCAGGTGCAAAGACGGCTAGATGGTAGGCCCGCATTGATGGAACGACTTTCCCCAACCCTGTCGGCCTCGCATCATACCCATTTCACTCTCGCCGTTGCCAGTCAGCGCGTAGTTGGCTGCGATATTGAAGCCATTGCCAATCGGCCTCCTTTGCTCTGGCAAGACTTGCTGGGTACGGAACGCTGGCAATTAGCTTCGTTTCTCACCTCCCAAGCGAGTGAAGATCTGGATACTGCGGCGACGCGCCTGTGGGCGGCCGGTGAATGTCTGAAGAAAGCGGGCGCGATGGTCAATGTTCCACTCCGCTTTGGAGCGAGAAAAGGCGATGGCTGGATACTGCTTAAGGCTGGATCGTTTCTCATATCCACCTATATCGCGCAGGTGCAAGGTGAAAAGAGCCGCCTGGTTTTCGCCATCTGCTCCGAAGTTAAGGACAGCGCTGAGATGGAGCGAGCTATCAGGCGTTAGTTGCTGGAAACGATCTATCAGGTCCATACAGGAAAGGAGGAAAGCGGTGCGAGCCTATGAATATCAGCATGTGGTTGGATTTGAAGAGACCAACCTGGTGGGAAATGTGTACTACGTCAATCATCTTCGGTGGCAGGGTCGTTGCCGCGAGATGTTCTTACGAGACCATGCCCCTGAAGTGTTAGCCGAACTAGAGCGCGGGCTGGCTCTGGTGACTGTTCGCTGCTCCTGCGAGTATGCGGCGGAACTGCTTGCATTTGATCGAGTGCTTATCCAGATGCGCCTGGGTGCCTTCATTCAGAATCGCATTACCCTCTTGTTTGAATACTGGCGACAGCAAGGGCAGGCAACGGAACTAATCGCGCGAGGCGAGCAACAGATTGCCTGTATGCGGCGGGAAGGAGAAAAGATGGTGCCAACTCCTGTTCCTTCCGCTCTGCAAGAAGCTTTGAAGCAGTATATGCACTGATCATTCTTCGATCTGGCAGATTTATGCGTAGAGAAAGGATTAGATTGTTCATGGAGCAGATTCACAAAGGCACAAGCCGACGTCAGATGTTCAAGTATATAGGGCAGGCCGGTCTTGGCATCGCAACGATCTCGGCTATTGGACTGGCGAGTCGCAGTAACTGGTTTGCAAAGCTACTGAACGGCGCCTCGCAGGCTCCTACATTTCCAGCGTTCCGTCTCCAGGAGCTTTCTCACAAAGCAGGCGTGGCGGTCACTCATCAGAAAGTGCTGCTCGACCATCAACTTGACAATATCATGCCCTGGATGGCCTCTGTTGGCGCTGCGGTCGCTGCAGCCGATTATAACAACGATGGTTTCATCGATGTCTTTGTTTCCTCTTCAGGCCGCAATACGCCCTGTCATCTTTTCCGCAATAATCACGATGGCACCTTTACGGATGTAGCTGTCCAGGCGGGTATTGCCGATCTGAATAGAGAAGGTGGGGTGATGGATGCGGTCTGGGGTGATTTTGATAATGATGGTTGGCCCGACCTGTATATCGTCAAGTGGAGCGCGCCCAACCGTCTTTTCCGCAATAATCACGACGGCACCTTTACAGATGTGACCAGAGAATCAGGCACTGGTGACATCGCCAATGGCAACGCCGCGATCTGGTTTGATTATAACGGTGATGGTTTGTTGGATCTCTACGTTGGGAACTACTTCCCGACAGGCGCTGACCTCTGGAATTTGCACACGACAAAGATCATGCACAACGACTTTGAGCATGCCCGTAATGGTGGACCCAATGTGCTGTATCGCAACAACGGCGATGGGACATTTACGAACGTGGCACCTCAACTAGGTGTTGATGACACAGGGTGGACGCTGGACGTCGGTGCCTGCGACCTGTTTAACACGGGGCATATGGATCTCTACCTGGCCAACGATTTCGGTCAGGATATGATCTACAAGAACAACGGCAATGGCACCTTCACCAATATAACTGCTCACGCTCTGCCTATCGATACGCGCAAAGGTATGAACGTGGACTTTGCCGATCTTGATGGAGATGGCTACCCAGATATCTATGTTTCTAACATCACCAAACCTGGCTATCTCGTCGAGGGCAACTTTCTCTGGCGCAACAATCGCGATGGGACATTCACCGATCAGGCTCCAGCCCTGGGAGTCGATCAGGCTGGCTGGAGTTGGGCGGCAAAGTTCGTCGATCTGGATAACGATGGTGAGATGGAGATCGTGGTGCTTAACGGTTTTGTCTCGGCTGGACCCGGTGACTATTGGTTCCAGCTCGGTACGATGGCAACCACCCCTGGCCTGGTGATTGAGGATGCCAAAAACTGGCCACCGATTGGCAATAACAGTATTTCGGGTTATGAGCGTTCCCGCCTCTATGTCAAACAAGGGAATGGTTATGCTGATATAGCCGAGCAGGCCGGTCTCACCGATCTCTATGATGGACGTGGGCTCTGTATCGCGGATTATGATAATGACGGCTTGCCAGAGCTCTTTGTGGCTAATCAAGGGGCCCCCTTCCAACTGTACAAGAATACTCCACAACCTCGTAACCACTGGCTTGGCCTGCGCCTGATCGGCACCGGTCGCTCTAATCGAGATGCCATCGGGGCGCGAGTAACAGTTACGGCCAATGGGCGACGCTGGGTGAAATGGGTTGATCCGGGCAGTGGCTATGCTTCGCAATCAGACCGCCGCCTGATCTTTGGTCTTGGCAAGCTCACCGCCATTGACTCTCTTGAGATTCGCTGGCCCGATGGGCGAATAGAGAGCACGCAAGAGCTTCCAATAGATCGCTATCACACGTTAAAAGAAGGAGAGATCACTGCATGAAACTGACGATTAACAGGCGAGATGAGGAGCTCAAGACAGTCTCCCAGCCTTCGCCGCGTTCGCGCTTCCTGCGTCGCACAACGTTTGTTGTGCTACTAGTGTTGGTGTGTCTACTTATTGCAGCAGGTGGGTATTTGCTCTTCCTTCCGCATGTGCAGCCGCTTGCCCTTCCAACCCTACCAGCGAAGCTTACCGATTCTGACATTGGCCTGGCAGGTTGGCATGACTACCAGCTTCCGCTACCAGCTCATCCACTGAACGATCCGCGTTTACCGGCAACGCCTCAGGTAAGTGCGCCTCTTGCTCTGCTGGAAGACGCTGCTGGTCAGGAACTGCTTCACCAGGGGCTGCTTGATCGTGGGTTGGCATATCTGCGTGCTGCGGCCCAATCCGCTCCCGATAATTTGCGTTACAACAATGATTATCGTGTGGCTTTGCGCGATCACCAGCGTTATGCTGACGAAGAAAGCTACTTTTCGCAGTTAGTACAGCATGTCAAGACTGCTAACACAACTATCAGCCTTGCACTCACCTACGTTGATGAGATGCGTGCCTGCCCCAAGCCTCCCGATGGGCTGGTCTGCCAGGCACAGGACTCCTCTCGTTCAATTAGCATCCTTGATGAAGTGCTGGCTGAGCATCCCTATAACATCGTTGCGCGCTACGCTCGCGGGCTGAATCACCTTTACTGGCCAAGTTTAATGGGTCATCTTCCTAAAGCACAGACCGACCTTCAGTACGCTGTTGCCCTGACGCATCCACTCTCGACTATCAGTCAGGCATTTACTCCTCTTGCCTATACCGCGCTTGGCGACGTCTTTGCTAAGGATGGTCAGGTAGAGAAAGCTCGCAATGTTTGGTTAAACGGCAAAGAGATAGTCTCCAGCTCATCTCTGCTGGACGCCCGGCTCAATATTGCGCAAAGCCAACTTGTCGATGCCGAAAACACTACGCTGCGCGGTCTGGGCGTGTATGTCGATACCGATGTCGCTATATTCTGGCAGGCTGGGAGGTAACTGTTATGGAGAGCAATGTTCGCACCAGGGTCGTGATTCCAAGCCTGAAAGATCCGCGCATCTTTATGATGGGTGTGCTGGTAACCTATACGGTCATAGGCCAAACTCTCCTTTCCTTCGACCATCAATGGATTCAGATTATTGTCTCGGTACTTGTCGCGTGTAGCCTGGATATGCTCCTGAACTACTGGAAAACGCGCCAGATAGTCGTGCCTCTCAGCGGCTTTATCACAGGTCTGGGCCTGGGGGTGCTGGTCGAGTCTATTCCCCTATGGCCCTTCATCGTAGCTCCCATCCTGGCTATTGGTGCAAAGGGGTTCATTCGCTTTCAAGGACGAAACATTTTTAACCCATCCAACTTCGGCCTGACCGCGTTGCTCATTCTGGCCCCCGCAACGGTAACGACGCTGGCGGCTCAATGGAGCGGCTCCATGTTGATTGTGATGCTGATACTCGTCATTGGGGGCTTTACCTCTTTTCGCGTATCGCGCTGGGATCTGGTGCTGTCCTTTGTCGTCGGGTTTGCGGTAATGGCTTTGATCGAAGAGCTGATCATGCACAATGGCTTTGTGTTTGTCTATGGCCCCATGCTCGGCGCGGCCTTCCAGCTCTTCACTTTGAGCATGCTCACCGATCCCAAAACAACGCCAGATACGAGGCCTATGCGTATTGTCTTTGGCCTGGCGGTTGCCGTGGTCGATGGCATCTTGCGCCTGATGAGCATCCAGAATTCACCTTTTATTGCCCTGCTTTTTGTCTCCGCCTGGGTCCCTTTACTGCGTTTATGCGCTCCAGTGGCGAAAGAGCAACAGGCCTCTCTGGCTGCTACGCGCGGAGCCTCGCTGGATGCTGCATCCACCCCTCAGCAGGAAAGCGAGCCGGAAGGAGTTGCCCTGGCACGGCAGGAGTAGGAAATGCCCTGCTTTGGTTTGAGCAACGGATCGATGGCACAAGTTACCGAGAAGGAGTAGCGACACGATGTTACAGTTTGATACCGGCATACTAGATTTGGAGCAGAAACCGATCTTATTGGACAGTGGCTGCCGCCGCAGTAATACCGTGACTATGCGATACCAGGCAGTACGACGAGCGATTTTGGCGATGAGAGAGCGATACATGGAGCAGTTATCGCTGGCGGAGATAGCTGAGGCAGCCCAGTTGAGCCCTTTCCACTTCGACCGCGTTTTTCGCAGTATGATTGGCGTCTCGCCCTATGTCTTTCTGGCGTCGATTCGGATGAAGGAAGCCAAGCGGCTTCTGCTCACGACCAATCATAGTGTCACCGGTATCTGTTTCGATGTGGGTTATACCAGTCTGGGAACATTCACCTCTCGTTTCACGCTCCTGGTAGGACTTCCTCCGAGCCGCTTTCGCCAGTTTGCTCGGGAAGAGATTATGCAGACCAGACTGGGAGATTTGCAGAATGTTCTGCAATGTTTGCGCTGGTATCAACCTCTCTCATCTAGCGAGGGAATCAAGGGATCGATTCATGCCACGGAGCCATTCAAGGGACTGATTTTCACAGGGCTTTTCTCCAGTCCCCTGCCGCAGGGGCGGCCTGTGGGATGTTGTATTCAGGCAACCCCTGGCAGCTACTCCATTCCACCCGTACCCGATGGAGAGTATTATCTTTTTAGCGCGGCGATAGACCAATCCCAGAATTTCTTTTCAGTGCTTACTCAGGGCCCATCCATGCATGGAGGGAGAGAGTCATTGCCTATCGTCGTGCGCAATGGCTGTGCATCCAAAACGCGGGATATCGTGCTTGGGCCACCCAGTTGGGCTGACCCTCCCATTGTGGTAGCTTTTCCCTGGCTGTTTATGCAGCACTTCCACCAATATAGTAGTCTGGCAATGTAAATGAGCCGGAAGAGCAAAAGACCTGTTGTAGCGTAGAAAGGAATGCTGATGCCAACACCACCGCTTCAAATATGTTTAGTTGGGGGAAGCGCTGAGTATCCCTCACGCATACTCGCCTGCTTAGATTTGCTCGCAAAGCATTTGCATGCATTAGGCGCAAGAACGCAGATCTGGGATCTTGCACACGATCCTCTGCCATTGCTGGATCCACGCTACTATCTCGATCCTTCTGTAAATGCCTCAGAGGTTGTGAGGAAATTTGTTTACCTGGCCGACCAGGCGGATGCTTTTATATGGGGATCGCCGGTCTATCATAACTCTTTTTCGGGCGTGCTTAAAAACGCTCTGGATAGTCTCTCTATCCAGCAATTCCGTCATAAACCTGTTGCCCTCGTCAGTTGTGGCAATAATGATCGCACGGGGTGCCAGCCGTGCGATCACCTGCGCGCTGTTGCGCGAGGGCTACACGCCATTGCTATCCCGACCCAGTTAGTGGCCCTCCCCGAAGACTTTACCCGGGTCCAGGGACGCTATTTCGTGACAAATGAGGAGCTAAAAGAAAGAGCGGCTCATTTGGCGGAAGAGTTGGTAGCCTACGCCTGCGCCATGTCATCCGTCCATGCTCATCTCGCTCAGCCCCTGCTTCGTGTGTAGAGGCTGCCTGAATGGCTAAAAAGTGTCCGTGTAGTCGCTGTACTTGTACAGGTAATACGTGACCCCCTTGGGGAGATGAACAAGATGAGCATAGTCTCTAAAGAGCTTGAAAAAGCGCAGATCCTTGATAGCTTTCTTCAAGCTCAGATACTGGCGGCGGCGGACTACTTCAGGAGATTTATGGATCAGGCAAGCTGTCTCTTCTAATGTATAACAATGCCCATCTTCCAGTCCCAGGCGCAGTGAAAGAATACGCTCATCTTGCTCGTCCAGGACACGCGCAGTCACCTGTTCTTGCAAAAATGCGCTTAGCAGCTTTCTTGCTATGATGACAGGCATAGCATCAACCGTAGAATGAGGCTCTATTTCTGGTTCTTGATTAACGCGTTTCTGATCCATACTTTGCTTCCGTAATGACTCTTTTGGGCAATCGCCATGATGAATGGCTTTTATTTGAATTCATCCAATATGAGCATATAACCAATCGCTACCTGTACGCTTCTTATAGGTTGCCTGATTCGCCAGCCTGGCTGATGAATGGAGATCTTTGCCCAATTTCAGGCGAAAGAGGCAAAGTATAAGAAGCCATGGGGAGAGGAAGTAGGGTATAGTTTCGATAGTAAAGAACGACAGTTACGAAAGGGAATTGAGAGGTGGGAAAACGATTGGAACCGCGTTTCTCACCTCTCCATACGAGAGCTGGCAGCGTGAAAAAGTTACCTGGGAATATTCTGTCTGGGCAGGTAAGAGTGCCACAGCATCACGAAGATTGTAGTGATCTTTGACCTGGTAACGCATTGAAAGGCTTTCGGTTTGAGTTGGCCCTTCCATCTTTCTATGTAAAGTACATAGAAACACGTCGATCTACAGTTGTTACTAGCAGCGTATTGTGAAAATGCACGATCCGGCGTTCTTGCCAGGAATAATGACGTTCGAGGCAAGAGGCTGGGAAAGGTATTGAGCACACATTCGCGAAGGAGAAAAAAATGGCCGAGCAGACAGTAAAAACAACGACCAAGTCCCTTGTTGCGAACCCGAAGAGCTTGTCGGACCTGCACCTCTTTACGATGCCTGAGGGCGGCACAGATCGTCTGAACTTCATCACCTGGGATACGATTGACGTGCAGGGATTTGGCGAAGAGACCATCGAATTCCACGGCTACTATGCCATCGAGCGAGCCAACCCGACTTCTGCTGACTGGCAGGAAGCTTCTGTAGACATTCGGATGCGCGAACTCAATGTTGACGGTGTGAGCCAGAAATTCGGTCGCATCCATGCTAGCGTCAACGATGCCATCGGCCTGCCTTCTGGCGGTCAGGTGCGCCCAGGAACTACCTATCCAGACGTGGTCGATTCTCCAAAACTGTGCCAGATGTATGGGTACATGCAGTTCGATCTTCAGGATCTGGGAATGACCGTTTTCAATAAAGAGGCCATCTTGTTGGAGCACAACATCACTCATATTCCGCCTATCGGCCAGGGTGGTGGCACGCGCCCCGACACCGCGATTGAACTCTATCGCACCGATGATCCCGATGGGGCTCCGGTTGCTATCCTCAAACGCGTCAAGACCCATATTGGTGCGTGGCGGGAAGAGTAATCCTGGAACAGGCGTTATTTGTGCGGGAAGCCATCTCTCGGGTTGCCAGGTCTTCCCGCACGGATCGCCTGGTGTAGCGCAGACAAGTAACTCATGAGGAAGGAAGAAGATCTGTATGGCGCACCGGTCAGCAACGATCAAAGTCTTATGTCGCACGGAAGCACTCCAGGATACGGCCAACATGCTCCAGTGGGCTCTGGGACATCGGGTGTCGGTAGCGGAGGACACTTCAGACTCTAAAGTGGGCTGCTTGTTTGTTTTTACCGATATTGAATATTACGACAATGATACGACATTGTTTGAGAATTTTGGGTTTGACATTATTGGCAAAATTCGCGGAGTCGTTTCCTGGGAGATACTCGAAGACGCGCTAGGGGCGAAGGCAGCTCCCTCCTCATCCCCAAATGCCGCAGAGGGCAACCGCGAGCAGCTAGAAGTTGAGCTAATGAACAAGTTGTGTACGTTGCCAATTACAATATCGATCATGCCTCGTATGGAAGGGAAATTTGCCTGGAAATGTCTGGAGGCCAGTGGTCATGCAGAGTCGTTTGCCGAGGCGCTAGAAGCAGCTCTTACTCATCTCACACATGTGTTTAAACTCATTCGCAGTGAGTTACTGGCTTGACTGGAGGGGCGGTCTGGAGCATTGTTATCGTTCTGCCCCTCAAATTGGTTAGATGTGGTGATGTTGTATAGATTACTAATAGCTGCATTTATCAGCTTCTTATTCCCCCCACTGCCTGATACCTACTGAGTTAAAGCTTCATCTTAACTGTCTGTTTCCTCCCTTGGCTCAAGCATAGGGGAGGAAACAGGCGCTCCTTTCGGACCTGGTTAGGCAGGGTGGCTCACCCTCCCATATTGACTACATGTTGGTAGAGATGAGATAGTTCTTGCATGGACAGAGCGATTATTGCACGACTGAACCCAACGCCTGAACAGGCTCAAGTGCTCAAGAGCACCATCGAGGAGCATACGGCTTGTTTCAACGCTGTGGCTACGTTCGGCTTTAGGTCGAAGTGCTGCAATGGCGTGGAACTGCATAAGGTTGATCCTCGGCACACCAGCCAAATGTGCAGTCACTGTAGCTATCACCATCGTGCGAATCGCCGTTCTCAATCTCTGTTTCTTTGCCGTCACCGTGGCTACTGTCTCAACGCTGATCTTAATGCCTGCATCGATACATCTTTGCTGGCGGTCCCCCTGTCAACGTGCCTCTCGTTCTCACTCTTCGGAGTGAGGAGCAAGCCCTTGTGCTTTAGCCTGGGGAGGTTGACCGATCTTCTGTAGGTGGCGTGGGGGTAAATTTTTGTCCGATAGTAACCGACTTCTGAACAGGAAAACAACCCGCCAATCAATCTTTCGGGCTGGAGGCCAGTAGCTTGTAGCAGGTTGTTTTTGTTACGTATGGCACTTCAAAATTGTGCAGGACGAGCTCTAGCTGACGGCTGAAGCTTCGGCTTCTGTTGGCTCTGGCATGCCCATAGGCTGGCCGGTCTCTAGGAGGGTCTTCAGGCCAGATAGGATCAGAACCCAACCAGAATTTACATCTGCTTCAGGGATGAAGTCTTGATGGGTAAACGTCAGTTTGGTCAATGGCTGCGCTGGTTCAATCTCCCAGATGAGAGTTGAAGCAGGAGTTCCTTCAGGATCCCACGCGGTCTGGAAAGTCGTTACCAGCTTGTGTGGAGCATTCACTTCCACGATCTCTCCGAAAACACTTCCCGGCTGCCCATCAGGCTCACGGAACTGGTAGCCATCACCCTTCTGCCAGGTGGACTCTATACGTCCACCATAGTAATAATCCTTTGTCAGCTCGCCATCGGTCAGTGCCTGCCAGACACGCTCGGGGGTAGCTTTGATAAGTAACTCATAGACACGCGATGTTTTTTGACTCATAGTTTGCTCCTCTCATTTCTAGCAATTACAGGGCACCATAGGACTGTGACTCCTTTGATCCAGCTTTACAGATGGTGCATCGTTCAGTTTTTCAGGCCGTGCTGCGAACTGTACAGGCACTGCTTTTAAGAACACTAGAAGCATACTATATTGGCATGGCAAAGTCTTCTTTTATATTGCCTTTTTGCAGTGCAGCTGGTTGGCAGCTAGAACAGCACTGGTAGATGATGCAGTCCCTGAACCAGCCAGCCGGGCCTCCATTCCAGAGCCTCTGGAGCAATGCGCAAGCGCAAATTGGGCAGGCGTCGTAGCAGAGTACCGATGGCAATTCTTCCCTCAAGACGCGCTAAAGGCGCACCAAGGCAGTAGTGAACGCCTTTCCCGAAGGCGAGGTGGGGATTCTCCTGACGCGCGATATTGAGCGTGTCAGGGTGAGGAAATATTTCTTCATCACGGTTAGCGGCTGCTAGCGAGACCAGGACCGCATCGCCCTGGTGGATCAAACTTCCGCCTAACTCCATATCTTCCCTCGCCCAGCGCATAGTTGAAAGCAAAAACGGGCTGCGGTAGCGTAAAAACTCCTCAATAGCTGTTTTAATCAGTTCAGGTTTGGCCTTGAGCAAAGCCATCGCTTCAGGATGAGTGAGCAAGGCTAGCATCCCACTGCCAATCATGTTGTCTGCTGTATCATGGCCTGCGGTGATCAGTAGAAAAGTCATTGTCACCAGTTCTCTTTCAGAGATTTGGTCACCGCTGGTCTGAACCTCGATCAGTTTGCTGATTAGATCGTTTCCAGGATTGCATCGCTTGCTTTTAATCAAAGCGAGAAGATACTCGTAGAAATTTTGAAGAGCTTCGTTTGCTTGTTGGGATGCCTGAAGATCGCCAATCGCATCGGCTGTCAGTTTGGTCCATTGGTGTAATTGTGAACCATCAGAGGCAGGAACTCCGAGCATTTCTAGAATGACGCGCATTGGAAGAAGGGAAGCGAACTCTTCGATCAGGTCCATAGAACCTTTTCCTTCCACTGCGTCAATCAATTCATCGGTGATTTCTTGAATGCGCCCGCGCCAAAGCTCTATCTGGCGCGGCGTGAAGAAGGGGTTGAATAGTGAACGCAGGCGGGTATGATCGGGAGCATCAAGATCTACCATGCTCATATTCATCAGATCTGCTGCTGATGCAGATGAACTGGGGACGTGTGCCAATTTTTCTCTCGAAAATACATGCTGCCGATCTTTGACAAAGCGTTCATCACGCAATACAAGCTCTGCCTCTGCATAACGAGTAATTAGCCAGGTGCTTTGTCCATTGGACGTGTTGAAGCAGTAAACGGGGTCATAGCGGCGTAACTGGGCAAAGTCGGGGTAAGGATTCGCTTTAAAAACCGGCGAAGCAAGATCGAGTTCTTTCGATTGGCTCATCGTCTTCTCCTTGTTCTAGCGCAGACAAAACCTGTACTGAGTCTAGACGATTTTTTGATTTCTCTCTTCTTCGATTTTGCTCCTTTTAGCTATGAGCACACGAAAGGCTTCCGATGATGCAGCAATCTTGAAGAAGCATCTGTTTCGCGAACTCACTATACTTTTTCACAAGAACTTGTTTGATTGCTTTTAAAAGGGCGAGCGTAAAGGAGGATATTTTGAGTAGCACAGCAGACCTAGAGATCAGGAATTTTAATGCTGTTGATGCGACAAATCAAGCGGAGCAGTTTATTGCTTTTGTGGATGGAATTGAGCGCCTGTCCCATGCCGTGGAGGTAAGAGAAAGATCATATCAACTACTCAATGGTCAGCCAGGAGACACAGTAGTCGATGTGGGTTGTGGGACAGGTAGGGCGGTTGCTGAGCTGGGAGCCCGCGGCCTTAACGCAGTGGGTGTGGATATCAGTCAGCAGATGGTCACGGTCGCACGAAGGCGTTTCCCACAGGGGGATTTTCGTGTCGCGACCGCCGCGTCGCTGCCATTTGCCGATAGCTCGCTGAACCTTTATCGCTCCGAACGTCTTTATCAGTATCTTGCCAATCCAGAAGAGACGCTGCTTGAAGCCCGGCGAGTGCTGGTACCAGGTGGCAGGATTGTGCTCATGGACCCAGATGGGGACATGTGGGCGATTGATGCCGATGATCAGAGAAAAACGCGGGCACTGATACTGGCGCTATCGGATTCTGTCGCAAATCGCTGGATTGGTCGTCGCTACCACAATTTACTGCTGGATGCCGGCTTTGTCGATGTAGCAATTGAAGTGAGGACAGGAATTTATACTGACTACGCGCAAATGGCTCCTATGTTGCCCGGCATGATGAATGTTGGGGTTGCGGCAGGTGTGCTCACCCAGGATGAACTTAATGACTGGCTGGCTGAACAGCAACGGCGTGGTCGGGAAGGTCGCTTCTTTATGGCGATGCCTGTTTTTATAGCCTCTGCTCGCCGACCTTAGGTTTTCGCGCTCAACCATAAGGAGAATATCGATGTACGACTATATTATTGTCGGTGCTGGCTCCGCAGGATGTGTTTTAGCCAACCGGCTGACCGAAGATCCAGATGTAAGTGTCTTACTGCTTGAAGCCGGGGGGCCAGATGACAGGCCAGAAATTCGCATGCCCATCGCTTTCACCAAGCTTTTTAAAACAGCGTATGATTGGGCTTACGAAACACAGGCTCAGCCGCAACTACAAAATCGCAAGATAGACTGGCCGCGAGGAAAGGTGTTGGGAGGCTCTAGTTCCATCAATATTATGGTATACACCCGTGGCAGTGCGCATGATTATCAGCAGTGGAGCGAAGGTGGTAATGCCGGTTGGAGTTATGCTGATGTCCTGCCCTACTTTAAAAAAGCTGAGTGTCAGCAGGGTGGTGGATCTTCGTATCATGGAGAGACTGGCCCCTTGCACGTCGCCGACCAGCGTTCTCCTAATATACTTTCTCGGACATTTGTAGAAGCTGGCGTCGAGATTGGACTTCCACGCAACGACGACTTTAATGGAGAAACTCTGGAGGGGGTAGGACTCGTCCAGGTGACACAGAAACGTGGTACACGCAACAGCGCTGCGGATGCTTATCTGCGTCCTGCACTCAAACGGCCCAATCTAACACTGCATACAGATACATTCGTTCAGCGGATCATTTTTGACAACAGGAGAGCAACTGGAGTCGTTTATACACGGGCAGGCAAAGAGGAACAGGCCGGTGCTCACCAAGAGGTCCTTCTGTGTGCAGGAGCTATCAATTCACCTCAGTTACTCCTGCTCTCCGGCGTAGGGCCAGCAAAACAATTACAAGCTCTTGACCTCCCTCTAGTTGCTCATCTTCCAGGAGTGGGACAGAATTTACAAGATCATCTGCTAGTTCCTGTATGCTATACCTGTAGCCGACCTGTTAGTCTTGCTGGAGCGCAGAGCTTAAAGCATTTTCTGAACTTTGTGCTCTTCAAAAAGGGACCACTTACCTCAAATGTGGGAGAAGCGGGGGCCTTTTATAAAACCAGCCAGGATCTGCCAGCACCAGACCTGGAGATGGCTTTTACCCCTCTCTCTTTCCTTGATCCAACACATCATGGTTACACTTTTGGTCCTATCGGGCTTTCTCCAAAAAGCCGAGGATCTATCACCCTCCAGTCGCGTGATCCTCAAGAGGCTCCGCTCATCGAGCCTAATTATCTGGAAGATGAGAGCGATCTGGCGACGCTGATCAAAGGCGTGAAACTGGCGCGTCGTCTGGCTCAGGCCGATGCTTTTGCCGTTTATCGCGGCGAAGAGTTTGCTCCAGGGGCACAGGCGCAGTCTGACCAGGAAATTGCTGCATTCATTCGCGAGAATGCTACAACCGTCTATCATCCCGTAGGAACCTGTAAGATGGGCCACGATTCTATGGCTGTTGTCGATAGCCAGTTGCGGGTACACGCGGTCGAAGGTCTACGTGTCGTTGACGCCTCGATTATGCCCACCCTCATCCGTGGGCATACCAACGCTCCCACAATTATGATTGCTGAAAAAGCAGCAGATTTGATCAAAGAGGTCTCTCGTCGCTCTGTTACTTTACAAGAAGTCCACAGCTTGTAGTTCACTACATGCATAGTAGTTATCACAAGAAGGAAGGTACATAATGACAACGACAGCACGCCAGGTAGAGCAACAGCCAGTAGAGCAGCAGCAAGGTCAGGCCGCCTTTACGTTGTTTGGCATATTGTCTGGAGCATGGGCCACACAGGTACTTCAGGTCGGGGCCGAGCTGGGCATAGCAGATATCCTGAAAGATGGGCCTAAGACAATTGCAGAACTGGCGGATGCAACGCAGACGAATGTAGCAGCACTCACTCGGCTCATGCGTGCTCTGGTGGCTCTGCAAGTTTTTGCGGAAAAAGAACCCGGAGTATACTGTATGTCGCCCGCTTCCTGGCACCTCTGTCAGGGCTATCCAGGCAGCTTGCGCAATTTTATCTTGTTTTTCAAATTAGATTGGGTTTGGAATCTCTGGTGCGAACTGAATTATGCGATGAAAACGGGTCAGTCCGCAATGAGGCACGTTCATGGGGTGAATATCTGGGAATATCTGGATGCTCATCCTCGCGATTTACGCTATATGAACGAGGGGATGGACGAATTTTCCAGGCTTATCAACCCCTCAGTTTTAGCTTCGTACGACTTCTCTGCGTTCCGATCCCTGGTCGATGTTGGGGGCGGCTATGGTAGCTTCCTCAAGCTCTTGACTGAGCAAAATCCATCTTTTCATGGAATATTGTTTGACCGCCCAACCGCAATAGCGGAAGCCGAGGCGCTGCATGCTAATACGCCGTTTGCTTCGCAGTGTACATTCGTTGGAGGGGACTTCCTGGTCGAACTGCCCGAAGGAGCGGATGCCTATCTGTTCAAGTTTGTCGTGAACGATTGGGATGATTCATATGCTCGGCAAATGTTCTCCGCCTGTCGCCGTGCCATTCCTCCACATGGAAAACTGCTGGTCGCGGAATATCTCCTGACGCCACAGCCCGAAGCTGTACCAGCTCTGATGAATGTCTTGACCTTCCTCGGATTTGAGGGAGGACATGGACGTACTGAAGAGGAGTTTCGGACGCTCTTTGCGGAAACCGGTTTTACTCTCACACGAGTAATTCCTACGATGTCTGGGATGCACATTGTCGAAGGGGTTCCTTCCTAGATCGTTACAGGTCTCTGCTTACCTGTGCCTGCATCTATTTTACCTGCTAGTTACGGAATGCCGTGGCAGAAGCTTTTTCGGTATAGGAGGTATGATGAAACAATCGAAGCATAGCAAGAGGCGTGTCTGGCTGGTCCAAAAAGGTGTCTGGGATATGCCTAAAGAGTCAATGCCACTGGCTATCGGTTATCTGAAAGCAACTGCCATGGCAAACGAGACTATCAGGGAACACATGCAGTTAGAGATTTTTAATTTTAAAGGTGGCGATGGTCAAATTACTATGGCCAACCAGATCTTTGGCCTTGAAACTCCCGATATCATGGCTTTCTCTGTGCTGGGCTGGAACTACCGCGCGTTTGGGGCGCTGGCCGAAACGTTTAAACAACTCAACCCATCGGGCTGGGTGATCTTCGGCGGTACCCATGTCGCGCATCAGGCAGAGAAAGTACTGCGTGATTTCCCTTTCGTCGATGTGGTTGTCGATTGCGAGGGCGAGTTTGTTTTCCGGGATCTTCTGCTGGCTTACCTTGAGGGGCATTCTCCTCACGCGCTCCCGCATATTGGAGGTATCTCTTATAGCAACGAGGCGGGCGAACTGGTCACCACGCCCGAACCCGCGCGCATTGCCAATCTGGCGGAAATAGCTTCACCCATTCTGACTGGAGTGATTCCTATGCTCGATAGCTCCGGCGAGTTTCGCTACGATGTGGCACTTATGGAGACCAATAGAGGCTGCCCGTATAGCTGCGCCTTCTGCTATTGGGGAGGTGCAACCGGTCAGAAAGTGCGTAGTTTCCCACGAGACCGCCTTCGCGAAGAGCTTGACGTCTATGGTTTTTACCGCGTTCCTAGCATTGTGCTCTGCGATTCTAACTTCGGTATGCTCAAAGCCGATATGGAATTCGTCGAAGATCTGATTCGTACGCGAGAGAAATATGGCTACCCTCGTGCCCTCGTTACCAGTTGGGCGAAGAATAAGTCTTCGCTGTTCTACAGCATCGTCCGAACTTTAAAAGAGCACGATATGCATAGTTCGTTTACCCTCGCGTTGCAGACGCTCAACGACTCGGCCCTTACACTTATGCGCCGACGCAATATGCGTATGAATGATTGGGAAGGACTCGTTGAGTGGCTCGATGCAGAAGGTCTTGAATGCTATGTAGAACTGATATGGGGTGTTCCCGGAGAAACCTACGATTCATTCCTCGAAGGGTATGACCGATTGGCAAAGTTTGTACCAAGAATAGCGCCCTACCCGTTGCTATTAATTCCCAATACCGCCTACAGCGCCAATCGTAAGGAATACGGGTTTGTCACTATGCGTGGAGAACAGGATGACTTTGAGTACGTCATTGCCTCGAAGGATATCAGCCTGGCAGATCATCGGCGTATGCAGCTGTTCCTGTTATGGGCGCGCTGTATAGCAGAAAATGCTGTACTTAGATATATATGGGCGCCACTACACGAATTGGCCGATATCAGTCAGTCACAGGTGCTCCTGAGCATGGGCAACTGGTTTAACCAGTGTACACATCCTGCTGCAAATGGGCTCAAGCTGAACGACGAGCTTCTTGTACCGCCCAGCAGAGTACCCGCATTCTTGCGTTACCTCTACTCTGAACCACAGCTTGATCTTTTGTTCAGTCAATGGTGGGAGAAAGAGATGGAGAGCCGTATCCCTGAACCCTGGCGCCATTTCCTGGGGGAGGTTTTCAAATACGACTGGCTTACAAAACCAATCTATGATCCACAGGGCAGCCAGGCCATTGAACAGGGTGGATTCGAAGTTGTCAATGATGGCTATGAGGTTTCTTACGTCAGAAGAAACCAGAGGTTTGACTATGACATTCCAGAGCTGATTGCCGCGATCAAACTGAGGTCAGATTTCTCTCTTCAGAAAAATCCGATCACCATTGATATCCGGTACAAAGCGGGATTTGCGAACTATATAGACAACCAGGATATTGCGGGTTACTTCGCCGGCCAACCGCGGTATGTGCATGAGGCAGCCACATACCGCACATTTTTGAATGGCTATAAGGCTGATACAGCCCCTATCGGCTGATTTGATCAGCAAGAGCGCATCAAGTAGAAAGGAAAAACGTTATGAGCCAGAAAAGTGAATATCAGGTAGCTGGTGTGGATGATCTTTTGCAACACTTAGAAGATCCATACCCTTTCTTCGCATCTTTGCGTGAGCAGAAAGAGCTCGTTTATAGCCCTCAGGTAGATGCCTGGTTAGTGACGCGCTATAACGATGTGCTCGCTCTTCTAACACAACCCGATGTTTTCTCGTCCGTTGACCTCATTGGTCCTGTGGTTACCTGGTCACCAGCGGCTCTCGCAATACTACAGCAAGGGTATCCTATCACTCAAGTATCTATCAATAGTGATGGCATTAATCACGAGCGTTTTCGGGCACCACATACCAGGGGCTTTAGTGCGGCACGTATGAAGGTACGTGAACCCTTCGTTCAAGAGCTTGCTAACCGTCTGGTGGATGCTTTTATTGATGATGGCCACGCAGAACTTGTCTCACAGTTCGCCTATCCATTCTCATTGGAGACCATTCTGAACCTGTTTGGCGTGCCTCGTGCTCATATAGAGGAAGTGAAAGAATGGGGCAAGGCGCTGACTGATTTTATCTTCGGGGGGTTGGAGTCAGAGGAGAGCCAGATAGCGTGTGCGAGCGGCCTTGTCGCCTTCCAAAAGTATTGCGCTAGATTGATTGAAGAGCGACGCGCCAGTCCCCAGGACACCGAGCTTGATGCTCTTATCAGGCATCAAGTTGATGGAGCCCTGCCACTTTCCGAGGCAGAGCTGATCAGCGCAATTATGGGCTTTTTAACGGCGGGCCACCGCAGTACAGTTGACGCCTGCATTAGTGGATTCGTATTGCTACTTCAGAAACCTTCTCTCTGGCAGACGATCTGCGCTCGACCAGAGCTGATCCCGGCAGCGGTCGAGGAGATTTTGCGCTATGAATCGGCTACCCAAACTCTTTCTCGCGTGACCACCCAGGAAGTCGAACTCGGAGGCACCAGGCTACCAAAGGGAGCAAGGCTACTGGCACTGATCGGTGCTGCCAATCGAGACGAGGAACATTTTTCCGATGCTCATGTATTTGACATAGAGCGCACACCCAACCGGCATATCGCTTTTGGGCATGGCATTCATTTTTGCGTAGGCGCTCCGGCTGCACGTATGGAATTGAGAATTGCGCTGGAGATATTCGCTCGACGTTTGCCCGGCTTACGCCTTGTTCAAAACCAGCAGTTGGTACACAATCATCTTCTGATTTTTAGAGGCTATCAGAAGCTGGAAGTGGAATGGTAAGATTCCTTCTTATGAAAAGCATGGAAACATGCATCGCCCTGGATGTACTGACATAGCAAGATACGTTTGCTGTGAGGAGCCTCCCGAACCACGCCTGGATGGAAAGCAAGCCAGGAGGGCATCGGGAGGCCTCTCTTTGGCGTTATCGCGTAGAGCAGCGGTGCTGCAACGTTGCAGCACCGCTGTGTGGGAGATCGTTCGTTCCTGACGAACCTGTATCGTTCCACTGCGCCATCCCTTTAATGAGATCGGGGATGAGGCATGGTTAAGCTTACCGTCGTATTACTACTGCTTCCAGGTACTCACCAGCGGCTACTAGAGTGCCATCGCTAGCCAGATTTGCCTGTTCCAGCATTGCCCCCAGATCGCGGCGCATACATTCTTGCCTGTCCGGTTCAAGCGCCTCAAACGCCGCCGCAATCGGTCCATAGTAGTTGCAAAAAACTTCCGCCGCATGCTGAGCAGAGCGATAACGGTGAAAATAGTAGCGCTTGTTTGCCTGGATAGAGATGATCTCTTCCCCAAAAAGCTCTCGTAATCCTGCCTCTGTACCCCAGAGAGCAGGTGATTTTACTCCGGGAGGAGGAGGCATGTATGGAGCCATAACGCGACCTAGCTGCCCAAACAAGCCATCGGGAGTCCAGCTGGCTAAACCAATTTTCCCGCCGGGGCGGCAGACTCTCAGGAGTTCACTGGCCGCCTGCTCCTGGTTGGGAGTAAACATAACTCCTATCGTTGAAAGTACCACATCAAAGGAACTATCAGGGAAAGGCAAATCTTCAGCATCGCCTTCAAGAAAGGTAACTGGCAATCGCTCGGCAGCTGCCCTTTCTCGCCCTCTTTCGAGCAGAGAGGGTATATAATCGACGCCTGTCACCTCGCAAAAGCGGCGTGCGGCGGCAATAGCCGTGTTACCGCTACCTGTCGCAACATCAAGCACCCTCTGGCTAGCGTGTAGATCGACGGCCTCACATAAATTTTCCGCTATTACAACAAGAATGGCACAGATAATGGAGGTATCGCCAACCGCCCAGCTCTGTCGCTGGGCCGCCTTAATAGCAAAAAAATTTGCTGCCTCTCTGGGAGACTGAATTGTCATGCATATGCTCCCTTCTTCTGCCATGTGTGCAGTATCTGAGCTACACAATCGATTTCTTCTTCCGTGTTATAAAAGCCGGTTGAAATGCGTAACGAATTATGCTCGAACACGCTGCGCAGATGGATATTGTGCTCCTGCTGTAGCCGTTTTACAATGGGCTCGGCACTCTGCTCTTTGAGCACAAAAGAGAGCACTCCGCTTGAGCCAGGGTGAGGCGTAAGCAGCGTCAGGCCAGGAATATCCTTGAGTACAGAGCAAGCATAACGATGTAAGTGCGAGATACGCTCAAAAAGCCACTCGTATCCGATCTTTTCTTCCAACCAGCGCAAACTGGCGATCTGACCAGCAATAGCGGCTGATTGCCGCGCGCCCAGTTCAAAACGCTGTGCGGAATCATGTAAGCTCATTTTGCCGCCTGCCTCGAATTTCAACAGGCACCAGCCTATGTAGGTGGGCTGTATCCTTTCGATGGCCTCTTGTCTTACATAGAGAGCGGCGGTGCCATCTGGTCCGCACAGCCATTTTTGCATTGGGAAGACGTAGAAGTCGGCTCCCAATGCTTTAACGTCTACTGGAATAGCGCCTACCGCCTGTGCTCCGTCCACCAGTACCGGAATATCAAACTGATGTGCCAGCTTCGTTACAACTGGTACATTGAGAAGCGTGCCAGTCATAAAGGAAACATGAGAGAGCACGATCAGGCGGGTGCGCGGGGTAATCAGTCTGGCAATGGCTTCTTCTGCAGGTTGCTCTCCTCCTGTACCTAGATCCGCAACTCGGACAGTAATGCCGTAGCGATTACGAATATGGTTCAGGAGGAAATGTACACTGATATGCTCGTGATTGGTAATAATCACCTCATCCCCTGACCGCCAGTTGAAACCATGACAGACGATGCCAAGCCCTTCCCCTGTATTTTCTGTCAGGGCAATCTCTCCCGTATCGGCCTTTAGCAAGCGTACAACCTCGCTACGTGCGTCGGCATACAACTTTCCTATGGTTTCATAAGCTTGCATACCTAAACGCCCGACGAGCCATTCTTTTTGCAGCCATGTCTCCATTGTCTCAGGCACACACCTCGGTAAAGGGCCGAAGGTAGCTGTATTCAGATAGATATGGTTGGTAGTCCACGGCAACTCCTGGCGAATATACGCCACATCTATCGGGGAAACTAGCATGGCGAGCCTCCTTATACTGCGCCGTGCAGATTTAAGACAGGCGCGGGTGCCGCTTCTTGCATATACTGGGCCACGTATCTCATAGTGTTGAAGCAATCTTCTTTTACATGCCCTTCCCGGCAAACAGGGTATAGGATGGGATACACATTGCGATCCAGCATCCAGCGCATTTTCTGACGGCGCTGTTCTGGCGAGCCTACAACGGCAAACTTTTCCATCATCTCGTCCGTCACCAGTTTGGTTGCGGCAAGGATGCCTTCCGTACGCCAGACACGGCACAATTCTTGAACCGCTGGCCCATAGCCGGACGCCTCCATTACTGGATAAAAATGGGGAGCGCCGAAAAAGTAGGTCAGGCATTTTTTCAAGGCATCGATTGACTCGCCGCTATCGTCGGCAGTCGTCATGGTTAATGTATAGAGCTTGACATCGTCAGGGTTGCGCCCGACCGTTGGTGCCTCTCGCTCAAAAATCTCTCGGTAACGGTAGTACGATGCCTCTGACAAGCCATTAGAGATCACCCCATCGGCAACGCGAGCAGAAAGCGCAATCATTTTGGGTCCCAGGGCTGAAAGATAGATCCTCGGCGGCACCTCCAGAGGGCCTTCTCGCAGGCGAAATTGAAACATCTTGTATATTTTGCCAGGATAAGAGAAACGCCGCACAGGACTGCCTCTCACAACAGCATCGCTGGGTAGACCGACAATCGGAGAGGCCAAAGTTTCATCAGGGTCAGGAGTTAATATACCCCGCAGGATATCAACCATCTCTTTGGCGCGCTGAAGGGGACGATCAAGAGGAATACCATGTGCAGCTTCCATCCAACTACCGCCTCCGGTGCCAATGCCGTAATGGATGAAGCGGCCCCCGCTCATCCGCGAGATTGTCGCGGCGGCAATAGCCAGCAATGTTGGGGTACGCGAGTAGAAGTTGACATCGCCGGTACCAAGACTAATCCTCTTCGTATTCAATGCTACAGCCGCCAGGACAGCAAAAGTTTCTTTCCCGTCTCCTTCCCCTACCCAGAAGCCTTCATATCCTAGCGCCTCGGCCTCCTGGGCGTATTGTATAATCTCCTCCATAGACAGGTCACCGGTATTTACGAGGGATACGCCGACATTTTCCAGCATCATATTCTCCTTTCAGTCTAGGCTCTCGCTGTAACCACAGTATAGTGGCTTTATAAGCGGAATGCTTCTCTAAAATTGCTACGTTGCTCAATTGCCACTTATAGCTAATTCGCAGCTTTAGATGATGCTTCTCTGAAAGAAGCAAACTTGAAGAAGAGAAAGTGCAGAAAATTCTTTAGAATAAGCGCAGCGAGTTATGTTTTGTCTGAGCCGGAACAAGGAGAAGATGATGACCCAGTCAACCGAATTTGATCTTACTTCGGCAGCTTTTAAGGCCGATCCCTATCCTACATTTGCAGAGTTACGCACGTATGAGCCGGTCCACCAGCTTAGCTCGTCTCAAGAAGGCAGTACTTGGCTCATTTCGCGTTACGCTGATGTGGAATTCGTGCTACGAGATGAGCGGTTTATCAAAGAACAACATAAGGTGCATTCCGTTAAGGAAACAGGAAGCGATCACGCTTCGCCGGATGATCTTTTTAGTCTGGGCATGGGCAAGTTTGATCCGCCTGATCATACGCGGTTACGCCAGCTGGTCACTCCCTTTTTTACTCCTCGGCAGATGGAGCTATGGCGGACTCGTATTCAGGAAATTGCCGATGAACTGATTGACGCTGTTGAAGAAAAAGGTCATATGGACCTGATCGAAGAATTTGCCTTTCCTCTCCCGCTCACTGTCATTTTAGAGATGCTAGGTATGCCTGCTGAAGACAGTAATCAGTTGCATGACTGGACCAGACGTATCGTGGATGCCCTGGATGATCCTGTCGCATTTCAACAAGCTGGCCCACAACTGCAAGCATTTCACAGCTATCTTGTCTTTTTGGTGGGGCAGAAGCAGAAGGCACCCGCTAATGATCTAGTGAGCAAGCTCATTCAGGCAAATACCGAGAGCAACAGCCTCTCGCAAAGGGAACTGGTGGCCATGATTTTCCTGTTAATCATGGCAGGATATCAGACTACGGGTACCCTGATCGGCAATGGTATGCTGGCCCTGCTCACCCATCCCGATCAACTGGCTTTACTCAGGCAGGACTCCACACTGATAAAACCGGCGGTAGAAGAATTCTTGCGCTATCGTAGCCCGCTCATGCTTGGGACGCACACCTGGGCCAGCGAAGATATTGAACTGGGAGGCAAGCTGATCCAGCGAGGGGATCTGGTTCTCGTCTCGCTGGCCGGAGCTAACCGGGACGAGGAGATTTTTGCCCAGCCAGACGCACTCGACATTACACGTCAGGAGAATCGTCATCTTGCCTTTAGCAAAGGCATTCATTATTGCCTTGGCGCTCCTCTAGCCCGCCTTGAAGGGCAGATTGCTATAAATACTTTGCTGCGTCGCCTGCCTCACCTTCATTTGCGTATTGACCCACAGGCCCTCGCCTGGCGACCAGGCGCGATGGTTTTGGGGTTGCATCACCTGCCAGTCGTATTCTGAGATCGTTATGCTCCCATCGGCCAGCAGCTAGCCGATCTGCGCGCAGGTTGCATCACCTGCCAGTCGTATTCTGAGATCGTCATGGAGATGCTGTATCAAGAAGAACTACTACCACATACGAACAATTGTCTTAAAACATAAGCTGTAGCAGAAAACTAAAAAAATCGGTTGCTAATCGATGGATATAAGGAAGGAGGCGATGATCTACTTATTCATTTTCCTGGTAATAGAGCAATATAGGAGAAGTCTTAAAGGCTGATCCAATGTTATACTTTAGGCAAAGACATATCCGGGAGAACTGAAAAGAAGCACGCAGTTCCCGTATTCTCCTGGATGGCATTCCCGTAGAAAGTAGAAATATAGTGGAAAGGAAAGAGTTCATGACAAATCATCGAGTTGGGTTTTTCATCATCTGCGCGTGCTTCTTCATGACTTCACTGGATGTCACCATTGTGAATGTCGCGCTGCCGGTGATGACAACCAGCTTGCACAGTCCGTTGAACCAGATTATCTGGGTCGTCAATGGGTATCTGCTCGTGTATGCGGCTTTATCGGTTCCAGCAGGTCGCGTCGCCGACATTTTTGGGCAAAGGTCTACCTTTGTGGTGGGCATCGCCATTTTTACACTGGCTTCCGCGCTATGTGGGCTTGCTCAAAGTGCGTTTTTGCTTGTGGGAGCTCGCCTTCTGCAAGGGGTTGGCAGCGCTTTTATGATCTCTCCATCGCTGGCTTTGATGCCCTCTGTGGTGCCACCAGAGCGCCGGGGAGCCGCTATGGGCGTGTATGCCAGTACTGTTGCTCTCGCCTCTGTCGTTGGACCTCTTGCCGGGGGAGTGCTTGTTTCCGTTCTCGGCTGGCCTGGGATTTTCCTGATCAATATTCCAATTGGCCTGGCTCTTATCATCGGATCTCTGGTAACTATTCCCCATGTCAAGCTAGCAAAGCCGCATAGCTTTGATATCGTTGGGATTGTCCTGGCCGCTTTAGGACTCTTCGCTATTGTTTTTGCTATAGTAGAAGGCCCGGCCTACAACTGGGGCAGTGTGTTTGGCCCATTGAACATCTTTACTCTCCTGGGAGCAGGCTTCGTGTTACTGATTGCCTTTGCCTTCTGGGAGCGTTACCAGAGCGAACCCTTCTTATCGCTCTCCATTTTCAAGAACTGGTCCTTTACGGGCATGGTGACAGTAAATGGCATAGGAGCGTTTGCGATTTTTGGTGTGGTCTTTTTGCTGACATTGTATCTAGAGTCTGCTCTTGGGATGAGCGCTCTAGTAGCTGGCTTAACAATCATGCCTGAAATGGTCGCAGCTTTCATTGTTGGGCCATTTGCGGGACGGATGATTGACAAAATCGGCGGGAAACTGGTACTCATCTTCGGCTTGCTGTGCGTAGCTCTTGGCCTGGGGTTGCTCGCGTGGGTCAGTGCAACAAATGCGAGCTGGGTGACGTTTGTTGTTCCGTTAGTGATTACTGGTGTGGGCCTTGCCTGCACGCTAAGCTCTGTGATGGGAGAAACCCTCCGATGCGTTTCACCCCCTATGATGGGAACTGCTTCAGGAATGCTGAGCATGACTCGCCTGGTGGGAGGATCAATTGGAGTAGCGGTCATTGTCAGTGTTTTGCAGAGTAATCTATTTGCAGCAGCAAATAGCCTGGCAGTATCTGCCATACAACAGGTACCGAATAATCAACGTCGGGCGTTTACCGATTACCTGACTGCCCTGGTACAGAATAGAGGTGTATCGAGTACAACGCTCTCTTTGCAACTGCAACAACAGGCGCATCAAATCTATAGTCAGAGCTTTGTATCAGCCTTACATCCGACGCTGATTATGGTAGTGAGTGTGCTCCTTGTAGCAGTCTTGCTTGTTCTTTCTGTGCGGCGACAAGCTACCTCCCAGCCAAAAATAGAGAAAGTGGCTCCCTCTGCCAGCGAAAAAACGGAAGTATCTCCCGTTGCTCAGAGTGCGCAATAGTGATGATACCAATTGCACTGCTGCTTTTCTGAGGCGCGTTGGTTGAGCCAGGGCCAATCAGAATCAGGGCATATTCCTCTGGTTCTGATTGGTCCTGGGCATGTTCAGCTGAACGGCGACAAGCGAATGTGGCTGAATGCTCATCCTGAATCAAAAAGCAAGCAGTAAGAAGCAAATTCTATCTGGTATGCTACGCTTTTGGCAACTTGTTCAATGGTGGCTTTCGCCGATGAGCGAGGAGTTGCGTAGAGGATTTTTTCCATGTGAGGAGGAAATATCTATGATCAAAGATCCAGAAACGCTGTTTTTGCTTGAAAAAAACATCATGGTTGAGATGCGTGATGGCGTGAAACTTGCCACCGATGTCTATCGCCCTCTGGAAGGGCAGCCAGGGCCAGTATTGCTAGCGCGCCTGCCTTATAATAAGGAACGTCCCACGGTGCTTGCGTTCTCGCTGGATCGCATGATCCAGGCGGGATATGCCGTCGTTTTACAAGATATGCGTGGTCGCTATGCCTCTGAAGGTGAGTTCACGCTGACCTTAGACGAAGCCTCCGACGGGGTCGAAACCATAGACTGGATCACACGCCAGCCCTGGTCCAATGGACTGGTAGGGATGTTTGGAGCTTCCAGCCTGGGTATTCCCCAGTGGCTGGCGGCAAAAGAACAACCAGCAGCTTTGCGAGCACTGGCACCCATGCACTGCGCCCATCAGTTGTATCACCACCAGGGAGGCGCATTCGAGCTTGGTTTGTGGTTCACCTGGGCCTTGACACTAGGAGGGGCGGGAGAAGTGAAGCGACGCATTCAGCAAGGTAATGTGTCGCAAGAGACATTACAACCTTTAGCGGAGGCAGAACTAGAGATGCAATCGCATTTTGAGCATCTCCCGTTGGTTGACGCTCCATTGCTGGAAACGTTTGCCCCTTACTACTTCCAATGGCTGTCGGACCCCACGCAGGAAGCTTCCCGGCACATCCAGACACAGGCAGAGATCTATGAGCATACCACAGTGCCGGTTCTCAATATCGGCGGTTGGTATGATATGTTTCTCGAGGGAGTGATAGAGAGTTATCAGCAGATGAAACGGCGAGGAGGAAGCAACAAGGCCCGACAGTTTCAACGGCTGGTAATTGGTCCCTGGGCGCATTTTGACCTGCCAGGGATTTTCCCTGAACGTCACTATGGCCCTCTGGCAAGTACCTGGGAAGCCGATCTCGTCGGCATGCATATCCGCTGGTTCGACCATTGGCTCAAGGGATGTGATAATGGGGTAGAGCAAGAGAAACCTGTACGCATTTTTGTTATGGGGGCTGATATCTGGCGTGAGGAAGAGGATTGGCCTCTGCCTGATACCCACTACCAACGGTATTACTTGCATAGCGGGGGTCATGCCAATAGTGCCACAGGAGATGGATTCCTCTCAACAGAGGAACCAGGCGATGAACAGGAAGAGGTCTATAGCTACGATCCACATCATCCGGTCCCCTCTATCGGTGGAGCTAATCTCATACGCATCGATGGCGGTGTCGCCATGCTATCAAACACACCAAAAACCAGTATCTATCTTTTTAATGCAGGACCGCGTGACCAGCGCGAGGTAGAACAACGGGACGATGTCCTTTGTTATACAACAGCGCTTCTGGAAAAACCGGTAGAGGTTACTGGTCCAATCGAGCTGGTCCTTTACATCTCTTCTTCAGCTCGTGATACCGACTTCACAGGGAAACTGGTCGATGTATACCCTGATGGGCGTGCAGAAATTCTTACCGACGGTATCCTGCGAGCTCGCTATAGAGAGTCATTGAACCACCCTGTGCTCATGGAACCAGGGGAGATCTATAAACTACAGGTACATATGGGCGCGACCTCGAATGTGTTTAAAGCTGGTCATCGCATACGCCTAGAGGTTTCTAGTAGCAATTTTCCCCGTTTCAATCGGAATACGAATACAGGAGGAAAGATTATCACAGAGCGAGAAAAGGATTTACAGCAGGCCATTAACCGTGTTTATCATGATCGGGCTCATATGTCCTACTTGATCTTACCTGTTATCGAGCGCGAGACTACTTGAGCGGATTCAGGCTATGATCTCCCGATTACAATGCAAAACAGGCAGTACAAACAAAAGGAAAACGTCTCGTGCTACGTATTGGAAGACTTCGTCAGATACTGAAGCAGATTTTGAATGGCAGGTCCCGGTTCAACGCCCAGCTCGCTACGCAGCAACTCTACACAGCGCTGATATTGACGCCATGCCAGACCCCTTTTCCCTTGACGGAGATAGCAACGCATTAATCCGCAATGCGCTTCTTCCAGGCACGGATCGATTGCCAGGATATGCTGCCAGTGCAGGGCGCTTTCATCAAATTGTTCCTGACGCCAGGCGATTTGCGCTAAGTGTTGCCGCGCATCTAAATATGCCAACCGAAGTTTATCACGTTGGAACGTACACCAATCGCTGTAAAACGATTGGACGTAGTCTCCACGATAGAGGTCAACCATCATCAATAGTGCGGCGCGTGCCATCTGATCACTTTTCTCTTCAAGAGCCTTCCTGGCACGCGCCGCATGCTCCTGAAAGATCGCAACGTCATACTCTATCTCATTGCCAAAAACAGAGTGAAGGTCAAGCCAGTAGACGCCAACTCCTGAACTGACGCACGATGCCCCTAACAATTTGCGCAGGTGATAGATGGTTGAATGCAATGCCCCATCGCTCTGCTCATCCATCTCTGACCAGAGCGCGGTAATGAGTTGCTCTTTACGCAGAGGGACATTGCTACTGAGTAAAAGAAAAAAAAGCTCCATGGTTCGTTTCGTACGCCAGCGCGTGATAGATTTATCATTGACGAAAACTGCTGGTTCTCCTAAAGCTAGTATTTTTAACTGCGGTGTATTGGTGACGACGAGGTCAACAACCGGTTTTGCCTCTGCTGGCTTTATCGGCTCTTCGGCTATTTCCAGTTGGAGCATCTTGTGGAATTGGGCCAGTTCGGGTCTGGTTTTTACAGCCTTCGAGAGGGCAGGTAGAATACGAAATTCTCTCAATACAAGCCGCTCATAACCACGCATCTGGCTTAGTGCAATCAGAGATTCCAGGCGACGCGCCACCTCCTCGACTTTGCCTTGATTGATCTGACATTCAGCGAGTCGCAACATAGTGCAGACCAGATCCTCTTGAAGACCAATTGTGCGGAATTGATTCTCCACCTCCGAGAGATACGCATAGGCTTCTTGATATCGCCGTTGGCAGAGCAGAATTGTTCCAAGCGCAAGGTCCCGCTTGGCTTTTTCATACGCGCCGCTCCTGTCGGAAGAGGCTTCAAAGGTCACTTCCGAGACCAGTAGCATGGCCGTTTCCACATCACCTATGAACAAATACGTCATAGCGAGAATACAGAGGGCGGCATTTGCTAGATACCTATCTTTCATACGTCTGGCGAGAGCAAGCCCATCTTCAGTGAAAGTGAGAGACTGACTATAGAGTTCCTGATCCTGGTAGAGCGCTCCCAGGCTCACCAGAGCGTATGCCTCTCCGCGTAGAAAGCGGATACGTCCGCGCGCAATATTCAGAGCTTCTTGTAAAAGGGCCTCTGCTTCAGCAAATTCCTCTTGATGATGCTTGATCTGGCCAGCATGAATCAAATTATCAACTTTCCCCCATTCATCTTGCAAATAGTCCCAGCACTTGGTGGCGCGAGCAAGATGGTGCTCAGCCAGCGTAAAGTTACCTATAAGACGATAGGTTCCCGCCAGTGCCGTATGCAGCTCTGCAGCCTGACGCCTGTTACTCTCCCTTCCCCATAATTGGAGCGCCTTTTGTAAATTAGCAATGCCTTCGGTAAATTCCCCCAGAAGGTTGGCACATACCCCCAGGCGCATATGCGCTTCGGCTTGCAAGGTTACCTCATCGGCAGGTACCTGCTCAATAACTTGCTGGCAAAGCTGCTGTGCCTGGAGATAATCCCCCATTTGATGCAGGGCTTTGCTCTGTGCGATGAAGATATATGCCTGGAATAGAGGCAATTCATCCGCATCAATCAGGGACGGGATCTGGCTAACAGCCTCTGATGCCTTTGTGAGAAGAGGCAAAGCAGGGATATATTCGCCTAACTGTAAATAGATGTTAGCCCGTACCAGGAACAATTTTGGATAGTGAGCAAGTATTTCGGAGGGCAATGCATCAATCCAACGAGAAATAATTTCCTGGTGACCTTGCGCCAGCATTTGCTCATATGCCTCAAGGATAAGATTGGCTGCCACTTCACTGGCATGAATTTCGAGCGCGTGATAGATAGCCTGCTCATAATCATGAGCGCTAGCCCATAATACTATAGCCTGTCGATGAAGGGCAACAAACCGATCAAAAGACTGACGGCGCAATTCATCGCAAAGCAGCTCTCGTAATAGAGGGTGGCAGGTATAGACAACCTGAGGATCATCGCCGCTGCGTGTCACAAACAATCCCTGCTGTTCCAGATACTGTAAGCGAGCAGCAGCGTCATTGCATTCCAGCAAAGCATTGCAGAGTTCCGGTATCATTTGCCGAAGCACAGCAGTTTCTTTGAGAAAAGCATAAACTTCCATATCATGGCTAAATACCTCATTAACCAGATAGGCAAATATCTTCCGCTTATCTATCTGCAGCTGCGGCAAGCTCGTAAGAGTATAAAGATCCTTGCGTGTGCGTAATATACGCAGATTACCCAGGCGAGTTCCTAACAAGATCCCCGCGATCCACCCATCGAATAATGTATTGAGCAGTATTGCCTCTTGATCCGTAAGGGGAGGCATTCCTTGAAGAGAGGCCAGATTACGGATATCACCAATAGTGAAGCGCAGGAGATGATGATCGAAGCCCACAATCTCATCGTAGGCAAGTAAAGGGGCAACGTCAAGATCAGGTACGACCCGGCTCTCAATAACGAGAATACACTGTGCTGGCAACTTATATAAAAGTTGATTAACCAGATTATTTACTCCCCGGCTCCGATTAATTGCATGATAATTGCAGAGAAAGATGGCAAAACGCTCGGAGATATCTGAGGTTATTACCGCCACTAGAGCATCAATGACTCCCTCAAATTGATACATACGGGCCGGGTGATGCGCATCTGTTGAGAAAGCACTGGCAAGTAACGGTTTCAACGCCTCCTCCAGGCCTGGGAAACAATGGAGTAGGCTCAAGATGAGCGTGTGTAGAAAATTTGACTCTTCTGCATCTGTGCTATCAAGGAAATACCAGCAGCATGGCATATGGGTATGTCGAGCGAAATCTGCCAGTAGCGTTGTTTTACCATAACCAGCAGGCGCACAGAGGAGTACTAGCTTATAGGAAGGAACGCCTTCTTCATCATCAGTGGGAGATCTGACAATTACCTCACGGAGTTTTAGCACGGGTACTTCGCGATGAAGGATAGCGCGAGAGAGAATGGGGTTGCTAATTTTTTTTGTGAGCAGAGCATCTGTATTCTGCATTGTTCTCTCCCCTGAGACCGGGTATGAAGCTGCAGGTCTTGACTCTTGTCCTTGCAATACCATATCACCCTTCAATCACGTACACTACCCATAATGTCATTTAATCACGTATATCATAGTATACAATACTCACAATGTACTTACCGTTCGCTTAAATTATTGGTCCATGATTCATAAAATCGGTCAGCTAAAGATGACTTTCAACGCTCAAGGCTTTTTCATGCCACAAGCTTAACAGAATCCTGCTATTGTGTCCAGGTAGAAACGAGGGATGATCAAGAAGTAATCGTAATATGAATGGAGACTCAATACCTTCACTAGCTTGGATATGCTTAAATATAGGAGCAATATGAAAGAAGCAATCATTCCACCTTTCATGCTATGTTTAGCACAGAAGTTTTCCATTGAAAACGAGTAAGTCAGTAACAAATCAGGAGGAGACGATGCAACGAGCCTTTTCTACCGAGAAGCCATTATATCAGCAACTCTTTGAAGTACACTCCTATCCTTTCTACCTGCTTGTTGGAACCTGCTTGATTTCCGTAGGAATCATTTTCGCTTCCTGGGCACTCAACTGGGCACTGTGGGGAGTAGGTTTGCTGATCCTGGCTGCCTGGTTGCCGCTAGTCTTCTCGACGATGAGCGCACTTTACCGGCTGCACCGTTGGCTGGCACTGCTCTACCTGCTTGTTGTGAGCCAAGCGGGGCATATGATCGAGCACCTCGCTCAGATGGTCCAAATCCATATTTTGGGCTGGGTCGGCCCGAAAGCCAGTGGTATTATTGGCGCACTCAACGTCGAATGGGTGCATCTGACCTGGAGTTCCTGGGTGCTACTGTTAGTAATGATCCTCCTCTTCCCCTTTCGACGTAATGTCTGGTTGTGGATGCTGTTCATTTTTGCCATTTACCATGAAGCGGAACATATCTATATTGTTTCCATCTACGTCAAGACCCACATCGCTGGCAATCCTGGCCTTTTGGCTCGTGGAGGATTGATTGGGGGAGGGCTCCCAATTAACCGCCCAGATCTACACGCGATCTATGCAGTTCTGGAAGAAGCGATGCTGATAATGATCTATCTTCAGGAGAGAAAAACTATCGGGAGCATTTCTCAAAGAGTCGCTCGAACTGCCGTGGTCTAGTTGCTTTTTCACAAGGAGGCTTCATCTTGCAACACATCGACATGAAAGCGATCACAACCTCAGCAATGGTATCTGTCATCGACCAGTCCTGGAGCCAGCTAATGGCTATTCTGGACAAGTTTGAATCTGTGCTAGATGCTGGTCCCGATGCGGGCGGATGGACTGCGCGCCAGGTGCTCTCGCATGTGGTAGGGAGCTGGCAACGTGTCCCCATCCATACCGCCTTCTTCCTCACAGGTCAGCCTTCTGTCCCCATCGTTTTCGGGGATACTTTCTGGATGCCTGAGTGGGAGACCGCTCCCATCGAGGCTTTCAAATGGGCCCTTCAAGTTGCCTATGAAGGCAGCAAAGCATTTATTCGTCAGCTCACAGCAGATGATCTGGCCTGTACTTGTCGCACGCCGCTGGGAGAGATGTCATTGGGCGAATTTCTCATGACCTGCTATGTCTTTCATATCGGCGATATGCACATCAGCCAGATGGATGCTTTCCTATCTTAGAAAGAGGAAACACCGTGTTAGCAATGGAATCTGGGATTATTCAGTTTACACGGAGCGACCAGCGCATCCAGACCTTGCTACAAACGCTTCATGCCATAGCTGATCTCAAAGCAACAAAATTCTTGCTTGGCTGGGATCAGCAAACCACTATGCCTCATGGGTGCCCCACCTTTGCTCAACCTTGAGCAGCAAAAAGAGCTGGAGCAGGCATTAGCTCATCCTCCTGCCGATGGTGGTCCCCAAGGTGGCAGCCTGGATGCAAGACCGTTTAGGCCGACCTGTGGACCCTCGTCGCGGCTGGGACTACCTGCAGCGAGTGGGCTACAACAGTCCAGAAGCCAAGGTGGAACTCTGGAGTCAGGATGAGCACCGCATCGGTCTCAAGCCGATTCTACGCCGGGTTTGGGCCCGCAAGGGTAGCCGTGTCAGAGCTGTGGTGCGACTACGCTACCAAATGAAGAATCTATCCCTCACATTTTGCTCTTTTTTTTGTCGTTTTATCTAGAGACAAGAGGATCGGAGCAGAGTTTAAACTATCTCTGCGCCAAGGCTTGGAGCAGGATAGGCCGAGCTTCTGCCTGGAAATCCAACTGGGGATAGCACTGCTTGGCAATCCCTTCAAATACGAGCAGCGAAAGAATAGCCATTGTGAAGCTGGGAGAACCACGCAGCCCGAATCGTCTCTGGATATCGAAGATCTCAGCGACGAATGGGGCAACCTGAAATGCACTCGCTTTTGAGCCTGCACTCCTATTAATCAGTTCAATGATCGCACACTCAAATCCCTTCCGATCAAAAGTCGCCGTCTTATATGAGGCCGTTTCGTAGATAATACAAGCACAGTTTTTGCCAGAGTTGGTGGCAATATTCAAGAAGAATTTGGCGAATTGATGCCGATCATCCTGATTCATTTTTGCGATGAAGCCGCTATCCAGAATCACCACCCGTCCCCCCTTGAGCAAGTAGAAGTTGCCGGGGTGCAGATCGCAGTGGATGAAACCATCGAGAAAAATCATATGATATAAGGCTCTCAGACCAGTAATCAGTGATTGCTGGTACTCAGCTTCCTCCCAATCCAGCTCATCGATTCTGATAAGACCATCAATGAATTCCATCACCAGAACTGCTTCGGTACAATACTCCTCAACCAGAGCCGGTATCTGAATCTGGCTATTGTGTGCAAACTGTTCTCGAAAATGCTGGGTATTTTGTGCCTCTATCCGCAGATCCAGTTGTTGCTCGATGCAATTTCCAAGCTTATCCACCATCTCAACGACAGGAATCAATCGCATCGCTGGGATGCGAGCCAAGCACCGCGCCATGAATCGCATGAGGCGCAGGTCATTGCGCACCTTGCGGACGACCTGCGGCCTGCGAATTTTGACAGCGACCTGCGGCCCGCTCGCAAGCCTCGCCCGATAGACGCTTGCAATACTCGCACTGGAAATGGGGTGTTCTTCAAATTCAGTAAATATCTCTGTCTGCGGACGACCAAATTGTGCCTGAATAATGGCCGGAACAAACCGAAACGAAAACGGTTTCACACGATCTTGCAATTTGGTCAGAGGTGTTGTCACCTCCGGCGGGAAGAGGTCACATCTGGTACTGAGGATTTGCCCAATTTTGATGAATGTTGCCCCCAAAGAAGCACACAGTTCGGCCATCGATTGTCCGAACAATGCCGTCCGGGAACGCTGTTTCCTCCCCACGCTGTTCAAGAGGAGTCGCACTGCCAGACGAACAGAGTGAAAGCAGAGGTGAGCCAGCACTTCAACCAGACGAAAACAGGCCAGATAAGGAGATAGAAGTTTCCTCGCCCTTTGGCCAAGCAATAGCGGCCTATTTGCAGAACCCGTATCTTGAGATACGAAAGTGCTTTCTTGAATCAAAGTCTCCTCCTCTATATTAAAGAAAGATCCGTCTTTCAATTGGAGTATACTGACCAGGAAAGAGGAAAAGCTTCTTTAATATTGCCTCTTTTTGAGAAGGAGTCAGCGCACAGGAGACAATGTCACCTTCTCCAGCAAACCCAACGTCACTCGGAGCTTTTCACCAATCGGTGCTCGTCGCCAACCCCTTAAAATCGCCATCACCAAATCATCAGTGAGCACTTTCGACACAACTGCGCCGTGGGCTCCCGTTCAATAGGTACATTGATTGATCGATGAGACAAATGCCGCAAAAAGCTCCCGCTCACCAATACTCCAGTCCGACGGTCCACGTACGGCTGCCTCCAGGAGGACCGAAATATGCATGCACTTCCTGTGGGAGCTGGCCGAGGAATGGTGTGGCATGGCTGCTGCATTGCGCCGCCTGTTCTTGGACAGCACGACGTAGCGTGGAAGCAGTTTCACCAGGACTCTCAATTATCGCTTCCATTGACTGCTGTGTATAGTTCATGTAACAAGCAGACATATGATAGGTTTTGCCTCCTTCTTCGGAAGGGAATAAACGACAGACAGCGCTATGGAGTTGGCCCGTTTTTCTGGGTCAAGACCAAAGTATAGCCGATGTGCTACCAAAAAGGATGCAACGTTATGTTTGGAAAGTCACTTGCCCCCTAACCACGCAACGCCAGACAACGTTCTATGAGTTCTTTGCGGACTCGCGAGCGCCAGATTTCATAAGCCTGGGCGTTTTGGGGGAGCCCTTGCATACTTTTTCTAGAGAGAGAGACGCCTTCCTCAGAAGAGATTCCGCTCAGGATTTCACAGGCTAGATGAGTATAAGCTACCTGATTGCCGGCTTGGTTGCGAGCCATTGCCGCAAAAACCGCTCCCTGTGCCAGATGAGCTCGATCTCGCCCAGCAGCCTCCCGTAATACTTGCAGACAGTCGCTTTCTACTCTTCCTGCATAGGTGCATGCGACTCCCACTCCGCTCCAGAGGTCACTTTGCCGAGATGAGGGAAAAGCGTGAATAGCTGTAATCAGTTGGTGAACGTCAGCTCCTTTAACAAACCAGAGACTTCTCCCCAGTCCCTGATCAAAAGCAGATAGCGCATAACCTGAGAGGCGTGCTGGCCGCGCTTGCTCCTGGAGATAGCGTCGCCAACAGGAAAAACCTTGAGAGAAGCCGTAGCCATCGATTACTAACCAGGCTAGTAAGGGATCATACTGGCTCATGAAGCGGATCGGGTTGCGGGGCAGCGATTTGAGCGTCCAACCTGCTCCAATATGCAGCGCATAACTATGACTCGCTCCAGGCCCTTGGAGGAAAGCCTGGAAGCGTCGTTTCCAGGGGAAAAAAAAGTCGAAGCAGGTGAGCGCCAGAGCTGCTCCTTCAAAGGCGAAGCCGCGAAACTCCCCTTCAATGATCTGAAGAGAGGGCAGCAGCACCTCAAACCGGTCATCTTCCAGAACGGCATGATAGCCGTGCAGAAAAGCATGCACAATGCGATGAAATTGTTCGTGTGCCTGGGATTTTCCTCGATGAAAGCCTGGGTGTCCGAACGTCGTCTTCTCAAACGAAGTCCCTAAGAGGGTTCTTCGTAGCGTCCCAAGCGAGATCTGCATTCGCTTTCTTCCTTTCTGGCATGCGTGCCGAGAACCGATTAAAGAAGATAACGAAAATTACTCTACCTCATGGGACGTTTGCTGGCTTCTTCTCCTTTGCTTGAAATACTAGCCACATGCTTTCTCCGTTCAATCGCGCATGCACGAAGAAGAAAACAACAGCAGCAACAAACGCGTCTCACATAGCTACTGGGGCAGCAGAGCCCCCCCTTTCTCTCCAGGTCATCTGTTACTAATACTCATGGGGGTGAAAGAGCCGCCAGCCTTTGAAATAGAGAAGGACGCTCACAGCTCCTAGACGAGATTGCATCAAGGGGCCGAGAATAAATGTATAGTTGGTACGTTTCGTCCAAATCTCCACAATTTTTCCATTATCTATTTTATAGGTAGCAGAGATAGCATGAGAGAAGATGACCTCTCCTTGACGCAATCCTTTCCAGCGCCCAGAGGCGGTCACGCTCTCATCAGGATTGACGACGATTTCCTCCAACAGCGCCTCCAGCAGCCTGACCTTTCTTCGGGAGTTGATAAAACGGACCCAATGCATCCAGATATCTCTTCCATGAACGGTATACTGATCCAGATGTGAGATAACGTCCGCACTAATCAGCTCACTGGCAAGAGCCAGATCTTGCTTCTCTACCAAAAATGGAAGAAGGCGTTCAACGATCTGCTTGTTCTGCTCTCTCATGCGTAATACCTCTGACCGGAACCGTTTTTAAATATTTGAGCTCACGGGTACGTTGAAAGATATCTTCAGTTTGCCTGGAAAGCTCAACCTTAATGGCCTGGCAATAGCCTTTGACCGATACGATGCGAGAAAAAAGCCAGCCGAACGCTCTATTGATCTTCTTCCTTCTCAGGCGCGTGGACTTGCAGACACGTCGGAGATTGGAGCTTACCAGCTCGTCTGCTTTTCCAGCGACCTTCTCTACCGTGAGGAGGGAAGGGTCCGTATACACGAACCAATCAAAGATACGATGAAGCTGTAATAATCCCTGTAAGTGATCCTGGTAAAGTTGTCCGATCTTTTCGGGATTCTGAAGCATCCGAACTGCTATCTGAGCGGCAGAAAGCGCCATACCAACTCCCGACCCCGACATCCACCAGATTTGACAGTATGCTGTCCCCACCAGCAGCCAGTTTCCTCCATATGCACGCTCATGAAGAAAGAAACGATGGCGTAAGTTCATTACGGTGCCAGAATGAGGATAGCGCCTGCGATAGTGGAGGCCTCGTCGTGCGTACGCCTGTTCTGCAATAGTGAGCAATTCTTCATTGCTCAGCTTCTCTTCGCTCGCCTTCACCTGGATACCAATCGAGACATAGCTTCCTAAGGGGATGCACCAGACTAGCCCCTGGAGCCCATCATGGTCTTTGGTAAGAGCAATGATATTGGTTGAGTCTTCCCACTCTTCACAGTAGTTCGGATCATCGTTGCGTGCATGATAATGCGTATAGACGACCCGCTGCTCGTCGCCTATCATCTGGCAGGGAATATGCGCCTCCTGGCCAATAAGCCTTCCGTGATTGGTCGCGTCGAAGACATAGGATGGGTATAAGATGTCTCCATTAACGAAGCAGATCTGCGTAATCTTATCGGTAGATGTATCATAGGTAACGCCTTTCACTCGTTCACGAATCTGTGTACAGCAGGGACTGGCAGATACGCGTTGATAGAGCGCCTCGTCGAAGCCCAGCCGATCAAACTGGATCAACTCCGCAGGCGTTTGATAACCCAGCAAGGCAAAAAAAAGACGGGCAATCCTGCTTATACGGCCCCGAGCAAAGGTACAAATAAATGTGTAATCCCCAAGATAGCCCACCGAGTATTTCTTTGGATAGTAGTACCGAGAGAATTCCGGGAAGAACTCTAGGAGGCCAAGCGTCCCATCCAGGTTGAGAGACTCACCCAGGCGAGGAAGTTGATTAGGAGGTCCCCCGATCATCACATGAGGAATGTGGGCCCTGGAAAGCATAAGACTGATCATCATACCACTGAGACCTGAACCAATGATTACTGGCTGGCCTTGAAGATGGTTCATCATCATCCCCTTTCGTGTGATGCCTTTATCCAGGTCAAGAAGAGGCCACACCTTGTTTATGACGCTATTGACACTAGACCAGATTTAGGCTGTTCATTTGGAACAGCGCATGTACCGACTTCACATCCCCATAAGGAGGGAACTATGTCTGTATCTAAGAAAAAGCGTACCACACCAGAGCATCCCCTTTCAACGTCAGAACAATCGTCTCCTCTGCTCCCGGAACAACAAGAATTTCATCAGCATCTCCGAGCCCTGGCTCAAGGGGCTGTTGGGCTCGTGTTAGAAACGGTGATGCGCGATGAGTGAGATGCGTTCATGGGAGCGGCCTGGGGAGAATGTTGTCCCAAGCGCCGAGGCTATCGTAACGGAACCTACACGCGCGGTCTGGTCACCTCTTCTGGTGGAAGCATTTGCGTCGTCAAGTGACTCACAACCATTTTTTCCAGACCATGGAACGACTCATGGATGCTGTTGTCTTCTTTTTTCGTGACATGGCTGCTTCTCCTGACCTCGTTTGTCGGGTGGCAGCATTAGCCGCATAAATTTTGCCGGTTTATTTAGTTGGATCTTTCTCTTATCGTTGGTACTATCCCAACGCCAGTATAGAGGGGTGCAACTAACTCATAGCTAGAATTCACGCTGGATACGTAGGTGTGATCGACTCGTCATTTCCAGCAATAGCAGCGCAACTAACTCCCGAGAAGAATCATCAGTGTTTCTTCCTTCATAAGAAGATACCGCTGCTTTTCTTCTCCTTTTTCTTTCCTTCCCCATTCTCGTATAACCAGCGCAACTAACTCATCGCTCGACTGAGCATTCCACTGCCAGAAGAGACACCGCCATTTCTCCTACTTCCCTTGTTTCCTTTGACAAAGCAAAAACTCCTTTTGCAGAGTGTCTCTAAAAAAAACCACAACAGCGCACTCACGAAAGGAGTTTCCCCATGATCATACCGTCTTCTGTCCAGTTGGACCAGTCGGTCATCGCCGCTCTGCTTGAACATGATCCTCTGGTCCAAGATTGCCGCGCCTTCTTCTCCTTGCTCGATTGGTCCGTCGTTGAGCAGTGGGAAGCTGGCCGCTCCGTTTATTGCGGCACCCACGGCCATCCCGAAACCGCCTACCTCAAAGCCTTTCTCATCCGCATTCGCGAAGGCTTGAGGTATACCACGCAGCTGCGCTCCTTCTTGCAGCGCCATCCCTTGCTCATCATTGAGTTCGGCTTTCACCTGCATCTGGATGAGAGCCACCCTTATGGCTTTGACGTCGAGCAAACCCTTCCCAGCCGTCAGTGGTTCTCCCACAAGCTGCGCACCCTCGATCCCGACCTGCTGCACGCCCTGCTCTCGGCCACCGTGCGCGATCTGGCCGACGAGATCCCCGGACTCGGCGAGGTCGTCGCCTTCGATGTCACCCATAGTTACGCCTGGGTCAAAGAAAACAACTGGCGAGCCTACGTGGCTGACCGCTACGACAAAACTCAGATCCTTTCCGGTGATCCTGACTGTCGCTTAGGCGTCAAACGCTCCACCAATCAAGAGCAAGAGGACGGCAGCACCACCGAGAAAAAAGAGCTCATCTGGGGCTATGGCTCCGGCGTCGCCGCTGCCACCACCCCTGACTACGGCGATGTTGTGCTGGCTGAATGGACCTTGCCGTTTAACGAAGGCGATGTCACCTATTTTGAACCCCTCTATCAACGCTGCGTCCTGGCCTTAGCGCGGGTCCCCACCCATCTCACCGCTGATGCCGCCTTCGATGCCTGGTATGTCTACGAACGAGCCGTTCATCATGCAGGCATTGCCGCTGTTCCGCTCAATGCCCATTCGCTGCGAGGCGGCTCTCGTGATCCTGATGGGGTACCGCGCTGCCGCATGGGCTTACGCATGGTTCCTCGCTTTTTCTTTGCCCACCCCAACGGCTATCGTGCTCAACGCTTCGGCTCTCCGCTCGTTTTTCCCACTCGCCTTGATCAGCCCTGTGAGTGGCTCAAGCACAATCATGGGCAGGGGTGCCACAAAGATCCCAATTGGGAAGCTGGTGGGTTGCAACGCGTCCTGCTTGATCGTCGCAGCCCGCTCTACAAGGCCATCTACAATCAGCGCACCAGCTGCGAACGCATCAACAGCCAGGCCAAAGAACTGGGCATCGAACGACCAAAGGTGCGCAATCGCCAGTCTGTGGCCCACCTCAATACCTTAACCTATCTCATTATTACTGTACGGGTTCTGGATCGAGCCATATCGATTAATCGGGGACTTCTACATATGAGTTAGTTGCACCCCTCATAGTAGAGGTCGTGGTCATCTGGGGTTTGAGCTTCTACTTTGCCGAATGCCTCCAAAGCACACTGTATAATAGCTTTACTTCTATAAAGCTGCCCAACAGCGAGCAAATTCTTTATAAGGGAGCTCCTGCCAGTAGCCTTTTCTCCACCAAAGTTGGCGATCTTTGATACTGCAGCATCATGGCTGTTATCCTTTTTGATGAGACCGATAATCTCTTCAATGACATCGCAAAAGGCATAATTTGCTAACTCGTCAGGCGATATATTCATTTTACTCCTATTGTTTCCTTGCCAGGCCATAGTAGCGTTGCTTGGCTGTGATAAACTATCAGCTAATTCACCTCTATATGACAATAGTAATGTTAGCGTATCCTCTAAGCCTTTTCTATGGCTCTATCGCTCATGTTATGAGACTGATATTAGCATTGTCGTTTGCGATTTGTCAAGTATAAATGTCAGAGTATCTACTGGAGTGAAACCCTGATGAAATACGACAAAGCATTTTCTCGATAATAATGAACGTGATAGAAGGGAGCCTGTCGGATTTCCTGTAGTCAATTCCAATCTGTACCGGACAACACTGAGATAGGAGGTCCTCCACGATTGGAGCCGATTTCGCGGTTTTGCCCTCAGTTTTGCCCTCACCTCTGCATTTTGTCTGAAAGTGAAAAGAAGGGGGTGCTTATAAAACGAACTGGGAAGCCGCTTCACAAGAAGGCTTCCCAGTTATGTTATCTATGCCGAAGGGGGGACTCGAACCCCCATGCCAGTTAAGGCACAACGCCCTGAACGTTGCGTGTCTACCAATTTCACCACTTCGGCTCGTCAGGTGGCTTTATATTACCGCATCTCTCGCAGCTTGTCAATAGGGTATCTACGATTTTCGGGCTGCTCATCGCCTCTTTTTGAACTCTTCTTCCGTGTTATAATTACGCTGTGATAATGTTCAGAAGCGGTTTTTGACATTGCAGCTAGAACTTTTGCGATGAGTATGCCCGTGAAGCCGATGCTTTAACTTCTAGCTTCTGTTCGATCTTTTAGTAATGTGGAGCTCTTCATGCAAGATCAGGACTCACCCGTCTGTGCAGCTATCGATATCGGTAGCAATACAATCCATGTCGTCATAGCCCGATGCCTGCCCACTGCGCTGGATATTCTAGATGACCAGCAGGAAATGGTGCGTATCGGTGAGAGCGTGACGGCGACCGGCGCAATTTCTCCGCAAAAACACGATACCACAATCTCTGTCCTGCATAACTATAAAGCTCTGGCCGAACAACATTCCGCTCAACATATTTTTGTCGTAGCTACCGAGGCGATCCGACAGGCGACTAATCGCGACGATTTTCTTGCTGCTGTGCGCAGAGAGACCGGCCTGGAGGTACACCTTGTTGAGGGGGACGTTGAGGCCACCCTGACGTTCCACGGCGCGACATATGTGTTTCATGATGAGCCCCACCCTCCAGCTCACATCGGTGTGATGGATCTCGGCGGCGGCAGCACAGAACTGGTGACGGCCAGAGATATGCAGATCATCTGGCGCACTTCCGTTCCCGTTGGCTCAGGTTGGCTGCATGACCGCTACCTCCATTCAGAGCCGCCGTCATATGATGATGTAGAGGTGGCTCACACTTTCTTGCGCACCTATTTTCAAAATATGCGTATAAAATATGCTCCTCCTGCTCTGGTTGTTACCGGAGGGAGCGCGAATTCGCTCTTTCAACTGGCCCACGAAGCTTTCGGCGTACATGAGTTGCGTCGGTCTTTGACCTTGCACGATGTTATCGGTTGCCTGGGCCTGCTGCAAACCCTCCCTCCTGATGAAATTGCTTCACGATATCACGTCCATGCCGCACGCGCTCCTATTCTTCCCGCCGGAGCTTTGATCATTCTCGCTGCAATGGAGCGGCTCCGTCTGGATGAGATCCGAGTAAGCCCTTATGGTATTCGCGAAGGCATGCTGCTTGCCTATAGTCATTATGGCGATCAGTGGTTGGAGCAGGTAACGCGGCAATCTATCCACATTCAACAGGGCAACATGATCTCGGATCAACTGGCGAACGAAGTAGATGTGCAGGATGAGACGTTTGGCGAGTCGGGGCAGCGCATGTTGCAGGAACGTGCTGAAAAGATGGTGAGCTGGCGCGATGAGGTGTTGAAGCACGAGGATGTCGAAGCGGTCCATAAAATGCGCGTGGCCTCGCGCCGCCTGCGTGCTGTGCTGGATGCCTATGAGTCGATCTGTGAGCCTGGACGATTTAAAAAAGTCTATCAGCGGGTGAAAAAACTGGCGAACATTCTGGGACAGGCCCGCGATACCGATGTGATGATCCAGAATCTTCAAGCGCAACTTGCGAAAGCGTCAAATGAGGAGCAGATTGGTATGCAATGGCTCATCGAGCGCCTGAGTGTCTATCGTCAGGCTCATCAGGAGAGATTGGAGGCGGCCCTGAAACAGCTTGATAAGGATAAGTTCCCGCAGCAGGTTGTGTCCTGTCTGCCTAAAGGAGAAAGGCGGCATGGCAAAGGCTAAACCGATTGGGAAACTCAATGCCCAGGCTCCCACCGGCGTGAATGCGCGTACCATCGCGCGCACACGGCTGGAGGAGATGTATAGCTGGGAGGCGTACGTCGATAATCCATACCGTGTGCGTGAACTGCACAATTTGCGCATTGCGGCTAAACGCTTGCGCTATACCCTGGAAATATTTCAAGCGGCGCTACCCGAAGCAATCGCTCCCATCATCAAAGAGGTGGAGCAGATTCAGGAGGAACTCGGAGCATTGCACGATAGCGATGTTTTGATCGCGCTTTTACGCTTGTGCCTGGGGAGCCAGGATAGCGGTACCGGCTACGAGCAGGCGCTGATGAAGGCGACCCATCGTAAAGGCAAAGGACGCTTTGCGCTCAATCCCGCGTTAGTAGCCTACCTGATCGATCCCTCGGCTGCCCCTACGGCGGAGCAGCGGCGCGGACTGGAACAACTGCTGCTCAGCTCAGAGGGTCACCGAGAGGCGCAATATAGCGCATTCCGTCGTCACTGGTCGCAGCTTCAGTCCCGAAACTTTCGACAGGAAATTCTTGATCTATTACATGCTTAATGGATAAGAGCAACATCTTTTCATTGTTCTCATCCGTACTTATAGTAGGGGCAACTCCTCCCACGATGAATCGGGGAGCTACAGCTCGGGGAGCTACCGGTTGCCCATCCAGGCAGAAAACAGCGGCGATACAGGAGGGACCTGCAAATGACGGTATTAGATTCAGTGGAGGAATTGCCCTGGTGGAAACAGGCCAGGCCAACGCAGGAAGAACTGCACTTGAGCGGCGGCTTGCAAGTGGAAGATTGGCCTCATGCTCGCCATGTCGTGTATCTCTCAACGCAACTGTTCGATGCAACGCGTCCTCTGCATCATCTGGATGAGCGAGCTCTATTTTTACTGCAAAGAGCTGCCCTCCTGCACAATACAGGGATGATGATTGAGGCGCGCCGCCATCATAAACATTCGTTTCGTTTGATTAAAGAGACGCAATTGCCGGATCTCTCAGATAAAGAGCGCCATGAAGTTGCCTGCATTGCTCGCTATCATCGCCGAGCCCTCCCCAGCAAAGATCACGACGAGTTTGTAGTCCTGAGCAGGTTGGCTCGTAAGCGTGTTTCGCTCCTCGCCTCCCTGCTTCGTATCGCGGATGCCCTCGATTATAGCCACGATGGCCGAGTGCAGCGCCTTGCCGCCGCTCCCTCTCTTTGTGACGAACAGGTCTGGACCATCGATCTCTGGGTGCGTCCACTGGCGGATCTTGACGAAGAGATGGCGCATGCTTACGAGAAGGCCGATCTTTTCGAGAGAGTGTTTGACCGTAAATTGCGCCTGGCTATTCCAGATTAGAAATTTTTCTCTTCTCGCAATGCTATTACTGCTCCATTTGCCTCGTGTGGGTCAATCCAGAGGATAGAACATGGCTCGTTGCAGGTGTATTTGATGCTATGCTCATCTAGATAGCGCCGGGCGATGGCAAGGTTTTCTACAGCTATAGTCATACGATAAAGGCTCTCCCCAAATTGTTGGAGATGTTGCGTGAGTGCTCCTGATGCTGTTGTTTCAGTTGCGTCATTGCTGCCGGCAGGCGTTGCCAACTCAAAGCTCTGCCCGCTCTCGTTGAGACGGAATGAGATCAGCCTGGCGGACCAGCCTTCGCTCTCTCCTGAAAATTGTTTGGATGGTTGCAGCCCATAGATGCGCTGGAAACGCTGTGTGGCCTCGTCCAGATTCTCTACAGCGATGGTTGTGCCGAGTATTTTTGTGGCTCCCAGTGGATGGCTGGGAGGTGTCGTCCAGCCCGCAAGGCGCCTCCTTCGCTCTTCGCCAACGCTATCGTGCTGGATGATAAACGGGTAATGTTGTGTGAGATCGGGCCGCTCTATATCGGCTCGTGTCCAGGCCCGAGAGCGTCCATCCGCACTTCTTAACTCTCCAGCCTTTGGCCCTAATAGCGTATTTCCTCTCGCAACAATAGCTGCGCTATCAGCATAAATATCGTTGGAGGCCAGCACGAAATTCAGATAGCCTTCTCCCTTTGCCAATCGTGCCAGCATGCTCTGCTGCGCCTCGTCGGGAGCGCGTACCGCGATCAGTTCAATATAGGTATCCCCTATCACAATGATGCGGTTGGCTGTTCCGCCGGATGGATGGATGCCGCCGCCGCTCACTGCCAAGCCTAACTTCTGATCAAAAGTATTTGTCGCCTGTGCTAAATCACGCACGCCAATAATAATATGATCAAGTGCCGTTAGCATTGTATTGCTCTCCTTTAACTAAAAATAGAGGGCCAGGAAAATCATCCTGACCCCCTAGAACGTGTATATCTGCGACTGCGTTGTTATCCTCGTGAGCGTGCCAGCTCGCGTTCACGCTTCTCAGTGATGCGCCGTTCGCCTCCGCGCTCGTAACGATCATTGCTGAAACGTCCAAGCCCGAGCTCGCCCTTCTCCCAGATTACCAGCAGCATACTGGCGTTGAAGATCGAGGAGTAGGTGCCGCTGAAGATACCGATCAGGAGCGTCAGTGTGAACGTGCGTACGCTATCGCCGCCGAAGAGGGTGAGCGCGCTCAGCGTGAAAAGCACGGTGAGCGAAGTATTCAGCGAACGAGCCATTGTTTGTACAAGGCTGGCATTCACCACCTCTTCAAAGGTCTCACTGGTGCGCCGGTGTAGATTCTCGCGGATACGGTCGAAGACGACGATAGTATCGTGGACCGAGAAACCGACCACGGTGAGCAGGGCTGTGATGAACAGGGCGTCGATGCGAATATCGAACAGCTTGCCCAGGATCGAGAAAATGCCCAGCACCACCAACACGTCGTGCAACATGGCGATGATCGCGCAAGCGCCATAGCGCCACGCCTTAGGAATCTTGCGGAACGAGAACCAGATATAGAGCAGGATGAAGGCCGAGGCCGCTATTACCGCTAATATCGCGTTGCGTGTCGTATCGGACGCGACCGAAGGGCCAACTTCCGAGTTGCTGATTTGCTGCATCAGCGGACCACCCGCATTGATGATGGTTGCCTGGAGCTTAGGTACATCAACCGTGCCCCCGGTGATCTTGACAATGGTGCGTGTGTTAATGGTGACCGTCTGGGTGGTTGTTCCCTGGAGTATCTGATCAACCTTCACCGGGATAGTGGAGGGGTTGTTGTTGTTGGCGGGCGTCGGCGTCGCGACTGGCGTGCCGGTTGCTTTAGCTGTAGGTTGCGCCGTCGCTGTTGCAGCCGGTGTACTGGTTGCTTTCGCCGTTGGTTGTGCCGTCGCGCTGGCGGTTGGCGCAGCTGTTGGCGTTGGCGCTGTAACGGCTGTGTCTGACGGCGGCCCCTTCGTCGGATCGCTGGTGTTTGGCAGCTTGTTCAGCAGATTTTGGATGTCGCTTACCTTAGGGGCGTTTTTAAAGCCTACGATGAGAACCTGCGTAAATGTTTTATTGCCACCTAATGGAATAGTGGTGAAGGTGACAGTTGTTTCAGGATACTTGCCTTTGATTGTATTCTGGATACTGCTCTGAACGTTCGTATCGATCTGGGTATTGAGTCGTACCCAGACGCTTTTGTTTGCTGCGAGCGTTTTGTCATCGCCTGGAACGATCTGCAGGTCTTCTAGCTTGAGCGGTTTGAGCCAGTTAGTGATCTGGGCTGTGGTAACGCTTTGTTGCGGGCGGAGCTCAACTTGAGAGCCGCCCGCAAAGTCGATACCGACGTTCAACCCGTTGATGAGCAGCGAGATCGCGCCCGGCACAATGACGATCAGCGAGATGATCAGGAATACATAGCGATATTTTACGAGATTGAACACGATATCCTCCTACACCACGCTGTTCCGCCGCGCCAGGGCAGGGACAGCAATTGCGCCACGGGGCAGCCCAAAAAGTGCGGGGTGATTGATAACGCCGGTCGGCACAAGCAAATTGAGGAAGGTGCGAGTGACGATGATGGCGGTGAACATACTGATCACAACACCCAGGAACAGGGTGGTGGCAAAGCCGACGATCAGGCTGGCGCCAAAGTTGCTGCCAAAGCCGTAGAGCACCGCGCAAGTGATCAGCGTCGAGCAGTTTGAGTCTCTGATCGACGGCCACGCTCGCCGCCAGCCAATATCAATGGCTGATGCCAGCAGTCTGCCGGCGCGCAGCTCTTCCTTGACGCGCTCGAAGATCAGCACGTTAGCGTCTACCGCCATACCAATAGAAAGGATGAAGCCTGCGATGCCTGGCAGCGTGAGGGTGACGCCGATCAGCTTGAAGACAGCCAGAGTAAAGAGCGCGTACAGGATGAGCGCGAAGTCTGCCAGTAAGCCTGGTAAGCGATAATAGAGCACCATAAAAGCGATAACGATGCCCAATCCGATGATACCTGCCAACAAGCTCTTGAGGATTGAGTCCTGCCCAAGTGTGGCGCCAACCGTTTCCTCGCTCGAAATAGTCAAGACGACCGGTAGCGCACCGTATTTGAGGACGGTGACAAGTTGGTTAGCCTGGTCGAGCGTGAAGTTCCCCGTGATCTGACCGCTGCCGGGAAGCTGGCTCTGGATAGTGGGGGATGAGATAACCACTCGGTCCAGGGTGATGGTCATAACCTGACCGACGTGGCTGGCTGTATAGCTGCTGAGACGACCAACGGCGTCACCTTTCATGCCGAAGTTTACCACGTACTGGTTCGTTTGCGAGTTCTGACCAACGCTTAAACTGGAAGGATCAAGGTCACCGCCTGTAAAAAGCGGTTTGCCGTTAGGGTTGGTCTGGGCAAAATCCGATGGGTTGAACTGCGTTCCTTGTTGCAGGTTAGAAGTAGATGTATCCCAGAATTCGAGCTTGCCGGTTTTGAGCAAGGTGTTAATGGCATCCTGCTGATTGCCGCTATTCAATCCTGGAAGTTCGACGGCGATGGCCGGCCCTCCATTGAGGGTCTGAAGTCGAATGCTTGGCTCGTTGACCCCCAGGCCGCCGTTCACACGCTGCTCGATCTGCGTGCGTGTGTTGTTCATGTCGTCCGCGCTAGGGTGCTGACCTGGTGCAGGGGCAAGCAGGACGCGCACACCGCCTTGCAGGTCGAGCCCTTGATGGAAGGTAAATGGGTTGGGAATGCCATGCCAGGGCTTTCCGGCACTGTCTGCATTAGGCCAGAAGATTACGTATGATGCGCCCACGGCTAGTAGGATGATGAAGAGGAGGAGTGTGAGTGTTCCTCGTCTCATAAGTCGTATTTCCTCTCACTCAATAATGTCGTTTACATGCTAACGCGCGTCCACCTGGACTAATAATCTTGCCAGTGGGACGCAATAAAATACCCCATGTCGAGACGCAACATGCGCTCCTATCTTTCTGTGCAGTATAACACAGTTGGATGGTGTTGCCTATCCCAATGATTCACCCACCTCTACCATTTATAATAATGGAAACGTCACCATAGTGTTTTTGTTACAAGATGGGGAATATACAACCCGGAACCGGTTGTTTCGTAGCTAGAGACGAGAAAGGAGTCATTTTTCATGGATGAAGCAACAACTCTACAAGGCTCGCTCACAAATGAACCTCCAGCAAATAGGGAGCGCAGGGCGGTGATGGAGGTGCGCAATATCACCAAGAGCCTGCCCCTGGGGCGCGAACGGATCGATATTCTGAAAGGGATGAGCTTTCAAATTTTGAGCGGGGAGTTTATCTCGATTGTTGGTCCCTCCGGTTCAGGCAAAAGTACATTGCTGGGTATTATTGCGGGCCTGGACAATCCGAGCAGCGGTCAGGTGTTGATTGATGGGGTGGATATTACGCGCATGACCGAGGGGAAGCTGGCGACGGTGCGCAATCAGAAGATCGGTATGGTCTTCCAGGCGTTTAACCTGATCCCAACACTGACGGCTCAGGAAAATGTCGAGGTGCCGCTTTACGTCGGTAAACATACGGGCTCCCCTTCGGCGCGGGCAAAGGCACTGCTGGCGCTGGTGGGCCTCTCCCATCGCCTCGGGCATCGTCCAAATCAGCTCTCCGGCGGCGAGCAGCAGCGCGTCGCGATTGCTCGCGCGCTGGCGACCGATCCCGCCATTGTGATCGCGGATGAGCCGACGGGCAACCTGGATGCCAAAAATGGCGAAAATATCCTCAGCCTGATCGCCGAACTGCGTGAAAAAACCGGCAAAACCTTCATCATTGCCACCCACGATCCCATCGTGGCCTCCCATGCTGACCGCGCAATTCGCATTGTTGATGGCCTGATTGCTTCGATAGAAGCGGTAAATGGGGGAACCGCGCAGTGAAAGTCTCGATGTACTTCCTTTCCGCGTTCCTGAGCGAAGCTAGACGCGTCAGCGTCGTTGGAACGCGGAGTATTTCAATGTACTTTAATTACACCTCGCGCTCGCTGATCCGTGGCGGCCAGCGGACGATGCTGGCGGTCTTCTGCGTTGCCGTGGGCGTGATGGCGATTGTGGCGCTACAGCTTGTGGGCTTGATGATTAATAATGCCTTCGATAGCAATGTGCGCGATGCCAACGGCGGCGATATCGCCGTAACCTCAGAAAATCAGCCCTTTACGCAGGATGACCTTACCTTCTTTAAGAACCTCAAAAATGATGGTAAAATCACGAACTATACAGCGACGATCAATGCGCAGGGAACGGTGAGCCTGAAAGACTCGCTGCGACAATCTTTTTCCGTACGCGTGGTTGACCCCGCCAATTATCCGATAGTGACTCCTCCGACATTTACCACTCCTAAAGATGGCGTGATCTCTAACCTGCTGAAGAATAACCAGGTGGTGGTGACGCAGCCATTTATTGATCAATATAAGAAAAAGATCGGCGATACTTTTGAGCTGCACGTTGGCTCGCGCGAACAGAACGGGCGTACGATCCCGGTGAAGCTGGCAGGCATTGTGAGCGATTCCGGCGTGCTGGCCCAATCGGGTAGCCTGCTGCTGATCTCGCTCAACGATTATAGGGCGGCTGCTCCCAAATTGCCCCTCCTCTTTGATACGGTCAATGTGACAACAGCCAATCAGGCGCAGACCGATCAAGCTGTCAAGCAGATTCAGGCGAACTTCCCCATTGCTTCGGCCCGTACCGCAAAGGATGCGCTCAGCCAGCAGCAAGATACGATTGATAATATCAAAAAATTCCTGGAGATCGCTGGTCTGCTGGCGCTGCTGATCGGCGGCGTCGGCATTGTCAATACGATGCAGGTCTTGCTCTCGCGCCGCAAAACTGAGATTGCGATGCTCAAAACCACCGGCTATCGCCGTTTTGATCTCTACCTGCTTTTTGGCCTGGAAGCCGGCCTGCTGGGTCTGGTGGGCGGAGGGCTGGGTGCCGGGACTGCTATCGGCGTGAGCTACGTGGTGCGCAACCTGGTTCAGCAGACGTTCGGGCTGAATATTCCCTTCACCCTCGACCAGGTAACTATTTTTGGCGGACTGGTGATCGGGCTGGTAACGGCCCTGATCTTTGGCCTGATGCCTATCGTACAGGCAGCCAATATCCGGCCTTTGAATGTGATCCGCGAACTGCCAGAGGGCAGGGGAGCTGTCAGCATCGCTTTGACGATTCTGCTGCTGATCGTGCTTTCTGTGCTCTTCTGCGGGCTGGCGATCTTTATTCTGAGTAATGATGTCTTTCTGGGCGTGGTCTCCGTCTATGGAACTTTTGTCTTTCTGGGGCTGCTGAGCCTGTTCTTCGGGCTGGTGGTCTTGATCGTAAGCAAATTGCCCGTGCCTGAGCGGTTCAATATAGGCTATCTGGCGCTGGTGCTGGTCGGAGTGGCGCTCTCGGCACTGCTCTACCATTTCTTGCCCCCCTTCGGCATCCTGTTGTTGCTGGTCTCGCTGATGGGCTTTGTAATAGTGCTGATGCCGCGCACCTGGAAGGCAACGACGAAGATGGCGTTGCGCAACCTGGATCGCCAGCGCGCACGCACGACAACAACCATGCTAGCCCTGTTTGTCGGCATCTTCACCATTGGCCTGATCATTGTGCTGGGGCAAAACCTGCGCGATCAGGTGAACAGGGTGATCGCGACGGCGCTCAATTACAATGTAATTTCAATTACGTCGGGGAATGATACCACGAAATTACAAAATCAGCTCACCTCGGTGCCTGGCCTTTCGACGTATCGCCATCGCACGCTCTCCTCGACGGTGCCCGTTGCGGTCAACGATCAGCCGATTGCTACGTTATTGCCGACCGGCAAAGATAATCCTTCGGCAGACTCGCTAGGCCGGGGCGGGACGCTGTACTTCCTCAGCGGCATCGAAGGCTATGATGTGGGCGATAACCAGTTTCCCAGCACGAAGGATGTGCGCATCCTTGCCGGGCGCAATCTCAATGCCGACGACACCGGGACCGATCATGTCTTGATCGCTTTCCAGCTTGCCAATCTTGGTCCATTACACCTGAAGGTGGGCGATAAAGTGACGCTGGCAGGTCTGGATCGCGTGACTACGAGAACGGTGACGGTCGTGGGTGTCTATCGCCCGCTCAGCATCGGGAACAATATCTACCCCCTATTGGGGACGACCGACACGACCAGGGCGCTCTCGCCCGCAGGGATCGACCAATCAATCTTCTATATGAGGATCGATCCCAATAAGCTCAACAACGCCATTGATATTATCGGCAATGCGGTCCCCAATGCCTTTGTGCTCAATCTGGCGAATATCGGCGACATCATTGACGAGTTGCTCAACGATGTGCTGTTGACGCTGACCACGATTGCCTCGCTCTCGCTGCTGGCGGGTGTGATCATCATTGCGAACGCTGTGGCGCTGGCAATGCTGGAGCGGAGGCGCGAGCTGGGCATTCTCAAGTCGGTTGGCTATACCAGCGGCTCGATTTTGAGCGAGGTGCTGATCGAGAATGGCCTGGTTGGCGGTGTTGGCGCGCTGCTGGCGATGCTGCTGGTGACGCTGGCGACCAGCTTGCTCGGCACATATGTCTTCAAGTCTAATTTTGGGGTTGATGGCTACCTTGCGCTGACGCTGATCCTCGGTTCGGCGCTGCTGGCGATGCTCACTGCCGCGCTGGTTGCCTGGGGCTCAGTACGCGTGCGTCCGCTGGAAGTGTTGCGCTACGAATAGCTTCTCAGGCGGTAATTAAAGCACTAATAATGAGGAGAGACTGGCTACGAACGCGCCAGTCTCTCCTCATTATTTATGCCTTTTTTCGTTTGAGTTCGACAACCGGGATGCGGCGCGTTGTCTTCTCCTGGTATTCGGCGAAGTTAGGGTAACGTTTGGATTGTTCGGCATAGATCCGATCCCGCTCCTCGCCGGTCACGACGGTGGCGGTGACGTCAAATTTGTCGGTGCCGACTTCGACTGTGGCGTTCGGGTGAGCCACCAGATTGTGGTACCAATCGGGGTTGGTCGGTGAGCCGCCTTTGGAGGCGAAGATGAACATGCGGTCGCCATCGGGCAGATACATCAGAGGTGTTGTAGACTTTTTGCCACTTTTGGCCCCGGTAGTGGTCAGTAACAGCAAGGGCGCCCCCTCAAACGGTCCGCCGACCTTGCCGCCATTAGCGTGAAACTCGTCAATAACCTGTCTATTCCAGTCTTTCATGCGTTGATTGTCCTTCTGTTTGTGCATACCAGGAATGCTGGCATCTGAAGTTATAACTTATTACTTTCATGATACTCATAAAAATATGCAAATAGCAAGTGAAAAGATGCGCGGGATACTATACAAATGCTGTTCGCCTGATGGGTGCAGCGGTTTTTCACTTCTGTGCTAGATGAGCGTCTCAATTACAGGTACGCCGGCAGCGACTGCCAGGAAGCTGCCAGCGTACCTATCCGTGTGCTTGCCCAGCCATCATGCGCGCGGCTTGATGTTCTGGTTGACGCGGAAGAAATTCGTGGGATCGTACTTGCTTTTGATGGCTGCCAGGCGCTCGTAGTTGTCGCGATAGGATGCTTTGACGCGATCCTCGCCCTCATCCATCAAAAAGTTCACGTATGCGCCACCAGCCGAGTAAGGATGGAGCGCCTCCCAATATTGCCTGGCCCAGTTCATGATGCCATTTTTATTGGCAGGATCGGGGTCGGCTCCTACGATTACCACAGACCAGTTGGCGTCGCGATAGCTCCAGGCCGTATCATTGTTGCCAACGTGATGAGCAGTGCCGTTTACCGGGTAGAGATGCATGGTCGAGAGCAGGGTTGGTATCTGGGAGCCATGTTCTATATGCCGCTGAATCGCCTCGTCGCTCAGCTCGCTCACGAAATCCGCTTTCCAGTAGTGCTGAAGCCCCGGCGGGTAAAGCGGGTCGAACATGCTCTGGAGAACTGGATGTGGTATAGGCCCAACGAGGTCCAGGGCAGGCGTGAGAAAGCTGCGGATCGGTCGAAATACTTCCTCGGCCTTCTCCAGCGGCCCGGTATAGCACCACACGATCCCGCACATCGTCTTGTTATGGAGATGTTCAGGAAAAGGCGGCCCGGGCGGCACAATGAGAAAGACGAAGAACCCGTTGAGATCATCGGGCGCTCGCGTGATAAACTCCCGGTACCACTTCATTATCTCTGGAGCCTGCTCTAGCTCCCAGAGCATCGGACCGGCATAGTCGGTATGAATCGGGTGGGCTTTGAAAAGGAACGAGGTGACGACCCCGAAGTTTCCACCGCCGCCGCGCAAGGCCCATAAGAGATCCTCGTTTTGCTGCTCGTTAGCCGTGACCTTTCGACCATCCGCCAGCACTACGTCGGCAGCCAGCAGGTTATCGATGGTAAGGCCATGCTGCCGTGTCAGATGTCCTATTCCCCCACCCAGTGTAAGCCCGCCTACGCCTGTCGTGGAGATGATCCCGGCAGGCACGGCCAGGCCAAAAGCATAGGTGGCGTGATCGATATCTGCCCAGGTGCAACCTCCTCCAGCTCGAACGGTACCCGTTGCGGGATCGACGCGTGTATAGCGTATAGGTGAGAGGTCAATGACCATGCCACCATCGCAGCTACTCAACCCCGCGACATTGTGCCCGCCGCCGCGGATGGCAACGAGAAGGTTGTTCTCGCGTGCAAAGTTGACGGCTGCTATAGCATCGGCCTCGTCGGCGCAGCGCACGATCAAGGCGGGATGCTTGTCGATCATGCTATTGTAAATTTTGCGCGCCGCCTCGTAACCTTCATCATTGGGCTGTAAAAGCTCTCCTCGCAAACTCGCTTTGAACATTTCGAGGGCTTCGACTGGAAGGGCGTGGCCGGGTTGCCTGGTACGCTCTTCTTGTAACATGGGAAATATTCCTTTCTTGAGAGGTGCATTCGGGAAAAGGTGTGTCTACGAACGGAACTACGAAAGGAAAATGTTAGGAGTCTATCTATTATAAATAATTAAGATGGTTTGGTCAAATATAAATAGAAGAAATGTTAACAGGTTACATAATTGATTTTTGACACTTGATAAAATATCTGTGTTATATGAGATGAAGTTGTGATTTGAGATGTAAAATAGGGGATACTCTGGTGAAAGAGGCGAAAAAACAGAGGCTTGCATTCTCATGAAGTGAAGCGAGCCATGTGTAGGAAGAGATTTTAGGTTAAATAAAATTCAATACAGTCAGGATATTTCTAAGCTCATTTACAAATTCCATGTATGAAGGGACAGAAGCTAATGTATCCAGGTTGATTCTGCGAGCCAGAGCTTCTTGACGTGTACTGAAATCGGGGCGTCTACGACGTTGAGGGTGATTAGCAAAAGCTCTGCTTATGACTTCTTCGAGAGTTCTTTTGGGATTAGCAACCGCTTCGACTAATGCAGGTCTGGCGGGTAGCCCTAAATTTTGAGAACTCATATCTGTTCCTATCGTTTCTCGTAGGGCTTGATAGTCTGCTAACATCCATGCCTCGACTGTCTGCACAGGAATTATAGGCACTAGGTCTTTGCATACTTGTTCATTGCTATCCAAGACTAATTTGAAGCCTGGGTGGATACGATGTGTTTTTGCGGAATATGGGGTTTCATCATCAGCGTCGGCATGTACGACCAACGCATGGTAACCACAGGCATGGCGCGCAGCATTTAGAATGCCAATATCACAGGATAGACCTTTCTGTCTTGGCACAATCATTGGTTCTAGGACATCTACAGTTCTTTGCCCGTATTGGGCTATTAATCTTTCGGCTGTTCTTTGTATGATAGGTGGTAAAAAGCGGTTGTCCGATGGTCCTTCAGCGTAAAGGGCTAACACTAAAGTTATCATTGAAATGTTGCTTCCTCACAAATTCCTACATGCCTCATTAAGAGCGTCACTGTTGAGATAATTTCTTATCTGTTCTACCGTGTAACGTTTCTCTTCCTCGCTTATATCAAAGTTAAAATTTAACTGTTCATATGGTTTAGTAACTTGTACGATACGTGTTACCCGTTGCGGTGGAATAGCCTTATTTTGCGGCTCTACGCGTGTTGCCATGTCTGCAAAAAGAAGGGCGCCTCTTATATTAGGTTGGCTAATGAAAGTGGGCGAGTGAGTGTTAACCAATAATTGTCGTAAGGGAAGATCTATCTGATTTTCATCTTGAAAATCGGTTGCCAGTTCTTCTAGCAAACGAGCAATATTTTTGAGTCTGGAAGGGTGAACTCCATTTTCTGGTTCCTCAAAGCAGAGAACGCCACGGTGTTGAGGATCGTTTTTTAGGGTTGCAAGCGCTAGCATTCGTAGCGTGCCATCAGATAGAACTCTTGATGAGAAAGATGTTTCATCCTGTGTTGTTGCTCTAATAATGTACTGATTACGTGCGTGGTCAGCATCTACTTCGATTTTGAGGATACCAGGTACCAGGTTGGCTAGATCAGCAGCCACGTCGTTAAGTATATAAGGGTTTTCTGCCCGCATTCGCGTAAGTGTTGTGGCTAAATTATGGCCTTCAACAGATAAAAACGGGGTGGCTAGCATAGAACTCGGGTAACGCAGCACTTCTGGATTGAGTTGTAGAAATTTCCAGGTGCGAATTTCCTCTCTTGCCGCAAACGCATGCGGGAACTCTGTATTAGTCACTCCACTTAATACGGTGCGCTCGATTTTTTCTGCAACAGATGATTTACGCCCTCCATGCCCATCTTGGTGTAAGTGAATTGTATTTTGTCCTATTTTTGTTTTTTCGGTAGGGATATCGGTAGAGATGAAAGAAGGTCTGCCCCCGGTAAGCTTTGGTAGCCAGTGATTTTGCATCAAAAGCCCATGCTTTTTGCACCAATCATCACCACTGCGAGGGATCGCTTTTAAAGATTCATGTTCGACATAGAGCCTTTCAAGTCCTTGCTCGTCGGTACGGCGTAATATTTTCAGTTCGTACCGCATTCGTGTATATTTTAAATCTGCTTTCGCTCCCCAGCTATCTTGTATCGACCGATCTACCAACATTTCAACTGTTAAGGACATCCTGTTTCGAGATTCCCCATTGGGCATGGTAGTGAATAGTTCTTTGGCGTCTCCACGCAATTCCTGAAAAGCCGAACGTAAATCGGTATCTACCAGGCGTGATAATAAATGTAGCGCGTCAAACAGGTTACTCTTCCCTGCGCCGTTAGGTCCGACAATGACTTGAAAAGGAGACAAGGCTAATTTGAAGGCTTGAAATGTCTTAAAGCCATCGATCTCAAGAAGAGTAATCAATGTTGTGCTCCTTTCCCAGCTCATCTATGAGGCTAAAATCAGGTCGTCGATGAAATGTTTGCTGCTTAGTATAACATCCTTCCGTTTAGTATACCACTGTATTTTGCTAACCTGATATCATCCAGTAAACGAGTAGTAGCCTTCTAAAGAGGAACACCACCATTACAATATGACAGCGGATGTCAAGAGCAAGGGGATATTCTCTCCTGCTAAAGTGGGAGAATCATCAAGGGTATTTCCATTTCTTCGGGCGTCAAACCGCCATGATGACCATAAAAGTGCATAGCGAATTTGCCTTCCTCATACCACCAGACGGTCTCCATTTTGTAGGGAAGAATGACGAGATTGCCCAGCCGTGATAACAGCGCCGACGATGGCTCTTGCAGGCCGAAGAAATGCTGCTTGAGGAGATCCTCGGTGCGATAAACCTCTGCTAGGCCCGACAATTGTCCCTGTAAATAAGCATGTGCCTCGTCGAGATGTTCATCCTGTACATGCAGGAACATATCGCGCGGCGAGCCCGCCGGAACCAGCAAATTACCTTTTTTATTCGTTTTCAAATAGCGTTTGATCTCAGGCAGACGTTTGTTAAGATAACAGGTGCGCTCGGGGTCAACCATTGTCTGACCATGATCGGCGGTAAGCATCAGTAAGGTATTGCTGGTTTTGCCACGGATGTTCTGGTAAAAGAGTTGATCCAGTGCTGTCAGATAGGTATCTACCGCCTCGTAGAACTGCCGGGAGGTGGGGCCGTAGTTGTGGCAGACCGTATCAATGCGATCATAGTAGAGAAAATAATACTCGGGCGTTGTGTTTCTGGCTGTAACCAGTTCAATCAGAGAGGTAAAGGCTTCCTGGAGGCTTTTGAAAGGATGAACGTTGGCGGCGCGAAAAACGACGTCCGAATAAGTCGAGGGTGTATAGGCGTAATACTGGAAAATATGGGAAGTAACGCCCTGAGCCTGTAATGTGCGGTAGAACGTCTGCTCCGGGTAAAAGGTGGGCGGAGGAATGTTTGATTGCTGTTTGAGCGTATCTCTGGCCTTATCTTCTGCATAAGAGAAGAGGAGCGGAGCAATGATCCCGTCCACCAGGGGTTCGTAGTAGTGCCACTCGTAGACGCCGCTCTGTCCTACATTGAGCCCGGTATGCATGCAGGTCACATGGGCGGCAGTGGTGGAAGGGAACTGGGAGGTCATCTTTGAGACCACGCCCTGGTCCAGAACGGTTTTGAGAAACGGGTATTTGTGTACGTACCGCTCAAAAAATTGCCAACCGAAGGCATCGATAAAGAAGAAGATGATTTTGTCGTACTGCGTCGGCAGATCGCCGAAAACATCGGCTGGCAGAGCCGCCTTTCCCTTGCCTGTGAGCAGAAATTCGATGGTCGAGGGGAGACTGGAGAAACAATACGAGTCGTAACAGGGCCGTACAAAACGTTCGGAAAATTTAGCTTGCCTGACCGTGTGCAGAGATGTTGTGTTTAACATGCTGTTCCTGCTTCCTACTAAGCTGAGGACGCTTTACTACCTCAATTATAGCATGAAAATCGAAGCGCATATCACAAAAACATCTCGCTCTCCAGCAAATTGTGGAATCAATCTGTGTTCAGCTCGTGATAGTTTGTAATGGTACTGTGATATTTCTGTGAAATTTTCCTGATATCTTCCTAAACAAGGATTGATTCGCACTACAATCAACTTGCAATTCCAGACGGCCAACGCTGCTGTCGCGCTAGCTTCGCTCAGGCCGTCTGAGACGAATGGCTTGCTAAAAAACTTCTTTTTGCTATAGAAAAGAAGAGGAGGTATCAGTTATGGTCCTGCAAATGCATCCTCCGGTAGAGGATACGATACAATCAGCCCAGACAGAGGCAACGGCTCCCGAGAAAATGCCGGTGCTTCCCCAGACCCGCGCAGAAGCCGTTGAGGTAGGGAGGATGAAGCTGCGCACTCCTCGCCTGATGGATCGGGGCAACTGGCTGCTGCTGGTCATCTCTGGCGCTGTTTTAACCGCCATGCTTGTCATCGGTATGGTGTTTTCTTCGCTTAACGGAATTGCACAGCCGGCTACCACGGGGACCAGCTCTGCGAATAGTGCGGATAACATGGGCTCTATGGGTTCATCTTCCACATCTTCTGCGCCCGCGCCATCAGTCCCTCATACCACTTATAATGCGGCGTTGCCTGCTGTTCCGGCTGGCGATAACGTCGATGTCAAACTCGTGATGAAGGAGCAACTGGTGACGATTGCTTCCGGTATCACGTACCACGCCTGGACCTTCAACGGGACCGTCCCTGGACCCATCATCCATGTACGGCAGGGACAAATGGTTCACGTCACGCTGGTCAACGAGGGGAGCATGGCGCACTCGATTGACTTCCATGCCGCCCAGACCCCCTGGAATGTGAACTACCAGTCAGTTGAGCCTGGCAAGAGCTTTAGCTTCTCATGGCGAGCGAACTTCCCGGGCGTTTTTATGTATCACTGCGGCACTCCAACAGTCATTTATCACATGGCGAATGGGATGTATGGGACGATCATCGTTGATCCCGCCAATGGGTGGGGCGCACCTGCCCAGGAGTATGCGCTGGTGCAAAGCGAATTCTATACTGCCAGCAATCCCGACGGCACCTATTCGGTTGACTCTAACAAAATGATGAGTGGCATTCCCGATTATGTGGTCTTCAATGGCTATGTCAACCAGTATGAGGATGCTCCTTTGATGGCGAAGGCGGGACAGAAGATTCGCCTCTTCATTTTGAATGCTGGCCCGACCCAGTTTTCAGCCTTCCATGTGATCGGTGCGATTTTCAGTGACACCTATATAGACGGCAATCCTGCCAATCATATGGTGGGTAATCAGACCGTGACGATCCCTCCCGGTGGTGGGGTGATGGTGGAATTGACCATGCCCGAATCAGGGCTATACCCATTCGTCACGCACGCATTCGCTAATGCGAGCAAGGGCGCTGTGGGCGTGCTTAAAGTGACTCCCTGATCCGGGAAACCTCTTCTTTCAGGGATGGACAGTGGACCCCCTTCTATCCATCCCTTTTTATTTACAGGTAGCGTACTATTTTGGCTAGCAATGCCTCTATCTCGAAAGGCTTGGCGATAAAATCATCTGCGCCGGCTTTTAACACCATTGCCTGGGCATTGGGATAAGCCGAAAACATGATCACGGGGATATGTTTCGTTCTTTCCTGACTTTTGAGGTATTTGACAATATCTCGCCCATCTTTGCCTGAGAGCCAGACATCCAGAAGGATGAGATCCGGCAGGCCGCCATTATAGAGTTTCTCCACGTATTCGCCCTTATCGGTGGTGGCGACGGCGTATCCCTCCTCCTCTAAAATTACCTGGAGGAACTCCAGGATATCGGGATCGTCGTCAACCACGAGAATTTTTCGCCGGTTGTCGCGCATATCTCTTCCTTATTTCCTGTTATTGGCCTCGGAAGGCTCGTCCTCTATCCTTCCTTTTGCAAGAGGCAGGGCGATATAAAAAGTGGAACCCTCTCCCTTTCTGCTTTCTACCCACATCTGACCATGATGGCGCTTGACAATTTCATGCGAAAGATACAGACCAATGCCCAATCCCGGATAGGTTTTTTCCTCCTCATCGGTAACACGATAGAAGCGTTCAAAAATTTTCTCTTGATGAGGTTTGCTAATGCCAATCCCAAAGTCCCGAACGCTTATCACGACCTCTCCGGGCCTTTGCGAAGCATGAATAACGACTTTATCCCCCTGAGGAGAGTATTTGATGGCGTTAGTCAGGAGGTTGATAAATACCTGCCCCAGGCGATCTTTATCTCCCACAATTTGCGCATTTGCCTTCCCTTCGACTATCAGGCGATGGGTGGAGGTCGTGGGCTGGAGATTTTCGACCGTTTCCTGGATCAGGCTATCCAGATCAAATGCCTCTTCCTGAAAAACGAGTTTACCCGCTTGCATGCCGGAAACATCCAGTAGTTCGCTAATCAGCCTGCTCAGTTTATTTAGCTGGGCATCTATGCGCTCAAGAAAGTGCAGCCCTTGCTCATCCTGCAACTTTTTCAGGCGGCGTTGCAGCACATGCGTGAAGCCCTTGAGGCTCGTAACCGGCGTTTTCAGTTCATGGCTAGCCATGCTGATGAACTCGTCTTTTCTCTGTTCCGCCAGTATGCGCTCGGTAATATCATGGATCAGACTGATGACCAGCACAATATTCCCGCGCTCATCAAAGACCGGACGAGCTTTGGCAATCGACCAGCGTTCAAACTCTCCATCGAACTTGTGACGATAGCCGATGGTAGCCTGGGCCTCGCGTTCGCCGGCAATCACTCTATGGTGTGGGAGCTGAGACGGCGTAATGGGCCTGCGTTGTTCATCGATCATCTCATATGATGAGACAATAGCGGATGACGACATTTCCAGCATTGCCTGGAAAGACGCAAAACCCATCATAGCTATCGCCGCTTCGTTAGCGTAAATGATCTGGTCATTTTTATTGTAGACGATAATCCCATCTGCCGCTCCTTGCAGAATAATATCTAGCTGGTCGCGCGCTTGCTTCACCTCCTGGTATAGCCTGGCGTTGTCAATGGCAATGCCCGCTCGTAGCCCAATTTCTTCTCCCACCGCTAAATCCAGCGTATTATACTTCCGCCCCGATTCGGCAAAAACCAGCGTGATAGCGCCAATAGGTCGGCCCTGAACAACCAGCGGCACAATCAGGATGGAGCTGTATCCTACCTGGCGGAGGATGTCCAGCTCCTCTTCGGTTCTGGCTGCTGTCTGGAGAATGGCGTCAGAAATTTCAGGATACAATTCGGATTTTCCTGTTCGTATCACCTGTGGAATCCCTTGAGAGGCGTCAGGATCGATGGGATACTTTTCTCGCAGCTTTTTCGCCCATTGCACTTTTGCCGGATCTATATGGGCTAACGTAAGCAGTTCTATGTTCCCCTGCTGGTCAAGCAAATCAACGGCGAACCAGTCGGCAAAGCGCGGAACGATCAATAGCGCGAGGTTATTCAGGGTTGTCTCGTAATCAAGCGAGGAGGAAAGCACTTTGCTGACCTCTGCGATAAACTGTATACGCTCTTCGCTTGCCCGCAAGGCATCTTCTCGCCGCTTATGTTCCGTAATATCGTGAGAGATACCCACCACCCCTTCAATAGCATTGATGGAAGGGGCGCGCAGTGGCGCCACGCTGACAGAGATAAAGCGTTGTTGCCGCTTTACCGGGTTGTAGTAGGTTATTTCAGTTCCCACCAGGGTCTCGCCTCGTAAAGCGCGGGAGAAAGGCCATTCTTCGAAAGGCAGTGGTTTGCCATCTGCATCATAAAGGTCATAGGGAGCTGTCGCCGCTGACCACGGAGTTTGTAGTTGTTGAGGGCCATTAAACTCTTGTGCCATGTGATTATGCTGGGTGACTCTTCCCTTAATATCATAAATAATGAGTGGATCAGGGATGGCCTCTATGATCGTATTCAGGCGGATGCGCAGTTGCTCTGAAGCGCGGCGCGCCCGCTCAACCTGGCTGGCGAGGATGCTGATGGTAAGGCCAACTGCCAGATAGAGGCACAGGCCGATCACATCTTCCTTTTGGGTGAGTGTGAGGGAGAATGCGGGCGGCAAAATAAAAAGAACGAGCAATGCGGCCCCAACCAGGGTTGCGACGATGCTCGGTCCCGCTCCCCATCCCAGCGCCATCAGCAGGCTGGTGAGAATGAGCAAGCCTTCTATAAAGCGAAAAGAAGGATAAGTGCGGATCAATGTGAGAAGAACCAGCCCTATTACCACCTGGGCCAGGATAGCGATGAGATAGCCAAAAATGGGATGAGACCAGGTTCCTGTAAAGAACGTTGGTGCAAAGGTATTGGCCTGTAGCCAGCGGAGCATCTTCTGGTAGAGTCGCACAATTCCGTGCGGATCTACAGGCTGATCCTTAGATTCCTCTTGTTCGGAGAAGGAACCAGAACTGCTCTGGGGCGTCGTCTCAGCAACTTCTGCCGATGCCGGTACCTGTTTCGGTGTGCCCATTACTATAATTCCTCCGGGAAAATTTGATGTCGGGCATCTCGGAGCTTTTTTCTATGGAAAGTATAAAGGTTAAGTTCGGCTATGGCAACCTCAACATTATCAGACAATTGCCTTTTAACGCTGGCTCACAGGGCTTTTCCGTTGCCGTCATGCTTGCAGGGCGAAGCCCTGCTCGCGAGGGGAGAGAGGTGCTGGCAACCCCGCGTCGCGGGGTTGCCAGCACCTCTCTCCCCTTGCCCTGCGCCCCGTTCGGGGCGCGCATCCCGTCGTCAGGAGTCAGAGGAGAGGACAACGGAAAAGCCCTGGCTGGCTCGCGGTTGCTCTTGTCAACTCAGCACCACAGAAAGTACACTAGAGAATAATCCGATTGCTTCTTCGAAACACCTTGCTTTCCCTTCCCGGAAGGACGGGCGCTGAAGCGGACGCGATGGAATCACGTCTCTACGGAGGGAGAGCGTTACCACATGAATTTGTTAGCTTGAATCGCATCCCAGCACCGGCGGAAAGGACACTGCTATGGATTTTGAACTGCCTGAGGAGCATCGACTCGCTTATGAAAGCGCGCTGGCCTTTGCTCTCAGTGAAATCAAGCCCCACAATGCGGAAATCGAGAAAAATGATGAGTTTCCCCCCTGGATCTGGAAGCGCCTGGCCGAGCAGGGCTATACGGGGATCGCGCTCCCAGAGGAGTATGGTGGCAGTGGCGGCGATTTCTTGATGGCAGCGCTGGTGTCGCGTGCCATCGGGCGGGCCAATGGTGGCATCGCGATGTCGTTTGGCGCGCACCTGAACCTCTGCGCCCATAATATTCTGCGCAATGGCACGGAGCAGCAGAAGCAAAAATACCTGCCCAAACTGATCAGTACCGAGATGATCGGCGGCCTGGGCCTGACGGAGCCGAATGCCGGCTCGGATGCGATGGGCATCCAGATGACGGCGCGCAAAGTCGCTGGCGGCTACCTGCTCAATGGCTCGAAGGTCTTCATCACCAACGGCCCGATTGCCGATCTCCTGGTCGTCTATACCAAAACCAGGCCGGAAGCTGGCAGCCGTGGCATTACAGCCTTTATTTTTGAGACCAAAACGCAGGGCTATCACGTCGCTCGCAAGCTGGAGAAAGTGGGTATGCATGGCTCCCCCACCGGCGAACTGGTCTTCGAAGATGCCTTTGTCCCTGCCGAGAATGTGCTGGGGAAGGAGAACGAGGGCTTCAGAGTGGTGATGAGCGGTCTTGATCTTGAACGCGCCTTCTTCGCGGTCAGCGCCGTCGGCGGGATCGAAGCTGCTCTGGAGATTTCCTTGAAGTATGCCCAGGAGCGCCAGCAATTTGGTCAGCCTATCGCCAATTTCCAGTTGATCCAGGCCAAGCTCGCCGATATGTACACCGACTTGCAAGCGGCGACGTTGATGGCGCATCGCTGCATGTGGCTGGCTCAGCAGGGCAAACGCGTCAGCAAAGAAGCGGGCGCGGCCCTGCTCTTTACCGCTCGCGCCCAGATGCGAGCCGCCGATCAGGCATTGCAGATTCACGGCGGCTGGGGCTATCTCACCGATTTTGAGGTCGAGCGCATGTGGCGCAATGCGAAGCTAGGCGAGATCGGAGCCGGTACCAATGAGATCCGCCAGTTGTTGATTGCCAGGGAACTGCTGGGAATGAGAGGACAATAGGCCATGAAATCCATACGCATTGCCGGCGGGCTTGGCTTTTATGGCGATTCCTGGCAGCCGATCAAGGCGAGTATCGAGCGCGGCAACGTGCGCTACGTCGCCTCCGATCACCTGGCTGAATTAACGCTAGCGATCCTGCAAAAGGACCGCCAGCGCGATCCCAACCTGGGCTATACCCGCGACCTGGTCCCCATGCTGGCCGATTTGCTGCCGCTTGCCCTCCCGCGTGGCGTCAAGTTTATTCTGAACGCGGGCGGCCTTAACCCGATGGCGGCACGCGCAACGCTGCTGGCGGCACTCAAAAAATTTGGCGTCAAGCTCAAAGTTGGCGTTGTGCTGGGCGACTCGGTGCTGGAGCGGCTCGACGAACTGCAAGCGATGGGTGTTTCGCTGGCGCATATGGATACGGGAGAGGATATCGCCACTGTGCGCGAGCGTCTGCTCTTTGCCAGCGCCTATCTGGGGGCGCGTCCATTAGTGGAGGCTCTTGACGCGGGTGCGGATATTGTGCTGACCGGTCGTGTTGCCGATGCCGCGCTCTTTCTGGCGCCGATGATGCACGAATTTCGCTGGCAGTGGGATGACTGGGATAAGCTGGCTCAGGGGATCGTCGTCGGACACCTGATGGAGTGCAGCGGCCAGGCGACCGGCGGCAACTTCGGCGGCGATTGGCGCTCGATTCCCGATCTGACGCACATTGGCTATCCCATCGCTGAGGTCTATGAAAATGGCGATGCCATCATCACCAAAGCCCCTGGCACCGGCGGGCGCGTCAACTTTGATACTTTGCGCGAGCAACTGCTCTACGAAGTACACGATCCCGCGCACTATCTAACCCCTGATGTTGATGTGGATATGACGACGTTGCGCATGGAAGAGATCGGACCCGATCAGGTGCGCGTAACCGGCGCGACGGGCCGGCCCGCGCCCGCAACGCTCAAAATCGTCGCGGGCTACGAGGATGGCTATATGGGTCAGGCCATGCTAGGCTACGCCTGGCCCGATGCGCTGGCGAAGGCGCAACTGGCGGCTGAGATTGTACAGCAGCAGATGCAGGAAACTGGCTTGCGGGCGGAAGAAACGCTGGTAGAATTTATCGGCTATAATTCGATTCATGGCCCTCTGGCCGATCCCACTTACGCCGAACATCTCAACGAGGTCTACCTGCGGATCGCGATCCGGTGCCGGGATAAGCGCGAAGCTGCGCGTATTGGGCGACTGGTCACGCACCTGGGGTTGAACGGCCCGCCCTTTATTGGTGGGGCTGGCGGTATTATGGAGCCGCGCGGGCTGCTTGGCATCTGGCCCACCCTGGCCCCTCGCGGGGTGATCGAGGAGTATGTCAGCGTGAGCGTAGAGGAGGCTGGCGTATGAGGACGCAATTAGTCCGCCTGGTGCATGCGCGTTCAGGCGATAAGGGCGACAAAGCTAACATTGCAATTTTTGCTCCTGACCAGGCAACCTATGAGCTGATCAAACGTGAAGTCACCGCCGGACGCGTCAAAGAGCACTTCGCGGGCATTGCCGCTGGACCGGTTGAGCGGTTCGAGGTCCCCAATATGCTCGCCCTCAACTTTGCGCTGCACGGTGCCCTCAACGGCGGTGCCTCGCGTTCTCTCAGAAGCGATAGCCTGGGCAAATCTCTCTCTTCGGCCCTCTTGCGCATGGAGATCGATGTGCAGTAGGGGCAATCCCTTGCGGTTGCCCTGGCCTTAGGCGGCAGAACATTTTTATTGGAAAAGGATGCACACCACATGAGCGATATAAACGAGCGATTAGCAACGGAGATAGAGCGCATCAAGAAAGGGGGGCCGGAAAAGTATCACCAGCGCAACCGCGAGCAGAAGCGATTATTTGCGCGCGACCGCTTGAAGCTGCTGTTCGACGATGGCAAGATCGAGTTCGAAGATCATATGTTTGCCGAGTGCCAGAATCCCGAGCTGCCCGCCGACGGCAACATCATCGGCATAGGCCGCATTCATGGCCGTCCCGTTGCCTTCAGCGCCTCCGACTCGACGGTGAAAGCGGGCTCGGCAGGCGAGAAAGGGGTGCAGAAAAGCCTGCGTATGCAGGAAACCGCCATGCGGCTGCGCATCCCTTTCATCTACCTGATCGATTCTGCGGGCGCGCGCATCACCGACCAGGTGCGCCTCTTTCCCGGGCGCAACCAGGGCGGGCGTACCTTCTATAATCAAATCAAGATGTCAGGGGTTGTGCCGCAGCTTGCCCTGATGTTTGGCCCCTCGCCTGCTGGCGCGGCCTACACTCCCGCTTTTTCCGATGCTGTCATCATGGTTGAGGGCAATGCCAGCGCCTACCTGGGCTCTCCGCGCATGGCCGAGATGGTCACGCGCGAGAAGGTGACGCTGGATGAGATGGGCGGTGCGCGCATGCATTGCACCGTCTCCGGCCTGGGCGACTTCCTGGCCGAGAACGAGGAGCACGCCATCCAGATTGCGCGCGATTATCTGCGCTATATGCCACAGAATTACCTGGGCAAGCCTGCCGATGCCGAGCCAGCACCTCCCGCCAGCAATCGTCCTCTGCGCGAGATCGTGCCGGAAGTACAGAGCAGACCGTTCAATATGTACGACTTCATCGACTCACTGGTGGACGGCGGCAGCTTCTTCGAGGTCAAGAAGCTCTTCGCGCCCGAGATTATCACCGGTTTCGCTCGCCTGAACGGCAAAGCGGTCGGGCTCGTTGCCAATCAGCCCCGGGTTAAGGGCGGCGTGATCTTTGTGGACTCATCGGACAAGGCGGCGCGCTTCATCAATACTTGCAACGCCTTTAATATTCCCCTGCTTTTCCTCGCCGATGTCTCCGGCTTTATGATCGGCTCGGCGGTCGAGCGGGCGGGCATTATTCGCCACGGGGCCAAGTTTATCGCGGCGGTCTCGCAGGCCGTGGTGCCGAAGATCTCGGTGATTGTGCGCAAGTGCTATGGCGCGGGCCTCTACGCCATGTCCGGCCCGGCCTTTGGCACCGACTATGTGATTGCCCTGCCAACGGCCCAGATTGCCGTCATGGGGCCAGAGGCTGCGATCAACGCCGTTTTCGCCAATCAAATAGCCGCGCTACCGGAGGAGCAGCGCGAGTCGTTCCGCAAGATGGCGGAGGCGAAGTACGCCGAGGATATCGATATTTTTCACCTTGCCTCGGAGATGATCGTCGATACCATCACGCCGTTCGAGGCCCTGCGCGACGAACTGATTGCGCGTTTCAGCGTGCTTGAGACAAAAGAGGAGCGCTTCTCGGAATGCCGCAATCCCATTTATCCAGTGTAATGTGTCATTTTATATTTTTGAGGAGTCGTGTCATGAAACGTGTTGTATCCAATATGGCGGGCGTTGTGCTGGAGTATTTAGTCCAGCCTGGAGATACTATCGCGGTGGATCAGGACGTGGTGATGCTGGAGTCGATGAAGATGCAAATCCCGGTTCAGTCAACGGTCAGCGGGACGGTGAAGGAGCTCAAGGCCAACGAGGGCGATTTTGTCGATGACGGCGATGTACTGATCGAAGTCGAATAGAGACGACAGCGTTTCTCCTGCGTACGATTGGTAGGAAGATGGAGAGAGGGTAGGATGCCCTACCCTCTGCCTTACTGGCCTTTTTTGTGGCCTTCTTCCTTATGATGTTTCATCACTGTGCGAGCTGCTACTTCCTCAGCGCGGTCCCCATAGCGACCACTTTTCTCTGCTGATTCTTTAATATGCTCGTACATGCGCTCTTCTTTGGCGCCCACACCGCTTAACGGCTTCTCCTTCTTCTTCTTTGGCATCATGAACCTCCTTCTCAATGCTGCATCGAATGCGTAACAACTTCCCTGGTGCATTTCCGCTTGACATCTTCTAATTCGGTGCTATACTTCTCCTCAAGAGAGGGGAGGGAGCCGGGGGCTATCACGACCCGCTTGAGGGTACTGAAACTAGAATGTACACGATCAGGCGAGAAAAAAGGTTTCTTCCCGTCAAAATACTAACTGCTAGCTTGTGAGCACTTCGACGCTCAATCGTTCTAAAAGCTCCGCCAGCTTGCGGGAGTGTAGCCCTTCGTGTGTTGCAAGCTCAAGCACCTCAAGTCCTGGCTGGCATGCGGCCTCCAGCGAGACACGCTCGTTGGTGGGCAGGTCTTGCCAGGTTGTTGGTTTCTGGCGCACAAAGGCAGCGGTCGATTGTATCCACTCCTCGTAAGGTAGCGAGGGATCGATAAAGTTGATTAGTCGCTGCATAGCGTCTGTGGGATGCGCTACAAACTCTTCGTAAGAGAACATCGTCACCCGTTCCTCCGGTAGTGTTAACAGGTAGCGCATGCCAAGAATAATCAGCTTGCTCCAGACGTCGCCAAAAATAGCCATTGGGATCGGAGCATGGGCAATGGCATTGACATCGATGCGGCTCATGGTTTCCATCTGATCTGCCACGTCGTCGTCTCCCCTGTCACTCAAGAGCCTGGAAGGCATGCCCTGGGCTTTGCTTTGGAGCTCCATCAGACCCATCAAACGGAACGCCTGGTGATGGACCATTGACATGGCGCACTCGCGACCATCACGAGCAATATGCACAAATTTTGCGGAAGGGAAGAGTTTGATCAATGCCCCAAGCATGGGAAGAGAGAAGCCAGAGCGTTCAACGATGACTTTACGTTTGAAACGCTGTTGGAGCCATGCGAACAGACGGGTATAGTGGCGTTCGATCTGATCTGGAGGGAAGGTGCTTACAACCTGCTCTACCTCATCATAAAGGGCTTCGTAGTCGTCCGTCAGATGTGGCAGCGTGACCAGCAGGAGAGGAGGTATGCCTGTCTCCGCATTGAAACGCGAAGTTGCACTAACAGGATACAAAAACTCCTGAGCTTTAATATTGTGGCGCAACATGTGGGTGATAAAAGGGCTGGGAGTGCTGAGTAATTTCCAGAATTGAGAGGCATCCACTATCCCTTCGCGGAACCTTGCACCTTCCAGCAGCACGAAGAATTCGGATAGGCTGAGCACCTCAGGATGTTTGCGCAGGATATTCGAGATCATGGTTGAGCCGCATCTACCAGTCCCGACGACGAGGGTCATGGGTCTGTTCGTGTGAGATTGGGTCATGAAGCCTCCTTATTGGATGACTTGTCCGATAAAAAAGACGTTAACAGCGGTGTAAAAAGGCAAGGCGCTGAGCGAACCTGAATGCTGAATATAGTGAAAGATGCGCCAAAAGTTTCGTATTGCAGAGTTGTCTACTAGAGTATAGAGGGAAACGTGGTTATTGTCAAACATGGAGAAAAAGGCTACAAAAAGAGCAGTAGTTGTGCTTTCCCAAAGGAAGCCGGGTGAGGCCAGAGACAGGCCATTGCCCGGCTCCCTTTTTTGATATTGCAGCCAATCGGCGTATCGCATATACTGGTGGATGAGCATATCTGCTCGCCTCAAATTTTTGAAGCGTTGATCAAACAAGGAAACCCATGACCACCAGTAGCAGACATGGCCTGTTTAAGCAGCGCGGGCTGACCCAGACAGAGCTTACCGATATTCGACGCCTGGCCGATCTTTGTAATACCTATGGCGGCCTGGATCTCAAGTTAAACTGGAGCTCGCTGCCGCACCATTCAAGAAATTCGGGCGAGTGGGCAATGGCGCGTCTGGCTGGAGGTCGCGACGGAAAATGAGCAGGCGCTATCGCTCTATCAATTGTGCGGCTTTAAGGTGACCGTCAGCTATGACTATTATCGCCTGGATACTCAGACTATATAATGTTACGAGGGTGGAATGTTTTCACAACTTGTCTGTAAACGCTGTGGGCAGCCGATCAGGGGCAACTATCTGAAGGCTTTGGGCGCAATATGGCACCCGGAGCATTTTGTCTGCGCGGGTTGTGGGCAACCACTGGATAGCGCCGGCTTCACCCTTCATCAGAACGCTCCCTATCATAGCGAGTGTTACACTAACCTGATTGCTCCCCGTTGCGCATATTGCCAGCAGCCGCTTGCTGGAAAGTATCTGGTGGATCACTGGGGGACACGTTATTGTCAGCGCCACCAGCAGGAGTATCCTTCCTGCGACTTCTGCGGTCGCTTAATTCCTCCTCATGAGCAGGAGCAGGGGCGCGATGTGGAGAGTCGCCGTTGTGCCGTCTGCCGCGCCTCGGCTATAGAGACGGCTGAGGAGGCGAAACCCATTTTCTCGCGCCTGATTCGCTGGGCCAACGCTCAGGAGCTGATGTATCATAACCTGCATCTTGGCCTTGTCCTCTGTGGGCGAGCACGCCTGGCGGAATTGCTCAGGGAGCGTACCAGCACGCATGCGCTCGGCGCGACTGTCAGCTCGACGTATATGGAGAAGGGGCGAGTGACGCGTTCCGAAGTCACCGGCGTTGCGGTGCTACAGGGCTTGCCATCCACGCTGTTTCAGGGGGTAACAGTACACGAACTGGGGCATGTCTGGCTGGTCGTGCATGGTATTCAGCCAATGCCGTCGTGGGCAGAGGAGGGATTTTGCGAACTGCTCTCCTACCGCTACTATATGGAGATGAATACGCCCGAGAGCCTCTATCACGCCAGCAATATCGCGCGCAATCGTGATCCTATCTATGGTGAGGGATTCCGGCGTGTTCGCGATCTGGCGGAGTCCACCGGTTTCCCCCATTTGTTAGAGATCTTGCGCACCACGAAACGCATGCCTGTGCGCTGATGTATGTATTACCGTTCTGTCATTTGAGGGTCGAGCGCATCGCGCAGGCCGTCGCCCACAAGGTTGCAGCTAAGAACGGTAAAGAAGATCAGCAGTCCTGGCACGAAGACCAGCTTGGGATCGACATCGAAGAAGCCCTGGCCGTCGCTAACCATATTGCCCCAGCTAGGAATAGGGATTTTGATGCCGAAGCCAAAGTAACTGAGAATCGACTCCAGAATAATATTGCCGCCCACCAGCAGGGTGGCATTGACGACAATTGGGCCGATGGCGTTGGGCAAAATATGGCGGAACATCACGCGGAAACTGCGCGCTCCCACCGTTTGCGCGGCACGCACGAACTCGCGCTCCTTCAAGGCCAGAAATTCGCCACGGATCAGGCGGGCCGAGGTTGTCCAACCAAAGATCGCGATCAGCGGGATGATGGTGGCAGGCGAGCCGTTGGTGAAAGACGCGGAGAGTACGAATAGCAGCAGGTACAGCGGGATCGCCAGCACAGTATCGGTCGTACGCATTAAGATATTATCGATAATGCCGCCGTAATAGCCCGCGAACGCGCCAATCAGGGTGCCCAGAGTCACCGAGACCAGCATCGAACTCAGCCCCACCAGCAGCGAAATCTGTCCGCCTGCCAGCGCCCGCGCAAACAGGTCGCGGCCCACATCATCGGCCCCCAGGGGGAACTGAAGGCTCGGACCTGAGAAAGGCGCCGCTACATTAACGTCGTCCGGGTGATTATGTCCTGTAATGACGGGTCCGATGAAACAGAGTAGCACCATGAGGATCAGGAATATCGCCCCAGCCGTCGCCGTGCGATTGCGCAGGAAGCGGTCGAGGATAATCCGGCCCTGGCTGCGCCTCTTCTGCGCTAGCTCTGGCGTCAGATCCAGCAAATCAAGCTCTTCTTCGTCCTGTGACGTTGTGTCGATATTGGTGCGGTCGAAGATCTCCATTAAAGGTTCCTTTCAATGGGTCGGCCTCATGCCAGCTGGCTCTAGCTTCACGCTGGCTGCTACGAATAGCGAATGCGAGGGTCCATCACGGCATAAAGAATATCTGCTACCAGATTGAACACCACCACCAGCGTTGCGCTCAGCACCAGTGTAGCCAGCAAAACCGGGAAGTCGCGTTTATTCAATGAGTTGAGGAACAGATTGCCCATGCCAGGCCAGGCAAATATGCCCTCTGTAATCACGGCTCCCCCCGCTACCGCGCCAAAATCAATAGCGACGATGGTGATGAGAGGGATGACAGCATTGCGCAGCGCGTGGCGTATGAGCAGAGGCGCGGGCGCTACGCCTTTCGCTTTGCCGGTGCGCATATAATCCTGCTTCGTCACTTCCAGCATGCCCGCGCGCAGGTAGCGGCTCCAGCGAGCCGTGAACGAAACGGAGAGTACGATCATGGGCATCAGCAGATGCAGGAAATGGTCCAGGAAGGTATCAAAGGGCGAGAAGGTATAGCCCACCGTGACCGTTCCCGAGGTCGGTAGCCAGTGCAGCGATACGCCGAAAATATCCTGCATAAAAAGGCCCAGGAGAAAAATGGGCATCGAGATACTGAAATAAGTGATAGTGGTGATAGCATAATCGGCCATCTTCCCCTGGTGGACTGCCGAGAATGTGCCCAGGGCGACAGCCAGTACCAACGCCAGGACAAAAGCGGTCAAAAACAATTCCAGTGTCGCGGGCAGATGCTCTGCCAAAACGCTGGAAACCTGCTCGCCGGTGGCAAAGGAGTTGCCAAAATTTCCGGTGAGCGAGTTGGTGAGCCATATGAAGTATTGTACCGGCAGAGGCTTGTCCAGCCCCAGACTGGCGCGGATAGCAGCTTTCCCGGCAGCGTCAAGTTCGGGATTGTCATAAATTGCTTCCGGCCCACCAGGCAAAAGGTGAATCAGTGTAAACATCAAGACAGAAATAAGAAAGAGCAGAGGTATGGCTTGCAACAGCCGTCGCATGATGTACTGTCCCATATGCACCTCCGGGGAAGGTGAGCAGGGCGGGAGCAAGCCCGGCCCCTATATGAATACAATGAGCCTAAAATATCTATCATCCTGTAGGTAGTATTATATCGCACAAAGAACCTTGATAGTTCCTGTCAGGCTGAAAGGAAGTTCTCCAGTTGGGAATATACCCAACCGGAGAACCCCGCACATTAGCGCAGCGACAGGCGAAAGGCTGCTGAGACAGGTGTCTCTTAGCACTTACCGCCAGCACACCACCAGGTCCAGATGTTTACCGTTTCCGAAGCCCCGAACGGGCCGGGCACGTAGTTGTGACCCGTGTTCCTGACCACAGACAGGTCGCTAGGATAGAACATTGGCACGATGGGCAGATCGGTTAGTAAGATTTTATCGATCTGATTAAAGATCTGCTGGCGTACTGTTGGATCGGCGGTAGCCTGCTCTTGAGTGAACAGAGCGTCTAATTGCGGGTTGCAATAGAAGTTGAAGTTAGACCCATTCGGCGGGACCTGCGAGCAGGCAAAACTGCCTTCGTTATTGGGATCGTAGTTGTAAGAGGTGGCCCACTCGCCAATATCATACTTGCCCGGGATACCGCTGCCCAGGAATGTGCTGAAGAAGGTGCTGGCAGGATAATTCTGGATATCGACCTTGATGCCGATTTTCTGGAAATTAGCCTGATTCAACTCTTCGTCCTGCTGCCTCCAGACAATCTGCGCTACTGTCGAGTACTGGAACTCCAGGCGCAGGCCGTTCTTCTGGCGGACGCCATCGGGACCCTTGACCCAGCCCGCGTCATCAAGCAATTTATTGGCCGCGTTAAGATCAAATTGCAGACAGGGAGCATTTGGGTCATAGCCAGTAGGATAATCCTTACTATGGTCGGTACAACCCGCTATCGCCAACCCCTGGCGGGCCGTTTTGACCAACTCATCGCGGTTCACCGCCATCGCAATCGCCTTGCGGACGTTAATGTCCTTGAGGGCCGGGTTGTTCAAATCGAAGTGCAGACCTTCGTAGCTGGCGCCGGTATCGGTTACTACCTTATAGTTGGTAAGCGCCTGATAGGATTTGAGCTTGGCGACATCCAGGAACCAGGCGGAGGTGATGGAATCCGACTGGAGGTCCTTGAGAATGGTATTCTGGTTGCCGACCAGACGGAACACGACCTTATCAAGGTACGGGAGCCCTTGCGAAGCGAGGTAATAGTTCGGGTTGCGCACCATTGTGAAGTGGTCGTCGGGTTTGCTCTCTGACATCATAAAAGGACCGTTGGTCACTGAGGGATTCAGGTTATCCGACGATTTCTTGATGGTCTCGGGAGCGATGTTCGCAAAATGGTGCATGGGCAGCGGAGCGGTCCCGGCATCGGTCCAGGCCACGATAAATGGCGCGTACGGAACTTTAAGGTGGAAGGTGATCGAAAGTTTGTCGGCAGAGACCTCCGCGGAAGCGATCTTCCTCAATGTGGCGGTTCCTGCTGCGCCAAACTTGGGATTGAGCCACAGCTTCCAGGTGAAATCGATATCATCGGCGGTCAGTGGTACGCCATCAGACCACATAAGGCCGGGTCGCAGGCGGAATGTCCAGGTTTTAGCATCCGCGCTGACGTCGCCGTTGGCAACTGTCGGCAATTCCTTTGCCAGGCCGGGGTGAATATTCCCCTGTGGGTCACCATAAAATAGTGGCGTGTACAACGCCTGCATCGCCATTACCGAGAACGTTTGCGTCGAGAGGTTGGGGATGAGCGAATCCGGCACATTGACAAAGTCGTCAACCCAGATACCGCCTCTGACCGGTTTACTACTCCCTGTGTTAGAGGTCGGGGTCCCGGTTGGCCCGCAAGAACTGAGCAATAATGTCAACGCTGACAGGAATGTGAAGACCATGATGAGAAGTGGGGGTCGTGATTTCCCGAGCATGCTGCCCTCCTTGGAAATAGTGGCTGCCATCCAGACCGCCAACGCTGCCGGGGGCAGGAGCAAGCTTTGTCCTTTTATCCAGCCGACCAACGCTCTGGGCGCGGTAAACCGGGCCCCTACGAAGATCAGATCGGCTGTAAGGAAGACTCATCCAGAGCCTTTAACCTCGCCCGGGCGGTTTGTCATCAATGGCATGACCAGAAGAAAGGGTTTGCGTCACAAAAAGATCGACTTCGTACATGTACTACGTAAATATAACAGCAAATTCTCACATATTTCTTAGAAGTACGGAGAATTGGATCTTCTCTGAATTAGCTACAAAAATAAAGAATGCTCAGAAGCCTGAGCGATAAGTTGGAGGAAGGCGGCAACTTTATTTTGCCTCATACACAGGTTTGGTGAAGGATGAGTTTAAGAAGGTGGAAGAGATCACTTCCTTGATCCCAAGTTTCATCCTGTTCCTGGCGCTACAGAAGAGGTTTCACCAAACCTATGTATTAGCCCGCGCAGGGCCTATCTAGGAAGACGGGCGATGCGCTCAGGGAATCCCTGGGCGACCCGCACCATGAGCTCCTGATGGTCAATGCCTACACCCTCTGCAAGATCCACCGTGAACGCAAGGCTATCAGCCACTGAAGCGTACTGATCCGATTCATAGACCTCAATGACGATTCGGCCCATATACCGATGCTCTTGACTTGCAACGCCAACCAGGGGTTTGCCATGAAATGCGGTCAAGGGATCTGCGACCCCTTTCACAGCCTGTGCCTGCGGTGAACGTTTCATAGAATGCTCCTTTCAACGGCTAACATGCTGGACATGAACAATGAAAATGCCCCAAACAGTCAAAATTCCCGTGGGAAAAGAAGTGACCACAGGGGGTCGATGGACCACAATTTGGCTGATTACAATTACACACGCAACAGATTCCCCCAGTACAGCATGTTGTCCTGCAGGTCCCACATCCAGAACTACAGGGAGGGGGCGGAATAATACAGGCTGAAGCCGTCCCGCCCGTCAGGCTAATGCCTCCGGTGATACCCGTAGTGATCCCGATGAGGGCTAATCCGCTCCGACCCATCCACCCGAACAGGCCGCGACGAGTCGATTGCCTCATCGTTGCACGCGTAAAGACATCGACAAGGTTTGTGTCATGGAGATATCTACTCATAGTCATCCTTTCCTGGGAAGTACTCTTGCTCGCCTCGCTCACCCTCTCGCCGTCTCGCTCCGCGCAACAATCAGGGCGTGTGGCCCAGTTGTCACCGGCGTCGTTGGTTCGGGGATACCCATCACCTGATATAGCCAGCCAGCATGCGGGTTGAAGGTCTGATCAACGACCCGACCTCGCTTATCCAGCGCCATACCCGTCGGATGCGCTCTTACCCCATAGGCTTGTGTGACCAGGTTGTCTGTACCTTCATCGTGTAAAATGGCAACCTTCTGGGACGAGCGTATGCTCTTAACCATGTCTTGGATGGCAACCAGTTCGCCAGGGCAGATCAAGAGAAAGGCCCATTCCTCTCCCTGGGCATGCTCAGGGCGCTCCAGCACCTCTGCAAGTTGTTTGACAACGGTTTTACAGGAGTCACATGTTGAATTGAGAAAGAGCAGCATCACCCGCTCCCGCTGGCCGATCCAACTGGTACTAGCGAACTTATTTCCCCAGATATCTGGAAGGGTGAACTCGCTTACCCGTTCACCAAGGGCAAAACGCGAGATAGCTGGAGCGACCAGGTCGATTTTTTCCTGGATCGATCCGAGGTAGCGCAAGATGCCTGCGACCAAGACACAGAGGATCAGGATCAGAAGCCACTGGAGCCCAAAGGCTACCAGCCAGAGTCCTTGCAAGGCGTTTCCCTCCATTTCTGCAACAAATTCCGATGATTTCCGATAGAAACAGCGAGATGCTTATCGCTTTCCGGTGAACGATGATCGTCCCCTGTGGAACAGAATCCTGGGGATGGACTGCATCATAAAAACTACAATAAGAGAGGCGAACACTACAAAGAGGAGCGGGAGTCCTATATTGAGGAAAAAAGAGATGGTCGCTGCCGATGGATGAAAGAGAGTTGGTGTGACCATCAATGGATCAGGCGCAGTCAAGGCTAACAGGAGCAGACCACCCATCAGCAGCCCATTCCGTCCGACCATCCACCAAGAGATATAGTGCTCCCCCAACACTCCCCCGCAATGACAGGAGAGGTCCATGCGACCACGCAGCAGGTTCACCACAATGGCTCCGCTAAAGAGGAGCAAAAGAGCGGCACACAGTACACTCCAGAGAGAGGCGAGCCATCCACTTAGAAACCCGACACCCGTCACCCCTTCGATGACAGGGATGCAGACGGAGGCAAGAGAGGTCAGATGCCAGCGTGTGTCAAGATCCGTGGGGAGTACGTGATAGTCCTGGATACCGCGCTGCAGACGTGAGCGATGGGTGAATTTGTCCAGGCTCGTGCTCAGGAACAGCATCCCCAAAAAGAGACGGAGAAAGAAATGCACTGCCATGAGACTGGTGGTCATCGTGTGTTCCTCCTTCGCGTGGCCCTCTCGGCCATGCACCGCCAGGAGATCCTCCTGATCGGGGTGGCTCGTTCCTCTCATTTTGCCACCTGAAAAGAACGTACTTGAGGTGTGCCTGGAATGTTCCACATGCGAAAAGGGCTGCTTGGAGTTGACCCGGTTTTGGGGTATCCAAATGTGGAAATTCAGTTAGAGAAGTTCATCAAAAATGATAAAAAATAGTCAATATGCATTTTCTCTTGTATAAGCATATTATATCACACAAAATCGTTTTGTCAAGAGGCGCTTCTTTTTTATTTTCTCCTGTTTTTCATAGTCTACTGAACTCTTATACTCTAAAGAAGCAAGCGGCGGCAAGAACCGCAAAATACTCCTGCTGCGTTTTCATGTGACAATAATATCATAACTTTACAATGGCAGGTCCCCACGAACTGACGCGATCCGGCGTAATCATAATCACAGGATATCGCTCCAGAGCCATCGTGCGGTACTGGACGTAACGTTCACGCAACAATTTTAAGGCCAGGGGGTGCAACTCAGTTCCTGGTTCGATCAGTTCGGCTCGTCCGTGCAGCAGCACATAGCCCAGGCGCGACCAGTCATCGTCGTACTGATCGATGAGCAGCGACGCTTCGTGGCGAGCCTCGATATTGCGGACGCGCCGTAAGCTGGTCCCGCTGACACTTTTGGGTTTTTCATCCAGCGGCGTATAGAAATGCGTGCCATCGAAGGCGTAGCAGACGGGAACGAGATGTGGACTCCCGTTCTCGTCCGCCGTGGCGAGCCGCGCAACCCGTTGTGCTCGCACAAAAGCCGTTTCCGCCGCCGTAAGCGTGTTACGTTGTGCCATACTTGCCCTTTTTTCAGCGTGTTATTCGCGAATTGTACGCAGGCTAGCGACCGGCAACCGTGATCTTTTCAACCACCGGCACGATCTCGTTTGCCAGCACGTCGAAGGGCTCCAGCTCGCTGACGTTTGGCATGCTAAAAATGGCTTGATCAATGCCGAGTTCCGCTTGAGAAGCGAATATATCGATAGCTGCGCTCGGACTCAATGTATTGTTGCGCCCATCGCGTGTGATTGGCATCACGTTGAGCGTGGTTTTCTCGATCTCGTTGTAATCGCGACCCAGAGACGCGCAATGGTCGCGCAGAATATCGAGCTTGCGGCGCAATTCGTCGTTGCCCAGGCGCGCGAACAGGTTACACCCATCGCCATATTGAGCGACGAGGCGCAGGGTTTTGCGTTCGCCTCCCCCGCCGATCAGGATGGGAGGATGGGGAGTTTGCACGGGACGCGGCGAGTTCAGGGGTCGTTCAAGCGTATAGTGTTTGCCGGTATAGGGCTGCTCGTTGCCCTGCCACATCTGGAGCGCGATTTGCAGCGTCTCCTCTAACCGTTCGAAGCGTTCGGCTAATGGCGGGAAAGGAACGCCGAGCCCCTTATGCTCCTGCTCATTCCAGGCTGCGCCGACGCCAAAATAGGCGCGTCCGTGTGAAAGCACATCCAGCGTGGTAGCCGTCTTCACCAAAATACCGGGGTGGCGATAGGTCACTCCCGTCACCATCGTGCCGAGCTTGATACGGTTGGTGCGACCGGCGGCGAAGGCCAGCGCCGTCCATCCCTCAAGCATCTCATTCTCCGGCGGACCCACGACGCCAATCTGAAAAAAGTGGTCCATCACCCAGAGGCTATAGAGGCCAGCCCGCTCTGCCCGTTCGGCGATCAGGCCAAACGTATCGCCCAGCAGCCCCTGCTCCTGCTGCCACGTAAAGTTGGGAACCTGTAATCCCAAGCGCATAACAATCTCCTCTAATTGCATACTGCTGTGATCTGCCCAAAATGAGCCATCATAGGTAATGACGAAGCAGCGTTGCTGTTGGGATACAAAGGGAAGTGTTGGGGAGCACTTTATCTACTTGATCCATCTGGTCATGAAGCGAGCTGAAGTGATGGTACTATGCGACACGCTGTTTGTAATATGTTATACTCTAAAAAATCTAATATTTTTATTACTGATGAAAATGGGTGTTGTATGGTGTTAGCCTATCAGGTGGAACAGCAGGAGGTAGCTTGCCATACTGTTGGACGAGTAGTATGGCACAGTCACCTGAAAAGTATTTTTTTTGAGGATGGTACAAGTAAACTCGACCTTCCGCGTTCTGCATGTGTCTCACTGGGTGATAGCGTTGAGATTGTAGATGGAGAAGCGTGGGTTCGTTGTAAGAATGGGAAGGTGCAGATCCTTCCGACCTACTTAGCGCGGGAGCGTATTTCCATAGGAGGCTTAGATCTAGAGTTCGTCATTAAAGAAATTACTGAAGCTGAAGAGTTTCACGCCTACCAGGCATTAACACAGTTTCATTATCGGGGTCAAACTCTTTGTGGCAGGACTGCAAAGTTGATTGTCCGTAATTTTCACCCCATTTATCCGCAAGTGGTTGGCTATATTGAACTTGCAACCCCTTTATACATGAACAAAGCGCGGGCGACTGTTCTTAACGCCCCTTTTCATACTGCTGATATCGCTTGGGACGGCTGGAATGGGATAACTATACGCCGCCACATTCATCTACTTGTACGTATCGCTAGATGCGTCGTTTATCCAGAATTTCGTGGTTTGGGTCTGGGGCAGATTCTGGTGAAACATGCTGCTGAATTTGCTCGGAACCGATGGCAGGTAGCTGGGCTCAAGCCTTACTTTTTAGAAATCTCTGCCGATATGCTTAAGTTTGTCCCATTTGCTCAAAAAGCCGGTATGGTCTTTATTGGGGAAACAGAGGGCAATTTGAAAAGGGTTGCAGAAGATGTTGCATACGCAATAAAAAATAAACAGCGTATCGATGCTCGAAATATTTTGAAGGAGGATTCCAGCGGCATTGTTGATCAGCAAGTGGCACGGATGAATAGAGCCGTAGAGCTAATGGAGAGGGAAGGATGGGAACTGGAAGAACTAATAGCTCGTTTGGAACACCTTTCCACAACCTCCGTATTACGTGATTTTCATCTTTTCCATCATATCGTAAGTCTTCCAAAACATACCTACTTACAAGGGCTCACGCCAGAAACAGATATGTTTATCCGGCAGAGGATTGCTCAAATTGCCCCGCAAAATCAGCCTCCCCGCCCAACGCTGCAGTTAGATGCGGTATCAAGCCCTCTTATATTGGAAGATGTATCATTGACTTACCAATCTCATGTAAGGCGCACCTGGCAAACACATGCTATCCAGCAAGCTTTTGGTGTTTCACCTGACAATATCTCTCATACTGTTATACAGAAGCTATCTCTGACTGTGGAAGCAGGCCAGGTTTTACTGATCACAGGCCCTTCAGGATCGGGTAAAACTTCTTTGCTGCATCTGCTTGGAGAAAGGACATTTGCCGGGCTTGCAGGCTCTATTCTCTGGCCGGATAATTATAATCCGGGCATATTTAATGCAATTCGGTCCCAAAAAGCGTTGATTGAACTTATGGCTGGAAATGATGTGCAATCAGCATTACGTTTACTGGGAATTGTTGGTTTATCCGACGCTTTTGTTTATTTGAAACGCTTTGAGGAATTGAGTAATGGGCAGAAATATCGTGCAATGTTAGCACAGCTTATCGCTGGAGGGTATAATGTCTGGCTAGCTGATGAGTTTTGTACTAATCTGGATCTGCTCACGGCGCATGTCGTCGCTGATCGTCTGCAAAAAGTGGCGCGTCAGTTAGGTGCCATACTGATAGTTGCTTCTTCACAACCAGAAGTGTTTGCATCTTCGCTTCGACCGGATCAAGTTGTGCATTTGACAACTGCCTGGGAACATCACGTAGTGGAAGGGAGTAAGTTTTTGCATACGTTACCAAATAAGTATACCAGTGCCGCCCCGCCTATTCTAAGGGTATCCCCCGAATACTTACCTGCGATTCGTCGAGGGCGAAAAACTTCAACAATTCGTAAGGGACGTCTGACGCTGAATCAAGGTTTGCTGCTGCTTGTAAGTAAGAATGATACAGAAGCTGTTAATGTTGTGGGTACCAGGTATACACAGGTTCGGAACCTGACAGAGGCAGATGCTGTGAAGGATGGGTTTGCTGACCTCCCCGAGTTGCGTACCGCGTTGCAAAAACATTATCCAGACCTACGGGAGACGAGTTGGGTAACGATTGTCTCCTTCGAAAAGCTTGGCACATGGAAAACTTTTTCTTAGGCTGTACGCTCATTCATTTGAAGGATCAACTGCATGGTGTGGGAGTGGGCTGATGCCGCATTTGCAGCATTACCGGGATACGATGAGAATCTTTTCCAGCGGCTGTTGTTGGAGAAGCGCTTCAAGTTTAACGATCAAGAATTGCCTTTTGATGATGTAGACAAGTATAGTGCTCGCCTCGTTTGTGCTGCATTACATAAACACAGATCCCTGTTTCTTGGATTACCAGATAACCGTACCTATCGCCCGGCATTTTTGTGCGCGCTGGCTATATTGCAGACCTGGTTGAACGCACATAAAAGCCGTCTGCCTTCTCAAAAAGTTCTGTATTTTGGCTCTACCGTAAGAGTGCGTGAACATCTTCGTCATATTACTGTGGGAGACGTAAATCTGGCCGAAGCCTTCAGCCAACAAGATGTCGGGAAAAAGAAATTCACTCCTCGTTCTGGAGGGAAACGGTCTGCAGCCAGCTTAATTCCTACGAGTCTGCCACAGGTGGTGACTATTTACGCGCCAATAGATCCTGAACAGGTAGTAAAAACGTATAAGCCAGCATGGATTGCTATCGATTGTGACGATGCGCCACACCTTAGTTGGTTAGAGCCTCTGCTAAAGTATGCTGCTAAGGAGCATATTACCGTAATCGGGTGGGGAAACAATCACCTCTCAGAATGTATTGCTCAGTTTACAAATTACAGTGCTATCTTCTGTTGGCCGACACAGATTTCGGGAGCAATAACGGCTGTGGTTGATTCTGGAAGGGAGCTGGCCCCTTGTTTAGAACCTACAACCTATCCACAAATCCGACCCGTCATCATGCAAAGCACAGAGGTCGATACCCTGGAGTCAGCTCTTCGTAGTGCAAAGCAATCACTTATCCAAGCATTTCAAATGCCTATCGGGCGACTAGGAAATGATGCTGTTCGTTTACACTGGCGTTATTTGCGGTCGCTGGAAGCATTAACGGTTCCTTTCGAGTTCTATGAAGCAGAAGTGAATAAATACTGGGGCTTACAGTCTTTTTCTCATTTGCAGGAAGCTTGTCGTTTTTTTCGTGAAGCTTGCCGGGAGTATAGTAGGGATTTGACTTCCTATCTTGAGCAAGCGAGCAGTTTTCTTGATACTGCTCAGAATCACCTGAAGTCTACAGGAAATCCTTTTTGGCATGCATTAGCAAATATTTGTATAGAGGAGCCCCCTGTCGGAAAAGCTCGCTTTGTAACTTTTACCAGTCGGATGCGCAAACAACTCTTTTTATTAGCATTATTAGCGCGTCTTAATATTACTGAGAGCGATCTCCGCACGCTGAATGTTTGGGTAACAAGCCTGGATGAATTGCGCTATTTGTTAGGGAGACAAAATGATGCATTTGCTAAAAGAGAAGAAAACCCATTTCATTTGGAGCAGTCTCTATCTCTCTATCCTTTACTTGCAGGCTTGCCCTCGCCATCCCTCACTCCCAAATTGATGCCTATGCTTCTCCACAAGGTGGTGGACATACTGATTTATCCCTATCAGAATCCTGCCTTGTTACGGTATATAAGCGAATGGGCTGTCGCTTTTAAGCCAGATTTGACCTCAATTATGCATGTGCTGAGTGACCTGAGCGACATACGCGAGTTGTCAGTTCTTCCTCATAAGAGAAATGTGTCGCTTCTCCATGAAGAAGTAATCATAGAGGTAAAAAGTGGGCAGAAAAAAGTGCAACCGCCCAAAGAACTCCTCTGGCAACCTCTAGATCCGCTCTTAGAGATTGCACGTTTGCTGGAAGCAGATGATGAAAAAGAGGATGAAAACATTTTAGCAGGTAGCGATGTGATGCACCCAAATAACGTTCCCATTGTGGAAGAGATGTGGTGCGGAAATGGTATTGAGATTGACTTTGATCAAGGATGGCGCGCCTTATTCGCGCCAGATGAATTTATGAATGTGGTTGTATCTACGGCTTCCGGTTTACAGGTTGATTATCGCTCAGTGAATTCTCTCCAGGTAAGCAATCGCGTTATTGCTATTCCAGGGCAACGACGCCAAAGTGTGTATGAACTGCTTATTTCTCGTGTCCACAAGCATCCTTCTATAGAATTACATCTGGCGCTTATCCGGCGCTGGCAGGAAGATTTTGCCAGTGCTTATCAACGATGGCATCAACCTGGACGGCAAGGTGTAGAGGAACTCCTCAGGCTGTTACAAAAGCGAGGAAGCAAGATCGTTTCCACTGCAACGATAAACTTGTGGTTGCGCGGCTATACATTATGCCCAGATGATGTAGAAGATTTAAGACGCTTGACAGAAGTATTTACAATGGAGTTTGTACACCAATACTATCGACGCATTTATGTAGCTGCCCAGAGTTTACGGGTGTTGCACAGAAATTTGTCGAAGCAGCTCAACCGATGGCTAAAACAAGAAGCAGCGGGGTTAGCGGTAAATGATCATAACCAGATGATTGATGCTGAGCTGGGGCTTACTTTTGAAGATTTTCGTAACTCGTTACTGCTTTTACAGGTGGAGGCCATACGAATTGTTCCTGGCCCGTTTCTGCGTAGTCGTATGGGTAACTTAGAGAGGGTGATTAACAATGAGTAATATATCTTCAGAGGTACAAGAAGAGCGTCTTCTTGCAACTTATTTGGTGAATCAAGTATGTAACCGGGCTTCAGGACGCAGTGAAAGCGAGTGTGTGCGTAACTATCCTCGGGATGTCTACTTTCTGGGAAATCTGCGACCCAGGCAAGATGTTGGTGACGAGGTAACGGATGATTTTACCTATATGCGTGAACTGGTGAGTAAAATGGCTCCAGCGGCATTTGGAGCCGAGTTTCTTATCCACCCGTCGAAGAATGAGGTTGTTATCAATGTGACAGTGCAGTGGGCCTGCTATTATCGTATTTTCCCCACTTGCGAACAGCAGCGTGACCATCAGAAACCCGAACGTGTAGAGAACGACAATCATATACCAACAGTGCAAGCTCAGGCAAAAGAAGCCTCTTCTCATCCACAAACAACTCCTACGAATATTGCAATTGTAGAGGCCACTGATGAGCCAGAAGAAGCGGATACCACTGGCGCGGAAGAAGAGGAGCGTCGCGAACAAGCCGCTGAAGCTGAGTCACCTGAAATTGCCGAGTCCACCGCTGATCGTCGCGCCAGGAGACGCACTCCAAGAGACTCTTTGTTTATTCGTTTTCGTAAAATTGACTGTCAGACAAAAGGTCAGATCATATTACGAGGAGCGGCTCCAGGAAGTAAAGAAATATGGACAGTTAACAAAGATAACTTGCAGGTAGCATTAGATCAGGAAACATTGCGTGCTCAACAGCAAGCACTCCAAGATCCTCTTCATGTTCGAACTGCTGGTAGACCTGAAGATAGAATTACTATACCTGAAGATGCAATCGCTTCAGCAGAAACCTACAACGCGTATATAGCCTCTTTACGAACTGAGGTGATACCAGAATGGAAATGGGAAGTGCGTACCACCGTACGTCAGAGCGATCCCACGAACACAACAGAATGTGTCCTCTTAACCGAATTCGTGAATGCTACTCCGATTTTAGTCAAGGCTCCAAATACAGAGCCATTTCTCTTTGATACTAGCAGCACGTTCGCCTTTGACGATTGTGAGGTCAATCCATTTGAGTTAGAATTGGCCCCGAAAGGCTTCCGTTATGATAAACGTCTTTGGGGACGGGGCTTTAATTGCGCTATAAAGCCCGATGATCAATACCGTATTTTTATAACAACTCATACACCTATTTATGAACAACAACGCTACGTTACTCAAACTCGACCTCTTGCTCGCTTTGATCAGCTAGCACAAGATCCCATCCCTGTTCTGCGAGCAATAGTGCGTGCTATGGAAGATTATATGCAAGAGTGGGACCGTGTTAAGCAGACACACATGAGCACATGGCCCGATTGGCAGACCTTTGAAGCAGAATTTGAACGTGATCAGCAACAATTCGCCGACGAGATTGCCAGATTCCGACGTGGGTGTGAACTGATTCGCACAAACAGTGATGTGAAGCTAGCATTCCAATTAACCAACGAGACGTTTCGGCGAGTCGGCGACCATGGACAACCCGAAAAGCGTAAGGAACATTGGAGGCTGTTTCAAATCGTCTTTCTCGTCAGTCAGATTCCTGGTATCGCTGTCCTTGCAACATTAGATGCCGCTGACTTAGCTGAAAGGGAGATGGTTGATATCATTTACTTCCCTACAGGGGGAGGAAAGACAGAAGCATATCTTGGCACAATTATCTTTCACTGTTTTTTTGATCGTCTCCGTGGCAAATCTGCAGGTGTGACGGCATGGACGCGCTTCCCGCTTCGTCTGCTCACCTTGCAACAAACACAGAGGGTAGCTGATGTTATTGGTATGGCGGAGATAATACGCAGAGAACAGACTGAGCCACGCTTGAGTGGAAACAGCGTAGATGGTTTTGCTGTAGGCTATCTGGTAGGAGACGAAGCAACTCCTAATGAAATTGTGGATGTGACAAAATATAGTTACTCCGAAAATAATCCTAAAGATAGGGCCTACTGGAGTAAAGCCAATGATCGTCAGGGCAGAAGAAGCTGGAAACGCGTATTTCGTTGCCCGGCATGCCGGACGCAGAGAGTGCGCATAGATTTTGATGCACAGACTGTTCGCATTATTCATCGCTGCGAAGAACCCAACTGCGCCTTCCCAGATCATATAATTCCCGTTTATGTGGTAGATAATGAAATTTATCGTTATCTGCCTTCTGTGCTCGTTGGAACCATCGATAAGTTAGCGAGTGTGGGGAATCAGCGCAAGCTAGCACAGGTATTCGGACAGATAGACGGACGGTGTTTAGAGCACGGCTATTATAAGAAAAAATGTTGTCAGAAAGAATGTACTGGACAACGACTCAAAGCAGGTGTGCCTCGTGGGTTGAGTGGTCCAACGTTGTTTGTGCAAGACGAATTGCATCTTTTAAAAGAAGGTCTTGGGACGTTTGATGCGCATTATGAGACTTTTATTCAGCGTCTGCGCAAAGAATTTGACCCGACGATCCCCCCATTAAAAATTATTGCATCTTCCGCGACGATAGAAGCCTTTGAGCGGCAGGTTGCCCATCTTTATGGTCGTGATACCACACAATCAAGGGTTTTTCCTGGCTTAGGGCCACGTTCTGGACAATCATTTTATGCAGAGACGCTACCATATGCTCAGCGTTTGTTTATTGGCCTGATTCCACATAATAAGACAATCTTCAATACCATTCTGGAACTGATCGAGTATTACCATAGGGAAGTACAAACGTTGCAGCGTCTTGCACCAGGAACTCCAAATCCCTATGGAGGAAGCTTCCGCCCTGGTACGGTGCAGTGGTTTGATCTCCTCGACTACTACGTTACCTCGCTGACCTATTTTCTGGCAAATCGTGAGTTAAATTCCATCCGTACCGATATCAATGGAGATACCAATCCCAACCTGCAGCGTGATGGGTTCGTACCCTTAGACGTGAGAGAGCTGACTGGAAGTACCGGTACCGAAGAGGTGACACTTATCCTGGATCATCTGGAGCAAAGAGCCAGACAAAATATTGCTGATGCGGTGTTAGCGACAAATATGGTAAGTCATGGCGTAGACGTAAATCGTTTCAATACCATGATATTCTATGGAATGCCGCGACAGAATGCTGAATATATTCAAGCATCGAGCCGCGTTGGCCGCTCTCATGTAGGCATAGTTTTTATGTGCTTGCATCCAGCTCGTGAACGCGATCAAAGTCATTATACCTACTTCAGCAAATTTCATGAGTTTCTGGGGCAACTGGTGGAACCTGTCGCTATCAACCGCTGGGCTAAGTTTAGTGTGAAGCGTACCTTGCCGGGCTTATTTATGGCGGTTCTCTTACAACTGCTGGCGAATAAGTCCGGTGAGCAAAACCCTGGTCGGTTTTATATGGCGGACTTCTTGCGGAAAAAAATTAGTGAGAACGCCCTGAGTGCAAATGATTTCCTCTCGTTTTTAGAGGAAGCCTATATCGTGCCATCAGACAATCCAATTGGTGAGCAAGGTTTTCGTGACGAGATCCGATGGCATGTCAAAATTTTTATGGAGCAAATCATCGCAGGGAGGGGGAAGTTTGTTTCTGAAGTTTTGATTCCTAAGCCGATGAGAAGTCTCAGAGATGTAGATGAGCCAATTGATATCGAACTGGATAGCGCAGGTTCAAGTTGGGCAAATAAAATGTAGCCTGGTTTATAGTGATAGAAAGGGTCGCGTATGGGGCGCAAAATGAGCAGAGGCAAACAGCAAGTATTATTTAACTATTTGCCAGGAAAAACATTTGATTTTGAACGAGTGGCGACGATAGCGCAGGTGACAGCTATTCGTGGAAGCCTTCGTAATGATTTGAACAGAATAATACTACTACGTAAGGTAAAAGAAAATGCTAGCGCTTGGGATGAAAATCTTCGGCCAGCATTAAGTGACGAAACATTGGATGATCCTGAACGCTTTGTGCTGCTCGATCCTAAAGGGGTACAGGCTGAAATGTTCCCCAAAGTGTTCTGGTGCCAGAATCGACAATGTGGCAGGATATTTGATTATAGCGAGCGCGACGGATTGCCTGAAAAGAAATGCCCTCAATGTCGCAGCGGACAGCTTATACAACTGCGTTTTGTAAAGATTCATCGCTGCGGTGCATTGCGGCCATTACTGCCGCCACGTTGTCAGCGATGCAACAATACATCTCATATGGCTCTGGATGCCAGAGGCAGTGAACGCTTCGCCAATTTTCTTTGGCGATGTCGTAGATGTGGGAGTCAGATGTCATATTATGCTAGCGTCGGCAATTGTCCTGCATGCCAATGGCCGGAAGCAGAAAATAGGAAGCGGCAAATGGAAATAGAGGTTCATCGGGCTGGGCGAACCTTCTATGCCCATACCGCTGTTATGCTGAATATTCCTCATAGTGACCTGGATGCATTTCTAACTCTTCTCCCAGAGGAATGGGCTGCCATTGCGGCGGCTAAGTACTTTGCGTTGCCAGAAGTTGTTAATCGGGATTTGTCTGAGCTGGTCCCTTCATCTGCTGATCGACAAAGTACGCAGGATGTTGGCTTGTCGGGAGCGGATTTAGATATTTTATTTAAAAAATATGGTAATGATCCTGTACAGTTTTATTCTGCGACACAGGCATTGCGTCAGCAGCGACAGCAGGAAAAGCAGGCGTCATCTCCTGGTGCTCTCGTGCGTATTATAGAACAACGAACAGGAGTAGAACGTACCGTGTGGAAGAACGCAGGACAAGAGATGCTAGAAGCTGCAATGTCGAGGGAAAACAAGCTTGGAAAACAATTATTCCGAGAATCGCGCCGGAAAGAACAGCAGGTTGCCAGGAGTATGGGTATAAACGATCTGATGCTGGTGCCTGACTACCCAATCATCACTGCAACGTATGGATATAGCCGTGCCGACTATCGGCCACGAGAGTGCCGTCTAAACCCGTTTCCACCAGATCAGGATTATAATGGCAAAATTCCCATTTTCGTCGATGAAGTGCAAGCTGATGCGATACTGTTCGCTTTAGAGCCAGAACGTGTTTGCAGGTGGCTGGAACGAAATGGTTATCCGCTAGCTTTGCCGCCGGGAAGCGATCCGAATCTCTCGTTGCGTGCATCTTTTGTGCAGCTCTTCGACAATTTACAATTAAATCAGACATTGTTGGCTGATCGAGCTCCTGCCCGTCTCGTTTTTGGTTTGCTCCACTCTCTTAGCCATCTTTGTGTGAGGCAGGCGGCGCTTCTCTGTGGCCTGGATAGTACAAGTTTATCCGAGTATGTTTTACCGCGTACTTTGACGTTTGCCATTTACTGCAACCATCGCTTTGGTGCAACCATTGGTGCGTTGACCGCACTTTACGAACAGTCCCTTATTGAGTGGCTGAACGCAATTAATAATGCGCGCCGTTGTGTCTATGATCCGGTTTGTTATGATCGGGAAGGAAGTTGCCATGCTTGCACACACCTTGCAGAAACAAGCTGTCGTTTCTTTAATCTGAACCTTAATCGTGCCTTCCTATTTGGCGGCCCCGATATAAAATTAGGTGAGGTTACTAATGGGTATTTTGACCCAACCCTATAGCGAGTGAAGTTATGCTGGATAGCGACGAATCGCTGGTTGAACTGGTCATTACAGCTCCCGAACCCTACGGTTTAGCCCTCGCATACCAGATGCGCTGTCGTACAACGCTAGGAGTTTTAACGCTGCTAATGGCCCAGGCGCAACGCTATGTAGTTATTGCTGCCCCCTTTTTGCAGGCGGGACATGGACTCTCTGAAGGACCGCTAGCTGATGCCTTACGCGCTGCACTGCGTCGGGGCGTTAATATAGCTATAGTCAGTACCAGACAGGGATTGCAAACATTAAATATTGCAGACTTACGAAAAGACGTCCGAGGGAGGCTGAGGCTATTTCAGCATCAGGCAAATAAAGAGGATGACCAGAATCTTGGTTCTCACGCCAAATTTTGTCTTGTCGATGGTGAGCATGCTTATGTAGGTAGCGCTAATTTAACCGGTCCGGGCCTTTCAAAACATTTTGAGATGGGATTACTTGTCCATGGTAAAGTCGCAAGACAGATCGCCGAATTCTGGGACTATGCAGTTGAAATTGGTTTATTTGTATCGGATAAATAATATCTGTCAACGACCACCCCAGCACTGCAAGTCTGTTACAAGATATCCTCTAAATGTAAGCCCTTTACGAAATTCCTACCATCTGCTGCGACTGTTCTGAGCGGGCGAGGGCGGCGCGTAAGAGCGGGCGGGCGCGCTGGAAGTAGGTTTTGGCGGTGTTCTCGGGCATGTTCAGCAGACGTCCGATCTCGACGAAGGTTAGCTCCCGGGTGTAGCGCAGGAAGACGACGGAGCGCAGCTTGGGCGGCAGGGTCTGGATCGCCTGACGGATACGCTGCTGGAGCTCGTGTAGTTCCGCCATCTCTTCCGGCAATGGCTCAGGGTCCGGGATCACGTTGACCATCGATATTTCCTCTTCCTCTTCAAGGGCTTCCAGTTCGGAGAAAAGCACGGGCCGCTTTTTGCGCAGCTCATCGCGACAGCGGTTGGCCGCAACCCGGTAGAGCCACGCTTTTAGCACTACGTTGGCATGCTGCATGGGCAGGCTTGAGCGTAGCTTGGGGATAAAGATATAGAATTGGAGAAAGACATGCTGCAATATGTCCGCTATTTGCTCATAATCGTTAAAATAACGGTTGATAAAATGAAATAATGGTACCTGGTAGCTTCTGACTAATGCTTCAAAAGCATCGTTGTCGCCAGCGAAGGTTTGCGCTATTAAGGTATTTTCGGGAATTTCTAAAGTAGCTTCATCTGAATATTCCTGTTTTGTATATGCCTGTTTATACATGGTCATCGCGCTCCCAGAGCAACCATGAGGTCATCGGTCAGAAGGCGCATGGTTGCTCTGTAACTAGCTAATCTATTCGGTTCGTAGGGCCACGATTGGGTCCATCCGCGCGGCACGCTGGGCCGGATAAAAGCCGAAGACGATGCCGACAAAGGCAGCAAAGCCAAAGGCCAGCAGGACCGCGAGCGGATCAAGCACAAAGGGACTGCCGGAAAAGGTCGCATTGAGGAATGCTCCGGCGACCCCCAGTATCACCCCCACCAGTCCTCCCAACGCGCTCAACATCAGCGCCTCCACCAGGAATTGGGCCATCACGTCGCCGGGATGAGCGCCAATAGCGATGCGGATGCCAATCTCGCGCGTGCGTTCAGTAACCGAGACCAGCATAATGTTCATAATGCCGATACCGCCGACGAGCAGTGAGATAGCTGCCACGCTGATGAGCAGTATGGTCAACGATTGCGAAGCGGCCTGCACCGTCTGCAGGATCTGGGACTGATTCTGGATGGTGAAATCGTCCAGTTGCGGGTTAGCAATCCCATGCTGCTGCTCCAGCAACTGCTCCATGCTCGTCTGCACATCGTTAATATTGTTAGCGTTATCCACCAGGACGGTGATGGAATTGATCCTCGGCGTGCCGGAGACCCTGGCAACAGCCGTACTAAAGGGAATATACACAACGTCATCGGCGTTGGCCGCCCCGCTCGTCCCTTTAGGCGCCAGCGTGCCAATCACGGTAAAGGGCACGTTGCGAATGCGAATCTGCTGTCCGATGGGATCAACGCCCTGCGGCGTGAAGAGGTTATCCACCACGGTCTGCCCGATTACCGCGACCGAACTGCCGCTCTGCTCGTCGGCATCGGAGATGAACGCGCCTTCCTGCATCTGCCAGCTTCCGACTTGCAGATATGATGGATAGACGCCTTGAACGGTTGTGGACCAGTTCTGGTTCTGATAAATGACCTGCCCGCTTGCGTTGATAGATGGGCTGGCGGCGGTCACATGGGGTACCTGGGCGATGATCGCGTCGGCATCGCTTTGCGTCAGCGTCTGCACAGTGCCAGCTCCCTGTCTGACGCCGCCCGCATTGGCGCTGCCCGGCCTGACAACCAGCTCGTTCGGGTTCAAGCGTGAGAGGCGCTGACCGATCACGGCGGCGTTGCTCTCGCTGGTCGAGATCATCATAATTACCGCCCCAACGCCGATGATGATGCCGAGCGAGGTCAGGAGAGAGCGCAGCTTATTGGCGCGCACAGCTTCCAGGGCGCTGATACAGCTCTGCAAGAGGCCGAACATTCTCCGACGACGCGTAATATTCGCTTTACGCGGGCGCTGCTGCGGTCTGAATGGATGTGGAGTTGGCGCAACTGCTCCATTTTGTGGGGGCTTGACCGGTGATGTTGCCGGCTTCTCGGGTTTCGTTTTCATGAGGACACCTTCTTCTCTAGTAAGGGCCGTTGTTGTGCCAACTGCTCCTTTGCGCTCTGGGGCTGCTCATTGATGACATCGTCAACGATGCGCCCATCGCGGAAAACCACTTTACGGCGACAGTAACTGGCTATATCCGGCTCATGCGTTACCAGCACGACGGTCATGCCACGCGAATTGAGCTGTTGCAAGATGGTCATAATTTCAAGGCTGGTATGACTATCCAGGTTGCCGGTAGGCTCGTCGGCCAGGATCATCGTCGGAGCAGTAACCAGCGAGCGGGCAATGGCGACGCGCTGCTGTTGCCCACCTGAAAGCTCCATTGGACGATGGTTCGCCCGCGAACTGAGCCCGACCATTGCCAGAGCCCATCTGGCGCGCTGCCGCCGCTTTTCTGTTGGCATGCCTGCGTAGACCAGCGGCAGCTCAACATTGGCAAGCGCGGTCATCCAGGTGAGAAGGTTAAAGCTCTGGAAAACAAAGCCGATCTTCTGGTTGCGCACATTTGCCAGTTCGCCGACGCTCATCTGACTGACCGGTATGCCATCGAGCAGATAATCTCCGCTCGATGGCCGGTCCAGACAGCCGAGAATGTTCATTAGCGTCGATTTGCCAGAGCCGGATGGCCCCATGATGGCGATCATTTCGCCGGGAGCAATATCCAGATCGATGCCACGCAAGGCAGGCACAATCGTGCGACCCATGACATAATGTTTGCTAAGCTGCTGCAAGCGAATGATCGGTGGCGATTCATGCAGGCTGATCGGCTGATCGTGCTGTTCCATTGTGCTTAGCCTCCAGCGCCGCCGCCGAAGCGACCGCCACCGCCTGCGCCACCACCACCTGGAAAGCCACCGGCACCACCGGCACCACCAGCGCCGCCTCTGCCACCATTGGTCGAGCTACTTGTGCCGCCTGTTTGTCCGGTCACAACCTGATCGCCTTCGTTCAGACCGGATGTTACCTCTACAAACTGCCCATTATTCAGTCCAACGGTAATCGCCCGTGGGATAAGCTTGCCGTTGCGCAACAGTAATACAACTCTGCTTGGATTGGCGGACCCCTGACCGCCGTTCTGTCCGCGCTGGCCGCCAAAAGCGGATGCCAGGGTGGTGCGGTCGATCTCCCCATTTTGTAGCGCGATGGTGGGGAAGGTCAGGGCGGATGAAGGGATCAGCAAGGCGTCGATGCTTTGTGCTGTGGTGACGTTCACGGTCGCGGTCATGCCTGGATAGAGGTGCAGGCCGTTCTCGCTATTCTGATCGACCACCAGCATGACGGGGTAGGTCACAACATTGGAAGTTGTCTGCCCGATGGTCTCAATCGCGGTCACGCTGGCGCGGAACGTCGCGGTGGGATACGCTGTCACGGTAAACTGGGCGGGCTGCCCGACCTGAACGTTACCGATATCGGCCTCGTTGACCTGGGCCGTGATGGTGAGCTTGCTTGTATCGGTCAGGATCATGAATGGCTGCGACGAGGTGCTGCTTGAACTGCTGGACCCTCCGCCTGAGCCGACATTTTGCCCGATTGCGCCGTTCAGTCCGGCTACCGTCGCGTCTACCGGAGCGGTCATCACCGCACTGGTATTGGCGCTATCGATGCTATGCTGCGCGGCATCGCGCTGAGCTACAGCTCGGTCAAGCGCCTGCTGGGCTGATACAACCTGAGCCGAGGCTGAGGCGTTGCTGGCATTGATCTGATTCTGGGCCTGAGCAAAGGCATCCTGCGCCACTTGCACACAATTGGGAGGTGGTGTGGATGGTGTTGGCGTACCAGGACCTGGCGTTGGCGTTGGCTGGCTACATTTACTCAGAGCCGCTTGCAACGTATCACGGGCCGTATTGAGCGCGGCTGCATTCGAGTTCTGAGTATTGGTCAGACTGACCTCAGCCGCGTTCAGGCTTGTTTGTGCAGCGGTGACGCCGAGCTGGGCCTGGTTGAGGCTATCCTGGAGGGCAGTCATATCAACGTTGATTTTTGCCAGTACCTGGCCTTGCTTGACATGCTGGCCGATCTGCACATCGATCTCGCGCACCTGCCCGGCGACCGTAAAGTTCATATTGTATTGCGCATTCGCATTGATCGGGCCGGTGGCCGATATCCGCTGGCTGATATTTCCTATAGTCGCGGTTGCTTGCGTAAACTGCACGGCGGGTGGCTTAGTGATCTGGGCGTATACGACCAGGCTGCCGCCAATTAAGCTAAGGAGTAAAACAATGATCAGTGCAGTCAACCAGAGGCGGCGCCGGCGACGCGGCTGCTCCAGTTTGAGATCGACCGCTTCCATTTCGGTCGTATCCTCATCAAATAGAGGCTGCAGTTTCATTTCTACATCTTCTGATGACATCATATGCTTTTAGCCTCCGAGATTCGTGCGATTGAGCATGCCCGGCAGCAGGATGAGAATATTTTGAGCAGCGATTGTCCCCTGGCTATTAGCCTGCCCGGTCAGCGTAATGGGTGTGCCAGTTTTGAGGTCGGCGGAAGTTGCCTGGACGGTTTGTACAATCTGCGTGTCTTTGGTCACGGTGACGGTAAAGTCTGAGCCGCTCGCCTCTGTCACCGTAACGGTGCTGCCGTTGATCTGACCAATAGTACCTGTGACCCCACGCGCCCCGTTAGCATTTGCGCCATTACCGCCATTGCCGTTTCGTCCCCCGTTAGCGGGGCGATTTGGTCGGGGGCAACCATTATTGTTGTTATTGGTATTATTCCTGCGCTGTTGCCCATTCCCTTGAAAATTGTTGCGATTGGTGACGGTAATTCTGGTGGCTGCATAGGTATTATCGGGCTGCTTACTGACCTGGACCGCGACGAAGCCGCCCTCTTGCAGGCTGCTTACCGTGACTGCCGTCTGGCGCGTAAAACGAGTGGTGCTGGAGTAGGTTGCTGTGACGCTCTTCCCTTGCAGATTCGTGATGGTGAGCGTGTTGCCGTTGATATTCTGCAAAGTCCCGGCAACTGTGCGGGGTAGCAAAGCGACGCAGGCCGTTGCAGTAGCGGAAGTAGATGATGGCACGGTGGAGGCGGAAGAAGTGGGAGCTGAGCCGCAACCAATGATTAGGGCCGCGAGCGTAAATAAGAGTGCAGCTCCTGTTGCCCGTTTAAACAGTCGAAACGCATCCATAGCTGTAAGTCTCCTTTTAGATTCTCTCTTTGGTTGTTTTTCACTGGCTTTTCATGCTCTGCGCGAGCAGTTTCTCAGGTACTTTGACCAGTTCATTCACTTAACTTTAGAGCGGTCCAGAGCGAGCTTCAGGTTACCATTGCGGAACGCGAAGCCCATCAAAATACGTATTACAATTGGTACTCTCAGTTTGCTGCCTCATAATCTAACATAGAGTCTTTAGAAAACTCTCAGGTAATTGTAAAATGTTTGTATGGAGATTAAAAGTGCTCGATACTTCATTTCCGCGTTCCTGAGCGAAGCTAGCGCGGGAGCGGCGTTGGAACACGGAACGTTTTAAAGATAGTTTAATCTCGATCTCATTTTAGAGCACACTACTGAACATTTCGGCCTGCATCGTCGTTAAAGTTGACAATTGTGTGGCGGCTAAGTAAGATAGGATAATGATCCGTAAGTATAAATTACTCGATATAGAAGGTGCATGAGAGGAATGGTGCATGTATAAAACGCCGCCCCAGGAAGAACATCCCCAGCAGCCACAGCTTTCCTATCCCCGGCGGGCAGCTCTCAGGCGACGACAGAAAGAGTTCTACAGCGACGAACATCCCGAAGTTCCCAAAGTCAGGCGAGCTTCGTTACATCTAGATACACCCGCAGCTTTACCCGCCACTCCCAGAAAAGCCGCGCGCCGTAAGAAGGCGGTCCAGGAGGAAGTGGCGCCAGAGACTGAGCCTATGGAGGCTCAAGATGTCCCTTCCACGCCCGCAACAAATAAAATTATGCTGGCACGGCGCAGACAACCGGCAGTGTATGAACCACCTCCCACAACGTATCGCCGCTCGCATTTACGTAAACGGCGTAAACAGCAACCTGCGCCCTTTGACTTCTTCCGCCGACTGAGCCGTAATCGCGCCGTTGCTTTTACGACGATGATGACTTTTCTCTTCGTTTTAGTGCTTTTGCCTGTAACCTTTAATTTTTTGCAGAACTACCGTAATTCAGCGCAAGGGCCGGTGGTGATGGGGCTGGGTTCGACTGGCTCAGGCAATAGCCCGGTTCAGCCTACAGCCGACCCGCATCAGATTGTGCTTGCACCTTCCAATAGCAACCATCCAGCTCCGCCGGTGTTTGCCACTTCAGCCTATTTGATCGATGCGGACACGGGGGCGACGTTGTACGCGCACAATCCCTTTGCCCATTTGCCTATGCTCAGCACAACCAAGCTGATGACGGCCCTGCTGGCGGTTGAGCATGGCAATCTTGATCAGCAAATCACGATTACCGATGCGATCAGTCGTGATCTCAATAATCTCTCAGCCGATAGCTCTCTGATGGGCATCAAAAAGGGCGAGACCTATTCATTGCGCGACCTGCTCTATGGCCTGATGCTGGTCTCCGGCAACGATGCGGCGGTCGCGATTGCCGATGCTATAGGGGGCAATCTGCAAACCTTTGTGGACCAGATGAATCAGCGGGCGCAGCAGCTTGGTTTACATGACACGCATTACGTGAATCCGCATGGGCTGCTGGACCCGAACCATTTTTCGTGCGCTCATGACCTTGCCATACTGGGGCGTACCAGTTTAGGCAATCCCCTTATTCATGAGATTAGCGGCACGAAAGAGTATCGTATTGCCAAAACCGCCGCTCATGCGGATCATGATCTTTTTAATGGCAATCAGTTCCTCTGGTGGTATCCCGGCGTCGATGGCGGAAAACCGGGCTGGGATGGCGATAAAAATTTCGTGCAGGTGATATCGGTGACGCGCAACCAGCGCCATCTGATCGGCGTTACCATGCATACTAACGACTGGTGGACCGATATGCGCGACCTGATGAACTGGGGGTTCAACACGTTTAACTGGGTTTCTCCCTATAACGTCGATCTGACCTCTCCCATCCCTTACGATTACGAGTGGAATTACTTTGTGAGGGATAAAAAAGAAAATACTATCCCCACCGCCGATCACGGGCGCTACTACATTTACACAGGCTATAGCATCGCTGACCCTATCCTTACCTACTTTGATAAGAATAACGGTCTGAAAAAATTTGGCTTCCCCGAAGGTCCGCCTGTAAGATCGCTCAATACCATCATTACGCAACAATTCGATCATGGAACAATCCAATGTGATGTGAACGCAAGGCAATGCCGGGTGATGTAGGAAGGGAAGGTAATATTCTACAATTGTTACCATGCTTCCTATATTGTGACCTTTTTCATTGTCCCCCATCCCCATCTTTGCTATACTGCAAACGATCTGATAAATATCGCCTTGCGTCCGACCCGGAGGATATAGCCCCTGAATTTGGAGGCTGTAGCCGCCAGGCAAAGATGGGCATGGGGCTAGCCTCTATAGGCGTCTGTAAAGTACACGATAACAGGTAAATAAGATTTATGGTAACAGAAAGTTCTAAGGTATCTGCAACGGAGCCCGACAATGACACGGCTACTGTCATTGCTGCTCCCACCGGCCTGGAGCGCGCGCGCCTGGCCCTCGCGATATCAGCAGGCAAGCTGGCAGGCGCATCGGGACGTCTCCTGCGTATCGGCGGTGGCACCAGCCTGCCCGGCATGGTCGCGCGCCGCATCGATCCGAATATCCTCAAGTCGGTCGTTGGTGCGAGCAAGGCGAAAAAGATTGTGATTACGGGTAGCAATGGCAAAACAACCACATCCCGCATGACTGCTGCCATTGCAGGCGCTGCCGGGCGACGCGTCTCGCAGAACCGCACCGGCTCCAATCTTTTGCAAGGAGTGACGTCGGTCGCGGTCAACTTCGCCGATATTTTCGGCAGGCTGGATAGCGATGTGCTGCTCTTCGAGATTGACGAGGCCACGATCCCGCTGGCGGTGCCGGAAATTCAGCCCGATGTGGTGGTAATCACCAATATTTTCCGCGACCAGCTAGATCGCTACGGCGAGCTCTATGCCGTTGCGCGCGCACTCAACAAGATGCTGGAGGCTCTCCCCCCATCGGCGACCGTGCTGCTCAACGGCAATGATCCCCAGGTTGCCAATTTCGGCATGAACGCGCGCGCCCGCCGCCTCTTCTTCGGTCTGGAAACGATGGAGGTGGGGACGCCTGTACCTGAGCAATCAGCCGATATTGTGCGCTGCATTCATTGTCACAATGATCTGGACTACGAAGTGGCTTACATGTCGCATCTCGGCATCTATCGCTGCTCCAATTGTGGCTATACCCTGCCCGAGCTGGATATCGCGGCTACCTCTGTGCAGCTCGCCTCTGATGGCGCCGGCCCCACTCATGTGACTCTGCGCACTCCTCAGGGCGAGATCAAGCTGGAAATACCTCTTCCCGGGCTGCATAACGTCTATAATACAGCGGCGGCAGTCGGAGCGGCGCTGGCAGCTGGCTTCGCTCTGGATAAGGTGCAGACGGCTTTGAGCCATATCCGACCTGCTTTTGGGCGGCTTGAGAAAATCCAGGCGGGCGACAAGACCATCTATCTCACCTTTGTCAAAAATCCGACATCGTTCAACCTGATGCTGCGTTTGATCGCTCAGCATCCTGGAAAGAAGCATCTGCTGCTGGCGGCGAGCCATACGGTGGTCGATGGTGAGGACTTTGCCTGGCTCTGGGATGTGGATATAGAGGAAATCGCTGCAACCATCGCGGATGCGACCTGTAGCGGCAACAAGCCCGAAGAACTGGCGCTGCGTTTGAAGTACGCTGAAGTCCCTACAGATATTATTACGCTGATCCCTGAGCGCGAGGCCGCTCTTGATGCCGCTCTGGCAAAGGTTGAGCCGGGCGGGTCGCTATATATTATGAGCAGTTATACGCCAACCCAGGAGCTACGCAGGATTATGCAGAAGCGCGGGTGGGTCAAGCATTTCTGGCAGGAGTAGAGAAGATGGCCGAACAGGTGAAAGATAGCGGTATGGTGCTGAAAATAGGGCATCTCTACCCGACATTAATGAGCGTCGCAGCGGATCGAGGCAATCTTTTTTCGATCCAGAAACGTTGCCAGTGGCGCGGGATCGCTACGGAAGTAGAGCACATTTATGTCAAACAAACCCCCGATTTTACCAAATACGATCTGATTCTCTTCCACGGCGGCGCGGACCGCGAGATGGAGATTGCCTCGGAGGATATCCAGGGCAAAGCATCTTCGTTGCATGAAGCTGCCGAAGCCAATATTGTCTTTCTCAGCGTCTGCGCGGGCTATCAGCTCCTGGGGCACTATTACAAACCGTTTCAGGGACCGGAGCTCAAGGGGGTCGGGTTGCTTGACCTGTATACTGAAGGCAGTGGCACCCGCTTTATGACGCATATGGTGCTTGAGTGCAATTTCCCTGAAGTGGGGCTCAAGACGCTGGTGGGGTATGAGAATCATAGCGGACGCACCTATCTCGGCTCGAAGGCGCGCCCGCTTGGCAAAGTGCTTGCAGGTTGGGGCAATAATGGCAAGGATGGGTTCGAGGGGGCCATGTATAAAAATGTCTTCGGCACCTATCAGCATGGGCCGGTGCTGCCAAAAAATCCCTGGTTCACCGATCTGCTGATCCGACGCGCTCTGGAGAGACGCTATGGGACGGTTGAGCTGGCCCCGCTGGATGATACAACGGAGAATGCCGCGCACGATGCCGCCCTGAAATTGGGGATGGAGTTCAAAGGCAGTGCCTCTGCGATTGAGGCTGCGTTTCAAGCCCGCGAGCGGGTGTCGAGATAGTCCTGAACTCCCATCCCCGTGCGGGCAGTATAAGCATTTAACGCGAAGACGCCAAGGATAAATGCACTAGCAAAGGATAGGTTTACATGCCAGCAAAACATACCATAAGAGTTCTATTCGTTTTATGTCTTCTGGTCGGTTCATTGCTGGCCTGTAGCCTGATACCCAATGTGAGCGTCAACGGCACTCCGGTCGTTTCAAGCACGCCTGAAACGTCTCAGAATACGCCGACGCTCAATCGCTGGCTCCAGGGCTCGACCGGCGTGGAGGTGCGCGCGGAAGATTGGAAGAGCCCGGGCAATAACGAGGATATCGTCAGCATCGTGCGCATCGATCTGCATAAAGCTCACCTTCAGATTGCCTATCAGCCGGACCAGCCTCTGCTGATGAGCGAGTGGATGAAGCAGACCAACGCGCTGGCGATCATCAACGGAGGCTACTTCGATACCCACAACAGGCCGACCGGGCTGTTAATCTCAGACGGGCAAACGTATGGAACTTCGTACAGCGGCTTTGGCGGCATGCTAGCCGTTGACAATCAGGGCAATGTAACGTTGCGCTCATTGAGCCAGCAGCCATACGATCCCAATAACGAGCAACTCCAGCAGGCAACCCAATCAGCGCCGATGCTGATGCTGAACGGCAAACGTACGCAATTTAATGCCAATGCCGCCAGCAGCCGCCGCAGCGTTGTCGCGGTGGATAAGCAAGGAAGATTGTTACTGATCGTCAGCCCGAATCAGGCATTCTCGCTCGATGAACTGGCCGATCTGCTCGCCTCCTCCGATCTTTCGATCCAGACCGCGCTCAATCTGGACGGAGGCGCCTCCACCGGTATGTATGTGCATGCAGGCAGCCAGCAGGTGACGGTCGATCCGTTGACGCCGCTGCCGATTGTGATTGTCGTGAAATGAACATCACGTCAACGTGGGGAGCCGTAACAAAAACGCGTGTTAAGGACTTGACAAACCGCATATCGACTGGTATGCTGGCAACAGAAGAATGAAGGCCATGAACGGGACGAGTACCTTTTGTCGAACGGTATCATCTCTTTTGCAGAGGTGAGGGAACAGAGAGCTGCGGGCCGGTGCGACGCAGCAGTTGACAGAAGCGAAATCCACCCGGGAGCCTGCGCGATAAGCGCCAACGGTTGCCCCCGTTACCAGGCAAGAATGAGTTTCAACAAGCGTTGAAAAAATCAAGGTGGCACCACGATTTCGCCTATACCGCGTCGTCGTCCTTATGGACGAGGGCGCTTTTTTTATTACCTGCAAGCAGACCGCTACGGGCGTTTTGCAATAGAAGGAGAAGATGTTATTATGCTTGATCTCACGTTTATCCGTAATCACCCGGACGCCATCAAAGAGGCGGCGCGGCTCAAAAATAACCCCATCGATATTGATAGCTTGCTGGCCCTTGATCAACAGGTGCTGACGCTGCAAAAAGAAGTAGAAGAGGCCCGAGCCAGGCAAAACGGGCTATCGAAGCAAATCCAACAGGCGGCAAAAGAGAAAAATACGGAGCTGCGCAATACCCTTATCGCTGAAGGGAAGCAACTGGCCGAACTGATCAAGGAGAAAGAGCCGCTGCTCAATGGCCTGCTTGAGGAGCGTTACCAGATGCTGCTCCTTGTCCCCAATATTCCCGATCCGAGCGCGCCCATCGGCAAAGATGAAAACGATAACGTGCCCATCCGCTACTGGGGGGAGAAGCCGACTTTCGCTTTTCCGCCGCTTGACCATTACGAGCTGATGCAGAAACTCGATCTGGTGGACATCGAGCGCGCAGTGAAGGTTGCAGGCTCGCGTAGCTACGCCCTCAAAGGCGATGCCGCGCGCATGGAACTGGCGCTGATGAATTTCGCGATGGACCACATCGCCCGCAAGGGCTTTACGCCGCTGATCGTGCCAGCAATGGCCCGCGATTTCTGCTTTATCGGCAACGGACAGTTCCCAAAGGGGCGCGACCAGGTGTACGCCATCGAAGAGCAAGACCTCTTTCTGGTCGGCACCTCGGAAGTTTCGATTACGGGCATGTACAAGGATGAAATCATCAAAGGTGAAGAGCTGCCCCTCACCTTCGTTGGCTTCTGTCCCTGCTTCCGCCAGGAGGCCGGCACGTACGGCAAAGACACAAAAGGCGTCTTCCGCATCCATCAGTTCAACAAGGTGGAGCAATACGTCATCTGCGAGGCCGATCACGCAGAGTCGGTGCGTTGGCATGAACAGCTCATCAGGAACTCGGAGGAGCTGGTGCAGGCGCTGGAGCTGCCGTACCGCGTCGTCAACGTCTGCACGGGCGATATGGGCGATGGCAAAGTTGGCATGTACGATCTTGAGTGCTGGATACCCAGCGAGGGCCGCTATCGCGAGACCCATTCGTGCTCGTACTTCCATGAGTGGCAGGCCCGCCGCGCCAATATCCGCTATCGCGACGACGACGGCAAGGTCAAATTCGTGCATACGCTCAACAATACAGCTATCGCCTCGCCGCGCATCCTGATCCCGCTGCTGGAAACGCACCAGCAGGCCGACGGAAGCGTACGCATCCCGCAAGCCCTGCGTCCCTACATGGGCGGACAGGAATGTATTCGACCGCGCTAATATCGTAGAGTATAATAAACCTTATAAACCTTCGTAGGGACCCGCTTTAGCGCGTCCGGCGCGATTTATCGCGTTACCCCGTTCGTTGTAAGCTACCGTTGTAAGCAGCAAGTGCAAGCAGCGAGCTGGGGATGAACAGCGCGTCCGCCGGGATGCGGCGTTTGCGACAATGGAGGAGCTGTGCATTGAAACCTGTTAACCTACTCGAATACGAGCCGCTGGCCCAGGCCCGCGTGGAAGCGGATGCGTGGGACTACTATCAAGGCGGCAGCGACGACGAAGTCACGCTGCGAGCCAATCGGAGCGCGTTCGAGCGCATCCGGCTGCGTCCCCGCGTGCTGATCGACGCCAGCAAGATCGACACGCGCACAACCGTGCTGGGGGCACCAATCAGCATGCCGATCATGATAGCGCCTATGGCCTGTCACGTCTTCGCCCATCCCGAGGCCGAATGCGCGACCGCACGGGCTGCCGGCCAGGAGGAAACGCTGATGGCTGTCAGTACGGTCGCCAATCGCACCATTGAAGAGATCGCCGAGGTAGCTGGCGGCCCGCTCTGGTTCCAGCTCTACACCAACGAAAACCCGCGTGTCAGCGAGCGGCTGGTGCAGCGCGCCGACGCGGCAGGCTATCGCGCAGTCATCCTCACGGTAGATACGCCCCGGCTGGGACGACGCGAGCGCGATATCCGCAACCAATTCAAGCTGGAAGCTCGTTCCCTCCTCGCCAATTTTCAAGAGGCCGTGGCAGACGAGCCGACATTCAGCCGCCACGTTACCGATACCTGGGAAACGGTGGACTGGCTGCGCACGGTGACAAAGCTGCCCCTACTGCTCAAGGGCATCCTGACGGCGGAAGATGCCTTGCTGGCAGTCGAGCGAGGCGTCGAGGGCATTATCGTCTCCAATCACGGGGGAAGGCAGCTCGATGGTTCGCTGGCGGCTATCGAAGCATTGCCCGAAATCGCCGAAGCAGTGGCGGGACGCTGCGAAATCTATCTTGACGGCGGTGTTCGTCGGGGAACCGATGTGCTCAAGGCGCTGGCATTGGGGGCGCGTGCCATCTTTATTGGTCGTCCAATACTCTGGGGGCTCGCGGTTGACGGTCAGGAAGGCGCACAACATATCCTGCAATTGTTACGTAACGAACTCGAAGTAGCGATGGGACTTTCAGGATGCCCAACGCTGGCAAGCATCAACCGTTCTTTAGTAAAAATGCTGTAAGCCTACGTATAGGGGGCGCTGGAGCCTTCGTATGAAACCTTCGTAGGGGCCCGCTTCAGCGCGTCCGCTTTAGCGCCCGTACACTATAATCGAATAATCTCTGCTCGCACGCTCCTGACATCGTCATCGATGGAGAGCAGGCCGATGCTGCACGCAGGTTGGCGGCGACGGTCGGTCGCGCTGCCAGGATTAAAGAGCAACTGCCCATCATGCTCCTGATTATAGGGAATGTGGCTATGTCCAAATATCACCGCGCGCGCATCAGGAAATTCCCGCCGGGCATTACGAGCGTAATGAGCGGCATCCCCAAGAATATGCACAATGCCGATCTTACAAAATCCTACAGTGATTTCACGTTTGATCGGCAGCTTCAACACCACCTCTTCACGCTCAACATTGCCCTGTACCGCCACAACGGGCGCTATCGTCTCCAGTTCAGCAATCACTTGCAAAATCGAAAGATCGCCCGCATGCACGATCAGCTCAACACCGGCAAAATGCTGCCAGATCGCGTCAGGCAATGCTTTGAAGTGAGGAATGTGGGTATCTGAAATGACCCCGACTTTTCTGATCATGTGGCTTTTCCCGTAACTCAGGCTGAGATTGCTTTCATAAGGATAACTATCCTCCATGAACAGCAATTGCCCTTTCGCGAACATAGCGACGGACTTCTCTGACATCTGTGATACCTTTGGCTTTTGCTTCCTGAGTCCATTCGTACAGTTCATATTTATTCTGAAAGAGCCGATTAGCACAGAAAATATTGCGTCGCACAAAAGGCGAGGGTGCGACTTTTACCAGATACTCACGCACAGAAGGATTATCTGGCTGCCTGGTGTACCACCACGGAGTTTCTAGAGTATAGTACGGATCGTAGACCCAATCAGGACAGCAAACCTGGTAGCGTTCACAAAGGAATTCGACAGAGGCGGCGCAAAAAGCGGCCCAACGATGGCGATACTCTGTTTCCTGCTCTGGCCGCAGCAGCGGTTCACTTACCAAATCGGCCCTGGTCCTCTTCGCATAACCATACCATGCATTAGTAAAGTTACCAAGAGCTGTCCAGGGATCTTCCCCTGCACAAATTTCGTCATAGGCCCTTGCCATTGTTTGAATAGTTCCAGGGAGTATCGAAGGATCTTGTATACTCTCTTCATACATTTGCTCTACAAGCCGAAAAGTTTCAGGAGTCATTGTTTGCCATCTCCTTTTTCATGCAACCGTACATAAGTTAAATATAACAAAAGCATAACGCTAGACTAGGCAATGTAAATAACCCTGATCGCACAAGCTTCTTCACCAGAGTATAGATATCGGCCTTATCCCCTTCCTTGCGCATTCCTAATGCAACAATGATCACAACTCCTGCACTGTTATCTGTTTTATAAATGAGCCTGTATCTTTGCGAGGCAGCGCGTATAGAGCGATAACCAGCCAGGTCACCTGCTAAAGGCTTTCCTTTTTTATCAGGCTCAGTTTCAAGGCTCTCAATAGCCTGGATAATTCCCTGACGTATACGTGTATCTAAAATAGCAGCTAACTGTTTTTCCGCTGTTGGTGTTACAATGAGTTCCATCTACGATCAAATCCTATCTGCCCTTCCTACGTTATTTACTGCATCTCGGAAGTTGATAAACTATCACGCTCTTCCCAACCTAGTTCTTTTTTCACAGATTTCCAGGATTTACCTTTGTTTTCCCTTGCTTCCCTGATACCCTGACGCAAGGCAGCAACCTGCTCTTCATCCCCCAGAATTTCTAGCGTCTCCATGATTGATTCATAGAGTTCCCAGGGCATAATGGCTAATACGGGAATGTTGCGCCTGGTGACTGTAACTACAGGCTTACTGCGGTTAGCAATATCCTCTGCAAACTGTTCAGGTAATCGTGTCAATTGATCTCTCGCTTCGACCATAGAGAGAGTGTGTGGTGTCTTCTGCTCCATAACCTTGATGCGCCTTTCTTGATCAACCTTTCTTTGTACATTTATCTGTACATCTAAGTGTACACCAGAATGTACATTTTAGCAATGGCTTCTTATGGTTTTACCCTGGTCCATCACCCCAGGTCAAGGAGCCGCAGAAACTTTTCTTAGCCTGTGCAAACAGCGAGACAGGCATCGCCCATAAATCAAATGACGCAGGTTTTCATCCAAAAAAACCTGCGCCGGAATATCACAAACAATCCCGGGATGGGATTAATCTACTTCACAAGACGTACAATCACATGTCGCGGAATCTTCTGTATCATTGACAAACAGTTGTGCAACCTGTTCGGGAACGATCAATTCCTCCGCCACGGTGTCCTCCTCCCCCAGGTAACTGGCCGCATCGCCGATGTCAACCAGCTCTAACGCCTCAATGATTGCTCGCAACTCTCCTGTTGTTGCCATTACGAATACCCCCTATTCATAATATAGAAGTCACCAGCTCGACCCGCTCCCACCCATACATTGGCACCCTTGATAAAGAGATCGCGTGCCAGATGATATAGCATTTTCGATAGCATAAACAAAGCCATTAAGAGAGGTCAGTCATTGGTATCTCTACTTATACATACGTTCGAAAATATCTCATCATTCCCTAAATTGGTCTCAATGGACCGAATAGGCCATTGTCCGCGCAGAGCTTCGCAAAGGTTATTTTTTCAGACAGAACGGCTCGCATGCGAGCCGTTCGGGAGAGGAAGGTGCTGCGGTGGGCTGCGCCCACCGCAGCACCTTCCTCTCCCCATGAGCGCCAAAGGCGCGAGCGGTCAGAGCCAATGACGACTTTTGTGAAGCCCTGCTTGCCCGTGTCACAATTATGACGCAGGCGCAGCGAACGTGATATACTGACCGCAAGAAACTCTCAGATTGCAGGAGAATTGTATGGCAAATAATCACTATAACGTTGCAGTGATTGGCGCTGGCCCCGGCGGCTACGTCGCCGCCATTCGCGCCGCGCAACTTGGCGCGAAGGTGGCTATTGTCGAGAAACAGTATCTCGGCGGCACCTGTCTCAACGTGGGCTGTATTCCATCAAAGGCGATGCTGCATATTGCTGAGGTAATGCATAGCATGGAGGCGCTGGAGGAGCTGGGCATCCATCTCCCACAGCCACCAACCTTCGATATGGCAAAGGCGGTTGTCTTTAAAGATAAAGTCGTCAAACGTATGACAGGCGGCGTTGGCGTGCTGATGAAGGGGAACGGCGTCGATATCTATGATGGGCTGGGCAGCGTTGACGCCTCGCGCACTGTGACGGTCAAGAAGAACGATGGCACAGACCAGCAGTTCAGCGCCGATAAGATCATCCTTGCCACGGGCTCGGTTCCGCTGATGCCTCCTATGCCCGGCATCGATGGGCAGAATGTGATGAATAGCGACACCTGCTGGAACCTGCCCAAAACGCCCGAGAGCCTGGTCTGCGTGGGCGGCGGCGTGATCGGCATGGAGCTGGCCTGCATGTTTAACGCACTCGGCACGCAAATAACGGTGCTGGAAATGCTGCCCAACATCCTGGCCCCCGTCGATGAAGAGGTGCGTCGCCTGCTGGTGCGCATCCTGGGCAAGCGCGGCATCAATATCGTGACAGGCGCGAAGGTCGAGGGTATCGAAGACGAGGGAGGCCAGAAGAAGGTCATCGCCACGACCGATAAAGGTCAGCAAAGCTTCCCCGCCGAGTACGTCCTGATGGCGGTCAGCCGCCGCGCCAACACCAGCGGCTTAGAGCAGTTGATGGAGCAGGGACTTGACAATGATCGTGGTCGCGTGCGCGTCAACGAAAAGATGGAGACCAACCTGCCTGGCATTTACGCGATTGGCGACCTGGTTCACGGCGCTGGCCTGGCTCATGTAGCCTCAATGGAAGGCGAGGTCGCGGCAGATAACGCGCTGGGGCACGAGGCGAAGATGGACTATCACGTCATCCCGAACCCCATTTACACCTTCCCCGAAATCGCCTCTGTCGGCCTGACGGAAGCAGACGCCAAAAAGCAGTATCCCGAAGCGCGCGTCGAACGCTTCCCCTGGACGGCCATTGGCAAGGCTGTGGCAATAGCCGAGACGGAGGGCTTCACCAAAGTCATTCTCGGCAAATACGATGAGATCCTGGGCGCGCACATCATCGGACCCGACGCCACCAACCTGATCAGCGAATTCTCGGTCGCGATGCGCGGCGAACTGACCGCCGACGAGATCATCGAAACCATCCACCCGCACCCCACGCTGAGCGAAGGCTTGCGCGAAGCCATCCTGGCCGTCGAGGGCCGCCCGATCCATATTCCGCCGAAGCAGGCGGTGAGGGCGCGATAGTAGAGGGAGATGGGCACTCAAAAAATGATGAAGCAGCTTCTGGTGTGACTAGGAGCTGCTTTAACATTTTCTTATTCTCCTATTATCCCTTTATCAATCGCTATGATCAACTGGATAAAGGCGGTAACTGCTGGATTTGGTCCCTTATCTGATCGGCGGTGATCCCCAAGCGGAGGAAAACACTCCCATTAATACCGAAAGGGGTACGAGAAAGACCTAATAAAAGATGCTCACTCCCAACCTCCGTCTGATTCAGTTTTTGCGCCTCCTCTGCAGCTTGGAAAATAGCTATCCTGAATGACTTTGTGAGATGTTTCTCTCCAAGTGCGATGGCCTCCCTGGATGAATAGATGCCAGGATCATAGTTGTAATTTGTTCAGCGTTAATACCGAGGTGGCGCATAATAATTGTGGGAGCATCGTGTGGATCTTGGAATAAGCTCAATAATAAATGGAAGCTATCTATATAGTTATGGAAAAACTATTTGCTTTTTCCTGAGCATGAGTCAATGCTTTTCTTGCCTGGTGTGTGAATAGAATACCTTCAATACTATCAGGCTCCGTTCTATGAATCTGTTCTTGCTTTGATAGAGATGAGTCTGGAAGAACTTGACTACTAATGAGATGACAGCGATATCCTCCTTGTTGTTTCGACATTATCCCCTCCTCCCTTGAAAAAACAAAAGCTACCTTCATTTGTCTTGTCTAAGTATACGGCCCAAGCCTTCAAGAAGCAATAGAAAATCAGACGCGGCAATTTTGTTACGGATCTTATTGATGTATTTGGTAAGCAGTTTCTGCGCATTTGCATCAGTGACATTTAGCGATACAGCTTCAAATAGCAGTGTTTCCTGAACCATTGTATGCAGTAAAAAGAGCCTGATTAATTTGTACTCGGTAGGGCTGAAACGGAGAACGCGATTGTTAATGACTATAGAGGCTTGCTCGTCGTCATATCTGATATCTACCTTATCGATCACAGAGCAACGCTCTAGCATGAAAAATACTCCTTTATAACAGAAATTTTTTTCTGTGTGATAGACAAAAAGTACATTATAGAGTAAAAAAAGCGCAGAATCTTCCGATAACGGCAACAAGTGCCAGGTTGCCGTGCGTTTTGACAATCTGAAGAGAGCTATTTCCCCAAAACAAGCCTGAGAGCAAAATCGTGCGGAAAGGGTGCAGATAATGAAGCGGGTAACAAACGCACGACATCTAACTGACCAAAAGATTGGAACAGCAGATCCAATATGTAATCATACTATACAAGATGCAAATGGGGTTTCAATAGGAAAAACGTACATGAGATTTTTATAGGAGAGATAATCGTGAAGCGTTTCTTCTAAAAAATTTGTGATAAGAATAAGAAGGAACTTCTGTTTCTCGCAGAGGTCTTCTCTCAAGAAAAGCATAGCATGAACAGAGTTTCATTTCAGGGTTGCGGCGGCCCCAAACCACCCTGAAACAAGTACTAACTTGAAGAGTTTTATTGACATATAAACATGTTTTCACAACAATATATTTATAGGGACTATGGCTTTCAGGGAGAACAGGGAGGAGCTGTGATGAGCGTTATCAGGACAAGAGGGCAAGCAGCAGGCATACAGGTCGGTAACGTCTGGATCAGAGTATTAATGATAGGTGCGCTGGTCTGCTTACTATCGGCTGCAGGGGCTGGCGTATATTTTGCGCTGTCTTCCAGTGCCGCCACACAACATGCACAAATAGCGACCAGCGCGCATAAAACGTCGGTTACGCTTGATCCGAATCAGGCTGAAGTGACGGCAGTCGCTCAACAATATATGAATGCCCTGCTCGGACAACATTATGATACTATGTGGAGTATGCTCGACCCAGGCGTGCAGGCGATGTGGCACGATGAGGCAACATTCGCCAGCTTCTGGAAAGCGCGCTTCCAGAATTACACGCTCCAGAACTTCACCACCGGACAAGCTCATGAACTGCCTCTGTGGGTGAATCCTGAGACAATGACGCAGTATGCTCATGTGGATGCCATACCCGTTTCGCTGCAATTCGAGCTGAAAGCGTTGCCACCTAAACAATTCCCCCCGCTCGCTCCGCAATTCCTCCATCCCAGCATCATCTTCCACGATTTACCCTTTATTGTGCAGCAGGTAGCTTCGAATCAGGCGCTCCAGGATGAACATCAGTGGCGCGTTCTGGTTGGCGGCCCGGCTGACCTGGAAGCTCCTGTCCTGCCTCCCCTCACTCCAGTCAGCCGACGGGTAAAAGTGCCGATTCTGATGTATCATCATATTACTGATGTGAAACCAAAGAACCTGCTTGATTTAAGCCTGACGGTCACGCCAACGATGTTCAATAAGCAGTTGGACTATTTGAAGCGGCAGAAATACCAGACTATCACGTTTAATCAGCTTTTCAATGCGCTATACTATAACGCCCCATTGCCGGCAAAGCCGATCATCCTGACTTTTGATGACGGCTATGATGATGCGTATCAATTTGCTTATCCAGCCCTGAAAGCGCATGGCTATAGCGGCATGTTCTATATCATCACAGGCAAAGTCGGCTGGCAGGGACAGATGACCTGGGATCAGATGCGTACGATGGTCACCGGCGGCATGCAAATGGGCTCGCATACCATCCACCATGTCAATATAGGGCAGGTCTTTCTGAACTCGCGCATCCAGGCCCAGCAAGAGGTACAAATATCGCAGATGGATCTGGAAAAGCACCTGGGGATCGTCGTTCAACAGTTCTGCTATCCTTCAGGAGAGCCGTTCCGTCATGGCAGCCTGATTCTGCAACAACAGGTAATGAACTTGCTGGCAGCGAATGGGTACATAGGCGCAACCACCGATCCTGGCGCAACCGGCATTGTGCAGAACAGCCGCACACCATTGGACCTGCTGCGCGTGCGCGTCGATGGGCGCGAGTCGCTGGTGGCCTTTATGCTCAGTGTGCCATAGCAACATGCTGTTCTATGGCACCAGTTCCCCGCATTGGACCTTTGCCAGCAGCTTCGTCCAGGCCAGAGCCTCGCGAACAGAGGTGGGAAGCGTAAAGGCATAAGGAGCATCATGATCTCCAGGCTGGCTCAATTCTAGCTCCAACCGCATAATATCCATCGCATTCATACCCGGACCACTCAATAGCTGATCGGCAGTAACGGATGTCGATACTAATCCCTGATTCTCACGCGTCAACATTTCATCCATCTCTTCAACTGAGGTAGAAAAGAAGACGCGAATATGCTCGCGAGGCACAGTTGTATACATTTTCAATAGCGCCAACAACGCGCTGAGAGATGTCAACGAGGTCGAACTCCACTTCCAGGAAGTATTGCGCTCACCCTGGCATGCGACACGATAGTAAATCACAGGTATGTATTCCTCCCAACATACGTATTTTCGCGTTAACTCCGATAGCACTTTCAGGATTTTTTGATACCATGTATCCGCAAGCAGCCCAACATACGTATTTTCGCGTTAACTTCGATAGCACTCATCAAAACAGAAGTGTATCAAGGCCAATCCCCTTACCTACTATACGCGCTATCAGGCATTTTTTAGACAGAAGTAGCCGGTTCCAAGCGACTTCTTATCTTCTTTAAAAAAAAGCTTTACAAGTTGGAGCAAGTATGATATTATCTACGTCGCAAGGGGATGTAGCTCAGCTGGGAGAGCGCGACAATCGCACTGTCGAGGTCAGGGGTTCGAGCCCCCTCATCTCCATTACACCATCGGCTCATATGCCTTGCAAATCGCAAACGGTTATGGTATAGTGTAGATACATCGAAGATGCGATGAAATTTTGTAAGGACCCGCTTTAGCGCGTCCTACACATGCGACGAGCAGGAGTAGTAAGTCACCTGACTTCAGAGAGTAGCCGGTTGGTGCGAGGCTACGACGTTCGACCGAACTCGCCTGCGAGCAACAGGGGTGAAGGTATTGCCAGGCGGCAATGTGTGTAGCTTCTGTCGGGGTTGCCCGTTATAGCACACAATGAGAGTAGATCAAGGACAGTACCGGCTAACTACTTATACATGGGCCTGTAGCGCAGCTGGGAGAGCGCTTCCATGGCATGGAAGAGGTCAGGGGTTCGAATCCCCTCAGGTCCACCATCGCTGTCCAGATCGAAAATCAGGGTGGTACCACGGAATAACCTTTCGTCCCTAGCGGATGAAAGGTTTTTTGTTATGTTCTTGTATTCCTTATTCTTGATCGTCCCTTCGCGATGACAGACAGTTGCTAAGATGTGTCTGATTCTGAGGATCTTTGCCTTTCGTGGTGAAGAGCGCGGCTTCGCCGCGCAAGGAGTCTGGGAGGTGTGGTGGCGACTTGCGCGAAGCGCAAGTCGCCACCACACCTCCCAGACAAAACGAGCGTCGTAGGCGCGAGCGCGCTCTCACGCTGAGCATCAGACACATTCTAAAAAAGTAAAGCAGGGAGAGCCATTATGGTCATAACACGTACAAAATACAATCCGAAAGAGATCGAGCACAAATGGCAGACTCAATGGGAAGCAGAGCATCTGTATCATGCCTCTGATGATTCTCCCAAACCAAAATTTTATCATCTGGTGATGTTCCCCTATCCATCGGGCGATCTACATATGGGCCACTGGTATAACTATTCGCCCTTTGATGCCTATGGACGCTTTATCCGCATGCAGGGCTACAATGTGATGCAGCCAATGGGCTTCGATGCCTTCGGCCTGCCGGCGGAGAACGCCGCCATCAAACGCGGCGTCCAGGCCCGCACCTGGACCCTGGCAAACATTGAAAATATGCGTAAGCAACTGCGGGCAATGGGAGCGCAGTGGGACTGGCAGCGCGAAGTTATCACCTGCATGCCCGATTACTATAAGTGGACGCAATGGCTGTTCCTGCAATTCTACAAGCACGGGCTGGCCTATCGCACCAAAGCGCCCGCGAACTGGTGCCCCGGCTGCAATACCACGCTGGCAAACGAGCAAGTACTGGCCGACGGCACCTGCGAACGCTGCGGCAGCGTGGTCGTACGCAAAGAAATCGATCAGTGGCTGCTGAAAATCTCGGCCTACGCCGAAGAACTGCTGAACTTCCACGGCGTCGAGTGGCCGGAGAAGACGATTATAATGCAGCGCAACTGGATCGGACGCAGCGAGGGCGCGGAGATCCGTTTCTTTACTGAGATTGATGGCAAGCGCGAAGAGATCCCGGTCTTCACGACGCGTCCAGACACGATCTATGGCGCGACCTTCTTTGTACTGGCGCCGGAGCATCCCTGGGTGGAGAAAATCACGACGCCTGAACACAAAGCTGAGGTCGATGCCTACGTCGCCCACGCGCGGCGCATGACTGAAATCGAGCGCATGAGCACGGAGAAGGAGAAAACGGGCGTCTTTACCGGCGGCTACGTCACCAATCCCGTGAGCGGCGAACGTGCTCCTGTCTGGATCGCCGATTACGTGCTGATGGGCTACGGAGCGGGCGCGATTATGGGCGTGCCTGCCCACGATCAGCGCGACTTCGAGTTTGCCCGCAAGTTCGGTATTCCAATCCGCGAAGTGATCTGCGCCCAGGATGAAGAGCCGAGCGATCCGGCAACCTGGACAGCCGCGAAGGAAGCCCTGGGCGTGATGGTCAATTCGGGTCCCTTCGATGGCACGCCTGGAGACGAAGCTATCGCTAAAGTCACCAGCTATATCGAAGAACAGGGCATCGGCAAGTTTATGGTCACCTATCGGCTGCGCGACTGGTTGATCAGTCGCCAGAGGTACTGGGGTGCGCCCATTCCTATTGTCTACTGCCCCGTAGATGGCATGGTACCCGTTCCAGAAGATCAACTGCCCGTTCTGCTGCCGGAGCATGTCGAGTTCAAGTCAACCGGCGAGTCGCCGCTGCGCTACGAGCCGGAGTTTGTCAACACAACCTGTCCGGTGTGCGGCGGACTGGCGACGCGCGAGGCCGACACGATGGATACGTTCATCTGCTCGTCCTGGTACTACCTGCGCTATGCCGATCCGCACAATAGCGAACAAGCCTGGAGCCAGGAGAAAATGCATCACTGGCTGCCGGTCGATCAATATGTAGGCGGCGTCGAGCATGCCATTCTGCACCTGCTGTACTCGCGCTTCTTCGTCAAGGCGCTGCGCGACATGGGGTACGTGGACTTCGACGAGCCGTTCCAGCGCCTGTATCACCAGGGGATGGTGCTGGGAGCTGACGGCCAGAAAATGTCCAAGTCGCGTGGCAATGTCGAAGCGCCCGACAGATACGTCGAGAAGTACGGCGCGGACACGGTACGCTGCTACATGATGTTTATCGGGCCGTTCGATGCGGGTGGCTCCTTCAAAGCGGAGAATTTAGAAGGCGTCTGGCGCTTCCTGAATCGCTTCTGGAGCCTGGTTACCGATACCTGGATCGATAAACCGGGCAACAAAGAGACCGATGAGAGCAAAGCCATTGAGCGGCTGCGTCACAAAACCATTAAGCGTGTCACTGAGGATCTGAGCGCGTTCCACTTTAACACGGCGCTGGCCGCCCTGATGGAGTGCAACAATGCAATGATCAAGCAGCAAAACACGCCGGTGACGCAGAGCGCGGCCTACCGTCAGACGCTGGAAACTATGATGCAACTGCTGGCGCCGATGGCTCCGCACATCACCGAAGAACTGTGGCACCTGACCGGTCACAAAGGCAGCATCCATATGACTTCCTGGCCTGCCTACGATGAGGCCATGACGCAGGATCAAACCTTTACCCTGGTGATACAGGTCAACGGGAAAATTCGCGAGCGCGTTGAAGTTCCTGCCGACATCAGCGAACAGGAAGTACGCGCGCTGGCGCTGGCAAATCCTAAAGCGCTGGCATTTATCGGCGATATGACTGTGCAGAAAGTAATCTATATCCCCGGTCGCCTGGTCAACATCGTCGTGCGTAACGCGTAAATACGAAACTCATAGCGGAGAGGGGCAAGAGCAAATCATCCCAGCTTGCCCCTTCTCTCCTCACCGCGAATGCATCGCATGACACATCACTGTAACCTCGCAACGTCTCTTTTCCTATAGAGTAGAAGAATAGCAAACTACTCAACCATACGAAAATCCGCCACAGCTCTTTCGTGTAATCTATAGGCAGGTTGGTATTTTCCCCAAAATAGGGCTTTATAACTGGAACCATTGGGGGGTCTCAAACGTATATAGGGCAGATAGTTCATTATGAATAGCCGTCTCCGGGGCAGGTAGGGTTCATAAAGAACTTTCCAGGATGCAAGGTGATATATTTCACACCTGTAGTATTGTCTAGTAGACTGCCATTGTTGGCTTTTCCGGTTATACTTCGTATAGAAAGAAAAAGGAAGTAGAGGGGGATGGGAGGATAGAGCAAGGTAGGTGAGCAAGCAGCAAAATGACATTTGAAAAAGTGCTGTATCTACCGTTTACTCTAGTAGCCAATCTTTTATCACAACAATGATCGAAAGCAAGCGGAAACAGCAGTGGTGGCAGACCAGTCAGGCACAGGTGGAAGGAAACAATCATGAATACACAGCCTTTAGAAAAAATTACCAATGTTGAGCAAGCCATAACGGAAACAGAGGCCCTCGAACAAAACGGGTTCTCGCAGGATGAGGTTATTTCTCTCCTCTGGCTCCGCCAATGGTATCAGAATGGTGGTAGTGATCGTATGGAAGTTGTGCGCCATCTGGAATTTCTCAAATATCTCGTAATGCATCACAAGATTGAGCTGTAATGAGCCTGTAGCCACGCGCTGGGCATCTCTTGAGCACACTATTTTCGTCTGACCCATAACGTCACGCCAGAACGAAGAACGGGACCAGCAAGAGATGCCCTTCTTTTTTCCCCACCGCCATGAAAAGCCCTCGGAAACGCCCACATTTCTAACCTGAACGGCTCTCTTTACGTACATGCTGCAAGAGTGTTGATTGTTCGTCATATCGTATGCGGAGAGTAAGAAGATCCATGCGCATCATTCTCTATCTTGGAAAAGGCGGCGTCGGGAAAACAACGATATCAGCCGCCACAGCTATTCGCACGGCCACGCAGGGGAAACGCACCCTGGTGGTAAGCACCGACCTGGCCCATAGTCTTGCCGACTGCCTTAATGCCATGCTCACCTCCGAACCAAAAGAACTGATGCCTAACCTCTGGGCGCAGGAGGTTAATGCCCTTGATGAGATGCGACGGGGATGGGGCAAATTGCAGGAGTCGATGAGCAAAACACTGCGCAAACAGGGCATCGATACCGTGATGTCCGAGGAACTGGCGCTTATCCCCGGCATGGATGAGATTGTAAGCCTGATTAACATCTACCGCAACGCCCGCGAAGGCAATTTCGATGTGGTCGTGATCGACGCCGCTCCCACCGGAGAGACGGTCCGCCTGCTGAGCATGCCCGATACGTTCCAATGGTACGCCAGCCGCCTGACGGCTCTCCAGAGCACCACCCTTAACCTGGCACGACCATTGCTCAAGGCTTTCCTCCCTTCGACCGAGATCCTGGAAGCGGTCCAGAAGCTGAGCGAGCGCGTCAAAACGCTGCGCGCAGTGCTGAGCAATCCCGATATCAGCTCTTACCGGCCCGTCGTTAATCCAGAACGCATGGTGATTAAAGAGGCGCTACGAGCCGAAACCTACCTCGCGCTGTTCGGCTATCCAATCGATGGCGTCATTTGCAATCGCGTCATCCAGCCCGCCGATTACCAGGATACTTTCCTGCAAGAACTCTTCCGCTCTCAAGAAAAGCTGCGCCGTCAGATCCATCAAACCTTCGCACCCTTACCAATCTGGGAAGCTCCCTACCACGCGCACGAAATCGCAGGCATTCCCCAATTGGGCGAGCTCGCAGAGACCATCTTCGGTGCACAGGACCCCTCCCAGATCTTCTATCGTGGCCCCATTCAAGAGGTGATACGCAAGGAGAACAACTATATCCTGCGCCTCCCCCTGCCCCATGTCGAAATGGACAAGGTGCAGATGACCAAAAAGGGCGATGAGATGATTATCGAGATCGGCAATTTCAAGCGCGATATCACCCTCCCCTCGGTGCTGGCAAGCCAGGAACCGCAAGTGGCCCGGTTCGTGAATAAGGCGCTGGAGATCCATTTCACGGCTCCCCCGATGGAGGCTGATAAGTCCGCGTAGTATAATAAAAAGACACAAATCGTTATGCAAAAAAGATCCGAGAGAAGCGGATAACCCGCTTCCCAAAGGTTTGATTGTGGCCCGCCCGTTATCGAGAAGAGAAAGTGGAGAGATGAATCAATCCGATATGCCGGCGGCTTTGCTTCTGACGGCAGGCTCTGACCTTGAAGGTCAGCAGCGCGGGCTGGGCATCAGCACCATTGCCTTCAAGATGAGTGCGCCAGACTCGGGCACGCCCTTCATCCTGGAGAATACCTTCCTGGCTAAAGGCGGTCCGGCACGCCACCTGCATTACGACCAGGAAGAATGGTTCTATATCCTCGAAGGCGAGTTCCAGTTCGAGGTGGGAGCAGATCGTTTCCGCCTCCAACCAGGCGATTCGCTGCTGGCCCCACGGCAAGTTCCCCATGTCTGGGCCTTTGTTGGTGAAGCTCGTGGCCGCATTCTGATCGCTTTTCTGCCCGCAGGGAAAATGGCAGCCTTCTTTCGCGAAGTGACCAGGGCCAACGCCATGCCCCCTCTAGATCCAGCATTATGGCGCGCTCACGGCATGGAGTTGCTGGGGCCACCTTTACCAGTAGAATAAGGCGCGGGGCGATATCACCGCTCTATCTTAACCGAAGAGGTCGGCATGCTTGGGAACTCCCCAGAACGTCTTATCACAAATACGCCTTCAGCCCTTGACATCTGTTCCAAATTCCCTCTATTATGAACATTGGCTGACACAAAAACAGGTCATAAATACTCTGACAATTTTCGTTCATATTGCCCCTGTAAACAGCAGGCAATTGATCATTAGCAAAATATCTCGCTTATTTTATGTCAAATAGAGATCAAACAGGGCTCGCGATGTATGTTGAGCGAGCCCGTAAAGTGTTACAACACGAGCAGCGATTACATCATCAGGATCAGGCCATCAAACCCGGCGGCCTGGAGGCTTTTGTAACGCGTTGGGCCGAAGAGATCTGCGCCATCTGCCAGAGCGCGGGGATGGATGTCAGGCCCATTTATCATTTTGTCGAATACCTTGAAGGCTATCGCAAGCAAAATCCTATCGAGCGGGCAGCAAATATACGAGCGGCGCTCGCTATTCTCAATGATCTGGCTGGGCAAGAGGGCAGCGCCAGGACCACGCCACCGGAGTCAGCGCCGGCCAGCTTTCAGAGCAAGAAAGTCACAAGCCAGGTAGCAGCATCCACTAAGTCGACGTCTTCGCCGGCTTCCCCCCCACCATCAACTAAGCTGGCGTCGGCAGCGACCCCGGCCAGCAAGACGGCATCCTCCAACGGAATGTCCCGCACAGAACAGCACGCCTCAGAGCCAGCATCCAACCGGATTCACCTGGAGGCTGGCATGTCTCAGGGGCATACGGCATTGACGCTATTGAGCGCCGATATTACCGCTATACCAGGAGTGGGGACGAGCGTGGGGGCGAAATTGCATCGCCTGGGGATACGTACCGTGCGCGACCTGCTCTTCTACTTCCCGCGCGACCACCGCGACTATAGCCAGCTCACAAAGATCGAGAATATTCCCTTTAACGAAGTAACGACAACAATGGGGCTGATCTGGGAGGTGACGACAAAGCATATCAGTGGAGGACGAACGCGCACTATCGCGACCATCTCAGATGCAACCGGCAAACTCTACGCCTCCTGGTTTAATCAGCCATACCTGCAAAAGCAGCTCAAAAAGGACTCGCAACTGGTCGTTACGGGCGTTAAGCAGCGCTTTGGCAATAAGGTCGAGTTCGCCGTACGCAGCCACGAACTCGCCGAGCAGGGCGACCTTCTCAACACCGGACGCCTGGTGCCAATCTACCCCTTGACCGAAGGGTTGCACGAAAAAGCCCTGCGCCGCTTTACCAAGTGGGCCGTTGACCGTTACGCGGCAATGGTTCCCGAACACCTTCCCCGCTCAGTGATAGCGGAGGGCAATCTTCTGCCTCTGCCGGAAGCTATCAAGCAAATTCACTATCCCGAAAGCGAAGAGATGCGGCTCGCCGCCCGCCGCCGCCTCGCCTTTGACGAGCTATTCTTGATCCAGCTCGGTATGCAGGAACGCCGGACACGCTGGCAACGGGAAGCGCCGCAGGGCAACACTTTCCATATTGATTACAGTAAAATCTTCATCGATGCGCCTCAACCACAAAGCGAGGTAGAGTTAACCGAGCAGTCAGCAAGCCTGGATAGCTCAACGCTCTGGTCGGTCATAGCCACGGACAAGCCATTCGAAGCAACCCTGCCTTTTGCTTTCACCGCTGCTCAACGGCGCGTCATCAAGGAAATTTTTGCCGATCTGGGCAAGAATAGCCCCATGTGTCGCCTGCTACAGGGCGATGTGGGAGCCGGTAAGACGGCGGTAGCCGCCGCTGCTCTGCTAATGACGGCCTTCAATGGTTATCAGGGGGCGATCATGGCTCCCACTGAACTGCTGGCCGAGCAGCACGCCCACAGCATCAGCGCCATGCTGGCCCCCTTTGGCATTCAAACGGTTTTGCTCACGGGCAGCCTGCGCCAGCGTGAACGCACAATGGGCCGCAACGCTTTAGAGAATGGGCAGGCGGCGGTAGCCATCGGGACGCATGCCCTCATCCAGGAAGACGTGAGCTTCCGTAAACTGGGGCTGGTGGTCGTCGATGAGCAGCACCGCTTTGGCGTGGAGCAGCGCGACGCTCTGCGTCAGAAGGGCTATCATCCGCATATGCTGGTGATGACCGCGACCCCCATCCCAAGAACTCTGGCATTGACACTCTACGGCGACCTGGACGTGTCGGTTATCGATCAACTCCCCCCAGGACGGCAGCAGATTATTACCCGCTGGCGCACGGGCGCACGTCGCAACGAAGCCAATACGCTTATAGCCCAGCAGGTCGCAGAAGGGCGCCAGGCTTTTATTATCTGCCCGCTCGTCGAAGAATCGGAGCTGCTGACGGTCAAAGCGGCCACCACCGAATACGAACGTTTGCAGCGTGAAGTCTTCCCACACTTGCGCCTGGGATTGCTGCATGGCGCGATGAAGCCGGCTGAAAAAGACCTCACGATGCGCCGCTTCCGCGACCACGAGCTTGATATTCTCGTCGCAACTTCCGTGATTGAGGTGGGCATCGATGTGCCAAACGCCACCGTCATCGTGATTGAGGATGCCGACCGCTTCGGCCTCTCACAGCTTCACCAGTTCAGAGGACGCGTTGGGCGCGGCAGCCACCAATCCTATTGCTATGTCCTCAGCGCAGATGCCAGCCTGCAAGCTCAGGAACGCCTGGGCGTCTTCCAGGAAACGTTCGACGGCTTCCGCCTCGCAGAGGCTGATTTGCGCCTGCGCGGCCCGGGCGATTTTATTGGAGTTCGCCAGAGCGGGATGCCAGAATTACGCATTGCCGATCTCAACGATGTGGCTCTCATTGAGCATACACGCACTATCGCCGGAAAATTATGGGACCACGACCCATATTTACGCAAACCGGAACACGCTCCCTTGCGCGAAAAGATGCTTCTCTTCTGGCAGAATTTCATGGCTCACTGACGGTTTCCTCTTTCATCATCGAAAGAGGCTATTTATCAGCCGATGACAGCACAAAAAAAGCGTTCTATCCAGCAAAAAATCATAGAACGCTTCTTTAATGCTGATCATTTTTAGTGGGAGGATTTGTAGCCGTTATGTAAAGCTCACAGACGAAGGTCGCTGCATCCTCAGGGCCAAGATGCTCTGCTAGCAGGTCCTGGTGCCCGCCAATCCGCTCCATACGCGCACGAATAAACTCATGACGGGCGGCGCCCACCGCAAAGCTCTTAAATCCACGGTGCATCGCTTCTATCTCCGCCGTTATTTGCTCGCGCAACTTCGCGACCTCACTACCACGTTCATCCATAATTTGCTCCTTTCAAACAAGACAACAAGCCTGAATCATTTATAACTAACGCAGATGCTTTTTGAAACATCGTGTATACATATAAGTCTCACATTTGTACAGATAAATGTATCGTCCACACATCCCTGTAAAATCGATATTTTTTACCGTCTTATCACGTTTTCTGTTTATTAATTACAAAACCGTTTGCCGTCTAACCCCCTGCACACCGCTCCCCCTCGTAGGGACCCGCTTCAGCGCGTCCGCTTTAGCGCCCGTCCCCCTTCGCCGAGTCTTGACATAGCCTGATAAAATAATAATAAGTCAAATTTGACTTATTACGTTACAAGAAGGAGACGAGCAAGGGCTATGTATAAACATATCATGCTGCTCGGTCTGCTGCTGGAAAAACCGATGTACGGGCAACAGATCCGCGAGGTGATTGAGAACCATCACGATCTGTTCGCGGAAACCATCAAAAAGCCGACGATCTATTACCAGCTTGAACGGCTGGCTGCCGATGGCTATCTGGAGATACGGCGCGAGCAGGTGGAAGCGCCTGGCCCCGGAGCGGCTCACGAAGACCTGGCGCTGCGTGAGCGCGACGTTTACTATATTACCGAAGCCGGGCGCCATTACTTCTACACGCTTTTACGCGCTATGCTGAGTCAATATACGCCCGGTTTAAGCGATTTAGACGCCTGCCTTTACTTCCTCCATCGTCTGAGCAGAAACGAAGCTACTGCTCTCCTGAAGGAACGCCAGGACCTGGTCAAAAACTATCGCGCGGTCGTCTTGCAACAAACGGAGAGTCATAGCATCGTTGATGAGGCACATATGCTCGTCAATGATCATAAACTTACCCTGATCAACGCAGAAATCGCATGGTTAGAACGCACAATTAACCACCTCGATACATCACCTGCACAACGGACATAAACTCCCTTGTGCAAACAAAAGACGTCTCGCTATTTTTTTGCGTTCAGGTCAAATTTGACTTAACTCGCATTTAGGGGGCATACCGTTTATGAATAAAAAGAGCAACGCGCCATTATTTTTGATGGCCCTGACTATTCTGATCGATTTCACCGGCTTTGGTCTCATCCTCCCGTTACTGCCATTCTGGGCGCAACGCCTGGGTGCTAACGCGGTGGGGATTGGACTGCTTCTCACTGTGTATGCGCTGGCCCAGTTCATTTTTACGCCACTGCTGGGAAGACTCTCAGATCGGTACGGGCGCAAGCCTGTCATCTTCACGTCGCTGCTGATTGAGGGGGCTTCGCTGGCATTCTCCGCCATCGCGTGGTCCTTCCCCATCCTTTTGCTTGCCCGCTTCATTGGCGGATTGGGAGCTGCGAATATTGGATCGGCTCAGGCGGTTGTCTCCGATGTGACCGCACCCCAGGAGCGGGCCAGAGGCATGGGGCTGATCGGGGCATCGATTGGCTTAGGATTTGTGATCGGGCCGGCGCTGGGCGGGGTGCTGGTGCCGCTGGGTCCTGCTCTCCCCTTCTGGGCGGCAACCGCCGTAGCACTGCTCAACGCGCTCCTGGTTCTCTTCTTCTTGCCAGAAACGCTCAATCGTGAGGCGAGGAAGACGCAAGCAGCACCCAACAGGAGAGGATTGCTGGCCGGTATAACCGGTGTGTGGCGTTATCCTGTCGTCACACGCCTGATCGCGATTAACTTGATCTTTACTATTGCCTTTACCGCAATGGAGGCGATCTTCCCTCTGTTCACTCAGCATACATTCGGCTGGGGAGCCGCGCAAAACGGCTACGTTTTCACCTATGTCGGCTTTATCATCGTGATCATGCAGGGCGGCCTGGTTGGGCAACTGGTAAAACGCTGGCAAGAGCAAGCAATCATGCTTGCCGGCCTGGTAATGCTGGCAGCCGGACTCATCTTGCTTGCATTTAGCGCGCAACTGGCAACGCTTTTAACCGCGCTGGGCATTTTGAGCGTGGGTGATGGTGCGGTCACGCCGTTAGTATCCACGCTGCTTTCGTTCGCCAGCCCGGCAGAGGCTCAGGGCGAAACGCTCGGGCTCGCGCAGGGCGTAGCTGGTCTTGGAAGGATCGTCGGACCCGTCGCGGCGGGCAGCGCCTATGCCTTTGGCGGACTCGCCACGCCTTTTATCGCCGGAGGTATCCTGGTTTTGCTGGCAGCAATGCTGGCTGTTCCAGCAATGGCGCTCAACCACCATCCGGTCGGGCCTGAAAAGGAGATGGAAAAGCAGGAAAATGCTGCAACGGTTGCAGCACCCTTTACCACCGGACCGCGTTTATAACACGGCCTGGTATGGTAAAATACGAAAAGTGTATTATTTCAGCAACAGTTTTAAGGAGAACACACGACATGCTAGTACGTATCACCGTCAATGTATTGCGTATCGCCGCACTGATTGCGTTGATTCTGGGCCTCATTTTCTGGACCAGTCCTACCAGGGGAGTCCTGGTTCCCATACATATGCTCCTGGGCATCATCGTTACACTGACCCTCTTGATTCTGGGTGGCGTGATGGTCACCGTGAAAAATGGCCTGGGGCTGGGCATAGGCGCTATCGTTCTGGGCTTGCTTGTCGTCATCGTCGGCCTGACCCAGACCCAACTCATCCCTGGCTCATTACACTGGATCATCCAGGTCATCCACCTGCTGATCGGCCTGACCGCCATCGGCATGGGCGAGATGGTCGCCGGGCGCTACCGCCGCACAATGGCCGCTGCGAAAATCGCATAATAGAGCTTGCCATACCCCGGCTTCCTGATAATAGCAAAAAGGTTCTTTCACGCTGAACGTGTGAAAGAACCTCTTTAATGCTCCTGGAATTGTCATATCAAACAAAAAAAACGTTTCTGAACTTCTGCTATTCAACTTTGTTCAAAGTGCCACCAGTTCCCCCGCTCGCTCGTCTTAATGCGATGATAGTTGGCGCAACGCACTTCGCATTTTGCTATTTCGGCCTCTATCTTCTTCCAAGAAGTAGCCCTCTTGAGCAACCTGGCTATATTTGCAGTCTTGCTTCCGCGAACATGATCGAATTCAAGAACGCGGATATCAGTTTGACCACAATCAATACAGGGATGGCTAGATAGATATACATATAATTTTTGCTTATTTTCAGCGTTGACTAGAGCGTTGCGCGTAAGCGCACAATCAAGGTAGATTTGCTTGTTATTTTGGTAATGGCGGCTATTTGCTTCGGCCTGACAAAACTTACACCATCGCTGGCGCGTTCCTTTGGCCTTATTTTTCCAAGCAAAATCTCTTTCAATGTCACGCTCTTGTTCGCAACCAGAACAAATTTTTTTCATGAAAGGGCAGCCGGATACCCCTCCGCTTCATCGAGGGGTAAGGCTGCCCCTCAAGGGGATACAGAAAATTTGGAACATTTGTTATAATATGGTGCATGGATGCACAGCACACCAAACACGTCACCTACAAGTTAGCCTATCACTTTGTCTGGTGTCCCAAATACCGCAAAAAGATTCTGGTTGGGAAACTGGCGACGTTTCTTGAACAGGAAATCCGTTGCATCTGCACGGAACAAGGCTGGACCATCGGAGCAGTGAACATCCAGCCTGACCATGTACATCTTTTCCTTTCGGCACCTCCATCAGTTTCTCCTTCACAGATTGCTCACCCGCTCAAGGGCACCACCGCCCGCAAAGTGTTTCAACGCTTCCCTCTCGTCAAGAAGCACTTATGGGGCGGTGCCTTCTGGTCTCGTTCGTACTATGTAGGCAGCGTTGGAGATATGAGCGTGGATACCGTGTTAAAATATATCGAATGAGGACAAGAATAGCAGGCAGAGATCGATCTTTACTCTTGCGAGGAAGATCGTCGTTTTTGTTTCTGTTGCTCTATGTAGTCCAGAATATCTTGACGGGGAGCTACGGCTCAGGAAGTCGGCAAGGAGAGCTTGTCACATGGCAGAGCAGAACACCCTAGAAGTAGGGAATGCATCGATTCATCTCGTAGGCACCGATGATCCTTTTAGCGATGGACATACGACAGGCTATCTGGAATTTTACGATGAGCGGCACCGACCCCTTTTCCCCTGGACCGACCAGGTGATCGCAGATCCCCTCATGGCAATCGTACAAGAGCCTGCCATGCCTTCTCTTTGGAAAGCGGGACGCATCACCGGATGGATAGACGCTCTTCTGGAAAATTCCCCGCAAACCTTTAGAAGTTATTTAGCAGCAGAACGAATGACCGTTTTGCAAGAGGTGTAAAAGAAGAGATTTAGAGGCATGGGGAAACGGGCATGTGCCCGTTTCCCCTGGACGAAAGCAAGCAACATGCAGCAGATCATCACCGCGAAACTCAAGCTTGTGACCACGAAAGAGCAGTTTGAGGCATTACGAAAGGTCCAACTGGCCTACCGTGATGCGCTCAACGCGGTGAGTTGCTACGCCTTCTCTTGTGGCAAAACCAGCAATGTCACCCGCCTGCACAAAGGCATGTATGCAGAACTGCGCACTCACTATCATCTCCCTTCACAACTGGCCTGTAGTGTGGAACGGCAGGTGGCTGCAACCTACAAAGGACTCTGGACGAAACTCAAGAAGAATGTAGAGCATCGCCGCAAGAAGATCACCAAGAAACGCTTTAAGGGTCTGGACAAGCCCCCCAAGTACAGTTCTCCAACGGTGCAGTATACCTATGAGCGTGATTATACCTTTCAGTGTGACAGTCGGGTCAGTGTCGGGACCTTGAACGGACGGATCAGTCTCCCCTACCAGGGCTATGATAAGCATCTGGCTCTTATTCAAGCCGGAGCACGCATCGGGGATGCGAAGCTCTGGTATGACCGACCAAAGAAGCAGTTCTATCTGCTGGTATCCCTCACGATAGACCTTGCCGAACCAACCTGTGAACAGTTCACCGAAGTCGTCGGAGTCGATGTCGGCGTGCGCTATCTGGCGGTGACATCCACTTCCACCGGCAAGGCCAGCTTTTACCCTGGAAAACGAACACGGCACCAAGCCAACCATTACGCGCGACTGCGCAAACGCTTGCAGCACAAAGGCACTCGTGGCTCCAAACGCCGCTTGAGACGCATCGAGCCACGAGAGAGACGGTTAAAAGCTCAAGCCAACCATTGCGTCGCCAAACAGATCATCGAGCAACACCCTCATACCTTGATCGGACTAGAGCACCTCACTGATATTCGGGAACGCACAAAGCGCAAGCGCCGCCGTCGCAAAAAGAATGGCAAAGGCACCGAGCCAGTTTCGCCCAAAGCACGTAAAGCCAACCGCGTGTCCTCACAGTGGTCCTTTGCTGAGTTACACAATCTCATCAGCTACAAGGCCGCACTCTCTGGCTCACTTGCGATCAAGGTCGATGCGGATTATACCTCGAAACGGTGTCCGAGGTGTGGGCATACGGAGGATGCGAACCGCCCGCAAAAGGGGTTGCTTTTTGTGTGCCAGAACAAAAGGTGTGGGTACACGCTGCATGCTGATCTGATTGGCGCTCGCAATGTGACGCTCAGGACGCTCCTGGTCCGGCACGACTGGATCAGGACGGGGCTTCTGTCAATGGCCCCTGATGCATCGGACCGTGAAGCCAAAGCAGCACGCCTGCAAAGGTATGCCGAGTTGCGGTGGAGTCCAGTTGTAACAAGCCTCCGGCTTCTAGCCGGGGGTGCGAATTGACAGTAGTATCCACCTCATAATATTAGAGACTAAAAAGTTGGCGCCATGAACCGTTTTTTTCACCTTCCCTAATACGATGGCAGTTGGCACACCTGACTTCACATTTAGCTATTTCGGCCTCAATGATAGACCAGGAATAGCCTTCACCCAGCATCCTGGAGATGTTTTCTACCTTTCGACAGCGATGACGTGTTATATACAACCGGAGAGGTAGCTGAAAAGCTAAAGATCACGCCGAAGACGGTGCGGGAATATATTCAAAGAGGTGAGCTGGAAGCCATCGATATGGGCCAGGGCTATCGCATTTATAGGCGCGACCTGGACGCCTTCCTGGAAAGTCGTCGCCGTCGTCGGATCGAGCGAAAAAAGTAAGCTTTTTGCATACTGCGAGGTGGAAAACAGAAAAACGACCTCCTGAACTTCAGGAGGTCGTTGGCAGGGGCGAGAGGACTTGAACCCCCAACCGCTCGATTTGGAGTCGAGTGCTCTGCCAATTGAGCTACACCCCTAAGATAAATTATTTCTGTAAATACAGGATATCCGTCCTGCCTCAATCGTTGGGCACCACCCCTACAGGTGTATCACGATGATAACAGAACAAAAAAGATTTGTCAAGTACGCAAAAGATGCGCGAGCGGCATTTATTTCAGAGTAACTTCTAACTATAAACATCACAAACCTGAACGAGGAGGGGTATTATGAGTGACACGTCGCAGAGAGGTTTGATGAGTCATACCGCTATTTTGAACCGGCTTGTCCAGCTAGGCTTTGAGGTGCTATTGCCCTGGGCCGATCACCTGGGCTACGACCTTGCCTATTATGTTACGGAAGAACACCGCAATTTCGGGTTCTTTGTACATCAAGAGTGTCACCTTGTGCGCGTTCAGTGCAAAACAGGGCGAATAACAAACGATGGAACATGTATTGAGTTTAACACCGTCTCCGTGACGACTAATTCCAAAGGCTCTAAGCACCGTAAACGGGGATATGCGGGAAAAGCAGAGAATTTTGGGGTGTATGTTCCAGATAATGGGAAAATTTATATAGTTGCAGTTAGCGAAGCACCACAAGCCGGTTCTATGACTCTTCGGTTTAAGAACGCAGGAGTGATACGTAGTAACGGCAGACAGCATTGGAGAGTGTCTTGCGATGAAGCATTTGCCAGTGGGGTAAAGTACAACTGGGCCGAAGATTATGAAAGAGGCAATCGAGAAGAGCCTGAATTGCTTTACTTGCATTACTCGTCTGGAAGTACCTCTATAAGTTCTGCAACATCGACCTTCAAAGCTTTAGCAATCTTCTCAAGTGTGCTGACAGTTACATCTTTCATCTCATTATCCCAAATTGCTCGTATAGTATTATAATTCACATCCGCCATGCGGCTGAGCTTAGACATATTGATTTTCTTGGCCTCTGCGATTTCTCGAACTTTTAAGCGTACCATTAGTGCCACCTCAATGTTAGTAGCCTCATTCTACCATTGACTTAGAATGATGTCTATGTTACTATTAAATTGTTGCTAGTGCTATTATAATAGCACTAGCAACAATAAAACGGCAAAATACCAAGCAGAAAGCGAGAGGACACATGGCTATCGAGATCAAGTCACAAGTAGAGGTACCTGGAGTGCCTGCCTGGATGGTGAACGAGGAGTGCGTCAAACAGTATGTGTTAGGAAGAACCTGGTATGCGTGCAGTACCGATGTACGCATACCAGGGCCGCTGACTGAACAGTACTTATTAGAGAACCTCAAAGTGATGAGTGCAGAGGGGCTGTTCAATGGAACGCATGATGAGTGGGCTGTCGCGCATCTCGGCTTTTTGTTGGGGATGTTGAGTCAAGAACAATAAAAAAATAGAGGAGGTATTCAGGGTGCGAGCCTAAATACCTCTTTGTTTTACTATGGTTGACACATCGCAAAAGGGGTTGATAAGCCATACAGCTATCTTACATCGGCTGGTACAGTTGGGATATGAGGTGCTGTTACCGTGGGCAGACCATTTGGGCTACGATTTGGCTTATTATATCACGGAGGAACATCGAAACTTTGGGTTCTTTGTGCATCGGGAGAGTCATCTTGTACGGGTGCAATGCAAAACAGGGCGGCTAGAAAAAGGTGGGAGCTGTTTTGCATTCAACACAGTATCTACCTCGCCAGGAAAGCATAGCACCCGCAAGAGGACTTATATAGGGAAGGCGGAGTATTTCGCGGTGTACTTGCCAGATAATGGCAAAGTCTATATGATTGCAGTTAATGAGGCTCCGAGAAGCTCTGATATGATGTTGCGGTTTAAAAGTGCGGGATTGGTGCGTGGAAACCATAAAAAGACGCAAATTGTACCTTATGAGGAAATAAAAGATCCTCGGTTCCATTGGGCTGAGGACTATGAAATATAACAATGGCAAGAATTAAATGAGGCCGAGTCACTCGGCCTCATTCCTTCATAGCGGAGAGGGAGAGATTCGAACTCTCGGTCGGCTTTCACCGACAGCGGTTTAGCAAACCGCCGCACTAGGCCACTATGCGACCTCTCCGTATTACAGCGCACCTTTACAGGCGCTACAGTATGACAGAAAACTTTTTCTGTGAAGTCAAGTATAGCGTACCAGGCTATATCTGTCAATAGTATTTTTCTGGTATTTTTGCGGAGAGCAGCTCCTCTCCTGCTAAAAACCTACTCTCCCAGATACGCGGTACGGATCTGCTCGCTTTTGAGCAGGTCGAAGCCGCGACCGCTGAGGACGATGTGGCCGTTCTCGATGACGTAGCCGCGATGGGCGCGCTCAAGAGCAATCTGTACATCCTGCTCGACTAGCAGGAAGCTGAGATTTTCCTGGCGGTGAATGTTGTCTATCGCGGCAAGGATGTCATCGACGATGTTAGGCGCCAGCCCCAGCGACATCTCGTCGATCAGCAGCAGAGCGGGACGCGTCATCAATCCCCGCCCGATGGCGCACATCTGCTGCTCACCACCGGATAGGGAGCCTGCTGTCTGGCGGCGACGCTCGCGCAGTTTGGGCAAGAGGGCGTAGACGCGTTCGAGATCAGCGACAATCGCCGCGGCAGAGCCGGCTCGCCGCGTGTAGGCGCCCAGACGCAAATTCTCTTCCACCGACAATCCCGGAAAGAGGCGGCGTCCCTGGGGAACGTGCGCTAATCCGAGCTTGACGATTCGCTCCGTTCGAGAGTGCGTTATCTCCTGGCCCGCGAACGAAATCGTGCCCCGCCACGCTGGCAGCAGCCCGGAGATGGCCGCGAGCAGCGTGGATTTGCCCGCGCCGTTGGCTCCGACCAGAGCAACCACCTCGCCTGGCATGATCTCCAGCGAGACATTCCAGAGCACCTGGGTCTCGTCGTAGCCGGTATCCAAGCCACGCACCTCCAGCAATGCCGGAGCCTGTGTCACAACTGGCTCCCCAGCGCCGGTAACAACTGCCTGGCTACCCTCGTCGTGATTGATAGGCGTTGACATACGTTGATAATTTCTCCTATTCGCCTGCTACAAATTGTCCATATCAGCCGAGGGAGCCTCTTTCTCCTGCTGCTGGCGCTGTTGCGCGTAGCGTTCGCCCAGGTAGGCTTCTATCACGCGCGGATCGGTGAGCACCTGGCTGGGAGCGTCCTCCGCGATTTTGCGCCCGTGGTGGAGGACCAGTACGCGACTAGAAACCGTCATAATGGCTCGCACGACATGCTCGATCACCAGGATGGTCACTCCGCTGCTGTTGATCTGGCGAATAAGCTCCACTGCTTGCATGACCTCGGTGTGATTGAGTCCGGCCATCACTTCGTCGAGCAGCAGTACCTGCGGATTGGTCGCCAGCGCTCGCGCCACCTCCAGGCGCTTGCGGTCCGCAACGGTCAATTGGTCTCCTTTGAGCGTGGCTTTGCGTGCCAGATTGACCTGCTCCAGCACGGCATCCGCCGCCTTTAATGCTGCCTGACGATTAAGACCCCTGCGCCCGAAGAATGCGCCAACCATCACATTTTCGCGCACATCCAGCCCTTTGAAGGGCTGGGTCATCTGGAACGTGCGCGCTATCCCCAGATGAGTGCGTCTATCAGGCGAGAGACGTGTGATATCCTGTCCCTGGAAATAAATTGTGCCGATGTTGGGCCTGCCCACGCCCGCGATCAGATTCACCATCGTAGATTTGCCCGCGCCATTGGGACCGATCACGCCCAGAATCTCCCCTTTGCGCAGTGCAAAGCTCAGATTATCTACTGCGACCAGGCCACCAAAACGCCTGGTCACATTATTCAGTTGCAAAAGAGGTGTTGCTTCCGCGTTCTCTTGAGCGATGGTATTAGATGCCGTTGGCTGCGATAAAGCGTCGGACACGCCGCACCCCCTCCATAAAGCTATTCATACGGCTCGAACCTTCCGCAGGCTTACGGCTAAACTCCTGTACCAGCCGGATCACCCCCTGGGGCAGGAAAATGGTCACTATCGCAATCGAGAGGCCCAGCAGCGTATTGTGCAGGCTAATCCCGCTGGCCTGGATCTGGAATGAGGCAAATTCGAAGACGATAGCGCCCAGGATAGGCCCTAGAATAGTGCCGGTGCCACCCAGAATGGTCAGCAGCACCATCTCAACCGAAAAACCCACGTCGAAGACGGTTGGCGGATCAAAACCTGTGGCCCAGTAAGCGTAGAGCCCGCCTGCAATCGCTGTTGGTATCGCGCTCAGCACAAAGGCAGCCACCTTGTACCTGTGGGTAGCGATTCCCAACGCTTCCGCGGCCTGCTCGCTCTCACGAATGGCGATCAGCGCATAGCCGAAGCGGCTGCGCGTCAGCCAGACCGTTATCAGCAAGCACGCCAGAGCCAGTCCCAGGAAGGCATAGAAAAAGCCGGTATAGGCGCTGAGACTGGGGAGGGGCAGCGACATCAGCCCGCCACCGCCACCGCCAACGTCGCGCACCGTCACCAGTTCGCGCAACGCTTCGGCGGTCCCCAGAGTCGCAATGGCAAAGTAATGCCCCTTGAGCCGCAGCACCGGCAGGCCCACCAGAAAGGCGAAGATGCCCGCGATCAACCCTCCAACGAGCAGCCCCAACCAGAATGGCTGATTAGCTTGCAGCATCAATCCGGTGACATAGGCGCCAATGCCAAAGAACGCGACATTGCCGAAGGCCGTGTAGCCGGTGAAACCGCCAATAAAGTTCCAGCTCTGCGCCATAACCATGTACATCACAATCAGCGTCCACGTATGTAGCGCCGCGGCATCGCCGAGTAGCGGGACAGTACTGATACAGGCCAGAATGACGATGCCTAATAGCAGCGACCAGAGCCACTGGCGTCCCTCTTTGGGCGCCGGTGATGGCTCCGAAGCGTTCGACGAGATTTGTGTATTGGTATCTATTGCCATACTATTGTCCTGCCATTGGTAGGGACCCGATTACATCGCGTCCGATTTATCGCACGTTCCGCCTAACCGTTCCATTCGTCGCTCCATTGGTAGGGACCCGATTACATCGCGTCCGATTTTATCGCTCGTCCTCACCTATTCCTGCCACCCCGCCAGAGCAAGCGCAAGGACCCCGCCCATTCTCCACACCTCCCCTTGCCCCTACAGCTTGAATTACGTTGTAATTGCAGTTACAGCGTAATAGAAATTACGAATAGAAAGGGCGGCCCAGTAGACCGTTGGGTCGGAAGATCAGCACAATTACCAGCACTAGAAAGGCAATGGCATTATCGTAGCCCGGGCCAACGCCGGGGAGCACCGGCACAATGGTCTCCACCAGCCCGAAAACCAGGCCGCCAGCTACTACCCCCCACGGCGTCCCCAATCCGCCCAGTACCACAATCACAAACGCGCGTAATGTGAAAGCGCCACCCAGCGATGGGTCGAAGGGATAGAGTTCGGCCAACATCGCGCCAGCCGCCCCCGCGAGCGCCGCTCCCAACGCAAAGGTCAGTGCATAGGTGGTTCGGATATTAATCCCCATCAAACGGGCTGCATCGCGGTCCATGCCGGTCGCCAGGATAGCATTGCCCGAACGTGTGCGCGTCAGAAAAAGATTTAAAGCCGCCGTTAGCACAATAGCGATAATTGCGGCAAGCAGGCGATCAAGCGCGATATGCACCGTACCAATATTCAGTCCGGCGTTCGCATAAGCGGTATTGATCGAGCGCAGATCGCTGGTAAAGAAATATTGTATCAGGTCGGCTACCAACAAATCGAGGCCAAAGGTAAAGAGAAAGGTCACCAGCAGCGGAGCTCTAATGATGCGATTAATGGCCCCATATTGCACAATCCAGCCAATGACAAAGAGCACCGTCATCGAGAAGAAGATGCCGATGAAGGGATCAACGTGCCAATGACTAAACAGCCAGAAAGCAGCGTACGCGCCAACGAGAATCAGCGCGCCGTGGGCCAGGTTGACAATATTCATGATGCCCCAGACGAGAGAGAAGCCCAGGGCAAGCGCAGCATAGAGGCAACCGAGCAGGAGAAAATTTACCACAAGTTGTCCGATATCCATAGTTTCAATATCCTCGATCAAGCGGGTTGAGCCTGAACAATGACTCCTGCCACCCCCCCCGCGTCCTGTCGCTCCCCGATTCATCGTGGGGACTCCATCGGACGCGATCAATCTGGTCCCTACAAAGACCAGGTAAAAACCCAATAGGGAGAGCTCCGGAATAATAGATGAACCACGAATACGCATTCCGCTGTTCATCAGACAGCCGGGCGATCTATAATCGTCCGGCTGCCGGAATGAGCGCCTGTTAGCGGCTACTAAACGACGGCGTGGGGTACATAAGCTGAGCGTTGGCAACATCGGTCGGGAAGACCGTAACGACCTGACCGTTCTGGATCTGGATCGTCGCCATCGGCTTAAAGGTATTGGCTCCCGTTGTATCGAAGCGGATCTGGCCGTAGAACGTCATAATGTCCAGGCTCGCCAGGGCATCGCGCACCTTCTGAGGATCGATAGAGCCCGCCTTCTGAATCGCAAACTGGAAAGCGACGCCGGCGGCTGACGATTCCGCCGACTGATATGCAGGATCGTGCTTAAACTCTTGCTTGTACATAGCGGTATAGGCGGCTGGCGTCTTGAAGACGTCAACGCCGTTATACTTCTCCTGCTCCGTCCACTGTGAGCTACCCAGGACATAGTTGGCGTCCTTCCCCAGCACTGTGAGAAAATCGGACGTGGCGGGTCCGACAGTGAAAGCGTACAGCTTGGCGTTAATATTGAGCTGTTTGCACTCTTTCATCGTCGTCACGGCCTCATTCTCGTGACCGGACCCCAGGATCATATCCGGTACCGTACCATTGGGGCCGGACGACTTGAGCGCGGTCAGCACGCCGGTCAGATCGGTGCTATTGGACGGATACTGCTTGTAGTAAACGACATTGAGATTATGGGCGGCGGCATAGTCTTTAGCGGCGGCGGCAACCTCTTTCGAGAAAGCGTCATCGGCTGAGATGATCGCGACATTCTGCGGCGGCGTGGGCAGGGCCAGGGCAGCTTGCAGCATCACCTTCGCATATTCGGATGCCGGGCTGAGCACACCGAAGACATAGTGGAACCCTTTGGAGAAGATCGCTTTGGCGGCGCCGTTGGCCTCGACCATCGGGATCTTATACTGTTCGGCGATGCCCTCATCTTGCAGCGTCGCGGCAGTCCCATATGGTCCTAGCAAGAAGTTGACTTTGTCGGTAGTGATCAACTGCTGGGTGAACTGGGCGCTTTTCGTAGTCGAGCTGCCATCGTCGTAGTATTTCAGAGCAACCTTATACGTTTTATCGCCCACTTTGATCCCGCCCTGATCGTTGACGGCCTTAACCCAGAGCTGGTAACCCTCCAGGGTCAAATGCCCTTCTGTGGCCGTTGCCCCGGTCAGTGAAATTGGTGCTCCAAAAAGCAGGGTATTATCCGCTCCCGTCCCGCCTGTTCCACCAGTAGAGCCACCACAGGCTGTGAGAACCGTGGGAAGCAGCATAACAGCGAGCGCCAGCAATGATACAGCTCGCCGGACTGTTCCATGCGTTGGAGCAGAAGAGAATAGATGGAAAGATTGCAATGTGCTGGAAAAGGACCTCATGTACCTTCCTCCATTCGTGCGTAGCAGCAATTTCTGCGCGGTAATCGCCTGGATGATGGCTCGTAGTTTTGCGCGACGCCACGGGGGCAATTCCTCACATGATGTTGTTGCTCCCTATTCGTTCGACGTGAGATGTAAGAAATAGATGACTTTAAAAATATACACGCCTCAGTAAGTTAAAAATACCATAAACCTTCCACATTTTACAATAGTTTGTCCTTGCCGCGTCTTATTAAAGAAATATCTTATCTCAGCAGTCCCGAAAATAGACTTTTGGGGAATTGTCCAGTAATTGTCCTATAAACATCCAATGGGTGCGGTTCTCTTTCTCCTGGCTTCAAGGTATCTTGTGAGTGTGCGGTATCAGTGGTGGGTGAAGGCTGCTTCATCCGCTACTGCTTGCACTATCACTGATCTCTTGTAATCAGGAAAAGGAGCCAGGCAGCATGTACACAGAAACAATCAATGCTCAAAAAGAAATATGTGATATAAGTGGTAATATTGATTTGGAAGGACTTTATATTGAACTTCGTGCTCTTGTAAGATATCTTGTAGGTTGTGCCCATGTGCCGTCCTGGGAGGGCCAGCAGAGTGATATTGTAGAAGATGTTGTGCAGGAAACGATGCGGCGGCTGCTGGAGCGCGTTCGCCAGGGAGAGCGTGGAGAAAAGCCGCCCGTTCAATCGCTAAAACGTATGATGATTGTGATTGCTCAGAACTATTGCCGAGATTTGCGGCGCCGCGACTGTCGGCTTTCGCGCTGGCAGACGACCGATACTGAGCCATTTTTGCCCAGAAGCTACGCCGGCCCTGCTGAACCAGCCCCATTATTGGATGCGGTCACAGAGACCGTCTATCATGAGCGGCTGTTTGGGCTGGTGGCGCAAGAGGTCGAGCAATTTCCCAATAAGCAGCGTACAGCCCTGCTGGTCGATCTAGCCAACCTGATGCATTTCGACGAAGCTCCCACACCGCTGCAAGCGGCCTTTGCGAGCGCGGGCATCCAGTTGCAGCAGTATCAGCAGCCGCTACCCGAAGATCCCAGGGACCGTAGCCGCCATACCTCGCTCCTGAGCCATGCCTATAAACGCGTGGCCCATCTGCGCTCTGTTGAAGAATATACCTCTGATTGCGAACCTGTAGGGGCTGTGCCTTGCGCCTGTCCCCTGTAACCCGAAACCTTGCCATTGTAGCCATTCGCGTGGTATTCTTAGAACAAACGTTTTCTTGCCTGGTTGATCGGGAGTGCCATGCATTTATATTCGCGCACAGATGCTGACCAAAACCTGCTGACGGCTGATGACGAGTACCTGTTCGGTTGGGATGACACGCCGGGCATCGTCTCGGTCTGGGCTAATCGCGAGGGGAAGGCCATCATCTGGCGACGCGAAGGCAAGCAGATATTGCGCACTATAGAGCGTTTCTATCCCTGGATACTGGCCTCCTCTCTGGACGATCTGAGCCATCTGGGGGCGGCTTTGCAGCTCCTCGGCACCTCTAATGGAGAGAAAGCACTGGTGCGCTATCGAGAGTTGGAAGGCCCGGCCAACTTTTATCGCTTCCTCCTCTTCGCTCGCGACGGGCGAACGCTTGAGCGCGCATTGCTGGATGGGGCCTCGCACCGCCTGGGTCGTCGGGTCAATAGCATCAACGAGCTAGAGGACGACTATTATCGCGTCGGCCCCATTGAGCAATATCTCATGCTGAGCGGGCGAACCTACTTTCGTGGGCTCACCTACGATGATCTGCATCGTCTCCAGTTTGACCTTGAGACAACCGCGCTCGACCCGCATCGTGGACGCATTTTTATGGTCGCCATGCGCGATAATCGAGGGCTGGCAACCACCCTCGACGCACCATCACCTGGCGACGAGGCGCAGCTCATCACCGATCTCTGCGCCCTGATTCGTGAGCACGACCCCGATGTGATCGAGAATCACAATCTTTTTGGCTTCGACCTGCCCTTCCTGGAGCAACGCGCCCTCGTTTTGGGCGTACCGCTGGCCCTGGGGCGACAGGGTGGCCCTCCCATGCTGGAGAAACGTCAGGAAACGCTCGCCATCGGTCCCGAAGCGCGCCGTCGCACGCGCTATAGTATTGCCGGGCGCGAACTGATTGATACGCTGGATGCCGTACGTCGCCATGACTTTGTCGTGCGCGATATGCCCAGCTACAACCTCAAGGACGTTGCCCGCTACTTTGGGATCTCCTCCCCTGATCGCGTCTATATCGAAGGGGCTGCGATTTTCGAGACCTATCGCCAGGAGCCGCAGCGCGTGCGCCAATATGCTCTGGATGACGTTGCGGAGGTGGATGGGCTCTCACGGCGTTTGCTGGGAGCGCCCTTTGTGCTGGCAGGTATGGCTCCCCGGCGCTACGAGCGGCTGGCCTCGGCAGGTCCGGCTATGGGCATTCTCGAACCTATCCTGGTGCGCTCCTACTTACGAGCCGGGGCCGCGCTTCCTCGCCAGGCAGCATTACAGGATGGCAGTAACTGGCAGCATGAGGGAGGGGCAACGCACCTGCTCGCCGAAGGCATTGCCGAGCAGGTGGTCAAAGCCGATGTGGCCTCGCTTTATCCATCCTTGATGCGCGCCTTCCAGATCGGCCCGTCCTGTGATCGCCTGGGCGTCCTGTTGAGCGTGCTCAGCCGCCTGACCGATCTGCGTTTGACCCACAAAGCTGCCGCGCGCGTCGCTCCTCCCGGCTCGGTTGAAGCTAACCATCACGAGGCCACGCAGGCCGCGATGAAAATTCTAATTAACGCGGCTTATGGCTATATGGGAGCCGGGGCGATGGCGCTTTTTGCCGATGGACGAGCGGCTGATGAAGTGACGCGGCGCGGTCGCGCCATCCTTTCGCAGGTGCTCGAAGCTTTGCGCGAGCGTGGCCTGGCGCTGATCGAAGCCGATACCGATGGCGTCTACTTCGCCGTTCCCACCGGCTGGACAGAAGAGCAGGAGCGGGCGCTGGTCACTGAGATTGGCGCGCTGCTGCCGCAAGGTATTCGGCTGGAATACGAGGGGCGCTACCGCGCCATGCTCAGCCACGAAGTCAAAAACTACGCGCTGCTAACCTATAACGACCAGCTGGTTGTGCATGGCGTGGCATTGCGCTCAAGTCGGGCCGAACCATTTGGCGAGCGTTTCCTGCACCGGGCGCTGTATCATACCATGATCGGCGATATACCGGGGGTGCGCAACGTCTATCTGGAAACGGTCGATGCTCTGCGCAGGCGCGCGTTTAGCGCCTCCGATCTCGCGGCCCGCGTGCGCCTCTCGAAAACGCCTGAAGCCTACCTCGCCATTCGTGCCTCGCGACCGGAACCTCCGTACGAAGCTCTGCTGGCCGCCGGACGCTCGAAATGGTTCCCGGGAGAACGCGTTCGCTTCTATCGCACCCGCAACAAAACGTATGCCTGGATTCCTGAAGAAAGCGTGGAAGCCTCGGTCGATAGCGACTGGGCGGGCGAGGTCGAAAGTGATGAGGCTCACAAAGAAGCGGAAACTGTCTCACAGAAAGCCGCCATCGCCGACCGCCGGGACTACGACGTGGAGCATTACCTTCAGGTGCTCGTCACCTCTTATGCTGCCAGGCTGCGCAAAGCGTTCGCCCCCGACGACTTTGAACAGCTCTTTCGCCTTGATACCCAGCCCGGCCTCTTTGATCGCCCCATCGAAAGCATCCAACCCTGCTGGATTCGCTGCCAGAGTGAAGTTTCAGGAAAGTGAAGCTCTGTCGCTTACCATGCAGCATATCCTTGCTGGCATGAAAGTCCCACTGCGCGGCCACCAGTCTTATCAGCGTTTCTTTTTCTTGAAGAAGAGGCTAAGCAGTGCGCCACGCAGCGCGGCCCACTGCCGTCGGACTGCCCGTTCCTCATTGCTATACGGTCCATAATAGGGACCGCCCCAGCGATCACGCACGAACATCTCGGTGAGATGCCAGAGGGGAGTGGAAGGGCGTGAAAGATGCCAGTGCAGCATGCCGCTATACTCATACGGCGTCTGCCACTCTTTGGGAGCAAAGCCCGCCCAACTGGCAACGCGACAGAAGCGCCAGTACATTCTGGCTGCGAAGGGATAATTGGCATAGAGTTTGCGCCACCACGAGCTGATAATTGCCATTGTCCCGAGCAGCAGAAGGAGTACGAGCAGGCCAATCGAGAGTATCATCAGGACTTTTTGATCAATCACAGAGCCAGATTGGGTCGCGCCCTTTTTGGTCAGTGGAGGGATAGCAGGCGCCGTGGTCGTTTTCGTGCCAGAAATCGGGACCGCGGGCGTAGACTTTGTTGGCGGCGTGGTGGCAGTCGGCGTGGTCACCGGATTCGGTTGAGGCGCGGCATTAGCTGAAAAGCCGGGCGTCGGGTCAAAGCTGATCCAGCCATAGCCCGGAAAGTACGCCTGCACCCAACTATGTGCGTCGGTACCATCCACGACCCAGACTTTACGCTGCACATCAAGATGGCCGTAACTGAAGCCATTGACCATTCGCGTCGGAATGCCAAGCATGCGTGCCATCACAATCATTGCGCTGGCATAATAGGTGCAGTAGCCGCTATGCGTGCGCAAGAGTACATCAACCACATCAACATTATCCGGGATGGGCGGGTTATCCACTGAATAGGTAAAAGCAGTTTGGTCGCTCAAATGCCTTTCCAACATCTTCAAAGCTGTATAAGTATCGGTCGCTCCTCGCGTCCATTGTTTCGCCAACGCATTGGCGTTAGGGGACAGGTCGGAGGGAAGCTGCTTGTAATCGGCGGTCAGGCGCGCATAGTTCTCGTCTGATTGCCACAATGCTGGATTGGCGTCCGGCAAGGGAATAGCGGCTAAATCCGGCCCGCTGGACGGGGGAACCAGCGAAACTACCTGGTACTGTTCTCCCTTTGTCATAGGGTTCACCTGGGACCAGATAGCCGCCGTGCCATCATTGTAAATGATCGTGGGTAGGTCAAAAGCTACCGGTTGCGCCGGGCCATAAATATAATGCAAGGCGCTTTCAGGCGGCTGCGTCACGCTAATAGTCGTAGTAATCGTGGGAAAATCGGCTCTGATCGTATCGGCCATCAGCGAGGAGTTCGCAACATAGATGTGAGCATCGGAAGATGTTACTGATGTCGTCCAGGTGTGACCATCAAAGTGATTATAGGTGAATCCTTCGAGATAACGTGGCCCCCCGGTGCTGGTATACGATAGTACTTCGCCCACAGGCAGGCGCACACTGCCACTAATGGTCAGTTGATTGCCAAAGAAATTGGTGGGGGCCTGGTAAGGCTGAAGGACCGCAGCGGGGTTCTGTAGCGAGATATGCCCATTGACGATATTATTGACTGCGTTACCCACCTGGTCCCAGAGCGCCTTTCCCCCGTTTGGCTGCATCTGCACAGGTAACAGCCAGCTTATCAAGAGAGCGAACAGCGTTAACACCGCGGCGATTTGCATAAAGCGCCTGGTGATCGTACGCCGCCAGACGCGGTCAGTATAGAGGCCCTCCTGCGTCCATTGCATGATCTGCTTCACAAGCTGCACCCGCGCAATCAACAGCAGCAGCGCCGCCGACATAATAATCATCAAATAGACCAGATCATATTTGACATAACTCATATTAACCAGCAAGATAGAGCAATAGACCAGGGCCACTAACCAGGGGAGATGAGCGCGATAGACCAGCCAGCTCCCGAAATAGCCTAGAAAGAAACAGAGAAAGGCGAGATAAAAGAAAAAGACGATCTCACCCGTCGAGGCCGTTCCCGTGGTAATGCTGCCCATCAATGCCGCCCGTATCCCTCCGAGGAGCAGTACCCAGGGAACATGGTACGCGACCGAGCTGGTGAGCCAGACCGCCAGCCAGTAACCGATCAGACAGGCTGCTAGATGAAGAATGGCCTGCGAAAACTGGGGAATTTTAGCAATCAACAGGCCGATCAGCAAGCCCAGAAGAGGGCTAATGAGCAGGATCGAGCTATGACTGACCCAACCGGCGGCGATAATAGAAAACGCCACGCAATAAAGCGCCACCGTCAAAAGGACCAGAGGCAACCATCCTTCCGCCGGAGTGAGCGCGGGCCAGCGCCTTTTACGCCGGAACGTCTGGTGAGCTGGATAGCCAGAGGAGTAATGCAACGGGGGTGTTTGAGCAGAATCATAAAGACCGTAGTACTGGTTTTGTATTCTTGTTTTTGGCGAACGATCAGGATCTATTACATTAGATCGCATCAAGCACTCCCTGATAGAATAATGACCGCTAATTTTTATGTGCTTTTGTTTTCGCAATTACATACTATACTAATATATGCAGTATACAATGTAGACTCAACAAAAGGGGCATTTTCAGGCAACTTTGGGACCAAAGATTTATACCCTCCTATTAAATAGACGTGTATATAGGTGAAATCGTAGCAGATTATTCCTTTTTGCCTGGAGTTACATCCCGCGCTTCCTTGCGTATGGCTATGCAGGCAGATTATCCTGCCGTATCAAAAGAAGAGACGATACTCCTTGAGGGGAGTACCGTCTCTTAAAAGCTCTTCCACTCAACCGCAAAGGAATATTTGGCAACCCCTGCCAGATGCTCCCATCTTAGGTGAGTTCAAGCAGTGGGAAGGAGCGATGGCGGCGCGGCGGAATCAGGAAGTTCTGACGGCGGGTCGCGGTGATGAAGCGCTCCAGCCCATCGTCTTCGGCTGCCGAGCCGGTCACGCCTGCCGGGATGCTGGTGCCTGTGCCACCATTTTGGCCGGCCTGCACCAGGTCAAGCGAGGCTGAGTTGATGCGCATCACGCGGAAGAACTCCGCGGTGGGGACGAAGACCATGAACTCCAGCGTCGGCTGGGTTGAACCATCGGGCACGTCCAGCGAACTGAGACCGGGGCCGTCGTTGCGGATGTGCAACGGCGTGCCGTCTGCTGCGCGCGAGGAGCGCTGCAACGCCTGCTCGTGGCCCACGCGCAACTGCTTGACGCCGGTCGCCAGGGTTGCAGGGTCGAAGTTGGTGAGAACCGCGTTAGGTCCGGTAAAGATGTTCTGGACAAAGGCCGACTGCTGCTGCGTCGCCAGGTTGCCCGTAGGCGCGCCCAGGCCGCCGCCATTGGTGAACTGATCGTTAGGATCTTGCGGGAATGGCAGCCCATTCGCCCCCGAGGGCGTGGAGGAGCGGAACATATACTGCACGCGCTCGCTGTACGGCTCGGCGCCTGTGAACTTATTGGGGTCTTTGTTGTAGAACTGGGTCAGATCATCGATGTTATGAGACAGGTGCATGATCGAACCATTGTCGAAGTAGTCGCCGGGGTTTGCCGTGGTCAACTTGCCGACGCTACCGCCTGCGTTGGCTCCGGCGAAGGTTACCGTCGCACCATTGGGCGCGCTGCTATCCGTCTGCTGATCGACAAAGCCCATCCACATTGGAGAGGCCGGGTTGATCTCGGTCGCAATCGTGGGGAACGGCGCGATACCTGCGGCGCTGAGCTCATTGGCGAGCTGGCGCGGCAGCCCTGGTTGCACAAAGTTCAAGCGCCCAGCCCCAAAGCTGAAGAGGCCATCGAAGTCTGGCGAGGGTACGAAATTGTTATTGAGGATACTGCTTCCCTGGAGCCAGGCTATAACCTCGGTGATGTTGACCAGCGAGTCGCTGCGCAGGGTGAAGAGCACGTCGTTGCTCTCGATCTTCACCGGCACGCTAAAGGTCGCTTTGGTGATGCCAGGCTGTCCAAAGTCAGTCGGGCTGGGCACCGCCTCTTCCAGCACAAAGCGATTGTGATTGGAGCTTAGACGGGGCATACGGCTGGCTACCAGGCTCGCGGGCAGACGATTGAAGTAGGGTAGGCCATAAGCCACGAAAGTAAAGATGCCACTGGGGCTGAACGAGTAGTTCGCCTCAATCGTTCGCAGAGCATTCTCCAGCACGGCCTGATCGTTCTTCGTAGGATTGCGATTGAGCTTGGCAGGTGCCAGATAGGTGAAGGTCACGCCGAAATCGACCTGAATGCCAGCGATGGTCTGAGCGGGATGGACGAAGGCGCCGATGTCAAACTGGATATCAGGAAATGCCAGTGGCATGGCGAGCGCGGCGCGTGTGGGTACCCAGGAAACAGCGCCAACAGCGGCGATTGCGGCTGCACTGGAACCGGCGGCCTTGAGCAGAGTGCGGCGGTTCAAAGCAGGCATCGGGGTTTTGATGATTTCTTCTGGGGTAATGACTTTCCCGGATCGGGGGGTGCGATTTGGTCTGCATCGAGAACTCATAGGAAAATCCTTTTCTTTACGTTTCTAGCCGTAACAACAGAGACAAGGACCCATGCGGAGTCGTCCGCAGTCGTTCTCCTATCCGACAGGAGAGGGCAATCCTGGCGAGGGGATAGGTTGCGAGTTGTGAAAGAGTATCCCCTCATGAGAGATACCTCCTTTCATACAAAACCCATAGGGAACTCCAGATTCACCAGCCGAGCTTCGAACAAGGACCAGGGGAGAAGCTGGATGATCATGGAATTTCCAGTATGGCATCTTTTACCCGATTGGCACCAGCGACCGAGCAGTGTTTTGAAGGAGAAAAGCCATCATGCAGAAGAGCGAGATGGTGTATATGAGAGAAAACCCTGGTGCAGGTTTTTATCGCCAATGGCGGCGATAAAGCGGTTGAGAAGAATTCCTCAATCCTCCACCGCAAAATAACTTGCACCTTGGGTCAGCACTTCACTCGTGCGCAGGATAGGTAGCATTTTCTTCTTCCCCGATATTATAGAGTTAAAGTTTTCAATTGTCAAGAAAGTAGTACTAAGGCTGCTAAAGGCTAAAAATAATAGCAAAATAGCCACAAAATATCGGGTTTCTTCTCCGAAAAGCTGGCGACTGACCACGCTCAAATCAACTGATGGGAGAAAAAAATACTATTTTGCTACGCGGAAAGAGGCGGTACTCTCTAAGGGGTACAGCCTCTTTCTGTTCCTCAACTAACCCAAAAGGGCTATATTCACCTGTTACCAGGCATGCCTATGAGAAGAGTTCGCGCAGCGGGAAGGCGCGATGGCGGCGCGGCGGAATCAGGAAGTTCTGCCGGCGGGTCGCGGTGATGAAGCGCTCCAGCCCATCGTCTTCGGCAGCCGAGCCGGTCACGCCTGCCGGGATGCTGGTGCCTGTGCCGCCACTTTGTCCGGCCTGCACCAGGTCAAGCGAGGCGGCATTGATGCGCATCACACGGAAGAACTCCGCGGTGGGGACGAAGACCATGAACTCCAGCGTCGGCTGCGTCGAGCCATCAGGCACATCCAGCGACGAGAGGCCCGGACCGTCGTTGCGGATGTGCAATGGCGTGCCGTCTGCTGCGCGTGAGGAGCGCTGCAACGCCTGCTCGTGGCCCACACGCAATTGCTTGGTCCCTTGCGCCAGCAGGTCAGGATCGAAATTGTTGAAAACTGCGTTGGGTCCGGTAAAGATGTTCTGGACAAAGGACGATTGCTGTTGCGTTGCCAGGTTGCCCGTAGGAGCACCCAGACCCCCGCCATTGGTGAACGCATCGTTGGGGTCCACCGGGAACGGCAAACCAGGAGTATTGTTGGGCGTAAAGGAGCGGAACATGTACTGCACGCGCTCGCTGAAAGGCTCGGCGCCCGTGAACTTATTGGGGTCTTTGTTGTAGAATTGGGTCAGATCATCGATGTCGTGGGACAGGTGCATGATCGAGCCATTGTCGAAGTAGTCGCCGGCCACCGCCGTGGTCAACTTGCCGACGCTGCCGCCCGCGTTGGCTCCGGCGAAGGTCACCGTCGCGGCGTTGGGCGCGCTGCTGTCCAACTGCTGATCGACAAAGCCCATCCACATCGAGGAGGCCGGGTTGATCTCGGTCGCAATCGTGGTAAACGGCGAGACGCCCTCGGCATTAAGCTCATTGGCGAGCTGGCGCGGCAGCCCTGGTTGCACAAAGTTCAGACGCGTTGCCCCAAAGCTGAAGAGGCCATCGAAGTTGGGCGAGGCAATGGCGAAGCCTCCCAGGTTGTTGCTTCCCTGGAGCCAGTTGAATACATTGCTGATGTTGTCCAGCGAGTCGCTGCGCATGGTGAAGAGCACATCGTGGTGCTCGATGCGCACCGGCACATTGAAGGTCGCTTTGGTGATGCCAGGCTGGCCCACATCGGTCGGGCTGGGCACTGCCTCTTCCAGCACAAAACGGTTATGATTGAAGCTCAGGCGCGGGACCGTACTGGCAACGATGCTGCCGGGCAGGCGATTGAAGTAAGGAATGCCATAGGCCACGAAGGTAAAGATACCACCGGGACTGAAGGGGAAGACCGCCTCAATGGTCTCCAGAGCTTCATCCAATACCGCCTGATCATTGCGGCTAGGAGTGCGCGTGAGCGTGGCAGGGGCCAGGAAGGTGAAGGTGACGCCAAATTGAACTGGAATGCCATTGATGGTCTGAGCGGGATGGACGAAGGCGCCGATGTCAAACTGGATATCGGGGAATGACAGCGGCATCGCGCGCGCAATACGTTCGGGTACCCAGGTCGCTGATCCAATAGCGGCCAACGCGGCAGCGCTGAGGCCCCCCACTTTGAGCAGATTACGGCGGCTCAAGGCGGGCATCGGGGATTTGACGATCTGATCAGGCGTGATAATTTTCCCAGATGGGGGAGTACGACTTATTCTGCATCGAGAACTCATAGGGAAATCCTTTTCTTTAGTGGTCTAGCCGTATGGTCTATCCGTAATAACAGCTACAAGGACCTACGCGGAAAACGCTCCGCGAGCGCTCTCTTAATTAAGGCAGGAGAGGGCAGTCCTGGTGAGGGGACAGGTGGTGGACCGTGAAAGAGTATCCCCTCATAAGAAGATACCTCCTTTCATGCAAAAACCTATCAGGAGGAAGCCCCAGATTCACCAGCCGGGTTTAGACAGGAACCAGGGAAAAGCTGGATGAATCATAGGATCTCCGGTGTAGCATTCCACTGATCGCCTTTTTATTCTGCCATTGGCACCGACGGCAGAGCAGTACTTGAAGAAGTCATACTTATCGTGCGAAGAGTAGATACTCTCTATGAGAGAACGCCCATACACAGGCTATTATCACCGATGGAGGTAATAGCAACAGGCGAGGGCAATCCCCCGATAAATCCCTCACCTTAAATATCTTGCCCAACGGGCCATCAATCTACTCACACGCTAGATATATATTTTCTTCTTCTTCGATATTATAAAGGTAAAATATATGTTTGTCAAGAAGAAAATATTAATATTTTTAAAGCAAAAAATATTATGCTAAACCTGAAAACTCTGCTTTGTTGCATAAAACGTTTTGGTTGCAGCTTATAAGTGTGCTGATAGTGGAGCAAAAGGTTGTGCTCTTGCCTGCCATGTAAGCGCCTTCTCACCACTTTTTGGCTGGTGGCTACCCGTCTAATATTAACTCCGCTTTTTGCCAAAAAAGGTAAGTAGCAGGCTGGGAGCCAGCAGGAGGCAGCAGGTGCCAAAGATAAAGGAGGTTGATAGGCTCACATTGGTCTGTAGCCAGCCAGCGATGGTTGGTCCGACGCTAAAGCCGATGCTCCATGTGACGGAATAGAAGCCTGCCAATGTTGCCCGCTGCCGCGAGGAAACCTGCTCCATCGCAAAGGCGCTGTACACCGGTTCGATCAGTGTGCGCATAAACGAGCGGATGTATTCCCCGCCAATGGCTAAAGGAAGCGTCGGGGCAAAGCCGATGAGCAGCATTATCGGCGCGCTCATATATTGTACAGCAGTGATAAGACGCAGCTTACTCCAACGCTTTACAAAGAGAGGGGCGGTCAGCGAGAAAATACCGGCAGCCAGGCCCGAAATGGTAAAAATGATCCCCAGCGCGCCGGGCAGCAGATGGAAACGCAGCACAAAATACAACTGGATCAGCGCCACGACCGCGCCTTCGCCCATTGTAAAGACCAGGTCGGGCAATAGTAGCTGCCCAAAAAGGATCACAGGCGGCTTCTCTTTCTGCTGTGCCTGTGCATCTTCCACTGCTTCCGCAAGCTGCGGTGAGGCGGCGGGAGTAAGCTCTTTTTTTGGCCCCTTCGACTCGCTTAAAAACCAGAGAGGCAGGCCAAAGATAAATGTGAAGAGCGCGGCGCTAATTACGCCCCAGCGCAGCGGGGCCGTGCTGGCCGCGGAAACGTGCAGCATCTGCGCCACGACTTCGGGGATCGCACCTCCCAGCAGGTTACCCAGCGCGCCGACGCCAAGCAAGAGAAAACTATTGAGCGCCAGGACGCCCACGCGTTGTCGCTCAGTGGTACACTCAACCAGCAGTGGGAGGTTCGTTACCCAGTAGGCCGTAGCGACCGTCCCTTGAATCAGGCTGCATGCGAGTAATAAAGGCGCGGATGTCATCAGAGCGGTCAGGGCCAGGAACGCGGGCGTCAGGAAGGCGCTGATCAGCAATATCGGTTTGCGCCCCTTGCGGTCCGCCAGCATCCCTATCGGCACCGCTCCCAGTAACGCGCCAATGGCGGGCATCGCGCTAAATAAGCCGATGAAGTCGGGATGATACCCCAAGCTATAGGCATAGTAATTGAGCGTAAGCGTGGCTATTGTCAACTGAAAACCTTTGCCTAAGGTAAAAAAAAGCAGCAAATAAACGTTTTTGGGCAGATCGAACACGAAAAATCGTTGATGTTTTTGTTCCATATTCAGCTTGTGAGTCTTTGTTGACGTCTCAGAGGTATTAGATAGGGAAGGCATAATTGGTCAGCTCCTGAATAACTTTCGTAAACACCCCCTAGCGTACCATACCGGGGAAAAGTAAGGCAATGAACAAAAGGACAGGAGGCCGAGAAAGTTATGAAAACAATCGAAGGTTATTCATCATTTATTTATCTGATTAGAGCAGTATTAGCGCCAGTTTAGAAGTAAATTAAATCCTTATTGTTGACTTGTATTCTACAAATCTTTCTGTTATTTTATAAATGGCAAATGTAAATAGTGTTAGTTGCACGGAACGCAAGCGGAATTTTTCTCTATCACCCATTTGCCAGGAATGGAATCCTTAAAGAACAAGAAACTGAAAGGAGTCTAGTAAAATGACATTAGCGACTTTAGTTCTTGGTGCTGCTCTTAACCCTGGTGGTTTGCTGGCATGGCTTATTGTCGGATTGATTGCCGGTTTTCTAGCCAGTGTTGTCATGCGTGGCGGCGGCTATGGGATCATTGGAGACATCATCGTCGGTATCGTCGGTGCTTTCATTGGTGGCTTGCTCACCAATCTGCTGGCCCCTGATGCAAACTTCGGGTTCTGGGGCAGCATCGTGATTGCCTTTATCGGCGCGTGTATCCTGATCGCCATTCTGCGTGCAGTCGGTCGTGGCAGAAGCCGCACTTTATAAGCTGTAGATTTGCTTTCAAAAGTTTTCTAGCAGAGGGATGGTCCTTCGGGGCCATCCTTTTTGTGCCCTTTTCTCTCTTCACAACCATTGCCTGATCGTTGCGTATATCAAGGTAGCATAGTGGATGTTCGCAGAACCTGGCTGCGGCTCAAGCTAACGGGAAAGAGGGAATGAGCATAAATGATCGTCATCAGAACTATTGATCTCGGCCAGATATTGCAACCGGGCAATATCGTTGCTTGGCTGCTTGTCGGGTTGATCGCGGGCAGTCTGGCCGGGTACTTTGTACGGGGTCGCGGCTTCGGCTGCTTTGGCAATATCATTGTTGGTCTGCTTGGATCGGTGATCGGTGGTATATTAGCAAGCATCTTAGAATTAGGCACATTTCGCTTCTGTGGTAGCATTTTTATATCGTTCATCGGCGCATGCATTCTTCTGGGTCTCCTGCAACTCTTCACGGGTGGTACGCGTAAGTAAGTCATTCTCCTTATAATAACAGCAATACATGAAAGATAACGCCTGTTCAGTTTTTTAGGAAACTAAGCAGGCGTTATCTCAACTATTAGAACAGTAACCCGTTACGTATATATATTTTGAAGGCTTTAAAACCTGTTTTCTCCCTTGTAAAATAGTGGCTGCTTTTGTTTTTCGTAGCGTGTAGCAGGAATTATTCAGGTGAATTACCTTTGTAGTCGTTCAAAATCGTTCAGGACAATTTTGCATCAGAAAGGATCGAAATGGTGCGCTCTACCACCTTCCCGCCGCCAACACGCATGAAGTGCGCGTCAGTGCGTCGCGGGCATCGCAGCAATATCATCATCACCATCCTGAGCGTAGTCCTTGTCTGTGGCATTCTTACCGCCTGCGGTGGCACTGCACCAGCAACGACGCCCGCTTCTAAGCCGACCTCAGTAGTCATAGTCGCTACCCCTACGCCTACCGATACACCCACTCCCGCCCCTACGCCCACACCCACGCCTGCTCCGACTCCTACACCAATACCGGTTCCAACTTCACCACCGCCGCCACCGCCACCGCCACCGCCTCCAACACCGGCTCCACCGCCGCCGTCGCCAGCTATCCTGGGCTTGACACCGGTATCAATGTTCATTGCAGGGAGTACTTGCAACAGGACAGCAACGACCTTCATCTGCTCTCAGCCAGTCGTGACCAACCTATCAACCAATCAAAATATGAGATGGTCTGCCTCCTCTAACTTTGGAGCGAGCTTCAGCCCTGCTGGTGGCGTACTCGGGCCGCGACAGAGCGTGCGTATCACCGTGTTCATACCAATCAGGGGTTGTGGCACTGGTACCCTCTTTTTTGTAGGACCACTCAATACCCACACGATTGCCTGGAACTGTCATGCTTAGTTAAGAAAGGATTGAAATGGTGCGCTCTACCACCTTCCCGCCGACAGCTCGCATTTCATGCCCGTCCGTTCGTCGCGGGCGGCGCATCAAGATGATGATTACTATTCTGAGCGTTATCCTTGCCTGTAGTATCCTGACCGCCTGCGGTGGCTCGGCGTCGGCGACGTCAGCTTCTACGCCCACAGTTGCGCCCACCCCAACGCCAACGGCTACTCCCACGCCCACAGTTGCACCCACGCCGACGCCAACGCCCTCTCCCACGCCGGTACCAGCGCCTCCGCCAACACAAGCGCCGCCCCCGCCGTCGCCAGCTATCCTGGGCTTGACGCCAGCATCAATGTTCATTGCAGGAAGTACCTGTACTCAAAATGCCACGTTCTTCTTCTGCTCTCAGCCTGTGGTGACCAATCTATCGACCAATCAAAATATGAGTTGGTCTGCCTCCTCTAACTTTGGCGCGAGCTTCAGTCCTGCGGGTGGCGTACTCGGGCCGCAACAGAGCATACGGATAACCGTGACCATACGGCGCAGTGGCTGTGGTGTGGGTACCCTCTTTTTTGTGGGGCCGCTCAATACCCATACCATCGCGTGGAACTGTCATGCTTAACTACAGGCAACATAAAACGGTGAGCAGACATCCTCGTCTGCTCACGGTCCTCTGCTGTCTGTACAATTTTATCTGAGAGAAAAGCCTTTGCGCTCCGGTGGTCAGACTATGGCTTCTCGCTCTCGTTTAGCCTGAATCTCGTCGGTCTCCACTATCTTTTCTTGCCGGGCCGCGAGTACGCCTATGTTTACGCCGGCATCGCGGCTAAACTCCGGCTCTAAGGGCAACGGCCCCTTGCCTGTTAGCCACTGACTCTGCCCCGCGGAACTGGTAAATGCTCTCATGACATGATAATGCCAGAGATCGGGGTACTCGCTCGTCGTGGGATTGGTGCTGAGCTCTTCAAGCAGGCGAGCGGCGACGGCGCTGATGATCGGCGTGGCGAAGGATGTGCCGGACCAGTAGGCCCAGCCATGATCATTGGGCGCCCTGTACTCGGAAGGCACATCATCGACCGAAAGCGAGGGATAACAACACGCCGTGTAGACGCCCACCAGGGCATCTATCGTGGTGAGATCAACGCTGGTCATGCAGTCGGCATCGAAGGGGGCGCAATCCTCGGGCGCGGGATCGCAGGGTCCGGCGACGGGGAAAATCGGCGTCGGAATGCCGCCGCCCCAGGTTGCCACCCCATTATGCAGCATCGAACCGGCCCCCACCGGATCGTTACTATATAGCGCCGCGTGCCCATTGCCATCTACCGCGCCGACCGAGATGACCTCGGGGAAGGCCGCCGGATAGCGCGGGTGCATGCGCTGAGTGGAGACGATCATCCTGTTGGGATGAGATGGCGGCAAGCACTGCCGAACATCCGAATCATTGCCCGCAGCACTGACGATGACGGCTCCCAGGGCAGAGAGGCTCTGAATGATCGCATGCAGGCCATTTTTTAATGGTTCAGTATCATCGGTCACCTTCACCTCGTTCGAGAAGCCGTTAGCCGACCAGAGTTGCACTATTTCTTCCTGGTGAGGCATCGTCACCATGCTCATGTTAATGATGACCGGCTTGTTATACAGATCGCCCTCTCTACCTGTATTCGGGTCCAGTGGAGACATACGATGATGAATCGTCTCCAGTGCCTCTACGAGCACGCTGACCGTGCCAACGCCAAAGTTATTGAGCACACGGATACACTCGATGGTCGCGGCGGGCACAATATCGCGAATGATTCCAGCAACGAATAAACCGTGGTCTCTCACATCATAACCGGAAAGCTTGCCGCAGATATCGCGCCCCGTTGCGGGCTGCTCGGGGTTGTCCGTATCCAGAATTGTCGGCAGCGATATATCCGGGTCATTCAAGATGAACGCAGGGGAAGCGCCATTGATCTGATCGACAATGGTTTGCAGCAGCAGATTATTATCTCCGGCTCGCTGTGCCGCCTCGATAATTTGTGCGGACTCAGGGAAGGTATCCAGCACAAATACGGTCACGCCTGCCCCCGTCTTCTCCTGCATGGTGGAGGAGAGAGCAGGCAAGGTGATATGCCATAGAGGCGAGAGCTCTTCAACCGGCACCGGTGGCGTGAGCGGGCAACCGTGCGTCAAACAGCCACCAACGGGCGTGCCTCCGCAGAGCCAGTTGGGCGACGCGGACACAATCGATATTTGCGCCTGCCGCTTTAGCTCGGCACGATTGCTATTAATCAGGTTCACTACAGCCGATACCGCGCTCGACATCCCCATACTGCTCCCCCCTCCGGCATACATGCCGCCCATTCCAGCTCCCATGCCACTCATTACGGGTGAGCCGGACATGGAGTAGCCAGCCGTCTGCTCAACGTGGAAAAAACACTTGACCAGCGTTCCCTGGCCGGAGGGGTGTAAAAATAGATGCTTCCCTAACAGACTGTTCAGATTGCCGTTTTTGCCTTTATGCTCAAGTGCTGCGGCCTCAGTTGCTGCATCTGTCTTCATCATATGGCGCACATCATGCTCGCCGAAAGAGCTTAAACGGTAGCCATTCATGCCCAGAAACCTGTTCAGGCCATCCAAGTTAAGAGAAGCGATGATGTTCGATTTTTCCGCCGCGAGGGGCAGATCCGAGAGGAAAGTAATCGCCACCTGATCTTCCAACCAGTAAACCACCATTTTGCTCCACCAGGGAGCATATGTCTCCTGCTGATTCTTTTGCGGATTCATTTGCATGTTCGCCTCCAGGTCCTCTAATGGATGTAGAGAGTTCATTAAGTCAACATCTTAACGTCGGGATCAGCAATTTTTCGCGGATCGATTTTACTATAATATGGCTTGTTCACTTTTTTATTCAGAGGACACTTGAGAGAGGACCCACTTCTCCAACGAGGCGAAACGCAGCCCAGAAGTAGGGGTGTCTGTAACTGGCGGGTTCCCGGTTCAAGAAGCTGCATTGTGCAGCTCGTAGCGCCTGCACTTTGCTATCTCCGCTCAGAAGGCGCTGGTAAAATTGCGTCATTAAGTCGCTTGTCGCTCTATCCTCCACGGGCCACAGGCTCATCACCAGCGAGGAGGCGCCTGCAGCGAGAAAGGCCCGGCCCAGGCCCAGTTGCTCATCGCCGCCTCCGCTGAGCGCCAGACCGGTTTCACAGCCACTCAACGTCACCAGTTCGCAGTCCTCCAGATTCAAGCTAAAGGCGTCGATAGCATTCAGCGGACCATCAGCCAGGCGCACATAGGAAAAATTGGGAGCATCCAGCCTGCATTGTCCATGTGTCGCCAGGTGAATAATGGGGCTGCCCTGAGCCTGCTCTATCAAACGGGCAATAGTAGCATCTTCCTCAAGGCTGCAACGGCCCTGCATCATCTCTGCCACGGTTTTCGCCTCGTCAAGCGCGCGTTGCAATTCGCCGTTCCCTGAATAGCCAAATACCAGTGGTTGACTAACCGCATGACTATTTCCAGGCTTATCCAGATGAGCCAGCAAGCTGCTTGTTGGTAGATAGCTTACCTGAAAATCTTCAATCAGGAAGCGCGAACCATTATAAAGTGCGTGAAATGGCAGAGGATGCAGCAGGCCGTAGGGGACAATAATGAGTAACCCGGAGGGATGGGGTAGAAAATCGGTCACCGGAGCTATGAGCAGATGATAAAGCTTTTGCAACAACCCACGAATGGCCTGCTGTGGAGGCTGCTGCTGGTCGGGCCATCCCCTGGGTTCCAGGTGGGCATAGAGCGGCGGCAGCAGGCGTTCCAGCAAAGCTCCCCCTTGCGGATTCTGATGGAGAAACACCCTCTCGGCAGTAACCGCAAAAATAACCAGTTGACCCTTGTAGAGGAAATAAGACAGAAGAAGCTGACCCGGCGAAAGATAGCGGCGCAACTGAGCAACATCAATGGCCTCTCGCTCAAGCGAGTTATCCATTGAGAGGGAAGCCTTTTCTCCACGAACAGTATTGGTATCAAGGTCAACTTCAACCTGGGCAAGATGTAAGCGCTCAAATAGTTCACTGATTTTCGCCTCGGCCTGGTGGATTTCTGCCTTGAGGACCGCGCTATCAACCGACGGAGACGCAGAAGGATCGAGAGAGGCCAGTTGAGCGCTATATTGATGATAAGTCTGCTGCCACAGGCTGAGGTCGCTCTGTATCCGCAACACGGCGGCATTTTTTGCCCGCAACACAACAGAAGCGTCATCCTCCTCCTGCTTCTTTTCAGTTTTATTCAGATACTGCCGCAATGCCGTTGAGCGAGCACGTTCAAGATAGCTAAAAGCTTTCTCAATTTTTCCCTGCCGTAGGCACAGGGCAATCATATCTTCATAGACGACCCAGGTCGTATGCAAAAAAGAGGGTTTCAGATCATGCACCAGATCTTCGAGAATACGTTCGATTTGCTCAATAGCAGCCGCAAAATGCTGTTCGGCCTCGTTGAGTTGATCCTGGATGAGAGAAATTTGCCCCAACAGATACAGGCTCTTATACCCCTGCTCCTGCAGGTTACGCTGCCCGGCCATTGCTGCTGCCTGTTTGCATAAGGTGGTTGCTTCCTGGAACAACGCCCTGTGCTGTTCCTGCTCTTCCTTGCGCTTATTGTGCTGCACGTTTTCAACCAGCGCGCTCGCCATGACTAAACAAGATTGGGCCGAGCGGGCAACAAGATTCTGGGCGTCAAAAATTTTTTTGAGCTGAGCGGCTTTGTCATAGGCTGCCATCGCCTCACCCATTTCCAGCAGGAGTTCTGCTTGCTGCAACGAGGCCGATGTCGCATGATGAGTGAACCCTCCTTGATTAAACAACATCGAGGCTTCATCAAGGATCTTGACTGCTTCTTTTGCTCTATTAGAGGCTATCAATGTGGCGGCATATTTGCATAGAGCCTCTCCAGTATCAAGTAAATTGCCCAGTTGTCGATAGACAGCAACGGATTCGGCAGCGAGTCTGGCAGCCTCCTGCGCCCGATTCAACTTCACAAGGCAACTGGCTATCTGTAACGTAGTGCGGGCAAGCATGCTGTTATCCAGTTTATGCTGGACAATACTATCGCGGCTCTGATAGTAGTGGCGCAAAGCAGAACCATAATATCCCTGAACGTAATCTAGATCGGCAAGACTTCCCTCGACTTTAATCACCGTCTCTACCTGTCCCAAAGCAGTAAAGCTGGCTTGAGCTTTTTGGAAAAGATGATAAGCCCGTTCAAAATCACCCAGCCACATCAGATTGCGGGCCTGGTTGCATTCCACCATCGCAATCGCCTGCTTAATAAAAGTCTCGCCGCGATCAGTCAAAGTGGGATAAATAGCTAGTGTGCGATCATAAATGTCTAACGCTTTCTGATATTGCCCGATTTGCGAGTAAATCACTGCTGTATTATGGTCGGTCACACAAACCCAGGAGAGCTCCCCCCGGCGTAAAAACACTTCACGCGCGCGAGCCGCTTCCTCTAACGCCTCATCCACACGACCCAACCAGGCGCAGGAAATAATCCAGGGAACGCGGGTGCGCGCCCACTCGGTCTCCTCACCCAGTTCTAGAAACTGTCTTCCAGCAGCATCCAGGCAATCCATCGCGGCTTGCTCCTGGCCTACGGCGGAGAATGCACTGCCTTTAGCCGCCAGACCGAGGGCACGAGTAAGCGGTTGTTGCACAAAATCACCTAAGAAGATGAGCAATTCGGCCAATTTGAGCGACACAAAGGGATGGACATATTGCTGATGGAGCGCCTCGCCTTTGAGCAGGCTGATAAAAGCAGCCAGATCGGTCAGCTCGCCACTATGCTGCTGGATGTAAATATATCCCTCTTCGAGGGGTAGTTCGCGCAATTGTTGCAAAAATAGTTCGTTATCCATGTTCGCGATAGGTCAGTCCCCCCAATGAACTAACGTACGAGACAGGCATTAACCGACAAAAGATAGCTATCTATTTAATCACGCTCGATGATCAGCCCCTCAACCACTAATTCCGCCTCTTGCAGGCAGACGATCATTACGTATTCCCCTTCAGGCACAGCAATGAAGGCGATATTGCCCAGGTCATCAACCTCGGTTGACATAAATGCCTCTTTCTCTTTATACAGCCCGTTCAAGGGGAGCGATGGAGCGGAGGCTTGATAGAGCTTGACCGGCACGCCTTGAAAGGCATCCACGCTATCATCCGGTCGGGCGCTGGTAAACAGGCCCAGCAGCATAATGTCTCCATTGCTGGAGCGCGAGAGGTGCAGGGAGAGGTTTAATGACTCGGCTCGATACTGGCGCGGCCATGTCGATTGTGCGGATACCTCATGGCGCAAGTTTAATTGAGGCTGCCAGGGAACCAGGCTGGCGATAATGCGCCGAATAGCAACCTGTGGAGCAAACAGCGGCTCAGCTTCTGGGAAAGGATCGAAGTTTGCCAGGATTTTGCGGATATCAGCAACCTCATTGGTGCAAAGTGGACAAAGTTCCAGGTGGTGCGCAATATCAATGGCCTCATCCGTTGGCAGCATGCCTGCGCAGTAGTGATTCAGCTCTGTAGCCTCTGGACACCGGCTCCGGTAGAGTCGTGAAACGAGAAAGGTATCAACATTCTGATATTTAGCAAGCCGCCGCTGGCAAATAGAGCAACCCGCAAGGTGCTCTTTCGCTTCTTGTAACAACGGCTCATTATCAAGCGCAAGCTTCAGAAGTTCCTCGTCACTGGGAGCCATTGCGTGTACACAGTCCATCATAAGCTATCCCTCGTCATTGAATAGTTTCTTAGCGCCATGTCCTACACAGTTTTGTGACATCGCGCTTCACCTCGACTGCTGTATAAACGCTGGACATGTCAATTTTCGCATCCCACTTTGCTGACATTTTCGGAAGGGCAGTGTTAAGAGCAGTACCCTCAATAGCCTTACTTGCCACCATCAAGTTTCCAGCGGATCTTATCGACATTACGCAGAATACGCTCCATAATATTACGCTTGAGGCGGTAAATCTCTTCTTCACTACTAAATTCGGCAGCACAATAGCGTACGATCTCGCGCGGTTTGAGGTTACAATAAAATAGCAGGTAAGCAAGACGCTTTTCTTTTTCACCCGGCAGAAGAGACTCGATAACCTCCCAGAGTTCCTCCTCATGATAGCGGTCTTCAATACCTGGCCCTTCAAAATGCCCTTGCATATAATCAGGAATTGGCTCTTCTTTTGGGCGGGAATACGCCCGTAATGTATCCATGATAGCACAGTTCAAACAGAGATGTAAGTAGCTTAGCGCGCTGGCAAGGGTGGCAAATATCAGGTGCTGGTCCTTGATGGCCTGCCAGAAGCGGCGAAAGGCATCGTCTATATAGCTCTGATCGACCTCGTAGCGCAGGGCCGTTTCCCGGTAGGGGTGGCGGGCTAACCATAAACGTATGTTCTCATTAAACTGTTGCTGCAACACAGCCCACGCCTGATCATCCCGCAGCACCACCGCCCGGCGCAGAATTTCCAGACAATATTGATCGCTCGATATTTCCTTGCGGCGGTACTTGCTCATCTCTTGAGCGCAACACCTGGTAAGCTCTGCCAGGCTCATCTCATCAAGCCGCTTATCCATTCTAATACCCACTGCTCTTTACCTACTTCCCCTTTAGCCTCCAGGCCAAAGAATGCTCCAGCTCACTTTTTTACGTTCCCTTGCTAAGTTAAACGTATAATGTCGCCTCACCTCACACTTTCTCGTCAAATGGTCACACGGTGGAAGATTTGACAGGCCACAACTGAGAATAGCAATTTTTGGTATAGAACAGGTTCCCCCAACACTACGTAGCTTAGACGAACTGACCATGAAAAGTCAAGTCAATCTCAAACATTCGCCATTACGCCTATTATTCTATCAGTATAGCCGAACCCTGACAGTCTTTCCTAGTGTCATTTGTCCCATCTTTCCTCTTCCGGTTGACATCTACGTGTTTGATGCCTATACTGCTCTCAAGCGAGGTGGCGGGAATTCATGGTTATCTCGACCCGCTTGAGGGTACTGCAATGTATCTATACACCAGAATACCTTTTTCCCCTTCCTCGCACAATGCCATAGATAACTAAGAAAAAGTGAACAGACACACAAAAAGACCAGTGCGATTGCGCACTAACGCCCTTCGTAGGGACCCGATTCAGCGCGTCCGCTTTAGCGCCCGTCCTCGCCTCCGTCCCATTACGACTGCAACGCCCTTCGTAGGGACCCGGTTCACCGGGTCCCTACGAAGTTTGAGCGGCTGGGAAGGTAAGAAGGGGAAGGATGGGCGCTGAAGCGGACGCGATCAATCTCGTCGCCACGGTGGTGCCACGGGATGGATTCCCAGCTTCATTTGTTCAAATCTATGAGCTCGTTCCTACGGCGCGGTTGCTGTTGGGAGAAGGGGCCAGGAGCTCCATAGCTCCTGGCCTCTGCTACTGTTATAGCGATTGCTCAAGTTCTGGAGGCGTATTGACGGGGGCCTGGCAGGCGAAGTTTTGACACACGTATGCTGTCGCCCGACCCTCTTTTAACGGGCGATCAGCCAGCAACGCTACCGTTTGCATTGCCCTTGTATCGTCAGGCGAGCAACAGGCGAGCACACTTGCGGGGAGATAACGCGTGTTGACAACCTCTAGCAATGCACGCGTGTCCGCAGCGTGCGGATCGCCGATGATGGCAATCTCCTGGCTCGATGAAAGTGCAAAGTCCAGGGCGCTGATGATACGTCCGAAGGCCAGGGGATGCTCCACCAGAATATCGCTTATAGAGCGCAGATAGTCGTCGGCCCGCTGGCGATATGTTTGCTCTCCGGTAAAGGCCGCTAAGCGTAAGAGCACGTCGATGGCAACGCTATTGCCCGCGGGTGTGGCGTTATCCATGATATCTTTCGGGCGACTGACCAGTTCCTCGTGATCGCTGCCGGTATCAAAGAAGCCGCCGTTTTTCTCGTCGGCAAAAAGCACAATGGCCTGATCCATTAAAGCGCGCGCCTCGGCAAACCAGCGCGGGTCGAAGCTGGCTTCGTAGAGCGCGAGCAGGCCATCGGCCAGGAAGGCGTAATCTTCCAGGTAGCCATTCAAGCGGGCCTGACCATCCTTATAGGTACGCAACAAACGCCCGCTTTTGCGCAACTTCTCCAGCAAGAAATTTGCGTTGTTGATCGCAACCTGGAGATAGTCGGGACGGGAGAGGTAACGAGCCGCTTCGGCGAAACTGCGCAGCATCAGGCCGTTCCAGGCCGTCAGTATCTTCTCATCGCGGCCTGGTTTGACCCGTCGCTCGCGCCGCTTAAAAAGTATCTCGCGACCGTGGGCCAGCGACGCCTGCAACTCCTCCAGGCTGATCTGCATATTGTTGGCTACTTCCTGCGCGTCTTCCGGCACATACAGGATGTTTTCTCCCTCAAAGTTCCCCCGCTCTGTCACGCCATAATAGCTGATAAAATTGGCGACATCTTCGGGCAACAGCGATTCCTTGATCTCGTCGGCGCTCCAGAGGAAAAACTTGCCCTCTTTGCCCTCGCTATCAGCATCCTGCGTGGAGTAGAAGCCACCTTCCGGCGCGGTCATTTCACGCACGACATAATTGAGCGTCTCCTCCACGATGCGACTATAGAAAGGATCGCCGGTCACAAGGTAGGCGTGCAGGTAGAGACGGCTGAGCAGGGCGTTATCGTACAGCATCTTTTCGAAGTGGGGCACCAGCCATTGAGCATCGACCGAGTAGCGATGAAAACCGCCGCCCAACTGGTCGTAAATGCCGCCGTTTGCCATATGGTGCAGCGAGGATTCTACCACCTCCAACTCGGTTGGCACATCTTTCTTTCTGCCATAATTAAGCTCACCCTTGCGGCGATGCAGGTGGACGCGCAGCAAAAATTCTAATGCCATTGCATTGGGAAACTTGGGCGCTCCGCCAAAACCGCCGTGCCGGGAATCGAAATCAGCGATAATCCCCTGGCTGGCTGTTCCTAGAAGATCTAACGTAATCCCGCCGCGCGGCCTGACGCTTCTGGCTCGTAGGGGTGCGTCGCTGCTCTGGCGTAAATAATCCGCGATCTGGGTGGCCTGCTCCTCAACCTCCTGCCTCTGCTGCCTGTACGCGTGGACGATGCTCAAAAGCACGCGGGGAAAGCCAGGCATCATCTGTTGACCATAGTGCCGATCCTGAGGTGGAAAATAGGTTCCTCCATAGAAGGGGCGTCCGTCGGGCATCAGAAACATGGTCATCGGCCACCCACCCTGCTGCGTTATCGCCTGGACTGCCTGCATGTAAATACTATCGATGTCTGGGCGCTCTTCGCGGTCCACCTTGATTGAGACGAAATGCTCATTCATGATTTGCGCGATCTTCTCGTTCTCGAAGGATTCTCGCTCCATTACATGACACCAGTGGCAGGAAGAATATCCAATGCTCAGCAAAACAGGCTTATCTTCCTGTCGCGCCTTCTCGAATGCCTCCTCACCCCAGGGATACCAGTCCACCGGGTTGTGTGCATGTTGCAACAAGTACGGGCTTGTTTCATGGATGAGACGGTTCGTGTGCTCGTGCTGTGCCTGTGTGTCTGACATGTTTTTCTCCAGTGTGTTCTAACGCGCATAGTCCCATAGCATTGTACGACACTGGACGAAAAATAAGAAAACACAAACGTATATCTGCCAGATCAAGAAGCAGAGCATTTCACACAGAGAGATGATCTGCTGAAATGCTCACACGCTATAAAGCAGGCGGCAGAAGCGAGGATGCTCGTTTCAGGCGAGCCACGGACTTTTTATAGAGGAACACATCTTTAACGCACTTTAAAACATTGAGCCGGGCGGAAGAGAGCGACGCCTGCAAGAGCTGCTTTTCCGATTTCTCTACCGGCCATTGCAGCATTGCCACGTTCTTATGGCGTTGCTCAAAGGCGTCTTCAAGCTGCGCGAGATTGTCTACGCGATCCCGCAGCGAGCAGACCATCACGCGCTGCTGACGCTCAGACAGGCGGATCACGGCCTCAACGACCTCGCTCATGCAGATCTCGGCCTCGACCTGTTGCTCCACCACTTCCGCAGGATCAGCCATGCCCTCGCTCGATGTGATGAGCATATTCCCCTGGTAAAGCTCGCCCTCCTCATCCACCGGCAGAGGCAAGGAGCGCTGCGGCTTTTTGCGGCGCAGCATGTCAACGAACTCGCTATACACGATGCGCTTGATATACGCCCTGGAATACTCAATCTGCCTTCCCTCCTTCAACACCTGCCAGAACTTAATCCGCACGCACTGGATCAGCTCATCTATCTCCAAGTCCAGCACGTCTGCATGAGCAATATGTGGATTGCGGCGCATTAGCTCTCGGGCCTGCGAAATAATAAATTGTTCGTTCTGCTCCAGTAGCTCTTCAATACCAGGACATCTTTGTTCCATCCCTGTGCTCCTAACTCGCTTCTCACTAAATGCATTTTCGCCTGACATTTTTAGCTTTGATGCCTATACTCCCTTTAAAGGAGGCGGCAGGATCTGATGGCAAATCCGACCCGCTTGAGGGTACTGCAAGTTCTGCAAAGATACTATAGAGCATAGGATGTGAATCTCCTTTACAGATTCGTGCCAATTTCCTGCCAGAGTATCAGAAAAAAAGAGAACCACTTCAACTGAAGTGGTTCTCTCAGGTGAGCTGTTGCTAACAGCCGGGTGAGAAGGTATCGAAGGAGCCGAGATAGGTATATTTCCCAGCGATACCAGGCGAAGGATTCTGGCGCGCAAACCAGGAGAAGAAAGCCTCGTCTTGCAGGTGATAGCCGTTCACATTGAAGCCAACGCCAACAAGCGGATCACCAGTCTCAAGGAATGTCGAGCAGCCATATTGAGGCTGTGAAGGCACGCTCCAGGCCGGGGTCTCGTTGTTGGTAAACGGATCGTTCAGCCATTCGGCAACCTCGTGGCTCAGCGCGTCCGTATTAGCAAAGAGCGTGGGGTTGGTGGTCGAGAGGCCCAGGTCTCCATACTCCGCATACACGTAGGTCTGGATCGCCGTATTGTTGCTATTTTCAACGGCGTTGTGGTAGCCGCCGATGCAGCAGGCCCCGCCATCTACCCCGAATGTATTGGCGGTCAGGAAGATCGGCAACGCCCAGGGCGAGATATGATTGGTCGCCATATACTGCTGGAATTGATCGTCCAGATAATTAATGTCAATGCCGGCAACGACCTTACCGGAACGCAGCGTCAGGAGCTGGCCCTTGTCCGCCGGGACGTTCAACGTCAAAGTGGGGAAGAGCAAGGGAGGAGCCAGCCAGACATGGTAGAATGAACTTTTTGTTGATACCGAGTTCCAGAATTCCGCTCGCTGAATGGCGTCCCCATACTGAGTGAAGCCGCTATCGAAGCGGGCAAAGCGGAAGAGGGGCGAGTCGACGACGGCATCGGCCTTTGTGGACCCATCATAGACCGAACCATCGGCCAGCACCAGCTTTATCGGAATGAGAAAAACAGGCACCACGCTCAGGGATGAGCCCTTCGTCGGGTCCTTCCCCACCATGCTAAAGGGGTAGGTTTGCCCCTGATAATCGAAGGAAGAAGACCAGAAAGGAATGGTGGCGATCTTATGCTTCCCGGCCTGAGAAGCGTCCTGAGTCAATTGGGTCAAAGCGTGGGGATCTGGGACCGGTGCCGCGTTCTGTATCTCTTGCTGCGTGATCCTCGAAGTGTGCTCCCAGGATCGTGCCTGCAAATCTACCGCCAGGGCGCTGGCACCGGCTGGACGAAAAAGAAGGAAAGTACCAGTAAGAGCCAGCAAAAGGCTAAGGGCTGCAATCCCGCGCAGCCGCCATGAATGTATAGTCACAGAAGACTATTCCTTTCACTATAAGGAGAACGATATACTACTCCCATTATAAGGATGATAAGAGCTAAATATGGTCATTACTCTATTCCAGTGGGGAACCGTAACTCATCAGCAGGAATGTTCTGTGGCAGAGCAGGTGGTTCCGAAATCATTTCATACCATCGCCTTCTTTAGCTCCCTCTCCACTGTCAAGTATGCCAGAGCGGTTCTCAAATATGATAGCGAGTAGGCATTAAATACTATATTTATACTAGAGTTAATACCTATTAAATACTAATAAATACGAAGATGAATCTGGAGAAAGCATCAGAGAGGAGGAGGTTGCATGCTGGACAAATGTTCTTCTTTCCTCTATACTACCCGCACAGGTTAATGGGTATTGTTAGCGAAGAAAGATGTATCCATGCAAGATTCATTTACCACCGTCGTTGCCACCGCCACCACATACTTGAGCGATATCGACCCCATTATGCGTGCAACTATCGAACGGGTCGGGCCATGCACCTTACGGCCCGATCCTGATATCTTCACGGCCCTGGTCGATGCTATCATCTCGCAGCAGATTTCGGTCAAGGCCGCCGATGCGATCATGGCTCGCGTGCAAGCGGCTCTGCCAGAGGGCAGGGTGACGCCTGAAAACCTGTGGCTGGTGGATTTTGAGCGTTTACGCAGCCTGGGGCTCTCAACCCCCAAAGCCAACTACGTTCGCAACCTCGTTGAGCATATCCACTCGGGCCAACTGCAACTGGAGCACCTGCACGAGTTGGAAGACGAAGAGATTATCAGCCAGCTCACCGCCGTCAAAGGCATTGGCCGTTGGACTGCTGAAATGAGTCTTATCTTTGTTTTTGGCCGACCCGATGTGTTGCCCGTCGATGATCTGGGCTTTCTGGAAGGTATGCGTGTGGCCTATCAGTTGCCTGCCCGCCCATCTAAACAGGAGGCACGCGAGCGCGGCGAGCTGTGGCGTCCCTATCGCACCTTCGCGACCTGGTATCTGTGGGCCATCCGACGCCTGGAGCAAAATAATCAGAAAGCGAAAACCCGCATTGTCTCCTTATAGAAACCGGCTATCACCGATTGTTATAGTCTGGTCCAGCCTATAATGTGAACGCCGCCGAAGCCTGCCGCAACCCGGGCAAAAGCAGTGGCATTGCCGCCTGCGATAGCTCCAAAGCTCAATGTTTGCGCGCCGTTTTGATCGATAGTTTTGATAACAAACAGCTTACCATCGCGCGAAACGTTGGACCAGGTATATTGTGAATACTCATTGAGCGTAGCATTCTGCCCTGCCCCTATGTTGACAAGATGGGTAAGTCCGGTGCCATCGACATTAACCCTCCATAGCCCATTGGTTGGCGGCGTGCCGGGCGGAGCGGGCCTGGCGGGAGGAGGATTCTTGACCAGAAACAGGAGCATGGTAGCAGAGGCGACGCGGACCGTCGTCACCGCCTGGGTGGCGCTGTTGTAGATCGTGTTCGGCGTTCCCCTACCCATAGCAGGCAGAGCCACAATGCTGCTCGATCCCTGGCCGGTCGCCGCTACCGTGTGGCACTGGCTATAGTATAGCTTGGTCGCATCCAGACTGCTATCGAAGCTGGCGCAGGCGGAGGCAGGCGTGAAGATCAGGGGCAACGCATTCGCGGGTTGGCCTGGCTTATTCGTATCAAGCAGCGCCAGATTTGACGGAAGCGTTGTCTGAGGGGTTGGTGATAAAGCATACAGACGGGTATTATCCAGCCAGGTCACGAGCGAGAAAGAGCCACCGGCAACCATTGTAATTTTCCCATCCACTGCGAGATGAAACATGTAGACGCCAGAGGAGGCGCCGCTTCTGGTAAACACGACCGTCTGCTGGTCCGGCGACATCTGGAGCTGGAGGATGCCGGTCTGATCGTCGCAATATAATGTCTGCAAACTCTGCCCATCGATGCGCACCAACTGGATTGCTGCATGCCCGGTAACCCGCGAGACAAAAATAACCCATTGCCCATCGGTTGAAAGCTGAGCGGCTCCCAGCGCCACCTGAGGAATACTCACAATATCCATTTTAGCGCCGGTGGTGACATCGTAGCGCCGCAAAATACCGGCAACAGGCGCATTCTGACCTGAATTGAACGCGTACACAACATTTTGATCGGCTCCCGCGGCGATAGGAGCCATAACCGCTGCCCGATTGGTCCCCGGTGGCGGACAATCGGTCTGTGTTTGGGGCGGAGCAGTCGTGGAGGTGGTAGTGGGCTGGGGCGTTGAGACCTGGGAGTTCGGACCGGATGCCTGCCCCGTCGCTGTGTCAAAGGGCTGGAAAGCGCAGGAGGCCAGTAGTAAGACAAGGCAGCAGGCAAGGATAGCGAAGGCACTACGATGGAAGCGGTTATACATGTGCTTGCTCCACTTTACTAATATAACCAGAGTACACAACGTTATTAAGTCTACATCTGAAATAAACGTAGTACCAGTGGGCTGAGCACAAAAACAAGGCTAACAGGTTTTTTATCACCCAAATAGGGGATGGCAGGGGCAGATCCCCACCTTGACACATCTTGCGCTATAGTGTATTCTTGGCACAATGAACAGAACATAGAGAACGCGCGGACCAGGATCAGTAGGCGGGGGAGTCGTCAAAAAGCGAGCCGAGAGAGTGAAAGTCGGCGATGGATACCATGTCGAACCCACCTGGGAGCGTCAGTGAGAAGCTGACCGGCCCCTCACCGTTAGCAGGAGGAGCGGTTTCTTCGATTCCTGTAGGGGCCAGATTTATCGCGCCCGGTGCCGGAATATAAAGAGACCGCATAAGTGGAGTTGTGCTGCGTCGCACAGCTCAAAAAAGGTGGTACCACGGGTAATAATCTCGTCCTTCGCAGGGGCGAGTTTTTTTATGCCTGTTTTATTCATATACCTTAAGAAGAGGAGATAGCACAATCATGGCAGAAACAGAAAAGTATGTAGAGGACATTATCGACCAGGAAGATAATTTTTCAGCCTGGTATAACCAGGTCGTGCGCAAAGCCGAGCTGGCGGACTACGCCCCGGTGCGCGGCTGCATGATCATCCGGCCCTACGGCTACGCCATCTGGGAAAACGTGCAGCGCCTGCTGGACGCGCGCTTTAAAGAAACAGGCGTTGTTAACGCCTACTTTCCCCTGCTGATCCCGCGCAGTTTTCTTGAGCGCGAGGCCGAGCACGTCGAAGGCTTCGCGCCCGAAGTGGCCTGGGTTACGCGTGGAGGCGGCGAAGAGCTGGAGGAGCCGCTCGCCATTCGCCCGACGAGCGAGACCATTATCGGCCATAGCTTCGCTAAATGGGTCCAGAGCTACCGCGACCTGCCGCTGCTCATCAATCAGTGGAACAACGTGATGCGCTGGGAGAAACGCACCACCCTGTTCCTGCGCACCGCCGAATTTCTCTGGCAGGAGGGCCATACCGCCCATCGCAACATCGACGAAGCGGAGGAGCGCACGCGCACTATGCTAGAGGTGTATCGCGCCTTTGCCGAAGAAGATCTTGCCATTCCGGTCATAGCAGGATTGAAGAGCGAGAACGAAAAATTTGCCGGTGCGCTACGCACCTACTCGATTGAGGCCATGATGGGCGACGGCAAGGCGCTGCAATCGGGCACCAGCCACAATCTCGGCACCAACTTCGCCAAAAGCTTCGATATCCAGTACCTGGATGCCGACGGGCAGCGCAAATATTGCGCCACCACGAGCTGGGGGCTGAGCACGCGCGTCATCGGCGGCCTCATTATGGTGCATGGCGATACTTCGGGTTTAATTATGCCGCCGCGCGTCGCCCCCTATCAGGTCGTGATTGTCCCGATCTGGCGCAAAGAGCATGAGCGCACCGCCGTCAGCGAGATGGTGGAGCGGGTAGAGAAGATGCTGAAGGGCAAGGTACGCGTCAAAGTGGATATGAGCGAGAACACGCCGGGCTGGAAATTCAACGAGTGGGAGATGCGCGGCGTGCCAGTGCGCATGGAGATCGGGCCGCGTGATGTCCAGAACAACAACGTGATGCTGGTGCGCCGCGACAATCGCGCCAAAGAAGCCGTCTCCGTCGATGTGCTGGATACACGTTTGCCCGCATTGTTGGAAGAGGTCCAGCGCGGCCTGTTCCAGCGTGCCGTCGAGTTTCGCGAGAAGAATACCTACTACACCGACGACTACGAAGAATTCAAACACATCATCGCCGATAAGCGCGGCTTTGTGCGCGTCAAATGGGCGCCCGATAGCGCGGCAGAGCTGGCAATCAAGGAAGAGACGAAGGCAACGTTGCGCGTCATCCCCTTTGACCAGCCCGAAGGAGGCGTGCAGGGAACAGCCTTCTATACCGGCAAACCGGCAACCTGCGAAGCCGTTTTTGCCAGATCGTATTAGTTTTCAATCTCCCGTGGCGACGCGCTTGAGCTCGTCGCCACAGAGGGGTGTTACCAACTCATTTGTTCATCATGCACATAAGAGGGGAGGGAAACTTATGCGCATCTCACAACTGCTCACGACGACCTTGCGCGAGGCGCCGCGCGCTTCCGAAGGCGGCAATCAGGAGCTCCTTGTGCGCGCAGGCTTTATCCGCCAGTTGACTTCAGGGATCTACAGCTTCTTGCCTCTGGGTGCGCGGGTGATTCATAAGATTTCGCAGATTATTCGCGAAGAAATGGACCACGCGGGCGGACAGGAGGTCATTATGCCTGTCATGCAGCCTAAGGGCATCTGGGAGCAGCGGCCAGTCAGCGGAGGACCAAGTCGCGCTGAGCACTATGCCTCGGTTCTGTTTGGTCTGACCGACCGCAAAGATCGTGAGATGGTGCTCGCCCCTACCCACGAAGAAGTGGCGACGCTGCTGGCAAAGGAATTTGTGCGCAGCTACCGCGACCTGCCACAAATGCTCTACCAGATCCAGGTCAAATTCCGCGACGAGCCGCGTCCCCGTGGCGGCCTCTTGCGCACGCGCGAATTTCTCATGAAGGACCTGTACAGCTTCGATGCTAATCAGCACAGGCTCGATCTCAGCTATGAGAAGATCAGCTACGCCTACCACAACATTTTTCATCGCTGCGGCCTGCGCTTCATCGCAATCCACGCTGATAGCGGAGCCATTGGCGGCAAAGACTCGCAGGAATTTATCGCGCTGACCGAGACAGGTGAAGACGATGTCATGCAATGCGATAGCTGCGACTATGCTGCCAACCGCGAGAAGGCCGAATTTGTGCGCGCCCAACCTGATAGCGAGCCGGAAGAGTCACTGGCAGAAGTGCATACTCCCAATTGCATGACGATCAGCGAACTGGCAACGTTCCTCAACGTCCCTGAGGCAAAAACGATCAAGACCGTCTGCTACGTTGCCAGCGGCAGAATGGTGCTGGCGATTATACGCGGCGACTTGGAGATCAACGAGGTCAAGCTCTCAAACGCGATCAGCCGCGCAGGCATCATTGCCGCCGATCTGCATCTCGCCACAGCGGAGGAGCTAGAGCAGGCAGGCATCGTCGCGGGCTACACATCGCCGCTCAACAAAGGCACGGACATCCTGATTATTGCCGACACCTCGCTAAAACAGGGCAATAACTTCGTAGCTGGTGCGAACAGGGTCGATTATCACGTCAAAAACGCGAATTTCCCGCGTGACTTTCGCGTAGATGTCTGGGAAGACATTGCCTCGGCATACGAAGGCTCGGCCTGCGTACATTGTGGAGGCAGATTGCACCTGCTACGAGGCTGCGAGCTGGGCCATATCTTCAAAATCGGCACGCGGTACTCGGAATTGTTCGACGCGACGTACCTCGATATCAGCGGCAGCCCGTGTCCAATCTTCATGGGCTGCTATGGCCTCGGCATTGGTCGCATCATGGCAATTGCGGTTGAGCAGTATCACGACGGGAAGGGCATCATATGGCCGTTCAGTATCGCTCCTTATCATGTGGCCCTGGTCGGGATCGACCTCGACAAAGAAGAAATCGGTACTATTGCCGAGAAGCTTTACGCCGACCTGCAAACCGAGAATGTGGAAGTGCTTTTCGATGATCGTGCTGAGACCGCAGGCGTGAAATTTAACGATGCCGATCTGATCGGCCTACCCCTGCGATCCGTCGTGAGCAAGCGTTCATTGAAAAATGGCGGCATTGAGCTAAAGCTGCGTACCCAGAAGGAGAGCCGCATCGTGCCATTGGAGGACGCGGTACAGGTGATTCAGGAGGAGATCAGGAAGGGATTAGAGGGATAATCACTAACCTTTCCGAGATGATAAAATAGAGAGAGGAGAAATAGTTTTCAAAGAATAGCCTGGAAAGAGGAATTCCACTTATGACCACTCGTCTTGACTTCGCTAAAGCAGCTCCTGGAGCTTACCGGGCGATGAGCCAGCTTGAGCAGTATGTGAGAAATTGCGGCCTGGAAAGATCGCTGATCGAACTCGTCAAGATACGCGCTTCGCAGATCAACGGCTGCGCTTATTGTCTCGATATGCATACCAAAGACGCCAGGGCGGCTGGCGAAAGCGAGCAACGCATCTATCTCGTTTCCGCGTGGCGAGAGGCGCCATTTTACAGTGAACGTGAGCGAGCCGCTCTGGAATGGACCGAGGCTCTCACCCTGATCGCTGAAAACGAGGTCTCTGATGAGCTCTATGAACGCGTCAAGCCTCACTTCACCGATGAGGAACTGGTCAATCTCTCGCTCGCGATTGTCACCATCAACGGTTGGAACCGCCTCACCATCAGCTCCCGCAGCGAAGTCGGCAGCTACCAGCCAAAACAAGCCGCCGCTCATTGAGCAGCTAGCATGTAGCGGCCTCCTGTGATTTCACCGGGAGGCCGCTTCTCATTGCATCTCAAATTCACTGATGATATGAAAGCGTTTATCCGCCGCTATTGCATTAGCGTGCGTTTTTACAGGGGCCAGACCTGAGCATTGCTAAAGATCACATCGATGGGATTATCGACATCGACCACCGCAACCCCGATCTTCCCTGCGCCCAGCGTGCTATCGCTCACCGACGCTATCGGTTGAGCGTTGACATAAAGGTAGTAGGTATTATTTTGTGCGATCACCGTGAGCTGGTTTGATTGGCCTTGACCGCTGGCAATGACGGAGCTCAATCCCTGTATGAGCGTGCTCACCTGATTGTTGCTGGCGTAAACGTCGAGGGCGTAGCTGCCATCAGTGCCAACATGGAAAAAGTAGTATGCCTGATTGGAGCTATCGACGTGGAAGAGGAGCCCGGCCTGATCTTCGTTGCCCTGGACAATTGTCATGTTCACCTGGTAGGCGAAATTGTTGAATTGCGTAGCTCTGGCAATGCAGGGTTGCAGGAAGCCTGGTTGCGTTTCGCGGGCATGATAGGCTCCATTATCGAAAACGCAGCCGGCGTTGTTGACCGAACTGCCCTCGGTCCACAGGCTGGTGGCGCTATTGCTGCTCAGCGGATCGCTAAATTTCGGCGTTCCTCTGGTGGCTTTCTGGTAAAGATCGTTGAGCGCGCTCGCCGTGGCGGTGGCGTTAATCACGGAGGCGGTTGCCGTGACATCCTGATTCACTACGCTGGTGGCGGTGGCGTTAATGCCGGCTTGCACGGTATTCACGGCCTGAACCGTTGCATTCTGCTGTGCCCGTGCCGTGCCTATCACATTGCCTGTTGCCACAGCTTGAGCGGTGGAGACTCTACGAACTGCTCCGGTGTACCGGGTGGTGGTGCTATAGGTAATCAACCCCAGGCCGCTTATAAGTAGCAAGAGCGCCAGGGCGGAAAGCAGCGCCATCACCACTCTGGGCAGACGTTCGCGTCGCCGGTAATCCCGTTGCACCGGGGGCCACACTGCTGGCACTCCTGGAGGGAGATGCGTGGGAGCGTTCATGACTTCCGTTGTGGCGGAGGGCGAAACCTCTTCCCTGGCAGCTACAGTTGTGGTAGATAGATCGGTTTCTTTTTGGGATGTTTGATCTGGCTGCATATAGTATATCCTGACCGTAATTTCTCATCAGTAGCTTTTGTGCTAGAATATAGAATAGAATATCATAACTTGTCTATTCATGGTACCAGTTACCTGCCCCTTATTATGATTTCCATACCCGAGCGTTGCGAAAGATGATCGCGGTTTTATAATAGCTGCCCCTGGCGTATACTCCTATCTGGCCGCTTGAGTAGCCGGCGTCACTGACGCTATCGATGTACTGTTTATTCGTGTAAAGGTATAAATTTTGCCCTTGCGCGACTACTGCAAGCTGATTCGTCGTATTGTAGCCTTTTTTGATCACCGGGCTGCTACCGCTGGCAAGCAGCGTTTGGCTAACGTTTCCATACCCATTACTGGCAATTTTTTCTAAAAAATATGCACCATTGACGCTAATGCAAAAGTAATAGCCTGAGCCACTGGCATTAGCACGAATAACCAGGCCCCCAGAATTACCGCTAATGATAGTCATATCTACCTGGTAGGCTAAATTACTGAAATAGGTCTCCGCAGCCATGCAATTGATAAGATATCCTGCTAAGGCTTCATCGCGATAGGCATTATTGGTAAATTGGCAGCTACCGGTGTAGCGGCCCGACGTTCCGATCCGCTGGGCGTTACTCCAGCCAAAATCATCCGGGTCAGAGAGGGGATCGTTGATAGTCGGGAGACCGCCAGTCGCCTGAGCATAAGTATTTTGCAAGGCCGTCCGGGTGGCGATTGCGGCGTTGATATGTGGTTGAGCCGTCGCTGCCACCTGACCTGGACCGGTTGCTCTGACCTGTATGGTGCTAATAATACTGACTCCGGCAATTGCCGTAGCCTGAACGTGCAGAAGATTTGTCTGGTAGGAGATGGAGAAATAGAGAAATCCGCTACCAGCAATAATTAATACTGTTAGTAAGATAAGTAGCAGCTTTGCTTCTATGGAAGTATGCATGCGATAGGGAGGCGACGCTTTCCGTGTGGTTGCCGAGGAAGGATGGATGCCTGGTGGTATGAACTGCTGATCAACCGGGACCTGACGGTTGATAGAGCCAGGAGATAGGATCAGAGCATAAGGGTTATGGGGGGAAGAGGGTAAGGAGGTAGATAGTACCACCTGCCCTGGTACAGGTAGCGGGTCTGCTGAACTTTGCTGGTTAGAGAGGTGGGAAAGGGACCGCAGGAAGTGAGGGTGCTGCTCTGACATTAATAGAGCTTCGTCGGAGATTTTGTGATCACAAAAGATCGGCAGAGATTCAGCATCTGCGTTGAGCGATGGCTGGGAAGGGATCTGTTGATCAAGAGGTGGTATCACCTCAACGGCAATGGGCGCTGCTTGTAACTGTGGAAATGGAGCGATCTCTGTTGGCACATAGAGCTGTGGATCGGTGCCGACGATAGTTGTGGGGTACTTGCTACGAGGAAGATCCTGGCAAGCCTCCTCCAGAGCGGCTGCGAAATCCTCGACACTGGCGAAGCGTTGGCGCGGATCTTTAGCTAGAGAGGTAAAGATAACGTCTTCGACTGCGGCAGGGATGGCTGATATTTGCTCTTTTAGCGAAGGCGGGGAGACGCACTCGTGCTGAAGGGCTATTTCGCTATAGGTTCCTCCAAAGGGCGCCGATCCGCAGAGCCATTCGTAGGCAGTGATACCCAGGGCGTATTGATCGCTGGCCGGGCATGGTTTGCCCTGAATCTGTTCTGGCGCCATATAGGTCACGGTCCCGGCGATATTTTCGAGATTCTGCGCCTGAGTCTGAGCAATGACTGCCACCCCAAAATCGCTGAGTAACACTTTGCCGTCACGTCCCAGCAGCATATTCTCCGGTTTGACATCGCGGTGAACCAGCTTTTGCTGATGGGCGTACTGTAAAGCTGCCGCAATCTGCTTGACATAGGTCAGGACGGTGGTGGGTGAAAGCCTGCTCCCTCGTGGGCAGCGCTGACGCAGCGTCCCATTGGGGGCGTATTCCATAATGATATATGGTGTGTGGTTTTCCATCTCAAACTCTAAAATGTGGATGATATGAGGATGATTGAGCCTGGCGATAATATGCGCTTCGTTGTGGAATGCCTCTGTTTCGGGCTGCCCCAATAGGGTCTGAAGTACTTTAATAGCAGCAAATGTTTTGAGATGGATATGTTCACCCAGATAGGTATCCGCGAATCCCCCCTTTCCCAGTAGCTGCACCAGGCGGTAATTTCCAAACTGCTGACCAATGCGTTCCGCCATACTCCCTCCTGATTCTACTTGCAATCATGATCCTGTTTACAAATTTTTTATAGATTTATTATAATATTCCATCTAAAAAGAATTTTTATATCCGCATGTATTTATATAAGTGAAAGGAGGAATGAAAGCGCTGGTTTAGAGGGTCCAGACGCGGATATTGCTGAATGCTACATCGGTTGGATGACCGCCATTGCCTGCAAAAACTCCTATTTCTCCTCTGGCATATGAGCCATCGGTAGTGCTGCCAACAAATTGCTTGTTGATATAGAGGGAAATAGTGCTCCCCTGAGCAATCACCGTCAGGAGATTAGTCTGGCCGAAGCCAGTCTTGATGGCGGCGCTTTTATCGTCGAGGATGGGCGTATTGTGCTGATTATCTCTGGTAACCAGGAGGCTGTAGGTGCCATCATGACCAACACGGAAGATGTAAAACTGATTGGCTACATCGTTAGCGCGGAAAATCAGTCCTCCCTCATCCCCCTGAATGATGTTCATCTGCACTTCCAGCGCAATATTCCCGAAGTTCGTGGCATGCGCGAAACAGGGGACGTAGTAGCTTTTCTGAAAAACGCTGGCGTGCAGAGCCGCGCCCGTAAAGCCACAACCGCCGCCGCCCACCGCGTCGTAAACGTCCCAGTTTGAGCCCGTCTGAAAAGCCAGCGATGACGCCAGAACCGGTGTGCCGCTGGTAGCCTGGTTATAGATATTTTGCAGCGCCGTCGCCGTGGCCTGGACATGGGCTTGAGCGGTCGCTGTGGCGTTGGCTACGGCGGTTGCCTGGGCATGAACGATTGCCGTGGATTGGGCATTGACGGTCTGAATAGCCTGGGTGGTCGCTGTAGCGCGAGCGCGGAACTGGGCCGGTCGTGTCACCGATGCGTAGAAGATCAAGCCAAAGCCGCTGAACATAATTAATACCAGCAGCGCGAGGAGGGAAATAAGGGCAGTTTTGGAAAGTTCTGGCTTCTTTTGTACCTGTTTTGGATTGGGGAAAGGAGCGAGTGGCGGGGTGCCTGGTAGGTTTGATGGGTATGATGGTGGATAAGGCTGAGGAGACGACGAATACGGCTGCATCTTATACTCCAGTCCCAATTGCTATATGTGTTATCTGATAAAAGGGCAGGTCTTGCATCTGCCCGTAAAGGGTGAATGCCCAGTTTCTAGCATATCATGCTTCCACATTTCTGCCAAGTTAATCACAAAATAGTCATATCTCTATTAGCCATTTACAGAGTCCAGACCTGTGCATGGGTGTATACCACATCGGCGGCATTGGCTCCGCCTTGCGCAATCACGCCGATCTTGCCGGAGTTGAGGGAGGAATCGTTAACGCTGATAAGATATTTTTTATTGATGTACAGATCTATCGTGTTATTATTGGCCGCGGCTGCGATCAGGTTACTCTGATTGGCCCCTGTGACGATCAATGAGCTATTGCCCGAAAGCAGGTTTTTGGCGTGATTACCCTCTTTATCTGGATAGTAGTAGAGATCATAGGTGCCATCCTGCCCAATGCGGAACAGATAGAACCTTGTGTTAGTGGTATCGGCCCGGAAGATGATGCCGCCGAAGTCACCGTTAATGATCTTCATCTGGACCTGATAGAGAAAGTTACTGTAATTTGTGGCTTCCGCCGAGCAGTAGAGGAAAACCCCTTTCTGGGCTATAGTGACGTGATATTCGCCATTGGTAAAAGCGCAGCCGGTGCCGGTATCCCAGTTGTAGAGGGTGGCGTTCTGCATAGGGTCATCCAGCACAGGAGTACCACTGGTAATCTGATCATAATTTGCCTGATGACCGGCAATGACCGTTGCCGTCGCGCTGGCCTGCGCCTGTACCGTGCCAACCACCTGAGCGGTGCTGGTAGCGTTAACTGCGGCAGTGCCGGCGACTTTAGCGACAGCCGTTGAGGTAGCTTGAGCGGCAATCTGTTGTGGAACAAAAACATTGATGTAGTAAATAGGAATGCTGATGCCCAGCACCAGAATAATCAGTGTGATCAGGGCTATCATCAGCGCCGGTGAGCGTCGTTTTGACCGGGGAGGAGTGTAAGGGGCACCGGTTGTATATGGCGTTTGCTGCCCATATTGACCGTAATTCTGCTGCTGCTGATAGTATTGGGGCTCTCCTTGAGCAGGATAGTAGGAATAGGGATAGCTGTTTGCCGTTGTTACTCCCGGATAGGATGATTGCGCACCCGATGGTGGAGGGGGAGGCGGGAGATGGGTCAGGAGCGTGGCGCTGTTGGCGTCTTCATGCAGCACAGGAGGGCTGGAGTTTTCTGGCGATGCAATGGCGATAGTGAGGATCAGAGCTCCTGGGGGTTGTTCTCCAATAGCCTGTCCCTGCCCTTCCAGACGGATCACCTGCCCTTCATAAGCGGCGGCAGGGATCGTCACGGTGACAAAGCGTCCCCCGGAGAGCGTCAGCGTGCGCGTTGTGCCATTGCGTGCTTCTTCCTGACTCAGTGCAAGAGTTGCACGAAGATCGCGGTTATTTTGTTCCTCTATTGCCATCTCTTTCACCTCGTAATTTGGTGAAAGTAGTATAGCATGCAACCACATCGGTTGCAAAGAGAAGAGTGCGCAAATACCCACCGTCGGGCGTCTAGCAGACGGTGGCCGTTTACGTACACGTTTATACCATGCCGAGCTCCCATTTGGCATCTTCCGTCATGCGGTCCGGGCTCCACGGAGGGTCAAAGGTGAGATCGACTTTGCAGCTTTTGACGTGCTCCACTTCCCCGACGCGCATTTCGACCTCCGACATCACTTCCCCGGCCATTGGGCACCCCATAGCTGTCAGCGTCATCGTGACGTGGACGTTGCCCTCTTCATTGTTAATATCAACGCCATAAACCAGTCCCAGATCGACGATATTGACGGGTATTTCTGGATCGTAGCACTCGCGCAGAGCGTCCATCACCTCTGCTTCGTTAATTTCTGCCATAGCCTGTCCTTCTTTATTGCTTAATCCGAGTCAATCACTAGGAAATACATTCCTCTGTAATATAGCCCAGGAATCGGCGATTGTCAAAGTCATATGCTGGCAAAGCTGAGCGGTTGAGAACTCTTCTCGGGGATGAAGATATCTCAACCTGCATCACAGCATTCTCTCAATGCAAAATTAACGGAGACAGCGTATACATGATGTGTGCGATATGCCGTGGTAATGGTAGGGAAAGTGAGGGGGTAGCTGGCGGCAATCGGAGGATGTGTGAAGATGTTAGATGTGGGAGGTTCCCCTGCGGCTCGCTTTGTGCAAGAGGCGGAGCGTCGTCGCCTTGCGCGCGAGCTCCATGATAGTGTTGTGCAATCATTGACCGCCCTTATTGCCGATCTGGAATACGCTCGTACGCGTCGTCTGACTTCAGGAGAAACGGGCCCAGAGCTGACAAACCGCCTGGAGGTATGGCAGGAACTGGCGCGTGCTAGCCTGACCTCTATGCGCCAGGTGCTTGCCGGTTTACGCGAGCACTCTCCTGCTGAATTTGATCTTGAAGCATCGATACAGGGGCTATTGACCGAAATGCTCAATGCTGGCTACAGCATAACATATACATGTGATCGCTGGCCTGCCCCCCTCCCATATGAGTATGCCACTAACCTCTATGCTATTATTCATGAGTCCCTTACCAACATTCGCAAACATGCAGGCGCAACACATATCAATATATTTGTTTTTTGTAATGAAGATCGGCTCCATCTCAGTATAGAGGATAACGGCGTGGGAATGCAGCTATCCCCTTTTTCCGATGTATATCTTTCTGAACAGGAGCAGGATGGCTACCACTTGGGGCTGATCGGATTACGTGAACGCGTCGCTCTGTTGGGGGGGCAGCTTACGCTCGAAAGCGCGCCGGGCAAGGGAACGCGTATTGGTGTGTCAATCCCGCTTGCATGTACATGAAGAAATTATGCGGGGAAAAGTCTCTCCCCGTAGGGACGGCCCGGCATAGGGCAAGGTTATCGGAGGTGGGCAGGGCAACCGCGGGATTGCCCCTACCCATACGTCGCAGCGTAGGGCGAGGTTATCGGAGGCGAGCAGGGCAACCGCGGGATTGCCCCTACCCATACGCCGTCATCGCGGGCACCGCCGCAGGGCAATCCTACAGGATTGGCACGATGATGGAGGCAGCAGGGCGATCACACGGACGCGATGATGCGGGTCGGGAAGGGCGGGGATACGGCAGGATGAATGGGTAGGGGCAATCCCTCGCGGTTGCCCTTAGAAGTGTATCACGATGTACAATGTATGTAGAGTAGAAAAGGGAGTATGGTATGTCGGTGCCCTTAGAGGATATGGCTATTGCGCGCACAGGTGCGGATGCTATTGCCGGGCAAAATCCCTGTATTCGCGTGCTCGTCGTAGATGATCAGCGTCTTTTCCGCGAGAGTATCGCCGGTATGCTGGCGCTGGAGCCTGCTTTTAAGGTCGTTGGCGTCGCTGCTGACGGAGCTGAGGGCGTTGAATTGACGCGGCAGCTTCTACCTGATGTGGTGTTGATGGATGTGAAGATGCCCCAGATGGATGGGATCGCTGCCATGCGTCAGATCAAGGCGGAATTGCCAAAGACGCGCATTATCCTCCTGACGACGTTTACCGCTGATGGCTATGTGCTGGAGGGGTTGGCGGCAGGGGCAAATGGCTACCTGCTCAAGGATACTTCAGTGGCCGGACTAACTTCCGCTATCCGGGCGGTCCATGCCGGGGAGCAGGTTACAGCGCCAGATGTGACTATGCGCATGATGCAATTGCTGGAGAAACAACACATCGAGGGAGATCAGAGCAACGACGGTCTGACTGCGCGTGAGATGGAAACTCTGCTGCTCGTGGCTAGAGGGATGATTGCCAAAGAGATCGCGCGCGCCCTCTCGATTAGCGAAAAAACGGTGCGCAACCATATCAGCAATATCTATCGTAAGCTTGGAATCTATGACCGCTCGCAGGTGGTCATCTATGCGATGAAGAAGGGGCTGATGACTATTCAAGAAGCTTGATCGCTGCGAAAGAGTAATGCCGCTTTTACTGCTTCGCGTTTTGGACGATAGTTTCAGTATCCTCAAGCGGGTCGAGAATGAACAGTGACTCCCGCCGCCTTCTTAGAGAGAGAATACTCTTCGACTCCTAAGAAGTCAAGTGGAGATGCAACAGGGGGGCTAGTGTGACGACTATTTTTCTTGATCGAGATGGCGTTATCAATGAAAATCGGCCAGATTATGTGAAAAGCTGGAGTGAGTTCCGTTTCCTGCCCGGATCGCTTGAGGCGATTGCACAATTGACCCGCGCCGGTCATCGTATCGTTGTCTGTACCAATCAAGCTGGAGTGGCGCGAGGCTCTCTATCAGCAAAAACGGTTGATGAGATCCACCGGCGCATGCTAACGCAAGTTGTGGATGCAGGTGGTCGGATAGAAAAAATCTATTATTGTCCTCACAGCAAGGATGAGCATTGCGTGTGTCGCAAGCCGCGACCGGGGATGTTGCTACGCGCGCGCCAGGAGCTAAACCTCGATTTAACCAACGCGGTCTTTGTCGGCGATAGTATCACGGATATCCGCGCCGGTCTTGCCGCCGGGGTTCAGGCGATACTGGTGCTGACCGGCCTGGGCGTGGAACAGTTGCGTAATCACTATCACGAGGCCAGCGGTCCATTTTTTGTCGCTATGAATTTATATCACGCGGCAGAAGGTGTTCTCAAAGGATTCCATGCGCATGGCGCTAAAGAGCTTATGCCACTCCCTGCCGGACTGCCGTCATCCAATCGACGCTACCAGGAGGCCCTTGCTTTATCCCCTGCACGGCAAAGATTGCCCATTACGGAGGAGCTCTCACTTTAGCGGATAGTCGCCTGGGGAAGCTGACAGCTAACCAGGGTATTCATGCTGCGGCAATAGGTGATCAGACGACTGAAGATGGGGAGATGTTCGAGCGCAGGGGCCGAGCCGACCAGGATCAATTTCCGCTGCGCCCGCGTCAATGCGACATTGAGTCGATTGGGGTTGACAAGAAATTCTCGCCTCTGGCTCCCCGTCTCCGGTTCCTGGGTGGTGGCAAACGAGAGGATGATGACCATGCGCTCGCCGCCCTGGAAGCGATCAACGGTATCGACGCTGAGAGGCGAATCGACTGGCAGCGCCTGCCACCCACTTTCGGGAGCGTGGCTGAAAAGATGACGCCGGATCGTTGCTACCTGAGCGCGATACGGTGCGATAATGCCAATGTCCTGCTGCGCAATGCCGCGCGCAAGAAGCTCCGCTACGATATCGCGAACCGTTCGAGCCTCGGCAATGCTGATTTTCCCTCCAACTTCCGCCAGTTCATCATGCACATCCAGGAAAACCAGAGGGAACGCTGGATCAAGCGCCTTCTGAATATGCTCTGGGTATTTCTGAAAAGATGGATGCTGGCTGAGTGCAAGTTTGCGGTGTGCCACCGATTCATGGGCGACCAGCAGCTTTTCATAGAAAACCGTGGAGGAAAAGTGCGATATCCATCTGTTCATGCGGTACTGCGTTCGCAGCGACACGCACGCGCTGATCTCCAGTGGATGATCATTCATATAGTCATTGTCAAGTCGCTTCAGGGTGCTGAAGAGGGAGTCTGCGAGTCCTCGCTGTGCGGCCTCTTTGCTTAGCACCAGGGGAGGGAGCTGCTTTTCATCGCCGACGAGGATAAAACGTCTGGCGAACCGCAGTGCGCCCAGAATTGCGGGTATGGTGAGCTGGCCCGCTTCGTCAATGATGGCAACGTCAAAATGCAGCCCCATCTCTTCCAGGTTCTCCGCCTGAGGAATATATTTATCTGACGACCAGGTAGCGGTGGTAGTAGCGATAACGGGGGCAGTTTGTAGTAGCTCGCGTATCCCCTCAGAATGAGAGACTGGCAGAGCAGTAGCGGCGTGTTCCTGAGTTTGTGAGGAGTCCAGGACGCCGATGAGCTGCCTGAAATGGCGATGTTTAATAGCGTCATCGGTGCTGCGCTCGCTGCCCAGGCGCAAATAATCGTGGAACCCATCCTTTTCCAGGCGCTTGAGCATGTTATCAACTGCCTGATTGGTGAAGGCGGCTAACATGATACGCTGACCTTGCAGGCTGAGCTGTTTGACGATCTCCGCGATTACGCTGGTCTTGCCGGTGCCGGGGGGGCCGTGAATTAAAAGATAGTCCTGCATCTCTAAGGCGCGCTCAACAGCCAGGTTCTGTTCGGCGTTAAAATCTGCTCGCCGATGATGACTTCTGGCGATGAAGCGCGGGCGGATACGCCCCGCTATAAGGTCGCGCAGATGCGGCTCGGTGTCCAGCCAGCGCAGCAGATTTTGCAGCGTGCGCACATGCACCAGATCGTTATCATAGCGATCAATGAGTGTGGGATAGGCGATGATCTCGCGCGTCCAGACGGTGACCTGCTCGGAGCTGATGGCGATGATGGTGCCGGTCACGACTTCGCCGGTGATGGGATCGCCGTTGCTCAGCAGGATTTCGTCTCCCTCGCGCAGCTCAGAGGTATTAAGGCAATAAAACGTTTGCTCCCAGCCGTCTTTGACCTCTCGCGGTGCCCCCTGGGGCCTGAGCCCGCTGATGGCCGTTCCCTGCTCAATACGCTGCGTGACGGGCGTTTTCCAGAGCAGCGCCTGCTGCTGTTCGCCTGTGCGTCCTTCGATTTGCAATAAGTGATAGTAGTGCGCGAAAAAGGTGCGCTCTTCGTCGGATGCTGTTAATCTGGCGCTCGCGCTATTTGCTCTCGCCTCCGCAGCGGGCGCGTCATTCGCGCTGATTGGCCCTGGATCGGGCTCTGGCGGCTGCCATTGTAGCAGGGAGGAGACGTGCTGGCATTGTTTGAGCATGGCGCATTTGGTGCAGCGCGACGGCCCTGGTGGCGCGGGCGCAATGCTGGTAACTCTGCTCAGGAGCAGCCTGTTGCGAGTCTCATTCACCCGCTGGATCTCGCGAATGGTGGCGGGTATGCCGAATGCCTGTGCGCTCCCAGGTGTGCCGCTATAGAGGAGGGTTGCGAGCGCTCGCTTCATCTTAGAATCGCGGCGCACGGTCAGGAGCGCGTGATAGCCGTAAACCTGCCAGCGGTGCTCGCGTCGCGGCAGATCCCCGCTGGCCCCGCCCGTTTTTAATTCCAGCAGGCGCTGCCGCCCGGATTGCTGCCAGAACAGATCGAGGCGTCCGCGCAGGCCAATTTCGGGTGCGAGCAGAAATGTCTCGGCGCGCACCTGATTACCGCCCTGTGCATCTCTGTTTTGATCATCGGCATAGGCCGAGGGCATATCCCACAGGGTCGCGCTCTCCCGCTCGTACCAGCGCGCCAGGCTTTCAAGATGAGGGAGCACATCGGTCCGCATCGCATCAGGAGAGATATTGACCAGCGCCATCTCGATAGCGTTGAAGTGGAGGGCCTGCTCCAGATGACGATGGAGAATCGCCAGCGGCGACTCCGATACGTCCACAACATCTGCTCTCCCTGTCGTACCTATCGCGTCGGCTTGATGTATGTTGATGTTCCCTTTATTATGCTCTTTCAGCAGCTCTTTAAAGCAGTGATGGACCAGGTTGCCGCGGATGGTCGCCGGCGACATGACCGAAGGGCTGAGGCGATTAAGCATATATTGCCGCGGACAATACTCGGCCATGTTAAGATCGGTAATATTGAGCAGGATATCGGGTTCCAGCACCGCCAGGGTGTAGGCGTTGGCGTGATAGCAATGGCGCTCTTTTCCTCTAATTGTATGGATAGATGGCGCGTGGGGGAGATGGTAGACACGCAGCGTCAGGTTATAGCTGCCGACAACGTCGCCCAGAGCCTTGAGTTCTCTGACGAGGCTGCGATAGTATGGGTCCGCAAAATGCAGTTCGACCCGCCTGGTGCCCGTATCGATCAGCACAATCGATATTTTTGTGCCATCGATTGTGCGCTCTTGCGCGGCAACAATACGCCCTTCAAGCTGGCTCTCATTGCACGGGCTTTTAGGGTCGAGCGAGCAGAGAAAACATCCTCGTCTCGCCTCATCCTGGCTGTTGACGTCATGCGTTGCCATTGTCTTGCTCTCCAAGTTGCTCTTGCTGGAAGTGTACGGGAAGAACAGAATTTCGTCAAGTGGGCAGTTGTGTCGATGCAGTAGGTGAGATATGCTATATAGCAGCATAACGGAGCTGCCAGAGAAGCATAGAAAAGAGGTACTAAAGAGTATGCCTGTTCCACCTGTACGCACGATTACGCTCGGCGTCGCCGATCCTCACCCGCTTTCCTCCGCAACCATTCAGCAGGCCGCTGTCATACTTCGGCAGGCCAGCACGCGCTTTAGCGAGGCCGGTTATGAAGTACAAACCGTCCGTCTCTCAACGCGCCCGATCTTCGATGATCTTGCCGACTGCTCGTCCGCTGCGATGATCGATTACGTCAAAGAGCTTCAACGCATGCTGGACGATGCCGGATTGGCCTTTTGCTCGCTCGGCACAGCGAAGGCGACCTTGCCCGATTTTCCCCTGGAACGGCTGGAGCTGATCGCGGATCTGCTGATTCCCACCAGCGCGCTCAACGCTACTGTGCAGATAGCGAATGTAGGATCTGGTTTGCGGACCGAGGCCGCTCTGCCAACCGCGCGGATAATGCAGCGACTGGCGCAGGAAACGGCGGAAGGCTTCGGCAATTTTCGTTTTGCCATGCTGGCCCGCGTTGAGCCTGGCTGCCCCTTCTTTCCAACTGCATACCATAGTGGCCCTGGCAGCCTCTCCATCGGTCTGCAAGGAGCTGGAATCATCACAGAAGCTCTGTGTGCGGAACAATCTCCCCTGGAGCTTGCGCTGCGAGTAAAAGATGCGCTGGTAAAGTATGCCACTCCTATCGTGGCGCTGGGGCAAGGGCTGGCAAAAGAGCAGCAGCTTATTTTTGGTGGCATTGATCTTTCACCAGCTCCACTGGGCGAAGATAGTATTATTACCGCGATAGAACACGCCGGCTTCGGTCGCTTTGGCTCGCCCGGCACGCTGGCGGTGGTGGCGGCTCTGACGGCGGCTCTGAAAAGTACCGGACTGCCCACCTGTGGCTACTGCGGCCTGATGCTGCCCGTGCTGGAGGATGCGGTACTGGGACAGCGCTGGGAGGATGGCGCGGTCAATGTGCATCAGTTGTTGTTATATTCGGCTATCTGTGGCACCGGATTGGATACCATTCCTCTCCCCGGCGACTATCCGGTTGAAAGCATTGCGCACCTTTTACTGGATGTGGCGACCCTGGCGCTACGCCTGCAAAAGCCGCTTTCCGCGCGGCTCTTCCCTGTGCCTGGCAAGCAAGCGGGGGAACGTACAATGTTTACATCGCCGTATTTAACCAATACCCTGGTGCGGTAAGCTTTGTTACCCCTAACATGTAAATCACAATATGCATTGTACTGAGATTGATTGGCTGGAAGGGTGGACTTTCGCCCATCTCTGTGGTATAATCATCTCCAACAGTAGGAGATACCCTTAGTGCGGATACGCGGGCCAGTATATTTGGAGCTTGTGGAATAAGTTCCCGCGATGCTGGCGTTCATGCTCGGTTTTGTGCTGGGTGAGGGTTGATATGCTTATGTGCTCAGTTTCGTCAACATCACAGGAGAAATCTTCGCGGACGGTTGTGGTGAGCACTTTATGTACAACGCATACACTGGGGCAAGAGGGTCCCCGGTGTTTTTTATTACTTTCTAGCATTCTATACTGCACTCATTCCCATGCCCATTGATTGTCCTTTATGCTCTGGGCAACTGTTCCACGAAGCATAGTCATCAAACAGGCAGTATTTTGAAGGATGAGGAAAGGAGGGATGAGCTCGCTCTTTACAAGTTCCTGGAAAGATTCCACGTATGCTTATGATTACGGACACGTAAGAAGTAAGCTGCTCATGTGTATACAATAGACAATTGGTGGAGACGAAGTGGTTGCTAGATTTTAAGGAGAGTACGGCGATGAACTCGAGTATGATCAGCAAAATTGCAAAGGCCAAACGCTACGCGGAGGAACCGGAACGTATACAGTTTACTCGCTTCGAGGCCAAGTTCCACGGCGAGAATGATGTGCATACCACGACCTTCGACGATGGTGAGTGGAGTTGTACCTGTCGCTTCTTCCATGATTGGGGTGATTGTAGCCATACCATGGCGATGCAGCGGGTCCTGGGAGTCACGATCCCGGCGGCCTATCGGCATGGGATTCCCGCGGGATTAGGCACCAGCCCCCTCGTTCACTAAACCGGGCAACGTTATCTGGCTCTGTGAAGAGCTACCGCGCGCCCGGCGGATCACGACGTGAGGCACTGGCAGTAATTTAAGAGATCGCCGGTGCCTCTTTTTTTATGCGCTCAGATGCCGGCACCAAGAAAGAAGTAGAGCACGATGATAACGCCGAACATGATTGCGGCCAGCACTGCTATCGTGATCAGGTCTCTGCGCACATAGGAGAAATGCTCTGGCGTAACGAGCGTTGCCGCGCTGCGCTGCTGCGCTTTTTGTGCGGCCTGGCGGCGTGCAGCCAGGCGTTCGGATGCGCTGCCTCTTGTCTCGGTTTTCTCTTTCTGAATTACGGGGGCCGCAGGTGTTACAGACGCGGTTGCCGTTGCCGTTGATACGCTGGCGGCAGGTGGCTCGGCCTCTTGCTCTTCTTCTTCGATTTCCTGGCGCTTGATCACAGGGCGGACGAGTTCGATATTTTTTTGCGCCTTTGGCCTATTGCGCTGCGCTCCACTACGCGCAGTTGAAGATTTCTTGGGCATAGTTGCTTACTCCCGGCTCGGCGGTCCGCAAAGATCATTGCGTTGCAGCTCTCCGAGCATGTTTTCCTTGATAATAATGCCATCGTGTGCCATTGCTATTCTCTAGTTGCGCTTGCTCCCTCCGTGTTATCGTACAGATGAGCGTCTCGACACATTTCTGCCCAATTATACACGAAAGAAGGGGTATAGTCGAGTGGGCAAACACCTATAACAGGGCTATTTACTTCTCTGAAGAAGAGGGGGTCAAGGGGCAGTGCCCCATAGGTGCGAACGTAAGCGAAAAGAACCGTTCCAACGGAAGAAGAGACTCATGTACTCAAGGCGGCGAGCACGGGCTCGAAGAGCGTGCGA
>DATGMF010000080.1:0-81738 GCA_035293765.1 Ktedonosporobacter sp.
TGTGAGCGTGGCCCTGGCGATGTTGGGCAAGCTGTGGCTGGCGGGTGCGGTGGTCCCCTGGCAGAGCTTGTGGCAAGATGAGCGGCGTTTGCGCATTCCCCTGCCCACCTATCCTTTCGAGCGCCAACGCTACTGGATTGAGCCTAAAAAGATGCGTTTTGTGGCGGAGGAGGCGGGCTCAAAAATAGAGGCGTTCATCAATAATACGATGGAGCGCAAAGGCGATATGGCCGATTGGTTCTACCTTCCTTCCTGGAAGCAGACGCTGCCATCCCAGCCTGTGGAAACCCTGACCGCGGCGGATGAGCGCTGCTGGATCGTCTTCGCTGATGAGTGCGGACTTGGTACACGGATGAAGCAGAAGCTGGCAAGCTATGCTGTGCCGGTGGTTATGGTGACGCCTGGAGATGGCTTTGCCAGGATCGATCAAGACACGTATCGCGTGCATCCGAGCAATCCAGAGGATTACGCAGCCCTTTTGCGCGCGGTAATGGCTAGCGGTCATATGCCTGATCACATCCTCCACCTCTGGACGGTCTCTGCGGATGAAGAGCAGGAGCAGGATATGCGCGCGTATACTGCTCGTATCCTGCAACTCGGCTTCTATAGTCTGATCAGTCTGGTGCAAACATTGAGCAACGTGGGAGTGGAACATTGTCAAATCTCGCTGGTCTCCAACCATTTGCACGATGTCACGGGCACCGATCAGCTCTGCCCTGCTAAAGCGACCGTGCTCGGCCCGATACGCGTCATTCCGCAGGAGTATGCGCATGTCAGTTGCCGCAGCATCGATGTAATCGTGCCGCCGCCTGGAAGCTGGCAGGAAGAGCTGCTGATCGATCAACTTGTCTGCGAAGCCGGCGTGTGCAGTTCTGACAGGGTGATTGCTTTCAGAGGCGCACACCGCTGGACGCAAATTTTTGAGCCCGCCCGCTTGCAAGGGAGAGCGACGCTGCCGCCGGCTCTGCGTGAAGGTGGGACGTATCTGATCCTGGGCGGATTGGGGGGCATCGGTCAGGCCATAGCTGCCCACCTCGCTCAGAGGGTACGCGCCCGCCTGGTCTTAACGAGTCGCTCAGGGCTTCCCCCTCGCGAGAGTTGGGGCGCAGTATTAGCGCAACATAGCGAGGATGCCGAGATTGCGCGGCGCATACGCCAGGTGCAGGCTCTTGAGGAGCAAGGGACCGACGTCCTTGTCTTTGCCGCCGATGTTACCGATGCGGATCAGGTTCACCACGTTATCGAGCAAACAATCGAGACATACGGCGCGCTTCATGGCGTGATTCATGTCGCGGCGCTGCCACCGGAGGGACAGATCCAGCTCAAAGATCCCGCGATAGCAGCTAAAATCCTGGCTCCTAAAGTAGAGGGCACGCTGATCCTGGATCAGGCTTTACGTCAGCACCAGCTTGACTTCATGCTGCTCTTCTCGTCTATCAGCGCCGTGACTGGCGGCCTGGGCGAGGTTGATTATTGTGCCGCCAATTCGTTTCTGGATGCCTTCGCGCACTTCAAGAAATCCAGAGCGTCTTATCCGGTGATCTCGATCAACTGGAATCACTGGCAATGGGACGCCTGGTCGGCTGGGTTGGCAGATTTCCCTAAAGAGGCTCAGATTTTCTTCAATGAGCGCAGGCGCAAATATGGCATTACCTTTGAAGAAGGCATGGAGGCTATCGAACGCATCTTATCCTATCGCCTGCCACAGGTCCTCGTATCGCCGCAGGACTTGCCCGATGTGGTTGAAGGGATCAAGGATGTCTCTATCGAGATGCTGATCGAGATGCTCAAACGGTACCGGCAAGCATCATCTCAGGGAGGATATGCTCGTCCGGTCCTGGGCACGCCCTATGTCGCGCCCGAAAGCGAGGTGGAACAGGAGGTCGCGGCGATCTGGACCAGATTGCTGGGCATCGAAGAGATCGGTATCCACGATAACTTCTTCGAGCTAGGGGGACATTCGCTGATGGGGACGCAGTTGATGGGGCATTTACGCCAGGCGTTCCAGGTTAATCTCCCATTGGCGGCCCTCTTCGACGCTCCCACCGTGGCCGAACTGGCATTGCTCATTGAGGTCACCATCCTGGAAGAGATCGAAAGCATGCCCGAGGAAGAAGTGGAGAACCTGGTATAAACGCTTGGAACCGTGGTGGGGACCCGATTTATCCCCACCACGCGTCGGGGGTCAAGGGGGGTCCGTGGAGTTAGGGTGAAGGGACAAGCGCGAGGCATTGCCCCTATCCGTGAACATGATGCGGGTGTCTGGTTAGTTGTTTTTCAGCAGGAGAAAGGCGACCAGCGCCATGATGAGCGCGAGCGTCACGCCGATGGCGAAGGTGATCTGCGGAGTGATCCAGAGACCCACCAGCGCCTGCACCAGCGGGCCGAACATGATGACAAGCGAGATGGCTGAGCCGCGCATACCCATCACCTGACCGCGATTCTCGTCGGAAGTAGCAGCCAGATAAACGCTGCCCATCGCTGGCTCGACGTTTGAGCGAGCCCGCCTGCTCTACCTGTTTTTAATGCTATCAACGCAAGGGTAACACAATTACTCATTCCATTTGTCTTCCCTTATTACGGTATAGTCTTGCATAATCGCTTGCAAAATGCAAGGGAAAGAGAGAGCATGTGCTTTTCGCCACGAAAGAGCATGGGAAAGCCACAACTTATTGGCGTTTAAAGTCAACTATATACCTGGAAGGGGTCGGCGTTGGTCAAAAGCTATGTGGGTTTGCACGTAGAGCCGACTCTCTTACCCCTGTTTTTACCTGGACAAAAGTCAGCAGATAATTTATAGTAATAACAAGTTATCAAAAGTTGGTATATAACAGCACCTTTAATAGATTCGTCCAATTATTTTCTTAACCCAGAGGCATATCCCATCATGGAAGAGACCCTGAACATTCTTACGAATGTAAATCTGCATCCATCTCTCCTAGAAGCCATTGAGCAGGCGGCTGCCCCTGCACGCGTGTGGAAAGAGATGGATAAAGAGCGATTCTGGCAAAAGTTACCAGACGCTCATATTCTTTTTGGCTCTCGCTTTCCACCACGAACAGGCCAGGCTCCTCAACTTCGCTGGGTGCAACTCTTCAGTGCAGGAGCAGATCTCCTTAATGGAAGCGACATCATCGAAAGTAATGTTTTAATTACTACCGTAAGTGGCGCTCACTCTATCGCGGTCAGCGAGCATGTGATAAGCCTGATGCTACTTTTTACCCGTCATTGGCCTCAGCTACTGGCTTTACAACAGGCAGGACATTGGGCACGCAGAGATGAATGGTCCGAACTGCTAGATTATGAACTTTTTGGGCGAACCGTCGCCATTATTGGGCTGGGGAACATTGGTCGCCGTGTCGCACAGCTCTGCAAGGCTCTTGGCCTCAGGGTACTGGCTAGCAGCCGCACAATTCCAGATGGAGGAAGTGACTACAACGTAGATCAGTTTTTTGTAGCGGAAAATCTCCATGCGATGCTTGGTCAGGCTCATTTCGTAGTTATCTGTGTACCATCAACCGCCCTGACAAGGCATCTCATTGCTGAAGCTGAATTGCGTGCGATGCGTCCAGATGCCTTCCTCATTAATATTTCCCGGGGCGCGGTTCTTGACCAGGAAATGTTGCTTAAAGCTCTTGATCAAGGATGGCTCAGGGGAGCAGGGCTCGATGTTGTTGAAGAAGAACCCTTGCCGGATGGTCATCCCATTCTCACGCATCCTAAAATTGTTGTCAGCCCCCATATTGCCGGGTGGACAAAACGCTATGCAGAGCATGCTGTAGCGGTGTTTTGTAACAATCTCAAGCTCTTTCGTAAAGGTGAACCGTTACGTAACATCTATGATCGGCAGCGCAGTTATTGACGGCTCAATAACTACCAGCCAGGATAGATCACCGTTCTAGCAACGGTTGCAGTTCCTGCTTTACTAGCTGCCAGAGCGGTTGCGGCGTCGTACGAAAGTAGAAATGGCCGCCAGGCAACAGGTGCAGGCGGAACTGTTTGCTGGTCTGTTCGCGCCAGGCCGCCAGCACATCGCGCCCGGCCCTGGTATCCTCTAGCCCACCAAAGGCCGTGATGGGAATGGCAAGCGGCTTGCTGGCGATATGATGATAGGTTTCGCAAATGGAGAAATCTGCCCGCATCAGTGGCAAGATCAACCGCCGCAGCTCTGGATCTTCCAGCACCCCTTGCTGCGTCCCATTCAACTCGATCATCTTGCGAACGAGCGGCTCATCTGCCAGCGTGTGCAACGACTCGGGATTGGGGATCTGGGGGGCGCGATACGCCGATAGCAACAGGTGCGCGGGCAAAGGATAGCCCTTCTTGAGCAACCGATGCGTCAAGCCAAAGCTGATCAAGGCTCCCATACTGTGACCAAAGAACGCGAATGGCTTGCTGGACGCGGGGGAAGGCGATAAATCGCCCGAGGACGCGCTAAAGCGGGTCCCTACGGGGTTCGGTGCAGTAAAATAGGGCAGCAAAGCTTCGCAGAGTTCCTCTATCAATCCATCAAATTGCGAGCAAGGAGGCTCTTTCATGCGATTCTCGCGCCCTGGCAACTGCACCGGATAGACTTCCATATCCGGCGCAAAGGCGTTGATCCAGGGAACATACATGGAAGCGCCCCCGCCAGCCGAAGGAAAGCAAAACAGACGCAGACGAGCGCCCTCATGCCGCCTGGCATTGAATATCCACAAATTAGCATTGCGTCCTGATTGCATATCTTCGTTCCTTATATATTACGTTGATAAACCCTCTCTATCTTTTGTGCTTCTGTAAGAGTACTACAAGAGAGATGAGTTGTCATGCTCCACAAGGCGTATTTTTCTCCGCATCCTGAGGCACGCTTGATAGGGTCGGAAGGCGCAACGACAAGGTACTATGCGCCAAATTTACCACGCTGCTAACTGATCGGCAAGTGAGATGCTTATGCTGTATGGATGGGAAGTGTATCCTGAGCACCATTGATATTCTATATTAAAGAAGGGAGACCTGGAGGTTCGCACACCTTCATGGAGATCGCCAATGTTTCGCACCATCTTAATCGCCAACCGTGGAGAGATCGCCCTGCGTGTCATTCGCGCCTGCCGCGAAATGGGTATACGCAGCGTCATCGTCCACTCGGAAGCCGATAGAGACTCTCTGCCGGTACGTGCTGCTGACCAGCACATTTGCATTGGACCAGGACCAAGCAGCAAAAGTTACTTGCAGAAGCTCAATATTCTCAGCGCAGCCGTCATCTCGCAGGCCGAGGCCATTCATCCAGGCTATGGATTCCTTTCAGAAAATACGAGTTTTGTAGAGATGTGTGCGGATATGAACATTACGTTTATCGGCCCGTCGGCCAGCGCAATGGCTATCATGGGCGACAAAGTATCCGCCCGTCTTGCAATGGAGCGAGCCGGACTGCCCATGCTGCCCGGCACCCCTGTGATCCGCTCGCTGGCCGATGGGCTGAAGGCAGCCAAAGAGATCGGCTTTCCCCTGATGCTCAAGGCGGTGGCCGGTGGTGGGGGACGCGGTATCCGCCTGGTCAAGAAGCCAGAGGAGTTTGAGCGCACCTTCTTGCTGGCGCAAAACGAGGCGCGCGAAGCCTTCCGCGACGATGGCATTTACCTCGAACGCTATCTGGAGCGAGCGCGCCACGTCGAAATCCAGGTGCTCCTCGACCAGCACGGCAACGGCATCCATCTCGGCGAGCGCAATTGTTCATGTCAGAGGCGCAACCAGAAAGTGCTCGAAGAAGCTCCCAGCCCGCATCTGCCCGCCGAGCTGCGCCATGAAATGGGCACGAAAGCCGTGCAAGCGGCTCTGGCAGTCGGGTATAGCAACGCGGGCACGATGGAGTTCCTGGTCGATGAGCAGAACCGCTTTTACTTTATGGAGATGAATACCCGCCTGCAAGTGGAGCATCCCGTGACCGAGCAGGTCACAAACTTCGATCTGGTGAAAGAGCAGATTCGCATCGCCGCCGGTTTCCCCCTCAGCATTCGCCAGGAGGATGTGCAGTTCAACTATCACGCCATCGAGTGCCGTATCACTGCCGAGAATGCCGAAGCCGACTTTCGCCCCGAAACCGGCACGGTCACGCATCTTGTCATGCCAGGTGGGCCAGGCGTGCGCATCGACAGCCACCTCTATCCAGGCTACACGGTGCCTCCCCATTACGACTCTTTGCTGGCAAAGCTCATCGTCTGGGGCAAAACCAGGGAAGAGGCGATTATTAGAGCCAGGCGGGCGCTGGACGAATACGTGATCGAGGGTCTGCCCACAACGATCCCGTTCTTGAGACGTCTGCTCGACCATCCATGTTTTGTGCAAGGTGAGGCATACACGCGTTTTATCCAGGAAGAAGCTGTCGCCTTAGGCATAGAACAACCAGGCGCAAAAACAGCTTGATAAGGGAATAACTCGAAAAACTGCTGCTAACGGTTGTGGCTGGAAAAACCATATGATACAATCTCCTGTGCGACCGACCTACCGATTTTAGCGGGAGGAAGAAAGTGATGCAGTTTGAGGAGGATATTGCCCCTTCGTGCCAGCTCCGGGTCTGTTTATACGGCCCATTGGATGTGTGGCAGCGAGAAGCGGCTGGCACCTGGACACTCGTGGCAAAAGATGCCTGGGGCAAGGGACGCGCAGCCCGCAGTGTCTTCAAGCGGCTGCTGACCGCTCCAGGCCGACGACTTGCACGCGGGACCATGCAGGATGATCTCTGGCCCGACAGCGACAATTTTGAGCTTGCCGACAATACGGTGTATAATGCCATCAACCGGATTCGCCGCGTGATCGGCAAAACCGCGCTCAGAACGATTGAGGCCGCCTATGAACTGGCGGACCAATCGCTGATCTGGACGGATCGCGACGCCTGTGAAGCCCTGCTCAAAGAGGCGGAGAACCAGGGCCGCAGCTCGCTTCAAGCTCTTCCCCTGTTAGAGCGGGCGCTTGGCTATCTGGAACGAGGCGAGTTGCTGGAAGGGGAAAGCGGAACGTGGGTTTACAGCCTGCGCAAGCACAGCGAAGATCGACTGCGCCAATGCCGCCTGTGGCTGGCGCAAGCCTACGAGGAGCAGGGCAAGCTCTGGCAAGCGGGCGAGCAATACCGCGCAATGGTCCTGAAAGAGCCGCCGGACGAAGAAGCGTTGCAGCACTGGCTAGAAATGCTTGTGCGGCATGGCAAACGGCAGGAAGCTGTGAAGTGCTATCGGGATACGAAAGAGGCGTGGGAAGCGCGCGGGTTTACGCTTTCATCCGCAATAGAACAGGCCGCTATCTTTCTGAACGAACAGCCATATAGAGAACTGTTCGTATCTCCTCAGACGGCACAAAGTAGCATAGGCAACCATCAGGCAAAAGACACAGACATCGTTCGCCGACAACTACTTCAAGGCTTTTTAGGGATTGCTGGCGCTCCTTTATTTTCAGGGCGGATATCATCAATCAGTACAGATATGCTTCCCCTTTTTGCAGTATTGACAGATGTATGTCGTCAGTTGAGTCAAGGGAACGAACTCAGCATAGCAGAGCAAATTCTCTGGACCTATCTTCCGAAGATAGAGCTTCTTGCACGAGTTTCTTCTGAAAAGCAAAAAGAGGCTGCACATATTACTTCACAAGGATATCTTCTCGCAGCTTCACTTGTTGGGCATCGAGATAACCTGTTAAGCCGTTTGCATTACAGCGAACAGGCATTACACTTTGGGAAACTAGCGGACAACCTCAATTTACAGGTGGTCGCTATGCGGCAGATCGCAATTAGTTTTGACTATTTGGGACATCCCGATCAAGTATTAGGCGTCTATCAGCAGGCACTTCCCCGCTTAAATGATGTATCTCCTCTTCTCCAAGCTTGCATCTATGCCGACCTGTCTGGCACTTATACACAACTCAAACAAGAAAAAGAGGCGAAACGCTTTCTGCGCCTGGCTTATGAGCAGTTTCCCACATATCAGGAGAAAGAAGAAGAGTTTCTTTCAACCATTTGCCGATATGCGACATTGATACTCTGTGAAGGACTCCATCACCTAAACTTTAATCGGCCACGCGAAGCAGCAAGAGTATTTGCGCAAATAGACGGATTACGCCCCAAATTATCTTTACCAGAACGAATACGTCTTGATTTGCTCAATTGTCAGGCTGAGACGTTTTGGGCTTTGGGGGATTTAGAGCAAGCATGCCTCTACCTTGAGACAGCCATACAGTCATCGACCGCACTCGGAAGTGAACGACGGTTGAAAGAATCGTTTACGCTCTTTCAGCAAATGCAACGGACATGGCAAAGAGAACCATGCTTTGTAAAGTTACAAAGCCTCTTCCCGAATCATTTTGTTAAGGATATCCAATAGAGGCTCGATCACTTTCCAATGTTCGGAGGAGAGATACGGCTGAAGAAGTCGAACTGTTTCTTTATATAAAGCAAGTGCAGCAACGCTCCTGTTCTCAATAGAAGGAACAATGGTCGGATCTATACCCGCAGCTCGATTATGATATCGCGTCCAGGATGAATCAGTGCCAACAGATTGCTGTACCTGATGGTAATACGTATTCCCACTTTTTACCAGTACACCACGCTGCACCGCAATTGCATCCGTTGATGCTGAAAATAGTTCGAGCGTCATGTCCATCAGAGCTATCCTGTCATTGAGTAATTGCGCCCTCTGGAGATGGAGTACCATTTCAGTCTGCTCTAGGAGTAGCTGGCTTGCATAAGCATTTGCAGCTTCTTGTAAAGGTTCCCAACGAAAAGCCTGCGTCTCTTGTTGAAAAGCACGAAAACTCGTATCTTTTTCCAAAAGGATACGCGCCTCCTGGACCCCACACGCACGAAAAATAGCCTCTTCTGGAGTTGTCAGCCACTGGCGATAGACAGAAAGCGGGCGACTTGAGAAACTGACCAAGTACCCATCATGCCAGATGTACCGCTTACGGCGGGGAAGTGCAGAATTCTCCTGAATAATCCGCACAATGTCAACATCACTATAAGGGGGAGTAGCATCACCACGCGCATAACTACCATGCAAGATAATGGTCGTAACGCTCTCTTCGTCTAACTCGGCAACAAGCCGGGAAAGAAACTCGTCAGATAGCTGTTTATCCTTCTCTGCCATATTATTTCACCTACTTCACAAATTCCTTTTAAAATTAAGTGTACATTACTACAAAGTGTTGAAGAAAGCCAGAAATTGCTTTCTTCCAGGCTGACTTATGCTTTATCCCCGCCCTCACCACATTTTTGACGGAAAAACTATTCTTAACTGTTTTAAGCGGAAAAGCTATGTGATACAATCTTCTTCTGATCAACGAATTACGGGGTATCTGTCCTCCACGACCCGGAGCGTTACCCACCGTTAATGGTCCCATAGGAAGAGATTCTCGTTACGCTGCATTCAATAGCTCACGAGAATGGCTTCTGGACAAAATAGACTAGAAGAGCTAAGGTAAGGATTTTGGAAAAATTACAGGATAGTAGTAATTTTCTCGTGCAGAGCAGGAACAAAAGCAAAATTATCCTTTCCTGATACGCATTCGTCTCAATACCATTTGGACAATACTTCACGCCCTGATTGCGCTACTTGGGCTGATGTATTTTATTCTTTGCCTATTACTCATATAGTGATCGTAAGGTCAGGGGGATTGTATGGGTGATCTCTCAAACAAACAGGTGCTTTATCTTATCATTTGCGCTGCTCCACCCGCCCGACACAGGAGCAGCAGGCTTCAATGTATGTTTGGTGCCCCCCGTAAGGCGGCACCAAACATCTTTTTATACGACATTCAATATGGTATTGTTATGCCTGCCATGCTAGTTCATAGACATAATTGGCATTATCCTTGATACCAACATAGTAGACGCGTGGCTCCTCATTCGATACAGAAAACCCCATCAGTGCGCTCTTGGCTGCCATATGATTGGCTCCTGCTTCGAGAGCTATATTGCTAGAACGCCACTTACCATTCTGGTAGACCAGTTCATAGACATCATTGTCACTCCCATTGGGACCGGCATAGTAGACGCGTGGCTCCCCATTTGATACAGTAAAGCCTGCCAATTTGCTACCTTGCACAGCCGGAACTGCCCCGGCCCTTTTCGTGAGATCGCTAGAGCCCCATTTACCATTCTGGTACGCCAGTTCATCGACATGATTACTGGTATCAATATAGCAGACGCGTGGCTCCCCACTTGATACAGTAAAGCCTGCCAGCGGGCTGCCTTGCACAGTAGAAGGCGTCTTCGTTTTTTTCATGAGATTGCTATAGCTCCATTTACCATTCTGGTAAATCAGCTCCTGGATAGAAGGTTCACTCGCACTAATGTAGTAGACGCGTGGCTCCCCATTTGAGAGAGAAAAGCCTGCCAGTGCGCTATCCGCTGTGGAATCAGGTGCCTTCGCACTTTTCGTGACATCGTTAGAACTCCATTTGCCATTCTGGTACGCCAGTTCCCAGACATGACTGGAGGCGATGTAGTAGACGCGTAGCTCCCCATTTGAGACGGTAAAGGCCACCAGCCTGCTACCTGTCGTAGTCGATGCCGCTCCCACCGCTCTGTTCGTGAGATCACTATAGTTCCAGCGGCCATTCTGGTAAACCAGTTCATAGACATGATTGAGGGCATCAGTGTAGAAAACGCGTGGCTCCCCATCTGAGTTGATACAACCCGCCAATGCACTGCTCGCATTAGCCGCAGGCGCCCCCGACGCTTGGCTCATGAGATCGCTAGAACCCCATTTACCATTCTGGTACGCCAGTTCGTAGACGTGATTGGATGAACCGATGTAGTAGACGCGTGGCTCCTTATTGGAGACGGTAAAGCCTGCCAGCGCTCCTACAATGCTCACGGTAGAAGTTGATATTTGATTAAATGTCCACATATGATATTTCCTTTCAATATTTTTTCTCGCAAGAAGCTGGTTGCTGTGCTAAAACAAACTGCAATCGAAGTGGTTCGTTCGTAGAGAATCTGCGCCCAGGCTCTCTGCTATAAGCCACGCGCTGTTTTTGATCTCTTTGAGTGATTTTTCTCCTTTCTTTTGCTACTGGAACGTGTTCATGGTTCAAGTATAGGAATGAACAGGGTGAAGCGTCTTCACCCTCTCAGGGGTGAATTTGGGGTAAATTTAGGAAGCCAGAAAAACCTGAAAAAGGTCTGAGATCTTTCCCGCCCCTTCCCGGCTATACTTGCCAATAGGTTGCGAAAACCCGCTAGAGCGCAGCGGCAAATGTGAGATTGCTGCATGTTGGCGCAAATAGCAGGCACAAATATCGTGGAGGGTCGCAGTGGAGTATTACTGCCATAAACCTGGATCTCAGCCAGAGTTTGTTCAGGCGATCAATCACCTGAATAGAAGCGGTGCAAGCGTGGAACCTGTCACTTTTGATAACACTATCTATTTGAAGATTATCTGCCCAGAAGGCACGAGAGAAGAATTTGTTGGCAATAATACGCTACCGGATTATGCCGTGAAGTTTTCAGGCGGCGGAGTGTTCTACGTCAGAAAGCTGTTTCACCGCAACACACTCCCCAATGGGGCCTATCAGTGCGTCCTCTTCATCGGAGGCAACCATGCCGATAGCTAAAGTCGCACTCTCAACTATCGCGCTGGCACAGGACGAGGCTCGCCACCTGATCCGCCTTCTGCTCTCGCACCAGCACAGTCAGCAGCTCGCGTCCTATATTGTGGAGGTGGTGGAGAAGGTTTCCCAATCCACGACCATTGAGATTGGCGATATGTGCCTGGCAGCCCTTAACACCACCATTAATTCGATTATTGCCGATGAGTCAATCCGTGACGATGATATAATCAGACTGACAGGCATTCTCTATAAAGTGCAGCAACAGGTTCATCAGCGCATGGCTGAAATCCTCGCCACAACGCCATTGCGTTCGGAACGCTCCTCGGTAAAGCATCCTGGAGCCCCAGAACGCAAATTTGAGACGCCAGGATGAGCGGATAGGGGAGCATCAACGCTCGGAGAGCACGGTATCGCGCGACGCTTCTTCAGCGGCGTGCAATGCCATGTTCGCCTGCTCCAGGTGAGCGTAAAAGTCAGGAGAGAGGCGGGCACGATTATCCAGCAGATCCCACGATGGCTCTTTGAGCGTTGTTTTAGTGGCATCTGATCGACGCGCATCCAGCCACACGATGCCTACCGCAACGATCAGCAATGAGATGCCGAGCGTGATCAAAAGCGGGGGTAGAGGAGGCAGGATCATCGCTCTGCCTCCCCGTCCGCCAGCCAATAAGCTATGAGTTGCATCTTTACCCCTTTTTCTCGCCTATTTACGTAGAACCAGCGCGGAGTTAAAGCCCGCAAAGCCGCGTGCGCCCACCAGGATATTTTTCATGCGGCGCGAACGGGGCGTATTGGGAACGCAATCGATCTGGCACTCTGGATCGGGCTGCGTATACCCAACGGTGGGCAGGATCACATCTTCGCGCAATCCCAGCAGCGCCATCGCCACATCGACGGTCGAAGCGCCGTTAAAGAGGCGACCAAACATTGATTTGGGAGCGGAGGCAGGGACGTAAGCAGCGTCACCGTTAAAGACGGACTGCAAGGCGTTCACCTCGGCAATATCGCCGTCGCGCGTACCCAATCCATCACAGAGCACCCAGTCGATATCGGACGCATTGACGCGCGCCTCCGCCAGAGCGCGGCTCATGGCGTGGGCATAGGCGCGACCGGAACTCTCCGGCCCACGGGTGCGTGTGCCATCAAACGTCTGTCCTCCTCCGGCGATGGTTGCGTAGATGTTCGCATCGCGGCGCTGCGCATGCTCTCGGCTCTCCACGCAGAAGACCGCGCCGCCCTCGCCCATAATAGGGCCAGAGCGCGTCGCATCAAAGGGCCGGTAGGGGTAATTGCCCGTTTCCGCCGACATCAGCCCTGAAGCCTGGTAGCAGGCAAAAGCGTACGGCGCGATGGCAGCTTCAGAGCCGCCAACGATCACGACATCGCACACCCCTTGCGCGATGATCTTCGCCGCGTGCGCCAGGGCGATCAGGCCGCCGGCAGCTTCGGCGCAGATATTGCGGCCATAGCCACGAATGCCGTTATTAATCGACACCTGCCCGATGCTGGCGGCGTAGAACCAGGCGATGGACTGGAAGGCGCTGACGTAGCGGGGACCCTTCTGCCAGCATAGATGCAACTGCTGCTGACCGTACTCGTTGCCGCCGGTGCCAGCCGCGAAAACAGCGCCCACCCTGGTTTGATCTTCCTGCTGGAGGTCCAGCCCTGCGTCGGCCAGGGCCTCTTTGGCGCAAACGAGATCGAAGTGGGTCCAGCGGTCTGTCTGGGCGATGATGCGCGAGTCGATGGTTTGCGCGGGTTGAAAATTCTGCACGACGCCGGCGACCTTGCTCACAAACTTTGTCGTGTCGAAGCGCGTGATCGGCGTCAGAAATGATTGCCCACTGAGCACGCCGCTCCAGAACTCCTTGCGTCCAATACCAGCCGGAGCGATAACCCCGACCCCTGTAATCACTGCTTCTCCGGTCATACCCTTGCTCCTTTCCTTTGCATCTGCTGAGCATACGCCGACTGCGGCTCTTTCACCTTCGTCAGGACTATCGCCGATTGAAAGCCGCCAAAGCCGCTGCCCGTAGATACCAGCACATCAACTTCTTGCTTTCTTGCTTGATTGGGAACATAATCGAGATCGCATTCCGGATCGGGGGTGCTGTAATTAATGGTCGGAGGGATAATACCGCGCTGGATGGTAAGGGCGCACGCCGCAATCTCGATAGCCCCGATAGCGCCAAGAGAGTGCCCGACCATCGACTTGATTGAGCTGACAGGGATGCGATAAGCCCGTTCGCCCCACGTCGCTTTGAAGGCATTGGTTTCATGCAGGTCATTTTGCATCGTCGAGGAGCCATGCGCATTGATATATTGCACCTCTTCGGGCTCTATCTCGGCCATAGCTAGCGCGGCGGTAATCGCCTGCACCATATCCAGGCCATTGCGTTGCAAACCGGTCATATGATAGGCATTTAAGGCGCTGCCATAGCCGCTGATCTCGGCATAGATTGGAGCTCCACGCTGGCGGGCATACTCATATTCTTCCAGGATGAGGAAGGCTCCTCCCTCGCCCAGCACAAAGCCGTTCCTTGTCTTGTCAAAAGGTCGCGATGCCGTTTTCGCTTCGTTATTGCGCGGCGTCGTGCCTTTGATCGCATCGAAGGAGGCCATATTGATGGGACAGATGCCAGCCTCCGATGCTCCGGCAATCACGATATCGGCCTCCCCATCGCGAATCCATTCAAACGCGTGGGCCACCGCATCGATGCCGGCAGTGCATCCGGTTGAAACCGTAACAACGGGTCCCATCACGCCATATTTCGCGGCGAGTTCTGAACTCAAGCTTGACGGGGTGACGGCGTGATAGAGATAAGGCGTAGCCAGGTCTGGATCGACAATAAACTCTGTTGCCTGATTACTCACCGCCAGGTACTCCTGTTCGAGGCGTATGGTAGAACCAATCGCCGTTCCTGCCGAAACGCCCAGGCGCGTGGTATCGCACTGCTCTATCTTGAGCTTACTATCGACCAGAGCTTCAGCTACAGCCACCAGAGCGAACTGGATGTGCCGGTCCGCCCGGTCCACCTCATCCTGGGTCAACCCGTATGAGAGCGGCTGCCAGTCGCAAACGGTGCCAGCCACCTGGGAGCGGAAGTTTTCGAGGTGCTCGACCTGCGCCATATCACACGCGGACTTACCGGTCGCCAGCGTCTCCCAAAATGCCTCCCTCCCGGTGCCGCCTGGTGCGACAACGCCGATGCCCGTGATAACAACACGTCTCATGAATAGATTTCTCCTCCCTTTCGCATCGCACTATCAGGGGATGCGCGGCATAGATACACTTTTTCTGCTACTAGCAATTTACCTCTAGAAGGCTTGCCGACGACTTACCTGGACGAAAAGCTCGGGGCAATTATCGTTTCCTACCATGACGCTTGTACCGTTATCGTTACCCTGTATACAAGAGGAGAACAACCAATGACTCAGCTATGTACTCCTGACATGGTGGTTGACATCCTGGCAACGAAAGTAGGGGTGCCAGCCAACACGCCAGCAATCGAGACGGCAACCTGGGAGGAACTCGGCGTGGACTCGCTCGGCCTCTCGGAGGTAATTGCCGGCATCTGGCACCTTCTCGGCATAGAGCTGCCGCACGAGGAAGCGATGAACACGATCAATCTACGGGAGCTTGTGACCCTCGTCAACACACAGTTTTAAGAAAAGAGGCTTTTTATCTATGGGCTATATTCGCAACGCCGTACTGATCAATGCGCCGGTGGACGACGTTTTCCGGCTGACCAATAACGTGCGCACCTGGCCGACGCTCTTCACCGAATACGAAAGCAGTGAAGTGATCGAAGAGTCCGAAACCAGCGTCACCTTCCGACTCACCACCCGCCCAGACGAGAATGGGCAACAGTGGAGCTGGATCGCCAAAAGGGATACCAACAAAGAGCAACGCTCCACCTACTCTGAACGCATGCCCTCCTCCGGCCCATTTGAGCGTATGGAAATTCGCTGGTGGTACGATCCGGCGGGGGAAACGAGCGCGGTGATGACATGGGAGCAAACGTTTACCATGAAACCCGACGCCCCCGTCACCGAAGAGCAGGCCACCGCATACCTGAACAAGCAGACGAAGATTCAGCAGCGCGTCATCAAAGAGCGCATCGAACAGATGATGCACACCTCTCAATGTGAAGATACCCCATATCGTGGAGTCATCATCGGACGCTACCAGCACGGGAGCGAAGCCGAGATTGTTGATGCCTTCAAACGTTCGGACGCAACCGAGCTGCCCCACATGCTGGGAGTGAAATCGCGCCATGTCTGGGTACTTGGAGATATCTACATGCACTTTGTAGAAGCTCAGGCATCTTTGCCGACCATCATCAAGGAATATGCGCAGCATCCGCTCTTCAAGCAGGTCAAGGCGGAAGTGGATACATATGTCAAGCCGCTCGCTCCAGAATTTGACCCCGGCGTCGGGCGAGAGATTTATCGCTATGTGGCGAAAGCGTAGAGATTGTAGCGTTACCTACAAAACAAAGCATAAGCGGTAAATCAAGATCTCTTACCGTTTATGCTTTGTTTTCATGATCGAAGGGAGTGCGCAGGACGAGAAAATGGAGGGGAATCCAGATAGTATCTCCCTGCGGCTCAGCCTATACTTGTGATAGTTGCAGTATCCTCGTTTCTTTTCCGCGCTCCGTAGGGGCAATCCCTTGCGGTTGCCCTGTAGCTCCCCGATTCATCGTGGGAGACGCGGCAGCGGCGTTGGAACGCAGAACGTTTCGAGATAGCCACCGGCTCGCCGCCTTTGAGGATCAAGATACAGGCCATATCAGAGGATGTCAAGTAGACATGCTATAGGAACAGGGCTATTTACTTCTCTGAAGAAGAGGGGGTCAAGGGACTGTGCCCCTTGCGGGGCGCGGGGTGTCCCCGCTCATTCTTCTCCTCCCTCGCCCCCGAAGGGGGCAAAAAAAGAAGAAGTAAATAGCCCTGCTATAGGGACACTACGCCTTTAAAGTGTACAGTTTAACTGCTGAAATAGAAGATCAGGAAAGGAAAGAACATGGCAATCGCGCGTGATAAGTATGAACTGTCCGGCAAGACGGAGGTCCCACATCCCCGAGAGCGCGAGCAAGACGCGTTTTACCGCGCCTATGCCTTCGGGCAATTCCGTTTATTCTGCCAGGGGAAGCCCATCAAAGAGGCCATGTGGCGGCGCAGCAAGGTCAGGGTCCTGCTCAAATGGTTCCTGCTCAACCCCGGGAAGCTCTGCTCTGCCGACGAGTTTATCGAACTTTTCTGGCCCGATCTCCCCCTGGAGACGGCCTCCAGCAATCTGCATGTCACCATCCATTGCCTGCGCCATTTGCTAGAGCCGTCGCTGGGCGCCAGAACCATGTCAAAATATATTCGCCGCCAGTCTAACAAATTTTACTGGTTTGAAATGGATGAGACCTGGTGGACAGACCTGGCCGAGGTGCAGCAGCTCTTCGAGACAGCGAGAGCATTTGATGCGCGCCAGGATGATGTCAGAGCGTCCTTCTATTATCGCAAGATCGTTAACTACTGCTCGTTAGGGCTTTTGCCGGAGGATGAGGAGGAGGAATGGCTGCGACCTTATCGCCAGCGTTACGAGCGCATCTATAACCAGGTCCTGGTACGCCTGATCCAGATCTATCAGCAGCGCAATGAACTAGAAGAGGTGTTAGAATACGCTTATCTGGCGTTGTCGCTCGATCCTTACTGCGAACCGGCAGTAAAAGCCATTATTGATGTCTACGTCAAACAGGGTAATACGACAAAAGCCATGCACAGGCTGGATACGTTCCGTCTCTTCTTGCAGCAAGAGCTGGGGATAGGACCGAGCAAAGAGATCCACTCATTGCATACAAAAATCATCAAGGCCCGTAAGTAGCATGTGCCTTATGACCTCTCAGTTTGCAAGCAATTAAGTTTCTGGCAACACCATAGATTATACAATGTTCATGAAGGGTAATAACATTCTTCCCAAATAGTGGTTACTACTGCCAGGCGAAAAAGAAAAGGGTACACGGATGGATGAACTGAACTGGCTCGACAGCTCTGCTGAGAGGCCGACGTATAGCAATGAGGAGATTGCGGCATTGCACCAGGCCGGTCTATTGAGCAGATCAGAAGCCGAGGCGCTTGACATCATTCAGACTGGTTTCGCCCTGATTGGGGAGGACGACATAGCAGCGGGGCTAGAAGAGGAGGAGCAGAGGGGCGGAGAGCAGTGGGAAGCAATGACGTTAGCAATCATCCAGGAAGGATCTGTGATCCCGATTCTCAATCTGGAAGAATTTCTCCAGCGGCCAAAAACAATGGTAGAGAAGTTGGGGCTTTGCAGGCAGGTCGCCAACATCGTCTATGATGTCCTGCTCACCTTGCTGGATAAAGAGGGAGGTGAGAGGGACACGAAATAAGATATGAGCCATCCCTAATAGCGTCCGACGCCCTGTAAAGCACTGTTGCTAAGGGCGTTCGTTCTTGCACTTAAAGACGGGGATGGCTCATGTTGCCTATAACACCAATTTTCAGGGAGAAAAACAATGCAAGATAAAACCTTTATCCAGGCGATGGAAGAGCTTCAACTGCGCGCTGTCAAGGAGATCACAGATGAGGCACTAAGCTGCTGGACGAAGATTCAGCAGGGCGAGACCGTAAACAGCACGACGGCCCATATTAAGAACGACTATATGAAGGATGCCGTAACGCACCTGCTGTTCTACATTTTATTACAGTCCCTCCTCTTTGAAGCCTGGCAACGCCAGTTGATTGAGCGGACGCGCTACGAAGAACTCAAACACTATATCGATACGTTAACCAGTATCGTGAAGCAGCAACCGTTGATGGTGCTGCCTCTTGCTATTGAGTAGCCTCATCACATGCACGTCTCCTCTACGCCGAACGCTTGCGCCAGCGCGGATGCGTAAGGATTAGATGCCTGTTTGAGCCTGCTCAGGTAATAGTTGGTGGCGGCCTGACTTTCGTGTCCCAGTTGTCCCTGTATGGTGCTGGTCTCAGCGCCCAACTGGTCCATCGTCAAGGCGAACGTGTGCCGCAGCGTCTGCACAGTCGAAATGCCGAGATGGCTTTCACAGATATCGCTGATTGTCTGCGGGCCAATCGCCTGTCCATAGGTACGATCACTGAAGGACATCCAGAGCGGCGCATCCGGCGCCAGCATCTCCAGTTGCTCGCCGTAGATGGTACGCAGATACAAAAGCAAGGCGCTCGAAAGCCGAACGTCAAGGGTGGCAGACATGGTTTTGCCACCCTTGCAGCGTTCAAAAACCAACGTGATCCGCTCATTCTCGATATACACATTACGCCAGGCGAGCGAGGCCAGTTCCTGGGAGCTGCGCCCCGTGTTCAGCGCCACCTGCAAAAGCACATAGTCTCGCAGCCCGCGTGGCGTCGAGCGATCAATGCTCTTGAGCTTCGCGCTGACCTGCTGCGGATTGAGCGCCCGCGCGTGCATATACTTCTGCACTGAGGCCCGCGCAAGCTGATCAGCCGGATTGCTATCAACGTATAGACATTTTTCGATTGACCAGCGATAAAAGCTAGAGACCGCTGCGATCCGCTGATTATAGGTAGAAGGAGCGACACTGCCCTGCCGCTTGCTGCCGGGGAGGCGCAGACTGGCCCACAATTGTACGGCGGAAGAAATCGCCGCTGCCTGGCTATCCAGATCCAGCCCCCTCTCGCGCAAATACGCGCGCAGAGAGAGCAGGATGTCGCGGTATGCTGTCACAGTGGATTTGCTTTGAGTATGGATATACTTATCGAGCAGCCATTGCTCAACGTGACGCGCAACATCGTCATCCTCTTGCAGGTCTAAGCTGATGTCCAGGTATGGTGCAAGCATCTGTTTATTTCCTCCTCAAAGCTGTTTACGCCGGTGCAGCCAGGTGAATAATCAACCTGCCGTTTGCTCTTTCTGAGCTTACTCACATACTACAATGCGAAACTTCATAAACTCTTCGCACTGACTTCGCACTTTTGTGTTCCTAACAGGGCAACCGCGAGGGATTGCCGTTCCTCGCACCCGTCCTGACCCGATTGATCACCCTGCTGCCCCATTGCCCATTGTGGGCTGTTCGCTGGCGGACTACCATGCATGGCTAGGGGCAATGCCTTGCGCTTGCCCTGCCTACCTGCGATAACCTTGCCCAACGCTGAGACGAATGGCTAGGGGCAATGCCTTGCGCTTGCCCTGTGGCGGCCCCTCCCCATTCATCCTGCCATCTCTACGAGGGGACGGGCTCCCTGACATGGACGGGCCGAGGTCCAAAGACGATCATGCGTACCAGCCAGTCGCGCGTTAAAGGCAGGCCGAACAGGAAGCGGATGATGGGCGGGATGCGAAAATCTTCGCTTGAATTGACGGTCGCATCAAGCAGGCGCTTTTGCAGGAAGTACTGATAGCGCAAGAGAAACTTGATCGATAGCTGGCGCTGGCGCTGGATCTCCGCCAGGTCTCGCAGCTCCACGCCGCCATTTTTGAGCTTCGCAGTCAGGATATTCGCCGCCATCACCGCATCCTGAATAGCGCAGTTGATGCCGACGCCACCGACGGGCGACATCACATGTGCGGCATCGCCGATCAGCAGCACACCCGGCGCATACCAGCGGGGCAGGCAGTCCGCGTCCACCGAGAGAACTGAGACCTGCTTCCACTCCTGAATCTCTCCCACCCTATCGGCAAAGAGCGGGCAGGTCTCCACGATGGATTGGCGGAAGCGTTCCAGGGAGGCCGCGCGCACCTCCTGATACTTCCCCTTAGGAATGACGTATCCGATTTGCCAGTGATCGTCGCGATCAAGCAGAGCAATCACGCGCTGATTGCCGAAGCGGATCAGGCCCTCGCTCGTATCTTCAGGCTTGCGCGAGAGACGGAACCAGAGCACGTCGAGGGATGAAGAAACCTTCTTCGGCTGGATACCCAGCTCCTTGCGCACCCTGGAGAAGCGCCCGTCGGCCCCCACGACCAGCGCGGCCCGCACCTCTCCGAAGCCGTGCTGTCCGCGATAACGCACGCCACAGACCTTATCATTTTCATAGATCAGTTCCTCCACGCGCGCGCCCATCAGCAAGCGAAAATTAGCATACTGCCGCGCCTCACCGGTGATAAGTTCGAGCAACTGGGCCTGGTTGATCATAGCGATGTAAGGATATTTGGTCTTGAGCAAAGAGAGATCGGCCATAACCATAGAGACATCGCCCATCTCGTAGATAATCGCAGAGCGTTTGGTGTGAGGCAACTGCAAGACGCGCTCGATCAAGCCCAGTTCATCCATGATTGCTAATGTGGATGGATAGATGACGTCGCCGCGAAATTCGCGATCAAAGTCGAGGTGCGATTCCAGCAGAGTGACCGCGACTCCGCGGCGAGCGAGCATGAACGCCAGCAGCGCCCCGCCCGGCCCGCCACCGACAATGCAGCAAGTGGTTGTGATCTGCTCTTTGTGCTTTTCCTGGTGCGGGGCCGTTGTTTGTTGCATAAGCGTTTCCTTCCTGGCTGATGGCAGCGTTTATTTGCCCGCAAGACGAGCCACAACCGGGGCAAATTTCTCTATTTGCTCTTCCGTGACAACAATATAGGAGATGCCGTAGGTTTCGCGGCGCGTCCAGAGCGTCTCTGCAACCTGGTCAACGGTACCAACCAGGAGCTGCATCGAATCCAAAACTTGAGCGGCTGAAAGCCCGACGCGCTGGCCTATTTGTTCTGCGACCCTGTCTCGCTGATCGGTAATATGAGTTTGAAACACCATCACGCTCAACTCCAAGCGGGCCAAACGCTCGCCGGCGGCCTCGCGTACCCAGGCTATCTTCTGCGCGGTCGGCTCTGCCGTCGTATTGGCGAGATTCAGTCCGCGCCCACCGCTCTTATGCGCGATCCCCACGATATCCGCTTCGCGCGCGGCGAACGAGAGCACGCGCTGGCCGCCGCCGCCAATATAGATGGGAGGATGAGGCCGTTGGGCCGGTTTTGGCTGCCCTTGCAAATTGGTAATGGTGTAGTGCTCCCCGTGGAAATTCACAGTTTCTGCGCTAAAGATATCTTTAAAAAGGTGAATAGCCTCCTCAAAACGGCTCACACGCATACCGGGGCTATCGAACTTGAGCCCTGTCTGCTGGTAATCTGATGGCATATATCCTGAGCCCAGGCCAAACTCGAAACGACCTTCGGAAAGGACATCGAGGGTTGCCAGCTCTTTGGCAAGAATGGCGGGATGGCGGAAATCATTACAGAGCACAAAACTACCGACCCTGATGCGCTCAGTGACCTCAGCAGCCACGGCAAGGGCGACGAGCGGGCCAAGACTAGTGGTGAGATGATCCACGACCAGCAGCGTATCGTAGCCAAGCTCCTCAATTTTGCGGGCCTGAGCGACCCAATCGCCGCGTGAGCGAATATGAGCCGTCACAACCCCAAAGCGAAACGGGCGTTGTCCTACAACGTTCACATATCTATCCTTTCTCTACAAAAGACCCTTTCTGGCAAGAGCATAGCTCACCATGCTTGACAACGCCTTCGCACTCACTTCGCAGTGGTCGCTGCCATCCCTTGCATCACTTATTAGCAATGCAAGTCATTGGTAAGCAGAAAATCCTACCATGCAAGCACCATCATCCCTTCGCTGTAATTCGTACAGCACAGCTAGGAGCCGAAAGCTCCCCTTACCTTATGAAAGGAGCGAAAGATTGAAGCTAATCAAGGAAATAAAGCATGAAGAGGTGGATCCAGTGAAGGCGGCTCAAAACGGGGTCTTGAAACGCCGACCGGCTTATCAGCCCCTCTCCGTCTTCAGCAAAACCTCTATCATCCTTCTCCTGGTTATTGTGGTTTTAATAGTATTCCTGGGAGTCGCAGTCCATCAACCACTTTTGCTAATAATAGCGGGTATCCTGCTGCTCATTGTCACGTTTATCATGACTGGTGTGCGCTGGGCGCCGCTGATGAGTAGCATTCTGGGTGGGCTTATTCTGTTAATTTTCACGTCGGCGACAAGTTATCCAATCCATCACCTGAGCCATCCAAAAGATGCCTTTGGCTACGGACAACTCCCAGCGTTTTCGTTTGCCATTTTCGTGCTTATGTGCCTCGTCTTATGGAGTGCAGGCATGTTGATTGCGGGAGGGCTGGCCGCCGTAGCTCAGAACTACGTCCAGCGCCAACGGCAGACTCCCATCTGGTACAAAACCGCGCTCACAGGGGCGATCTGCCTCTTATGCGGAGGGATCTTATTAGGTGCGATCTCGCAGCCGGAGCCGCCGGCCCTTGCAACGACCCCTAATACTGTGCTGCTACAGGCATCCAATTTCAGCCAGTCGTCTATTACTATTGCGAAAGGTACAAAACTGACGCTGATCGATAATGGCAGTTACCATCATAACATCAACAATGGTCAATGGATAAACGGACAACCCAGAGTTCTGCAGGAGGCAGGAGCTCCGAAGATCGGTCCCGTAGATATCGACACGGCAGGCAAAAGCATCTCACTAGGCCCTTTTACCACCGCTGGAACCTATCACTTGATTTGTTCGCTTCATCACGGTATGTCGCTGACTGTTACCGTTCAATAAAGGTCATGAAGAAGATGCTGTCTGTTTCAAGCCATGCTGTCAAGCGAGGGGCCGGAGCTTAACAAACACGGTCTCTCCTACCCAGAACGGATCGCCAGAAGCAAAGAAAGAAAAGGAACATACAATGCTAGATCTATCAACCAAAGAGAAGGAGCGGCTTCTAGATATGCAGAGAAGGCAAAGGGAGCAGCCGCCAAGAGGGAAAAAACTTTTCATGACAGTGCTGGTAGTGCTGGCAATTATACTTATTGGGCTTGGCACCTTCAAGCCCCCATTTTTACAAGACACCCAGGCTTCTACCGGCGCGCTTTCGCCGCTGTCTCCGCCAGAGGTCCCATCCGGCGCAGGAGTACCAGCCGCCGCCAATATGGGGATGCCAGGCGCCGGCACGTCTATAACGACGTTGCAGGCTCCCTTAACATCTCCTACTATGAAACAGTTTACGCTTGTCGCTCAAAATAGTATCGTCTCACTGGACCAGAACACGAAGATCGCCGCCTGGACCTTCAATGGCATGGCCCCTGGACCAACCTTGCGTGTGCAGCAGGGAGATCTCCTGGTAATACATGTGGTGAATCATCTCTCATTTAGTATTGCTGTTCACTGGCACGGCATTGACGTCCCCAATTCGCAAGATGGCGTGGCCGGAGTAACTCAGGATGCAATCAAACCAGGGCAGACCTATACCTATCGTTTTATTGCTCCTGACCCCGGCACCTACTGGTATCACTCACACCAGTTCGCTTATGAAGAAACTATGGGAGGACTCTTCGGGAAATTGATAGTCGATCCGAAAACGCCAACCATTCATGCAGATGTAGATGATAGCGTGGCTTTGCACGAATGGAACGGACCCGATGGTCAATCGATTTTCACTATGGATAGTACCACTCAGACACTTACCGAAGCGGCTAAGCCTGGTCAATGGGTACGCCTGCGTATCATCGAAACGTCGAACACAGATACGGCTGATCCGCACCTGCTGACTCTGGTTGGAGCACCATTCCAGGTTGTTTCACTGGACGGTCACGATCTCAACGCCCCTGGGATGCTGAACGAGGTCCCGCTCCCCATCGGAACGGCTCAGCGCTATGACCTGCTCTTCCAGATGCCCGCGCATGGTTCGGTCGCACTCGTGGCTGCGGATGAGAAAAATAATAAGCAGTACCTGCGTACTCCTTCTATGCTCTTTGGCCAGGGAACAGTTCCAACCCACTTACCCCCGGTCAAACAGTGGTTCGACCTGACAACTTATGGGCAGCCAGCTTCCACTGCCATCACGCCGCAGAGCCATTTTGATGTAACGTCTAAGATCGTCCTTAACAATCAGAACGGCTCCTCTCTCGGGCGCATGGGCATGGTCTACACGATCAACGGCAAGGTCTTTCCTGATACGGGGATGATCATGGTCACAGAGGGACAGCTGGTCAAGATCCAGATCGACAATCAGAGTGATCTCTACCATCCGATCCATCTCCACGGACACATCTTCACGGTGCTGGCACGTAATGGTAATCCGCTCACCGGTAGCCCGGTTCTGCTGGACACCGTTCTCGTTCCACCCCATACGAGATACGATATCGGCTTTCTGGCGAATAATCCAGGTATCTGGATGCTTCACTGCCACAATTTCTTACATGCCAACTGGGGCATGGATATGATGGTGGTCTATAATGGCTATACCACTCCTTACACCGTCGGCACTAAGTCTGGCAATTTCCCTGACTGAGCTTACAGCTAGAGGGACAAAGGTGACCCCAATCTGAAGCTGGTCAAGGAGATTTACAGCAACCTAAGCGGCAAAGAGGTGAAAACTCACCCTTCGCCGCTTTTTGCTGCCTGAACACACAACAAAAGTGCTGCGCCTGAGCGCCTGCCTGACCATCGACCTGGCGGCGGCAATGGTTCTCGTTCCCTATAATCTGATCCTATGCATAATTGTGGAGCTGCGATACGCCATACAGTTTATATGAGTCCAGGCACCTGGCTTAGCTACGAGCCGCATTCGCCGCTACTTCCAATGCGCTCCATTAGAAGCGACTTGAGTAGCACTGCTGGCGCGGTCCGTGAAACTGCTCCACTGCTCCTATGAGGCAACATGTCTGGTATGCGTGTGGTTGCATCGTATCCTGGAACAGCTTCGCTCACTTGACCGAGCAAGAGGGCATGTGGAGTGAAGACGGGATAGTAACTTCGGGGTATAAATCCAGAAGTCAAGGGCTAGCGATATAGCAAGAGAGCGTGTGGGGTGGAGATGGGATAGCAACTGGCCAGCCAAGCTTCTCTTCCGAGAAAGTGACAGTTACCACAGACGGAGCAGCGACCCGAATACTGTTCGGGTCGCTATAAAGACTCGGTAGCATGCCTGAGGAACCTCTTTCCCCTGCACACATTCTCCGTTCGAGGACGATGGCTACGCTCCTCGACGGGATGAGGAGCTTGCCAGATGATTCGCAGCAAAGTACGCACGAACTCCCGGAAGGAACAGATAGAGCAACGTTCCCACAATGAAGACTAATCCTACTATCTTATCCGCGCTGAAGCTGCGAGCGGCAATAAAGCCAAAGTCCACCACAATATGAATAATATTAAAAACGATGGTAGCCGTCCATCCCCATTTATATCCCTTCCATAAGGCATAACTGGTGATGAAGAAGAAAATGCCTAAAAAGGTCATGACCATAGGAAACACCGGAGCAAGTATCTGCAGAAAGCCTAATCCCTGTGGCGGTGGGAGATGCGAGAAGAGAAACGTCGCGGTCACACCACCAACAAATGAAAGCAGACCAGTCAGTACCTGTATAATGATCACGATAATCAGCCCGCGCGGTCGTGTCGGTGCTATTGATGCCATGTATATCCTCCTTTATTGATGAACAGTAACACACCACAGCAAGCAGAAACGTCGCTCTAGCTCTATTATCAATAGTGAGGCTAAAAACCAGTAGCTGTGCTTACTGTTACAGTATACAGTATTCAACCTTATTAACCAATTGTAACTTCATTTGCATCCAGGCTTTTAAAACCTGTTTCTTCGTGAGCAGCGTTGTTCTCTTGATTTACCTCATTTTCTTCCTATCGATTCCTGGACAGAGGAATGTCTCGCAGTAAGAAAGAGGCAATCAGTACTCCAGCGCAGAAAACCAACGTGGCGAAAAAGCCGTCTTTGATGCCTGCAATCAGCGAGTGCCGAAGCAGATCGGAGATTTGTCCGAAAAAATGCTGCAGCGAGGTGATACTCATGCCCTGTTGTGTTGTCCTTTGAATAAAAGCACGACGATAGAGCGTATCCGAGAGCATTTGAGGATTGATCGCCTGTCTCACAACCTCAGGCGGCAGCTCTTTCAGCACATCTGGCGGTATGCGCTGCATCACATCACCAAAAATTGCTCCATTGACAATTGTACCCACCGCTGCCAAACCAAGCATCTGTCCCAGCAGTTTGAGATAATTTACTGCGCTCGTTCCACTTCCCAGGCGAGAGCGCGGTACCACATTCTGCGCCACCAGCGTAATGACCGAGTAGAACATCCCCAGGCCAACGCCCGCCAGCAACATGGAAAGCATCACAAAGAACAGAGAGTCTCCAGTATGCACCTGCGTCATCAGAAAGACCCCGGCTGTCAGCAAAGACGCTCCCACGATGGTTACCCGCTGGTAACGGGCCAGTCGGGCAATCACGATACCTGAAATGGCTGAGCCTACGACCATACTCATTGTCAGCACAATCATCAGCAGCCCCGAGACCGTCGCCGTCACGCCCAGCGTGACTTGCAAGAAGAGAGGCAGGTAAATTGCCAGCCCTGCCAGGGCCATACCAGAGGTCAGCGCAAGCAGCGTATCAGCCGCAAACACGCGATTCCTGAAAAACTCTAACGGCAGGATCGGCTCTGCGCTGCGAGACTCTACGAAGAGAAACGCCATATAGAGGATGATCGCCAGGAGCAGCAGCCCGTAGACCTGCGGCGCGCTCCATTCAAAGGTCTGATCGCTGCCCCAGGTCAATCCCAATTGCAGAGAGATTATCGCCCCTGTTGCCAATGCAGCCCCTGGAAAGTCGATGCGTCGCAGAGCGGCCAGCCCGCTATAGCGGGTGCTACATACAGAAATGTTGGCAGGGAGGCATACTACCAGCGCAACCAGCACCAGCACGCCAAGCGGGAGATTCACGTAAAAAATCCAGCGCCAGCGCGTTGTATCGGTAACAAAAGATCCTAGCAGAGGGCCGTGGTCCGTCAGCCAACCACCCAGGGTAGGGCCGACAAGGTTGGAAAGCGCGTAGACTGCCCCCATCGCACCCTGCCAGCGAGCTCTTTCAGCAGGTGAAAAGACATCACCAATCACCGTAAAGGCCAGAGCAATCCCCGTTCCTGCTCCAAGTCCTTGCACCGCACGAAAGATAATAAGCTGATCTATTGTCTGGGCCATGCCCGAAAGAACCGAGCCAAGCAGGAAGATAACCACTCCTGACAGGAGGCACCACTTCCGCCCAAACTGGTCAGAGAGCTTGCCTATCACCGGCATCATAGTCGCCGAGGCCAGAATATAGGCCAGCATGACCCATGTATAGCGATCAAAGCCCTGTAATGTCCCGATTATTTTGGGGAGAGCCGGTGCCAGGATGCTTTGATCAAGGGCTTCCAACAAGAGTGTAATCATCAAGGCCGCCATGACGCCAAAGAGCGCAAACCCGTGCAGACGCACACCACCAGCTTCTTCTTGCGCCGGAAACCCCGGCGCAGGCCCGGTAAAATCCGGGTTATCGGCTCTTTTTGTCGGCTGCTGCGTAGCTGTGGTAGTCATAGAGATATTCCTCTCTTCTATTTGTTCACTTGCTTGTCTGTTCACTCCACCGCTGCTTGCTGCTTACGTAGTGAGCGCAGCGCCATAATACCCATGACGGCAGCCACGAGAAAAGCCAGTGGACAGGTGCAGAGGAGAGCAAAAACCAGATCGTGGCCGGCCTGGTTATGCAAGAAATGCGTCCCTGCCGGATCAAGATACCCTGCCAGAATGCCGATGACCAGGGGTGCCAGGGCTGTACCCAGGATGCGCTGGACAAAGAGAGAAACAGCAACGGCGGTTGCGCGTATTGTAGCGGGAGTCACATCCAGCACCGCCGCCGAAAGTGCTCCAACATGGAGCGTGTTAAAAAGAAAAGCCGGGATGATGAAAGCTAGAAACAGTCCTAGATTATGGGTTGTCACCATCACAACCAGCGTGGCGATATTGAGCGGGAACGTGCATACAACGCTGACCACACAAACCAGGATATTCGCACCACGATAACGCCGGTTCAGCCTATCAGCCAGGTAGCCACCCACCAGGACACCGATAATAGCCGTAGGTCCGAGCGCCAGTCCAGAAAAGGTCGCCGCCTGCCCGGACGTCAAGCCCAGGGCGTCCTGCTGTTGCAACAATGTCGGAAAGTACGCTTGCAGCGCTGTAGCAGTGAAGGCCGTCAGTACTCCAAAGATGATCAGATACACCAGAGATTTGAGGCGCAGTACAGAGCGCAACTGCGTAAAGACCTCGCCAGGCTTTGTTACAGAGAGATTTTGCGTATGCAGAGATCTGGGGTGCTGATCCTTCAACGAGCTTGCCTGCCGACGAGCCGGTTCACGCATGCGCCAGGCGGCCAGAGCCAGGAGTACACCAGGAACCATAGTGATGAAGAAAGCCCAGCGCCACGCGCCATATCCCAGGCCAGCGACTACACCTCCAAAAACCATTCCCAGGATAGGACCGATCAGGGTCGCCAGAGCCAGCCAGCTCATAACTCTTCCCCGCTGCCCTTCAGGATAGAAGTCGCCAACAAGAGAATTGCTAGCGGGCATGTATCCTGCCTCGCCGACGCCCGTGAACATGCGCGTAAAAAACAGTCCGAGAAAATTGCCCATCAGGCCTGTTAGCCCGGTTGCCACGCTCCAGACTGCCAGGCATACAGCTATGACACGCGTACGTCGCGCGCGGTCGGCCCAGAGGCCGACCGGAATGACACTAATCGTTAGAAAGATGGTGAAAGCCGAAGCAAGAAAGCCTATGTCACTAATACTCAGGTGCAGCTCTCTAGCAATCACTGTGGACGCACTGGTAAACTCGCTACTGTCCAGGCCGTTTAACAGTGTTGCTACAAACAGGACAAACAAGAGGTAGCGCGTTCCGCTCTTCTTCGGAAGCGATGATGAGAGAGCTGCCGGTTTTTCTGTTTGTACATCAGTCGTCTCAGGATTAAGAACGCTTTTCATGGTTTCTACACCCTTCCCGACATAGTCGGCTCCTGAAGCCTTGCTGCATTTGCCATTTCTGGCTCATCAGCAGGTGCGCCTTGATTGATCGCTGTACTCATAGCCTTGCTATCGGTGGCGAAGCGACGTACAATGATGATCCCACCAACCAGGCAGATAACAGCGGCGACAATGAAGATGGTATCAATAGACGTAAAGGTGATACCCATTACCTGCCCATGAAAGCCCTTGAGCGCGCCATTGAACAACCAGAGGCTCAAGCCGCCCACCACAAGAGGAGCAATGTTTGTAGTAAAGTCAACAATGGCTCGCACTCGTCCCAGCATATGGCGGGGCGTTACCCACAGGTAGACCGGAACCGCGGTCACATTTACGCCCATAGTAAGCAGGCTAATCACAAAAATGAGCGCAAAGCCGGGAATTACCAGGGAGGTACGGCTCAACACCAGTGCGAATATGCCCATAAGGACGAGCGAATAAGCAAAGATCCGTTTTTCGCCCAAACGCCGGGAAATCAGCCCGAACAGAAGAGAGCCAAGCGCGAAGGCAGCCCCTACTGTGAGTCCGAGTGCATCATATGAACCCTCGGGGGCCTGGATGGGAGAAGGAGTATAGGCCATATGCAGATTCTGTGTCACGAAGGCCGGACCCAGGACGGTCTCTGCGCCATTCCAGATGTTGACCAATGCTAATGTTAGCAGCAGAATAGCCAGGTGCGAATTTTTGAAGCAGAAAGCTATTCCTTCCTTAAAGTCATGGAAGAGGCCGGTGCGTGGTGCCTGCCGCGGGTATTCTGCCGGGTCGAAGCTTATGTACGTCGTGGCAACAAATGAGACAATGTACAGGACCGCATCTAACAGCAATACACCTTGAAGACCGACAAAAGAATAGGTCAGAAGTCCAATCGGCGCGCCAATCATCAGCGCAAGAAAGCTCGTGGTGAGCAACACACCATTCGCATAGGAGTAATCCTCTTCTTTCACATTATCGGCAAAGAGGATATAGCTGGCAGGAATAGCGAAATGGGTGAGCGTACTGATCAAGAATGTCGCTACATAGATGGTTGCCAGGGTGATAGAGGCCATCGCCGGAGTACGATGCGACGCGAGCAAGAAAGCAATGGCGATAGGCACGAGCGCGCAGCCAGCCCGCAGCAGCGTAGTTACTAGTATGACGCGCTTCGGATTCGTCCAACGGTCTACAAAGACGCCCGCGATGGGGCCTAAGAGGAACAGCGCGACAAAACCGACCATCGTGATCCCTCTGATAAGAGCAGCGCCCGAGGTGGGATCTTTCGCGATAGAACTAAGAATCCAATACCCGAAGCCCGAAAGCAAGAGGGCCTCGCTTAACCTCGCGATGGTTCCTCCGATCCAGATCATCGCGAAATTCTTGTTAATGAAAAAAAGTCTTTTCTTGCGGATATCCATACGGTATACCTGCAATATCCTTTCTTCTGCTATGAGGCAGAAACTAGCTTACAACGCGATCCTGGGGATCAGTCTAGCGAAATGACATTGCCAGAAGCTAACATGAGTGGTAAGCAGGGCTTTCCGCTTTTGTTGCCTGCATAGGCAAAACGGAAAGCCCGCGAGGAAACCTACGAGGTAGAATGACTTTCCACTTTTAGACACACGAAATCTCGCAGAGCTTCAGCAGCGGCATGAGCTCCTCCAGCATTTAGCGCATCCTTTTGCATCTGGAGAGCGCGCTGGCGATAAGCAGGATCGCGCAAAAGCTGCATGGCGGCGTCGCGTAGGGACGTGACAGTAACAGCCTCTTTCTCAAGCAATAAGCCCAGCCCAAGTTCTGCAACCCTTTTAGCAGCTCCCTCTTGAGAGATTGACTGAGGGATGGTGATGATCGGGAGACCACAGAACATGGCTTCGGCCAGCGTCGTCGAACTGCCTGTGCCGATGAGCAGTGAGGCCCGCTTCATAACGTCAACCTGAGGTACATAATCACGTACCAGGAAGTTTGCGGGCTGAGGACCTAGATGCAACGATTCCACCGAGCGACCACCGGCGCCGATGACAACCTGCACCGGCAGGTCGGCAAAGGCGGCAAAACAGGTGCGGAAGAAGGGGGCATTATCGTTGTAGACTGTTCCCAGCGTGATATAGATGATCGGGTCTTTGCCAAGCTTCTCAAAAGGAAAGTCAGCCACGCGGGCGCGAGGACCAATAGATGGGCCAACGAAGCAATAGCCCTCGCCGTAGGTATCCCCATTGATCTGGAAAGAACGAGGCAAAAAGACGATATTGAGCGGGGCTTTGTGCATGAAGATGTCAGCAATGGTAAAAGATGCAATGGGGTAGCGCGCACAAAGCTGCTCGCTATAATCACGGAAAAGCTTTATCTCCTCCGGTGCAATCTGGTGCGTCTGGAAGAATCGCTTAGTGCGGGAATCACCGATAAAGGTGACACGCGATGCTACTTCTGCTAGACCCAGGATTTGAGCAATGAAGCGACCACTGAAGCAGAGAGGATCGCTGTAGATCAGGCAATCGGGCTGCTCAGCCCGCACGCTTTCCAAAATTTGAGGAATGACCGAGAGACTTTCGCCGATCATTAGAATAGGTACCATCAGTGACTGGCTATGCTCCTGGAAGCGACTGGTGTTCCGCTCCATCTCTGACTCGTACCCGTAGAATTTCGCGCCCGTCGCTTCCACTGCGCCTTTGTACTTCTCCGTGAGATAATAGACAACGTCATGCCCCTGGTTCACTAGCTCCTGAACGACAGGAAGCGTGGGATTGATATGGGCATGAAAGGGAATGTTAATAAACGCAAATTTTGCCATAAACGACTCCTTGCTCATGAGAGCAAACGACTGCCAGGACCTCCATTGAAAGCAGTCCCTCTGCCTGAACTCTCTCCTCAAGTTTTTATGGTGTTGTCCTTCAGGCTTCTACAGCTACCTCACCTTCTCGCTGCGCAGCATCTATCTTTTCTACTGGAATCTCCGCCGCCAGTTCACCCTCTTCCAAAATCTTTTTAATCTCATTGAGTAAGGTGGCTGCCGTATCACCATTCCAGAGGCGGTGATCGCCTATAATACCAAGTGTTGCCATAGAGCGCACGGTTGGCTGATTATCTCTGACAACAACCCGATCTTCTACACGCGTAAGTGCAAGGGCCGCAGTTCCAGGGTAGACAAAGGGGATGCCATAACGCAGGTGAGGCAGGGTTGTAACGTGAAAGGTTCCTATTTTCTCGCGCATGAAGGATAGCTTTGTTTTCATACGACCGATAAGCCAGCGACGAAGAAAGCTGAACGGAATAACCCGCACCAATTTGCGTGATCTCGCCCTGTTTTCCTCGAACTCTTTTCGCACAATGGGCGCCTGCAGCATAACCTCTCTGGCGACCTGCATCAGATCTTTTTGCTCCATGTTGTGTAAGATCATGGTCGGATTACCAGCCATAGCCGCATCACTACCAACGGTCAGGCCAAGATCAATCGAGCCTGGATAGACCAGTTGTTTGCCGACTATCAAGCGATTGAATTCAGGATGCCGCATAAAAGCTAGCGCGGTCGCCCGGATGATCATATGCGTGTAGGTTCCTTTGATGCCGCAGCGCCGCATTTGCGCAATCAGCTCTTGCGTTTTTGTCATCTCTACATCTTCCATGACAAAAAAACCAGCAGGCTCCTGCACACGCAATATATCGAAGAACCAGCGATCCGCTCCATCAAGTTGTTCATATCGATCCGTCATCTTACTGTTTTTCTCCTGATTTCTGCTTTATTGCGGCGCCCCCTCTAGAAAGAGGTGATACCCATTGGGCGTACGCACATGCAACACCCGATACTTCCAATCCTGGCGAGGCATGACCCATTCCTCGCGGAACCGTACTCCAGCGTTGGTGAGCAGGTTCTTCGCTACATCGATATCGCTGACGCAAAGGCGCCACGTCACGACACGATCTGGCATCAACTGAGTAAAGCCTTTTCCGCGTTCGATACCAAACTCGATAGATCCCTGCGAGACTGCAATGAGGTCCGGGAACTCTGTTTGCTGGCAGGTAAAACCCAGGCGCAGATAGAAATCGCGTTCAGCGTCGGGATCATCTACGAAAATGATAGGAATAAGCCGCCCGCATAGTGATGTTTTCTCTCCCTGCTGCGAAACTTGCTCTCCCTGAAAGATTTTGTCACTTGCCGTTGACATGGTTTCCTCACTTTTTTATGTCTGATAAATTTGCAGCCCAATCTCTCACTATTTATCGCTTCTTTGATATCACAAGCTCTTTACTATCGAACTCCGCCAGCCGCCCCTGCGCAGTGCGTTGCATCGCAGCATCGTCGCCCCGCGTCAACAGCCGGGTACCACACCAGGCGAAGGCTCCATAGCACAGAACAGCAAATGCAATACCTGTCACTGCTGCTACAACCGGATCATCTATAAAACTCACCACACCCAAAAGCGGCGTAACGATCAGCAGCACGCCTGCCATACGGGGAAAAGTGCGAGCTCGCACGATAGCAATACCAAACATCAGAGGGCCAAAAGTTTGCAGCACCAGCCCTGCCAGATACCAGTAGAGCGAGGCGCCCGCCGGTGATGAAACGAGAGAAAGCGCCGTTGGGGTATTGGCAAGCCGTGGAAAAATGAAAGCATTGATGGCGGACGTCCCAATTTCAAGGGTAGCCAGACCGAGGACCGTCATCAAACAGCCTATCAGCCCCAGCATTGCAGCTTTTGTCGCCCCGGCCTGGAGAACCGCCAGCCCTGATATTCCCATCAGGAGCGCGACTGCCCCATAGAACTGAAGCATTTGAGCAGGCGTATAGAGCGGCTGCCTATATAAAGCTTGCCCTTGTTGCAGGAATAAAAAGCTGACAGTAGAACTAAGCGCCAGCAGGGTTGCGCCGACAATCGTGGCTCCTCCACAAAAACGAAGAAGCGTCCGAGATGGGATCATGTGTGCCTCCTTAATAAAATGCTAGAATATCCTTTTTCACCTGCGCTAAACATAGACCCCATCTTTTGCCTTCTACTTACACTTGCGGCAAGCTGCCATTTACAGACGTGGCAAGTGCCTGGCAATAGAACAAACTGTATATTTCTATACAGGTCATACCGGCGCCTCAGCTTGCACGAGGCAGCTACGGTCGATGATCGGCAGTAGTGAGAAAGGCTGTATATTCCGCTCTACTCATGATGAAAACATAAAGGGAGAAAGCAAAGTGCTTATTCAAGAAAGGATCGCAACAGCAGACCAGTTGCCCGTAACCTTACCAAAAGCAACAGCAGCCATCGCCCTGCGAGACCTCTGCAAGAGCTTTGGTAAGTTCGTCGCCATTGATCATCTTAGCCTGACGGTAGGGCAAGGCGAAATATTTGGTCTGCTGGGACCAAACGGCTCGGGCAAGACCACCACCATTAATATGATCAGTGGGTTGAGCCTTCCTGACAGCGGTGAAATCACTGTGATGGGCTATGATATCCGTCGCCAGGCACGCCAGGTACGCCAGCTCCTCGGCGCTGTTCCCCAGGAAACGGCCCTCTATGAGGAGTTAAGCGCCGAGATCAATCTAGATTTCCATGCTGATTTATTCAACATTCCACGTAAAGAGAAAAAAGAGCGTATTACCAGGATTCTCGAACTGGTGCAATTGCTGGACCGCAAAGATTCGCGCGTCGGGACCTTTTCTGGCGGTATGAAGCGTCGCCTGGCACTGGGACGCGCATTATTGCACAATCCCCAGTTGATCTACCTGGATGAACCGACGCTTGGCGTTGATGTCCAGGCCAGGCGCGCCATCTGGGATTATATCCTCTCGCTGCGTGAGCAGGGAAAAACTGTGCTGATCACGACCAACTATCTTGAAGAGGCGCAGGCGCTCTGTGACCGCCTGGCAATTATCGATCATGGCAAACTCATCGCCCTGGATACGCCACAACATCTCAAGCATCTCTATGGCGGCCAGGTGATCGAGCTTGAGACGATTACGCCTACCGCCTCCGTCTCACAAATTCGAGTCCTCCCTGGGGTGAAGAATGTTATTCAGGAGAACAATCGTCTCAAGGTAACGACTGAGGGGACCGATGGCCTGGTACCACAGATCATCAACCTGATCTCTCAGGATAGCGAGTTCTGCGATATCGCTGTGCGCGAACCGCATCTAGACGAGATTTTCTTACATTTAACAGGAACCGCCTTGCGCGATTAGGAGCAGAAGATGCAACTGGAATTTCTCTACACCTTGCGCACCATCTGGGCCTGTATGGTACGCGAGCTAAGAAGTATGATGACCGACCGCGCCTTCACAATGGTTGGGATCATGGCTCCGCTCAACGCCTTTATTCTGATGAGCCTGTTCGTCCTGGCTGGCGACAGCGCCCCCATCGCGGTCGTGATGAATGACCAGGGGCCCTATGCTCAGCAATTCGTTCAGAGTATGGGCAACGCTCATTCTTTTCATATACACCAGACCAGCGCCAGCCAGGCCACAGACCAGCTGCAAACCGGGCATATCGTCGCCGTCGTGACCATTCCTGCCAATTTTGACCGGAGCATTCAAAAGCAGCAGACAGTCGCGGTCCATGTCCAGATCAATAATCTCAATAGCGACTTCACCAACGACATTCGCCGGGCGCTACCTCTTTCTATCACCAGCTTCTATGCCAAAGCTTTCCCTACTATTGTCAATGTTGTCCCGCAAGAGCATGATCTTTATGCGCGCGACACTGACTATATCCCCTACCTCACCGTTTCAATTTTGATCATCGGCATGTTTTTCGGGGGGATCATGCATGGAGGAACATCGATGGCAAACGAGTGGGAAAGAGCTACCATGAAAGAACTCCTGCTTTCGCCCGCTCCCCGCTGGGCTATTGTCGTAGGTAAAATGCTAGGAGCGCTGGTGGTCAATATCATATCGACAGCCATCGTTCTGACGATTCTCATCTTCGCCATTGGGGTGCATCCCATCCATTGGGGAGAAGTCTTTGGCTTTAGCCTTTTATCAACCATCATCTTCATTGCCTGGGGAACCTTGCTAGGCACGGTGATCAAGCGGCGCAAAGAAGTGGTTGTCCTGGCTCTGGGTATCTCCTTCCCACTGTTTTTTTTAAGCGGTCCCTTTGGCCCCATCTCATTTAATATCCCGCTGATCCAGATCATCGCCAAGAGCTTCCCCATCTACTACTCGATTGTTTTGCAGCAGCACGCCTTCCATAACTTTGATCTCAATACCTATGGCGTAGGGATCAATGCGTTAATTCTAGGCGCTTACGCTCTCTTATTGGTACTCCTGGCTGCGTTCGCTCTGCAGCGCCGCACTCTCGCTCATTGAGGAAGGGGAAAACATGGTTCGCAATTTCGTCTCTGCTGTCTGGGCTATATTCAAAAAGGATCTGCGCATCTGGCTACAGCAACCGGCCAACCTTGCCGCCACTTTTGTGCCTTCCCTCGCCTTCCTGGTGGTTATGGCCTTTGGCGCGGTCACGGTTGGAAAAAGCCCGGTTGCTCTGGTTACGCTCGATCATGGCCTTAAAGGGGTCCAGCTCCGGCAGATTTTTCATAACGCCGATGTCTTTCGCATTACCGATACTACCCCACAGGAGGCGCAACAGCTCTTCAAACAAATTCAGGTTGTTGCAATCGTTACTATTCCCGCCGATTTTACACAGCGCGTGGAAACTCACCAACAGGTACCCATTGATGTACAGGTCAATAACCTGAATCTGGACTTTACCAATGACATTCGGCGCGCGGTCCCCGATGTGATTACACAGTTTTACGATGCTCAGGGGACCACAAGCGCGATTAAAATCGCAGTGCAGGAGCAAGACCTGCGTAGCCAGGATATAGCGCTTTTTCAGTATAGCCTGCTCCCCATCATTGTACTATTGCTAACGATGTCGAGCGTTTTCAATAGCGGGCTGGCAACCGCGCGTGAATGGGAGACGCTGACGGTCAAAGAACTCTTATTCGCCCCCGTGAACAGGGGTGCGATCATTGTTGGCAAGATCCTGGCGGGTTTTGTGACGACGTTTATTCTAGGAATAATGCTCCTTGCTCTTGGGAACGTACTGGGCTGGGTACACATGGCTGGTATCTACTTGCTCCATGCACTGATCATTGTGGCATTAATCTCTTTCATGGGAGCCGGGCTGGGTGTAGCTATGGGAGCGTTAGTGCAGAGACTTCAGCCGGTGATCGCTCTGGGCCTCAATGCGGTTTTCACGCTCTTTTTCCTCGCCGGAGGGATCGGCGTACTCGCCTTCGCCCAGCAATGGTTGCAGAATATTGCCGCTTTTGTTCCCCTTAGCTATGGCCGGCATGCCCTGGAAATGGCCATTTTCTACAACTCTTCGGACCTCTTTGGCCGCGATGTGATGATCCTGGCCGGCTCTGCTCTGGCCGCGCTTGCCCTGGGGGTTGTAGCCATGCAGCGCAAAATCGCTGGCTGAAGACGCACTGATAGAGAAGAGGAGATTTCGCAACTGCGAAGTCTCCTCTTCTTCGATTACAGCAGGACCATTGCTACCTTCGCCAGTAGCCTGGAGAAACGGGGGAGTATGAGGGGAAGAAACTCAAGAAGGCAGTGACAAAATAGGCGAGGGCAAATACCGTTCAGGCAGAGTTATGCCGCCAAAGCCATCGATGACTTTGGCGGCATAACTCTGCCGATCCTCACGTTATTCTGTATCCACATGCCCCATATCTGGGCGCGGCGCTAACGGGCAGAGGTGAAACACCAGTTGCGCTTCCTGGTCGCCTGTGTTGAGCAAACGATGTCTGACGCCGATGGGAATGACCAGCCCCTGCTGATTTCCGATCTCGTAGGAGACGTCGTCGCATTGAGCCACGATGCTGCCACTCACTACATAGACAAACTCTTCGGAATAAGGATGGTAATGCTCGCTGATGCGTTCGCCAGGCTTGAGCGTGGCTACTCCCATAAAGCCGGTCGTAGAGCCCACTGTTTTGGGCGAGAGTAAAACCTGTACCGCCCCGCCGCGCCTGGTATCCTTTGGCATCTCGTCAAGGGATTTCGTGGTAAGGAATTGCGTTGCCATGAAGTTCTCCTTCATCCCGTGCCAGGGAGCATGAGGGGAACTCCCTGGCACAATACTTAAAAGGTTGTAACCAGTTGATAGATCGTCATGTTTACGGATTCGCGCATTTCACGCAGTGGCGCCGTCAAGCGATCCTGCTCATCGCTGCGCTCGAAACGTGCAAAAGCTTCGCGGCTCTCCCAATCGCTGGTGATGACAAACGTTGCCGGGTCCTGTGGATCGCGCAGGAGGGCCTGGCGTAGATTGCCGGGCGCGTGCTGCGTATTTGCCGCTACCATCTTCCAGGCTTGCTCGAATTCATCTTCCCGTCCAGCTTTGACTTTCATCGTGAGGGTGGCGCGTATCATATTCATCTGCTCCATGTTTATATAGGACAGGGCACTCGCCGGTAGGGGCAGTGCCTTGCGCCTGCCCTACAATGCGACGCCAACTTCAAAGATTTTGCGCTCGCCTGTGCCCTTCCAGTATGGGCGCATGGGCAGCGTTTTCTGCATATGAATCGGTGTCTGCTCCCAGCTCAGAAATTCATCTCGGCTGTTCCACTCGGCCATGAGGATGTAGGAGCCGGGCTCGCTGCTGTCACGGAGCAGTTCATCTTTGATGTGGCCGGGAGTGCCTTTCACACTGGCGCTCACCTGGGCAAAGGCAGCCTCGAACGCGCTGCTATCTTCCAGGCGATTCAGTCTGCCATAGACCATGACACGGATTCTCGACGACATAGTTTTCCCTTTCTGTATGCTCGCTCTACGATCTCGTCACGATGCAACAAGATCGTAGATTTTGAAGACTTCATCAGCTTTCCAATAGGCTCTCAGCGGAGAGGTGTTCTGCGGATGCACGGAAGATTGCACCCAGGCGAGGAAATCTTCGCGGCTGGCCCATTCGCTCATCATAATGTAAGCGCCAGGCTCGCCAGCATCGCGCAACAGCTCGTCTCTGATATAGCCGGTCGCATGCTTGATCTTGCGACTGATAGTGGGAATCATGGCTTCGAAGGCATCACGGTCTTCCAGGCGGTGAAGCTTACCGAATACCATGACACGTACTGCTGTCATTGCTCACCTTCTCATCATAGAGCCGTGGATGGCTATATGCCGCCATCCACGTTAATGGTGGTTCCCGAAACGAAACGCGAGAGATCGCTGGCGAGGAAGAGGGCTACCCCGGCGATGTCGTCTCCCTGGCCCAGTCGGCCCAGAGCTGCCATCGACGCGTAGCGCTCGCGCTGCTGCGCCGAAAGACCGGCGGCCTGGTGGGTATCAATGACGCCTGGCGCAATGACGTTGACACGGATGCCTCGCGGCCCCATTTCTTTGCACAGTGAACGCGAGAAGCCGACGACGCCCGCCTTTGAAGCGGTATAGTGGGTGCGGGCAGGAATGCCAACCGAGGCCACCGCCGAGCCAACGTTGATGATCGAGCCTCCCTCCACAAGCATGCTCTGCGTGGCGTGAGTGACGAGGTAGAGGCTGGTGAGATTGGTGGCAATAACTTGCTGCCACTGGTCGAACTCCATAGCGGCAAGCGGAATATGACTGATAACGCCCGCGTTGTTGACGAGGATGTTCAGCTTGCCAAAGCGTTGACGCACACTTTCGGCCATCCTGGCAACGGATTCTTTGCTGCTGATATCGACTTGCACGACATAGCTGCCGTTGCGGTAACGCTCAAGCTCAGTGGCGAGGCTGCGTACGTCCTCGCTTTCGCTGTGATAGCAGGCGGCGACCGACACCCCCTGTTCCGCCAGGGCAAGGGCAATGGCTCGGCCAATCCCTCGTGACCCGCCGGTAACAAGCGCGTGTTTTCCGGCCAGATTGAGATCCATAGTAACCTCCCAGTTGTGTATCATCGTGCTGGCTCGCTGGCCTTAATGCGCCACCAGCAGCACAAGAGCGATAATAAAGAAGAGAAACCCTAGTAGCCCGCTGGCCGAACGCAGATAGTGAACCCGAATCCAGCGTGCCTTGAGTTGTTCCAGCGTTTTGCTGCCGCCAGGCTTCCAGGCAACGATTTTTTGCGCCAGGGGGATGCTTGTCGTCCGTGAAATGACGATCAGGCCCACAATACCCAGAATCCCTAGCAGAACAAAGAGCGCCTGCCAGATATCACGACTTAACCCCAACTCGACCAGCCCGGTCGCAAGGGCCGCCCAGGCCATCTTAGGCTGATAGCGATCTATGTAGCGCCCCATCCCCTGGTGGATCATGATGGTCTCGCGCTGCGGCAAATCGGCCAGGAGGGGGGTGTAGGCTGCCGCCATCACCATAACCCCCCCGGTCACTAAGCCGGCAGAAGCAATATTGAGAAAAAAGAGGATCTGGAGTAGAGGGGCTTGCAGGATCATATTAAACATGACAATTTTCTCCTCCGCTATTGTCTCCATTGCCTGACGGCAGGAGAGCTGTATCTATAAACTCCGTTCATGTCAATCATGGCTGCTTCCCCTTACCGGCAAATTACCTGTGAGGGAAGTAGCCTCAAAACGCGATCAAGCGCCTTCTTTCCTACAGTATGGGCGCTTGCGTTGCCACTACTGCGAAGTAACTGCGAAGAATCTGTCAATGAAAATGAATTATGCTCCTGGCAGAAGATAATTAGCTAGCCATCATAGTGACGCTAGAGATGATGTAGGCATAAGACGTTTATCCTCAATGGAAGGAAAAGCATGCAACTGAGCAAAGCTCCCTGCGGGGAGCCCTGGCCGCGCTAATGGCCTCCCGGGACGATCTTTTGCATACGCGACTACGCAGCATAAAGCCAGCGTGAGGAGATAAAGTATATGGCACAAGGTGTTACAACTCTTCAATTCAGAGGCACAGGCGATCAGACCACCAGCAAAGACTCGCTATCCATCATCCTGGTTGATTCGCACTTGCTCACGCGTCTGGCACTACAACATGTGATAGCGACGTTTAAGCATATGCATATCAGCGCCAGCCTGAGCGCCGTCCACGACGTTTTAGCAATTACCGATCCATCAACAGAGCAGATCGTGGTACTTAGCCCGTCCATTGCGATTTCTGATTGTCTCGCACTCACCAGGCAGCTTCACGAGCAAAGAGTTCGCTGTGAAGTTGTTGTGCTACAACAGGACCTGCATCCTGAGACGGCCCGTATGCTGATAAAGCAAGGAGTGCGCGGATTACTGGATGAATATGCCTCAGAGCAAGATCTGATCCAGGCTATCAGAATGGTATCTCTCGGTCATGTTTTTTTGAGCCGACACATTCGCGCGCTGCTATCTACGCCGCCCTCCCCGGTTACGAACCATTTGACCAGGCGCGAGATCCAGGTTCTTACGCGCTTGAAGTGCGGCGAAGCAAATTTCCGTATCGCATGTGAGCTTGGACTCAAGGAAAAAACTATCGAGAAGTATCTCACGAGTATCTACGAGAAGCTTCATGTCTGTTCAAGGGCGGAAGCTATTCTCTGTTTACAGAAAATGCATTTCTAGTATATGATGCGACCCAGACATTTGCTTACTCGTGTTCAGTTCGACCTGAGCTGATCACATCTTGTACGGAAAGCGGAAAGGAGTTTCATTAAATGAAACCATTAAAAGAGTTTCTCGCGGAGAAAAGGGAAGTCACCATTCACACGCTTGCCACCTATAGTCGGCAGTATTTGCAGGAACGGTGGCAGCCAGTATTAGAAGAAAACCAGGAGGAGCTGCTTAACGTTTTTGAGCGAGCTGGGGAAGTTGCATACGGCGTCTATGGACGAGCGCTGTTGCAACCCCTGCATGAGCAATTTCAGCAAGCAGGGTTCTTCTATGAGGGGGGAAATTTCTCCACATCGATAGAGCATTGGGGTCCTCCAGAAGAACGAGAACGCTGTATGTGGAGCATTGTCAAACACGCCGACGAGGGTCCACTGGGTACGCTGGTCTTTAGAATATTCCACGACCACACCCGCTTCCGTCTTCCGTACCCCCCCGGTATTCTGACAATTGAAGAAACAGCCACCAGTTCAATTGTCGAGAAACTTTCTCATGCATCCTCGCGGCAGCAGAATACCCAGTATGAGAAAACATTTATGCAAGACTCGCTGGATGGGCAGAGGCAGGATGGTTGGGAATACAGTGTGGAGCTTGGCCTGGGTGATTATCTCGATCCCCATCGTCTCGAAATGAGCGAAGCCATGCTTGACCAGGCGCTAGCTCGTTGGGGGCAATATGGATGGGAATTAGCGGCAGTCATACCCTATAAAAACAACCTCACGGCGTTTTTCAAGCGCCCGATGAAGGAGCAAAACAAGTAAGGAGGGTATATATTAAAGAAGAGCCAGGAAGATTTGAATAGATCCTCCTGGCTCTTCCTGTTGCGCCCTCGGTGCTCAAAAATCTTATTTGTTCTGTGTTGTCAGAAATGTGCGAAGCACATTTCTGACAACACAGAACTATTTGAACTCGGCGATCTTCTTTCGCAGGGAGAGGAGGTCCTCGCCAGGCTCTATGCCCAGATCTTCTCTGAGGAATGCCTGGAAGTTGTCTAGCTCACGGATTGCGCTCGCCGTATTGCCCTGGCGGAAGTATGCTTGAGCAACGGCTTTAATGGCAGACTCGCTATATGGATCGATCAAGAGCGCATAATGAGCATATGTAAGCACCTCATCAGCTTTACCCGCTTGAGAATAGAGCTGCATCAACCGGTCGAGCACTTCGGTATAGATGCACTCATAGTAGCGACGATAGGAAGCGAAGACATCTTCGTAGGAATCTTCGTGCAGAAATCCCAGGCGGCAATACTCGACAATCTGTTGATAGTGGGCGATGGCTGCCGCCAGTTCACCCCGCTGTTCCGCTTCTTTGGCCTCCTTATAATGATAATGCACATCGAAGATATCGGCCCACCAGTTTTCGTCTACCTTGAACCAATAAAAATTGTCCTTGTTACGGCGAATATAGCTGGATTCTTGCCGGGGCGGCAAATCGGGTTCGAGAAGATGCCGCAGATAGTGGATCGCCACATAGAGGTTACGCTCTGCTGGCGCTCCACTTGCACTCGGCCAGAAATTTTTGATGAGCTGGTCAGATGAATATCTGCCATTGACATTCAACAAAAACCATTTCAACAGAGACTTCGCCTTATTTCTCCGCCATACTGGCTCTCCCACCGGCTGATTGTTTCTGGTGACGCGGAACGGGCCAAAGAAATTCACCTTATAGAGAGCATCTGGCTGGCGAAGATGTGCGGTAGCGTTGACTATCGTCTCTTGTCTTGACGGATCACGCATAGTTTGCTACTCCTTGCGCCCAAACAGGATCAGAACCTGTTGGCTAAACTCAGCAAGATTCGGGGCAGTAATACCGTTCAGCTTCTCTTCTTCCTCTTTTGTCAAAGTAAACTGTCGTCGCTTAATCGCCTCCACGGGGCTCTGCAACAACTCCTGGCAGAATATCTCATCCACCGTTGCCAGCCCCAGGATGGCATTGATTATTTTCCAACTCATCTTCTCTCCATTCTCAAATGACTCTCTGATCCCACTTCTATCACACTTCATACACGGTCTTGTCCTCCCATCAGAAGAATGATTCCAGACGCGAGGATCACGGCTGCGGCCAGGGCTCCCCGAAGGGGACTTTATTGGATAATTGCAGGGTAGAGCCCAGCATATGAAGCACAGGGAGGTGGAGCGCGGCGGCGCTCCAGGTCGCAAGACCGACAACCGCCATCAGGATGGCTATGCTCAGCATGCCATATCGGGTAGCTGAGGAGAGCATCATCCTTGAGAACCACGAAAAAACGACATTTCGTACACGAGTTACACGCTGCGCTGCCATCTTTTATCTCCTTCGTTTGTACTTGCGTAGGAATGATCTTATAAACATTGCGGCCAGAAGACCTTTATCGTTCTGACTGGTGAAAGCATAGCCCGGCAATCTTTACAGATCATTCGCGCCTCCTTCGCATACTAAGACATGGCTCTTCGCAGTCTCTTCGCATTTCAGACACGTTTACCACACCAAAACGTTACTATTGACCGTCATGCTATGATTTTTATGCATCATAGTTGAGTAAGGGCGAAACGAGCTTGGAGAAAATTTACAAAAGCGTAAAAACATGGACTATCCGCTCTCCATTCCTTTTTGCGCTGGCATTCTTTGTGATCAGTTCTTGCCTGGATATAGGCATCATTTTTGCGGGACAGAGTGGGGTATTAGCAGGGAATGCGGGTATTATCGATGTCAGTGCGCAATCGCTCCTGGCATTAGGAACGCTTGGGGGGCTGGGGTGGCTGCGAGCTGCGGGCTTCAATCGCCCGGCGGAGTGGCGGGATCTACATCTCTTATGGGTGCCTGCGCTGCTGGCGCTCTTCTACTTTGCATCGACGCTGGTCACTCCCGCAGCCAGTGCAGGCGTGGTTATTTTTGCCGTCATTGCTGCATTACTCACGGGGTTAGACGAAGAAGCGCGTTTCCGAGGGGTGATTTTGCAGTCCCTCTCACCTCTTGGGTCTTTAGCGGCGGCGGCGCTTTCAAGCCTTTTCTTCGCCCTGGCCCATCTCAACAACCTGCTTGCTCACGCTCCACCGCTCATCGCTCTTGCGCAGATTGTCGGAGCGTTCCTGCTCGGCTTTGGCTTCGCCTCCTGCCGGTTGCGCACCAGAACGCTCTGGCCGCTCATTTTCTTCCACGCGCTTTATGATCTTCCTGCTGACATTACACTTTTCAACGCCAGTAATGCCAGCACAATCAATGCAACGCTGGCAACGATCTCGCCGCTGGCGACGGCTCTTGTCCTCATCATTCCAGGCTTTATCCTCGCCTGCTACGGCCTGTTCTTACTGCGCCCACGACGGTGAAAAGCGGGCAAATGTCACTAAAGCGTTAACCGACCGGTTGCTACCAGCCAGCGCAAAAATTCCAGACGGCGCACTTGTGCCGAAACCTGTTGCTTCTCCCTTTCAAGATAATTGCTGCGAAACTGGCTCAGCAGCTCTATTTGAGCCTGGGTAAAGCCGGCATCGACCAGGCACTCATACCTTTTCTCGATTTCTTCACTGTTCATCACGTCGTTCCCTTTAGCAACCAGACAGCTTGTTCTTACAGACGGCCAATGCTCCCATGATGAATCGGGGAGCCACAGCTCAGGCCGTCTGCAACAAATGGCTTGCGATGCATTTTAAAAACATACTACGAAGGACGCACGCATCTTGCTCGATGCGCATGCTATGAGCAAAGCATAGGCTTAAATACTTGCTTGATACTTACCCCTGCTAAAAGCTTCCGGCAAGAGGACGGGCGTTATACTTATCTCAGTTATTGAAATTCGTTCTCCACAAGGAGCAGTGAACTTCACCTTTGGGATGGAAATATATGAAAGCATTGATTCTGAGCGGGGGCAAAGGCACACGCCTCCAGCCCCTCACTTCCACTCATGCCAAACAATTAGTGCCCATAGCAAATAAACCTGTGCTGTTCTACGTCCTGGAAACGATTGTCGAATCCGGCATTACGGATATTGGTATTATCGTAGGGGAGACGCACGAATCTATCCGCGCCGCAGTCAAGGACGGTAAACAATTTGGCCCTGATGTCACTATCACCTACATTTACCAGGAACAGCCTCTCGGATTAGCTCACGCGGTCAAGATCGCCCAACCGTTTCTCCAGAACGACCGTTTTCTGATGTTTCTTGGGGATAACTTCATTCAGGAGAGTATTAAGGACCTGGTGCATCAATTCTCCTCTCCCGCTTGCAGCTTCCAGGCGCGCGTATTGCTTAAACAGGTTCCTAACCCGGAGATATTTGGCGTCGCGCAACTCCAGACCGACGACGGCCAACCGTTTAATGCTGAGCTCCATCTGCACAACGACCATGTTCGCATTGCACGCCTGATCGAGAAACCAAAGGAGCCGGTCAGCAACTTCGCTGTCGTAGGCATCTACTTCTTCGATGCCCATATCTTTGAGGCGATCAATGCTATCACCCCTTCACGACGCGGTGAGCTTGAAATCACAGACGCTATTCAGTACCTGATCGAACATCACTATACCGTACGCCCCTACATCGTCTGCGGACCCTGGATCGATACCGGCAACAAAGAGGATATGCTCAATGCTAATCGCGTCGTGCTCAGCCACCTGAAGAGATGCATCGCTCCCAGCGCCAGTATAGACGCAACATCACGAGTCGATGGCGACGTTGTTCTCGAAGATAATGTCACGCTTATCAATAGTGTTGTGCGCGGACCCGCGATCATCGGGCGCAATGCTACCCTGGCAAATGCCAGTATCGGCCCTTTTACCTCCCTGGCTCATAACTGCGTGGTGATTAACAGCGAGATTGAGCATAGCATCGTGCTGGAAGAATGCCTGATCCGCGACATCGACCGCTGCATTGAAGATAGTCTTATCGGCTCGCAAACAGAGATCCTGCCGTACTCAGCCAAACCAGGAACCTATAGCTTCCTGCTCGGCGATCATAGCCACGTAGGGGCGCTTTGAAAGCGGATAGGTGTAACCACCTTTTTTGATCAAGATAAGATAGCACGCCCAAAGCAGCAGGGAAAGTACTTCTTCTACTGCTTCGGGCGTTTTGTTTACTCCATCAACCAGTTTTCCCCTCTCATCAACAGCAATGTGTCCGAGCTGGACACATTGCTCTAACCGCTTGAACGAGCCGTAGCGACCAGCTTGAACTGACGTTTTCCACATAGAATGGCGAGAATTCTTGCCTCTTTTCTCTCTCTCAGGTATGCTTACGGACAAAAGTATGGCGACAAATCGGCCTGTACGTGCAATTTTTACGAAAAAGTACGATGTAGCAGAGAACTGTTCAATTTACCCTCACCTATCTGTGCTGTGGCAATAGGAACAAGCAGTTCGTGAAGCGAAAGCGTTCTCGGAGCAGAAGCTCAAACACTGGAATATGAAGCGCTCGAAGCTTCTGTTGAAGGGGGAGCACCAACCAGGACAGCATAGCCACCTGGTTGGTAGAAGATTTATGCAATGCAGACGCCGGTCAGGATGTGGTCGCCACGGCCACGCGCGTGAAGGCCCCAATCGATCTGTACTTCTGGTAGCGTTCCTCAATCAGCTCATTGATAGCATAACGCTCCAGTTCGTCCAGATGCATGAGTAACTTCTCTTTCAAGTACCCTACAGCCAGATGGGGGCTATGATGCGCACCACCTACCGGTTCCGGTACGAGCTCATCAATAATGCCCATGGCTAGAAGCTCGCGTGCGCTAATGCGCATGGTATTGGCAGCTTCGGACGCGAAAGCCTTATCACGCCAGAGAATGGAGGCCGCCGCTTCTGGCGCAGCCACCGTGTACACACTGTTTTCAAGCATCAGCAAACGATCAGCCACACCGAGAGCGAGCGCCCCGCCGCTTCCGCCCTCGCCGATCACCACGGAGATGATCGGCACCCGCAGGCGCGACATCAGCAGGAGATTCGCCGCTATTGCGCCGGATTGACCATGCTCCTCATCCTCCAGCCCGGGAAATGCCCCCGGCGTATCAATCAAGCAAACAACAGGAAGACGAAATTTTTCTGCCATGCTCATCAAACGATATGCCTTGCGATACCCTTCAGGATGAGGCATACCCAGGTTACGGTAGCGCAATTCCTGCATATCATGCCCCTTCTGCTGACCGATAAACATCACAGTGTTACCGGCTAACACCCCCAGGCCCCCCACAATAGCATGGTCGTCGCCGAATGCACGATCACCATGCAGTTCCATAAAATCATCGCAGATTGCTTGCAGATAATCGATAGTGGTGGGCCGATCCTTGTGGCGCGCAACCTGGACCGTTTGCCACGAGGTGAGATGCGCGTAGATCTCCTTTGTCCGTGCGTGTAAAGCACTGATTGCTCTATCCAGACGCTGCTGCGATGCCTCGTCATGGCACTCCTGCTGCAACTCTCGAATCTTTTCCGCGTCTGCCGCGAGTTCCTGTTCAAAATCCAGGTCGTAATGCATCTTTTTTTACTCCTGATCCGCTAAAGCCCTGTGTACTTGCAACATATCGCTGCTGCGCCGCCATATCCCAGCTTGCGCGCTCATACACAGCAGACGGGCGAGCGTTTGCCGCAGTTCGTGCCTGGGCACAACCGCGTCTATCAGGCCATGCTGGTAGGCGAACTCTGCCGTCACCGCATCTTTCGGCAACTGAATATGCATAAATTGCTCTATCACGCGGGGACCGGCAAAGCAGACCAGCGCGCCCGGTTCCGCCAGGATGACATCACCCAGCATGGCAAAGCTGGCAGTCACGCCGCCCGTAGTGGGATCGGTTAATAAACTGAAGAACGGCAACCTGGCCTCGCCCAGCTTAGCGAGGGCCGCAGAGGTTTTTGCCATCTGCATGAGCGAAAACAGGCCCTCCTGCATACGCGCTCCACCTGAGGCTGAGGCGATAAAGACAGGGATGTGCATCTCGATCCCCAGCTCAATCGCGCGGGTAATCTTTTCACCCACCGCCGCGCCCATGCTGCCACCGATGAAGCGAAAATCCATCACGGCAAGAGCGAGGGGGAGCGTATCAATAGCAGCATGACCAATCACCACCGCCTCGTTTAGCTGCACTTTCTGCCGCTCTTTCGCCAGCTTCTCCGCGTATACCTGGGATTGGTTCACAAACTGGAGCGGATCGACAGAGGCTATATCGTGATCTACCTCAACAAAACTCCCCGCATCTACCAGCATTTCAATGCGCTCATACGCGCTCAGCTTGAAATGATAGCCGCAATGCGAGCAGATTTTCAGGTTGCGCTGGTGGTCTCGTTCGTACATAATTTCTTTGCATTGCGGACACTTCACAGCGATATTGCTCGGGATGATAATCTGTGCTCGCTCCATCTCTACGGAAGCTCTCTCTCCGCTTCCTGCTACGGTCGTGATGGCCGGGACCATGTCTCCTCCTTTGTTCTGTCTCTAACCTCTTGCTCTCGCACGAGGGCAACATCTGTTATGCATGAATGGGGGCGTTGAGTGTGGTGGCAACTGCGTGGAGCTTCTCTGTCGTCTCTGCCGCGAAAATGCGACTGCCGGGCGCAAGCGAGCGCACCAGCCTGGTAAGCACCTGAGAAGCGCCAACTTCCACGAAGGTGTCACAGCCAGCCGCCAGCAGCGTTTCAACGCAGTTCACCCATTGAACTGGGCTGGTGATCTGCGCCGTTAGCTCCTGGCGAATCTCGTGGCTATCAGTTAAAATGGCGCCGGAAACATTGGCAACCAGTGGAACCTGCGGTTCGCGCCAGAGCAACCGCCGCATCAACGCGGTAAGGGCGGATTGCACCGGAGCCATCAGCGCGGAATGAAATGCGCCTCCTACCGGCAAACGTATCGCCCTCACATTCTGCAACGTGCTGGTCGTCGCCATTAGCGCCCGCACGCCCGCCTCTACGCCCGAAACTACGAACTGCGTGTGCGTGTTTCTGTTGGTGATCGCAACATAATGTTCACGCGAGATATCAGTACACAGGGTCTGTAATTCATCTGCCGTCAGGCCCACCACAGCCGCCATTGCCCCCGGTCGCTCTTTCTGTATCTGGTGCATCAGTTTTCCCCTCTGGCTCACCAGGTACAGCCCATCTTCGTAGGAAAGGACTCCTGCCGCCGTTGCCGCTGTATACTCGCCGAGGCTATGACCGGCTACGATATCCGGGCGAAGACCGAGTCGATATGCGTACTCGGTCAAAGCCAGCGAGTGAGCAAAAAGCGCGGGCTGAGCGATCTGGGTCTGGCTTAGCAGCTCAAGAGGCCCCTCCAGACAATAGCGAGTCACCGGCAAATCAGCTATGCCATCGCTGCTGAGCAAGTAGCGCGTATACAGTTCAGGCGCAGTCTCCATGAGATCGCGGCCCATCCCGATCTTTTGTGAGCCCTGTCCCGGATAAAGAAATGCGATCTTCCCCAATGCTGTTCTCCTTTCTCAGGATGATTATTCACTCCCGGTCCTTTTATGCTGGACCGGCCTGTATGACGAAGAACGTGATTGTCTTACCTCCTGCACGCTTCCCACCTGGAGCTTTTCTGGCATTAGTTGTAACACAATCATTATCTATAGCATTAGTTGTAATACGCTCGCATTTCCTCTGAATTACGTTAAAAATAAGTTATTCATTTAGTGTGTGCCTGATTCCGAGTGTATTCGCCCTTGCAAAGCGGATCTTGCGCGGCTTCGCCGCGCGAGGCGTGGTGGAGGGGGTGTGGGAATATACGCGAAGCGCATGTTCCCACACCCCCTCCACCACTCGGCGAGCGTCTGCGACGTGAGCGTGCGCTCCTGCTGAGAATCAGACTCGTACGTACACTTTAACGTGAAGAGAGGTGGTACAAGTCGAAGTCTGTACCACCTCTCTTCACATAGGATGTAAAAACATCGTTATAGCAATTACTTCTCCCAAATCAGGCCCATCCCCAGCGTGCGCCGACGATATTCGTCCACTCTTTCAGCTCTTTCTCCCAATACTCCTCATCGTCGTCTTTACTCCCTCTTTCAACCAGCGCAAATGAAGGATTCACCAGGGAGATGCACACCTGCTGTACATCTTTACCGTCGTTTGCGATCAGCCCCTGGCTGCCTGCGCTATCAACTTCTATCCCTTTATACATCCACCCCAGGGTATCAAGAAGACTGAGAGTCAGAGACCTCTTGTCGTAAAGGGCAATCACCGTTTGCTCAAATGTGGTGTAGGTTGTTCTCGTTCTCATCGCAGTTCTACCTTGCCTGGTGATAATAGCTTGCTTGCTATGCAGATGGTCAACGCCGCTGACGCGCTCCCACGATGAAGCGGGGAGCTACAACTCAGGCTATCTGCAAGAAATGGCTTATTGCTGGCATCCCGACAGCGCCATCAAACGCTGTACCAGGCTCTTTTTCGACACTTTCCCAAAGTTTGACAGGGGAAACACATCAACGATCTCAAGCCGCTCAGGCAGCTTGAAACGCGCGATCCCTTTCTTCAGCAAGAAACTCGTTAGATCATCAAGGGTTGGTTCCCTCATTGTTGGTCGTGCAATAACAAAAGCGCAGACGCGTTCTCCGAGAACAGGATCGGGCATCGGCACACAGGCGACATTCAAGACAGCAGGATGAGCCAGCAGAAGGTTCTCAAGCTCCTCTGCGCTGATCTTCTCACCGCCGCGATTGATGAGATCTTTTTTGCGCCCCTCGACGACGTAGTTTCCCGACGAGTCCTGTCTCATCAGATCGCCCGTGCGGTAGAAGCCATCGGCAGTAAAGCTTAAAGCGTTTTGCTCTGGCACGCGGAAGTAGCCGCGCAGCGTATAAGGTCCCCGTACCAGCAACTCCCCGACCTCGCCAGGGGCAACATCGTTGCCATCGTCGTCCACCAGCCTGATCTCATCGGCAGGCGAGATCGGTCGGCCCGCCGTCGTATAGCGCTGCTCATCAGTGTCATCGAGCCGCACATAACACAGAAGCCCTTCGGCCATGCCGAACACCTCTTGCACCTTACATGTCGGCAGCAATTCTTCTGTACGTTGTTTCACCTCCTGTTGCAGCTTTTGCCCGCCCGAGTTGATGATGCGTAGAGAAGAAAAATCATAATCATGAATGCAAGGATCATTGATCAGGCGAATAAGCAGGGTGGGCACCAGCGCCAGGTGAGTGATCTTCTCTTTTTGAATAAGCGAGCATACATCGCTGGGCTTGATAGAGGTACTGAGCACACAGCGCGCTCCTTGCATCAAAAAGCCTTGTACCCCAGGACAGGCCAGAGGAAAGTTGTGGGCTATCGGCAAGACAACCAGCAGAGCGTCGTCCTGTCGCACATCAGTCACACTCGCCGCTGCCTTCGAGTTGTAGATGTAATCATTGTGTGTGCGTGGTATCAGCTTTGGAATGCCTGTCGTTCCCCCGGAGAGGAGGAAGACCGCCGGAGAGAGTGGCTCGATCCGCATTTGCTCAAGTTGTTGCGGGTCCTGCCCGCTATCCGAAGCCAGGAGATCAGTCAGCGAAAGCGAGCCGGGCAGTATTGCTTGCCCGGCAACAAAAATGAAGCGCAGATGGTTGTTCTTGCGTTGAATCTCCCGGGCAAGGGGGGCAAAGTCGAAATCCCTTACATATTCAGGAATAGCATAGCCGACGGCATCACCGATCTTGACAAACTGGTCAATCTCAGACTCGCGATGCGCTGGCAGGGCCAGAATAGGAATAGCCCCAACCATCTGGAGCGCGATATACAGATAGACAAACTCAGGGATATTCGGCAACTGCACAACAATGCGGTCTTGTGGCCTTATTCCCAGGCGTAGTAGATGTAGCGCCAACCGCTCCGCCCGCCGTAACAGTTGCCGGTACGTCACCCGCTCATTACGCGCAACGAGAGCGATGCGATCAGCGAACTTATTGCATACGGCGCGAAAAAACTCGGCGAGCGAACGGCTTTCCCAGTACCCCAGAGCGCAATACCGTGCGACAAATTCCTCTGGATACGGTGTGAAACCATCAAGCAGTGGACGCGCCGTGGATTCATGCATTGCTGTCCCCTTCCTCGCGCTTTGCCCGCACCATAAACGGCCACATCGTCTGCATCTTGTGCCAGGTTTCTTCGTATTCATCGCGGGGGTCCGAGTCGGTTACAATGCCCGCGCCTGCCTGGAACAGCACGGTTTTCTCTCGTTGGAAAATGGTACGAATAGCAATGGCAAAATCGGCAGTGCCACTACTATTAATCCAGCCGACCGCACCCGCGTAGATACCGCGAGGAGTGGGTTCCAGACGGGTAATCCACTCAAGCGCGCTGGACTTAGCAATTCCCGAAACAGTCACACCGGGGAAAAGGACCCGCAAGGCATCCCATACGGTATACGGGGAAGCAAGCACCCCGGAGAGCCGCGAGGCAAGGTGTTGAACGGTACGATACTTCTGGACGTGCGCCAGGCCACGGACATGCACCGAATCGGGGATACAGACCGCTTCCAGTTCATGCTGCACCTCAAGCACCGATAGCAGATGCTCTGTGCGCTGCTTATGCGAAGCCTCCAACATCGCAGTCAAACGAGCGTCCTCTTCCGGCGTCTTGCCACGCCAGCGCGTCCCGGCGAGCGGGTTGCTTGAGATATTGCCTCTGGCGTCCGCCTCAAGCAGTGTTTCGGGGCTACAACCAACCGCCGCGTCGGCTCCCACCCGGAAGCAATACGAACGGACAGAGGTGTTATACGCTTCGGCAAGCCGATACGTTTCCAGTAAGTCCAAATCAGCGTCCCGCGAGACAATAAACGCTCGCGAAAGGATGGCTTTCTGGAACGGGCCGTTGATGGCTGCATCCCGGCGGATTGCATCGACGATGGTTTGCACCCCCTGCATATACCAGGAAGCATCATCCTCCGTCACGACGAATCTTTCAGGAGTTGCTAGCGGCTCCGGCTGCTCCCACGTCATCGTGATGATTTTATCAAGCACCCCCTCCAGAACGCGCACATCCAGGCTCTTGATGCGAATCGTCTCCGGCGAGATGCAAAGCTCAAGCTGTGGCACAAAAAAAGAGAGCAAAGGCGCATGCAGATCTTGCAATCTATCAGTCGGCATATAGCAGCGAGCCAGGTCAAACGCGATGTATCCATAGGCAGTTGCGTCGGGCAGGGGAATGCTCGCAAGCAGCTTTTCTACTTGCTTCAGAGGATCTTGCTCAAGAGGCCCGTGTTTGAGTTGCTTGCTCTCCAGCAGGCGTAGATATACTCCCTCTACGGTCACCGTAACCACAGCAAAAGGATCAGCGGCAATATGTATCTCTTGCTGCTCGTGCTCTCGATAGAGCATATATTGATCTGTCTTTATCAAACCATCTGCACGCAACCGGCGGAGTAGCATAATACCCTGCGACTGAAGTTCGCCGCACGGATTGGCAACGGTGACCTCAACGTACGATGAAATGGGGGTATATGGCATCGTAACCATGAGTAACGTCCTTTCCTTCTTCAAATGATAGTGACACCATCGCACGAATGTTCCGTATAATCTCAGATAATTGGTGGGGAGTGATAGCCTGCTGACCATCACAGAGGGCCTCTTCAGGGTGGCTGTGGACCTCAACCATGATACCATCCCCTCCTACCGCAATACTGGCACGAGCCATAGCAGGGACTAGCGTGCTCTTACCGGTCGCATGACTGGGATCGACAATCACTGGAAGATGAGTGAGCTCACGCAGCAGAGGAACTACTGTCAAATCGAGGACATTACGGGTTTGTGGGTCGTAACTGCGAATACCACGCTCACATAACACAACGTTGGGGTTGCCTGCTGCCACAATGTATTCAGCAGCCAGCAGCCACTCATTAACCGTGGCAGATAAACCACGCTTGAGCATAACAGGCCGTTGTTGGCGTCCGCACGCAGTTAAGAGGGGGTAATTTTGCATATTGCGCGCGCCAATCTGCAACATATCCGCATATCCTGCCACCACCTCCACCATATCCGGCTCCATTACTTCCGTTACTATAGGTAATCCCGTTTGCTCTCTTGCTTCTGCTAACAGGGCCAGGCCCTCAACACCTAATCCTTGAAACTGATAAGGTGATGTACGTGGCTTGAACGCACCTCCACGCAAGATATGAGCTCCCGCTTTTTTCACCGCCAGAGCAGTTGCAAAGAGCTGCTCTCGACTCTCCACTGCGCATGGACCTGCAATGATTGTTGGCGCTTCTATACCACCTATCAGAGTCACATTGCTCGTGATACCGTCACCCACCATAACTACCGTTGGCTCTGACTTCAGTTCACGGCTTACCAACTTATAAGGTCGTTTAGTGGGAATGACACGTTCGATAGCTGGAAGCCCTGCAAGCGACTTGAACGCCTCTTCATCCACATGTGCCGCATCCAGTGCCAGCATATAACGCTCTTCCATCTTCACTAACGGTGGCAAGGGTAACCCAATAATACAACCGATTTGCACCAGTGCCTGGTCCAGCTCCTCTGGAGGAATCTGCGCACGCAGAATAAGAATCATCTCGATACTCCTTATTTCTACAATTATCCGTGAGGATACCAAAGTCGCCCGTTTCTATTACTGAGGTCAGTATAGCCTGTACAGATTTACCGAGAACTTCTATCAGAGGTAAGCGCCAGGCAACTCGCGCATGGTTTTATCTCAGGAGAAAAAGGTGAGGATTTTTGAAAAAAGGAGCGCAGAATGTACAGAGCAAAAACACGCCCGCAAACTCAATCAGGGATCGGCATCGGGATGCTGGCGAAGGCATTGCTGGCTGCTCATTTTACCCGTCATCCCCGCCGCTATATTGAAATATTTCATATTATGCATAAATATCATCTGCTACGCGTCGCGGCCCAATTAGGCATGGTGAATCAACAGAGTAGACAGTGTGGCAGATCTGAGCTGGAAACGGACAATATCTGTGCTGAAAACGCTGAGCGGCTCTCCAGGGCGCTCGAAGAATTGGGTCCCTGCTTCATTAAGTTTGGTCAGGTGATGAGCACGCGGCCAGATTTGCTGCCGCCGCCCTTTATTGTTGCCCTTTCACGCTTGCAGGATGGCATCACGCCCGTGGCGGGTGACGCGATCATCGCTATTGTAGAGAGAGAGTTGGGAGCGCCTCTTAGCAAGTTATTTCGCTCATTCGATCCACACCCGCTTGCCACCGCTTCGATTGCGCAAGTACACCAGGCCACCTTGCCCGATGGCACCCCGGTCGTCGTCAAGGTGCAGCGTCCGGGCGTGCGCGCCCAGGTGGAAAAAGATATCGAAGTCATGCAAGAGATTACACGCTTCGCCAGCCGCCACACGTCCCTTAACAGCCATTACGGGCTTGCGCAAATCATTCAGGAGATCAAAATCTCACTCAGCCAGGAGCTTGATTTTCAGCAGGAAGCTGACAATACCCGACTCGTCAGCCAGGGCATGCGTGAGTTCCCGCATCTCGTCACGCCGCAGGTTTACCCCAACTACAACTCACAGCAAGTACTCACGGTCAGCTTTCTCCACGGGCGCCACCTGGCACAGGTGCCGCGGGCCGAATTGCGCCAGATCGATACAGTGACCATCGCTCAGGAGCTGCTTTCAGCCTACATCAAACAGATGGTCGTCGATGGCACCTTTCACTGCGATCCCCATCCAGGCAATATCCTGCTTACCACCGATGGACGCCTTGCGCTGCTGGATTTCGGCATGGTCGGCAGATTCGATGCCGAGCAAAAAGAGCAGATCTTGCTGCTCCTTCTCGCCTTTGCCGAGCGGCAGGGTGAGCGCGTAGCCGATATTTATACGAATATGATCGAGATACCGCACTCCTGTGATCGACAGGGGTTTACCCAACAAATCTGCACGTTAATCAGCCGCTATCATGATCGCTCCAATGACCACATTGAGATAGGCAAGGGGCTGCTGGAAGTCGCAGCATTGGCCCAATCGTATCAGATGGCCGTTCCCGCCCAACTCACTCTGCTGGGAAAAGCTATGCTCAACCTGGATGGCACCCTGCGCGTCCTTGCGCCCGAACTGAATTTTGTGCAAATCATCAAAAATTATATGGAGAGGATCATGGAAGAACGCGCCCTGACGCATCTCTCGACAGGGCGGGCCTATAGCTGGTTCCTCGATACGCGGCGCCTGGTGGACCATTTGCCTCGTAAAACCAACACCATTATCGATAAACTGGCTCACGACCAGTTCACCATTCAGATAAAGATCCACTCCCTCGAAGGGGCGATCCGGCAAGCCGCCCACAAACTTTCCTTCGGCATGATCGTCTCATCGCTGATGCTCAGCCTGAGCTTCTGGTTCATGTCGAAAGAAAAAAACAAAAACGCCCGTTTGCCATCAAAACGCGCCTGATAAATTCTATGATTTTTGATAGGCTAAGATGTATTATGAAGTATTCTATTGACAAAATATTCTGTTATATCTTATAGTTATTCTGATAATAAGATTATTGTAATCACCCGGCAAAGGATTCCTATAAAAGGGGCGAGTTAAATCACATCTGCTCTAGTTGATCAATGGAAAATAATGGCTGGCATCTACCAATCACGTAAATACATTTGACCAGACTACTTTCGCACTGTTCTACAGCGCAGGCGCTGATAGCACCCCTGAGTGCAAGCCAGCAATCCCCTGGCCGCATATTAAAAAAATAAGCCCGTCAGGCTAGAAAGGATTGGCGATAATGTTGCCAGCAAATTTAAGCAAAATAGCCGCTCCAGCATTATCGTCAAATATCCTGCATCGTGAATCGCTTGTCGCGCAACTTTACGATATGGTTACGGCCAGACGGTTCAGCCTTGAGAAAAGCGCGGCGCATTATAAACTGCTTTTGCTCTGCGCCCCCGCGGGCTATGGTAAAACGACGCTCCTTGCCGATTTCGCTCATTCTTCTCAAATTCCTTGCTGCTGGTATTTCCTGGACCAGCAGGACGCCGATAGATATACGTTCCTGCAAACACTGCTTGCCAGTATCCAGCATTGTTTCCCCGGCTTCGGCGCCGGGCTTGACCTCTTGCTGGTCGGTAAAGCATCTTCCGCCGGCCCCGAAGATGACTCTCGTTACTTCGAAGCCTTTCTCGACGCGCTGATTGACGCGTTAAATACAGAAATCACGCAGCGTTTTGCTATTGTGCTTAGTAACTATCACGAAGTTGATGCCAGCCAGTCCATCACCAACCTGATGAATTACTTTTTGCAGAAAGCTCCTTCGCAGTGCGTGCTGATTATCGAGAGCCGCTCAACTCCCTCCATCGAGTTTGCCTCTTTGCTAGCCCACAGTCAGGCAGTTGGCTGGGGAAGTAATAAGCTGCGCATGAGCGCCCAGGAGATACTCGCGCTGGCGCAGGTTCAGGGCGTCAGCCCTATCAGTGAGGAAGAAGCAGAACAACTGGCAACGGCCTTCGATGGCTGGGTTGCAGGCATTTTGCTGGGCACACGCCTGGGTGACGCGGAATTGCTGCACGCCAGTACGCGTACAGGGTTCTTGAAGGGACTGCCCTCTATGCGGGTCGAGCGACAGAAGTTGTTTGCATATCTCGTCAATGAAATTTTCAAACACCAGTCTGCTGCCTACGCGTTTCTCAAAGAAGCTGCCATTCTCCAACAAATGGTGCCTTCGATGTGTGATGCCCTGCTCAACATAGAAAACTCCTCCGAGCATCTGAGTTGCCTGGCACGACAGGGTATGTTCGTCACTTGCAACGATAACGGACCCTATCTTATCTATACCTGTCACCCCGTTTTACGCGAACTGCTCTACGATGAACTGCGCACACGCTCCCCAGATCGTTTCGCGGCGCTCCATCGCAAGGCCGCAGAGCTGTTTGAGGCTGCCCACGAATACGATTTGGCAATCTCCCACATGCTTGCCGCGGGCGAGAACACGTTAGCGGCCCGGCTGATTATTCTGGCACATGAACGCATGGCGGCCAAAGAACATACGGAGACGCTACTGCGCTGGATCGAAGCTCTTCCAGCAAAAATCGTAGAAAATTCGCCAGAGCTGCTACTCATCCTTGTGAGTATCCATCTCACGCAAGGCGAACATACTCAGGCTCTGACGTTGCTCGATACTGCTTCAGCCATCTTAGACACGGACCCGCAGGCCATTGCGGACCCCAACGACCTGCCGTCCTGGCAGGCAGAGGCCACAATTCTGCGCAGCAAGGCGCTGTTTCAGATCGGCAAGTATAAGGAAGCTCAGCAATTATGCCGCCGGGTCCTGGAAACAACGCCAATGGACGAGGTCAAGATGCGGGCAGACGCGCATACACGCTTTGGGATATGCGCCAATCTTTTGGGCGACCTGAGCTCCGGCATCGAACACCTGCAAAAGGCTCTCCAGCTCTATGGACGCAATATCGTACGTCCCCAGGTGGCAGACGCACATAGCGCCCTGGCAAGCGCCTATAACCTGCTCGGCAATTTCGCTCTGGCAGAGCATCATATCTCGCGCGCCATCAACTGCTGCGAGCAACTACACGATGAGCGAGGGAAGGTGAACAACCTTACCCGCATGGGAGTGTACAAACAGCGCCAGGGCATGTTTGTCGAGGCAGAGGCGGTGCTGCGCCAGGCCGCAACCAGCATCAATTCCCCCGGCTTCGAACGAGAACATGCTTATATCCTGGTGAATCTCGGCTCCGTCTATCAGGATCAACAACATTATGAGCAATCGCTCAAAACCCTGGAGGAAGGTCTGGACCTGGCGCGTCATTTACAGGATAACTATCTCATCAACTGTAGCCTTTGCTACCTCGCTCTGACTTACCTGTTCATGGGCGATGCAGCAACAGCTATGTTGCTCATTTCGGAGACCAATCTGCCTCCACTCAATAGTAGCAGTATCGGCTACGAACAGGCTATCTATGGCCTGACCCACGCCACAATCCTGCTCCATCAGCAGCGTTATGATGATGCTCATCGCCAGCTTACAGCACTGGCAGCGTCCTTGAAGACGGTAGGTCTCAAACGCGAACTGCTGCGGGTGAAGCTGTGTCTCGCTGCCTGCCACCTGGCACGCTCTGAGCAGGCGGCGGCGCTGGAACTGCTGCAAGAGCTGACTACGCTCTTAGAAGGCCAGGAAAGCTATGAGCAGCTTATCCTGGTAGGGCTGACAGGCTTCCCGGACCTGCATCAGCTTGTCAAAACCCATCTCGCCCTGGAACGCCTGCGTGTCTTGTTGCATTTCAAAACTACGGCACAAAATTCTAAAAAAGATGCAACTCAGACAAGTGCGACAGCAACGCCTGCGCTCACTACAAGCAATCGAATGAAGCTCAAGGTGCAGGCATTTGGCGAGCCCACAGTCTTTCTGGATGAGCAGCCGATCACTCACTGGCGCATGGCGCGAGCGATGGAACTGTTTTTCTTCTTGCTTGATTGCGGACGCCCTATGCGCAAGGAACAGATCATTACTGCTCTCTGGTCGGAGGCCGATGAACAGATCAATCAGACGTTTCACTCTACTATCTACTATTTGCGTAAGGCGCTCAAAGAGTTTTGTGTCGTCTCACATCGCGGAGCCTATAGCCTCGATTTCTCGTCGCTGCACGGCAATAACGCGCAATACGATGTTGCTCTGTTCAAAGAATATTACGCTCAGGCAAAGCAATTCCTGGCGAATGAAAATGACAATGAGGCCAGAACAGCATTGCTCGCTATGGTGGCTCTTTATCAAGGCGATTATGTGCAACCGTTCTATAGCGATTGGTGTACGTTCCGCCGCGATGAACTGCGTCGAACCTACCTGGAGGCCCGCAACCACCTTGCCCATATCTTCTGGCGCCAGGAAATGTTCGACGAGAGCGCCGTCCACTGGCAGCATATGCTGGCAATGGATAGCTGGATAGAGGAGGCTCATTACGGGCTCATGCGCTATTATATGCGCACCGGCAAAAGAGGGTTGGCATTGCGCCAGTACCAGCGCTGCGCGGAGATACTCGAACAGGAGTTGGGCGCCGAGCCTGGCCCTGCCATCCAGGGGCTCTACCACCGCATTATCAGCGCCTCTACCCAGGAACCAACAAAGAAAAACCGGAAGCTCTCTTCCCTCTCGCAGGAACTCTCACCTGGAAGATAGCAGCACAAAAACCTGTTTTCTAAGACAAGGCAATCAGCCCCATTTGCACTTTGAGCGCGATAATGCGATGCACCGACTGGCGTAAACGCTGAGGAGAGACGCGCCCCGACTGTACGGCGCCGGTAATAGCCGCTACGGTTGCAGCCAGGCGATCTGGCTCGATGGAACATTCTATTATGTCGTCTCCAGCCAGTATGGCGCGCACGCTGGCCTCGGCGGTCGCCTGCGCGGGATCGCTGTATCCCTGCTGCTGCATAAACTGAAGCAGCCCCTGACCATCCATAGCATCGGTCACGACCACCCCCTGATAGCCGAGCTGGCCGCGCAATACCTGATTAACCAAAATGGGTGAGAGCGAGGCTGGAGCGTTAGGATCATAGGCGGGAACCATTGCGTGCGTCACCATAATCATGGCTGGATGCCGTGGCAACAGGGCGTGGAACGAGGCAAAATCAATGGCGTTGAGTTGCGCCTGCGTATGCGTGATGGTGGGCAGCCCATAGTCTGGATTCGCGGGCGCTGAACCAATCCCCGGCCAGTGCTTCAACGTCCCGGCAACGCCGTGCTGCTGCAAGCCATCCAGAAATGCTCCCGCATAGGCAGCTACCTGAGCGGGTGTCGTACCAAACATCCGGCTCTGGGCCACCTCTCCTCCCTGATAGATATCGGCCAGAGGCGCAAAGTCGGCATTGATCCCGGCGTTGCGCAGGCGCAAGGCGTCGATCTGGGCCTGGACATACGCCTGCTGAGGCTCACCTGTTGCTGCAAGGTTCTGAGGCGAGGGAGATGAGCCATAATAGGGGGCAAGACGGTCCACCATTCCTCCTTCTTCATCTGTGGCGATAAGCAGCGGCTGATTGGCATGACCCTGGAGGGCATGCACCATTTGAGAAAAGCCGCTGAGCGTTGTTGGCATGAGCGGTCCACCGTTGTACTGATTGTAAACGATGGCGTTGGCGATATCCCACTGCTGCAATGGCTGGTTAAACGCAGCCGTATAGCCGTTCGAGTATACCGCGAGCATCAGCAACTGGCCTATTTGCTGCCTTTGCGTCAGGTGATCGATGTACCGGTCGATGCGCTGGTCCAAAGATATGGAAGGTATAGGGGTCGGCGTCGGCACAGGGGTCGCTGTCGGCACCACCGTTGGCGTCAAGGTCGGTGCAAGCGTTGGGGAAAGTGCGATCATCGACGTAGGAGTGGCGTAGTTCCCTGATGGGCCGCGCCACGTCTGGCCTATGACTAACAGGATGGTTGTTATTGCCAGCAGGCTCAGAACAATAAAGACCAGCAGGAAACGCTGCAACCTCGTCCAATGCATCTTTTCTTGATGCCGTTGCTGTTTTGATGGAAATACACCCATAACCCAATCTTCCTTTCCCCTGCCCCGGACAAGCAGCTTTCGCCTCTTTATAATCTATCATCTTTTTGATTTGTTGTGCAGTAACACTCCTTCTCTCTTTAAAGTATAAATGAGCCGCATCGCAAAAAGGTCACATCACAGGAAAATGGCGTCACAAAGAGGGAAACTGGCACAAAACAGGGGCTGGATATTTCCTCCAGCCCCGTTTTTTTGCTTCTAAAGCCTTGCTGGTTATTAGCCGACCATCTGCCAGGCGAAGGCTAATGGAGAGCTGGCAGTAAGGTCGATGGCGGGCTCGACGGTGGAAAAAGACTGCACATTATCTTGAAAAACTGCGGTGGGTCCATTGAAGGGCGCAAACTGATCCACTCCGTTGGCGGGGCAGGTGCGCATACCATCGAGTACCCCTGTGGCAGCAAAGCTATTCGGCCCCTCCACTGCTGCCCCCGCCAGCACCGGCGGCGAGCCATCCAGTGAACCGGCGAGATTGGCAACCTGGTGCTGCATACACCGTGGGAAGGTCGAGCCATCACCAACGATCAGCGAGCTTCCCCAGGCATTGGCTCCCAGGATATTTGCCAGCCAGCGCACGCCAAAACGCGCAAAGGTCGCGCTCCCCGTGAGCTTATCGTACTCACTTGCCATCACCACCAATCCGGCTCCATGAGAGGTAGTGTCAAAGGTGTCCCAGGGAAAGCCAAAGCCAAAGGGATCGGTTCCAGCCTGCGTGACGGCCTTATCCAATTGCTTCTTGAGATCATTGAGCAGATCGGTTCTGGTCACTGCCAGCCCCGTGGGATTGCCAGCTCGGGTAAGCGCACGAAACAGCTCATAATGGGCTATGCCACTGACATCAAAGAGGTTTAAGGTATCTGCTGCATCGTTTGGCCCGGTGATATAAGCGTGAGCCCAGTGCGCGGCAGCCTTGAGATAGAACTGCGGATCAGGCTGTGGCAAACCACCGGGGAGATGACCGCCAGCCAGGGCAAAGTATAGCTCCGTTGCTCCCAGCTCCAGATCATCGCGCCATTCCGTTTCAGGATAAAAGCCGAAAGGGGCAGCGGTAAGCAGATTGCCTTTGGGGGCTGTATTTGCCAGGGCAAAGACGTGTTCAGCCGCGAGCAAACACTGATTGGCGTAAGCAGGGTGGCTGGACTGGAAAAGCTGGAAACATAAAGCAAAATCGGCAGCCAGGCGTCCGGCCAGATTGGGGCTAATCAGCGATCCAGGAGGAGCCGCGCGAAATACCGGACGGTGTCGGATGAAGCGGAAGAGCGGATCGGACCCGCCAAAGGTATCATCGGCCTGAGGCAACCGCCAGATATCGTGGTCGCTGATAGTCCTGGCATTGCCCGCTCCAATACCGACTTGATAGTAGAGGGTTCGGCTCCCGTCATCCCACATATGCTGGAGCCAATCCAGGCCAAAGGTAACTTCCGCCGTGAAGTTTGCTGTGGGCGAACCGCTCCCCAGCTGGGCGGAGAAGTCGCGCACGCCAAATTGCAGCATAGCAACAGTATAGCTGGTGGTTTCGACAAACTTGAGATAATCGCCCGCATCAAACCATGCACCCTCCGCGTTAATGCGGACGCCGAGCGGTGTCAGATCGCCGGCAAAGTTGCCGTTGACATCCATCTTAGGCGTGAGGTAGGTCATTGCACTGGCATCGTTCACATGCCCGGCAGCTCTGCGCAGGGCCGAGGGGATGAAATTGGAACCATCGCGCTCGTTTTCGTAAAAGGACAATGCATTGGACAATGCAGAAGCATAGACATTGCTAGCCGTGTCGATAGTAAAACGTGGCGAAGAGCCGGGAATTGAGCCGCTAGTTACTATAGTGTAGGTGCCAGGCGTCTTCACAGCGTCAAAATCCAGGGCGTAGACATTGGGGAAGGTGCTACTCCATGATCCTAGATTCGCCCCAAGTGGGGCCGAAAATACAGTTGCCCCGCTGGCATTCTTGACGTGAAACGAGGCGCTGGTCTCCACGCCTGTCGCCATAAGGTACGCTCGCTTGGATGCATTCGTTGCGTACCCCATCTGGTTAACGCGTACAAAAGCCGAGCCGCTTCCAGCCCTGGCCGATGAAGGGAACAACAGTAAGAACAGAGTTCCAATTACAATACTGAAGGCGATGATGTTGCTTAAAAATACTGGAGCATTCACGCGTATTGGTCGGCTGACTAAATAAGCAGGCATAGTCTTTCCTCCCTGAAAGAACTAACATGTGAATCTACTCTTTTGTCCCCGCTACACTTACTGAATCGCGCTTCACCAGTTCAACCCCAAGCATAATGGTGACAGCGGGAGTATCAGGGTTAGCAGCTCTAGCAATCAAGGTTTTGAGCGCGACCGCTCCTAGCGCCGCCGAGTTGGAGTTAATGGTGGTCAGCGATGGCGTGATGTGCTGACCCAGATCAATGCCGTCAAAACCAATAATGGAAACATCTTCGGGGATGCGCAGCCCCGCCTCGTGCAACGCCTTCATCGCGCCGATGGCCGTGATATCATCCACACAGAAGATGGCGCTAAAGTCCGCTTTCCTCTCAAGCAGGCGTTTACATGCCTGGTATCCGCCTTCTTTAGTAAGATTGCCCGATTCGACCAGGCTATAATCAATGGGGAGGTCCCTGTCCAGCAAGGCCACGCGATAACCTACCCAGCGCTGTTGAACAGAGTGAATTTTATGATAGGCAGGACGCACCGTTGACTCTGTTGGACCGCCAATAAAAGCAATGCGGCGATGCCCCTTGCTAAAAAGGTAATCCATAGCCAGCTTTGCGCCCTGGAGATTATCGGGAAGGATGGTATCAACCGGCTGTTCTAGATCGGGGAGGTAATGATCCACCAGCACAACCGGGACTTTCGTAGCCTGTATGGCCTGCACGGTGTCCGCCTCTGCCTGCCCCACCAACAACGCTCCTCCCAGCCGCATCTCATAGACGGTGGTAGTTAAAAGGTGGGGCTGATGACAAATATCGGTAATCGTGCGATATGCAACTTTGATATTGGCCTGCCGTGACTCACCCTCGACCCCACGGAAAATAGGAGCCCAGTAGGGATCGAGCGTCGCCGGGGTTTGCTCTATGCTTGAACAATACAAAAATCCCACTTCTTTGAGGATACGGCTAACGGAACGCGTACTACTCGGCTGCCCGCCAACCCGAAAGTAGCCCAGATCAGCCGCAACCTTCAGAACGCGCTGCCGGATATCTTCACTGACATTGCTATGATTGTTAAATACACGCGATACGGTACCAACAGAAACCTCTGCTCGCTGCGCAACGTGTTTGGCGGTAACGCTATCTGGCACGACCTCGAACTCTCCTTGCTATTGTCAATAACCGACGACTATGCTTCATCAGAAAACACGCCTCAGTTCATGAAAATATGCTAACATAATTTCATGAACTCGTCAATGATAAGCTAGTATCTCATCAGGGTTTCTCAAAAGTTGTCTTTTCATGCAGAACGGCCCGCTTGCGGGCCGTTCTGGAGAGGAAGGCGCGTGCCGCGACTTTTGAGAAAGCCTTGTGGGCTGTTACAAAGTCGGGAAGACGAGATAGAAAGCAGGGGTCAAGGGGCGGCAAAAAAAGACTGTGCAACAGCTCTGGGATCGAGGATATAAACATATTGACATTGAAATGAAAAGTAATTAATATTTTCATTGAAGAGATGACAGCATTATTTCATGAAATGTGGTTGCCAACCATATAAACACAAATGAAAAGGGGCGCTATGGTTCAATTTCCAACAGGCTTCCGTTGGGGGGCAGGGACGTACAGCTACCAGGTCGAGGGAGCTGCGAACGAAGATGGGCGTGGTGAGTCCATCTGGGACCGCTTTTGTTCAATACCCGGCAATATACTGAATAACGACAGTGGGCTGGTGGCATGCGACCACTATCACCGTTATCCAGAAGATATCCGCTTAATGCAAAAGCTCGGCATCCACCTCTATCACTTCTCCATCGCGTGGCCGCGCATCTTCCCAACCGGCAGAGGCAAGCTCAATCCACGCGGCTTTGATTTCTATGATCGCCTGGTGGATGGCCTGTTAGAAGCCGGCATTGAGCCATATGCCACCTTGTATCACTGGGACCTGCCACAGGCGCTGCAAGACGAGCAGGGCGGCTGGCTGAGCAGGGAGACGGCTTACGCGTTTGCCGAGTATGTAGATGTTGTCTCGCGCCACTTCAAGGGGTGCATCCACAACTGGTTGACGTTGAACGAGCCAGCGGTTACAGCTTTTGAAGGGTATGAAGACGGCATCCACGCTCCTGGTATCAAAGATGCGCGTATCGCGTGGCAGACCTCGCACCATTTCTTGCTGGCGCACGGCCTGGCAGTGCCTATCTTGCGCGCCAACGGCGACGAGAAGACACGCGTCGGCATTACGCTCAACTTTACCCAGATCGAGCCTGCAACGCCTTCGCCCGAGGACCAGGCCGCCGCTCGTTTTCTAGATGGCAAGCTGCACCGCTGGTTCCTCGATCCTATTTTTCGCGGAGCATATCCCGCCGATATTCTTGCTCAAATAGGCGATCTGGCCCCCAGAACAGAGCCCGGTGACGCCGCGATTATCGCACGCCCGCTGGATTTCCTGGGGGCTAACTACTATACTCGTTCGCTTGTCACCCATAGCCCGACCGGCTCGCTCAACGATTTTGGCTCGGTGCGAGCAGAGGGGGCTGAATATACAGAGATGGATTGGGAGGTCTATCCTCCTGGTATCTACGCTATGCTTACTCGCCTGCATCGGGAGTACCATATCCCATCGATCTCTATCGTTGAAAACGGGGCTGCCTTCGCCGATACAGTCACCGAAGACGGTCGCGTTGATGATCCGCGTCGTATTCACTATCTACGCGAGCACCTGCTCCAGGTCCACGCCGCCATCGCTGAAGGAGTTCCACTCGCGGGCTACTCCGTCTGGTCGCTGATGGATAACTTCGAGTGGTCTCTGGGCTATAGCAAGCGTTTTGGCATCACCTATATCGACTACCCAACGCAGAAGCGCATTCTCAAGGCCAGCGGCCACTGGTATCGCGACGTCATTGCCGCTAATGGATTATAGGGGGCAACCGCCAGGGATTGCCCCTACAGGTTTTTCGTAGCACATCTTGTAGTGCGTGTCCCTGTTGTAACACATCTGTAGGGACCCGCTTTAGCGCGTCCCGATTTATCGCGTCAGGAGGGACCCGATGACTCACAACTCTTTATTTACCGTAGGGACCCGCTTTAGCGCGTCCCGATTTAGCATGATCCTGGTATCATTGTTACTACTCCTCTCGATAGTGCTCGCGGCCTGTGGTGGAGGCACCACCAACAAGAGGCCTGCGCATCCCAATTCGCTCACTATGCTGGCGAACGAAACCGATGCCTATCCCCGCAACTTTAATCCGTATTCCCCCAGTGTGATTAGCGGCACACAAGGCCTGATCTACGAGACGCTGCTCTCCGTCAACCGTCTGAGCGGCAAGATTGATCCGTGGCTGGCTTCTAGCTACGAGCTCGCGACCGATGCACAAAGCATTACATTCCATTTGCGCCAGGGCATTACCTGGTCCGATGGACAGCCTTTCACCAGCGACGATGTAGTTTTTACGCTCAACCTGATCCTGAAAAACCCCTCTATCGATCTTACCGGTATAGGTGCCGCAGTCAAGGATGTGGCTGCTCCCGACTCCAGTACGGTTGTGGTCACGCTGAGCAAGCCATTCAATCCCATCACCTGGATTCTCGGCGGACAGGTCTTTATTCTTTCCAAACACTCCTGGTCAAGCGTCAAAGGTGACCCATCGCAGTATGCTGATCCCAACCCGATTGGCACCGGCCCTTATATCGTCAAGTCATTCTCGCCGCAACTGGTTGATCTGGTCAAAAATCCCAAATTCCGGCTAGCAGGCAAGCCGCAGGTGGATGAAGTTAAGATCCCGGCCTACTCCTCCAACGATAGCGCGCAACTGGCGCTGCAAAAGGGCCAGATTGACTGGACCAACCTGTTTGTTCCTAACCTCGATAAAACCTATGTAGCTCTCGATAAACAACACAATCACTACTGGTTCCCCAGCAGCGATGATGTGATGCTCTACCTCAATCTAACCAGGGCGCCCTTTAACGATTTGCAGGTACGCAAAGCTATTAGTCTGGCGCTCAATCGCGAGGATATCTCGAAGATTGGCGAAGCTGGATACGAGCCGCCAGCCAATCCAACCGGGCTGGTAGGGCAATCCATTCAAAGCTACATCGATCCACAGTTTGCCGGGATGCAACTTCAGCATGATCCCACGACAGCCGGTCAAACGCTTGAAAGCGATGGCTGGACTAAAGGCCCTGATGGCATCTATACCAAGAATGGCAAACAACTGGCATTTAGCATTATTGTGGTCAGCGGCTACACCGATTATGTGGCAGATTGCCAGGTGATGGCCCAGAATCTGCAAGCGGCGGGCATGAAAGTCACCGTCAACGCCATGTCCAATGACGCATTTACGAATGCATTGCAGAACGGCAATTATGATGCGGGCATCCTCTGGACCAATCCAGGCCCCACGCCTTACTACATCTACGATAGCATGTTACGTAGCACTAACTCCGCTCCCATCGGACAACCAGCACCCAGCAACTACGAGCGCTGGATGAACCCGGCCACCGATCAGCTACTGGATCAGTATGCCTCCAGCACCGATCCTGCCGTACAGAAGCAGGCAATCTACGGGCTAGAGCAGATTATGGTAGAGCAGTTGCCCAGCATCCCACTGACGGCTGAACCCTACTGGTATCAATACAGCACGGCCAAATTCGTTGGCTGGCCCGACGCCAAACATCCTTATGCCGCCCCCGGCACGGCGGTCTATCCAGACATTGAGTACGTTATCCTGAACCTTCAGCCAGTTTCGTAAGCTACAACCCGCTAAAAAAAGCAGGAGTCCAGGGGGCGCGGCCCCCTGGCGGGGATTGGGGTGCCCCCAAAAACCCTTTTCTCCTCTTTTTCGCGCCGCCTGCGGCGGCGCGAGGAGAGATTGGAGGATTTTGCGATAGGGTAGAAGCGGAAGGTCCAAATCCATTCTGGAAGGGATTGTCTATGCGCCATTTGCTACGTCGCATCGGTTTTTATCTTGTTGCGCTCTGGGCCTCGGTCACTATCAATTTTATTGTTCCTCATCTGTCGCCGGGCGATCCCGCGCAAATCTTTATGTCGCGGCTGAGAGGACATGTCTCGCCCCAGACATTACACGCGCTGGAAATCTCGCTGGGAGTGAATCACGACCCGCTGTGGTCTCAGTATGTGCAGTACCTCAATAACCTCTTACATGGCAACCTGGGCGTCTCCATCACTTACGGTTTTGATCCCGTAACGCAGGTTCTCGCGCAAGACCTCCCCTGGACCTTTGTGCTGGTCGGCACTTCCCTGCTGATCAGCTTTATCATCGGCACCATTCTGGGAGTAATTGTTGTCTGGCGACGTGGCTCGTTCAATGACGCGTTTTTCACTCCGTTCTTCGCCTTTATTTCCGCGATTCCCTATTTCTGGCTGGCGCTCGTGTTGCTGTATATCCTGGGCTTAAAGCTCAACCTGTTTCCCCTCCACGGCGGTTATGATACCGATAATACGGTGCCGGGATGGAACCTGGATTTCATTTTGAGCGCGGCACAGTACGCCCTTCTGCCTGCTTTGACGATTGTGATTGGCTCTATCTCAGGCTGGATGCTTGGCATGCGCAATGCGATGGTCACTACCCTGTCCCAGGATTACGTCCTGATGGCGGAAGCGAAGGGGCTGACGCAACGACGCATTATGTATATGTACGCGGCCCGCAACGCCATCCTGCCAAATATTACCGCCTTCGCGCTCTCGCTGGGCTTTGTGGTGAGCGGCTCCCTGCTCACCGAGATCGTCTTCTCATATCCTGGCATTGGCTATGCCACCTTGCAAGCAGTTGATAACCACGACTACGCGTTATTGCAGGGAGCCTTCCTGGTGATTAGCTTCGCGGTCCTGCTCGCGAACTTCCTGGCCGACTTTCTCTATATTCTGCTTGATCCGCGCGTGCGTTTGGGAGGAAATTAATCGTTATGAGCAACCGCAAACAACCGGTAGAGGCAGGGCAACCGGTAGCTCCCCGAGCTGTGGATCCCCGATTCATCGTGGGAGGAGTTGCCCCCACAGCCCCGGCACAGGGACCTACTATAGTGACACCTGCAACTTCATCACGCTGGCGTGATACCTGGCGTTTGCTGATGGGGAACCGCAAGGCGAGCGTGGGGATGGCGATCCTGGCCTTCTTTATCCTGCTGGCCCTTTTTGGTCCGGTCATTTTCCCGCAGGACCCACATGCTATTACGTTAGACCGCCTCCAACCACCATCCCCCACGCATTGGTTTGGCACGACCAGCTTCGGAGAAGATGTTTTTGTTCAAACGGTGGTGGGCGCTCGTTTCTCGGTTTTTATGGGGCTAGGAATTGGTGTCGTAACGACGATTATTTCGGTAATGGTGGGCCTGGCTTCCGGCTACTTTCTCGGCTGGATCGATGAAGTGCTTTCGCTGGTGAGCAACGTCTTCCTGGTGCTGCCAACGCTGCCGCTGGCAATCCTGCTGGCAGCATTCCTGCCCTATAAGGGGTCTCTCACGATTGGCTTTGTCCTCACTGTCACCGGCTGGTCCTGGGGAGCGCGCGTACTGCGCTCGCAGACGCTCTCGCTGCGCACCTGGGATTGCGTGGAGGCGGCCCGGGCCGCTGGCGAGTCAACGTGGCGCATCATTTTCTATGAAATCCTGCCCAACGAGACGGCCATCGTAGCGGCGCAGTTCTTCGGCACGGTCATTTACGCGATCCTGGCTGAGACGGCGCTGGAATACCTGGGCCTGGGCGATATCACCAGCGCCACCTGGGGCAATATGCTCTTCTCGGCCTCGAATAGTGCCGCACTTTTGCAGGAGGCGTGGTGGTGGTTCTTGCCGCCTGGCCTCTGCATCGCCATCCTGGGGGCCGCGCTCACCTTCATCAATTTTGGCATCGATGAGATCGCCAATCCACGCTTACGCAACGAGGCCGGTAGCACAAGGTTCTTTTTCAAAAAGTTGCGCAAGGCGAGAGGATCAATGTAAAAGGGGGGAGTTTACACGCTCCCCCCTGACTCTTAATGGCGCAAGCGCATGCCTTACACACATCACACACTTTTCCTACACACTCTTACAGATCTCCAATCATCTACCCTCAACTAGTCGTCTTTATGTCTATACCACCTTGTTTCTCAACACACTTCGCCAGCACAGATTCAGGCATGGTTCTTGCTGAAAACATTACTAAAGAGTGAAGTGTATTCAAATGTATGCTGCACTGGTGCTGTTGCTTGCGACCGGTCTGAGCGCAAAAGGCTCGGTTCGCGTAAGGAGGTTCATATGAACACATACGCTCGTCGTTCTCTTGTATTTTTACTGCTCTGCGGCCTGTTCCTTAGCTCGTTCTTCGTTTTTCAGACGACTACCAGGGCTGCGGGGCCAACGGTACAGGTCTGGCTAACGACCAGCGATGGGAGCAACCACTTAACGCCACAGGCAAATCTTACCTTTGGCTCCAATACCGGCAATTCCTCAACGATCACCGTTAACGAGTTTCAGGAGTTGCAGCAAATGGATGGCTTTGGGGCTGCGGTAACCGATTCCTCGGCCTGGCTGATTGTTAATAAGATGAGTGCCAGCCAGCGCAATACGCTGATGCAGCAGCTCTTCGATCCCAATCAGGGCATTGGCATGAGCTTTGTGCGTATCCCGATGGGCGCCTCGGATTTCTCTGTCACCGGGGCCTATTCATACGATGATCTGCCCGCCGGTCAGAGTGATCCCAACCTCAATAACTTCTCCATCAATCACGATCTGGCATACATCATCCCCGTATTGCAGCAGGCCCACTCGCTCAATCCCAATCTCAAGTTTATGGCTAATCCGTGGAGCCCGCCCGCCTGGATGAAAACCAACGGATCGATGATCGGTGTCGTTAATGGTGTGACCGGCACGCTCAACCTTGCCGACTACGGACCACTGGCGCAGTATTTTGTTAAATTTATCCAGGCTTACCAGGCGCAGGGCATTCCCATCTATGCCATTACGCCCCAGAATGAGCCTCTTTTCGCCCCTAGCAATTATCCCGGCATGTCCTGGGCGGCGCCTGATGAGAACAACTTTATCAAGAACAATCTCAGCCCTGCTTTAGCAAGTGCCGGCCTGAGCCCCAAGATTATCCCTTACGATCACAACTGGGACAATACAAGCTACCCCTCCACGCTGCTGGGCGATCCCACCACACGCGGCGATATCGCGGGCATCTCCTGGCATTGTTATGCAGGCAGCCCAACGTCGATGACCAGCATCCATAGCTCCTTCCCCACGTCGGAGGTATACGAGACGGAATGCTCAACGGGAGCGGCGGTCGCACCGATCAATACTATCGATTTGTTTATGCAATCGGTCCAGAACTTCTCCAGAACGGTTGAGCTCTGGAATGTTGCGCTCGACCCCAATCACGGCCCTCATACCGGCGGCTGTCCCGATTGCCTGGGCGTGGTGACGATTGACCAGGCCACGGGCAACGTTACCCTCACGAACGATTACTACCTGGTAGGGCACTTTAGCAAATTTGCCGTGCCGGGCGCCTTCCATATCACCTCTAACAATGTCGGCAGCGTCGAAGATGTGGCCTTCAAGAATCCCGATGGCTCCAAAGTGGTTGTTGCGCACAACAACGGTTCCGGCAGCAGCACATTCCAGATGCTCTGGGGCAATCAGGGCTTCAACTATACACTTCCGGCAGGCGCGACCGTGACCTTTAAATGGAGCGGCACGCAGCAGAATACGCTGACAAACGGTGGCTATGCGATCAGCGCAGGCGGTTCGGCTATAGGAAATTTCCAGGCGGATAATTACTATCTGGCTGGACTCAGTAATACGGCGACGGTGACCGATGCAATCAGCACCAGCGGGATCAACAATCCGGCTCCACAGTCCGTTTATCAGAACGAACGTTACGGTAACTTCAGCTATGTCTTTCCAGGCTTGCAGGCGGGCGCAGCCTATACTGTACGCCTCCACTTTGCTGAGACATTCTGGACCAATGCGGGGCAGCGCGTCTTCAACGTTGCCATCAATGGCAGCCAGATGCTTTCTAACTTTGATATCGTAGCTGCAACCGGAGGCAAGGACAGGGCTATCGTCGAACAATTCACGCCCACCGCTGACAACAATGGTCAATTGACTATCCAGTTCAGGCCAGTCGTCGATTACGCCAAAGTGGACGGGATCGAGATTATTCCAACTGGCACAGTTCCCAGCAGCCTGAGTATTAACTGTGGCGGCGGCGCTGTTGGTAACTATAGCGCGGATACCAATTTCAGCGGTGGTACTGCGGCCTCCACCACGGCCAGCATTGATACCAGCGGAGTCAGCAATCCGGCCCCGATGGCGGTCTATCAGACGGAGCGTTTCGGCAACTTTACCTATACCATGAACGGTTTAAGCGCCAACGCCAGGTATGCAGTTAGCCTCCAGTTCGCGGAATTTTTCTGGACCGCAGCCGGAAAGCGCGTCTTCAACGTCTCGATCAATGGGACGCAGGTGCTCTCCAACTTCGATATCTTCGCGAGCGTGGGAGCCGATAAGGCTATCGCGAAAAATTTCACTGCTACAGCCAGCACCAGTGGTACCATTACCATCCAGTTCACGACCGTCGTTGATAACGCCAAGTGCAGCGGCATTCAACTCGTTCCCCTCAGTGGCGCAGCTACCGTTGATGATAGCGTTCAAGGGTCAGGGCTCAACCAGTTCAACTACGTGGGCAGCGGCTGGAACCACTGCACCGCCTGCGACTCGAGTAATCTCGGCTTCTTCAACGGCAGCAATAGTTGGGACAACAGCGTCAATGATACCGTATCCATCACCTTTAACGGCACTCAGATCGCGTTCTATGGAGTGGTTGGTCCGCCGCACGGCATCGGCGCTTTCTCGCTTGATGGCGGGCCTGAGATTACGCTGGATTTCTTCGCGGCCACCAATGCCGGGAACACGCTGCTCTACCTTAGCCCGGTCCTGTCATCAGGCCAGCATACGCTGACAGTGCGCGTCACGGGCAATCAGAGCAGTAATGCAACCTGGAACGGCATCAATCCAGATCGGGTTGATATTCTCCCATAAAGAATGCCTCTGCTCAGCGGGAGCGCCTCGGCGGCTGTCGAGGCGCTCCTTTTTCATCATATCTGGCTAGCTCATGCTCTTGATCAGCTACACCAGTAGCCTCTTTTTAACAGAAAAGCCTGGCTTCACTCTGACTGAGCAGAGGCCCGAGGAAGCCGCCTGAGAGGTTAGCTGATGTGGTTTCGGCTTGCCATATATGATAGAATGTACGATATATTTGCTTGGGAAAATAGAAGCAAGCAGTATAGAGGGGTAATTCATATGTCGCTTGTACAATACTTTACGCAACTGGAGCTGCGCGATCCCATTATCATCGCGGCCTTTGGCGGATGGAACGATGCAGCCGATTCGGCGACAACGGCAGTAAAATTTCTGATCGATCAGTGGCGGCCAATCAAAATTGCGGAAATCGATTCTGAAGATTTTTTTGTTTTCACTGAGACAAGACCGACGATTAAATTTGTTGATGGCATTCAACGCACAATTGTCTGGCCTACTAATCTGTTTCTGGCTTATATCGATCCCGACAAGCATCGCGACACTATTCTGTTTCTTGGCGTTGAACCACAACTGAAGTGGAAGACGTTCAGCGATACCTTTCTTAGCGTCTGTAAACGCTTTGGAGCTTCAGAGGTTATCTTCCTGGGAGCGCTGCTGGCAGATATCCCCCACTCTATAGCCGTTCCCATTTCCGGTAGCTCAACCAGCCCTGAAGTCACGGAACGCCTGCGCGAGATGGATGTGCATACCTCGCGCTATGAGGGACCGACGGGCATGATCGGAGTGCTCCACGATGCCTGCCGCCATGCTCGCATTCCTGCTGCCAGTTTCTGGGCGGCGGCTCCCCATTATCTGGCGGCGACGCCAAATATCAAGGTCACAGCCGCGCTCCTGACATACCTGAGCGCGTATCTCTCTCTCGGACTCGATCTCAGCGAACTGCAATCGGATGCGCTGCGCTTTGAAGAGCAGATCTCCGCGCTGGTAGCGCGCGACCCCGAAGCCAGCGCATACGTGCGCAAATTGGAAGAGCAGGCCGCTTCTAATCAAGATGAGGAGGAAAATGAAGATGACGAGAAGGAAGAGTTCATCAATCTTGACCGCGTAGAAGGGACCGGCCCGCTACCAAGCGCAGACACGTTGATCCGTGGCGTTGAGGAGTTGTTACGCAAACAGCGTGAAAATGGCCCGCCACCGAACCATGACGATGAAGAGGAGAGTGAATGACCATCCCCCCTTATAGCTTAGAAGATGTCTTACAACCGCGTTCTGTAGCAATTCTCGGCGCTTCGCGTATGCCCCATAAATGGGGGCACGTTGCCGCCAGACAGCTCATCCAGGGCGGCTTCCCTGGGGATATTTACCTTGTTACCCCCTCCACCTCTGAAATATTGGGTCGCCCAACCTATCCCAGTCTGCGCGCTGTTCCCGGCCCGGTTGACCTGGCAATCATTACCACCTCATTCCAGCATGTATCACAGTCGGTTGACGATTGCATCACGCATGGCGTCAAGGGCATTACGATTGTGACCGCAGGCTTTAGCGAGACCGGCCCCGCAGGACGCGAACAGGAGCGCCAACTAGTGGCCCGCTGTCGCGAACACGGGATTCGTGTCATCGGCAGCAATTGCATGGGACTGTATGTGCATCGCTCGCGGCTCAACGCGCTGGGAATGGTTTTCCCATTACCGGTGGGACCCATCGGGCTGGTCTCTCAGAGCGGAAACCTGGGAATGTACTGGTACAACCAGGCCCGACTCGATGGTCTGGGCTTCACCACCTTTCTCAGCCTGGGCAACGCTGTGGATGTGACATTCCCCGAATGTGTGCAATATCTGGCAAACGACCCGGAAACAACGGTGATCGCGGGCTACGTCGAAGCCATTCAAGAGGAAACGCTGCGTAAAGTGGCCCGCGATTTGCGCAGACAGGGCCACTACAAGCCCGTTGTCATCCTGCTCAGCGGAGCCACCGAAGTGGGGGTGCGCGCTGCTCTGGCGCATACCGGCTCGCAAGCGACGCTGCGCCCCGACAATGATACTGGCCTGCTGGGCAGCGGAGTCGTCAGAGTCATTCGTTCCGATGAGCTTTTCCCGGTGGCGCAGGCCCTGGTGATGCAGCCACCCACTCCGCAGGGCAGACGCCGCATTGCCATCATCGGCGATGGAGGCGGCAGCGCCGTCGCGACCGGAGACGCATCGATCCGCGCAGGGCTCCAGGTTCCCATTCTCTGCGAGGGAACGCAGCAGGCATTGCGCGCCTTAATGCCCGCCCGCGCCACCTCCACCAATCCCATTGATGTCGCGGGCGCTGCCGATGAAGATCCGTTATCCTTTTCTCAGCTCACCGAAGTCTGCCTCAAAGATCCAGACGTGGATGGCGTGATTATCACAGGGCTCTTTGGTGGCTATCGCTGGCTATTATCGGAGGACTTCGGGACGCGCGAAGAGATGGCGGCCCGCGAACTGGGTCGTCTCGTGCGCCATTATCGGAAACCCGTTCTAATGCAGACCGTCTACGCCCGTCACGATATTCCGGCGCTCCGCCTGTTGCGTGAAGAGAATATCCCATACTACGAGTCGGTAGAAATCACCTGCCGCGCAATGGCCGCGCTGGCAGAAGTAGGGGCATTCATGGCAAACAACAAATAAAGGGCCAGGATGCAGGAGCAGAGGCTAAAACGCGCGCTGCAAGCGCTGCATAATCTGCTGCGCATCTGATACCATGCGCTCGATCAACTCCTGTACAGTCGGCACATCATTGATCAAGCCGACCACCTGGCCCGCCCAGACAAAGCCTTCATCGAGCATGCCCTCAAGGGCCGCTCGCGTATTGACCGTCCCTAATATATGCGGCAGCAAACGTTGCAATCGCTCGTCGGCAGGGACGTTATCGCGCACCAGCTCTTCTTCCACCTGCAAAATTTTTTCAGCCACGGGTCCTTTCAGAACGCGCGCGGGACGCCCAATCGCGCGTTCAACGATGACAGTATCGGTCTCGTTCGCCTCAACCAGAGCTTTTTGATAGTTAGGGTGCGCATTGCTCTCGCGCACTGCCACAAAGCGCGTCCCCAGTTCGACTCCCTCCGCACCCAGCGCCAGAGAAGCTGCCAGTCCACGCCCGTCAGCAACGCCGCCACTCGCCAGCACAGGGATTTTGACCGCGTCCACAATGCGCGGGGTCAGCACCATCGTGGCGATATCGTCGCGCCCCAGGTGCCCTCCTCCTTCGACGCCCACGGCAATCACGGCATCCGCGCCGAGCGCTTCCGCCTTGCGCGCCGCCCGCACGCCCGCAACCAGCACCATCGTATGTACCGGCACGCCGCTCTGCTGTATACGCCTCAACAGTGGCTCAGGATTGCCGCCCGTAATGCTAATGACCGCTGGTTCCTCTGCCAACGCGGCGTCAAGAAAAGCGTCCAGGGGGATATGCCCAATCGGGAAATTGACGCCAAAGGGCCGGTCTGTTAGACGCCGGGCCTTCTGGATATCCGCGCGCAGTTCTTCAGGCGTCGAGAAGCAGGCACAGCCTATCTGTCCCAGGCCGCCCGCGTTAGAGACGGCTGCCGCCAGTTCGGCATAAGAAAGATGAGATAGGCCCCCTTGCACGATGGGATAGCGGATACCGACAAGTTCGGTAAAACGGGTATGCATCCTCTCTGGTAATAGAGACATCGATGGAAATCCCCTTCTTTGAACAAAAAATAAATAGTCTACCTGGACGTTATATCACATTCCAGGTAGACGCAGTAATTAACAGGCCTGAGCCGTTACAGGCACCTCTTTGCTCAGTGCAGCGAATTGAAGAAGAGCGCCAGCAGCAGGCTCAGAATGAAGGCCAGCGCGAGAAAACTTATCACGCTCCTGCGTACATAGCGGTCCATCTCAGAGCCTCTTGCGGCAAATCCCAGATAGAATTTATCTTCAGCCGCGGCGGATCGATGAAAAGTGGCCGGGCTTAGTCGCCTGGGAGACTGGGGATCGGGTCTATCAATAGCACCTTGAGAGTGCAGATATACGGTGATCATCATACCGCCAGCAAACAGCAAGATTAAAACAGCCAGAGGTATCAAGCAAGTTAGCATAGCAGGCTATCTCCTTCACCAGATGCAGAGTCGCCAACCCGTACCGGCAACCTGCATCTTCCAATAAATAGACGGAGCAGATCTTGCCTCATAAAATCGTGCGATGTCGCTCAGGCAAACTGCTCAGTATGCCCCTGACACGCCTGCTAGCTTTAAAAGGAAACAGACAACCATCTATTTACCAGGTTGAAGAATATCTATTTTGACCAGCACCGTCGCAGCTATACGATCTCGTTGCCAATGGTTTGCTTTTTCTGTTGCTCTTTGCGTGTCTCTAGAACGTGAGTAATGGCGGAGATAAGATCTTGAAACGTAAAGGGTTTCTCAACAAGGTGAGCCTGTGGAGCGATCCGCAGAGCCCGCATGATCTCCGAGGGAGTGGCGGCGGTGCAGAAGATAAGGGGTAAACAGCATGTTTGAGGATGAGAACAGAGCGATTGTAATACGTCCACGCCACCAATATCAGGCAGGTTGAGATCCAGAATAAGCACCTCAACAGGCAGAGCGGGCAGCGACTCAGATTGAGGGTGTGGCAGGTCGTTATTTTCCTGCACAGCCTCTGGTATTAAGGCTTGCAAGCATTCACGAGGGTGATTGTACACTATCACCTGATGGCCGGCATACTGCAATATGGTAGCACACAAATGAGCAATGCGTGCGTTATCTTCAAGCAAACCTATTTGAGCCATAAAAGTAAAGCATTCCCTGGTTGCTTATCTACGTTTCTACCAATTGTAATGTCTACATACACTCCCTGTCAAGAAGTGCCCCATTTGGCTGAGACCTGACCCAAAGAGATGGTATTGACTCCTACCTCAGGTAGGATACTGCATTATCCTGGCGGCAATAGCTTACCTTTTCATGGCACTAATAAGGGGCGTATTGTATCAATAATATATAAGGTGAAATGAGTAGTGTAAGCAGCAGATCAGCAAAGAATTGCAGGACCGTGCCTAAAATAAAGAACGCCGTGTCCCTACGGCGTTCCCTCTTCATCCTCTCGCACATTTTTCATGTCATTTATGACTTATCAATTCTAGCTGTCTTTGCTTCGTTCGTCATACTGCTGCTCTTGCCTCCTGATATATTCCTCAATGGCCTCACGGCGGAACCTCCATTGTCCACCAACTCTAAATCCTGGCAAATCCCCTTGACCGGCAAGGCGCTTAACTGTTCGAGGGTGAACACGGAGCATTTCAGCTACTTCATCGGCATCAAGAATGTCCTTTTGCACTATCACGCCTGCCTCCTTTCTGCTTCAATATGCCAGATCATACTAAGCTGTTAGGATTCTGTCAATGGTTGCCTCCTTGACCAAATTATACTCTATATTACCGATATATAATGATTTTGTCAATAACTACCTAATTGACCAAAATAGTCTTGATATTTCCAATCTGTCATGCTATACTTTGAGATATTAGAGGTACGTTGTGAACTTCATAGGAGGGGGTGTAAACAGGATATCAGCCAGATATAGTACCGTTAACGAACGGTAACGCAATAATAAAGCTTGGCGCAAGCTGAAACCTTGCCCAAGCTGTGGCCCTGAGTGTTACTTCAAAGCACAGGCAATTGTACCTGTGTCAGAAAGGGAATGCAATGGAACAACCGTTCTCAAGTAAATGCGTCTCAACCCTTCACCAACTGGATTTGGGTCAGCATACGCTCTTCCTCATGAGCGATCACAGCATGGATCTGCTTGCTAACGACGAGCACGCGCCCTTCCTTGCTGATAACGTGTTGCGCCTGGACAGCGATGAGACCTATCGCCTCTATATCTCTTTGCATGAACACTTCAAGCAACATAGAACGGTCAGTGCAAAAGCTGTTTCCTAAACTAGACAATTTTACAGGAAGGTAGCTTTACAGAGCTAGTTGCTGAAAGGAAGTGATGCAGCTAACAGAGAAAAAGGCTGACCTCGCGCTGCAACGCGGGGCCAGCTAACGGGACCGCCCGTAACCTTTACGCAGTTCCTACGGCCCCATGAGATTCTATGCTCATGGTGTGCCGAAGTCAAGAAAGGCAAACCATGCAAGGCTTTACGACACCGAACACCGAGCACCCTGGAACCCTTGCGTTTCCAACGGATACCCAAACGCCTCAGCCAATTGTTCCCGTGTTTCTCATCCACACCTTAGAGCAGCCCTTCTGTTCTCGACCCTCCTGTACCTGTCACCAGAACCACGTCGCCGTGACGACACTGCTGGCAGCCATTGACCAGGGAGCACTGACGCTAGGAAAGATCACCGGTGTTCCCGAAGGAAAGCAGAGGTAAGAGGATGAGTCAGAGAGGCAATGATCCGATTGGGTCCCAAGACGACGATAACGACGAATACTCTACCGTGCCAGATGTCCCCTATCAGGAGGGGGATGACGATGACCTGGAACATAACGACAGCGGTTTTTGTGACAACATGGCCCATGCGTGCCACGAAAACCAGCAGTCGATTACCAAGCTCAATAGTGCCATTGTGGACGGTTTGATCACGGAAGGCGATGCCGACCTGATCTATCGCGGGAAGACCGTCATATGAAGGGAGGTGCGAGCATGAAAGAGCAAACAGGCGCATGGAACGCCCCGCAGCAGCTACGCCGACAGGCAGCGTACATCCCTGCTGATGTGCTCGACGATGAAGCGCTCTATACCAGACGCACGCCGAGCAGCGTACGCCGTTACGCGACGACGTTTCCGACATCGATGCAGCCACGAACGGCGATTCGTGTCACCAGGCACCAGGGACCGCCGCCCATGCAACGCGCATCTCGACTCGCCGCCGCAGAGCCGCAGACAAGACCCGCCCGACGGCAGACGCAATGGCGGCTGCACTGGCTGGCTTGTGTTGGACTTGGCATGCTTGCCACGCTCATGCTTGCAGGTGTCCTCTCCCCCCTGTGGCACTGGTGGCAGGGAGAGCAGGACAGCTTGCAGTATGGCTATCCGCGGACGTTTCAGTGTGACCAGGATGTCCGACACGGCGGCATGAGTCACTTTCTCGCCGAGAACTTACACGGGCATATCTTCATCATTGAGATGCAGCCTGGCGACCTGGCGAAGACGAAACTCTATCAGGGTCCGACCCTCTTCGGACCACAGCCGGATCTGCAACCCGTGACGCTCACCTTTGCGGATGTCAACGGCGATGGCTAC
>DATGMF010000081.1:0-115664 GCA_035293765.1 Ktedonosporobacter sp.
CGAAGCCGCACCCAAGATGACTCTTCCCCTCTCCAGTGTGAGAGCAAGATCCCAGGCAGATGACCTGGTGGATAGACGGCAGGTGGACAGGTGGTAACATTTGTAGCCAAGCCGCCCTAATGATCGTACGGCTTGTTTTCACCAATCTTTCTTTCTGTTTCTCAGGCTCTCGGCAAAATTGAGGTAAGAAGTTTTTTCGAATGTGAATGTGATATGCGTAGGGGCAGGGCTTGCCCCTGCCCTGACAGTGAGGTGATCCTCGTGTAGGGGCAGAGGCAAGCCCTGCCCCTACAGCTTTTTCTTTTAGGGACGGAGGCAAGCTATGCCTCTACAGCTTTTTCTTTTGTCTGCGCAACGGCCAGAATAGCACGTCTAGCTGGTGGGCGTAATGGAGTAGCGGCGCTGTATCGGGTAAGAGAACGTTGTGCGCGAGCGCCATTGTATTGCAGAGCACCTCACACTCTGCGATCTGAAGCGGCCACCGATGATGATGAATGTCGCAGCGGTATATCTGCTTATCCCTCACAACAGTATAAAGGCAATAGCGTTCGGTCAACCAGTGTTCGAGCGTGCCCGGCGCTGATCGGAATACCGGTCCGGTAGGTCGGTAAGCGGCTATGAAATCGGCTGGCGGAGCATTGCGATGCGTTCGATGGCTCCAGTAGCGAATATCGTCTCCCTGGCGCTTTACGTTCAGACAACGCATATCAGCGTTAAAATATGGCAGGTGAAACAGGAGCCGGGCTGTTATTACGGCTAGAGGATTGGCCGCGTCCAGGCTAAAAAAGTATACCCCCGGTTGCCCATCCACCGTTACATATGTACGTACATTGATTTCGGCAAATCTGGATAATACGGGAACCGGAGGCACGCCTCGCGGCACAACATGGCTGGCGCGAAATGGAACCACCCCTATCCAGCCTTGCCCTTCAAAGGTATCCAATGTGAGTGCCGGCGGAATCACGGAACGCAACACCTCCGGCGCGAGAGGCCAGTGTGCGAAGAGCAATTCATGCCATCGCTGCGTCATGATCCATTGCTCTTCAGGTAAAGGCCAGGGTCGATGATCCACCACCCCTAAAATTGCGGACGTATCCATATTTCTGCCCCTTCAAAAATACATCATATTTTATAGCGCCCCTGGTTTTTAGAATAGAGACGCCTGAAAACTCCGCGTAGTGACATTCCGCTCAATCTCATGTTCTCACCTTCACACAAGCCGAGTTAGGCAAGTAGAGAGCCGAATTTAAGACTTTTTTTATGAAATAATATTGCAAATTGGCAGGTTTATATGGTACCATTCTCACCTGGTACACTTATTCTGATATCAGGGTGTCCAGTATGCCTCTAAAGAATTTATCTGGATAGTGAGCCAACTCATGAAAATACTATCCGATAAATTAGCAGGGAAACATAGCTAATCTCTCCTTGTTGAAATAGGGTCATGTGTATGAGGTAAGCTCTGAGGAGAGATTTTAGTACTTGTTCTTGTGTATAGCGGCGTTTATCAGGTACAATGGGGTGGTAGTGAGGAAGAGAGAGAGGAGTGTATATGAGCAAACTGGTAATGGTCATTGATGACTCGGCCACAGTTCGTAAGATAGTGGAAACGTGTCTGGGGCGTGAGGGCTTCGAGGTCAAAGGATTTGCTGACGGCGTAGAGGCTATGCGCTGGCTCACGGAACCATATTCCCGCGTCCCCAACCTGGTAATACTCGATATCGGCCTCCCTAAAATGGATGGCTACGAGGTTGCCCGTCGTCTTAAATCAAAGCCGCAGTTTGGCAATACGGTGATTATCATGCTGACCCGCCGCGATGGTATGATTGACCGCCTGAAGGGGCGGCTGGCGGGGGCGAAGGATTATATCACCAAGCCATTTAAAGCGCAGCAGATTGTAGAAGTGACAGAATCGTTTTTAGGCGTGCCCGCTTCTCATTATCACTAATTTCAGTACCCTCGAACGGGTCAAGCATGGCTTTTAAGCCCCCGCCGCCTTCCTAGAGAGGAAGTATACCTCTCAAACTTTAAAGAGTCGAGGGGGAGTGCATTAAAGGGGTATCAGGGATAGAGATAGACGTGGATAATCACGATGAGATACGTAGATTTCCGGCTCCTGGCAGCGCATTTTTAAATAACTCCCAGGCTCAGTTTCTTGAACAACTGAATGATGAGGAGTTCTGGAGCTATGCGTCTCAAATCGCTCACTCCACGCTGATCATTCATCCCCCTCTCGAAAATTATCTGGCCTGTGACCTTCAACAAGGTTCCTGCTTTATACCCCTGGCTGCCTTACGTGAGATCGTGCCTCCCCCTCACCGTTTTACGCTGCTTCCCTCAGCTCCTCCCTGGATGATCGGGCTGACGGCCTGGCGCGGCGAATCGATAGGCGTAATCGACCTGGGTGCTTATCTTTCAGATCGTATGATTCAGGCTCAAGGTAATGGCATGCTGCTGATCGCTCAGGCGGATGAGCTTATGCTTGGCCTGTATGTGCCGGTTGTCGGATCGATGGCAACCTTGATAATGGAACGGATGAAATCGCCTGAGCAACCGCCTGAATGGTACGTTCCTTTGTGCCCGGATGTTCTTAAAGGGCTGTATGATGAAGCTCTGGTGCTGGATATTTCTGTTGTCCTCATCGATGTTATGCAACGTGTAAGAATAACGGCGTCTTTATGAATGAAACATCCTTCCCTTCAGATGAGAACGAATTAACTGCCGAAGATATGGCTGTACTACAAGCTTTCGATGCTATGGAGCATTGGAATAACGAGCTTTCACCTGCTGCGACGGCTGCTGCTCAGCCCGAAACACCTCTCCCGGGATCGCGAAACTATGACGTTTCTTCCGAAGAAATGCATCTGCTCTTTGCTGGCGAGGTTGAAGAGGATATTGCTCGCATGCGACGAGTGCTCAACCAGATGGAGCAGGAGGATCATATCGATCCGGCTCGTTTCGCGACCTTACAGCGCCTGGCTCATAAGCTGCGTGGCACCGCTGGCGCGGTTGAGTGTCACGGCATGGCGGCCATTGCTCATGATATAGAGTTGATTACAGAGCAGATCAGTCGCAGCCAGCTTTTCCCTTTGCTTGGCGTTAATGCGCTCGCCAGAGCCGTTTCCGCACTGGAACAGTCTCTTGCCTCCTTCGTTCGTACCGGACGGGAGGATGAAGCAATCCTGGTCGAGTTTGAGGCGCAGCTCAAAAGCTTGAACCTCGATCCACAGCAGCTTGAAATGCAGCAAGAACAACGGGCCAGCTCCGAAGCTGTTCATCCACCCATTGATGAAGATACCGCGCCGCATCACGTTCCTACCCAGTTATCGCCCGATCTTACAGCGCCACCATCACCTCCATCCTCGACGCCATTAATCCGTGTTGATGCGCGTCGCATTGATCGGCTGGTGTTGCATTCCGAGCAGATGGAGGAGCAGCGCGCTCCCCTGGAAAGCGCCCAGGCCCAGGTCGAGATCGCTCTAAGCGAACTGCATACGGCTCAGGCCCGGCTGCGGCAACTTGAACCATTGCTGTTCAAATTGTTCAACAACGAGAAGCCGCGTAACCTGCTAGAGAGCTCCCCCTCTTCGCTAATCGCTCGCATTCTTAATGAGGCATCTCCCCGCGGCGATAATTATGCTGTGCGCAGACTCAAGAACCGCGCGCGTTTTGCCAGAGGGGAGCGGACTACCGATCCCACGCGCTGGGACGAACTCGATATGGAGCGGTACAGCGAGAAGGATACGCTGATCCGCTCTCTGAATGAAGCTATTGCTGATGTGACGATTGCCTCGTCTCGTGTGCAGGCGGCCTTTACCTCTCTGCATGTCGTGCAGCAGGAGTATATGAGCCGCGCTGCGCTGGTGCATAGCGATGCCCTGGTGTTGCGGCTGGCTCCTCTTAGCGCGTTAATCCCTCGCTTGCAGCGTGCCATTACCATGAGTGCAATGGCTCAGCAGCGACAGGTGCAATTTGAGGTCACAGGAGAGGAGACAGAAATTGATCAGAGTATCCTCGAAGCTCTGACAAGTCCCCTGCTCCAGTTGCTGCGCACATGCATCACCGATACGTTTTCAGCTCAGGAAGGTGAGGCAATACCTCAGTCCAGCCGCATCTGGCTCAATGCTAACGGCATCGGCAATGAAATTACGATTGAAATTGGTTTTTCTATGGCTGTCCAGGGGGGCGCGCTGGAGATGATCCGCGAGCCAATCCAGCGCCTCAATGGCACATTCGCTTTACAGCGCAATCCCAGCGGCGGGATGAGCTTTTTCTTCCGCTTCCCCCGCTCGCAGGGAGCTGCTCGTTGTCTGCTTGTGCGCTCTGGCAATCAGTACCTGCTTGTACCCTTCTCTCAGGTGCAGCAGGTTAAAGATGGCCGCCAGTATCAATGTGATATCCTCTACAATCTGGCGGATCTGCTTGGTTTTGCCCGTCAATCTGGGCGATCACAGGGGCAGCCGGTGCTGGTGATGTCTAGAAGTACCGCCCATCGGATGGTGGGAATGGCGGTTGATGAGGTGGTGGACGAGGTCGAACTTGTGGTGAAGCCGCTTAAAAACTATTTACAGCGCCCGGGCATCTCGGGAGCCGCTATCGATGGGAAGGGGAATGTCCTGCTGATGCTGGATCTTCCCGAGCTCATTCGCTACTATACTTTGCTCAGGCGGCAGACCCCGGCGTCTCCTGGCCTCTCACACGATCAGGAGCCTCGTTCCGCTCAACCCAAAATTCTGGTCGCGGACGACTCGGTATCGCTGCGCCAATCGCTCCTGCAAACACTGCGCCAGGCCGATTTCTCCGTCGCCGAGGCGCGCGACGGCATGGAGGCGCTGGAGCAATTGTTAGAGGAAAGCATCCCTGACGTGTTTTTGCTGGATATAGAGATGCCCAACCTCAATGGCTATGACCTGCTTAATATTATGCGCCTGTACCCGGAACTTGCGAGCGTGAAGATTATTATGCTGACCTCGCGCTCTTCGGAGAAGCATATGCAACGCGCTTTCGAGCTGGGCGCTGACGCGTACCTGATCAAGCCATGCCCCCACGATAAACTGCTGGCAACGATTCAGGAGATGCTGGCACGCCGTTAATGGTCTGGTGGGGAAAGAGCGACAAATCCTCCTCTCTCTTCCGCAACGGTTTTTTCAAAACTCTTGACATTAGAAATTAATTTCTATATTATTGCTTTAATTTATTGTGTTGGAGGAATTTTGCGATGGGTAGCGACTTTGCGCATTTGCATGTCCATACAGAATACTCGCTGTTGGACGGATTTAGCCGCACAAAGAAACTGGTGCAGCAGGCAAAGGCCAAAGGGATGGAGCACCTGGCGATCACCGATCATGGTGCGATGTATGGAGCAATAGAGTTCTACAAGGCTTGTAAAGCGGGTGGCATCAATCCCGTGATCGGGATCGAGGCGTATCTGACCGAAGATATGCACGACCACTCGAAACGATTCAGCGACGACTATCATCATCTGCTGTTACTGGCAAAAAACAATACCGGCTACCGCAACCTGCTGAAGCTCACCACTATTGCGCACACCGAAGGCTGGCACCTGCGCCCGCGTATTGACAAGCGCGTCTTGCAAGAACATGCAGAAGGTTTGTTTGTTACCTCTTCTTGCCTCTCCGGCGAGATCCCTAAGGTGCTGCTCAAAGAAAAGATAGATGAAGCATATAAGATGGCCGATTGGTACCGTGATGTGTTTGGCCCCGAACACTTCTATCTGGAAATTCAGGAGCACCACGGGATCTTTGATGACGGCGAGCCTTCGCCGCAAGGAAAGCTCAATCAACTGCTCTACCGTATGCACAAAGAGAAACAGATCCCAATGGTCGTCACCAACGATCTGCATTACGTTGATGCACACGACGCAGGCTCCCACGATATCCTGTTGTGTGTGCAGACAGGCAAGCAGCTTGATACGCCCAAACGCATGCGTTTCGATAGCCAGGAATATTATTTGAAAAGCCCACAGGAGATGGCTCAGCTCTTCCCCGAACTGCCCGATGCTCTGCTCAATAGCGTGCGCATCGCCGAGCAGTGCAGCGTCGATCCGCTGGCATACAAAGCCCAGCTCCCCAACTACCCGGTTCCCCCCGGCTATAATTCGGCGAATGACTACCTCTACATGCTGTGTATGCAGGGGCTGCAAGAGCGTTTTGGCGCAGTGACCGAGCGAGCAAAGCAGCAGCTTGATTATGAATTTAATATGATCGCTCAAAAAGGCTTTATTTCTTATTTCCTGATAGAATGGGATTTCGTCAATTACGCTCGCTCTCATGGCATCCGCTGTTCCGCCAGAGGCTCCGCCGCAGGTAGCCTGCTCGCCTATTCGCTGGGTATTACCAATGTTGATCCGTTGCGCTATCAGCTACCGTTCGAACGCTTCTTCAATACCGAGCGCGCGGACATGCCTGATATCGATATGGACTTTCCCGACGACCGGCGTGAAGAAGTGATCGAGTATGTGACGCGTAAATATGGCGATGATTGCGTGGCTCAGATGGTGACCTTCAACACGATGGCCGCCAAAGGGGCCGTTAAAGACGTTGCGCGCGTGATGGGGCTGCAAGAGATGGGCGACCGCATTTCTCGCCTCATCCCGACCGGCCCTAAAGTGACGTTACAGGGTTCGCTGGACTCCGTCAAAGAGCTGAATATGCTCTATAGCGAGAGCAAACAGGCGCAGGAGATCATCGACCAGGCATTGAAACTAGAGGGCTCCGTACGCACCACCGGAGTACATGCCGCTGGCGTGATCGTTGCCAATGAGGCGCTGGAGCACTTTGTCCCCTTGCAGTTGCGCGACACCAAAGATCCCAGCAAAGGGCGTATTACCCAGTACGAGCAACTCCATCTAGAGGAGCTGGGCCTGATTAAATTTGACTTCCTGGGCCTCTCCAACCTGACCATTCTCGATAATACGCTCAAATTTATCAAGGAAGCGCGGGGCGAAGAGGTTATTCTAGAGAAAGTGCCCCTCGATCCGGTTGAGGGGGATGACGAGCAGAACGAGAAGCGGCAGAAAGCCTTCGACCTGCTCTCCAGCGGCGAAACAACCGGCATCTTCCAGCTTGAGGGGCCTAAGATGCGCGAATATATCAAGCAGCTCAAACCCACCCGCGTTGAAGATGTCATGGCTATGATCGCCCTCTACCGCCCGGGTCCGATGGATAGTATCCCCGATTTCATCGCGGCCAAACACGGCAAAAAGAAAATAACCTACCTGGACCCGCGCCTGGCGGAGTGGTTGGAGGAATCATATGGTGTCATCGTATATCAAGACCAGGTGCTCTTCATCGGCGTCCACATGGCTGGTTTCTCCTGGGGCAAGGTCAACAAATTCCGTAAGGCGCTCAGCAAAAAGAAAATGGACGAGGTCGAAAGCTACAAGGGCGACTTCATCAAAGGCTGCGTCAATAGCGGTATGAAGCAGGCGGCAGCGGAAGAACTCTTCACCCTTGTCTTGCCCTTTGGCGGCTACGGGTTCAACAAAGCCCACGCTGCCAGCTATGCCGTCGTCGCCTTCTATACCGCGTACCTCAAGGCCAACTATACCGCCGAGTTCATGGCCGCGACCATGACCACCGAGGCGGCAGATGCCAAGAAAATTGCCAACGCCATTGCCGAATGCAAGCGCATGGGCGTTGAGGTGCATGGCCCCGATGTCAACAAAAGCGGGCGCGGCTTCACAGTAGAAGAGGGAGGCGTGCGCTTCGGTCTGCTGGCGATCAAGGGGATTGGTGAGGGGCCGATCAGCGAAATTGTGCGCGCGCGCGAAGAAGGCGGCCCATTTAAGTCGCTAGGAGATTTCTGCGCGCGCGTCGATGCCAAATTTGTGGGCAAAGGTGCAATAGAGACGCTGATCAAAGTGGGCGCGATGGACTCGCTCGGCAGCCGTCACCAACTGCTACCCTCAGTCGAAGCGGCTATGAAGTGGGGCAAGAACGAGCGCACCCTGCAAGAGCGCGGCCTGATGAGTCTTTTTGGCGATATGCAAGAAGCATCGAGCGCCTTCGAGTTTACCCTCAAGACCGATGTGGAAGAAATCCCGCGCAAGCAGTTGCTTCAGTGGGAAAAAGAGCTCATCGGCGTCTACATCTCCAAGCATCCTCTGGCCTATCTCAGCGATCTTTTTAAGGAGGTTGTGACCCATACCACGGCGCAAATCACCGAAGAACTCGATAAGCAAAAAGTGGTGTTGGGTGGAACTATCAAGGAGGCGCGGCGCATTACCACCAAGAAGGGTGACACGATGTGCGTGATCCAGCTTGAGGATATGGATGGTACCATCGGCGTGACTATCTTTCCTCGCACCTATGAGGAGACGATGGAGTTGTGGGTCGAGGATCAGGTTGTGATTATTCGCGGGGAGGTGCAGGTACGTCGTGACGAGCCGGGCATTCTCTGCAACAGCGCCTCGCGGCTGCAAGCAGTGGAAGAGGAGATGAACCGTAAACGCTACCTGGTCTGGCTGACGCTCCAGCTCACCGGTTCGGACGATGTCTCGGTCTCCAACGATATTATGACGGTGCAAAATGTCTATCGCTACATTCGGGAGCGGCCTGGCCGCGATCACTACGAGATCCTGGTTGCCAATGGCGAATGGAAAGCGCGCTTAACCCCTGGCGATAATACCATGCATTACAGTGATGAGCTGCGTGGACGTTTAGAAGCAGAGCTTGGCAAAGGCATGGTTGAAGCCATCGTCGTTGAACAATAATGCAGTTCTCCTATGCAGTTGTTCAATACAGTATCGCAATAATGGCGTATTGAGCAACTGCATTGCTGTCATGAATTTTGACACAACAGTAGTAATCTCGTTATACTACACAGGGAAACCCTTGTTATTGTTCATTCGTATATTCCTAAGACCTCTAAGAATGTAGCTAGCATTAAGAAAAGGCTTGAAATAGTGGGCTATGAATATATGGGGCCATTGCCAGACCCCGATGCACAGCAGAATCAACCCTTGACGCAAAAAGATGCGAATCCTGTATTGGATAATGAGGCAACACAGCCAAAACGTGTACCCTCCCCGCCCAATATGCTTGATACCCCCGGTACAATAGGGTCATATCAGGAGCCTAGCTACCAGGAGCATGCCTGGGGGCAGCGCGTAGCGTCACCGGTATCACCATATTATCGACCAGCACCGCCGCTTCCTGCTACGCCGTCGCAACCGCCCGTGCAGCCGCGAAAAAATGCATATCCAGCGCCACAATACCAGGGGAACGGAGCATATCCTTATAGTGGCTATGGTAGCTATCCAGCCGCGCCGCCTCAACCGTACCCTTACGCGCCATATCCCTCATATCCTCCATATCAGGGATATTATGGCTATCCGCCTTATGGTTACCCATATCCATACCCTATGCAACCACCCGCGCCAAAACGCGACGGCTATCAGCTTGGCGTGTCGATTGCAGCCTTTGTGGGCGCTATTCTGGTTTTTCTGGCAGGACTGGTATGCGTGCTATTTCTCCTGCTGTTATCAGTAGTTCCCCCAACGTCGTCAGCGAGCCAGGGTCAACTATTAAGCGCCACAGCTACATTTACTGCTTTTGCACTGGCAGGGATCGTCGGGGGAGGATTTAGCCTCTATCATAGCGTGCGGGCGCTGTTCCTGAATCGCTCATCAGCCCAGTTCAGGCTACCCTGGTTCTGGATCTTCCTGGTCCTGTACGTGGGGCTACTCTTGATTGCTTCTCTACTCAATTATAATGACCTGCCAACGTCTAATGTACCAGCTACCCTCTTCTTGATCGCATTGGCCGGGCTGCTGCCAGCTCTAACGGTGCTGGCGCTGGCTTTGCGCCGCATCCATTATCCCAGAGAAGCGAAGTGGCCCACTAGCTGGCGCCGCTTCACCCTGGCTGTCGTCAGCGGTGCAACTATCGCTGTTGTGCTGGCAGCCATCGCCGAGTTGATCCTGACAGCAATCGCTGTCCAGCAGAGCGGTATTAGTAGTTCTGTCATTGATAATCCTAATTTGCCCCTTCCTCACGACCCCAAAACTATCGCGCTCTTGCTGGTCATCGTTTCGCTGATCGCTCCAGTGGTCGAAGAGGCGGTGAAGCCGCTGGCTGTGGTCGTGCTGATCGGACGCTTACAGAGCGCGGCGGAGGCGTTCATTCTGGGGCTGGCCTGTGGCATCGGCTTCGATCTCATTGAGACTTCCGGCTATATCAGCATGGGCAACCAGGACTGGATCAGCGTCGCGATTGAACGCAGCAGCGCGGGCCTCTTACATGGCTTTGGCGCTGGCATGGTGGCGCTCGGCTGGTACTTCATTACCCATCCCAAATCGGTGAATCGTAATGTGCTGCTCGCCTTTGGATGCTGGGGCTATGCCATCTTGCAGCATGCCACCTGGAACGGCTCATTCCTCTTCCAACTGCTGCCTGCCCCAATTGGTCCCTATCTCGATAGTGGGACGATCCCGCTTGGTAATATCACCATGCCTGCATCTATCATCGTTTACGTGATCGAAACAGTGCTGATGCTGCTCTTCTTCCTCTATGTTACCGGCAAACTCAGAAGCAAGCAGCAACCACCAGAGTCTTCTTCGGAAAGCGGCAAACGGCAACAGTTCAATCAAATGCCTATGGTGGCACAGATGTGAGTAAGCGGTGCAAACTTTCTTTTTGGGGGCTTGACTGCGACGTTACGTCATGCTTTATGCTCTCGAATAGAAAGGAGGGAGCACTTGGATCAGTGTTTCTATCACAGCAGTCAATTTGCTCAGAAAGCATCAGTGTCGGTACGCACCTTGCGCTATTATGACAAGGTGGGTCTGCTCTCGCCCTCGCAATATAGCGAAGCGGGGTATCGCTTGTATACCAATGAAGATCTGCTGAAGCTGCAAAACATCCTGGCGCTGAAATTCCTGGGTTTTTCGTTGGAGGAGATCGGTGCGCTGCTGCGGACAGGACCAAAGCGGCTTGAGGAGGTGCTGGCTCAGCAGAAGGCAATGATGGAGGAGAGACGCGCGCAGCTCGATACCATCATCGAGGCTATCGAGGAGACTGAGCGGTTATTGCAGGCGAACCGGTGCGACTGGGAAGCTATTACCAGAGTGATCCAGGTGATTCAAATGGGACAACAGGATAACTGGCAGGCAAAATACTTTACGCCTGAACAGCAGCAGACGCTGGCAGAGCTTAACAAGAAAGCCATGACGGAAGAGGTTCGTCAGAAGCTCAATACCTATCATCCTAACGAGTGGACAGAGGAAGATCAGAGGCGGATCGATGCTCAGTACCGCTTCGTCAAAGAGGAACTGGGGCGGCTGGTGGCGCTGGGGGCCGATCCCGCATCTCCTGAGGCTCAGGAAGTGGCACGGGTTAAGCATGAGCTCGGTTTTGCATTTTCACAGGGCGATCCCGATATCGAGGCCAGCGTCGGCAAGTGGTGGCAGGAGTTCCACGCGCTACCAGAGAGCCAGCGCCCATTCGATATGTCGCTCTACACCTACACCTCTGAGGAGCAAACCCTGCTTAACGAGGCGCTCGCCATTTATCAGCAGGGAAAGTAACACCATCGTTTGAATGAAAACGGGGCATGGCGCTATGCTGCGTTATGCCCCATCTATCTTGTTATCGCTCCTCGCCCAGGTAGATGCGGGTATAGCTGCGATGCCTGCGCTCGTCAATCACACCATCGTCTACCGCCTGGATGATTGCACAGCCCTCTTCATCAATATGGCTGCAATCGGAGTAAAGGCACTCACCCAGGTAAGGGCGAAATTCGACAAAGCACGCGGCAAGCTCCTCGGGCGCGATATTCCAGGCGGCCAGCGCGCGAATACCTGCCGAATCGGCCAGCCAGCCGCCTTCGGAGAGCGGGTAGAGCGTCGTACCTGTGGTGGTATGCCGACCCTTGCCCGTTGCGTCGCTGATCATCCCGATGCGCAAAGCCATACCTGGCTCAATAACGTTGATCAATGATGATTTACCAACACCGGATGGTCCGGTGAAGAGTGAGGTGTGGTCTTTCAACGAGGCGTACAGGGTATCGGTTCCCTGTCCGGTGACAATACTGGTCCAGATTACGTTGTAACCGATGCGTCGATACAGCTCAGCAGCTTCATCTACACGTTTATCATAGGGGAGATCGGCCTTGTTGAGGCAGATGAGCGCCCTGAGTTGAGCAGCCTCACAGATCGCCAGATAGCGATCTAGCAAGCCGAAATGTGGTTCGGGCTGCGTCGCCGCGAAGACCAGGACAACCTGGTCAAGATTAGCGAGCATCGTCTGCTGGATATTTTTCTTCTCGGTTGAACCGGCATCCTGACGCGATAGAGAACTCTGCCGGGGCAAAATTTCTTCAATCCAGCCCTCGCTTACGTCAAGGCGGCGCACCTTGACATAATCACCAACGGCCAGACGGGTGGGGAGTGGATTTTCGCTGCTGTTGCGCTTCTCGATACGTTCGGTACGTCGAAATGGCATAGAATCAAAAAACTTATGGGGACGGGGTTTGCTGGTTGAAGCTTTCACAGCCTGAGCAAAGGCTTTCTTGAGTTTACCACGTAGCGTGCAGCGCAAAATGCCTTCATCGGTATGCACATCGTAGATGCCATGTGCGCCGCTTAAAACTACTCCGGTTAACACTGCCGGGTCGTTAATCAATGCGCTCTTCCCTCCAGAAGAATAAAAAACACGGTCTCTCATCAATGTTATTGATGTCTGCCATGTGGAGGGGGTGAGCTGGTCAACCATGCTACAGGTTGTCAAAGCATGGCCGCGGGTCACATTGGCTCATGCCCTCCGTTGCGGGCAGACAAGGTGCATTTAAGCACAGTAGATGAATATGTGTGCTCATTCATATACCTGCACCTCCTTAAACTGGCCGAGCCAGAATTTGTACAAACGCTTGCTTTCTTTCTTTACAGGATACAAGAACGTGCCTGCGTTTGTCAATGTTGCGCTAAAGCAGCAGCGCCTGCTTTAAGAATAACATTACACGAAAAGGTATTATTCCCTTGCATTACTGGCGGTCATAGTACAGGATGCGCCCGCAATTGGTGCAGGTTTGTAGCTCCGAGCTGATGCGTACCTGTTGCAGCTCGCTGGGCGTCAGAATCACCCGGCACCATTGGCAGGAATTTTGCTCTACTCTGGAAACGGCTCTTCCCTGTTTTGTTCGTCGCATTGCATTATAGCGCAGAATATACTCCTGAGCCAGATTGGCAGCCAGGCTCTCCCGTTTCGTTTGCAGAGCCTGTTGCTGTATCGTCAGTTGGTCACGGCGGGCGATCAGGGATTGACATTCTTGCTTCCAGGCATCCTCGGCGCGCCTGACCTCCTCCTGTTTGCGTTGCGCGGCCTCTTCTAACGCTTCTGTCGCGTCAATGGCTTCCAGGACACTATCTTCCTGGCGGCTTTGTTGCGCTCGCAATCGCTGTACCTCTTGTTGGAGTGATTGCAACTCTTTAGCATTAGCCACTGCCCCGCTAAAAAGGCGCTGCTCCTGCGCTTTGAGACGGCGATTGATATCTTCGAGCGTCCACTCTGCATCTTTCTGGGTCTTCAGACTGGCCTGCGCATGTTGCTCGGCGGCATGATATTCGGAACGTAACCTTTTTAACCTGGCATTGCCCTGGAGGGTGTTTGTCACTGCTTGCTGCTCGGCTGTGACGCGATCCAGTTCAAGATCAAGTTGTTGCAACTGGTAGAGCGTTGCAGCCGTTCGGGTCATGCTCATACGTTGGTCTCCCTTTTTAGGCATTGCATGCAATAACAAGACGTTCGCCCTCTATTGTAAATCCTGGGCTTAGTGACTTCAATAGCAATCTCGTGTATCATTAAGAGTAATGTATTTACTGCCCAGCAGAGTTTATCACATTCTCCCAAAAACGCATACAATGAAGAAGGAAAAGATGATTTTATGGCTTACGATGAGCTTTTGATCAAACCCTTTGAGCCGAGCGAGCAGGCAGACGTTCGCAGGCTTATCCTTGAAGGGCTGGGCGGCCATTTCGGCTATATTGATGAAACGCTCAACCCTGACCTTACCGATATTATGGCAAGCTATATCGTACCGGGTAACGTTTTCCTGGTGGCTTATCTTGGTTCGGAGCTGGTGGGGACGGGGGCGCTCATCCATGAAAAGGAGAATATTGGTCGCGTCGTGCGCGTTTCGACTGACCATCTGCACCGGCGCAAAGGGATCGCAACAACGATTATGCGGCATCTCTTGAGCATTGCCCAACAGCGCGGTTATAGACGCGTCGTAATCTCAACAAATAATGGCTGGGAAGACGCTATTGGCCTGTATAAATACCTGGGCTTTATAGAGGAGGCGCGCAATCATCTAGGGGTAAACATGGCTTTAGACTTACGGGAGAGATAGACATGCAGATTATTCGCTGGCAAGAGGCGACTCCGCCAAAAGAGCAGGAGCTGCGCCAACGTATGCAGCAGGAAGGACTATCGCCGTATAGCTGGTCGAATGGTCCAGGTTATCGTTATGCCGTACACACCCATCATTATGAAAAGGTGCTTTACTGCGTGTATGGCTCTATTCGCTTTGAACTCCCTGATAAACTCGACAATGCGAGGGCGGCAGAAGCTGTAGATCTTGCTCCGGGCGATTGTATGATTCTTCCGGCAAACACAGCTCATAGCGCCCTGGTTGGGCCGCAGGGAGTAACGTGTATTGAGGCACCACGATACTAGAAGGATTATGCAGTGAAGATTCTCGATGCAGCATTTGGTCATCCTCGTGGAGTTCTTGGCCGCCTGGGTGCGATGATAATGGCTCGTATGGCTGGAAAGCGCAACGCGTGGTTCATCTCGTTGCTCGATATTCAGCGCAACGATCACATTCTTGAAGTAGGGTTTGGACCCGGAACGGTACTCCAGGCTATCTCAGACATAGATACAGATGGATTTATCGCCGGTATCGATGCTTCTCCGCTCATGGTCAAGCAAGCTTCTAAGCGCAATGCTGCGGCAGTTGGCGCGGGGCGGATGCAATTGCAGCAAGGCTTTGTGCAGTCGCTTCCCTACGAGGACGAATCATTTGATAAGGTGGTTTCCATCAATTCGGTCCATATATGGCCGGATAAATCGGTGGGCGTGAAAGAAATTCGGCGTGTGCTAAAGCCAGGTGGATTGATCGCGCTGGCCCTCCAACCTCCACAAACCAGGGATGAGGGCAAGATCAGACAGCTTGGCGTGGAACTGGTGGAACTACTAAATGCGACGAGCTTTCAGCGTACCAGGCTGGAATTTAAACCATTCAAGCCAATAGCCTGTGTGTGCGCGCTTGGTATCAAATAAGAGAGGCAGTAAGAACAGCAGCAGTGGATTCATCAAAAACACACCATGAGAATGCCGGGCCGGACGATGCCCACGATCCCTATCGCGCTTTACGCTTTCGTGACTTTCGTCTCCTCTTTTCTGGCTTATTTATTGCGGTCATGGGCGAGCAGATGCTTGGCGTAGCAATCGGCTGGGAGCTCTATGAGCGCACTGGCTCCGCGCTCGCTCTGGGAATCGTTGGCCTGGTACAGATCGTCCCGGTCGTGATCCTCTCTTTGCCCGCCGGACACCTCGCCGACCAGTTCAATCGCAAGTATATCGTGATTGGCTCGCAGTGCGTTTTGGCGATCAGCTCGCTCGGTCTGACGCTGTTATCGTATACGCATGGCTCGCTCATCCTCATCTATGGCTGCCTGCTGTTGATCGGCATGGGAGTCGCTTTCAACGATCCCGCCAGCTCTACGCTGGTGGTGCAGACGATTCCTGAACACATCTATGAAAATGCCACCACATGGAGAAGCAGCTCCTGGCAATTGGCGTCTGTGCTGGGGCCGGCGCTGGGAGGGTTGCTCATTGCTGTCATGCGCAGCGCGACGCTGGTTTACGCGCTCAACGCCGCGACGGCCTTAACCTATGTCGCGCTCATCGCGCAACTGCCGGGAACAATGCAAAAAGTGCGTTCCGGTGAACGGATGACGCTTGCCTCGCTGCTGGATGGCGTGAAATTTCTCAAGAGCACGCAGGTTGTGCTGGCGGCCATCACGCTTGATCTCTTTGCCGTGTTGCTGGGTGGCGCGACCACGCTTCTACCAGTCTTCGCCAAAGATATCCTGCATGTTGGCCCGACCGGTCTCGGCTGGATGCGGGCCGCGCCATCCATTGGAGCGGTCTGTATGGCGCTTGCCATCGCGCACACTCCCCCGCTCAAAAAAGCCGGGCGCGTATTGCTCTGGGCCGTAGCAGGTTTTGGCATTGCTACCGTCATCTTTGGCCTCTCGCACTCGTTCTGGCTCTCGCTGCTGATGCTCTTCACGCTGGGGGCGCTCGATAATATCAGCGTCGTCGTGCGCAGCACGTTGCTCCTTGTGCGCACGCCCGACGAGATGCGGGGCCGCGTCTCCGCCATCAACAGCCTCTTCGTCGCGGGTTCAAACGAGCTAGGCGGCTTTGAATCGGGGCTGGTGGCGCAATTCTTCGGCCCCATCATCTCCGTGGTCGGCGGAGGCGTAGGCACGATCCTCGTTGTGCTCTTCGTCGCCCTGCTCTGGCCCGAAATGCGGCAACTAGGCTCGTTGAGCGAGGGGAAAAGGGATACATCAGCGGGTTGAATAGTAAGCTGGATAAAGGGTGGTCCTGGTCAACGTTTATGAGGGTTTGAAATATGGCCTTCCCCCCCGTCTGCTCGACCTGCACCCCCGTTGCAGGTCGAGCGCATGAAGAAAGCTGGATATCTGCCATCGAACGTACATCTCATGACTTACAATACAAGTGCCCGTTCTATTAAAGTGTGCTACAGTGGCCCATGCAGGGCAAAAATGCCCGGTCTATCAAACGTTGTTGGTATTTGATTGAGGATCTATCACGACGATTCCCAATCTCATTCTTGGTTCATAAAGTGTCCCAACGTGACAAGAGAACTGCCATGTTCCCAATGGCGCCGCCTTTGTGAACGTATAGTCGGCAAGCTTTGTTTCCCCTGGCGCTATCGACTTGAACCCAAACAGCTTCTGCTGTTCTACATCCCTCATAGTCATCCCCGGCTCGATGAGCGGCCCGAGCTGAAACTGCTCATGCACCCTATCGCTCTTATTAGTGATAACAAAGCGATAAGGGACCCCGACCACAAACTTAACGATAGAAGCACTGATCTGGAAATCCATAAGCGTGACCTGCACAGTGACATTCGCAGTTGCTAGTTCTCCTTGTGCCTGAGCAATTGCCCCACACCCTGTAAGCATTAGAGCAAGGATAACAAATATCCATCCCAGCAAAAACTGACGTTTCATGAGCCTCTCCTTTCAATATTCCTCCTATCCCTTTCCTAAAAATCCTATTGTCAACCTACTGCGCAAGTTTTTCGTCAGCCGCCTACAAGCTTCAGGAGCGGCTAAGAAAAACTGTAATCGTTCACGGTAACGTTTACGGACGATGATAAGAAAATGTAAAGTACGAGATAAATTGGTTTTGTCTGTAGTGTAGCTAATGTTTCTTCGATATACAATGACATTCACTAGGCACCCTATGGACAGGTTGCTGCTCTGATCGAAAGCGGCTGGAACGATTAAGCGAAGCTCACCCGATATTACGATCCATCAACCAGCGGCACCGGCTTCACCTGCTCTCTCTGCGGACATATTGCCTCTTCCCCCTATCCGCAGCTATGGAGCGGAGTCAATAGTCCCAGGTCTATTCTCGGACGCCAGCTCGCCTGGTTAGAAAATTACTACTGGCAGGCCATTGCCATTCGTACTCACGACCACTCTATTTTGCACAGCCCGGGAGCGGAGATTGAAATAATCGGGTGGCGATTCCCAGAGCAGGCTGCCATCGGTGAGGCGACGAGCTTACAGGGTGTTTTGCGAGGTCTGAAAGTAGATGGTCTGCCCCTCAATAGAAGGAGCCCAATCGTCGGGAAGACCTTGATAATGGAGAATCTCGAACAAAGGGGAAGGGCCTGCCAGGGGTGGCAACTGACTAAACCAGAGGAGCAAGCCATCGCTTGCCCGATTTGCCTCTACAGTCCCAAGTGAAGAACTGCTCAGGACGGTGAAGTACAACTGACCACCGTCTGCAATGAGGTAGCCATTGGTACTCGCCGGGGCGCGATGTTGCCACAAGATAGCTCCGTCGCTTGCTCGCCTGGCGCTAATAGTCTCGTTATCTACGTTGATATAGGCTACTTTACTATCCACTGCTACGTCTACTATCCCTCTACTCGCAAAGTAAAACGAGCCAAACGAAACTGATGATGGATTTTGCCGAGCAGGCTTTAAGATAGGAGATACATCTGTCTGGATGACCAGCGACATAACCAGCAGACCAACAACATATAGAAGGAGAACAAAGGTTGGCGATATGCGCATCTGCAAGGCTCGTTTTTGTGCGAGCCTCAATATAGCCTGGTGGAGAAAGCGTCTCAATCGCCCATCGGGCGGATCGAGATTGTAGATCTCGATCTCGTCTTTGGGCTCCAAATCTTCCATAATTTTCCATACATCGCTTTCATGATAAAAAAACGCTTTCTAAAGTTTTTAATACCATGATACCTATTATAAAAGGAAATGTACGGGGAGGTAATGAGGAAAAAATAATAAAGTGGACGGTGGAGGACTCGAACCTCCGTGATCCTTTCGGGATGCCTGATCTACAGTCAGGTGCAATCGCCACTCTGCCAACCGTCCAGTAGTGGAGCCGGAGAGACTTGAACTCTCAACCTTCTGCTTGCAAAGCAGTTGCGCTACCAGTTGCGCCACGGTCCCAGGGAAAGCGCCGGCGATGGGACTCGAACCCACTCTCTTCTGTTCGACAGACAGACGACTCTACCTTTTGTCTTCACCGACGGATGGTGACAGAGAGACTCCGAACTCTCAACATCTTGCTCCTAATTGCAGTATCCTCACGCGGATCGAAGATAGATAGCATCTCCTGCCATTTCTCAGGAGAAAGGATGTATCCATCAAGTCCTGATGAGTCAAGCGCAATCGAGTCACATCACCATATTTGACAATATAGCATTATATTTGCTGTTTGTCAACATATTCAGGCGCTAATCCTCCAATGTTGCAACCATCACGGCTTTGATTGTATGCAATCTGTTCTCTGCCTGGTCAAAGACAATTGAGGCCGGTGATTCAAATACTTCTTCATCCACTTCCATCCCATCTAATCCGTAGCGGTGGTAAATTTGCTGACCAGCCACCGTCTCAGTATTATGATAAGCTGGCAGGCAGTGCATAAACTTGGCGTCTGGATTATGCGTCAGCTCCATGACCCGACTGGTGACGCGGTAAGGAAGCATTTGGCCCTGGCGGACACGTTTATCCCATCGTTCTTCAGGCTCGCCCATCGACACCCAGACATCGGTATAGACAAAGTCGCAGCCAGCTACTGCCTCTTCTACATCCTCTGTCACGGTAATGCGCGCGCCAGTCTCATTGGCGAGCGCATACATGCGTGACAGGCGTTCCTTGCTCGGCCAGTATTCCTGCGGACCCGCTAAACGAATATCCATACCCATTTTCACGCCCCCGCTCAGCAGTGATGTAGCTACATTAAAACCGGTATCACCTAGAAAACAGCACCTCACCTGCGACAGCGGCTTGTTTGCCTGCTCTTGCATGGTAAACAGATCAGCCAGGGCCTGTGTTGGATGTTCTTCATCAGTCAAGCCATTCCATACAGGGACGCCAGCATAGCGCGCCAGCTCTTCCACCGTCGCCTGCTTAGAACCACGGTACTCAATGCCATCGTACATCCGTCCCAGCACGCGCGCGGTATCTTTTATCGTCTCTTTGTAACCAATATGCGAGCCACTGGCTCCAATGTAGGTGACGTGCGCGCCCTGATCAAACGCGGCCACTTCGAAGGCACAGCGGGTACGCGTCGAATCTTTCTCGAAGATCAGGACAATGTTTTTGCCACGAAGGCGGGGCACCTCTGTCTTCGCATATTTTGCCGCTTTGAGCTCGGCTGATAACTGGAGCAGAGATGCAATCTCTTCGGAACTAAAATCATCTAATGTGAGGAAATGCCGGTTGCGCATGCTCAAAGCCATTGATCTTACCCTCATGGTCAGGTTCAACTCAATATTTCCATTTTAATGAAAGGGCATAGGCGTCATCGGCTATACTGCTGGCCTTATTATACAGCCTCATATATTTTGTGACAAATATTTTCAAAAGCACCAGCATTTGTTACAATGGTGGAGGCCAGGTTTTATCACATTTCATAAGGAGTCAGGGATGAATCGTGCGGTTGCTAACTGCCAGGAGGCGATGGGAGAGAGAAACAGGCTTTACCAGGAAGATCGCAGCGTTCATAGCTGGTATCGTTTTGTCCTTTCTTTCCCCGCACATCTCGTTCGGGACTATCTCGAACGTTTCCATATCAATGACACTCATCGGGTGCTAGACCCATTTTGCGGGACGGGGACAGTCCTTGTGGAATGTAAGAAACTAGGGATACCGAGCGTAGGGATCGAAGCAAATCCAATGGCCCACTTTGCCACCAGAGTAAAAACAGATTGGAGTGTTGATCCAGAGCGACTTCTTGCTCATGCGCGTGAGATTGCAGAGGAAGCGTTAGATCAACTGAGGGTTGATGGCATCGAGGATCAGGCTTTATTTGACATCACTCAACATACGCATGTCCCCTTGCTCAGTTTATCGGAAGAAGAAGCGGATTTGCTGCTGACAAATTCCATCAGTCCGCTGCCGCTGCATAAAGCACTGGTGCTTATCAATACAATCAAGCGGCATTTTCACGAACAATACTCTCAATATGAGCTATTGGCTTTTGCAAACAGTATTGTCAACACAAGTAGTAATCTACGATTTGGCCCTGAGGTGGGAATTGGTATACCAAAAAAAGACGCCCCTGTTATAGCTCCCTGGTTACAGGTGGTGAGAGCAATGGTTGCCGATTTACAGCTAGTGAGAGCATATGCTAACAGCCCATCAACAGCCCACCGCCAGGATGCCAGAGAAGCTTTTCAGATTTTAGAGCCAGCATCAATTGATGCGGTTATCACATCTCCTCCTTATCCTAATGAAAAGGATTATACTCGCACCACGCGGCTTGAGTCGGTGCTTTTAGGCTTTATTCGCAGCAAAGCCGACCTGCAATCACTCAAAAAGACGCTTTTATGCTCAAATACAAGAACTGTCTATAAAGGAGATACCGATAATTATTGGGTCAGGGATTATCCTGAGATAAAAAAGCTAGCCTCCGAAATAGAAGCAAGGCGTATTGAACTGCATAAAACATCGGGCTTTGAAAAACTTTATGCAAAAGTTACGGAGCTTTATTTCGGAGGCATGGCCCGGCACCTGGCTTTCCTCAGGGCAGCTTTACGCCCAGGAGCGCAGTTAGCGTATGTAGTGGGAGATCAAGCATCTTATTTTCGCGTTATGATTCCCACAGGCAAAATGCTGGCGGCTATTGGACAATCGCTTGGATACGAGGTCACAGGCGTAGAGCTTTTCCGCACTCGTTTTTCAACTGCAACCAAAGAACAATTACGTGAAGAGGTAGTTCTTCTTCGCTGGCCTGGCAAGTCAACCTTTTTTCCACTTCCAGATACCACGCCGATTGTCCTGGCTCAAAAAAAGAAAAACTTTCGAGGTACTATGATGGATACTCATTCTCCAGAGGAGAAATCTAAAGCCACTGAGGCATTCTTATCAGAAGATGATACCAAAGACGATGAGGAAGGAGAATTTACTCTTTCGTCGCCGGCCCCAAAAAAACTCAATCGCTATCAACGCCTCTTAGAGCATATTTTCAAGCAGAAATACGAAGAAGGCGCATCCGAGGTTATGTTTGAACGAGAAGACCTCGAAACAGCAGCTAAAGACCTTGCGATCAAACTACCAAAAAATCTTGGAGATGTCATCTATTCGTTTCGATACCGTACAGCCTTGCCCGAGTATATTAAAAGTAAGGCTCCGCAGGATAAGGAATGGACGATTAGCCCTTCTGGTCGATCCCGTTACTGCTTTGTGGCAAAGGATGTATCACACATCACTCCTCAACCGATGATGACAACAATCAAAATACCTGACGCCACTCCTGGCATTGTCGTTAAATATGCACAAGGAGATGAACAATCCCTCCTTGCCAAACTGCGCTATAATCGTCTCATTGACATCTTCACTCGTGTTACGTGCTACTCGTTACAAAATCATTTAAGAACGGCGATAAAGGGGATAGGACAGGTAGAAACAGATGAAATTTATGTGGGAATAGATCGCAGCGGCATACACTATGTTTTTCCTGTACAAGCGAAAGGTGGCAGCGATAAAATAGGGATTGTCCAGATAGAACAGGATATTGCACTTTGTAGCGTTAAATTTCCTCAACTTGTTTGCCGTCCAATAGCAGCTCAATTTATAGAGAAAGATCGCATCGCATTATTTGAGTTTACAGAGGACGAGGAAGGAGTGCGGCTACATCGTGAGGTGCATTACAGGTTAGTCCCACCGGAGAACATGAGCGATGAAGATGTAGTACATTACCGGACTAGCGCGGCAGACATGATCAGGGACTAACAAACCCAGCAGGATATGGCCCCCTTCGATCCTGCTGAGAACGACAGATTATACATAGCTGATCACCGGCGATCAGAGCGACTCTGTCGATTTCGGCTCTTTGATCTGGTTTCTCTTTGGTGGCGTGGTCCGCGTTTGCTCCGGCGACACGGTCGTTGCCAGCGGATCGGTGGAGGGAGCAGGCGTAGATGCTGGTGTGGGTGTCGGAGCGGGTACCGGCGGCGCAAGCTGCTCTGTGCGCCAGGGCGTCAACTCCTGCTTACCATGTAGCCTCACGCCCAGACCCAGGTAGCCGAAGAAGCCAATCACCAGGCCGAGCGAGTATAGACCGAACAGAACGGCGTCCCTGAACAGCGCAGTAATCAGCGCCCCGCTGATGACCGCCAGCAGCGTATAGAGTTCGGTAAGGGCGGCAGGCGTTGCCCTCAGGCGCATAATGCGATAAGCAATCCAGCCAATAGTCAGGCCGAAGAGGATAGTACCGAGTCCTGCAATAAACATCGTTTTCCTCCTTCAATTGAAACATAAATCCACTCACTATCAATATGGAGCTCTGAGAGAGTTCCTGATATACAAGCAGATGTCTCAGAGAATGTAATCTTACGATAATGTATATCGATAGTGTTCTCTGAGAATAGGGACGTGTGGGGATGTCAGACGTAACTTTAAGAGTACTCGGGGAAGAAGTACATCATCCATTGCTATTCGGTGCCATCGTGTTATAATGCGCCTGAGATTTCCGCTTTTGATCCCGGGAGAGAGAATAGCGAATTGGGAGAGTGTTTATTTCGCGTTTGCAGGGAAGGCTGGCAATAGGACCATGCTCATTACACGTATTGAGTTAGAGAATATCAAGAGTTACCGTCGAGTCGCCATCGACCTGCGGCGTGGCACCACGGCTATCAGCGGCTCGAACGGCGCGGGTAAGACGACGCTGGTCGAGGCTATCGGCTATGCCCTCTTTGGCTATCTTCCGTACAGCCAGGAACAGTTTGTGCGCGAAGGTGAGAAGTATGGCATCGTGGTTGTCCACCTGATCGGCGGCGATGATCGTCCCTACACCGTTGAACGTCGCTGCGGCTCCGGAGCTCGCTGGCTGATTCACGACGAGGAGGCCAATCTCCGTCTTGAGCAGCGTGCGGATGTGCTGGATAAACTGCACGAACTCTTCGGCATCGACCGCGAGCGCCCACTCGACTCGCTTTTTAGAGACGCGCTGGGCGTCCCCCAGGGAACCTTTACCGCCATCTTCCTCGAAGCCGCCAGCAAGCGCAAGCAGACCTTCGACGCGCTGCTCCAGATCGAAGATTACAAGGTCGCCTTTGAAAATCTGCTGGAAACGCAGAAGTACTATAAAGAACAAATGCTGATGCAGCAGGGCGAGATCAACCGATTGATGTACGAAACGCGGGAGTTGGAGGATTGGCGCGACAAGCTCAAGGGTGCGCGCCTGCTGGACGAGCGGCAGAAGGAGCAGAACGTCCGCTGGAGCGAGCAGTTGACGCGCTCCGAGGCACGTTTAGCGGTTTTAAATGAGGAGCTAACACGCCTGACTGTACTCGATCAGCGTTACCAGGCAAGCAAAGCAGCCAATGAGCACGCCCGCCAGCGCCTGCATGATAGCGAACAACTGGTGCGGGCCGCGCGCACTGCTAAGCAAATCGTAGTTGCCAGTCATGAAGATCATCAGCGTTATCGCCAGGCTCAGGACATTCTCCTGCGCCTGCGCCGCGACGCTCAAACCCGCGACGCCCTGTTATTACAACAGACGAAGCTTAAAGGAGTCGCGCAGACGACAAAAGCCAGAATTGACAACTGGCAGGAGCGGCTGGCAGAAGTCGCATCGGCTCGTCAGAAGGTCGCAGAACTGGCTCCCCAAGTTGAGCAGCAAATTGAGCTGGAGAAGAGGCGAGACGAGGCCATGCAGCGGGTTTCGCGCTATGATGCTATCATGACCGAGGGCAAGCGCCTCAACGAGCAGCTAGTGAAAAATCGTAACAAGCAGGAAGAGTTGCAGCGCAAAATTGTCGAGATCGAACCGCTTGTGCCCGTTGCCGAACGCCTGACGGAACTCAGCGAGACGCTCACACAGTTGCGCGTTCAGGGTAGCGAGCGTAACAGCAAACGTAAGCGATTACAGGAGAAGCATACCCAGCTTGAGGAGAGGCAGATTGAGCGTGACCAGGCCGCCGAACGTCTACGCAAAGTCGAGCATAGCCTGACCGTGATCGAAGAGCATCGCCAGGAAGCCGAAGAGATGCCCGTTCTCCAGGCACAATACGAGCAACTGGTAGCACAGAAAAATCGCCTTGAGGGCAACATCGAAGGCTACGCCAGATCGAGAGCGCAATCAGCGGGCGGTCAGTGTCCTCTGCTCAACGAAAGCTGCCTCAATATCAAGCAGCGCGGCATTGCCAGCCTCGAATTCTACTTTGAAAATCTGCTTACAGAGGAACATCAGCAGATTGAGCGCGTGAACCAACAGCAGAACGCTGTCAGCGAACGCGTGGAACAGATCAGGAAATTCGCTGACGCGCTCAATAAGCTGGGGCAATACGTCGAGAAGCGCGATCTCTACGCCGAACAGTTGCAACGCATCGCCATCGACATTACGCGGCTAGAACGCGATATTTCCACCTTGAACGAAGAGTTAGAGGAACTCAAGCGTGTTGACGAGCAGATCGGCGCAATCGAGGCAGCCTACACTGAAAGCAAAAAAGCAGATGTCAGGGTACGCGAACTCGCGGGCCTGTACAAGCAAATCCAACAATTGCAGGAGCAGGCCAGGCAGTACGAGAGCGATATACAGGAGCGGCGACGCGAGATCGCAGGACTGCGCGACGCTGACGCTCAACTCAAGCAGGCGGAGGCCGATCTGGCAGCCCTTAACGATCCCCGCGCCCGTACGACCGCCCAGCAGACCATCATCGCCCAGGAAGATCACTTCACAAAGCAGTTACAGGCGGCCCAGCAACAACAGCAGCAGACGACCCGGCAGTTGCAGGAACTACAGGAGCAATTGATTGCGTATGCTGACCTGGATGATAATATTGCGCAACAGGATGCAATCATGCAGAGCAGCGAACGCGGCTTCCAGGATTACCTGCAAAATGAAAAGGAAGCTCGTCTCCTGCCCGAACGCGAACAGACGTACCGTCAACAGCAGCAGCAGGTCGAGCAGAGCGCGTTAGCTTTGCAGCAAGTTGAGCAAGCCTATCTTGCCGCCCGGGAAGCTTTCAACCAGCAAGAGCTTGACGACTTGAAGAGTGTGATTGAGCAGCTCAAGGGCGAACTGGCGGCGCTGGCTCAGAAAATGCAGCACCATCAGGCATATATCAACGAACTGGAACAGAAAATAGCGCAGGCCGAAGCACTGCTTACCGAACTGGAAGCGGCCCAGCAAGAGTACCGGACGCTGGAAGACCTGCACGCGATGGTTGAACAGTTCCGCAAGCTCATCAGAGAAGCCGCCCCGTATGTCTTAAAAGCCTTGCTTGGCGATATCTCGGCAGAGGCTAACCGTATCTTCGGCGAAGTAATGGGAGACCGTAGCGCGCAACTCTCGTGGCAGAACGATTACGAGATCATCCTGCGCCGCCAGGGAGTTAATCGCACCTTTGCCCAGTTGAGCGGAGGCGAGCAGATGAGCGCCGCCTTAGCTGTTCGGCTGGCCCTGCTCAAGAAGCTCTCCACCCTCAACCTTGCCTTCTTCGACGAGCCGACGCAGAACATGGACGAGCTGCGACGCATGAACCTCGCCGAGCAGATCCGGCGCGTGCGCGGCTTCGAGCAGCTCATCGTCATCAGCCACGACGATACGTTCGAGCAGGGGCTTGATAGCCTCGTCCGCCTCCATAAAGACGGGGGAGAGACGCGCTTGATGAGCGAAGATGAGATCATGGAGGCGAGGATCAGCCAGCGGGAACAGGTGAATACCTATGCTTCATAAAGGAAAACTCCAGGCCGCCTTGAATCTCAAACGTGGGCATTTCTCGCTCTTCGACGGCACATTTAGCGAGCAGCTTAAAGCCTATCAGCAGGCGCTCGAAACCCTTTATCTGCGCTACCAATCGAGCGCGCAGATGGAAAACGTTCTGCCTCCTCACGACAGCTTTGGGCTTTCGGCGGGAGCGCGCCCCAGCATCGAGTTCGACCGCTGGCTTGCTATCCAGACGGCCAACGCCGCTGCCGTGTCTAGCTCCGCTCAGGCCGTCTGCAATGAAGGGCTAGCGAGTGCAAGCCAGAGAAGCTATCGTGGTCCCGTCTTCCCTTTCGGGCGCGAATTTGCTAATCACGAGCAGGCGCGCCAGTGGGCCGAATGTATCGAGGGGATCACCACACTGGCCGTCGATGGCAGCCAGTTGTTGCCGTGGCGTGACGCCTCCATTCCGGTCGCGCTTGTCCAGGTTGGCTTCTTCGTGAATCCGCACAGCCAGGGCCGCCCGTATACCAAAGATGTGCGGCTGGAAGTGCTGGCTCCCGATGAAATTATGGAGGAGTCCAGAAGCGAATCGAGCGATCCCGACAGCTATCCTTATTCGGACATGCAGGTAACATTAAAACGCTACCTGCTCGAAATCGAAACCCTCTGTAGCCAGATGGAGCAGCTCGCCAGGACGCGCCGCAGCGATGATCCGGTCCACAGCCCCGTCGTCTTCTTCGATGGCTCGCTCGTCGTATCCTTCGCCCTTACCATGCCCAGCCCGTACCGTGAACGTTACATCGCCTCGGCGGTCTCGCTATTGAAGACCTCGGAGCAGCTACGCGTGCCCCTCGTCGGCTATATCGATACCAGCTACGCGCGTGATATCATCACCATGTTGCGCCGCCTGGATGCCACGCAGAGTCAGCCCGTGTTGCGCGAGACTAAAAGAATTCACGATGCGCTGCTCTGGCAGGGGCGGTTGCACTGGGGTGACCGCACACCTGCGATGATCTGTGCACGCGGCGATATTCTTGAGGGCTATGGCTCATATCGCGACAGTATCGCCTTCTGCTACCTGCAAACAACCGCAACGCGTCCGCCCACGCGCCTGGAATTTCCGCGCTGGATGCTCGACGACGGCGTGCTGGAGCCGGTCATCGATGTGATCCGCGCCGAGGTCATTGCGGGCAACGGTTACCCCTACGCCATCGAAACCGCCGATGCCGTCTCCGTCATTACTATGCAGGACCGCGACGAGTTCTACAGCCAGTTCAAAGCCTTTATGGAGAAGCAGGGAGTCAAATTCACCTTCTCCACCAAATCCATGAGCAAAAGCAGAAGAAGGTGATATTTGATGCAGGAAGCACCTGTCCCCTTGAATGTGTTATACTTGGTATAATTCTTAGTCGTGGTAGTGTTTCTTTAACCGTTTTTACGGGAGGTTCACAAAGAAGTTTTTACTATGTCTCGTTCAATGACACAAACCTTAACCTGTCCTTGTGGGGAAGTGTTTACCAGCCAGGTTTATGATTATGTAAATGTAGCGCAGGAACCGCAGTTGCGCTATATTGTGCTGGCCGGATTAATCAACGTCTCGACCTGTCCAACCTGCGGCAGGAGGGCAGCCCTGGCGCGTCCTTTCATCTATTCCGATTCTGCGCATAAGCTTTTGGTCTACGTGCATCCGCGCTCGGATGCTCCGCAGGAGGCGCGCATGCTGATCCTGGAGAGACTGCGCTCCGTTTACACCGATGTCATAGCGACTCAGGAACAGCAGAACGATGAGGAGCATAAGCGTAGCAAGGGTGGAAGAAGCGTCACGCTCACGCCATCGCAGGCGAAAGAAATGCCGCCGCTACAGGTTGTCTTCGGACTCGACCAGCTAACCGAGCTAGTTAATGCCGTTCTCAGTCCTGATGAGCGTTTGGGCAGGCTTGCCATGAGCACCCAGAGCAGCAACGAAGCCGAGCGAGGGCAGTTTCTTGATATTGCGCGCAAGCTCTCCTCCGAAATGGACTGCAATTACGAGGTCGAGGACCTGCCTGACGAGTATACCGTCTGGATCTATGGTTCGCGTCGCAACATCGGCGCGCTCATGCGAGAACTGGCGCCACGAGGATAATAAAATGATTACAATAGGAGTTCTCACGGTCAGCGATGGAGCGTCGAAGGGAGAGCGGCAGGACGTAAGCGGTGAGAATATCCGTACCCTGGTAACGCAGCTTCCAGAAGCGGTTGTCAGCGCGGGAGCCATTATTCCTGACGAGGCTGAGCAAATTGCGGCCACGTTGCGCGCGTGGAGCGATGAGAAGCGGCTCAACCTTGTGCTAACAACGGGAGGTACCGGGCTGGCACCTCGTGATGTCACGCCGGAAGCTACGAAACTGGTAATCGAACGTGAAGCGCCAGGCATCGCGGAAGCTTTGCGTGCCATCAGCCTCCAATATACGCGCAACGCCATGCTTTCACGCGGCATCGCCGGTGTGCGCGGGCGTACCCTCATTATCAATCTTCCCGGCAGCCCTAAAGCAGTCAAAGAGTGTCTTGAATATATTTTGCCCGTGTTGCCGCACGCCATCAATCTGCTGACAGAAGGACCAAAGGAGCACTAACATGCTCGCCACTTACGCGGGCCATACCGATCACGTTTTCGCCCTCGCCTGGTCACCATCAGGCCGCTTCATCGCTTCCGGCGGACGAGACGGAACGGTGCAGATCTGGCATCCTCAGACCGGTCAGTGCCTCCGAACCTTTCAGGGAGAGCATCGCTACCTGCTCTCCCTGGCCTGGTCACCCGATGCGCGCTATATCGCTTCCGGCTGTACTGCCGGCATCATCCATGTGTGGGAGGTTGGTACGGGCCGCATCATCACAACTTATCGCGGTCATGTACGCTTCGTGCGCTGCATCGCCTGGACCTCTGGTGGTCGCTATATCGCTTCTGGCGGCGATTATGGCGATAGTACCGTACAAATCTGGGAGCCGTTCAGTGGTCAACTCATTTACACCTATAGAGTACAATACAGGATTTTCTCTGTCGCCTGGTCGCCGGACAATACAGCGATTGCCTCTGCCGACTTTAACGGGACGGTCCAGCTCTGGAACGCCTTCAGTGGCGATCCCATCCTCGTCTATCGCGAGCATACCGGTCCTATATATGCAGTATCCTGGTCGCCGGATGGGAGAGCCGTCGTCTCCGGTGGTCAGGACGCAACGGGTCGGCTCTGGTCGTCTGCAAGCGGAAAAACGCTCCAGACCTACCGCGGCCACACCCAACCCATCAAAACACTCTCCTGGTCGCCTGATAGCGCCTATGTTGCCTCAGGGAGCGATGATAGCACCGTCCAGGTCTGGTCAGCCCTCACAGGAGAGCTAACGGCCCGCTATACCGGCCACAAAACCTGGGTGCGTGCCCTCGCCTGGTCGCCGCATAACAACTGGATCGCCTCCGCTGCCAATAAAGAGGTGCATTTATGGCAACCGTAGGGATCTGGTAGACTATGATAATCCACACGGGACGTAGGGGCGAGGCAAACAGGGCGGGGGCAAGCCCCGCCCCTACGGTGATTGAAGAAAGAAATAGATGGTCAGGATGACGCCGACGCAAATCACGAAAATGCGTACATAGCGCGGGTCGATTTTGCGCGCCAGCGACGCGCCGCCGTAGCCGCCAATGATCGCCCCCACCGCCATCAAAAGAGCTTGCGGCCAGCTTACCACTCTGCCAATAATAAACGTAATCACAGCCAGCAAACTAACGCACGAGGACAGCAGCGTCTTGAGTGCATTCATCTCATGAATGTTTTCCATTCCCATCAATCCCAGAGCCATCAGGATCAAAATACTCTGCCCGCCGCTGAAGTAACCACCATAAATCGCAATAACCAGTTGCAGGATGCTCGTGCCAATCAACGAAACTACCGATTGCTGCTTTTTGTCAGCAGTGCGACTGTGCAGGGCAGCCGTGATGCGATTGCTAAAAATAAACAGCAGCGTAGCGGCCAGAAGCAAAAAAGGCACGAGGCGAGCGAAGACTTCTTGCTTCGTATGCAAAAGCAGGTTTGCGCCCAATATGCCACCGACCAGGCTTGCAGCGATCAGCACGATAGTCTGTCCGCGGCGCACTTTCGCCAGTTCGCGGCGATAGGCGCCGACGCTGGCAATGCCACCCGGCAGCAATGCCACCGCAGTGGTTGCCTGAGAAAAAATAAGGGGAATGCCGGTGAAAATGAGCGCCGGGAAAGTAAAAAACGTTCCTCCTCCCGCGACTGCGTTCATCGCGCCTCCACACACAGCCGCAGCGAAGAGCAACAGTATTTGCAGGAATGTCACGACAAATCCTTCCTGGAAAGCGACGTATCTTGAAACCTTCGCGCTCTGTAGGGGCCTGCCTTGCCGCCCGCCGTAGGGGCCGGGCTTGCCCCTGCCCTGCTAGACGCAGTAGCTCCCCGATTGATCGTGGGAGCGTTGGCGGGCGGAATTGCAAGATATCCCTTGCGGTTGCCCTGTAGCTCGTTTAGATAGGCCAGCCCTGTTTCTGCTGTGCGCCAAGCAACAGGGTAATCTCTCCCAGATGAGTAAACAGATGCGAAATACAGACCTGCCCGATAGCTCTGATCGCTGGCATGTTGCCCAGCGGCTTCACCATTACCGTCCGCTCTGAGAGTTCCACGCCTCCATCCTTAACATTGGCCAGATATTGCTCAAACTCGCGCCATACCTCTTCAGCGTACTGCATAAAGAGGGCCGGATCGTGGATGCGTAACGACTGAGCATCGCCGGTGGTCATCCCCGTCCCCTGAACGCGTGGTGGCAGGTTCAAGCGTTCGTGCCAGTTGCCCTCATTCCAGAGCGGCGGACGTCCCTGTAAAATATAGCGCAGAATGTTATCCTCGGTACGCACGCAATGCAGGAGGTTGAAGGCGATGTGGTTGCCTGTTCCTGGTATCGTGTAATGCCATTCGTCCAGCGTAAGATCCTTCACGCTGGTACGCAAAGCCTCGTGCAAACGGATCTGTTCCGCGGCTAAAAACTCGATGATGTTCATAAAAGCCTCCTATACTACGGTGGGGTGTCGGGCTACGTGACATAACGATAGCACAGCAACGGTATGGAGGGCAAGCGTTATTTTACTCCCAAATCGAACGAGCAAGCAGAAAAGACCGAAAGGTTTCAGAGCCTTTCGGTCTTTTCTGCTTGCTCAGATATGTTAATGCACCCCGACTACGGAGTCCCTGAAACCAGGATATTCCCCGTTTGGGCATCAAAAACTACTGTGGCTGTATCTGATGGAGGAATTGGTTTGGTGCCAGGCGGTCTCGAAATCATACCGAGCAGAAACGGCCCACTAAGCTGAACATAGCATACAAGCGCATTATCTGGTAGCCCCACAGACTCACCTTTCATACGCTGGCTGGCTTCTTTGCTGGTGATGAAATCAATAGAAAGGATTTTAGCCGTATGGCCCGGCGCCAGACTCATTTGAGGCGGCGTAGGATGGGCCTGGAAATAGGCCCGAACATCTGCTGCTGTAAAGCGAGCGTTGCCATTGGCAAGAGTTGGCCTGATAGCAATTATCCCTGGTGCAGAAGCGGAACCTGCCTCTACATTGCGGAAGACCCCAATGACTCCCACAACGCATATAATGCATGCAATAACTAAACTTGCGATGAGTACCTTGCTACGCATAAACTTTACCTCTTTCCTTATAGCTGAGCAGAAAAAAATAATTCTGTCAGCATCCAGCTCCTATTATACAAACGCTCCAATCTCCGCCTGTACTACTTTGTGATGGACGTGCGAACCAATAACCGTTAGCAGGGGAATTAAGAGATATAACAGGTGCATCAGTTGTCTGGTAGTGCCATCCTCCAACCCCATCAAGCCACCTGTTATTAGTAATTCCAACTGGAGGTACAGAAGCCCCTTGAGACCCACATAATTCCATGCCTATCCAAATTCCATCAGGATTGACGAAAGAATTGGTGGAAACCCCTGAAAAATTAGTGATGGGCGCGCTTATGGAAATGTTATAAGTGTTAGAGCCGGATAGTGTAATCCGTGTTAGCGCATTGGCACCGTAATCTCCAGAAACCAGGGGGCCACTAAAGTGGTTATGGAAACCTCCTCCAGGGCGATTATCTGCCCAAAAAAGTGTTGGAGTATTATTATTCAGGTTAATCTGAGCTGTAATTCCCGCCTCAACCCAATAAGTAGAAGTTGAGTCTAGTAACCACATTTCGGTGTTCACACCACAACCTCCTCCAGTAATCCCTCTCGTTCCTATACGTGTATCCGCACCGTTTACTAACCCACTCCATCCTACAACAGCATAGCAATGATTATTTTGTAGATCACCGCATGAATAAAGAGGCGCCGCCATCGCTTTTGGCGGGGCAATCCCTTGAATGAAAATTGCTAAAAGTAAAATAGCAATGACTGTAAGATAAGTTACTGAGCGTTTATACGTAAACAACATACAAAGCGGCACTCCTTCTAGAAAAGTTTTTACTACTTAATAGATGCTACTAAGTATTTTATATGATATTTTTTTTACCTAAAAGTCAACATTTTAGGTAAATCTGTCATAAAAGTGTAGTAAATGGAAATAATACGATAGGGATGAGGAGATGCCAGGTATTAAATATGACTGATGGGGTTGCTCATAGCTGAACAATCCTTAAAAATAGCTCAAAGGTGTCTCACTTCTGGCTCTTCCATCCGTGTATGCAGTAGGAGTAAAAGGAAGCAATCGCTTTATGCTGTAGGTTTCTCAGTGCAATGCTTGCAGGCTGACAAGGAAAGTGCATCCATGAAAGAACCTGTTGTGTTACAACCTCAACATATCTATATACCGGCAGTCGCAATAGCTCGCGCCACCTTCAAGCACTCCTGGAACAAACTGCCAGTTGCGACTGTAGCTGCCCCTGATCATGTTTGCGGTGAGGCGCGACGTATCGGTTATACCGGCAAGCAAGAAGGCGATCTCGCGCTTTACCGCCTCAAAGTCAAGGTCGGCAAAGGTCTACCCACCATGACCCTCCCCTCCCTGTATATCATAGAAAACGGGTTGTTCGTAGATTACGAGCAATGGCAGCAGGAGAGAGAATAAGCCCATCCATCTATTCCCTAATGGATGGGCTTTTTTGCGTCTTTTTGGCCATCTTCAGCGTACTGAGCTCCTATTGACCTATCCTTTAGGAAAGTTTAACCGGCCCTTAACGTGGCTTAACATAGCTATAAAGCATAGTTAATTATGTGGTGCTACTGTATGGTTGAGGCAAGAATGCGGGTGGGATTTCCGCTAACGGGGATTACCAGTGCATTTAAATAGTATTAGATAGTAACGGAATCTCATCGGTGAGTTAGGAGAAGCTATGCTGAAGCAGTGGCGAATTGTATGTATCTCGTTTGTACTGATGGCGCTCAGTATTTTTATTGCGGCCTGTGGCAGCGATACCGGAGGCAGCTCCACCCCCACGCCGGCAAATTCGGCTTGCGCCACCGGCAGTATTACCGCTGCCGGTTCAACTGCGCTGGCGCCCCTGGCGCAGGCGGTGGCGAAAGATTATCAGAGTAAGTGCCAGGGCGCTAACATCACCGTCAATCTCGGCGGCAGTGGCTCCGGCCTGTCGCAGGTTGAGGCCGGTAACATCCAGATTGGGGACTCAGACATTTTTAAGAAGACAGGTCAGGATGATCTGGTCGATCATCAGGTTGCCGTTGTTGTTTTTGACCTTATCATCAATTCCAAAGTCACAGGCGTCACCAATCTAACGACTGACCAGATCAAAGGCATCTATAGCGGAAAAACCACCAACTGGAAAGATCTTGGCGGACCAGATCTCAAAATCGTCGTCGTCAGCCGCCCGGCCAGCTCGGGGACGCGCGCGACCTTCCAGCAGTATATTCTGGGTGGCCCTGAAACTATTGCCGGCCCATCCAATCTGACCAGCGATAGCACGAGCACCGTCGTTACTAACGTGCAGCAGACCGACGGTGCGATTGGCTATGCCGCTTCTGGCGCGGCTAAAGCATCCGGCTTAACAGTGCTTTCGATTGATGGCAACGCGCCTACCGTCGACATGGTGAAGAACAATGCGTATAAGTTCTGGAATATCGAGCACATGTATACCAAAGGCGAGGCCACCGGCCTGGCAAAGTCCTTCATTGATTTCATGGCAACGAGCGAGGCGAAGCAGGAAGCCACTAAACTCGATTTCATTGCCATTGCCGATATGACCCAGGACGCCATCCAGGCTCATCAGCCGAAAAGCTAACAGAATAAGGGGTAAGGCTTGCTCCCCCTTGCCCTTTAGCGATAGCGTAGGGGCGGACGCGGACCCAGCCTCTACGCTATTTCCTGGGTATTCCTGCTCTATCTTTTAGGAGAGTGTATCGTGGCGACAGAACAACGATCAGCGCGTATAGCTAATCAAACATCTACTATCATCTTTTTACTCTGCGCTATTTTTATCGTCGCCGTTATCATTGGCGTTTTTTTGTTTCTTGGCTCAAACGCTTTTCGCGTCTTTACAGAAGGGGCAACCCTTAAAGATTTTTTTTCAAGCGCAAATTGGGACCCGACCGGCAATAATGATGTCAATGGCAACCCCAGCTTTGGGGCGGCAGGCTTAATTCTTGGATCTGTTGTGATCACTTTATTATCAGTACTTATCGTCATCCCGCTGGCCTTTGGCATGGCGATCTTCTTTACCGAGGTTGCTCCCGCCTGGCTCACGAAGATTTTACAGCCGCTGCTGGAGATTTTCGTCGGCATGCCTTCGGTGGTGATCGGCTTTCTGGGCTTGACTGTGCTGGTGCCATCACTGACTAAACTGGTCGCGCCACTAACGGGCGGCCTTCCTACCGCCGGCTACGGCTGGGGAGCCGCGACGCTGGTGCTGGTGGTGATGATCCTACCCACCGTGATTAGCGTCTCGATAGATGCATTGCGCGCCGTGCCGGGCAGCGTGCGGGAAGCCAGCCTGGCATTGGGTTCGACGCGCTGGCAAATGATGCGGCGGGCGGTTATTCCTGCGGCCACAACCGGGCTGGCAACCGCAGTCGTGCTGGGCATGACACGGGCAATCGGTGAAACCCTGGCCGTTAGCATGGTTTTGCAGGGGGCAAAGCTGCCCAAAAACATCTTCACGCCGCTGGTGTTCTTTCAGCCCAATGTCAATATTACCAGCGCCATCGTGCAGGATTTTGCGGAGACGCTCGGGTCCGCCCGCGATGCTTACTGGACGCTGGCTTTTATTCTGCTTGTAATTACTTTCATTTTCATCTGTATCAGCCGTTACCTGGCTAGCAGGAGTGTCTATAAATGAGTACGCAACAGGCTACCGCGCTTCCCACCGCCGAAGAGTCTCGCCGCGCCGAGCTTTCCCGCCTGGTCCATCGGCTCCGCCTCAGCAATGGAGTGGCACTAAGCTCTCTCTGGATTGTGGCGTCTCTGGTGGCGTTGCTATTCATTGCGATTATTGTGTTGCTGCTAGCTCAAGGCATTTCTTACCTCTTCCGGCCCGATTTTTATGGTACGGGAAACGCGGGGATTGGACCAGAGCTATTCAACACGTTCTATATTCTCATTCTGACACAGCTTTTTCTTTTCCCTATCGCGCTGGCAGCAGCGGTCTATCTGATTGAGTATGCTCCGCAAGGGAAGCTAGTGACTACCATCCACTTTGCCGCGGAAACGCTCGCGGGCGTTCCTTCAATCGTGCTGGGGCTGTTTGGCGTGATCGCTTTTGGCATCTACGCGCATATGGGAACCAGTCGGCTGGCTGGCGCGCTGACTTTGCTCTGTTTGAATCTTCCATTGGCGCTGCGGCTGTTTGAGGATGCCCTCACCTCAGTGTCACGAGATTTACGGGAAGGCAGCCTCGCATTAGGCTCTACCAGGTGGCATATGGTACGCACAGTGGTGCTACCATCGGCTTTGCCTGGCATTATCACTGGCCTGATCCTGTCGGCGGGGAAGATCATCGGTGAAGCTGCGGCTCTGATCTTCACGATGGGCGCAAATAATCCCGCCAGTGGTGTTTTTACGCTGAATCCCTTGATTGGCAGCGACAATCTCACCGTACATCTCTGGTATATCCTGACACAAGGTCTGGGCAGCACGGGCCTGACAGCATCCCAGACAAACCAGGTAGCAGCGGGCTCGGCTGCCCTGCTGATTGTGATCCTATTGTTGATTAACGTGACCGCCCGCGCCATTGGCCGTACCATCCAGCGCAGAGCGACGGCGGCATAATGTAGAGACGTAACGTATACAAGCATTATTTGTATTCAAGCGGCTTGTGAAGCCACAAGAGCAATAGAGGATAGATCTGCTTATGAACGTCGTGACCAATGCTCAGAGCAACGAAAATGTAACACTTCCTGAAGGGGCCAGCATCTTTTCTCGTAAAGTGGCGCGCAGCGGCCATATCTCTTACGAAGGCCGCCCGTATTTTATCAGTAAGACGCTGGCAGGACGCTATATTCGGCTGGTCGTGCTGGATGATCGCCTCATCGTCGATGCGTCTATCCCATTGCATAAAGAATATCCACTTGTATAAAATAGGAAGGAAGCGCAATGGAGCATCGTCTTAAACAGGAGCATCATGTACCATCAGCGCAACAGGAGTCTGTGCAGGATACACATAACAGGAATGAACAGGGAGACCTCGTGATAGAGGCCGCACATATGGGAAGTTTTGATCCGCGGAAGAGTGTGAATATCCGGGCAGATGTTAAAATAGATGTAAAACAGCTTAATTTCTTCTACGGGAAGAAGCAAGCATTGTTCGAGGTCTCGCTACCGATTCGCGAACGCCAGGTAACGGCGCTGATTGGCCCTTCAGGGTGTGGCAAGTCAACCTTTTTACGTACGCTCAACCGCATGAATGATCTTATACCCGGGACGCATACGGAAGGCGAGGCAATTTTTGACGGCGAGAACATCTATCAGAGAAGTGTTGATGTGGTACTATTGCGCCAACGTATCGGTATGGTATTCCAGCGCCCCAATCCCTTCCCCAAATCGATCTTTGAGAATGTCGCCTACGGCCTGCGGGTGCAGGGCCGGTCGAAGAAGTATATCGAGGAGGCGGTGGAGAAGAGCTTGCACGGGGCAGCTCTCTGGGATGAGGTCAAAGATCGTTTGAAAACCTCGGCGCTGGGACTCTCCGGCGGGCAGCAGCAACGTCTATGTATCGCGCGGGCGCTGGCGGTTCAGCCGGAAGTATTGTTGATGGACGAACCATGTTCAGCCCTTGATCCCATTGCGACCCTGAAGATTGAGGAGTTGGTTACCCAGCTTGTCCGAGATTATACAATTGTTATTGTGACGCATAATATGCAGCAGGCTGCTCGCGTCTCACATTTTACCGGCTTTTTCCTCAGTGGAAAGATTGTAGAGGAGGCTCCCACGGTCGATATTTTTAAGCGGCCAAAGAAAAAAGAGACGGAAGATTATATTAGTGGACGTTTCGGCTAGTAACTGGCTTGGAGTATTGCCGTGGTACGTAAAATCCTGGTGGTGGACGACGAGGCCCTTCTGGTAGAGACTATTGCCTACAATCTAGAGCAGGCGGGGTACAAGGTTGTGACCGCAGCCGACGGCAAAAGCGCGTTGGAAGCTGCCCGCACCGAAGCTCCAGATTTGATCATTCTCGATATTATGCTGCCGGAAATGGACGGCCTGGAGGTCTGCCGTCAACTGCGACGCGAGAGCAGTACCGCCACCACGCCAATCGTGATGCTGACGGCAAAAGGCGATGAGGTCGATAAGGTCGTCGGCCTGGAAGTGGGGGCCGATGATTATGTGACCAAGCCCTTTGGTCGGCGCGAACTGCTCGCACGCGTACGAGCTTTATTACGCCGTGCCGACTATCCCTCCCCCCAGGAAGAAGCCGCTGCCGCCGATACTGCTCAAGAGGTGCGCTCGCCCAACCGGGAACTGGTGGCAGGCCCGCTGCGCATCGACCTGGCCGGTCGGCGCGTCAATTGCCGGGGGCAGGATCTGGAACTGCAACCGAAACAATTTGAACTGCTCACCTATCTCGTGCGCAACCGTGGCACCGTGCTGACGCGCGATCAGCTCCTGCATAACGTCTGGGGCTATGACTATGTAGGCGATACGCGCACCGTTGATGTACACGTCCGCTGGCTACGCGAAAAGCTAGAAGAAGATCCTGCCAATCCCCGCCTGATCCAAACGGTGCGCGGCGTCGGCTACGTGTACCGCTGGTAAGCCCTCAAGCACCTCTTTCCACAATCGCGGTCAGCCGGGCTTTCAGTTTCGCATAGACGATATCAAGATGTTCCGGTATGACCTTGATATCAGCCACGACGGGCATAAAATTAGTGTCGCCTTGCCAGCGCGGGACGATGTGGTAATGGACATGTTCCGCGAAGCCCGCTCCAGCGACCTTCCCCTCGTTGATACCCATGTTGAACCCTTCAGGCCCCATCTCCTCGCGTAATGCTTTCAGGGCAAGTTGTACCTGAGACATCATCTCGGTCAGGGTCGCGCCATCAAGATACTCAATGGAGCTGAGATGCTGGTAAGGGGCAATCATTAAATGTCCGTTGTTGTATGGATAAAGGTTGAGCATCATGAAGCAGTGTTCGCCACGATAGAGAATGTGGTGCTCCGCGTCGTGATGTTCAGCCGGTAATGTACAAAAAATACACCCCGGCGGCGGGGGCGTTTTCGGTGTGATAAAAGCCATACGCCAGGGTGCCCACAAATTTTTCATAAATGCTCTCTAATGGTCTAATTGCAGCTCTTCTTCTCTTTGAGAAGATGGCGACGGTGTTACCCATTCTTGCGCCCAGACATGAATTGCATCGATCACAGGCTTGAGCGCCCGCCCTTTTTCCGTCAACTGATATTCAACACGCACGGGGATCTGCGGATAAACGACACGCTTTACAACGTCCTCGGTCTCTAGCTCGCGCAACCGGTCGCTCAAGACGCGATCTGAGAGCCCTTCTACTAAGGCTGTAAGTTCGCAGAAGCGTTTTGGCCCATCCATGAGCGCGTCGAGCAGCAGCCCCGTCCAGCGTTTCCCGAGAACGCTAACAGCATGTTCATAGCGTGGGCAAATCTGAGTTGTGGATGTGGGTAACACAATAGGTACCGTCGGCTTCGCTGCCATGTCATTGCCTGCCATTTCCGGTTCAGCCGAGCAAAACCAGAGTAGAGGACGACTCCTAAATACATGATGTTACCTCAGTATAACATGTTTTTCTCTCTAAGGCAAGGAACGCTACATGTAAAAAGTAAGTGTGATATACTGGTAGGGGCAGGGCTGGCCCCTACCTCTACCAGTTCAATGGGCTAACAGGGCAGGGGCCAGCCCTGCCCCTACAGCGTACTGCGTAAAAACGTCATTGGAGAGTGGGCAGGGGCCAGCCCTGCCCCTACAGCCCGTGAAATCATCATTGGAGAGCTATGCTTAACGTTGCGCTGGACACCCATCTTGATACCTTCCACCTGGCTGTGGATTTCCAGGTTGAGAAGGGGAAGACACTGGTATTGCTGGGAGAGAGCGGGGCCGGGAAAAGCACCGTCCTGCGTCTGCTGGCTGGTTTGCTCTATCCTGAAAAAGGCCATATTTCGCTTGACGGCGTCGTCTATTTTGATAGCGAGCAACGGATTGCGATCACGCCACAACAGCGACCGTTCGGCTATGTGTTCCAGGATTACGTGCTTTTTCCCCATCTCACCGTGTTCGAAAATGTCGCCTTTGGTCTACGCGCTCAGCGTGTCGCACGTCATAGTGTCCAGCAGCGCGTGATGGAGGCTTTGGAGCAGGTTCACATGGCCGATCTGGCCCAACGTCGCCCGGCGCAGCTTTCAGGCGGGCAGCAGCAGCGAGTAGCCATTGCCCGCGCGCTCGTCTTACAGCCGGAGTTGCTGCTGCTCGATGAACCCCTGGCGGCGCTGGATGTGCAGACGCGGCGCGAGGTGCGGCAAGAACTGCGCCGCTTGCTGGCTGAAACTGGCATTACCACGGTGCTGGTAACGCATCATTACCTGGAAGCTTTGCTCTTTGGCGAACGCATCCTGGTACTTGATCATGGGCGTGTCATTCAACAGGGGGATCAGTATGCCTTGCGAGAATATCCGCGCTCATCCTATATCGCGGAACTGGTGGGCGTGAACTTTTTCCGCGGCCATATCACCCGCTACGAGGCCAACTCCCTGTGCATTGTGCAGCTCGATGACGACAAACTGTCCGTTGAGGTTGTTGCCGCGCTCAGGGAACGCGGTCAGTCTAACGGGACGCCCTCTTCAGGTGACGAAGCCTTTGTCGTTGTGGACCCCCGTAGTATCACGCTTTATCTCGCGCCACCGGAGAGTTCGGCGCGCAACGTCTTTTACGGCGAGATTGTGCATATCCTGCCCTCAAGAGCGGCAGCCAACGGCGATAGCAGTGTGCGCGTTAGCATCATGCTCAACGATGCTACTCCGCCCCTCACCGCAGAGATTACCGAGGCATCGGCCAATCGGCTGGATTTACAGGAAGGCAAAATGGTCTATGCAACATTTAAAGCCACCGAAGCCAGCGCGTACACCTAGAAATGGTGGTTTATAGCCTATTAGTCCTGCTCAGATAGGCTATTCGTGAACCGTTTCGCTCTTCCAGGTGCAGGTTTCGGGAATGACTTGCTTGAGAGCCTCGGCCAGGCCGTCCAGGTCGGTCACTTCGTCGCGGTAGACTGCCCAGGCTTTGGGCTTCTGTCCAGCCTCGGTGACTTTGCGGTACGCGGTAACGCTGATGCGCTTGCCGTTGGGGAAAAATTCTTCCTTGACCTGGGTCAAATTTTCCCAGGGGATCGTAATCGTCTCGCCATTGCGGCTGCGCTTGACGAGGGCTTCAGGCTCTAGAGCGATAGTAAATGGTACAGGGGCGATAATGCGCAGATACATCACGAAGCCGAGAATAAATAGTACTGCCACAATCGTGCTGCCGATGGTAGAAGCCCCCTGATAAATAGCGATCCAGAAAACGAGGGCCGTTACCCCCAGGACGCCCAGAATCGTGACATTGCGTTTGAAGGGGCTCAGTCCTGGCCCGATAAAATCCTGCTTTTGCGTGATAGAAGATGATGCCATGAGAAGCTCCCCAGGAAATCAGGTTATTAACTCCGTAACGTATTGTATCAACGAAGTAAAGGCGATGCAACATGATCAATCAGGATCGACATCCTGGCAAGCTCTAAAAAGCATACTATGCGTCTCCCCTTGCGTATGATATACTACACGCATTGTCCCAGTATGGCTCTATCCCCATTTGGTGGTGGGAATGAATTCCGGTTCTAGCAGAGAGACAGGCAAACATCAGGAGGCGAGGATCAACTGTGACGATGCAGCACGTTTCAGGCGTATTCACTGGCACTTCGGTCCCGGGACAGGCGGGGTCATCAACAACACCCGGTATGCAGAGAACAACCGGGAAATTGCTGGCAATGCAGGGATATGTGATTGGCATTGAAATCAACGGCAGCGGTTCCCAGCAAGCAGTCGCGTTAGCAGACCTGGATGGGAATATTTTGTATCGCGCTCATCGTCCTCTGGAGTATGTACCCGATACCCGGACCGTGTTGGACCTCGTGGAAACCCTGCTCACAGATGCAACCCGCCCTGAGCGGCTTAGCGACGGGCGCGTTCTGCGCGTCGGCGTTGCGGTTAGCGGGTTGGTTGATGCAGCTCAGGGGGTTGTACGCACGCTTCCCCAATCGTATGGGTGGGATAATTTCCCGCTCCAGGACTATTTCGCAGAGCATCTTGATGTGCCCTGTATTATTGATAATAGCGCCAACGCGGCGGGGCTGGCGGAAGTCCACCGGGGAGCTGGGCTTGGGGAACGAGTGGTACTTTATGTTAGCCTGGGACGAAATATCGGCGGGGCCTTGCTTGTCAATGGCAGCATTCATCACGGGATCACGGGTACTGCGGGCGAGATTGGGCATATGCAGGTGAAAGAAGATGGACCTCGCTGCTCCTGCGGCGGTTCTGGGCATCTCGAAGCCATTGCATCGGCACAGGCCATTGTGCGCTCTATGATCGGTCTCTCGATAGAATATCCCGAAACTGAAGCGGCTATCAGTCGTCTCACGGGAGGTAGAGCGGAGCGCATTACAGTGGACGAAGTATTCCAATTAGCTGGCGAAGGTGATAAAATCGCATTATATATTGTTGAGGAAGTGCAGAACTATCTGGGGATCGCTCTGGCGAATGTTGTCCATATAGTCAATCCGGGCATGATCATTCTGGGTGGGCCGGTTGCGCTGGTGGGGAGGCCACTGCTTGAGCCACTGCAAACGCGCATCCAGCAGATGTCGCTTCCCGTGGCCCGTCAATCCCTGCGTATTGTCCAGGGCAATCTTGGAGTCGAGGCCAATCTCGTGGGTGCAATCACGCTGGCTTTACAGGACTTATAATGCGTAATCTTGAGAGGCATAGAGTGGAAACAGGCCGCATTATTCAGAGGCGTTACCTGCTACAACAATTTGTGAAACAGGGCCAGGTTTGCGCCGTCTATCAAGGGTTCGATCATGTGTTGCAACGCGCTGTTGCGGTCAAAGTGGTCCCTCCTGAGTACATCCCTGCCTATCGAGCCGCGATCAAAGCTACCTCTCAGTTCTCACATCCAAATATTGTTGGCATCTACGACGTTCTCGTTGAGAACGATCTTCTGTATTTGGTGCAGGAATTTATCGATGGCAGCGATTTTAGCTCGCTGCTACAAACTTCGCTTACCGCTTACCAGGTAGCGGAGATGGGCGCCCAGATGTGCCTGGCGCTGCTCTATGCCGGCGCGCCATCGCGCAAGGTAAGCCACGGCGATTTAACGCCCGACGCTGTTTTGCGCGACCGCTACGGCACGGTCCGCATTAATAATTTCGCGCTCCCCAGTGATATCCAGTATTTTACGGCCTGGAGCGTCATAGGCCGGAGCAGTGATGGCGTCATTCTCGCTAACCGGGAACTGCCCGAGGGCCAGATGACCGAGGAAAGGCGCGCGGACGATACGCGGGCCGTGGGTCTGTTGCTCTATCAACTGCTCGCAGGCAGGGCGCCAGGAGCAACTACCGTTGAGCCTCCTGCTGATGGGCGATTGCGCTTTATGCGCAATGTTCCCCCGGAATTGTGCGAGCTCGTCGCACGTTCCATCATCAGACAGCACGCGCAATATATCGCCTCGCCCGACATGCTCTACAAAGAATTGAAGGCGCTGGCAGAGACGCTTGAACCGCCTCCGCCTCCGGTAACTATCCCGGCAAGCTCACGCCGGGTTGAAGAATTTATGGGTATCCATCAGTTCTCGCCCGCAGCTCCGACCGGCACGGGGAAATTCGGCGTTCCCGGGCCGGTATCCGAGCCAGGAATGGTGGGCGCAGGCTATTCCGGCTACCGTCCAGATACGAATGCTCGCCTGGCCGCGACGGAAGCGCCTGTTGTCGGTCAGACCGTACAGGATGTTTCGATGAAGTTGGCCGCAGCACGACAGGCCGCTTATCCAGTACGAGAGGAGCGACCTCGCCGCATTAATATGCCCGCTCTGCTGGGGATTGGCCTGATGCTTTTCATCCTCTTCTTTATTATCGGCTACTTCCTGGCCCACGCGGTCTTCCCTTAATAAAGGCTCACCCGTTACCGGCATTTATATGCCCGCTTCAGGCTCCTGCATTTCTCCACAGAGGTAAGCGCGCGCCATATTTTTGCTATTCCAGGCAAAGCCAACGTTGCCAATGCGATCCACCGTGATCAGGCCGCCTGTACCAGTAGCCTTCGCGCTTAAAATGGCAATAGCTGCCTGTGCGGCCTCTCTTGCGTTGGACCCACCGGCTACGCACTCTGCCGCACGCCTGGCAATGAGCAGGCGCATGAAATCCTCGCCGTAGCCGGTGCAGGAAACGGCGGCATGTTCGTCGGCGTAGAAGCCGCAGCCTATCAGCGGGGAATCGCCAACCCTCCCCGGATATTTGTTGAGAAAGCCGCCCGTGGAGGTGGCAGCAGCCAGGTTGTCGCTCATGTCAATGGCGACTGCGCCAACGGTGCCATGCTTCTTTTCTGTCTCTCCTGCAATAGAACCAGGCTCATCATCCGCGCTCTCCAGCGTTCGCGAGCCCATTTCACGTCTCAGATAGCGCGGCTCGTCATCCGCTATGCCATGCAGTTTTTTCCAGTTGTTATATTGTCGCTCGGTTAAAAGATCCTCAAATTTGCAAAGTGAGAGCCCCTGTTCCAGCGCAAACTCCTGCGCCCCCTTGCCTATCAACAGCACATGTGGGCTTTCCAGCACTTTGCGCGCCAGGATAATCGGATTTTTTATCAGTTCAACGCCTGCTACCGCGCCAACGCGAAAAGTATGTCCCTCCATCATCCCCGCATCCATCTCTATATTGCCGTCCCGCGTGAGACAGGAGCCTGTACCGGCGTTATAGTTGGGATTATCTTCAAGCAACTGCACTGCCGCTTCCACCGCATCAAGCGCAGTTCCCCCCGCTTGCAAAATACGCCACCCCACCCGCGCTGCTTCTTTGCAGCCCGCCACAGCCAGTTCTCTCCGTTCAGGCGCAATATCGCCAGCTCCACCATGTACGACGATAGCTATTGGCATAGTATAGTCTCTCCTGTACGTTATTTGTTAGCAATTGTACCACGAAAGCACTTTCCTCTGGAAACCATCTCTCCCCAGCCCAAAATCTGTCCCTATGACCTCTCACTGCACAGTATTACTGTGGCTTAGTTCATAGCAATAAGCATCCCTCTACATTATTATGAGCACATGGAGCAAAAGTGCCCCGAGCAATAGATAGATTATTAATCACCATAAAAACCATTCTGCTTTGATCAGGAGCGTATAGAGATGAATATTGCACGCATTCGTTCCAGTGTATTAGTTTTTATCGCCTGTTGTATGGCGGCCATTCTCGCTGCCTGCGGAACTGCCCCGGTAGGCTCTGGCAACGGCGGACCTGGAGGCGGCACGACTACCGCGACCCCATCCATCCATAACTCTACACCGCCCGCCACCGGTCAGACGGTGCCGATGCCACCAACGCAAACAAGCTGTCCGGCGGACGGCACGGCCCGCGCGGCTGTGATGCGACCATTGGCCCTGGGCGGCCATCAAAATCTGGTCTACATCTATAATGAAGTTCCTCCAAACACCTCAACTTCCTATGGACATTTGAGGCGCTATGATGTCACGACCGGCCAGAAAAGCGATATTGTGACCAGCGGCCTTTCTATCACGGAGGCTGAAGTCTCTTTCGATGGGCAGTGGGTGTTGTTTTTGAGCCAGCCCGACCCGCGTGGCGATCCGCAGCACAGCGCGATGCTGCAACTGGTACGCATGGATGGACAGGGGCTACAGACGCTTTATTGTTTCCCTGCCGGTTCCCTCACCACCTTCTCCGACGACAATAAAGTACGTTTTCCCATCGATGTGCAGTGGTCCAGCGACCAGAAGTCCATTCTGACGACAATGGATGAGCATAATACCACCAGTACTATCAGACTGCTCAACGTTGCCAGTGGCACGGTACAGACGGAGATTGCCATCGCGGATGCGCATTATCGTTACAGCGTACTGACCTGGCTCGATAATACCCGCGCCTATATTATGAAAACTGACAGGTCAGCTTCTTTACCTCCAACCACGCTCTCTATTCTCAATACGGCCACAAATCACGTTGTCGATGGCAGTAGCCTGTCCCCTGTATTGACGAAACAGCCTGTACTGTTAAGCTCCCTATCAATGGATAGCAGTTTTGATAGCTCAACGCTGTTCGTCGGTTACTGCTTGAAAAACGGCCAACCGTTCGCTTCAAGCATCTGGAGCGAGCCTGCGACCGGAGGGACGCAGCAGACAATCGCCCAGCAGGCTGCTACTTCTTGCCTGAATACGTTGCGCGTCATCTCCAACGATACGCTGTTACTGCTCGTAGAGAACGCGGCCAACGGTAGCGACGTCAATCACCAGATCTGGACCATGAAAACCGATGGCTCCGGTCAGAAAACGCTGGCGACCTTTCCCTACGGCCCTTCACAACTGGATGATTATAGTTTCAACCGGTTTACGCAGTTTACCTGGTCGAATGTCTCGCGTGACGGTAGCATGTACGCCCTGAAAGCTGACAATCTCGGCCTGGGCACGCAGCGCATCCTCATCGGTTCCTTAAACGGTAGCGCCCCAACAGAAATTGCCAGTACGGCGCGTGGCGGCGTTGATCTTGTGGGCTGGACCACGATGTAATCTTTCCAGAGCTTGCACAGGCCCGGATAGTGGTTTCCTCTTATCCGGGCTTGTGCTATTATTGCATTGACAATCCTTTTACATTTTCGCTTGACACCTCAGGGTGTGATGCCTATACTACCCTCAAGGGAGGCGGGAACTCATGGCTTCTCAACCCGCTTGAGGGTACTGAAATCATACCGGTCGTTTATCTCATAACTAAGGAGACAAGCATGAGCCAGCCTCTCGATGGTATTCGCGTTCTTGATCTATCACGCCTGCTTCCTGGTGCCTATGCTTCACAAATGCTGGCGGACTTTGGGGCGGATGTTATTAAAGTTGAAGAGCCTGGAACCGGCGATTATGGTCGCTATATGCCTCCTCTCGGCCCTGGCGGTATGAGCTTCTCTTTTGTGGCAATTAATCGTAACAAACGCAGTATGAGTCTGAATCTAAAAACTCCTCAGGGACGCGAGATATTTCTACGCTTGATACGCGAGGCGGACGTTGTGCTGGAGAGCTTTCGACCGGGTGTAATGGAACGCCTGGGCCTGGGTTATGAGCAGTTAAAAGAAGTCAATCCTGGTATTATTTATTGCGCGATCAGTGGGTATGGGCAGGATGGTCCGTATCGCCTGAGGGCAGGCCACGACCTCAATTATGCAGGATTCGCGGGGTTGTTGCACTATAATCGTGGGGCGCAGGGGGAGCCAGCCATGCCCGCAACCCAGCTCGGCGACCTGGCGGGCGGCAGCTTTATGTCGGTCATCGGCATCCTGACCGCGCTGGTGGGGCGCGCTCAGACGGGCGAGGGCCGCATGGTTGACGTTTCGATGACCGAGGGCGTGATGGCGCTGATGCCTCTGATCTCTTCTGCCTTTCTCAATACCGGCAAAGCGCCTCGCCCCAACCGTTCCGCGCTTGATGGTGGGCTGCCCTGTTATAATATTTATGAGACCAAAGACGGCAAGCATGTTACGCTGGCGGCCCTGGAGCCTAAATTCTGGCATACATTCTGCACTCGCGTAGGACACCTGGAGTTGCTACCTTTCCATATGCCGGTCGGCCCTGGCGAGCGTGAGGAGGCTATGAACGCTTTGCGAACCATCTTCAAGACGAAAACGCGCGACGAATGGGTGGCTGAGATGGCTGATCTCGACACCTGTCTCGGCCCCGTCTATACCATCGAAGAGGCGCTGGAGGATACGCACGCCCAGGCCCGCGATCTCACCCTGACTAACGGCTGGTCCGATGAGACATTTCGTACTATACAGAGTTTCCCGCGCATCTCGGGCGTCGAGCAGAAGCAACGTTATGCACCGCCCCTATTAGGCGAACATACAGGAGAGTTGCTACTTGAGGCTGGCTACAGCGATGGTGAGATAGCACAGTTCAAGGCGGAAGGAATCGTTTGATGAAAAAACATCGTATCGTTGCGCGCGCTGAGCAGATAATGGAGTCTTACCTCGATGATCTGAAAGCAATCGTCAATATCGACTCCGGCACCTATACGAAAGCTGGCGTTGACCGCGTGGGAGCATACCTGCAAGGGCGTTTTCACGACTTTGGCTTCTCGACCTATTTCGATCCGCAACAGGACTACGGTAATCATCTTGTTGCCACCTGGAAGGGCGCTGTCGCCAATGGCCCGCGCATTTTGCTGGTTGGACATATGGACACGGTTTTCTCTGATGGAGAGGCCGAACGTCGCCCCTTCAGCATCGGAAAGCGCAACGGCATGAGGATCGCCAAAGGCCCGGGCGTGCTGGATATGAAATCGGGTCTGCTGATTGGTATGTACGGCCTGCACCTGCTCATCGAAGCTAACGAAGCCAACGCTCAGAGTATCACATTTATCTGCAATAGTGATGAGGAAGTTGGCTCTCCCGTCAGCAAGCCGCTGATCCAGGAGCTGGCCGCACAATCCGATGCTGTGATTGTGCTGGAGCCCGGCAGAGCGATTGGCAGCGTGGTCTCTTCTCGTCGTGGCATTGGCAATTATCGCGTCGAGGTGCGAGGGGTTTCCGCGCACGCAGGAGTCGAGCCGCAGCATGGGCGCAATGCTATTCTCGAACTTTCTTACCAGGTGCAGGCGCTGCAAGCGTTGAACGGGACTGTTCCCGGCACGACGCTTAATGTTGGCGTTATTCGCGGTGGTGAGCGTACCAACGTGGTGCCAGATTTCGCCTATTGCGATCTGGACGTGCGTGTCAGCGATACCGAGGGAATTCGGGCAATCGAGGAGGCTATGCGCAAAGTCACCTCAAAGCGTGTGCTGGATGGCACGCAGATCACGCTCAGCGGCGGGATACGCAGCATGCCTTTTGAACGGAGTGAGCGCAACAGCCGGCTTGTGCAGTTTGCCAAAGAAGCAGGGAAAGAGCTGGGGCTGAAAATAGAAGATCTTGGTAGCGGTGGAGCTTCGGATGCAAACAACACCTCTGCCGTGGGCACACCAACCATTGATGGGCTCGGAGCTGGCGGCGGCCTGGCCCATAATCCAGATGAGTACGTTGAGCTTGACTACCTGCCGCTTCGTATTGCGCTCCTTTCCGGCCTTGTACAGCGTATCGGCACACATTGAGCAGAACAGGCAGAACTGATGAAAATAGGAAAAGAGCAAATCTATCAACAGCCGGTGAACGAGATTACCTGGCTGGGTGCTTACGCACAGCAACGCCAGGCCGAGGCTGAGGCGCGCGGCGAGGTGCTACCTCCGGCAATACGTTTGCAGATCGGCGAGCCAAGTTTCCGCACGCCCGAGCATATTCGTCAAGCAGCTATCCGGTCGATTGAATGCGAGCCGCAGACTTACGCGCCCGCCGTGGGCCATCTCTGGTTGCGTGAACTGCTGGCCGAGAAAATCCGGCGCATCAACGGCTACGCGGTCGAGCCTGCCCACATTGCCATAACGATGGGCGGCACCGGCGCGCTCCAGGTCGCCCTCATAGCAACGGTGGGGCCGGGTGACGAAGTCCTGATCCCCGATCCCGGCTGGCCCCTGTATGCCATGCAACTCGCTGCCTGTGGAGCTACCGGCGTACCCTATCCACTCGATCCGCAGGGCGAATGGCTTCCCGATATAGCGCAGTTAGAGAAACTGGTCACGCCCCGTACTCGCGTCTTGCTGATTAATACGCCGGGCAATCCGACCGGCGCGGTCTTCCCTCGCGAGATCGTCTGCTCCCTGCTCGACTTCGCCCGCCGCCATGATCTCTATCTGCTCTCAGATGAATGCTATGACCAGATTATCTTCGAGGGCGAGCATATCAGCCCCGCCACCATGCTCTCACGCGAAGAGTTCGAGTCCGGTCGCTTCATCGGCGTGTACACGTTCTCCAAGACCTATGCCATGACCGGATGGCGCATCGGCTACTTGACGACTGGAACTCAGTTGATGAAAACCATCGTCGATGTACTCAATGCCAAATATACTAACATTAGCACGCTGACCCAGAGAGCAGCCGCTGCTGCTCTGACCGGCCCGCAGGATTGCGTGAGCGAGATGCGCGAGGCATACCAGCGCAGGCGCGACCTGGCCGTGAGTCTGCTCAAAGATGACGGACGCTATATCTATACCCCACATGGAGCTTTCTATGCCCTGATCGATATCAGCAGCCGTAAGGGCGAAGCCCGGCATAGCCGTCAGTTTGCCCTTGATCTATTGCACGAGCGCAACGTTGCTGTAGCCGCAGGCAGCGGCTTCGGGTCGGTCGCTCAGGCGAATGTGCGCATCTCGCTGGCAGCATGTGAGGAGGAGATCGAGCGCGGCGTAAGAGAAATTTGTTCGTTTGCTGATCGATAACAACCAGTCATGGAGCGACCGATTGCTCCATGACTCATTTATAAGCCACCACCCCAAAAGCCTCTTCACGTCGCACAATGCGGGAAAAGCCTGCCTCTTGCAGCCGTTTCAAAGCTCCTCGCGTCACAGTGCCGCCTGACTTACTGTTCAGATCCCCGATATAGTGGAAGAGGCGTCCCCCTCGTTTCAATATACGAAAGAGCTGCCGATAAAATGCGCCGGAATAGAGTTCGCCGGCGAGACTAAAAACAGGCGGATCGTGAATGATTCGCGAGAACGTTTCGTCCTCGAAGGTGGCGACAACCTCATAGGCATCACCCATTATCTGCTTGATTTTGGGATGATCAAAAAGTTCGCGTGACCAGGGATTGAGCCGGGCGATTGCCTGTGCCCCTGGATCAAGTTCGATGGTGACGACTTCGTCTGCCGTCTTCGCAGCTTCAATAGCCGTATAGCCCAGGCCGGTGGCGGTATCCAGCACTCGCCCTGTTACCGGCGCAATGGCCGCGATTTTCTTGCGCGTGTCTTCCATTGGATCGATATCGACGATCCGATGCATGGTAAACCCTGCGATCAGCATTGTTGGTGTGTGCTGCGTCGGCATCAGGCTGCACAGGCGATTGGTATATGCAGAGAATACCTGGATCGGCTCTATGTCGTTTTGCTCTACCATGAAGCAGGCAGCAGGTGATTTTTTGATTTTCTCGATCATTTGCCAGCTTAGCTGCTCCCCTTGCGCAAATACTATCCCCTCGCTCGTTAGCTCCACTGTGACTATTGATAGGCCCAGATCAGGCGAAATTGCTGACGATGACAGGCCCTGTTTCCTCGCGGCCAGCAGCGTCTCTGCTTGAATGTATGAAAGGATAATGGCAGATGGCATACAGCACGCCCCCTGATATACAAAGTTGTTTTGACCGTGGGTACTGTAGCATACATGCTATATCGGGTCAATGAACAGACTATCTCTCTTGTACCCAGAAGTACTACTTTTAAACTACATGTTCCAAAATTGCTGAAGAATGCAGACACAAAGAAAGGAGCTTAAAAAGCGGCTGGTTACTTTATCTTCGCCTTTCTGCCTTTGTAACTGCTAGAGTTTCTTTGTATACTATTAATAGTAATTCTTATGTGCCAAAGGGATTACTGTTTCTTTATGAAGAAAAACTCGTTGTAAATGTCCTGGTTATTTGAAAGCGAGGCCAATTGATGCGCTTCTCGTTACGCTCAAAGATGAGCAAAGTCCTCTCTATTGTGGCCCTTACATCTGTCGTGGTCGGGCTGATGATGACAGGCGCAATGTTGACAGTCCCAACTGCCCAGGCAGCCGGTCAGAACGCCTCAGCCGCAAAAATGCATATTGAGTGTGCGGGCGCCCGTTCAGCTCTTTGTACCGAAGTTCATGACGCAAAAGCAGTCTTTGGTCCAGGTCAGTATGTTGGACACGATGAGCCTGCGACCCTTTTCTATTCTAACCAGCCTGGCGCAGGCAACCGGATGCTGTACCGGCTCCAACTGCCTACCGATCCCTCCCCCAGTCCACTCACTGCTGACAAATCATTCAATTTGCAGCTTCATATCGCCTTCTGGTTTGGTATGGCGATGTGTGACACCCAGTCTTATCCTGAGCAGCTAAACACCTGCACACCGGATAGTGATAGCAACATTGTCGATCCCGCCGTCAGCCCCAATCATCCCGGAACGGCCTTCATGGAGATGCAGTTTTATCCTCCTGGCGGTCTGGCGTGGCCGAATGGCACCAGTTGCGATGCCAGGCAGTGGTGTGCCGCTCTCAACATCGATAGCCTTTCGGAGAACCCGGTGACCGGGCAGCTCAACAATGCCGCCTGTCTCAATGTTGCAGGCGTCGAGCCGGTCAACTTTGCCTTTATCACTAAGAACGGCGTTGCCCAGGCCCCCGCTAACCCGGTCAATTCGACGGTAGCGACCTTCACTCCTGATCGGCAGAAAGATCTCTTTATGAACTCTGGCGATCATCTGATTGTGATCATGCAAGATACCGCTCACGGTCTGCGCATCGATATCATCGATGAGAACACGGGTCAGCATGGCTTTATGACTGCCAGCGCGGCCAACTCGTTTGGTCAGGTAAAGTTCGATCCCAATGGCACCACCTGCCAGAATATCCCCTACGATTTCCATCCGATGTATAGCACCTCGTCTGAGCAGACGCGGGTGCCGTGGGCCGCTCACTCGTACAATATTGCTTTCTCCGATGAGATCGGGCACTTTGATTTCTGCAACGGCCCCAATCCTATTACCGTTGGCGGAGATTGTCCTGCTGGCAACACGGAAGGCCCTGCCAGCAATCCGCGTCCAACCGATGACGACGATATTGGCTGTTTCCCGGCCTCCGCCTCCACACTAGTTCAGGTCTCCGGCTGTATAGGCAGCAATACTGGCTTTGATGGCACATCGTACCTGACGGACTGGCCCGATGGCAATCCTTTGCATCCCACCGCCGTTCGCTTCACCAGCCCACTCACAGGATGGGCCTTCAATACCAACTACAGCCGCGCAGCCTTTGAAGCCGACCTGCCCATTATCGAGAATACCTGTAATACAGGGACCGGCGCCGGGTGTACCCTTATTCCGACAACGGACGAGGGAACGCCAGCCGCCTTCTATCCTTACTTCAGCGTCAAAGGTTCCGGTGATGATTGCACCTGGGGACTCGGGGCGCAAATTCCGGGCAGCCGCACTGACTTCGGCAAAAATAATCAGTATGGCTCCCTGCTCTCTCTGTCCTTTACAAACGTTGGTGGCGCAGCCTTCAACGCTTTCCCAGATTTCCATCAAACACTGCCCGTGAACCCTTGTCTTACTTCCCTGTTCCAATAGAGTGAATTTTAGCAGGGGAGGTCACTTCCTGACGAAGTGACCTCCTCTTTTATACGCTCGTTTATGTAAATTACAACAGAATGCAAAGATACAATAGCGAATCATAACCAAATCTAAACCAATATCTTCACCTTTCTACCTTTGTAACTGCTAGAATTTCCCGGTATAATATCAAATAGCGATCTTTATGTATTAAAAGGATTGCTTTTACTTCTGAGGAAAAGCCCTATTGTCAATGTCCCAGTTATTTGAAAGCGAGGCCAATTGATGCGCTTCTCGTTACGCTCAAGGATGAGCAGACCTTTCTCCATCGTAGCCCTTGCTTCCGTCGTATTTGGACTGATGTTGACCGGTGCGATGTCTGGAACGCCAGCACACGCTGCCACCACTAGCGCCTTAAACGCGCACATGACCATAAATTGTGGCGACCCTGTGCATACCGGACTGTGTACGGAAGTTCAAGACGCACAGCAGGTTTTCGGCAATGATGTCTACATCGGGCATGATGAGCCGCAAACGCTCTTCTATTCCAATGTGCCTGGCGCTGGCAACCGCATGCTGTGGCAGCTCCAGCTTCCCAGAGATCCCTCACCAGCAAACCCTGCGAACAAGTCGTTCAACTTCCAGCTCCATCCCGCTTTCTGGTTCGGCATGGCGATGTGCGACACCCAGTCATTCCCCGAACAGGTGAGCACCTGCGCGCCAGATAGCGACACGAACATCGTTGATCCTGCGGTCAGTGCCGCCCATCCAGGCGTCGCCTTCATGGAGATGCAGTTTTATCCTCCCGGCTGGGTAGCATGGCCCGCTGGCACCAGTTGCGATGCCAGGCAGTGGTGTGCCGCTCTCAACATCGATAGCCTTTCGGAGAACCCGGTGACCGGGCAGCTCAACAATGCCGCCTGTCTCAATGTTGCAGGCGTCGAGCCGGTCAACTTTGCTTTCATCACCCATAATGGCATGTCACAGGCTCCAGCCAACCCGGTGGATTCCACCCTGGCGACCTTCACCCCTGATCGCAATCAGGACCTCTTCATGAATTCGGGCGATCACCTCATCGTGATCATGCATGACACCCCTCATGGGTTGCGCATCGATATCTTTGATCGAGATACCGGTCAGCATGGATTCATGACCGCGAGCGCGTCCAATGGGTTTGGTCAGGTGAAGTTCGATCCCAATGGCACCACCTGCCAGAATATCCCTTCTGACTTCCATCCGATGTACAGCACCTCGTCTGAGCAGACCCGCGTGACGTGGGCGGCCCATTCGCAGAATATTGCCTTCTCCGATGAGACCGGTCACTTTGACTTCTGCAACGGCCCCAATACGATCACTCCTGGCGGCAACTGCCCGGTGGGCAACACGGAGGGACTGGCGAGTAGCCCGAGGCCCAGCGACGGCGATGATAATGGCTGTTTCCCAGCGTCTTCTTCCACACGCGTACAGGTTGCTGGCTGTCAGGGCACAAACGCCGGCTTTGATGGCTCTGCCTATCAGCGCGTCTGGCCCGATGGCAATACCCGGTTACATCCAACTCCCATTCGTTTCACCAGCCCGCTCACCGGCTTTGCCTTCAACATCAACTATAACCGCGTTGGTTTTGAAGCCGATCTGCCACGTATCGAGAGCACCTGCAACCGCACTACCGGCGCGGGCTGTACGCTCATACCCATCACGGAGGCTGGAACGCCCGCTCCCTTCTATCCGTACTTCAGCATCATGAGGGATGACGGGAGCTGTACCTGGCAGTTGGGCGCTCAGATACCCGGGAGCGCAACCGACTTTGGCAAGAATAACCAGTATGGCCCATTGCTGAGCCTGGCATATACGGGACTCGGTGGAACCGTCATTCACCGCTTCAACGATTTCCGTAATGTGATGTCCAGTAATCCATGCCGGTCTTCTCTGTTTGGATTTGGGGACGACTAAAACCGGCTCTCACTCAGAAGGAGGTCGCTTCTATTAAGAAGCGACCTTTTTTACAGGGAATAGCAAGCAAGCGGTGAAGGAGTGCTAGAAAACCGCAACCAGATTGATACCAGGATTTTACCGCTTCAACACCGCTTTAGCAGTAAATCGAATGTATAATTGGTGATAGTGACCTTTTCGTGCCAGCAGGTCGCGAATCGTATTTCAAGGTGTCTCTGTGAACGTCAGTTATTTGAAAGTGAGGCCAACGAATGCGCTTCTCTTCACGCTCAAGGATGAGCATCATCCTCTCTCTGGTTGCCCTTGCCTCGATGATTATTGGGCTTGTCGCAACCGGCGTATTGCCCGGACCAGCTGCCCAGGCAAGCACGACGCATTTTCACATCGACTGCGCAAGTGCAGAGTTTGCACCTTCCTGCGCAGAAGTCCTGGACTCAGAGCAGGTTTTCGGCAAAGGTGTGTATGTTGGGCATGATGAGCCATCTACGCTCTTCTACTCCAACCATCCAGGCGCAGGCAATCGTATGCAATGGCAGCTTATTCTGCCCAAAGATCCGCCGCCAACTCCACTATCCCCCACGTCGTCATTTAATTTCCAGCTGCATCCTGCGTTCTGGTTCGGCATGGCGATGTGCGATACCCAGTCGTTCCCTGAACAGGTGAGTACCTGCACGCCGGATAGTGACAGCAACATCGTCGATCCTGCGGTCAGCGCCAATCATCCAGGCGTCGCCTTTACGGAGATGCAGTTCTATCCTCCTGGTTGGGCGAAAAAACCCTTCGGACCTAGCTGCGATGCGACCAAGTGGTGTGCGGCTTTTAACATTGACAGCCTTTCACAGAACGCCGTTACCGGACAATCCAATAACGCTGCCTGTCTCAATGTTGCAGGTGTCGAGCCGGTTAACTTTGCCTTTATCACCAAGAATGGCGTACCACAGGCTCCAGTCAATCCCGTAGAGTCCACGCTTGCAACCTTCACTCCTGATCCTGCCAAAGATCTCTTTATGAACTCTGGGGACCGGATCATTGTGACGATGCACGATACAGCTCACGGTCTGCGCATTGACTTGAACGATGTGAATACGCATGAGCATGGCTTTATGGTTGCCAGCGCGGCCAACTCGTTTGGTCAGGTGAAGTTCGATCCCAATGGCACCACCTGCCAGAATATCCCTTACGACTTCCATCCGATGTATAGCACCTCGTCTGAGCAGACCCGCGTGACGTGGGCGGCTCATTCGTACAACATCGCTTTCTCTGATGAGATCGGCCACTTCGACTACTGCAATGGTTCGGTGCCGGTTCCTTCTCGCGGCACCTGCCCCGTTGGCGATTTCGAGGGTCTTTCTACTAATCCGCACCCTTCCGATGGCGACGACGCAGCCTGCCACCCGGCTTCTGATTCGACGCTGGTCCAGGTTTCTGGATGTCGGTCAACCAACTCTGGCTTCGATGGCGTTCCCTATCAGGCGGTATGGCCCGATGGCAACACGGCTCTGCATCCGACAGCGGTCCGCTTTAGCAGCCCGCTGACTGGCGAGGACTACGACATCAACTATAAACGTGTAGCCTTTGAAGCCGATCTGCCACGTATCGAGAGCACCTGCAACCGCACTACTGGCGCGGGTTGTACGCTGATACCGATAACTGATAACGGCACTCCTGCTGCCTTCTACCCATACTTTAGCATCAAAACCTCCGACGAGGGTGAGATGTGTACCTGGGGCCTGGGTGCGCAAATCCCGGGTAGCCGTAGTGATTTTGGCAAAAACAATCAGTATGGGCCGCTCCTGGATCTGGCTTATACGGCTGTTGGCGGAGGGGTGATTCACCGCTTCAACGACTTCCGCCAGATCCTGTCCAAAAATCCTTGTAGGTTTGATTCCGAAGGTGATTAAATCTGACAGCCGTTAGATTGGGAGAGGACCACTTCTCTGGAAGCGGCCCTCTTTTTTATCAGGATGGTCAGGCTGGCTACACGGCTTGTTTCGCCGGCTTGACCGCCGTCATGGTCAGTTTGCCGTCTTTGGCGTCGATTTCAACCTCATCGCCATCGCGCACGCTGCCATCAAGGATGCCGCGCGCGATGCGATTCTCTACCTCTTTCTGGATGACACGCTTGAGGGGACGCGCCCCAAATTGCGGATCGTAACCTTCGCTGGCAAGCAGATCCCTGGCTGTGTCGGTGAGATGCAGGGTGATATGCCGCTCCTCCAGCCGTGGTCGCAGCCGGTTGATCTGGATATCAACGATGTCTTTCATCTGCTCGCGGCTGATCTTATGGAAGATGATGACCTCGTCGATGCGATTGATGAACTCAGGGCGGAAGCCCTCCTCGCGCAATCGCTGCCGTATGGTGCGCTGGATGGTTTCCTCGTCCATGCCATCATATTCATGGAGCCAGCTCGCACCGACGTTGCTGGTCATGATGATGACGGTATTCTTAAAGTCAACCGTGCGCCCCTGCCCATCGGTGAGGCGGCCATCGTCGAGGATTTGCAGCAGGATGTTGAAGACTTCTGGAGCTGCTTTCTCGATTTCGTCAAGCAAAATGACGCTGTATGGGCGACGGCGCACGGCTTCTGTAAGCTGCCCGCCCTCTTCATAGCCAACATATCCGGGAGGCGCTCCTATGAGGCGCGCAACCGAGTGTTTCTCCATGTACTCGGACATGTCGATGCGCACCATCGCTTGCTCATCATCAAACAGGAACTCCGCGAGGGCGCGGGCCAGCTCGGTTTTACCGACGCCGGTCGGTCCCAGGAAGAGGAAGCTGGCAAGGGGTCTGTTGGGGTCCTGCAAGCCGGCGCGCGAGCGACGCACAGCGTCCGAGACGACTTGCAGCGCCAACTCCTGACCAACAACGCGCGCACGTAGCCGATCTTCCATGACGAGCAGCTTTTGAATCTCGGCCTCCATCAGCTTGGAAACAGGGATATGGGTCCACTTGGAGACGATTTCAGCAACGTCCTCGGCGTCAACTTCCTCTTTGAGCATCCTGGCGCTTTGCACATTGGCAAGGCGAGCCTCCAGCGCCTGGATCTTTTCCTCAAGCGTCTTGATGGTGCCATAGCGCAGGCGGGCCATTGCCTCATAATCGTAGGCTCGTTCAGCTTGCTCGTAAGCCACCTCCGCATCCTCCAGCTCTTTTTTGAGACGGCGCATCTCCTCGACCGGCTCGCGCTCACTTTCGAGCGTCAGGCGCATGGTGCGCAATTGTTCGCTGAGATTAGCGATTTCGCGCTCAACCTTTTCGCGCCGCTCGCGGCTGGCCGGGTCGGTCTCTTTCTTCAATGCCTCCTGCTCGACCTGCAACTGCCGGATGCGGCGGTCCAGAGCATCAATCTCGCTGGGAGTGCTGTCCAGCTCAACACGGCGGTGGCTGGCGGCCTCATCTACCAGGTCAATCGCTTTATCTGGCAGGAAGCGATCTGTGATGTAACGGTTGGAGAGGATCGCGGCGGCAACCAGGGCGCTATCCTGGATACGTACGCCATGATGGACCTCGTAACGCTGCTTGAGCCCGCGCAAGATGCTGATGGTGTCTTCGACCGATGGCTGGTCAACCATGACAGGCTGGAAACGCCGCTCCAGGGCGGCATCCTTCTCGATATGTTTGCGATACTCGTCAAGCGTGGTAGCGCCAATACAGTGCAGTTCGCCACGCGCCAGCATCGGCTTGAGCATATTTGAGGCGTCCATCGCGCCTTCTGCCGCTCCCGCGCCGACCAGCGTATGCAGCTCGTCTATAAAGAGGATAATGCCACCTTCTGAGCTGGTCACTTCTTTTAAAACGGCTTTTAGACGTTCCTCGAATTCGCCCCTGTATTTGGCGCCCGCAACGAGCGCGCCCAGATCGAGCGTGACAACTTGTTTGTCAGTTAGCGTCTTGGGCACATCCCCACGGACGATACGCTGAGCCAGCCCTTCGACAATAGCCGTTTTGCCGACGCCCGGCTCGCCGATGAGCACAGGATTGTTTTTTGTACGCCTGCTCAATACCTGAATGACGCGGCGGATCTCTTCATCACGCCCAATCACCGGATCAAGCTTGCCCTGGCGCGCCAGCTCGGTAAGATTGCGTCCATATTTCTCCAACGCCTGGTATTTCCCCTCGGGATTCTGGTCGGTTACACGCTGGGAGCCGCGTATGGTCGTGAGCGCCTGCAATACCTGATTGCGGTTGATCCCAGCCGCCGCGAGTACTCGTTGCACGGCTCCATCCGCGTTGAACATTGCGAGCAGCAAGTGCTCCACGCTCAAATACTCATCCTTGAACTTGTTCATTTCGTTCCAGGCATCCTCCAGCACTTTCCGCAATCGCGCTGAGATGCCCGGCTCGCTGCCACCATAGACCTTTGGCAAGCGTTCCAGCTCGCCATTAAGCACGCGCTGCGCTGCCGCAAGATCGCCGCCAGCCTTCTGGATGATCTGCGGCACCACTCCGCCTTCTTGCTTTAGCAACGCATCTAAAAGATGTTCCGGCTCTATCTGACTATTATTAAGCGTACGAGCCAGCTCAGACGCCTCCTGAATGGCCTCGCGCGCCTTATCTGTAAATCGCTCTATCTTCATTGCGCCCTCTCCTCATGATCGCTATCCGTTACGCTACTTATGACGCCTCTTGTTCAACAAAGTTAACGACGTCGGCAAGCTTGCTGAGCCATAGGAAGGCTCAGATGCTCAGGCCAGTTATCAGTAATATACCACATTGAGTTAGCTATTGCAAAAAATATGAGTGCTATCATATCAAAGTTTATTCATACCATGCAGCATTGTACAAATAACCAGGCTACTTTCTTGCCTGGCAGCTATTACGCGGAAAAATTCCTATTTGCTTGCGCAAACGAAGGTAATTTGATACTATAGCGGAAAGTCATCTGAGGATACAAGATTAATCATTACAAGTATCCTTTTCAGGATTATAGGCGTGGAAGTAGGAATATGTTGAAGAGGGGTTCCATTGACTTATCAACAGCAATCTATCATCACACGTAAGGCCCGTATCTGGCCCGAAATTCCCAAAGAGACCGTCACGTTACCAGCTCCTCCCGGCGTCACCAACACCGCCAATCCAATGATACTGTTTACTGTTCTATTCAGTACACTGGGCATGGCGTTCTATGCTTTTATCTTCTCCCTTATCAACCCGAGCATGAACAAGGTGTTTTTTGTGGGGCTGCTTGCTATGAGTGGATTTATGGCGTTGAGCTCGCTGACAACATTTTTGTATCAATGGATTCCCGCCCGTCGCCGCCTCAAGCGGTTGCGCGCCATCTATATCAAGAGGGTATATGATGCAGAACAACGCTTGCTAATGTTGGAGCAACAGGAGCGACAGAGCCGGCTCGAGCTCGACCCACCTTTTTTCTTGCCCGATGAGCCTTCTCGCCTTTATGATGCTGTCTCGCTTGTTCCCATCATTGAGCGCAGCTTTACCAATCAGGATATGCAACTCTGGGCGCGCAGGCCGGATGATCCCGACTTTCTCTCCGTGCGCGTCGGGATGGGAAACTGCTCTCCTGCCTTTAAAGTGAGCGCCAGCCGTAGCAGTGTGGCTAGCAATCTGCCGATGGCCTTTGTCAGGATGAACGATAAGGTAGAGGAGCTGGTAGAGAGGTATTCATCTATTACCTCGCCCATCACGGTATCTTTAAGTAAGCACGGGCCGGTAGCTATTACGGGGACCGCCAACAGGCTGGCTCAAGCGCGAGCCCTGGTCTACGCGATGGCCTGTCAGATGGTTTATCATCACTCACCTGAGGATGTGCGGATCATTGTGCTGGCTCCCGAATCGCAGGCGGCGGCGTGGGAGTGGACGATGCACCTGCCACACACGATTGTCTACGAGCCCAGACAATCAGCCGAGAGCAATGAAGAGGCCTGCCCGACGCATGCCGTCGCGATTGGCGCGGAGGCGATTGTCAATCTGCTTCCTATGATCTCACGCGAACTGGGTCGCCGCGAACTGCTGCTGGGCGATAGCCAGCAGGGGAAAGCGCCTTCCATTCTGCCTCGGCTCGTTATCATCGTCGATCATTTCGATAGCATTGATGATCTGGACCAGCCAACGCTAGCTCTGCCATCGCTGATACTGGATCTGCCGCATGCGCAGACCAACGGCACGATGCACAATCGACCCCGTTTAAGCGTAACGCCGTTGAAACGCCCGGAGATGACGCTGGCGCTTAACCACGGCCCATCGCTGGGCGTTTCTGTATTGTGTATTTGTGGGGATAGGATAGACATCCCGACCACCGCTGGAGTAATGATCGATCTGGATAAGCCATCTGCGCCCTCGCTTGCGTCGTCTGGCGGTCAGTCAACGGGAGAAGATATCGTTCCGGCGCTGTTGCAACAGGAGGCTGCGCAGGCCCGTATCCGTCTGCTCTCACCCGATCCGCCCGCTTCGCTTGTCTGCGATCACCTTGATGTCGTGCCATTTGATGGCCTGCGCTACTTTGCCCTGCGCCTGCAATCTTTGCGTTCTCTCACGACCAAACGCCTGGAAATACGGACGCAGGTGGATCTGCGCACGCTTTTTGAGCCGCCGCTTGATCTGGCAACCTATATCCCGCGGGATCGCTGGAACGATCCTACGTTCCGCTCACCCGCCGGCGCACCTTTAATGCGCGTTCCCATCGGCCTCAAGATTGGCGATGAGACGCAATATCTCGATTTAATCAAGGATGGGCCGCATGGTCTGCTGATCGGTCAAACCGGCTCCGGCAAGAGCGAACTATTGCAGACGATTATCGCCGCGCTTGCTGTCACTTACCGGCCCACCGAGGTTAATTTCCTACTCATTGACTATAAAGCAGGTCTGGCGCTCGAACCTTTTCGTCCGTTGCCGCACACCGTCGGCTTCCTCTCCAATGTCTCTTCGCCCGCGCTGATCCAGCGTTTCATTACGATGTTGCGAGCCGAGGCAACGCGGCGCGAGATGCGGCTGAAGGAGGGGAAGGTAACTCCACGTCTGGTCATTATTATTGATGAGTTTGCCGAAATAGCGAAGCGTACGGAGGCAGTTCTGGATGAACTTTTTACCATTACCCGCGTTGGGCGCGAAATAGGCATGCACCTGCTGCTCTCCGCCCAACGACCCGAGGGAATTATCGCTTCTAAAGTACGCGACTATGTGCAGTATCGCCTCTGTTTACGCTGCGCATCCGGTGAGGATAGCCGCGAAGTGCTACGGCGCGTCGATGCGGCATTCCTGCCCGCCAGCATTCCTGGTCGCTGCTACCTGCTGCATGGGGATAACCAGCTCGATCTGTTCCAGGCTGCACGAGTAACTATTCCTGCTGTATAGCGATTAACAGTTATATAAAATGACGTGGCTTATGAGGATGGAGGGAAGATATGTCTCTTTTGATCCAGCGCACACAACTTACTGCCGCATCGGTTCAGCTCCGGCAGGCGAAAGTTGCAGATGCTATTGTGGAGAGTATCAATGCAACGTATTCGCGGGAAGAGGGCAGGAAAGACGGCATTTATTACTGGCCCGATCCCCTGCCCACACCCGACTCGACGCGTATCCCTGATCCATTGGTACTTTTTCAACCCGATGATCCCGATGCTGCACAAAGTGAGCGCCTGTCGGTTGTCCCGTTGAGCTTTCATGAAGTGCTGGCTCGAAGCAAAATAGATCAACAGCGGCCATTGATGCAGATACCGCTCGGCCTCGTCGATAAGCCCGCGTTGCAGCAGCGCGATACGCTGCTCATGGATCTGCATGGCTCCGGCGGTGCGCTAACTGGCGGCCCCTTACTGATCGCGGGCATGCAAAACAGCGGCAAGGCTACCGCGCTGCAAACGATTCTATTCTGGCTCACGACCCGTTATCGCCCGCACCAGTTTCGCTGCGCGGTTATCGATCCCGGTCATGACCTGGATGTTTTTCACACCCTGCCGCACCTGCACGACAACGATGGCAATCCGCTCTGGAGCGATGGCTCAACCGATGAGCAGGTAACGCAGCTCACCAACCTCTTCTCGCGCATCCCGGCTCAACGCAGAGAAAAATATCCTGATATGCGCTGGGATGATGATACGCTACCGCAATTATGGATGCATGGGGAGATTGTGCCACAGTTGCTGCTGATCATCAGTGAGTATCATCGTTTTGTGGAGCGTCCCGTGGCCGCGGCGGCATTGCGCAAACTGATACTCTCCATCGCCGAGGCTCGCTCGCTGGGAGTATACGTTGTGCTCTCCTCGGCTGAAACCAGCTCGCGGCACATCCCACCGGATATTATGGGCAAAATAGGGGCAAAAATAGGTCTTTTTCTTAGCGAGCAGCAGCGTTATGATCTGTTCGGTCGCCCGCCTACAATGGAGCTTATCCCCGGACGCGGATACCTGCTAACGCGAGATCGGGAAATCCACCAGGTGCAACTGGCCCTGCCCGTGCCTGGCGCCAGCGAATCGCAGCGCCGAGAGATCCTGAAATACGAGGTGCAATGGCTCGCAAGCCAGCTTTTATAGAGTCCTACCACGATGAAACGGGGAGCTCATGCAGATGAACAAAATACGATGGGGTGTTACTGGTAGAATTTGTTTGTTTGCAGAAGCTGGTCCCCACGGTAGATGAAGGGACCAGCTTGCGGTTACTAACTCAGACAGCGGTCTTGCCCTGACAGGTCGCCGAAGCAGTGTCCTTCTTTAGTGAGGATGACCACTTTTTTGATGCTGGAGAACTGCTTGAGGGTCGCGTTGATTTGCGCCGTCACGCGCGCATCAGCGCCAATTCCAGGCGAGCTGATAGTGCGACAGAACTGCAAGGTTGCGGTCCCTTGCTCAGCGACAGAACCTTTTTTGTTGAGCGTCAGGGTGAAGTCTGGCCCTCCGACCGGCAGAGGCGCAGAGCAGCTCGATGGCCCGCTCAACATCGTGCTTAGCTCGCTAAAGAGACCCTGATTGTGTTCGGAGATGGTAGGTCCGGCAATCAAAAGCTGGATGGCGAACGTTCCCACAGCAACAGTGGGCGAGACGCGATCAACCGGGTAGACAGCAGAGAAATCCGTATTCACCGAGTTGGGAAACTTCGAGAAGAAAACACGAATTGGGATGCTGGTCGCGGTCGATGCACTTGACGCTTGAGCCTGCTGGGCTGCCTGGGCCGTAGAAGACAAATTTCCACTACCACCTAATATAAGGGCTAGCAGCGTAAGAATACTCAGCACTACAACGTATGTGAGACGAGAACGACGAGAAGGTGTTGCCAGATGTGGCCCGTAGTTTTGGAGCATTTTCATAATTTCTCCTTGAGCAAACGTACTTCGACCCCGCGCTCCTGAGCGAAGCTAGCGCGATAGCAGCGTTGGAGCGCGGAGCGTTTTAAAAGACTTTAAAATCAATGATAGGGACAATAGTGGCGCTATACAGGTGACGAACTGCCATGCAAAGGAGAATGCCTCCATTACTCGTCAAAGATACCAGCTTACGGGTACGTCATTTATGAACTGACTCACAAATTCTTGATGAACTATCTCACAATCTCTTGCGTTATACAGAAAGTAGTATAAACGAGCGGTATCACAAACGTTTTGCAAAACGAGGAGTATTGCTCACAAGATGCTCACAATGCTTTTACATAGGATCAAAGCAAAAGGCGCTCCTCTCAAAAACGAGAGGAGCGCCTTTTGCTGTGTTCTACGCGAGTATTTTATAGCATACCAGCCTACATCATGCCGCCCATACCGCCCATGCCGCCGGGCATGCCCGCGGGAGCTGCTGGTTGCTCTTCTGGAATGTCGGTGATGAGCGTATCGGTGGAGAGGACCATGCCCGCGATGCTGACTGCGTTTTGCAGGGCCGAGCGAGTGACCTTCACAGGATCGATGATGCCCGCTTTGAACATATCGACATATTCGCCGGTCAGGGCATTGAAGCCATAGCCATGCGGCTGGCGTCGCACGCCTGCAACTGTCACGGCTCCATCAAAGCCTGCGTTAAGGGCGATCTGGCGCAGCGGCTCCTCCAGGGCGCGCCGCAGAATATTGACGCCGGTTGCCTCTTCGCCGCTGAGCTGCACTTTGTCGAGCGCGGAGATAGCCGCGACCAGCACTGCGCCGCCGCCAGGGACGATGCCCTCTTCGATGGCGGCACGAGTGGCAGAGAGGGCATCCTCGACGCGATGCTTCTTCTCTTTCATCTCGACCTCGGTGGCTGCTCCAACCTTAATCACACCAACGCCGCCAGCCAGCTTTGCCAGGCGCTCTTGCAGCTTCTCACGATCATAATCGCTGGTGGTCTCGCCGATCAGGGTGCGAATCTGCTGAATGCGCGCGTGAATGGCATCCGGGGAGCCTGCCCCTTCAACAATCGTGGTGAGATCTTTCGTCGCGGTAACGGTGCGGGCGCGACCGAGATCTTCCATAGTGGCATTCTCTAACTTCAGGCCGGTCTTCTCGGTAATCACGGTTGCGCCGGTCAGGATAGCAATATCCTCAAGCATGGCCTCGCGGCGGTCTCCGAAGCCAGGAGCCTTGACGCCCAGCACATTGAATGCGCCGCGCATCTTGTTGACCACCAGGGTTGCCAGCGCCTCGCCATCGATGTCCTCTGCGATAATCACCAGCTCCTTCTGACCGCTCTGGAGCAAACGCTCAAGCAGAGGAAGGATATCGGCGATGGCGCTGATTTTCTTATCGGTGATGAGGATGTAGGGATTGGAAAGTTCGGCCTCGGTATGCTCCTGATTTGTGGTCATATAGAGGGAGATAAAGCCGCGGTCAAACTGCATACCCTCGGTATACTCCTTCTCCATCACGATGCCCCGGCCCTCTTCGACCGTGATGACGCCGTCTTTGCCAACTTTTTCCATCACTTCGGCGATCATCTCGCCGATCTCGCTATCGGCGGCAGAGATGGAGGCCACCTGCGCTATCTCTTCGCGACCCTCGATTGGCCTGCTCATCGACTTGATCTCGGCGATGGCGGCCTCGACGCCCAGCTCCAGTCCCCGGCGCAGAATCATCGGATTCGCGCCCGCCGCCAGGTTCTTCAAGCCCTCGTTGACAATGGCATGAGCCAGAACGGTGGCCGTGGTGGTGCCGTCGCCGGCGATATCATTGGTCTTGGTCGCGGCCTCTTTCAGCAACTGCGCCCCCATGTTCTCAAAAGGATCGGGCAGTTCGATATCACGCGCGATTGTCACGCCGTCGTTGGTAATGGTTGGTGCGCCGAACTTCTTGTCCAGCACAACATTGCGCCCCTTAGGACCAAGCGTTACTTTAACCGCATCGGCCAGTGCATCCATGCCGCGCTTGAGCGAATAGCGCGCCTGTTCATCAAATTGCAAACGTTTTGCCACGAAACGAACTCCTACTTATGTACTTAACTCACGGTGATAAATGAAAAACGAACTTTTTGGGAATGAATTTACTCCACTATACCCATGATGTCGCTCTCGCGGAGAATTAAATATTCTTCGTTTTCGACTTTGACTTCGGTACCGGCGTACCTGGCAAAGAGCACCTTCTGACCAACCTGAACCTCCAGCGCGACCCGCTTGCCATTGTCCAATACCTTGCCTGGACCCAGCGCCACGATCTCGCCCTCCTGGGGCTTCTCCTTCGCGGTATCTGGTAGCATAATGCCGCTCTTGGTGATGGTCTCACGCGCCAAAGGTTTGACTACCACGCGGTCGCCCAGTGGCCGCAGCTTGACGCTCACTGTTGACATACTCCATTCCTCCCTATTCGGTACGTGTATCTTTTTAAGAAGATGAGGTGGAACTCGCCTCTTTTTCCATTTTAGCACTCTCTTGATGAGAGTGCGAACCGGCTATATCATACACCATTGGTGATCAATGCGCAAGGGGTGACGGGAAAAGTTTTTTGTTGCTCAATAGAGGTGAAAAGGGAGGGGCGGGCATTTCTCATCACAGTACCGAACTCTTCACTTCTTCAGCTACAAGTGCTATACTCGTCTCAGTTATATCGTATCTCCTATGATCGTCAATTTCGAAAATTTGTCGTGGTCGCGTCGTTTAATATGTTAGAGAGTTGTATGTAGCGATTTATAAAGAAAACGATATGCAAGAGCAGCAAGGCCCAATTAAAGAACAACTGGCATTCGCTGGTGAGGAGCGACCGAGCACCAGGCACTTTGGCAACTATGACCTGGTGCGGCGTATTGATGTGGGAGGAATGGGTGAAGTATACCTGGCCCGCCAGCGCACAGCGTTCGGGCGCGAGGTTGCGGTCAAAATCATTCGTTCCGATCTGGTGCATGATATCACGGCGCGGAAACGCTTCCTGCGCGAAGCAGAAGTGAGCGCCCATCTCAAGCATGAACATATCCTTCCCCTGGTCGAGTTTGGCGAAGAGCAGGGACGTCTCTTCCTCGTAACGCCCTATATCCAGGGCGGCACGCTTGCTCGTCGCCTGCAAAGCGGCCCCCTCTCGCTCGCGGAGGCGCGCAAACTTTTCTCGGCCCTGGTTCAGGCCGTGGCATATATTCATAAGCGAGGTGTGATTCACCGCGACCTCAAGCCCAGCAATATTTTGCTTGATCGCGAAGAGGATAGCGACCAGGTCTATGTGCGTTTGATCGATTTTGGGATCGCCTCAATCCAGGGCATGGCTGCCGGGCCTGCTCTAACGACGGCTGAAAACGAGATGGGCACATTGGCATATATGGCGCCCGAACGCGTGAATGGGATCGCGGCTCCCAGCAATGACATCTATTCGCTTGGCGTTATGCTCTACCAGATGCTGGCCGGACAATTGCCAGCAACCGGCACTGTCTCTCTGCCTCCTATGCTCGAACAGGTGGTACAGCGTTGTATCGCCCCCGACCCGCTGAACCGCTTTGCCAGCGCCGATGCTTTATTAAAGGCGTTTGAACAAGCCTGCCAATCGCTGAGTGCGGAAGAGCAGGACAAAACTTTTGTTGCGCCTAAGGCTACTCCTGTAGAATTATCGCCGGCCCCTCCCGGAAGGTCCGGCTTACCATCTCGTCCCATAGAGCACGATAATGGAGTCAGGACCGGTGGGTTATTATCGCAAGCAGATATGTCCAGGCCGCCTCAGTCCACTCCGCGCTATACATTTAGCCAGGAGGACTACAGCGCCCCAACTTCGTTTATTGGTCCGCAGCGATCTCAGGAGCAACTCAAACAACTGGCCGATGTGGCAGTGACGCCCCGCATCCCTGGAAGAAGGGGGAAAGGGCGCAAAATCTCCCCGCTGGCTATCATTCCCTTATCCATTACCGTCGTGCTTCTCCTGCTGATCGGTCTCCTCCTCTTCGGCTTCCAGTTCGCTCTCGCTGCCGACGTCACCATCAGCCCGCAGGTTCATGCGTTTAGCAACACATTTACTATGACGGCCCGACCAGGGTTACACGCGCTTGACGCCGCCACGAACTCGATCCCTGCCAGTGTGCTCAGCAGCACCAAAACGGGCTCGCAGCAAGGACCCACGACCGGCGTCGCGCAATGCGTGCTTGGCATCTTTAATTGCAAGCAGGCGGTCTCTTTCCTGGACGTGATAGCGATAAGCGCGCAACTCAAACCAACGGTTAAGCTGCAAGTTGATCAGGATTTACGGCAGCAGGAGCGAGCCATCGGCGCTTTACCGGTCGGGAATACCTTCTATAACGATGTCAACGTGAACGCCGATCCAGCCGTTGGCTCGGTGAGCAAAACCGTTACGGTGACGCTGACCGAACAAGGGAGCGTGGAATATCTTAAAACAAAAGACGTTCACGATCTGGCGGTTCTACTGCTCCAGCAGCAAATGCTCCAGCAGTTTGGGCAGAATTACGCTTTGATCGACCAGTTAACGCAGATTAGCCAGCCGGTTGTGCAGGGCGTTGGCCTGGATGGCTCGGTGAAGGTTGCAGTTTCGGCAGGAGGGGTGGCGAAATATCAGATTTCGGCGACGGATATCAAGGCGATCCAGAATGCTATTAAAGGCATGAATCAGAAAGACGCGCGCACACTGATTGCCAAAAGGCCGGGTCTGGATACTAACGCCATTACGCTGCATATCTCTTATGGGGAGACGCTGCCCAGCAATATCGAGCAGATAAAAATTGTCGTGGTCAATCCGGCTAATTTGCCACCCGTGCAGCTTCCTACGCTCGGGGCAACGCCGACTGCGCCAAATCGATAGGCTTGTAGCTATATGCATGAGGAACTGCTACTCGGGTTCCTCTTCTGGCTCCGTTTCCTCTTTTAACTCCTGCCACAAGGCTCGCACGGTGCGCGTGGCGATTTCATAGCCGAAGCCGCGTCGTTGCAAGAACGAACCCAGGCGCGAGCGGAAGGTCGCGTAATCGATATCAGGTGTGCGCACAAGCGACAATGCTTTTTTGCGTCCGGCGGCTAAGGCGCGTTCCTCATCTTTCTCGTCATCGACCAGCTCATCAACAACATCGCGCGCCACACCTTTCATGCGCAGTTCGTTCTTCAGTGCGTGGGCGCCGCGTGGGCTGAACTGTTCGCGCGATTCGAGCCAGAACGAGGCAAAGGCGTGGTCGTTGACGAGGTCAAGATGGTCCAGGCGTGCCAGCACGGCATCGATCATTGCGGGCAGCGTCTCCTTGCGTCGCAAGTAACGCCGCACCTCTTCGCGGCTGCGTGGGCGGAACGAGAGATAATTGAGCGCGCGATCAACGGCTCGTTGCAGCGTCTCTTCATACTGCAACTGCTCTATCTGGGCAGGGGAAATCTCCTGCTCGACTGCCAGACCCATCTGATAAACAAGCAATGTGCTGGCGCCCAGCAGAAAGTGGCCGTCAACAAAGATATTCACGCGCTCAGGATTGGTCGCCTGTGGTTGCAACGCTGTAATACGCATAGAGATACTATATCATCCCTGTCGAGTCATTAATTGCAGACCGCCCGTAGGGCAGGGCAGGCCCTGCCCCTACGGGCGGTCTGCATAACAGGTCAGGAATGATCTTGCTCACCCCACACATGAGCGTAGGCGACAACTTCCCCTTGCAAAGGGATCTTGACCCAGGACTTGTCGGCGAAGACCTGATCAGGCGATGTGTCGGCGTAATTTAGCGCTTCCTGCTCCTCAATGGTGGTTTGAGAGAGGGTCTCCACATCATTTGCGGTTGGGACATACAGGAAAAATTCCTTGCGGCACAGACTCTTCATAGCAATGTTGTCCTTTCTTGAAATGTGTGTTCTGTCATGACCCTCATCTCTTCGCTGATGGCTATAGAAGTGAGGTTCTATTCAGTAGACGTAAGAAGTGACGTGTTTCCAAAAATGTCATCAGGCTGTTCTATCGTCACTATATAGACGTCAAACAACCTGATTTTTGGCCTGTAAGTCTGGTTACATAGGAAGAATATCTACTAAGGGCGTATCTCCGGGGAAGTTGAGGCGAGGTGTTTCTCGACTATGGCTATTAATGCATCCACATCAAATGGTTTCTCCAGATAATCATCTGCGCCGCTGGCATCGGCTGCCTTGTCGGTTCCAGAATGTGCGGAAAGTATAATGACTGGAATGTGGGCCGTTTCGTGGTCGCTTTTTAGTTGCTTACAAATATCTCTTCCATCTACTCCTGAAAGCAACATATCGAGCAGGATCAGATCGGGCTTCTCTTTTTTGAGTAGAGGCAGTAAGTTGCCGTTTGTATTAGTTTGTACGGAATATCCCTCGCCCTCCAGGACGAGTTGTACCACCTCGACGATGCTTTCGTCGTCGTCAACGACCAGGATTTTTTTCATCTCTCTATCTCCTTAAACACTGTCGTATTATACCACAATGGAAAAGGAAGAGAAATTCTAGTAAAAATTTCTAGACTCTTGTCTTTTACATAAGAAGGTAATTCGTCAGCAAATGCTTGTCATGATGTCCTCGAACCATGCTTTCCCAAACTTCCACGCGCCATAAAGCAGCAGATTCGGCTCACCTGTAGCTGAAATATTGCCGTGATTGTGTACGATAAACGCTCGCAAGCTCTCCGGCGTTACGTGCAGAGTAAGCAATTCTTTGATCTCGTCCTCTTCGGGCGTTCTATGATGGAGAACCTCGTCGTGGGCAATATTCAGGCGAGTGAGAAAGCACATTTCGCCGTGCGGCACCTGCGTATCATAGACGACGCCCAGGCAGTGCTGCTCGCTGATATCGTCGGCCTGCACGCCTGTCTCTTCGCGGATCTCACGCCGGATCGCGCCAAATGGATCGGGAGAGGCGCTATGGGCTGTTACGTCGATATTGCGCTCGAAGAAGCCGCCGATGACGTGATAGCGCCCGACGTAGACATCGACGCCCTGACGCCTGTCAAGCAGGATATAATCGTCGCAGGTCTCGACCACCGAACAGACCGAGAGGGCATTGCCCAGCTCCTGACGCGCACGACCCGCCGAAAATTCGGGGACGCGCGTGGTAACGTATTCCTTATACGTTGTGTCGCCAACAAGCACATGCAGCGTTCCATCATCCCTCGATGTTGCCTCAATAAAGCGAAAGAGCGGAGCTTCAAAGAGCCGTGAACCCATCTCCCTCGCCTGTTGCAGCTTTTCTTGCCAGTGTGCATCCATCCATGCCTGGATCTGCGGGGTAACAGGCATACGCAGCTCAGGATCGTACTCCATGCTAACTTGACCGGGGCGATAGAAGCCGCGCGCCACTATTTCAAATTCGACCATCGGCTCGCTTGCCTCACTCCCATTCGATGGTGGCGGGTGGCTTCGAGGTAATATCGTAGACCACGCGGTTAATCTCCGGTATCTCGTTGACCAGTCGGTTGGAGATGCGGGCCAGCAGGTCCGGCGAGAGACGCGCCCAATCAGCCGTCATAAAATCGCCCGTGGTGACGGCGCGTATCGCTACGACGTTGGCATACGTGCGGTCATCCCCCATCACGCCGACGCTCTGAATCGGCGTCAGAACGGCAAACGCCTGCCCCAGGTCGCGATAAGCTTCAGCCTTGCGAATCTCGTCGATCACGATTTTATCCGCCGCCCGTAGAATGTCCAGCCGCTGCTTATCTACCGGACCAATGACACGAATAGCCAGGCCGGGGCCGGGGAAGGGGTGCCGCCAGACCCACTCTTCGGGCAGGCCAAGCTGCTGACCAATCTCGCGCACCTCATCTTTGAACAGCATCCGCAGCGGCTCGACCAGCCTGAGCAGCATCTCTTCGGGCAGACCGCCAACATTGTGATGCGTCTTGATGCGTTTGGCCGTGACCGATGTATCATGGCTGGTGCTCTCGATTACATCAGGGTAGAGGGTGCCCTGGACAAGAAACTCGATATGCCCCTGCTCTTGTTCCAGCTCAGCCGCTTCTTCTTCAAAAACGCGAATAAACTCTTCCCCGATGATCTTGCGCTTTTTCTCAGGATCGATGACGCCCGCAAGGCGCGAGAGGAAGCGTTCGCTTGCATCAACGACGACCAGGGGAATATGCATATGGCGGCTGAAGGTCTCAACGACCTGCTCTCGTTCATTGGCGCGCAAACAGCCGGTATCGACGAAGATGCAGGTGAGCTGGTCGCCGATGGCGCGATGCACCAGCAGGGCAGCGACCGCCGAATCGACCCCACCCGAGAGGCCACAGATGACCCGTTCTTTCCCGACGCGCTCGCGGATCTGCTCTATCGCCTCCTCAATAACCGCGCTGGAGTTCCAGCCAGGCGCGCAGCCGCAGATGTGGAAGAGGAAGTTGCGAATAATATGCAGCCCCTGCGGCGTATGCGTTACTTCGGGGTGGAATTGCAGGCCGACCATGCCCTGCGCGTTTACGATGGCGGCCACCGGGTTGCTCTCGCTACTGGCAAAAACCTGAAAGCCCTCTGGCAGCCGGTCAACGCTATCGCCATGACTCATCCATACTGAGAGGGAGTTTGTGGCTGTGAGACCTTCAAAGATGCGGCACGCCTGCCCATGATTTGCCTGAGCCGACACATTAATGGTAGCGGGGCCGTATTCGCGCAGTCCCCGCGCCAGTGCGACATGGCCGCCGAGTTGCTGAGCGAGCAGGTGCATGCCATAGCAGATTCCTAGAACCGGCAAGCCACTGTTCAAAATAGCCGGATCGCAGGAGGGAGCATTCTCATCGTAGACGCTGGAGGGGCCGCCGGAGAGAATAAAGCCTTTGATATCCAGGTGTTGTTCATGCCGGAGCTGCTCCAGCGTCGTGCTCGCGGGCACGAGTTCGCTATAGACATGGCACTCGCGCACGCGACGCGTGATTAACCGGCTATACTGCGAACCAAAATCAAGAACGATAATCGCCTCCCGGCGCTCCGAGGAATGCATAACCGCTGATTTCCCTTTCCAATTGACATCCAGAGGGCATCTGTCATGATGCCCTCATACTTCAAAATGCTATATTCGTTACGCTCGCCCTGGACCGCCAGCGACGTAAATAATCTGGCCGTTCACGTAGCTGGATTCTTCCGACGCGAGGAAGCAGACGACGTTGGCAATATCGCGCGGCTGCCCGACGCGGCCCACAGGAATGCGTTTAGAGGCTTCCGCGATCACCACATCGGGATCAAGCCCCTGGCGGCGCGCCGTGGCCCTCGTCATCTCGGTATCGATGAAGCCGGGAGCAATGGCGTTGGCTGTGATGCCAAATTTACCTAGCTCAACGGCGAGCGTACGCGTGAAGCCCTGCAAACCGGCTTTCGCCGACGAGTAGTTGGCCTGACCGCGATTCCCCAAGGCCGAGGTGGATGAAAGCGAAATAATACGCCCATATTGCTGCTTCACCATATGGGTCTGAGCTGCCCGGCTACAGAGGAACGCGCCCTTCAGGTGAACGTTCATCACCGTATCCCAATCGTCTTCAGTCATTTTGAAGAGCAGGTTATCGCGAATAACGCCCGCGTTATTGACCAGAATATCGAGCCGTCCGAAGCGCTCAACGGTTTGCGCGACAGCATTCTCCACGGCTGCGTTATCGGCCACATTGCAGGCAACCGCCATCGCGTGAGCGCCGAGGCGATTAATCTCCTCCACTCCATACTGGCAGCCTTCCAGATCAATATCCGCCAGCACAACGCTGGCCCCATCCTCGGCCAGGCGCAAGGCCGTAGCGGCCCCTATGCCTCGCCCGGCCCCGGTAACAAAAGCTACACGACCATCAAGTCGTCCCATGCGTTACTCCTTCCTCCCTAACGGAGTCAAGCTGTTCAGTTACAACGTGATGATTGAGTATATCACACCGCCCGCTTTTCAACCCAACGAAAAACAATAGTGACGCTCACTCCAGCAGCATATGCTCTCTGAAGAGAAAGATGTCGCTAGCATTCCCTTCTCAAGAGGCTCTCTTCCTGCCTGCCCGCGATGGTCCATATCTCCTGGCCGTTGCTGGCTTCCCTTCCTCATCCTTGCTCCGCTCTGCATCATCTGAGCCATCACGCGTTTTCACCGGAAGCTCCTGTTTACCTGCTATCTCACGAGGGAACGCGTAAGCAAGGGCCTCCTTTATGTTCGTCACCGCGATGATGGTGAGTTGGGCAAGTACATCTTCGGGCAGATCAGCCAGATTGGCTCGATTGCCACCGGGAATGAGGACAGTAGTGATGCCTGCTCTGTGAGCGGCTACCAGTTTTTCGGCAACACCGCCGACGACCAGAATGCGTCCATCCAGCGCCATCTCACCCGTCACCGCCCATTTTTCTGGCAAGGCTCGCGCGCGCAAAGCCGAAACGATTGCCAGGAATATAGCGACGCCGGCAGATGGTCCCCTTTTTCGATGAGCAATTTCATCGCAGTGGATATGCAGATCATGGGTCGAGAAGATGGAGGCATCGATTGCTAGTTCGTCAGCATGCAGCTTGATATAAGATATCGCGATCTGGACGCTTTCTTTCACCACGTCGTCGCCAAAGCCGCTGAAGAAGCATTTGCCTGTGCCCGCTTTGAGTAGTGAGACCTGCATGCCATTGATGGTCCCTATCCCCGTCTCTACTGCTATAGCTAGAATGGGAATATATCCGGCGCTGCCGCTTAATGGAGTCTGATTATGGAGAACAGAGGGCGTCCCAAGATAGTCATGTACCTGAGCAGGCCCGAGCCGTTTGCGACTCGGATCGGCGAGCAGGTCCGCCAGAACGCGTTGCAGCAGGGTCAGCAGGGTGCGGTCGAGTCCGCGCACCCCTGATTCGTCAGTGTAGTCTTCGATGACGCAGGTCAGGGCCGCTTTGGTGATGGAGACCTGCTTCGTGGAAAGGGCAAGGGTGTTGTACAAACGTGGCAGGAGATAGGAGCGTGCCATATGCAGTTTTTCTTGCAAACTATAGCCACGCAACTCGATGATATCGAAACGGTCACGTAAAGAACTGGGGATGGGGTCCAGGGTATTGGCAGTCGCAACAATGAGGACCTCTGAGAGATCGAAGGGAAATTGCAGATAGCGGTCGGTAAACTGCGTATTGCGCACCTGATCGGTCAACTCGATCAAAACGCCGTAGGGATCACCACGGTATGTTCGCCCCATTTTGTCGATCTCATCAAAGCCGAGCACCAGGCCGACGGTTTTGGCTCTCATCACCGCTTCCAGAATGGCTCCGACCCGCGCCCCAATATAGCCGCGTTCCAGGCCATTGAGCGCCACCATGTCCGAAATGCCTCCACATGGGATGATCTCGACAGGCCGATCCAGCGCGGCAGCAAGGGATTTGAGGAAGGTGGTTTTGCCGGTGCCGGGTGGTCCAACCAACAGCAGATTGCGCAGGGGTGGTTGGGCAGACGGCGCCCCCTGCTGCGTCTGATTGGCAAGTTGTTTCCACCAGAGCAGTGTGGCGAGTTGATCCAGCACCATCTTTTTCGCGTTCTCGACTCCGGCATGCTCACTGGCAAGAACGGTGCGCGCCTGAGCCAGGTTTGTGTTGGGAGGCTTGGCGTGATCGCCCCAGGGGAGCGACGCGGCAAATTGCAAGTAGGTTAAGAGCCGTTCACGATCTGCGCTGCTGGTCGTTGAAAGTTGCAGGAGCGAAAGCTCCACATCGAGCTTGGAACGCACATCTGGTGGGATCGCTAGCTGGTCGAAACGCAACGTTAGTGATTTAGCCGGGTCTTGAGCGATCTGGGTTTCCATCCACTCACGGACAAGTGTCAGCCGGACTCCAACATCGGCGGTTTGCATAGACTGCGCGGTAATGGTTTTTGGGAGCAAACGGCTGAGACTCTCACAGAGGTCATGGCTGAAATCGACCGGGTTATTTTCGGCTTCAAGCCTGCTGCGTGTATTCGCGTCCATGACCTGGGAATCAACCCAGCGGCGAAAAACATCGCGTGTCTGGGCAACCTGCTGCTCAGTATCAGGCGGGAGAATGTCTTTGACCTCTGCGATCCATTCACCTTCTAACGGTGATGTGTCGGTGAACACTCTGATCTGGATACGCCGCACCCCGGCAATATCGACACAAGGGCGGTTGAGGTTTGTCGTATCGTAGTTTGTACGGCAGAGGATGGCAATACTTTGCTGAGCATCATCGAGCTGTTTCTCAAAACCATCGGGAAGCAGAAAGAAGTAACCATTGGGTCGCTGGATAGTATCGTAAATTTTTAGTTGCTCTGTATTCGATGCAGCATCTCTATACCAAAGATGACGATAACCGGGATGAGCACTCCATCCTGAGATGATCGGAAGGCGTGTCCCCGGACCCGGTTGAGGAATCGCTTCTGACAATGTTTTCTCCTCTAATTCGTTTCCTTACTGTTTGCTTCTTCTCTTGCAAAAAGAAACGGAGAACCGGGCACATCTCCATACATGCCGACGGTCCGCTCTATTATAGAGTTTTTTTCTGACGAACGGAAGAATGGAGATCTGATGCGATTGGAGGTTCCTGGCATGAAGTGAGCTACCTGTACATATATCATAAAAAATCTGCTATGTTGGTTCCCTTTACTATCTCAAGATATGGTAATAGTATAAGGATATGGCAAGAGCTGCACCTGCTGCTGGCGTTGACCACGGACGGTCAGTCTCACCGGAGCAATGATTGCCGGTACTGTCTCAGTTGGTAGCCAGGGACGACCAACCTTGACGACCACCAGTTGACCAAAGATATCGCCCAGGAAGGCAAAATACTCTGAGACCGTTCCCCCGTAAGGCTTGATGGCGAATTGTTGCTGCAACAGAGAGGCAAAGGCGGGCACATCCTCGACTGGCAAGCCAATCTCGCTCACATGCAGGACAAATGCAGCTCCTTCCGTCTCCTGATCCAGACCATAATGCACGATATATTCCAGAATGTTGCCGGCGGGGTCACAAAAGTAGAATGAGCGGGCATTGAGACCGGCAAAGAAGAGCTCATCCTCACCATTTTTAAGGAGCAAAGGTACGCGGTTCTGTACCCAGCGTTTCGCTTCGTGAAACCTATTGTGTGGAATTGTAAAGGCGATATGATAGAGGACATCTTGCTCCGTTTCCTGAAAACGTAAGCGGGTCGCGCCAGCCTGGACGGCGAACGAGTCCGCTGTCTGCTCCACCAGAGGCAAGCCAAGAGTGGCGCTGTAGAATGCTTTTTGCGGCGCTAGTTGACGGGTATCAAGCGCAAGTTCCTGAATATGCATCGCGTTGCTTTCTGATCCTATGACAAACCGTAATGATTTCTTAGTGTATCACACTCACCTTGAAACGACCGGCCCTCTATGGCATCCCAATCTCGCAGAGGCAGGCAGCTTACTCAACATGCGTCTTGTTTTTGGACCAGGAATGAGGTATGCTCTCAGCAGAGATGTGGAGGACCAGATGATCCCAACCCTACACATTGCCCTCCTGGGCGATTTCGCACTGGTATCGGGCGAGACGCCAGTGACAACGCTCACTGTTCCTCGCGTGCAATCTTTACTCGCCTACCTCGTGCTGCATCGGAACGCGCCCCAGAAGCGCTCGCACCTTGCCTTCCTCCTGTGGCCCGATTCGACGGAAGCACAGGCTCATACCAATCTGCGCCAACTCTTGTATCATTTGCGCCAGGCTCTTCCAGATGCAGATAGCTTTCTTCGCACTGACAAACAGCATCTGCAATGGCTCCCGGCACGCCCGGATGTCACCTTCACCCTCGATGTCCAGACTCTGGAGCAGGCTATGGAGCAGGCCCAACAGGCAGAACAGGTGCAGGATACCCGCGCGTTGCGTCAGAAACTTGAACAGGTTCTGGATTTGTACCGCGGGGATCTATTGCCCGGGTTCTATGAAGAGTGGATTCTCCCCGAGCGTGACCGCTTGCGCCAGTTGTTTTACCGCGCTGCCGGACGCTTCCTCGCCCTGGTCGAACAGGAACAGGACTACGAGGCCGCCATCACTGTCGCGCAGCGCCTTGTGCGCGCCGATCCTCTGGACGAGGCCGCCTATCGTCACGTAATGCGCCTGTATGCTCTGCGTGGCGAACGGGCTGCGGCGCTGCGCACCTACCACGCCTGCGCACAACTCCTGGAGCGCGAACTGGGGACAGAACCCAGCGAAATGACCCAGGCGCTCTATGCATCGCTCAGGCAAGCGGCGAAAAGTTCCAGGACGCCAACAAGAATGCTACCACAGCAGCGCACAGAACTCCCGCTCCAGGGGCGGCAGGCAGAATGGCAACAACTGTTGCGAACGTGGAACCGCGCGACGAGCGGAGAAGCGGCAGGGCCGCGGATCATGATCCTGAGCGGGGAGGCAGGCATTGGCAAGACGCGGTTGGCGAAGGAACTCGAAGGGTGGGTCAGCAGGCGCGGCATGACGACGATGAGCGCGCGCTGTTACGCTGCACTTGAGCGTCTGGCCTATGCACCGGTCGCATCCTGGCTCCGCAGCGACTCATTTCAGACCACCATCAAAAACCTCGATCCAACTTCGCTGACGGAGGTCGCGCGTCTGGTACCGGAGGTCCTTGCCACTTATCCCCACCTGTCTCCTCCCACCGCCATGACGGAAGGATGGCAGCGCCAATTCTTCTTCGCTGCGCTGGCGCGCGCGCTCCTTTCCACCCGTCAACCGCTACTCCTCTTGATCGACGACCTGCACTGGTGCGACCAGGAAACGCTGGAGTGGTTCCATTACCTGCTCCACTTCACACCAGCCGCGTGCCTGCTCCTTGTCGGAACGGTGCGCGTGGAGGAAACCTCGCCTGAGCATCCCCTGGCCGCGTTTCTGGAGACGCTGCAACGCGATGGACTGGTGAGCGAAATTCCGCTCGGGCCTCTGACATTGGGCGAGACGGCTTCCCTGGCTGAACACATCCTGGGGCGCAAGCTTGATCCAGGCACCAGACAGGCGCTTTATCAAGAGACCGAGGGGAATCCGTTCTTTGTAGTTGAGATGGCGCAGGCGGAGGGGGTTGGCAAAGGTACCGGCATGCCTCCTACCTCACCAAGTTCACCGCCTCTGCTCAGCCGCAGCGCTTCCTCGCTCCCGCCAACGGTACAGGCACTGCTCACAGCGCGGTTTGCGCAGCTTTCCGCCCAGGCGCGTGAGGTGGCTAATGTGGCAGCCCTCATCGGGCGCGAGTTCTCGTTCCCCGTGCTGGCGCACGCGTGCCGCATACCCGCAGAGGCTGTCGTGCAAGGGCTGGATGAACTCTGGCAGCGACGTATTGTGCGTGAACGCGGCGCGGAAACGACGAACGCCTACGATTTTCGTCACGACAAGCTCCGCGAGCAACTCTCCGCGTCCCTGAGCCCTGTGCAGCGTCGGCATTTGCATCAGTGCATTGCGGAAGCCCTGACAGCCGTGTATGCGGAAGAACTGGATGTCGTCTGCGGACAGATTGCCGCACATTATGAGCAGGCAGGCGTAGTTAGCCAGGCGATAGCTTTTTATCAACGGGCCGGAGCGGCTGCCAGTCGGATGTATGCGCACAAAGAAGCGATTCACGCGCTTGAGAAGGCTGCTGAGTTGCTGGCTCTCCACCAGCTAAGCGAGGGAGCGCAAAGCATCCCCTGGGAAGTTGCGGCTCAGGTCTACACGTCATTGGGAGATATCTTTGGAGAAACAGGCGCTCTGGAAGAAGCACGACAGGCATATCGGCGCGCACAAGCCAGCGTGCCACCCGAGGCGCAGATCTGGCAGGCGCGCGTGCAGTGGAGGATCGCCACTACCTGGACGTATTCCTTCGCCAAAGGCAGCGATCTTTCCCAGACAAGCGCCCGGGCGTTTGCAGAGGCAGAACGCATCTTAACGCAAGGGGCGGACCAGACAAGCCCGGAGTGGCAAGACGAATGGCTGGCGCTCCAGTTCGCTCGCGTCTGGAGAGGCTCTGCGGACGAGATGAAGGACGCGATTAACAAAGCCCGTCCCATCGTTGAGCAGTATGGGACGCCAAAACAGCGCAAACTCTTTGCCGAAGCTATCGGCATCTATAACGCCACGCGCAGTCGTTTCATTATCCCGGCCCAGAGAATAGCGATCTGGCGTGCAGCCATTGCAGAACTTGGTCCAGAGAAAGACGAGGCGCAGCGAGGAATGGATCTGGCCCTGTTTGGTATCGGGCTGTTGTCTGCTGCCCAGTTCGATGAAGCGGAAGAACAGCTCCGCCTGGCGCTTCGTTTGGGAGAACGTACCGGCAATGCCTGGCTACAACGCAATTGCCTGACATTCCTGCCGTTTGCCCTGCGTCCACGAGGGCAGGTAGAGGAGACACGGCGCATCCTTGCCCTGGCTGAAGCCATGAAGATCGCGCTAGATAATCGCATATTTCGCGGACACCACGCCTGGGTGGCCTGGCGCGAGGGTGACCTGGCTCTGGCGGAAGCCTGTGGCCGCGATTCGATACAAGAAGAGTCGTCTCAACTGAATCGACCAAATCCATTCCTCTGGGCAGGAAGATGGCCGCTTATCGGCGTGGCCCTGACAATGGGGCAGATTTCCACTGCCATCAATCATGTGCGCCTCCTTTTCGATCCAACCCAGCAACCTCCTCGGGAGCCGCTGGATGCGCTGCTCACGGAGGTCTTGCGCGTATGGGACGACGGCGAACAGGAGCAGGCTCACGCACTGCTCCAACAGGCGCTGCCTCTCGCGCAGCAAATGGGCTATCTATGAAAAAAAGGCTGGCGAGCAATCACTCATCAGTGCGATTGCTCGCCAGCCTTTTGCCTGTACGTTCAGGCTCCAAGCGTTCTACTAAAGAAGTCCACAATCATCTGTACAAGCGCGCCGGCACTGGGCTGCTCTGTTGGTTGATACAGGCCGTGGGTACCGTGCTGAACCATAACCAGTGTCACCGGTACGCCAGCCGCTTGCAAGCGTTTAGCAAAATCCTGCGAGTGATGAGGTGCGATGAACCAGTCATCAGTCCCATGAATGATCAGGAATGGCGGATCGCCGTGCGTGACATGGTAGAGAGGACTCACGGAGCGCAGTTGCGCTGCGGTCGCGTTCCCTGTCAGGAGAGGCGCCCATCCCGGCGAGCCACTCCAGTTCGAGAGATCGGTCGGTCCCCACATATCGACCACCGCCTGAACGCTACTCGACTGGTCTAAGTACTGACCGGTGTCAAAACGGGTACTGACCGGGAGCGTGCCGAGCATGTCACCAATATAGCCGCCCTGGCTGGGACCGTAGACGCCGATGCGCTGCGGATCGATACCCAGTTCGCTGGCATGAGCGCGTAAGAAGCGGATGGCACATTTGGCGGACTGCACCTCTGATCCCGAGCTGTAGAGCGGGACCAGGCCGTAATCAATTGCGCCAACGATAAAGCCACGCTGGAGCAGATCAAGGCGGAGCTGGTTGAAGTACACCCCGTCCTCGCTCCCATCAAGCACGACGCGCGAGCCTTGCAGCGTCTCACCGCCATGAATATAGATCACCATTGGCGCGGGCCGAGCTGCCTGTGCTGATGGCTCAGAGATATCCATCGCCAGAGGGCTACCATTGGCACTATCGCAGTACGTCAACGTGGCCGTTTGACCGGCTGGCACACTGATCGGCGTTGAAGGAGAGAGCCAGGGCGTATCGCTGGCGCTGACAATTCCACCACCGAGAAGCAGACTGGTTACAAACAGAGCAGGCAACAGGATCAAGAATGTGCGACCCGCCCCCTGCGTTCTCGCCCGTAACGGCTTGATCAGCAGGCGGAGGAGGAGCAAAACGACCAGGATGCCAACTGGCAGCAAGAAGAAATTTTCCAGGCTGGTAACCGGGCCAGCATCCAGAGCGATGACGACAAGCGACAGTGAGTGTAGCGCAACCCAGGCCAGCAGGCCAAGCGCGACCAGTAGCGGCAGGAACTTCACAATGACGCGCAGCACACCACGCTCTAGAGGCCAGGTGCGTCCCCATAGGCAGAAGAAGAAGACGGCTGAAGTCCCTTCTGCCACAGGGAGATAGAGATCGGGCAAAGCTGTCGTCTCCGGTCGCCAGAGCGCGAAGCCATCAGGTAAGCCGAACAGGTGTGCAACTAACCATGCCAGCAGGCCAGCGGCAGAGATGATCCCTGCTGCCAGGAGCAAACGGCGTGCGGGAAGCAACACCACTGCAACCGTCGCGATGGCCTGAATAACGGTGAAGGCGATCAGCAGCATAGCCAGTAATACCGATGGTGGGAGCTCGTGAAGTACAGCTACACCATGCATAACGGTCGCGATGAGCGAGAAGAGCGTCGCCCAATAGAGCAGAGCCCCACGCTTGATATGCTGTGCCGTCAACGCATCCCAAAAGCTACGTCGTTGATGCCCTGATAGATTTGCCTGCGTCCCCGGGTCCTCAGCCACCTTTTTCCCCCATCGTTTTGTTTCCATACTCATCGTTGTCATTCCTTTCTTTAAGAGAGATCCATGAGTCAAAAAGACGAAGCATCGGTTATAGCATATGTTTGTAAGATTCATCATTACACCTTCGTCTCCTGTTCTAAATCCAGCTCCGAGAGCATCGTGAGAAGCAGCGGCACCAGTCGCGTCCATTCGCGAAAGTAGCGTGTTTCTCCCGTAGTGAGCAATTGAACTTTACCTCGTAACTCAGTCTTTCCAGTTCCAATTTCCTCTTCCCAGATGCGAACTGTAAACAGATGAGAACGAGGACCCATATTCGATCCATCAGTACTCATATGCTTCCTCCTGCTCTCTGCCCCACCGGGCGCTGATGTGCGCTTGCTGCGGGTTAGCATTGTTGTTTATCTTGAGGAGAGTGTAGAACATGGACCGTTCTTGCAGCGTTCTTTGGAGCGTTCTTGCGATGGACGTCTGAAAATTCAGGGAAAGGCAATGGCGCTGCAAAAATACAACGAGAACAAGCTCAATAATCCCCAGGAAGCCAGAGCAGCCAGAACACCCAGTCCAGGATCAATGCGTTTTGACACTCATTGCGCTCTACTATGAGGAAAAACAATTCTTCACGAAGAAAATATTTTATCGTGTATAATATGTTTTAGAATAAAAAATAGAGTGATTGTTAATTCAATTTACATTTTCAGCGAAAGGAATAACTCATGCAAGGGACTTGGGAAGTAATGGTCACGTATCAGGAAGGAGCGTTACGAGGGCAGACAGACAAGACCCGGGTCATTTTTGCCCCCGATCACGTTTTTCTTATGGTGTTTCCAGCTCCTGGCGCTGGAAACTGGCGATACGATCATGACACCAATACCATTTCTTTTAGCTTTACAGAACTGCTTAATCATCGTGAAGATGGAACATGTACGGGATATGTAAGAGTCGTACAAAATGGCCTTTTGAGTGAAGATGGGAATTTTACCACATCTGGGCAAGGGGCAATCTACAAAATGGATGGAACGCACCTGAGCACAACTGCGGCTATCACACGGGGGATACGGGTTGAGTAGCCACCTGTGAGCGTTCCCTTGTTCCGCCACAGGTCTGAGAGTAGCAAGGGTTCCGTCTGGCATATCATCCAAAAATGCTGTATTCTTCAAAGGCCACTCATGCATAACGAGTGGCCTTCTTTTTTGAACTCGAACAGGTTGTTCCTACTCTTTGTCACACTTTGCTTTATGTTAAAATGGTAGCGGCGTTAGCAAGAAAAAGAAAAGGAAACTTTGATATGAGCGGCACAAGCATACTTCCCGTGGCGGCGGAACAGTTCCAGATTCGCCCTGACATCACCTTTTTGAATCATGGCAGCTTCGGCGCCTGCCCGCGTCCGGTCTTCGAGACCTATCAGAACTGGCAGCGCCAGCTTGAGGCCGATCCAGTCGAATTTCTGGGACGCCGCCTGACCGGTATGCTGCGAGAGGCCCGCGAATCCCTTGCCGCCTATCTAGGCACGCAAACTGATCAGATCGTCTTCGTGCCGAACGCAACGACCGGAGTCAACATTGTCGCGCGCTCGCTGATGCTCATGCTGCAACCTGGCGATGAAGTGCTGGCAACCGATCACGAGTATGGCGCGGCTGACCGCACCTGGCGTTTTCTCTGTGCGCAACGCGGGGTAACGTATATCAACCAGCCCATCCCTCTGCCGCTTGCAGATGATGAGCAGGTGCTTGATCATCTCTGGCAAGGTGTGACTTCCCGCACAAAAGTGATTTTCATCAGTCACATCACCTCACCCACAGCCTTGATTTTTCCATTGGCTAAAATCTGTCAAAGAGCGCGAGCGGCTAACATTATCACAGTGGTGGATGGCGCGCACGCCCCCGGCCAGATCGCGCTACACCTCGATGAGTTAGGAGCCGACTTCTACACGGGGAATTGTCACAAATGGCTCTGCGCTCCCAAAGGCGCTGCCTTCCTTTATACACGACCTGAGCGCGAGGAATTGCTGCAACCACTGGTCGTCAGTTGGGGCTGGCAAAGTATGAGACCGGGAGTTTCATCATTTCAGGACTTTTTTGGCTGGACCGGCACAGACGACCCAGCCGCCTTCCTCAGCGTCCCAGCCGCAATCGCTTTCCAGCGTGAACACGATTGGGACACGGTGCGCCCGGCATGCCATGAACTGGCAGTGTCCGCACGCCAGCAAATCACGACCCTGCTCGGCTGCGAACCAATCTGCCCCGATAGCTCCCACTGGTGGGAACAGATGTGCGCCATCCCCTTGCCGGATGGCGATCCCTCCGCATTGCAGCAGCGCCTGCGCGAGGAGTGGCGTATCGAGATCCCCATTCACACCTGGAGTAACCGCCGCCTCCTACGCCTCTCCCTGCAAGGATACAACGGCCCCGCCGACGTCGAACGGTTGCTGACTGCTGTGAAGGCGCTGTTTCGGGGATGATGCGCATTAAATCATTGGTAGTCAGCCTACTCCGATATTAGAGCGTCATCAGGGCTTCTCAATAGTCGCTACACGCTCTGACTCCTCGCGCCTTTGGCGCTCACAAAGAGAGGGAGGTGCTGGCGGTGCGCGCAGCCCACCGCCAGCACCTCCCTCTCTCAAACGGCTCGCTTGCAAGCGAGCCGTTCTATGAAAAGACAACGTTTGAGAAGCCCTGAGAGTGTCATAAATAGCTATTCCCAAAGAGCGCAGAGTACGATACAATTAATCTGAAGAAGGGCAGGCGCAAGGCACGGCCCCTACAGGAGCAGGTTCACCCCAAAGGATGGAGAAAAACAAGTAAGGGACGCAATAATGCTGAAAAGCTGGCTCATACAAAATTTCAAGCCCATTCTCGATTCCGGCGAGCTAAAGTTAGCGCCCGTCACTGTGCTTGCCGGGCGCAACAGCTCCGGCAAAAGCAGTCTGCTGCAATCAATTTTGATGATTGACCAGACGCTGAGCAGCCGGATATTGGATCGCGCTCTACTCCCAACCGGGCTTATCATCCAGTTAGGAACATTTGAAGATATCTTGAGTGAGCAGACCGATTTACGAACCCTGGTTGTCGGCTTTGAACTGGAAATGGAAAAAGAGGAAGCACAGGTTCGTAGTGGAAACAATGCGAGGAGAATTGATGGCAGAGTTGTTGCAGGATTAAGCAGAAATGTGAAATCAGCAAAGATCAGGTCTACGTTTCGTAGTGCTAGTAGCAACGGCGCAAGCACTTCAGCTATTGAAGCATCTAAAGTCAACGTTGAAAGTGTTTCTTTGGAAGTAGTTGCATTCCCTGGTCAATATAGGCAAGGTCCATTTTTTCCTGAAAAAGCTGAAATAACTACTGAATTTGGCATAGATATCCAGAAATTATCTTATGATGAAACTAACACATTTCTTAAAAACGTTCCTCATGAATATTTAAGGCTTGTTCCTTACCCTCTTCAGGAGCCAAATTATTTAGGAACATTTAAAGCTGGAAATATTTTATTTAAAGCGCGCATGCCCGAGCCTTCACTAATTGCTTTTTCTCATTTCCTTCCCTCTCGCCTCATAGGAAAGTACCTTATACCTGAACGTCGGAGATTACGTTTAGTAAATACTATAGATATGGCTCTAGAATTTCCTGGAGCTCCCTCAATGTTAAAAGAGTTTTTAGATAATTATCCAAAGGTTTTCGGAGAGCCTTTCGACTTTTTCGACCAGGAAGCTTTAGTTTCAGATAGTTTAAGGCAGGCTTTGCGTAATCTTTATAAAGATGAGGGTATTAAAGATAGTTTTTCGGATAAAACCATTGGTGATTTAATTTCCTGGTATAAATCACTAAAGCTAAGTCAAAATAAGAAAGAAAGGATTCATAATAAACTGAGAGATATTATGGTGCAAGGAATTTTAGAAAAAGCGCCGCAAATAGACCTGAATGCTGAAGCTCTAGAAGCAGTAACTAACAATATTTATGTTGAGCATCTCGAAAGGGCCATAGAGCAAATTGTACAATTTTTTACCAGCAAAATACGCTACTTAGGTCCTTTGCGAGCCGATCCGCAAGCAGCTCAAAAATTCTCGCCTAGTACTGAGCTCGATGACGTTGGTACAAAAGGAGAGTATGCAGCAGCGGTTTATGACGCGAACCAGAATGCGCGTATACGATGGTATAACCCCTTTAACGAGGAAACTGAGCAAAGTACATTAAAGTCTGCTTTAGATACCTGGGCGCGTTATTTAGGCGTGGCGCACGAGATTAAAATCCAGATGGCGGGCCAGAGCGGAGTGAGCTGGCAGGTGGTTCATATAGAGGGGCACAAAGCTTTACCACTGACTGCGGTTGGCGTTGGCATCAGCCAGATTTTGCCTATTCTGGTGATGGGTTTGTTAGCGCCTAATAATTCGCTGCTGATTGTGGAGCAGCCGGAACTGCACTTACATCCTAGCGTGCAAGCGCGGCTTGGCGACTTCTTCATGGGACTGGCAAAGTGTGGCAAACAATGCCTGATCGAGACCCATAGCGAGAACCTTGTCAGTCAACTGCGTTACCATATCGTACAGGCAGGCGGGCTGGAAAATAGCGACTGCCTGATCTACTTTGTCGATCAAGACGAACAGGGTGCAGCTAGATTCAACCCCATTGAAATCTCCCCCAATGGTAATATTCTTAACTGGCCGGATGGCTTCTTTGATGAAACGATGCTGCAAGAAGACAGGATTACAACGGCAAGCTTGAAGAAAAGGGCAAAAAAAGCGCACGATGGCTAATATTGTGATTGATCCCGCCATCATCACAATACCCTCTGATACTACAAGCAGGGAAGATGTGGAAAGGTGGTTAGAGCATTTAACGATCTGGCTGAAAGAAGCCCTCTCAGCACCATTTACGTGGCTACACTATCGTGCGGCAACAGAATTGTTATCGGGTTATGGTCAATTCCCTGGCTTCGAGCAGCTAAGACAGCTACAGCGAAAATATCACCTGGATATCAACATCTCCCAGATTGCCAGCAACATTAACTCTTTCTTCCGTGAGGATAGCTTTGATCTTGAAACTCACTTAAATAATCTGGAATATGCGGCTGAGTTCAAACAGGGTACCATTGTGGTTGAACCAGGTCAATTTATTGCTCGTTCACCTGAATATCTGCATGATGGCTTTTCTGCACTGCTAGCTAGCTGCTGCATCTGCAAATATATTGAACAACCCTTAGGGCAAAATCTGCATCTTGCCACGCTTGCTTTAGATGGTGGTTTAAAAGAGCTAGCAGTCTCGGTTGTTGTGCTGGATGTTCTCCCTGATTTTGCGTTCCCTCCTGATAATAAAATCGCGCAGATTTTCCCATTGTTGATCACTCCTGATGATCTTCAGCCGCTGATAAATGTCATTGAATGCTGGGATGATGGGGAGCGGGGCATTATCTATGCGATTGAGCAACGATGCAAAAAAGATCATTTCCATGCAGGTTCTACCTCTCCATTCCTGTATAAATTTAGGTTAGGACCACGTTTTATCCAATCAGTAAATGAGCGTGGGCTAGACACGAATGAAATACTATTACAGACTATTATCCGCGCTGCTTCCTACATCATCGCTGATCGAGCAAAAGATATATCCAGCTATCAATTACATCAATTCAGGCAAAGCGAAACACCGGATAGCCCGCAACTCGTTCGTGAAGGCGATCACGCTAAAGCCTGGCGTCTCATGCTTCAAAGACGCGGAGCGGGCTGGCGTTTGCACTATTGGCAGATTTTCACGCCCGATGGCTGCATCATTGAGTTTGCTAACGTTGGTAAAGAGTCTGAGCGAGAAATATATTAGCCCCTGAACTATTACTCAACCTTCTGCTCCGTCGCCTTTCCCTCGCTCAGCGCCCCGAGCCGCCGCATTTCAGGCCAGAGCGGGGCGACGAAGAGCACGCCGAGGATCGTGCCTATTCCTCCGCTCACAACGGAGATGGTGGGGCCGAAGAAATTACTCCACTAGCCCCGATTCAAAGCCATCTAGCTCGTTTGAACCTGCGACGAAGGGGCTGCTGACTGCTATCAAGGCGCTGTTTTGAATACGGCGCTCTTTAAGTGCCTGCTTTTCCCCTTTTGCCAGCCTCCCTGCGCGATTTGTTGGCTTGAGGGCAGGGGCGAATTGTGGGAGAGAGGGCAGCCAGCCCTGCCCCTACTTGATTTACATAAGCTGCAAAGGTATAATTATTGTAGGGGCAGGGCTGGCCCCTCCCCTCTCTGATCACATCTGGGAGTTTGTTGCTTTGAGCAATCATCATACAGCGGGTTCGGGGAATGAAGCTGGAGGGAATAGCAATGTTTTTGCCAGTCGGCGGGAGGCTCGTTCTAATAATATGACGGGGGCTTTGCCTGCGGTACACCCCTCAGGGATGGAACGAGGCTATAGCGGGCATTTCAACTTTGAGCAGATGGTGCAATCGCTACATGAACTGTTTGAGCGCGACCGCCAGATTGCCAGTCAGCCCGATGCTACCCGCTGCGGCATCTGTTATCTGCACTTTCCGGTGAGCGAACTGCAATACCAGGACGATGGCTTCTACCTTTGCGCAGGATGCCAGCGAACCCTCGGCAACCACAAATTGCCGATGTTAAGAAGACAGCAAAAATTGTAATGTGGGTCCGATGAAAGCAAAAACGGCTCTCTCAGAAAATGGGAGAGCCGAAATTGTATCTTCGTCAACTACTCGACGACCGCAGCTTCTTCGATGATCTCGTCGTCGCGCACCTCGCGCAGGTCTTCTGGTCGATCCAACCGGTCGAGGAAGAGGATGCCGTCTAGATGATCGATTTCGTGCTGGAGCACGCGCGCAAACCAGCCTTCCGCAGCGATACGAATGGGCTTGCCGCGCACATCCTGCCCCTTGACCAGCACTTTGCCAGCCCGACGGATATTCTCGCCCACATAGCCAGGGATGCTCAAACAACCCTCGGTTCCCAGCTCTTCCCCTTCAGCCTTGACGATCTCTGGATTGAATACCGCAACCTTATGATCTTCATACTCGGCGACGAAAAGGCGGATGGAGAGGGCGATCTGCGGCGCAGCAAGGCCAACGCCCTGCGCCTCGTGCATCGTCTCGAACATGTCGTCAACGAGTCGCTGTAACGATGGATCGAAGCGGTGAACCTTTTTCGCCTTCTGACGCAATATCGGGTTTTCTGCGGTGATGATTTTGCGAAGTCCCATTTCTCTGCTTACCCCTGCACAACATTCAAGCGCCTGGCCCCTAATGTCGGCCATGCGGCTAGCCTACGGATGCTATAATTGGCCTATATCGTATCATACAACAGCTATAAAGCGCAAACATGTTAGAGATTGTGACCGCCTATATCGAACAACATCATCTCTTACCTGAGCAGGGAACGGTCGTCGTGGCCGTCTCGGGGGGAGCCGATTCGCTCTGCCTGCTGCACCTGCTGCTGCAACTTTGCGGCCCCGGGAAGCATTTCCCCGCCGTTGAACTGCACGTTGCCCATCTGGATCACCGGCTCCGTGGCGCGGCGAGCGCACAGGAGGCGGCAGCCGTCGCGCATCTCGCGCACGCGTGGGGCCTGCCCTGCACAATCGGACGTGTGGATGTACCCGCGCTGGCTCAGACGGAGCGTCGCTCCATCGAGGATGCTTCACGCATAGCGCGTTACCGCTTCCTGCGTGAAGTGGCGCAGGGACGGCTGATCGCTGTGGCGCACCATCGAGACGACCAGGTAGAGACGCTGCTACTGCACCTGCTGCGTGGCGGCGGCATCGATGCGATGATCGGCCTGCAACCGCGCCAGCAAGATATTATTCGTCCACTATTGCCAATCAGTCATGCCGATACAGCGGCCTATTGCCGGTCCCACAATCTGGTACCTGTAGAAGACCTGAGCAATGCCGATCCGCGCTTCCTGCGCAACCGTATTCGCCATGAGCTTGTACCCTTGCTGGAAACGCTGAACGCAGGCATTCGCGAGACGCTGGTGCGCAACGCCGAGGTGATGCGGGTCGATGCGGAATGGCTCGCGGCTCAGGTTGATGCGCACTGGCCCGAGGTGGTGGCAGACGAACAACCCCTCTGCATACGTTTGCGGCTCGCTCCATTGCTTGCGCTGCCGCTCAGCCTGCAACGTCACCTCTTACGCCGCGTCACTGCTTCGTTGTGTGATGGACAATCGCCGCTCGAACTGCGCCATTTTGAGTTGATTGAAGAGCTACTGCGCAGGCCCGGCGGAGGCGAAGAACTGACACTGCATCTGCCGCAGCGCCTGCACCTCTCGCGCCTCGGCGACACTGTGCTCTGCAAACGCGTTGAATCGCATCGAGCAGGGCAGGGGTACGTAAGGGCAGGGCTAGTCCCTGCCCTGGAGGTCACGTTGTCGGTTCCTGGACGCGTCTCAGTCCCTGGTACCTCCTGGTGCGCGGTGGCCGAATTTGTGGCGGATGAGACATTGCAGGCGGCCAGGGAGGCTTTACGCGCAAAGGATTGGGCCAGGTTGTGGACGATTCTGCCTCCCACTCGTTATGTAGTATATGCTGATGGTGATATCACGGGCGATACTTTGCGTGTGCGAACCCGTCGGCCTGGCGACCGGATGCGCCCATTGGGCATGACGCACGAAAAAAAGGTGCAGGATGTGCTGGTCGATGCTCACGTCCCGCATGCCGAGCGTGCAAGCATTCCGCTATTCTTTGGCTCGTCCCATTGCATCTGGCTGGCCGGCATCCATCTCGATGACCGCGCCCGCCTGACCAGCCGGACAGAACGCATCGTGCGCCTATCAATAGAAACCCGTAGGGACCCGCTTTAGCGCGTCCGATTTATCGCCTGGTCGCTTTCCTCAAATGTACCCAGCAGGGACTATCGAGAAGGCGTCCAGCAGAATCGCCATTGGATTCATGCCGTTTTCATTGGCAAAATTGCGAGAGAGGGGCAACATGGACGATGGGTGAGGACAGGCGCTCAAGCTTGTCGCCACTGGTGAGGGATGGTAAGGCGAGGACGGGCGCTCAAGCTTCCTTGCCGCCAGCCTGAGCGAAGCTAGCGCGTGTAGCTCCCCGCTTCAGCGCGGCAGCGTTGGCTGGCGGAATTGCAAGGTCGGACGCGATCAATCGAGTTGGTACGGAGTTTTAGAGCTATTTATGGTTATGGTATATTGAGGGAAGATTATGATGCATGATGATATTGAAGAGGTGTTGATTGCGGAGGAGCAACTCAGGGCGAAGGTAGCGGAGCTGGGAGAGCAGATTACACGCGATTACCAGGGGAAGAATCTGCTGCTATTGGGGACGTTGAAAGGGGCTGTTCCCTTCATCGCGGACCTGGCGCGGTATATTCACCTGCCGCTGGAGATCGATTATATGGCGGTTGCCAGCTATGGGGATGCCACACGCTCAAGCGGCATTGTGCGCATCATCAAGGACCTGGAGGGACCAATCAACCAGAAGCATGTGCTGATCATCGAAGACATTATCGATAGCGGCCTGACGCTGCACTATTTGATCGATATGCTCAAGCGGCGCAACCCGCTCAGCCTGCGCATCTGCGCTCTGCTCGATAAGGTGCGTGAGCGTGACAAGCAAATCGCGCTGGACTACATCGGCTTCAGCATTCCAGATCGCTTCGTCGTCGGCTACGGACTGGACTACGCGCAACGTTACCGCAACCTGCCATACATCGGCATCTTGAAGCCGTCCATATACCAGGAAACAATCGATCCCCGCAGCGAGCATCGCAGCCCTGCGGAAAAATAGTTTCAATCCCGCAAGCGGGTCGAGGAGCCGTGAATTCGTTACTTGAGGGCAGTATAGACACCGCGCTATAGAATGTCAAGCGGAAATGCATCAGGTGAAGAAAACAACATCGTAGGAGAGAAAATCGTATGGTATCAGTTGGCGTCATTGGCTGCGGCGCATGGGGGACGACGTTGGCCCTGTTGCTCGCAAAGAAGGAGATTGCTACAACCCTGTGGGACCATCAGCCTGCGCGGGCAGCCGAGATGCAGCAGGCACGCGAGAATAGCCTGTTCCTGCCAGGCTTCCCCTTCCCTGATTCTTTAATGGTAACGGCTGATCTGGCGCAGGCGGTGCAGAACAAGGATTTCCTGATCCTCGTCACGCCATCACAGCGTATGCGCGAAAATGTGCGCCTGCTGGCTGCCTATGTGGGACGAGAAACTATTTTAGTGTCGGCGAGCAAGGGGGTTGAGATCGGTACTCTGAAACGCATGAGCGAGATTATCGCGGAGGAGCTGCCGGAAGCGCAGGCCCGCATCGCCATGTTAAGCGGGCCGAATCTCTCGCGTGAGGTGGCTCAAGAGAAGCCGACCGCCGCCGTGGTGGCCGCCATCAATGAACAGATAGCGGTTCAGGCGCGTGACCTGCTCACTACCGCTCGCTTCCGCGTCTACACCTCCTGCGACCTGGTCGGCGTCGAGCTGGGCGGCGCGCTCAAAAACATCATCGCGATAGGCGCGGGCATCAATGACGGCCTGGGCTACGGTGAGAACGCCAAAGCCGCCTTTATCGCGCGCGGGCTGGCCGAGATTTCGCGCCTGGGCATCGCCGCCGGAGCCAATCCGCTCACCTTCGCGGGCCTGGCGGGCATCGGAGACCTGATCGCCACCTGCGCCAGCCCGTTGAGCCGCAACCAGCAATTGGGCAAGCGGCTGGCTGCGGGCGAAAAGCTTGACGACATCTTGAACTCAACTCACTCCGTCGCAGAAGGCGTCTGGACCACGCGCGCCGCCCTCCAGCTCGCCAATCGCTACAATGTCGATATGCCCATCACCCAGCAGCTCAGCCTGGTTCTCTTCGCAGGGCTTGATCCACGTAAGGCCGTGCTGGAGCTGATGATGCGCGACCCGCGCGCTGAACTCGATTGATGAAGTATTGCGCTGTTTAGGATGAAGCAACATTCCTTATTGCTTGCTGCCACCTTTTTATCGCTCTAAATTGAGTAATGAATTTTTTGCGCTTCTCGCGTTATTATAGTGAGAAGCGCAAAATTATTGATAGTAAAAATTACTCAAGCCAGATAAGGAGCCTTTTTCGGCTCTTTTGTGGCGGAGCTTTAAAAAGGAGACTATGATAATGCCACAAGGAAACGTTATAGCTGCGCATGGCAACACTCTTATCGGGAAAATGCATTGGAGAAGTGACTTTGCTGAGTTCCGCGAAATCGGATTCCAAAACCCTTTCGATGCGCAGCAGCATGGTTATATGTTCACCATTCGTGACGACTTGCAAGCTTTTCACAATGTAACGGCTGCAAGCCTGTTCAACTGCTGGGAAGCTACTTTCTATATTGCCTATACTGCCAGCCTTCAGCTCGTTGATAATCCTGATAACGAGATACGTAAAAAAGTCCTCGCAACTGATTTTTCTGATATAAACTATGTCCCTTGTATTGAGAAATTTTTAGGATGCAATAACCTGCGGACGTGGGATCAGCACGTACAGGCTGGCGATGTAGTCTTTTTTTATGGCAATGCCCATATAGCCCTCTCGCTTGGCGGCTCCAATGTGCTCAGCCTGTGGAATGGGCCTGATGATGACTGGCATTTACAGCAGACAACCATCCAGGCCCTCCAGGCAAAAGTGAAAGGCAACGCTTTTACCTATTATCATGCATTGCGTACATTACTAACGGGGAAAAGTGATGCGTTTTGGAGCCAACATATCCATAACGTTTCTGCTATGTTTGATGCTCTCGATGACCTCCGCGATACGCATAAGGCGGCTTTGGACGAAGAGTCAGAGCCCTCTTTACAGCAGAAGGAGGCGGCCCTGCAAGCGGTGCAGCAATTCGTGGCAAAATATCAATTTGAGCAGCTATTCCCACATTTTGGTCTTGAATACTCGTCGCAGCCTTTCCTGAACTGGTGAGCTAATGGGTGCTCACTGCTGCAAATCCAGCCAAAAGTCTTGCAGCGGCGAGCACTCACTAATGAAGAGGGGGCGCAACTGAAAGCACGGACGGCACTTGTTCTGGGACTGCCAGGCGCAACAGCTCGTATCCTATGCCTGCCAGCCCAAGCATTAACCCTGGCGTCTCTACCCCCAATGGCACACCGGCGACCCAGCCGTATTCGTCGATGCTATCCAGCACCATCGCGGTTGCCGTTCCCAATTGCTCGTAATAGCGCGGCTCATCGAGGGCCTGGGTTGCGCCCAGGATTACATCGAGATTGCCCAACATGCCGTGGCAGAGCGAGTGGTTTTCGTTCAACCCTTCTGCCATGATTTTATTGATCACGATATCGATCTCTTGCGGCAGCATGGCGTCGTCGAGGTATGGCAAGATCGCCAGTCGGCTCAAGCCAATGCCCGATGCCCCATGACACCAGGCGATCATCTTGGGTTGACGCGTCTGCACTTCACCATCCTGTGCATCGCGTTCGGCATTGGCGAGCGAGGAGGGGATGGAGCGCAGGTCCTGCCAGTTGTGTTTCTCCGGCACATATAGGCTGCGATCATAGACGAGCGCGTCCAACGCGGCTCGCCGATAGCGTTCTTCCCCAGTGACGGCAGCTAGCTTGAGTAAGCTCAGGGCGATACCGGAGGTGCCGTGGGCAAAGCCACCTAAGGGCTTTTCATGCTTGATCGTGACCCAGGCGATGCCCTCCGCCATCGCCTGCTGTGTTGCTAGCAGGTGATCGCCACACTGGCGCGCTAGCTCAAGCAGGCGTGGAGAGGGGGAGACGGCGTGAAGGTTTAATAGCGTGAGAAGACAGCCAGCCGAGCCGCTGATGATGTCGCGCTGCTCGTCTCTGGCGATCAAAGGAGGCAGGAGTTCAGCCAGGGCTACCGCCTCTTGCAACAGTTCAGGCTCATTCCAGAGCTTTCCTAGATGCGTCAGGAGGTAGATGACTGAACCTATGCCGTCAAACATCCCCATGTTGATAAGGTTGAGATACTGCTTCTGCTGCTCGGCCTGAGAGCGCACGGAGGCGAGGGCAAGCTTTGCCTGCCTGGTATAGCAAGCTTCTCCGGTGACCGCGCCGAGATAGGCTAAGAACAGCGCGATGCCGCTGGTACCGCTGTAGAGATCAATATCGGTTGGCAGCAGGCTCCAGGCGCTTTCGTTAACGACGCTGACGCCTAACCAGCTCGCGCCATAGTCGTTGGTGACGGCCAGCTCTTCCAGGCGCTTGCCAATGGCTCTGGCGGCTGCCATTAACCGCTCGCGACTGGCCGGTCGCTGGGAGGGTTTGACTTTCAAGGATTTGCCGGTGACGCGCTCTGGACCCATCAGCAGAGTGGAGAGGGTGGCCTCGATGACCCAGAGTTGGCGCGCGAGATCCTCTTCGTTGAGTAGGGTGAGGCGCTGCTTGACCAGTTCCATGCTTGGCTGGTCGAAGAAGTCGGGCAGGGCTTCGCCTTCGGAGGTGAAGATGGTGCGGCTCGCGGGCGTGGTGGTAAATATAGGAATGTCGCCGCGCAACAGGTCAAACCGCTCGGCAGCAATCACTCTGGCGAGATACGGACGCAGGGGTACTTCGCGCCATAAATAATCAAAATAGCGTTCGCGTTCAAGTGCGTCGCGCAAGAGGTCGGGATGGAAGCTTTCTTGCAATAACTTGGCATACCGTTGCGTCGGACGCAGCACCAGGCGAATCTCGTCATCGGCAAAGCGTGGCAGCATCTCCTGAGCTAATGCAGCCCGCACGTCGCATAGAAGCCGGTACATGTTCGTGAAGCCATCGATGATAGTGGCGCGGTAATCGAGCACGTTTACGTCGCTCCCATTGAGCCTGGGGCGATTCTGCTTGACGGGGATCTCTTTGCGTTCACGCACGAGCTTCATCTGGTCAGTTCCCGCTGCATTCCACTTGGGGAGCGCGTTGGGTGTCATCTGCCCCTCGTGGCCGCCTAAGCCGCTCAGATCGACGCCGATGGTGTCCTTGTTCGACCAGATGCGGTACGGCAATAGCCCGACGCGAAAGACGGTCTGGTCCATCGCAGTCATGCTGAGATAGTAAGGCTGCGTCGGGTCGTCTCCGCCAACCTGGGGATGAAAGAGGGCTTCCAGATCGACCAGGAAAGGGTGTTCGCCGGCAGCAATCAGGTTTTCGACATGGCAATCGGCGGCGTTCAGGGCGTACAAGAGGGCCAGATAGCTGCCCTGGCGCGCATAGAAACGAGCGACCTCCTCTTGCGAACTGCAACTGTACGCGCTGATGAACTCAGACCAGCCATAGCCGTCGCGTGCAAGCAGCTTCATGGTGCGGAAGGCGGGCTGAGCGCCGTGTTCGTTCAACCAGGTGAGTAGCTGCTGGAAATGTACGTCGATGGTGAGCGATTTGGGTTTGTAGAGCAGTTGCAGGCCCGAACTGAAGGTGCAGATCAGCACACCGTGCCCCTTGCGGTGGAGATCACCTACGCCCCCGCGCACATCGATCAGCGTGCCAGGATCGTGCTCTGGCGAAAATGTGGCGCAAATATCGGCCCAGTCGGCGCAGAGATGCGTGAGCAATTCCTGGGCAAAGCAGGCCCAGTGCTCGATGGTGACGACCAGTTGACGGGCGAGCACAGGATATTCTTCCAGCAGTGCCAGGATCTTCTCTTCCTGACTGAGCTGACGCACAAAGTCGGCAAAGCGCGCCTCTGCCGTCTCGCCTGTAAGCTGGTTTTGCAGGCGAGCAACATGCATCTCCAACACAAATGTTTTGGTGAAGAGGCCCAGAATTTGTTCAGGCAAATACGCCAACAGTGCCTGGGCAATCTGTTGCGGGTCAAAGGGCAGCACATCGTACTGCTGACGAAGTTGCTGGATGGCTTGCGCGAGTTGCGCACGGCTGCGTTCCAGCAATGGCAGCAGAGGCTGCAAATAGAGCGGCATTGTTGCAGACCCGCCGCTTTCTCCCTCGGCGGTGAGAGCCGTTTGCTTGCCGGCATAGTGCTCGAAGGCGTCTCTGAGGGCCACGAGCCAGGCGGGCTGAGGGGATGTACGTAAGTAGCGGGTCTGTAGAGCGGAAATAGGTTCGGCGAGCAGAAAGGTAAGCTCTTCTTCAGTCAGGGCATCCATGCTGAGTCGTTGCGCAAAAAACTCTCCCTGGTCGAAAGGTTTTTTGGCTTTCCAGGCTTGCAGACGACGTTGGGCTCTCTCTCCATTGGACGAAGGAACAGTGGAGACAGCATGCTCGGAGCGGTTGAGTGTTGCGATGCGCTCGCGTAGCGAAAGTGCATGATACCAGGAGGGTTCTTGCCAACGTGGCACCAGCGTTGGGGCAATCTGCCTTGTGTCCATGTTCTCAACCCATAGCCCTTTCTTGAAGCGTTTCCCTTGCAGCCGCTATCAACCCGGGGTGGCCGGGGTGCAGATGTTAAGCACCCCAACTCACCTCTAGCGTCTTGCGCTGGTTAGTCGCAAAGTACGCTGTTGATACAAATGCTGAGGTTCTGACAAACGGTCGCGCCGCCATTGCCACCGACGACGTTGAGCAGGTCTTCTTCGCTCAGTTCGATCTGGCCGGCAGGATGCTCTGGCAGCAGGGCCAGCTCTTCGGCGCTGAGGGTCTCACGATATTCGCTGTCTTTCCATGCGCGGATGGTATTCATGTTGATTCTCCTTTCGTCATGCAAAACATGACATATAGGTTAACAGTTAACTGCTTCCAAGATCGGAAAAGCAGTGTATCTATGGCAACGACTACGCTACTCTGGCTCTCCCTGCTTCGATCATCAGTGTTTACCCAACACCAGGCAGGTGGTTTTCCACTCATGCCCTTTTTATCAATCCAAGCAGTTCTCCTTCGTAGCTTGATCGTGTTGCCAGCAAGGTACTGTTCACCAGACATAAGGACGGCCTTATGTACTGCTGAGTTACGCAGCGCACTCTACTCTGCTTGCGCCTGCTCAGGGGCAAACTGCCTCTGAACCAGCCTGGCATAGTAGCCTTCGCGGCATAAAAGTTCCTGGTGCGTTCCACTCTCCACAATGACTCCCTCATCAAGCACCAGGATTCTATCGGCATTTCGCACGGTGCTCAAGCGATGAGCAATGATTATCTGTGTACAGTCCAGGTTTGTAATATTTTGCTCGACCGCGTGTTCTGTGACCGTGTCGAGAGAGCTGGTCGCTTCATCGAGCAAGAGCAGCACAGGTGTATGTGCGAGGGCGCGAGCTAGCGCAAGGCGCTGCCGTTGCCCACCAGAAAGGGCGCTCCCCTGCTCCGAGACATAGGTTTCGTAGCCCATTGGCATCGACATAATGTCTTCATGTAGACCGGCTATCCTGGCGGCCTGCACAATGCCATCCAGAGCCATCTCCGGGTCGTTAAAAGCGATATTCTGGCGAATGGTGCCACTAAAGACGGTCGCTTCCTGCATAACGGTGCCGAATTGGGCACGGACCGCTTGATAATTGAGCGATTGCAGGGACATACCATCGTAAAGCACCTCGCCCTGCGTCGGCACGTACAGGCCCAGTAAGAGCTTGCCCAGCGTGCTCTTGCCCGATCCGGTGCGACCGACAATTGCCACTTTTTGTCCGGCCTCAATCGTCAGATTGACGTTTTTCAGCACATCGGGCGACTGCGCGGCGTAGCGGAAGCTGACGTTCTTCAGTTCAATGTGTCCGCTCAGCCTGGGTGGTTGCTGCACCGACTGGGTATTCTGCTCAGGATCGGCCTCCATCACATCGACGAGTCGTTCCAGGTGCGAGCGGACCAGTTGCAGCTTCTGCCCACTGCTCACCAACGAGGCAAGCGGCATGAAGAATGCCATTGCCAGAGCGTTGAGTGCGAGCATAGTACCTACCTCCAGACTGCCATTGAGCACCTGCAGCGTTCCAATCCACAAGAGGACAAATGGTGCAAGGCTCTGTAACAAACGGATCGTTGTATCGACAATCGACGAAAGCGTTACCCGTCGGACCGAGACGTTTAATTGTTCGAATAAGAGATTCGACCAATGTTGGAAGGCGCGCTGCTCGGCTCCTGCCGCCTTCAGCGAGACCATACCACCCAATACTTCGGTCACATAGCTCTGTGATCTGCCCTGCGCAATCAGTTCGCGCATCGAAAGCTCCCGCAACGGTCGATTGGTTACCAAGAGCAAGCCCACTTGCAGGGCTCCGATGATGAGCACGAGCAGGCCAAAGACCTGTGATTGCCAGAATAAGATCAGCACGTAGACCGTCACAAAGCTGCCATCAAGCACGGTTGAAATAAGCTGATTGCTCAGCGTCTCGCGGATCAGCGTATTGCTGTTCATGCGAGCGATAATGTCGCCGCTTGCTCGCTGCTGAAAAAAGCCCAGGGGCAACGAGAGCAGGTGTTCAAAAAATCCTAGCATCATCGCCATATCGACATGAGCTTGCAAGTAGACCAGCAAGATGGCGCGCAGCAGCATCGTTACGAGCTGAGTAGCGACCAGGACGACGATACCCAGACCCAGGATCGTCATCGCCGAGAGATGGTGCGTTGGGATGATCTGGTCTACCATGATTTTCGTTAGCACGGGCACGCCCAGGCCGAACACTTGTAAGAGCAAGGAGGCGGCCAGCACCTGGAGCAAAGTCCAGGGAGCCTGGTACAGCCAGCTCGCAACATAGATTCGGATGTTCATCCGCGCGAGTCCGCGCTGTCGCTGAAAATGCACGCCCGGCTCGAATAAAAGCACCACTCCGGTAAAGCTCTGTTCGAATTCTTCGGCAGTATAGCGCATGCGTCCCATAGCCGGGTCAACCACATCAACATGGCCTGGCCGCCAACGCTCAAGTACCACAAAGTGATCGAACTGCCAGTGGATAATCGCGGGTAGCTTGACATTGCGAAAATCGTTCTTCTTGAGCGAAATCGCCCTTACCCGCAACCCTAAATCGCGCGCTGCTCGCACAATGCTCTGGGCCGACACGCCATCGCGTCCAACGCCACAGCGTTCGCGGATCTCCGCGATGCTCGTCTTATGCCCATAATAGCTCAAGATCATCGCCAGACAGGCAGCACCACACTCAACGGCGCTCATCTGCAAAATTTGTGGAACTTTTCTGCAGCCCAACCTCTGTATGACAGCAGGCAGCAAGCTTGAAGCTTCCTGGCGTTTATCTTGTTCGAGCAGCGAGGACTGCATCCATTACCCTCCGATTTGCGCGTTCATTACGAGAAACAACCAGCCCATGACCACCAGCAGCGCCCCCAGCATCACCCAGAGCGCGACAAATACGCCTGGAGAGATCAGGTGAGGTAAGACATCTTTCCCTCGCCCCTGGCGATAGCGGTTTACGGCGTCTGTTCGAAAGATCGTTTGTCTCGTCATTGACACATTCCCCCATAACATAGGCACAAGCCCCCATTGCCTATATGACTAGTCCCCCATGAAAAAAGGCGCGACAGTCCACTGAAAAGATAGCCTGGAACTCGTTATTACGCCGGCGCAGTCAGTTCCGCCTTTGTATGTGTTGTTGGTGAACAGTGGTAGCACGTCTATTGCAATATTAAATACCATAGACAATTTTATAGGTCAATGGCACAAAAGTAGTGCCGAGCTTTCTAATGTCGATAAAAGCGTTAGAATTATATAAAAATGAATTAATATTATGTAAACCAATTTTCTATTTAGAAGATACTTTTGTGCTCGTAATCTCTACTGTTAGGAAAAACGCATCTGTAAGAGCTCTTGTATAAAAATTCGCCAAAAATTCGTTTGAAACAGGTAAAACAGTGATAATATTAAAGAATGCTTAGATAAGGCTTAAAATCCCCTGCGTAGTTTAAACAAATGCTAAGAAAAATAAGAAAAAACTAAAAGGGGGTAGAGTGTGTGCGAATGTCCTAAATAGGCTATGGAACAGCCTGTGGAGAGGTTTTATGAAGCGGGCATACAATTTTAGCGATGTCCTATTGTCCTATTTACGCCCGCTTGCATACACTTATTCTATTTATCACAGCAATGACTTGACAAATATTACATCTATCATTATTAAAATGGGTAATGCCATAATATAAAAAGGGGGTAGAGTATGTCCTTTTCATAACTACCCACAGCCCCCGATCCGTTCTCCCCCGAAACAACCCCATCCTCGTACCGACCTGATTCATCGCGTCCGCCTCAGTGCCTGCACACTCATTAGCCAGCAGGGCAAGCGTAAGGCATTGCCCTTACGCTCCATCAACCTGCCAGACAATCACGCTATTATCGAACGAGGTGCTGGCAAGATAGCGTCCATTTGGAGACCATGCGACGTCAATCGTGGCAAGCGCGTGGCCTCCCTTGTCCCCAAAAATGAGGTTCTGGATGCGTCCCCCATATTTTGACGTACCTGGCGATGGGGCCTGGAGATCCCAGACGTACAACCTGGCACTCCGCCCGTAGCCGCCTGCGATATACCTGCCATTGGGCGACCATGTCATTCCCGTCATGTTGGGATTCCACGAGATACCACCGGTATCCTTTGGCGGCGTATAGGGACCCGGGTCATCGGTCCCGAGCTGGAATCGCTCAACCTGATGTTGTATGTCCCAGACGCTCACCACATCAACATTCGTTGCCGCGAGCATGTTCGGATCGGTCGGCGACCCTTGCAGCGCGTTTCTCAGGATATTGACGACCTTCAGATTCTTCAGGTTAGGGCGATCCGGCAGCGTGAACGTTTTCTTGATGGTGCCCGTTGCTGCATCCCAGATGACAATCGTGGAATCGCCCGTAATGCCTGTAAGCTGCTTTCCATCGGAGGACCAGGCTAGCAGCCGTAGATCATTAAGAAGGGAAACCGTTTGCGGCGCTTTATCATTTTTCAGTATTTTTGTAGGTTTGTCTACTTGTTTATATTGCCAAAGGGCAACCTGCTGCGTTTCTGAAATTCCGGTCGCAAAAGTATTGCCTATGGGAGACCATGCCACGGCGCCATAAGATGGGGGAAGGATAGTGTTAATTTGAACAGTACTGTGATAGTCCGTAATCAGGTTGTCGTTACTGAAAACGTCTATGACATGGACATTGTTCGCGTCGGCTATTAACGTCAGAACCAGCGAACGCCCATCCGAGGACCAGCAGAGCCTGCCATTAAAGATGACATCGTCCACACGCCAGCTCTTGAGCGGCTTGGCGAGGGTCTGCGCCTGCCCCTTGCTTTTTTGCAGAGGGGTGCCGACGTCCCAGAGCATTACCGTATTATCCTCGCCGCCCGTCGCCAGATAGCGCCCGCTAGGATCCCATACCGCCGTCCACACGGCGCGAACGTGACCGGTGAGGTGCAACAGAGGGATGCCTGCGATCAGCTTGTGTGGGCCGGGGAGCGGTTTTGCCCCCAGGGGACCTGTTCCAGGTGGCTTTGCGCGCAGCAGCGTGTATGCCGTAACGCTTCCGGCAACCGCCACCATAGCCGCAGCCGTTCCCCCTATCAGCATCTGGCGACGGCTGATCGCTCGCTGCTGCGTCGGCGTGACAGGGACAGGCGCGCCCGACCCCATCGAGTTGTTGACCGTCGTCGCCATGTTCCCTGCATAATTCATCGGGGGAGGCGTGTTATAGGGCGTGGCGCCAGGCGGGAAGCGGTTGGGGTCCGCCGCGACTCCATTGCCCTGCTGTGTGGGCACGGATGACATCGGCGGGAAATTCCCCGAGTCGCGTAGCCGCTTGCTCCAGGGTGCCAGGATGGTCGCATCGGGATCGGTCGATGGGGAGATTCCCCCCTGCCACGCCATTTCCAGCGCATTCACAAACGCGGTGCATGAGGTGGGCCGCTCCTCAGGCCGCTTTGCCAATCCTTGCATCAACACAGTTTCCACTGCCAGCGGAATCGTCGGGTTCAACTGCCTGGGCGAGGTCGGCACATCCTGCATATGCTTGATCAGCACCTCGTACGGCGTCTCACCCTTAAAGGGAACTGTGCCCGTAAAGAGCTGGTAAGCTGTCATCGCCAGGCTGTAGAGGTCGCTGGCGGCTTCGGCCTTGCCCTGGATCTGTTCGGGAGCCATATATTCGGGCGTACCCGCGCCCGAGTGCGTGCGGCTGCGATTAGTCGCCGTCGTGAGCAATTTGGCAATACCAAAATCGGTCAGGAAGAGCCAATCCTGCTGAAGCAGCATGTTCGCAGGCTTGATGTCGCGATGCAGCACCCGCTGGCTATGCGCGTAATCGATGGCCTGAGCCGCCTGCCGCAGAAAGCTTATAGTCTTCTCAACCGGCAATATCCGAGTGGTGCGCAACAAGTCGCGCAGGGTGCCGCCGGTGATGTAGGGGATGATCAGGTAAGTCACAATCTCCCCGTTAGCCAGCGGGACGTCCCCAAAATCGTGTACGGGCAAGATGTGCGGGTGGTCCAGGCTGGCTGCCGTGCGGGCCTCCGCTTCGAACGCCTGCAAATAGTCTTTATCCCCAGCCAGCACCAGCGGCAAAAGCTTGACCGCAACCTGGCGGCGAAGCTGCGTATCCTCGGCCAGCCAGACCTCGCCCATGCCGCCGCGTCCCAGCAGGCGCATCATCTGGTAGCGTCCCAGCATCTGCCCCTGCCAATCCTTTGATTGGTTCATCAGCATGACTAAAACTCCGTCCCTGCTATATATTTACTTGAAACCTCGGTTCGACGGATATACGATCCTTCCAGGATGGCGGGAGGAGCCCATAGCTATACTCGACCCGCTTGAGGGTACTAAAACGAGGGTACTGAATAGACCAGGATCGTGCCAAAGTTATCCTGGTAACTTGCGGCCAGCCACTTGCCGTCGGCAGACCACGCCAGCGTCTGAACGGGCGTGTTCATGCCGCCGCTGGTCAGCGTCCTTGTCGGCTGGGTTTCATTGCCTGGCTGCCAGAGCAGCACCGAGCCATCGCCCGCTCCTGTTGCCACCAGCGAACTGGTAGGAGCTGGACACCATGCCATTGTCGTTAATGTCGCACTTACCTGAACTTTCGCTGAAGATTGCCACCGGCTTCCCTGCCTGTTCCAATAGGCCATCGTCGAGTTCCCCGCATTATTGAGCGCCCCAATACTCTTGCCATCAGGCGACCAGGTAAGAGCATTGACGCCGGTGATAAGTGGATCATTAAATGTCAACAAGCCTGCATTCGCTTTCCACTGCACTTTGTTGTTTGCCGATGTGACCTGCCCCATGCTCAGGCCATTGGTAAGCGCGAAGGCCATCATCGAGCCATCAGGCGGCGTTGCCAGTACCGGCGGGAACGTATTGAGAGCAGGAGAGAGCATTCCTGGTAATGCAACATGGGTGACCGCTTGTTTGGGTTGCGTCGTATCCCATATCCACAGATCAAATGCATTTTTGTTCGTATCGATAGGATTAGCTACTGCAATCAAGTACTTCTTCTGCATCCAACCAATACCATTTAGAGACAGCGAGTTGATCTCAAGTGTATTCTCGTATCCAGGCGCAGGCCCGCTCAGATCGCCCGCATAGATAGTAATGCCTGTATTTTTAAACGCTTCTAGACTGCTATTCGCCACAGCCAGCATCTTGCCATCAGGCGACCAGCCAAGCAGCATGGTATTGCCAAGAGTAATTGTCTTGTTAGCCGTTGGCGTGGGCTTGGCCGCCGCCGATCTCTGCTGGTACAACTGCTCGATATCCCACAGCAGCAGCGAATCGTCGTCTGATACCGAGGCCAGCATATTCTTTTGCGGCGACCACGCCAGCGAAGTTACAGGTTTGAAATGTCCTTGCAGGATCAACGCGGGACCGTTGGGGTCGGGCGTGGGACTCGGCCTGGGGTGGGGTTGTGCTGTGGGCGTTGTCCCTGGCAACAGCGTTATGTGAATAGCGTCGCGGAGCTGGTCGCGGAACGTCCACGCGCCGAAGCTGCCGCCAACCAGGGCTAACGCCGCGCCTCCGCTCACCAGCACTCTGCGCCTCGATATGCCTGTGCGCTTGCGATCTGCTTTACTGATAGCCTCCGTCGTTGGCTGTTCGGGCTGCGGCGGTCGCTCATCAGCCGCTATCGGACCTGGTTCGGTTACATTGTAATTCTGGTCAGTTACAACGTAATCGGGTTGACGCGCGGGCAGCGTTTGAGTCGGTTCCGACGGCGTAGAGGGGAGCGTTACCGCGAAAGGCGCGTGGGCCAGTTCGCGCTGTAGCCCCTCAACAAAGGCCAGTGCCGTCGCAGGTCGCTCGGCAGGCTGCTTGGCGAGCCCCAGCAGCAGAGCCTGTTCCAATGCTGGCGAGATGGCCGGATTGAATTGTCGCGGAGCTGGCGGGCGCATCGTCATATGCTGAATGGTGATGGCATAAGCTGTATCGGCGCTAAAGGGCAGGCGACCGGTGAACAATTGATAGGCAATCACCGCGAGGCTGTAGTTGTCGCTGGCTGGCACCGCTTTGCCGCGCGCCTGTTCGGGGGCCATATATTCGGGCGTGCCAAAGCCTCTTCCGGTCTGCGTTAGATGGTCCGAACTGGAAAGCATGCGGGCAATGCCAAAGTCGGCCAGCAGCAGCCAGTTATCATTGCGCAGCAGCATATTGCCAGGCTTGATATCACGATGCACGATGCCGCGCTCGTGCGCATAATCGATAGCCTCTGCCGCCTGTTCAAGAAATGTGATGGCTTCCTCCACCGGCATGAGCTGGTTGTTTGCGCTCTGTTGCGCAATGCGCTCCGCCAGCGATCCGCCTCCAATATACGGCATCACGATGTAGGTTATGCTTTGTGTACCTGGTAGCAATTGTTGACCATAATCATGAATAGGAAGGATATGCGGGTGATTCAGGGCCGCAGCCGCCTGGGCCTCGCGCTCGAAGCGCAGCGCATACTCATGGTCGCTCTGGCTATGAGCTGGCAGCGTCTTGATCGCAACCTGGCGCTGTAAACGCGGGTCCTCGCACAGCCACACATCGCCCATGCCACCCCTGCCGATCCGCCGCAAGATGCGATATCGCCCTAATGCCGTTATCGTAGGCATGCGTGATATACCGTTATCATTCATCATATTTCATCTCTATCCATAGGATCGCGCACATATAGCAAATCTGCCCATTTACTATACTGTACCGTAATTGGAAGCTCTTGTATAGAAAATAGTAAATATAGGGGTCCTGATGGACCCCTGGTCATATGATGCTTGAAAGAGGTGGTCAGTCCTTTTGGGCAAAAACCTTGCGAGATTCGACTGCGATCTCCATCCTTATATACCTTGACAAGTATATACCTCACAGCGTATACTAAGGAAGTGGAACCTGTGTTCGAAATCGCTGCGGAGCCGAGCTGCTGCGCGCTATTGAGCCTCCGGGCCATGTTACAACAGTCGGTTCTGGCTCGCTCATGTGGATGCCCTCGAACGCATGGATCAATCACCACCAAAGTAAAGGAAGACGACGCGGCCCTAAACCGCAAACGTGATGGAGGAGAACGCGATGAAAATCAAACTGACGACGGTATATGTAGACGATCAGGACAAGGCGTTGCGCTTCTATACGGAAGTACTGGGCTTTGTCAAGAAGGCCGATTTCAGTCAGGGTCCATATCGCTGGCTGACGGTGGCCTCACCCGAGGAGCCGAACGGCACTGAACTGCAACTGGCGCTAAACAACAACCCTGCGGCCAAAACGTATCAGCAAGCGGTCTTTCAACAGAGCCAGCCCGCGGCCATGTTTTTTACCGACGACATCAAGAGCGACTACGAGCGGATCAAGGCCCGCGGCGCCGAGTTCACAATGCCTCCCACTGACGTGACCGCCTCGACCATTGCAATGCTGAATGACACCTGTGGCAACCTCATTCAGCTCACCCAGTTGGCACGCCATTAAAGACGGTTAGAGGGCAGGAGGCCAGGCCAACTGAAACCGCCGCCTGGGCATCCTGCCCTGATATACCTTGACAAGCATATGCTCTGAGGAGTATACCAAGCGAGTGGAATCTGTGTTCGAAATCATTGCGGAGCCGAACCGGCGCGCGATATTGAGCCTGTTAGCTTCGTCACAACAGTCGGTTGGAGAGATCGCGCGTCAGCTTCGTATGCCGCAGCCGACCGTGTCAAAGCACTTGCGCGTGCTGCGCGAGGCCGGTTTCGTGGAAGCCACAGTGGACGCACAGCGCCGTCTCTACCGGCTGAAACCTGAAGCACTTCAGGAGGTGGATGCCTGGCTGGCTCCGTTCCGCCGGTTCTGGTCCGCTCATGTAGATGCTCTCGAACGCCACCTCGATCATATGGATCAATCACCACCAACGTAAAGAAGACAAGGAGAAGAAGATGACCTATCGAGAGCAGTACACACCGGGTGCGGCCAGTGGGGCGCAGGTACGAAAGGACGGAGAGAAGTGGACGCTCATTCTCGTGCGAGAACTGCGCCACCCGCCGGAAAAAGTCTGGCAGGCGCTGACCGACCCTGCGCACCTGCGCGAGTGGGCTCCTTTTGAAGCCGATAGGAGCCTGGGTACGGCTGGAGTCACAGTGAAGCTCACCAACGTGGGAGCGCCCACGTCGCCGGTTTCCGAAACAAAAGTGACGCGAGCCGACGCGCCTTCGGTGCTTGAGTACAACTGGGGCGGCTACGCTATGCGGTGGGAACTCGAAGCCTTTAATGGTGGCACGCGCCTGACGCTGTGGCACGACATCAATCGCCGCTTCATCTCAATGGGTGCTGCCGGGTGGCACATTTGTTTGGATGTTCTGGATCACCTTCTCAGCGGAACTCCCATTGGCCGCATCGTTGGTGGCGAGGCGATGAAGTTCGGTTGGTCCCGGCTCAATGCGGAGTACGCCCAGCAATTCGGTATTGAAGTTCCGAGCCCCCCACCCAACGTCGCCCAATCCTGAAATGGTTCAAGCGCAAAATTACCATATCCGGAGAATCCCCCTGGAGAGCTGGAGTTCCACATTCCGGCTCTCCAATAGCTTGCCCTGACCCCCTCTGGCGTGTTACTATCCTTCAGGAAGAATAGTTTGCGATAACCAAATAGCTCAGATTATCTGCATAACCACCCATACCCGGATGGATTCCTGATGAAAACTCCAGATCAGCAAGCACCAGCAACCAGCTTACAAGACCGCGCTCAGTCCAGAAGACGCGAACGCTCCCGCCCGCGTTTTCGTCGCATGTCGCCCATTTTCCGGCTCTTAGCCATTCTGGGGCCAGGCATCATCGCCGCCAACGCGGGAAATGATGCCGGCGGAGTAGCAACCTATTCCTCGGCAGGAGCCAGCTATGGATACAATCTGCTGTGGGCGCTCGCGATCACCGCCGTCTTTGTGGGCATCGTACAGGAGATGTGCGCGCGTATGGGGGCCGTAACCGGCAAAGGGCTATCCGACCTGATCCGCGAGCAGTTTGGAGTCCGCTGGACGGTGCTGGCAATGCTGGCGCTACTGGTCGCCAATACCGGCGTAACAATCTCAGAGTTTATCGGAATCGCCGCCAGCGTCCAGGTACTGGCGGATGACCCGTACACGCCGCTTATTTACCTGGTCGTTCCCCTCTCCGGACTGATACTCTGGTGGCTCGTCACGCGCGGAACCTACCGGCGTGTAGAGATCGTTTTCCTGATTATCTCGCTTGGTTTCCTGGCCTATATTCCTGCCGCTTTTGCCGCGCATCCCAGCTGGCACGAGGTTGCTAAAGGATTCATCGCGCCCCGCCTCAGCATGGATGCAAACTACTGGCCTACCACGGCTGCCCTCGTTGGCACGACGCTCAGTCCCTATATGCTCTTTTACCTCCAGTCAGCCGTTGCCGACAAGGGCATCCGCATGGAAGAGTACGTGTATGAGAAAGTTGATGTCTATAGCAGCACCATTTTCTCCAATATCATCTCGGCATTTATGATTATCGCCACCGGCGCGACGCTCTTCGTTGCCCACCAGGTTGTCAATACCGCTGCTGACGCGGCATTTGCTCTGCGCGCATTCGCCGGCCAGTACGCCTCGCTGCTCTTCGGGCTGGGCCTGTTCGGAGCCTCGCTGCTCGCCGGCGCAGTGTTACCGCTCACCACAGCCTATGGTATCTCTGAAGCATTTGGGTTTGAACGCGGTGTATCGCGCAGCTTCCGGGAAGCACCTGTCTTCCAGTCCATCTTTACCGGCATGATCGTCCTGGGCGTGATCGTCTCGCTCATTCCAGGCCTGCCATTTATCCAGGTACTCATCATACTGCAGGACGTGAATGCGGCCATGATGCCGATCCTGCTCGTCTTCGTCATCCTGCTCATAAACAATCGCCGCCTGATGGGGCGTCGTGTCAATAAAACCGCCTCCAATATCCTGGCCTGGATCACGACCATCTCCGTCACATTTCTGGTGGTTTTGTGGCTGTTGAATGCGATTTTCGGGGTAGCGATTTAATGGGAAAATAGACAAGTATCAAATACCTGGTCAATTTTTACCCAGGAAATTTTCCCTAAATTGCGCAGCTTTATTGCGCAATTGCGATAACCGTCCAACATCACATCCAATCTGTATGAGGATTTTGAGAAGGTCCTGTTCAGTACTTCTTGAGTTAAAGGGTATTGATATGGGTGCAAGATCAAAGGTCTGATTAAAATCTGTTAAAAAAGCTGTATAGAAAAAACTGCCTTTATTGTAAAGGTAAGTAGTAGGAAAAGCAGTTGGCATCTTATCTGTGAAGTAAGAGATAAAGACCTGATCGTCAAAAATTTCTGTTCGATAAAAGATTGGGCCATGATACATTTTAATATCGATAGAGGTCCATCGTGCCTGGTCGAATAAATCTACGATGGTCATAAAGATTTCTTCTTTGACCCTTTTAACACGTTCTGCCATATCGGTATTGCCTATATTACCGCCGAATCTATCCCTGATATAGAGATGTAATAGATCTTCATTAGCTGGATCTATCAATAAAATTTTGCAGGTTAAATTGTGGTGGTTCACTACGGAAAGCCTGGCAGGAATAAATCTGCCCGTCACGCCCTTAAACAAATATAAATGGCTTTTTGATAATGCAGTACTCAGAACATTATTGAACCTCGGATCAGGCTCATTAGACGGTGGGAAATAATCTGATGGAATAAGCTCTCGGAAATGAAGTGCGATTTCATGAGAGTAAGTACTCTGGATCTCCGCTATTTTCGTTAAAGTTAAGTCAGTGATTCTTCTAATATTATCCTGTTGAAGTTCCTTCATCTCATTTACAGCATCTTTGACACTGATGGATAGCTCATTATTTATTACCCGCATGTGATGGTGTTCAACTACAGAGCTGTAAATAAGGGCAAAAATAAGAGAGGCGAGCAAAGAGGTAGAAACAGAGATGAACACGGCTTGATAGCTGGGCACAAGCAGTGGGCCGAAATAAAATAAAATGAAACAAACAAGAACTATCAGCAACGCGAAAATCCGTGTTGCATATTTCTCAAGAAGAGCAACTAAGTGATGAGGATTCGGTGTGGGCGCCTTATCTTGCATTGTATTGGTCTTGTCTTTTTAAGCACTATTACCAGTCTCTGGCAACATGGACAAACACGTCAAATAGCTCGCATTTCCAACGTCTACCTTTCATCTCGGTCATAATTTCCACAGCTTTGTCGGAAGAGAATCCTAAGCGTTCCTTGTACTTTCTTGGATGGCTCAGGGCCTCATATACATCGGCGAGTGAAACTACCTGTACTTCGTCAGGCAATGCGTCTCCTTTCAGTCCGAATGGGTAGCCGCTACCATCGATCCATTCTTGATGATAAAGGATATAAGGTTCAACAAAACTAAGAGAAGGCCAGCCCTTTATGAGTTCAACACCTTTTAGCGTATGAGACTCAATGATTTCTCGCTCCTCTTCAGTAAGAGAAACCCCTTGCTTTTCTATGATCGTATCAGGCCAATAAATCTGCCCGATATCGTGTAGGAGGGCTCCAAGCTGTATTTGTTCCAACATTTGTTGTTGCCAGCCAGCAGCCTCCGCAATTTGTACTGCATAGGAAGCGACACGTATACTGTGACCAAAAGAACAGTTCCGAGCATCGATAGCTGATACTACTGCTTCTACAGCATCCAACAACGTTATTCCAGGCAAGATTCCTCTAGTCACGATCATATGCATGTAATCCTTTACGTGTAATGCTCACTTACCAATTGCAATAATTGGTCGTGCAGCAACGAATTACTTCCAACAATACATCCCGTATTCTTGTATTCGAATGTACGATTTTCGAAGTCTGTTATCTTCCCTCCAGCTTCTTCAAGTATTAAAGTCCCTGCATCTGGATGTAAGGGATTTCCGGCTACGCTTACAACGAAATCAGCTTTCCCATTTGCAACCAGGCACCAATCGAGAGCGGGAGACCAGGTATCCAACACTCTTCTGCACTCGTAGTAAAGCTTGTCTCGCAGGCAGGCTGTCTGTCGCATTCGTTTGGTCGCAAAATCTGGAATGAAACACGCCCTGGCACGTTTCAACTCAACTTCATTAGAAACATATATCCGTCTTCCGTTAAGAAAGGCTCCATCACCTTCTTTAGCGGTGTAAAGATCATCGGATACCGGGTTATAAACCACAGCAATTATCGGTTTGCCCTCCTCACACAGGGCAATACTAGATGAGAAATAGGGAATGCCGAGAACAAAGTTTTCTGTCCCATCAAGCGGGTCTATGAGCCACTTATACGAAGACGATGTGGACACCGGGCCCCGCTCTTCGCTCTCTATGCTATGACCCGGGAATCTACTAAGGATTTTATCTATGATTTCTTTTTCCGACTCGAGGTCAGCTGTTGTCTGCAACGAAGTATCCTGTTTCCATGCCGTTCTATACATGCCCTCCCTGTAGTGCTTCAGAAGGATTTCGCCGGCCGATTTCGCAGCATCGATGGCTACATCCATTGCAAGGTCATTTAAGGTCGCTACTTTAGCCAATATGATTCTCCTTTTTTCAGCGGTATACAATGCAAGTAAAGCTCATCCTGAGTGATATGCTGAGCTTTATTTGCATTATATCCTGGAACTTCATAAAATACAATTGAATTATACTTACTTCGAGAAAATAAAGAAAACTCTTCAACCAAATATTCCTAATAAAGAAGCAGTCAGAGTACTATCTTAACTTTCTCTCTTGATACTAAGACGTAAACAATTAAATTTTATAAAATTCGATTGAGCGAATGCTTGTTGCTACTACGATGTTCAGTTGTAATAGAAACTTTGTTCAAATTCATGATATTTTGATGCTCAACTACTTTTGACTATTCATCTCTGACTTGACATTATTCCAATTCTTCTCTATCTCCCTGGTTGTTTTTTTCGCAGCACGCTATTCGGTTGGCCTGCCCATTCATCCACAAGCAGTTCGCGGGCATTAAAAAATTCCACAGTTTTCCTGTCACTTTTCTACTGAGTTTTTCGTGTTAATTAAGGAAGCGGATAGCGTTTTCCCCACTTCTTCCCACACCACGCTAAACGCTTCCTCTCCTTTTTGACAGAACGGGCTTCCCATGAGCCTCCTCTTGCTTTCCTCGCTCTTTTCATACGTTGGATGTATTAGCTTGATCGATATGAAAACAAGAGCTGGAACCCTTTAAACTTTCTCCAATTCTTGAGAATGAAAGGCGAACATAAGTACTAAAAGAAGATTGGAACCAGGGAGAGTTATTCTTTCCAGGAGATTCTTCGCTGCCCTCAGAATGACGCGATGAAGGAGGCTCCTTCATCGTGTCATTCTGAGGGCAGCGAAGAATCTCCATCGGGGCGGCAAAGCATCTAGCCCCTTGTCGCGTTCTCATGGTATAATAGCATACACTTCCCATCTCTTGATGGGAGTATCTTGCAGAGGAGCTTTGTGGAACCCACAATCATCTATGTTTCGTAAAATTTTGATCGCCAACCGGGGCGAAATAGCGCTGCGCGTCATACGAGCATGTCGCGAAATGGGTATTCCCTGCGTGATTGCCCACTCTGAAGCTGATCGCGATTCCTTGCCTGTATTGATGGCGGACGAGCATATCTGTATCGGGCCAGGTGCCAGTGGCAAGAGTTACCTGAACATTCCCAATATCATCAGCGCGGCCATGATAACCGGCGCGGATGCCATTCATCCCGGGTATGGCTTTCTTTCGGAGAATACCAGCTTTGCCCAAATCTGCGCGGATGCGCATATCACGTTCATCGGCCCTTCCGCCTCGGTTATGGCGCTGATGGGCGATAAAGTATCGGCGCGTGAGGCAATGGCCGAGCTGGGCTTGCCAATGCTGCCGGGGACGCCTGTGCTGCGTACCCTTGCTGAAGGCCTGGAAGCGGCAAAGGAAATCGGTTTTCCTTTGATGCTCAAAGCAGCAGCCGGCGGCGGCGGACGCGGCATCCGCCTGGTGAAACGCCCGGACGAGTTTGAGCGCGTCTTCACGACAGCGCAGAACGAGGTGCGCGAGGCCTTTCGCGATGATGGCCTCTATCTTGAGCGCTATCTTGCACGGGCGCGGCATATCGAGATTCAGGTGCTGGTCGACAATTTTGGACACGGCGTCTACCTGGGTGAGCGCAACTGTTCGTGTCAGAGGCGTCACCAGAAGGTACTCGAAGAGTCTCCCAGCCCGTTGCTCTCGCCGGAACTACGCGAGGAAATAGGCACGAAGGCCATCCGCGCCGTCGAGCAAATCGGCTACCGCAATGCCGGAACGCTCGAATTTCTGATGGATGAGCAGGACCGCTATTATTTCATGGAGATGAATACGCGCCTGCAGGTAGAGCATCCTGTAACCGAGATGGTGACGAGTACCGACCTGGTCAAAGAGCAGATTCGCATTGCCGCCGGAATGCCACTCCAGCTTGAGCAGGAAGACATACACCTGCGTGGCCATGCCATTGAATGTCGCATCACGGCAGAGGATGCGGAACACGATTTCCGGCCACAAACCGGCATCATAGAAAAGTATTTGCCGCCCGGCGGGCCAGGGGTGCGGGTCGATAGCCATCTCTACGCGGGCTACAGCGTTCCGCCGCATTATGACTCGCTGCTGGCAAAGTTGATCGTGTGGGCCGAAACGCGTGAAGCAGCCATTGCTCGCATGCAGCGCGCGCTCGACGAGTATATTATCGAGGGCATCACAACGACCATTCCGTTTCACAAGCGTTTGTTGCGTCACGAAGGCTTCATTCGTGGAGAAACCTATACTCGTTTCTTACAAGAAGAGGCCGCATCATTAGGAATAAAAGAGTAGTTGGGGCGTTTGCAGTGCGCCATTTTATCAGAGGGAGGAAAACACTATGTCTCGAGTAGTTGTGACGGGTCTCGGCTTAGTCACCTCGGTTGGAAACGACCTGGCTTCGAGCTGGGAAGCGCTTTGCCAGGGCAAATCCGGCGTGGCCGAGATCACCGGATATGATACGAGCCAGTTTCGTATTCATTTCGGTGCGCAGATCAAGGACTTTGATCCATCCCTCTATATGGACCGCAAAGAAATTCGCCGCAGCGACCCCTATGAGCATATCGCTATCGCAACCTCTAAGCAGGCGCTTGCCCAGGCGGGCTTGCAGATCACCGAAGAGAATGCCAACGACATCGGCGTGTACATCGGCAGTGGCATTGGCGGGCTGGTCACGCTGCATGACCAGTTCAAAGTCCTTTTTGATCGAGGACCTGACCGCATCAGCCCATTCTTCATCAATATGATGATCATCGATGGAGCGCCGGGGCTTGTCTCCATTATGACGGGCGCGAAAGGGCCGAACTGGGCTGCTGTATCCGCCTGCGCGACCAGCGCCAATACGGTAGGCGAAGCCTGGGAAACCATTCGCCGTGGCGATGCCAAAGCCATGATCGCAGGTGGGTCCGAAAGAGGCATCACGCCGATTGCCATGGCCGCGTTCGATAATATGACCGCGCTCTCGCGCCGC
>DATGMF010000082.1:0-74114 GCA_035293765.1 Ktedonosporobacter sp.
GTGCCGCTGCTCCGTCTCGTACTCCAGGTGCGCTATCGCGATGGTGATGCCCCGCTCTCGCTCCTCGGGCGCCTTGTCGATCTGGTCAAAGGCTGTGTATTTGGCAAGCTGAGCGGCGGCCAGCACTTTGGTGATGGCCGCAGTCAGGGTCGTCTTGCCGTGGTCGATGTGTCCTATCGTGCCTACGTTCACATGCGGTTTAGTCCGCTCGAACTTCTTCTTCGCCATTTCTCTTCCTCTTCGTTTCAGTCTTGCTCCCACAACAATGTGGCGAGCAGGTAAAGATAAAGCTACCCGGTCGGCCTGTTCCCTGAATTCGGCACCGGGTCAGGGTACGCAATCGTACTGTTGCTAAGATAACAGGTTAACAGAAGGATGTTGGCATAGAAAACCTACATCCGTTGTTATCGGGCCGCTACAAGGGCACGAGCTATCGCACCCTTGTGTCGCCACGAGCGATTACCGACTTGATTTTGCAATAATCTCATCAGCAATATTTTTAGGTACTGGATCGTAGTGGGCAAACTCCATTGAGTAACTTGCTCGCCCGCTTGTCATAGAACGGAGATCGTTCACATAACCGAACATTTCGGCAAGAGGAACATAGCCCCGTACCACATGCATCGCTCCTCGGCTCTCCATACCCAGGATAGTTCCACGCCTGCGATTGATATCGCCGATCACATCACCGTAGAACTCTTCAGAGGTCGTCACTTCCACCAACATAATAGGTTCAAGGAGAATGGGACCAGCTTTGCGTGCGGCCTCCTTGATGGCAATGGAGCCAGCAGTTTTAAAGGCCATTTCACTGGAGTCAACTTCATGATATGAGCCGTCGTAAAGTGTTGCCTTTACGTCGATCATTGGAAATCCGGCTATAATGCCATTCTCCAGGGTCTCTCTCACGCCATTTTCGACCGGCTTGATGTATTCTTTCGGTACAACGCCGCCGATAATAGCATTGACAAACTCAAAGCCCTTGCCCCGCTCGTTGGGGGCGACTCTGATCCATACATCGCCGTACTGACCGTGGCCGCCGGTCTGGCGTACGTGCTTACCTTGCGCCTGCGCCTCGCGGGTGATGGTTTCTCGATAGGCGACCTGTGGACGACCGATATTCGCCTCAACTTTAAACTCGCGGAACATCCGATCTACGATTACCTCCAGGTGCAGTTCGCCCATACCACGGATAATGGTCTGGCCTGACTCCACATCTGTACGCAACTGGAACGTGGGATCTTCTTCCGCAAGCTTGTTCAGCGCGATTGCCATTTTGTCCTGGTCCGCACGCGTCCTGGGCTCGATAGCAATTTCGATTACCGGCTCAGGGAAAACGATGGACTCCAGCACTACCGGGTGACTGGGATCGCACAGCGTATCGCCCGTGAATGTGTTGCGCAGCCCCACGGCGGCGCAGATATCTCCCGCTCGAATCTCGTCAATATCCTCACGATGATTGGCATGCATGCGCAGCAAACGTCCGATACGTTCCGGCTTGCCCTTCACGCTATTTTCTACCGAAGCGCCCTTTGTCAGGGTGCCGGAGTAAACGCGCAGGTAGGCAAGGCGACCCACATAGGGATCGGAGACAATTTTGGAAACCAGGGCGCTGAATGGCGCGGTATCGCTGGCTTCGCGTGTAACGGTCTCTTGCGTATCGGGGTTAATACCGATGGTGGGTGGAATATCGAGAGGAGAGGGAAGGAAAGCGACAACGGCGTCCAACATTGCCTGTACGCCCTTATTTTTCAGGGCGCTACCACAAAGTACCGGCACCAGAGCCCCGGATATGGTAGCTTTACGAAGGGCTGCAATCAACTCTTCCCTGGAAATTTCCTCACCCTCAAGGTATTTGAGAGTCAATTCTTCGTCGGTCTCGGCGATACGCTCAATTAGCGCCTCGCGGTGCTGTTGATATTCCGCCTCCATCCCCGTGGGGATCTGAGTATGTTCCGACGTTGTGCCCAGGTCATCGGTAAAGACAATTGCCTGCTGCTCGATAAGATCGATAAACCCTTTAAAACTGCTCTCGCGCCCGATAGGGATCTGGATCGGTAAAGGCGCAGCTCCCAGGCGCTCGCGGATCATCTCGATAGTGCGCCAGAAGTCGGCCCCGGTGCGATCCATTTTATTGACAAAACAGATACGGGGAACATTATACTTATTTGCTTGACGCCAGACCGTCTCTGACTGTGGCTCTACGCCGGCGACAGCATCAAAGACGACAACGCCACCATCCAGGACACGCAGAGAGCGTTCGACTTCCGCCGTGAAATCGACGTGGCCGGGGGTATCGATGATGTTGATGCGGTAATCTTGCCAAAAACAGGTCGTCGCGGCAGACGTGATAGTGATGCCACGTTCCTGCTCCTGGGGCATCCAGTCCATCGTCGCAGCCCCTTCATGCACCTCACCCATGCGGTGAATCTTCTTGGTGTAGAAGAGGATACGCTCAGTGGTGGTTGTCTTACCAGCATCAATATGAGCGATGATACCAATATTTCGTGTTTTTTCGAGTGGGAATTCTCTTGGCATAATGTATAGTTACCAGCGATAATGAGCGAAAGCCTTGTTAGACTCCGCCATTTTATGGGTCTCCTCACGTTTTTTAATAGTCGCCCCCTGGCCCGCTGCTGCATCCATCAACTCGCTGGCAAGCTTCTCTGCCATCGATCTGCCGCTACGATTGCGCGCAGAGCGAATCAGCCAGCGCATTGCCAGCGCATTGCCGCGATCTTTACGCACATCGACCGGCACCTGGTAGGTTGAGCCGCCAACGCGCCGGGGCTTCACCTCGATGCTCGGCGTGGCATTCTTCAATGCCTGCTCGAAGACATCTAGCGGCGCCCGCTTCTGCTTCGCCTCGATGATATCAAAGGCGGTATAGATGATGCGCTCAGCCAGGCTGCGTTTGCCATCTAACATTAATTTGCTTGTAAAACGAGCCACATTGCGGCTCCTGTATTTTGCATCCGGCACATCAGGCCGACGCACGACTCTTTTACGTCTTGGCAAGGTCCGCCTCCTCAGTATTCTCCTGGAACCAGATAGAAGCTTGTTCCGTTCTAAAGCTTGCTCGATTACACGCGTCCCACCGCGCCGGATGAGACAATTAGCAGACACCAGAAAAGGCGTCGATTCGATTGGGGAGCTACCTCTCAATCTCTTTCGGACGCCTACACGCGGATGCCTTTCCTCTTAACGGTCATCGCCTATCTAAATAAAGGCAAAACCAGGAGAACATCCGACGATCACCAATAGCTGTAATTACTTTCCTACAACATCAGTGATGTGCGATTCACCGACCAGCCCTGCATCTTTACAACGTTTAGCGCCTGCCACCTTTAGCGGCAGCGGCCTGCCCGGGCTTTGGTCGCTTGGCTCCATATTTAGAGCGGCCTCGGCGGCGTTTAGAGACGCCATCGCTATCTAGCGTGCCACGGACAATGTGGTAACGCACACTCGGCAGGTCTTTCACGCGACCTCCACGAATGAGCACCACGGAGTGTTCTTGTAAATTATGCCCTTCACCGGGAATGTACGCGGTGACCTCCATCTGGTTGGAGAGGCGAACACGAGCAATCTTACGCATTGCCGAATTCGGCTTTTTGGGCGTCATCGTACGCACCTGAGTGCAAACGCCCCGCTTCTGCGGTGACCCACGCAGGCGTGAAGTCCTGTTTTTCAATGCGTTGTACGAATATAACAACGCCGGAGCCTTCACTTTTTTCTGCTTCTGCGAGCGGCCCTTTCGGACCAGTTGATTAATTGTCGGCAAGGAAAGATCCTCCCTGTCCTCTTTTTAAGTAAGCGCGGATAGCAGAGCTATCCGCGACTTCTCTTTCACTCATACGCGGTTGCTTATGATATCACTCATTCTCGTCGCTGTCAAGTGTTAAGCCCAGGATACTGGTACCAAGAGTACCTGCTACGACGTTACTACCGGCTCCTACCCCCGCCGCAACCGGAGTCGAGGGGATGCGGGCCGCAGCCGCCTGCTGGCGCGCAAGCTGCTCACGGCGACGTTGCGCTATGCCAGAACCGGCGGGAATGAGCTTACCAATGATGACGTTCTCTTTCAGACCCACAAGGTGGTCCGTCTGCGCCTCTATCGCCGCTTCCGTCAGCACGCGCGTCGTCTCCTGGAAGGAGGCCGCCGCCAGGAAGCTGTCGGTGTTGAGCGACGCTTTGGTGACGCCCAGCAGCACGGTCTGCGCGGTGGCAGGTTCGCCGCCTTCCGCCAGTACACGCGCGTTGGTGTCAGCATAGATGAAACGATCAACCAGGTCGTTGGGCAGCATCTCGGTATCGCCGGGATCGTCCACTTTGACGCGGCGCAACATCTGACGAATGATGACTTCGATGTGCTTGTCATTAATATAGACACCGGTGTTACGGTAGACGCGCTGCACCTCTTTGACCAGGTAGATCTGGACCGCCTCTCGCCCCTGGATACGCAGGACATCTTGCGGGTCCCGCTGCCCGGAGGTGATAGCCGTACCGGCCTGGATCTTCTGGCCGTTGCTGACAATGATGTTGCGCGCTGCCGGGATCGGATACGAACGCTCGTCACGCTCCTCGAAGCGAATGGTGAGCGGGCCATCCTGGTTGATCACCACTTCACCCTCGGTACGCGCCATCACGCCTACCGGCTCGCCGCCATCCTCCGCTGGCATCAACGCAATGATCTGATCTTTTTGCACACGATCATGGTCGTTGACCAGGACCTGCGATCCCTCTGGCAGCGGATACTCGTCGAAGAAGACATTGACCGAGACGACGCGCACTGTGCGAGCGCCATTGGCCTCGTCCTTCACAATTTCGACGACGCCATCGATTTCGCTGATCTCCGCTTTATCCTTAGGAACGCGCGCTTCGAACAACTCTTCCACGCGCGGCAGACCCTGTGTGATGTCACCTTGCGCGCCCGCGATACCTCCGGTGTGGAAGGTACGCATAGTGAGCTGCGTGCCAGGCTCACCAATCGATTGTGCCGCGATAATACCAGCCGCGGCACCGCTGCGTACCAGCGCATTGGCGGCCAGGTCGCGCCCATAACACTTGGAGCAGATGCCTCGCCTCGTCTGACATACCAGTACGGAGCGAACGCGCACCGATTTAATCCCCACATTGACGATCTCGTCTACAGCCTCATCGGTTAGCTCCTCGTTCACTTCGATGTGCTCCAGGCCGGGGATGGCCTCTGCCAGCACACGACCGATTAAACGGCTGCGGCTGTTTTCCAGCCCCATCTCGTGCGAATCTTCCTCGGTAATCAGAATACCATCGGTGGTGCCACAGTCCTCTTCGGTGACGATGACATCCTGCGCAACGTCGATGAGGCGGCGCGTCAGGTAGCCTGATTCTGCCGTACGCAAGGCTGTGTCGGCCAGTCCCTTACGAGCGCCGTGGCTACTGATAAAGTATTCCAACACGCTCAAGCCTTCGCGGAAGTTTCCACGAATAGGAATGGCGATGATCTTGCCGGACGGGCTTGCCATCAGACCGCGCATACCCGATAGCTGACGAATCTGCTGGAACTTGGCCTTCGTGGCGCCAGACTTGGCGATGGTGTAGATGGCCCCATAGGGGTCCAGCGTGGCCTCCACCATTTTGGCGACGTTATCGGTAACTTCGTTCCAGATATCGATAGTCTGCTGGTACTTCTCATTATCGGTAATGAGACCGTCACGGAATTGCTCTTCCAGTTCGGCAATCTTGCTATCGGCTTTCGCCAGCTCTTCCTGCTTGCTTATCGGCACTTTAACATCGCTGATAGCGATGGTCGCGCCCGCCTTCGTAGCATAGTGGAAGCCAAGCCGCTTGATCTCATCGGCCAGCTCGGTAGTTTTGACGCGGCCATACTCTTTGAAGCAGTCTGTGATGATCTGTCTCAAGTTCTCTTTCTTCATCGCGTAGTTCTTGAAACGCAATCTCTCAGGCAAAGCTTCGTTGAAGATGATCCGTCCCACGGTAGTCTCAACCGGCTTGCCATTGGCATGCATGGTCGCCTTCTCAGGCGGGGCCAGATCATAGACATCTACGTCACTCATGCGCACCTTGATGCGGGCCTGCAAGTCAACGATGCCGTGTTCATGCGCCAGCAGGGCTTCGTTGCTATCGGTGAAGACACGCCCCTCGCCTTTCTTGTCGGGACGGTCCTGTGTCAGATAGAAGCAGCCAAGCACCATATCCTGGCTGGCTCCGATTGACGGATCACCCTGGGCGGGCGAGAGCAGGTTACGCGTTGACATCATAAACTGGCGCGCCTCGTCCTGCGCTTTTTCAGAGAGCGGAACGTGTACCGCCATCTGGTCGCCGTCAAAGTCAGCGTTGAAGGCCGAACAGACCAGCGGGTGCAGTTGAATGGCGCTCCCCTCAACCAGTACAGCTTCGAATGCCTGAATACCAAGACGGTGCAGCGTGGGAGCGCGGTTGAGCAAGACCGGATGGTTCTTGATGACGTCTTCCAGGACATCCCAGACTTCCGGCTTGACTCGCTCGACAAAACGCTTGGCGCTCTTGATGTTGTGAGCGAAGTTCTGCTCGACCAGTTTGCGCATGACGAAGGGCTTGAATAGTTCCAGCGCCATACGTTTAGGCAGACCGCATTGATGTAGCTTCAAGTCTGGGCCGACGACGATCACCGAGCGACCAGAGTAGTCTACGCGCTTACCAAGCAGGTTTTGACGGAAGCGGCCCTGCTTCCCTTTGAGCATATCTGAAAGGCTCTTGAGCTTGTGGTTGCCTGAACCGGCGACGGCACGTCCGCGACGTCCATTATCGATCAAGGCATCACACGCCTCTTGCAACATACGCTTTTCATTGCGAATGATGATTTCGGGCGCGCCCAGTTCCAACAGCCTCTTGAGCCGGTTATTACGATTAATGACGCGGCGATACAGGTCATTCAGGTCAGAAGTGGCGAAGCGACCGCCATCAAGCTGGACCATCGGACGCAGATCGGGCGGCAGGACCGGCAGCACCGTGAGAATCATCCACTCGGGAGAGGTGGCCGACTTGCGGAACGCCTCCACGACTTTCAGACGCTTGGTAGCCTTTTTGCGCCGCTGCCCCACGGTAGAACTGATCTCGTGGCGCAGGTCTGCTGCCAGCTTGTCCAGATCGATATTCGAGATCAACTCGCGTACAGCTTCTGCTCCCATGCCGGCGCGGAAAACGCCAGGGAAGTTATCCTTTAGCTCACGATAACGGTTCTCCTGCAACAGGTCCATACGCTTGAGCCCTTCGAGGTCGCGCCGGAGCTGTTCAAGCCGCTGGCGAGCCTCGTTGCGCTCTTTCTCCATCTGGGTTTGAGCGGTATCAATCTGACCCTGGAATTCGACGCCCAGGCGATCAGCTTCCCGCTTGCTTTCAGATTGGGCAGCTTCTATCTCCCGCCGAGCCTGTTCGGCAATGGCGTTGCGGGCCGACTCAGCGACGCGCTCCAGGACTTCCAGATGTTTGGACGCTACAGTCTCTCCCTGCTTCACAATCACATGATCGTTGACGGGGAAGATGATGTTATCTTCGGCCTTTGTCCCCATTTGATCGCGCAAAAGGGCCAGGGTTTCGCTCTCAGCCTGGCGAGCCGCTTCGAGCTCGCTCTCGCGGCGCTCTTCGACTTCCTGGCGGTCAACGGTCGAGAAGCGGGTTTCGCTCTCTTTAATCGCATTGTCACGTTGGGATTTCAGGCTATTAATGCGCTCAACGACTTTCTCATCCAGGTTTTGCTCCAGGCCGACCATATCCTCGTCGATCCGCATCAGTTCCTGCTGGCGAGCCTCTTCGTCGATATTCGTCACCACATAGAGCGCGAAGTAGAGGATGCGCTCCAGGTTGCGAGGCGAGAGGTCTAGCAAGAGACCGATACGGCTGGGTGTGCCTTTAAAGTACCAGATGTGGCTCACGGGCGACGCCAGTTCAATATGGCCCATGCGCTCACGTCGTACCTTTGAGCGTGCAACCTCCACGCCGCATTTGTCGCAAACAATACCTTTAAAACGTACTCTTTTATATTTACCGCAGTAGCATTCCCAGTCTTTGGTCGGCCCAAAAATGCGTTCGCAGAAGAGGCCGTCCTTTTCCGGTTTAAGCGTACGGTAGTTAATAGTTTCCGGTTTCGTTACCTCACCGTAACTCCAACTACGAATCTGTTCCGGGCTGGCAAGGCTGATACGGATAGCGTTAAAATCATTTACTTCGAGCATGCTACCTCCTGGTGTAGAGAGTGGCCTCCGCGCTCACCTGAGCAGATGAGCGGGAGCGCCAGTGCAATCCCTACATTATTGGTCTCCTTCGAAACCGGACAGATTAATACCCAGTTCGGGCATCACATCATTGGAAGTGTCCTCAACAAATTGGATTTTCTGCTCGTCTTCATTGAGGACCTCAACATTGATGCCCAGGCTTTGCAATTCCTTCACTAACACTTTGAAAGATTCGGGAACGCCGGGCTCTAGAATATTTTCGCCCTTGACAATAGCTTCGTAGGTTTTTACGCGACCTACCACGTCGTCCGACTTCACTGTCAGGATTTCCTGTAGAATGTTTGCCGCTCCATACGCTTCCAGCGCCCACACTTCCATTTCACCGAAGCGCTGACCGCCAAACTGCGCTTTACCACCCAGCGGCTGCTGCGTAATCAAGCTGTATGGGCCGGTCGAACGGGCATGCACTTTGTCTTCGACAAGGTGGGCCAGTTTTAACATATAGGTATAGCCTACGGTAATGGGATGGTCGAATGGCTGGCCGGTACGCCCGTCATAAAGCTGCACTTTTCCGGTTTCAGGCAGATTGGACCGGCGCAGGAACTCCTCGATATCCTCCTCGGTCGCTCCGTCGAATACCGGCGTGGCAATCTTCACCCCCAGCACGCTGGCCGCCCAGCCCAGATGTGTCTCCATGATCTGCCCGATATTCATGCGGTGCGGCACGCCCAGAGGATTGAGGATGATATCAACCGGTGTGCCATCGGGCAGGAACGGCATATCCTCTATCGGCAGGACGCGCGAAATGACGCCTTTGTTACCATGACGCCCCGCCATCTTGTCGCCTGCGCCAATTTTGCGCTTCTGAGCAATGCTCACGCGCACGAGCTGATTAACGCCTGGAGGCAGTTCATCACCTGCATCGCGCGAGAATACCTTGACTTCGACAACCTTGCCACGCTCACCGTGCGGGACCCGCAGCGAGGTATCTTTGACTTCGCGGGCCTTCTCACCGAAAATGGCGCGTAGCAGTTTCTCTTCGGCGGTCAGCTCGGTCTCACCTTTGGGGGTGATTTTGCCGACCAGGATATCTTGCGGGCCAACTTCCGCGCCCACATAGATAATGCCTCGCTCGTCAAGGTTGCGCAGCCCTTCTTCACCAACATTGGGAATATCGCGCGTAATCTCTTCCGGCCCGAGCTTAGTATCACGCGCATCGACCTCGTACTTTTCTATATGAATCGACGTGAAAAGGTCTTCGCGGACAATGCGCTCGCTGATGAGGATAGCGTCCTCAAAGTTGCCGCCCTCCCAGCTCATAAAGGCCACCAGGATATTCTGCCCCAGAGCCAACTCGCCGTTCTCAGTCGATGAGCTATCGGCGATCACCTGTCCGGCAGTTACATAGTCGCCCTTGCGCACAATCGGGCGCTGGTTGATACAGGTGCCAGCGTTTGAGCGTACGAACTTGCGCAAACGATAGGTATGGACATCGCCATTTTCGTCAACCACTTCGATGCGGCGCGCCGTCGCGGAAACAACCTCACCCTCTACCTGGCTGATAACCACCTGCCCCGAGTCGATTGCGACCTGGCGCTCGATACCAGTGCCACAAATCGGCGATTGCGGACGCAGGAGCGGCACTGCCTGGCGCTGCATATTCGCGCCCATCAGCGCGCGGTTCACGTCGTCGTGTTCAAGGAACGGGATCAGCGCCGTGGCAACGCTTACAGTCTGACGCGGCGACACATCCATGAAATCGATATTGTCGGAGTTCTCCATGAAGAACTCACCCTGGTAACGTGCCAGGACACGCTCTTCCTCAAACTCCCCGTTCTCGCTCAGCGTTGCGTTGGACTGGGCAATCCAGAAGTTCTCTTCATCGTCGGCGGTATGATACTCAACTTCATCGGTAACAAACGGCGTCACCCGCACCATAGCGTCGCCCAACAACTGCGACAGCTTGTTGAAGAGCGCCTGATCAACGCGCACAAAATTGCGCGCTTTGAAAAGCACCTCGCCACTTTCGGTCTTGATATCCTCGCGCTCACGACCATAGAGGCCGCGCAGTTCACGGCCAATCAAACGCGGATCGTTCGCTGGAAGACGTTTACAGACGCGCCGGTAAGGGGTCTCGATAAAGCCGTAAGGGTTGATCTGCCCATACGTCGCCAGGTTACCGATCAGACCGATGTTCGGCCCTTCAGGAGTTTCAATCGGACAAATGCGGCCATAATGCGACTGGTGGACGTCGCGCACATCAAAGCCTGCACGCTCGCGCGAAAGTCCTCCAGGTCCCAGGGCGGATAGACGACGCTTATGGCCGATCTCGGCCAGAGCATTGGTCTGGTCCATAAACTGGGAAAGCTGGCTGCCGCCGAAGAATTCCTTCATCGCCGCCACAACGGGACGGATATTGATCAGTGCGTTGGGAGTGGCTTGCCCGGGCTCCTGAATGCTCATACGCTCTTTCACCACGCGTTCCATGCGCAGCAGGCCAACGCGGAACTGCGTCTGGATCAGCTCGCCCACGCAGCGCACACGACGATTGCCCAGGTGGTCAATGTCATCCTTACGTCCACGTCCATTGTTGAGCATTACCAGGCGGCGCACAATATTCACCAGATCATCCTGCGTCAGAATGCGCTGGCTCTGAGGAATAGCAAGGTCGAGCTTGCGGTTCAATTTATAGCGGCCAACACTCCCCAGATCATAACGGCGCGCGTTAAAGAACAGGTTTTTCACCAGCGAGCGCGCGTTATCGAGAGTGGCGGGATCGCCCGGGCGCAGCTTCTTATAGAGTTCGAGCAGCGCCTCTTCCTCTTTCTTGACGGGGTCGCGGTCAAGAGTCGCCTGGATATAACGCACAGTGGGATCGTTATCGACCCCCTGGAAAGCATCAAGAATGCCCTGGTCGGTAGAAAGATCCAGGTTTTCAACATGCCACTGATCCTTAGCCAGGCTTGCGATAGCACGCAGCAGCGTCGTCACCGGTAGCTTGCGCTTGCGATCAATTTTCACTGTGAGAAGATTTTTATTGCTGGTCTCAAACTCCAGCCAGGCGCCACGCGCGGGTATTAGCTTGGCGGCATAGAGTTTTTTGCCGGTGGTAGCATCTTCATCGACGGTGAAGTAAACACCAGGAGAACGAACGAGCTGGCTTACCACCACGCGTTCCGCTCCGTTAATAATAAAGGTGCCTTCTTTAGTCATCAAGGGAAAATCACCCATGAAGATATCCTTCTCGATGATTTCACCCGTCTCTTTATTAATCAGGCGCGCTTTTACATTTAAGGGTGCGGCGTAGGTAGCATCGCGGTCGCGACACTCGTCCTCCGAATATTTTGGCTTGCCAAAGGGTTCAGGTGGTACAATAAATTCCAGGCTTAGATTTTTGCCAGTAAAATCTTCGATAGGGGAGATTTCATCAAAAAGTTCTCGTAGACCTTCTTTCTTAAACCATTCAAAGGAGTCGAGCTGAATCTGAATTAATCCTGGCATTGGTCGTATGTCCGGGATACGCGCAAAAGAGACACGTTCCGGTAGGGCAACAGCCCTCGTACGTATTGCCATGCGTGATATTCTCCTCTCACCTAATCGCCCATGAGGAATTCGAGAGACAAACGGAACCGAATCTCTCTCGTGTAAACGGAAAAATCAAAAAAGATAATTACCTCAAATAATGCCTGTGTTGTGAAACGGCTTATGACAAGAAAAGTAACCGCTTGCAAGCGCAATAAGCGGTTACTCCTACTCCTCTACGTCTGCATGTTGATTGTCAGTCGTCCACACAACGATCCCCTCCACAGAAGGTAAACAGAACGAGCGCCCAAATAGAAACAGCAAAAAGCCCACACTGGTCACCTCTATCCTATTAGCTCGCGCCTCCAGACGTTTTGCATCTTGAACGGATAAGGCTAGACTCCATGTGGTCGAGTAGTATCCTCACATACAGTTGGGGAGTGATGCGTTCGACACGCTACTAAATGTTTCGTTTCCTGGCCTCTGTTCGCTACCATGTTCCGGGTTTTATAACGCCTTGTAATTAGTATACGCACTCCAGCAAGTGGTAAGTATACTACTTTTGAAAAAACATGTCAACACTTTTAGCACTGCTTTGTTTGCAAAGTAGTTTTGATCAAGGCGGACTCATATCTGTAATTATTAACACGCGGCATACGCTTTTTATTCCTGGCATTGTAACATTATTATGCCAGGACTATTTTCTCTTCCGCGCCCAGAAGAGCCTTCTCAATCTCCTTTCCCAGAGCAGGATTCCAGATCTGTTGCGCATCTGTCCAGTACTCGTGCAACAGGGCCAGTAAGCGCCGCCGATCATGCTCATCAAGCAAGCGCAGGTCTATCATCGATTCGGGCGTTCCGGGGTAAATAATGGTGAGTACCGAACCATCGATCCGCAGCGCGATATGATTGCTGAGTTGATAGCGTTGTGCCGCACCTAACTTACGACAGAAGGAAATCGCACCGATGCAGCCAATGACGATAAAAGTACCAGAGATGCCACTTACCACCAACCCGGCCAGACTCAACACAATAGCGATAGCGGTGGCAAATACCGCCAGCACAATATTGGGCAGGTGCGGCGTCCAGCCGATAAGCATCTCGGGCAACATGCCAACAAGTACGCCAACAAAACACCAGAAGGCGCTATGCATGATCCAGAAAATGCTGGTCAGATTTTCTGCCACAAGATCGCGCACAATCAACGAGTCCTGCCCTACCAGGATGATCATCCCCTTGCGATAGCCGGAACGAAGGGCAACGAGGAAGCGCAGCACAAAAACGCTGCCACCGAGCATAAGGAAAGCGACAAACCAGAGGAGAAACTCCAGCGCATCCTGCCACTTGAGGTAAAACGTGAAGTCATGGCTATAGGTCGTCCAGAGTTGCTTGCTCACTACCAGGGCAATCATAGCCAGCAGCAGGCAACCCCCTAACATCAGCCATCCCCGCATGTTGATACGCTTATAAGATGAGCGCCCCAAATAGAAGTGGTAGGTCTCTTTCACAGATTGCGGCATCGTTTTACCCCATTTATCATCGATTACAGGTCAGACCCGTTAAGCAGAGTATACGAGTAAAAGTTTCTGTTGCTAATTTGCCATAGCGCAATGGTATTCCTAATTGTCTTAACGATTCAATCATGGAAATGAGTTACAATCTCGCGAAAGATTGTCAGAATATGATACCAAAGGTCCATTCAGGTCATGCCATTCGGGCTATCCTGGATCATCCGCGTGGGTTGCCTCTGAGATCATCAAAGAGGATCGTGTGCAGGTAACGTTCGGCTGCGCTGGGGAAGAGGGTTACAATAACTTTGCCGCGATTTTGCTCTTTACGCGCTTCTTGCAGAGCTGCCCAGGCCACGGCTCCGCTGCTAATACCAATGGATAGCCCCTCCTGCTCCATAATGCGGATGGCGGTGGTCACTGCATCATGGTCGGTGACCGGAATAATGTGATCGATCAGATCGACCCTGAGCGTATCCGGCAGAAAACCAGGCCCCAGGCCCTCGATGCGGTGTGGACCCGGACGCCCGCCGGAGAGTACCGCGCATGTCGCAGGCTCAACCGCGATCACTTCGACAGTGGGTTTGCGTGCCCGCAGGCCCTCTGCAACGCCCGTCAGGGTGCCTCCCGTGCCAACGCCTATCACGACGATGTCAACAGCACCACCCGTTTCTTCCCAGATCTCAACCGCTGTGCCTTCGCGGTGAGCGCGGGGATTGGCCTGGTTGTAGAATTGCTGCGGATACCAGGCGTTGGGCAGAGATGTACGTAGTTCGGTGACTTTATTGATCGCGCCGCGCATCCCCTGGCCCGCCGGAGTCAGGACGACCTGCGCGCCAAAGCGTTGCAGGAGGAGACGGCGTTCCAGGCCGATAGTATCGGGCATGGTAAGAATACAATGATAGCCACGAGCGGCGGCGAGCCAGGCGAGCGACACTCCCATATTGCCACTGGTCGGCTCGATAATGGTGCTGTTCGGATGCAACAACCCCTGTGCCTCCGCCTCACAGACCATCTGGAACGCGATACGATCTTTCGCACTTCCCCCGGGGCTAAACATCTCTAGCTTGGCTAGTAGCGTCGCTCCCGCGCCAGCCGCAAAACGCTTTAGCTCGACCAGAGGCGTGTGGCCGATCAGCTCGGTCACGTCTTTTGCCCAGTGGGCCATACGTTCCTAGCCTTCCCTTCCTTCCGGCAATAAGGCTTCAATGATGCTGATGAGCTCTTGCATATTGAATGGCTTGCGCAGCAGAATACCCGTTTGCAGGCCCATGCGATGGAGTTCCCAATCATGGCTGCCGGTAATTACAACAATTGGGGTGTTCTTTGTGTTGCTATGCCCACGCAGGATTTTATATAAAGATACACCATCAAGATTAGGCAACCCCACGTCTAACAGGATCAGGTCCGCGCCTATGTCCGGTAACTGGTCTTTCGCAGCTTGCCCGTCTGCAATAAAATGAAGTCGCCACCCGCCAACACATTCCAGCATATCCTGGAACATATCATTCAAGTGTGGATCATCTTCGACGATAGCTATTAGTTTGCTATTCTTCGATGCTTCAACCACGGCTACCATCCCCTTTTGCGCTTTCATCACGCCTCTACTTCCACTTTGCCATTTTCTCTCATATTTAGATATAATACATTGTCTCTGTGCTGCCCGTGCGATGGCGCTGGGCCAGCTCTTCTATGGTGGTAGATGCGAGTAATTGTTGCGTCATGACATCTATCTGCTGCCAGATCCCGCGCAGAGCGCAGCCGGGGGAAAGCTTGCACGTATCAGGATTTGGCAAACACTCCATCGGGGGCACATATCCCTCCAGCGCCTGCATTACCTGCGCCATTGTGATCTGACCTGGTGGCTTCGCCAGCATATGCCCCCCTTTAGGCCCACGAACACTTTTCACCAGGCCCTCTTTTCGTAGCACCATGAGGATTTGATCGAGGTATTGCTCCGGGATATATTGCCTGGTAGCAATATCCGCGCTTTCAATCGGCCCCTGCCCGTAATACGCAGCCATGTCGAGCATCGCTCGCAGACCATAATCCCCCTTCATTGTTAGTTTCATACCGGGAACCTTTCAGGGCAAAGTAATCGATTTATGATCCTTTTTTCCTAATGTTAGGATATATCAGTAACGAATGCATGTCAATGGGTTTGATGGCATTGCCCCGGATTCACTTAACATAATTCCGACAAGTTTTCCCCTTCTATAGAGAGGGAACTATTAAATTCTGCTGAGAATAATGGGAAATACTATTTCTAGCCTTGCAGGAAGCACTAATCATATCTATAATGAAGCCTGGAAGAGTGAAACTCATAGAGGCGTTTCCTTTGAACCCTTCTATGCAGGGGCAGGTGTACCTTTATACCAGTTGGAGAATCTGGGGGGAGAGCTATGCAGCAAAGCAATACCTGGCAAGCAAACCAGACTAATCAGGAGAACAAGCCACTTTTAAAAGTGCTCGTCATTGATGATGCTGAAAATATTATTGAGTTCATCCGGCTAGGACTGCGCTATGAAGGTTTCCAGGTGGAAGCGGCCCCCGACGGCGAGCAGGGAGTAATAGCAGCGCAACGCATTAATCCAGACGTGATCATCCTTGATGTGATGATGCCTGGTATTGATGGACTCGAAGTCTGTCGGCGCATACGCTCCAATCCTACCACCAGCGATATCCCCATTCTGATGTTGACCGCCAAAGACGAGGTGAGTGACCGCATCCTGGGCCTGCAGACCGGCGCCGACGATTATTTGACGAAGCCGTTTGATTTTTACGAGTTGTTAGAGCGCATTCGAGCAATTTTACGCCGCCAGAATCGCGCCAGGAGCATACAATCGGGCGAAAATGATAGCAGCAGCCAGATCCTGCAATTTGGCGATCTACGGCTGAATACCGCAACGCGGGAGGTTACGCGTGGCAATCGCTTAATCGAGCTGACCGCAACGGAATATAATCTTTTGCATCTTTTTATGAGTCACCCACGGCAGGTATTGGATCGCCAGACGATTCTCAATCGTGTCTGGGGATATGACTTCCTCGGTGAGACCAATATTATTGAAGTATATGTACGCTATCTTCGTGAGAAGATCGAGGATTCGCCAAGCTCACCCCGACTGATCCAGACAGTACGCAGCGTGGGGTATGTTTTGAAGGGCTAGCCCTTTCTTGCCGAATGATTGAGCTTCGTAGAGACTCGATTTGATTTATCGCGTCCTGCGTCGTTGACTATGCTAAATAGCAAAGCCCTTAGGGATACTACAAATTTTTTTTATCAGGTTAAGCGGGAGCGCAGCATGGGTAAGGCAGAACCAGACGCGATGAGAACAAGAGAGCAATCAGAAAGCGCAGATTCCCACAACGCCTCATCTCAACCGGGTGATATTTTTACGTCTCCCACCTCAATTCTGCCAACCACCGCTTCCCCATCGACTGAGCGCAAATCCGGCAAGACCGTTCCTCACTGGCTGCGTTCTTTTCTGAGCTTGCGCGCACAACTGATGTTCGTCTACAGCATCATTCTGGTTCTCGCCGTCACACTCACCTGCTTCCTGATCTATCAGCGCAGCTCTCCAGTGTATGTTGCCACCATCGCCATTGGCGTTATTTTCTTTGGCCTGCTCCTGGCATATATTTGCATCGGCCTCCTGATGCGCCCGCTCTTGCGCGTTATTGATGCCGCTCAGGCAATTGCTCTGGGCGATTTGAAACAGCGTAAGCGCCTGCCCGTGCGCCTCCCACCGCAAGACGATGTTGACCGCCTGGCCGGTAGCATCATTGCGATGGTCACGCAACTGGAACACGCGGAAGAGATGCAACACAGTTCGGAGCAGCGTTTTAAGCGTTTCTTCTCCGATGCCTCTCACCAGCTCCGCACTCCGCTTACCTCCATTCGCGGCTTTACTGAAATACTGATGCGCGGGGCAACCGATGATCCAGAGACGGCCCGGCGCGTGCTGGCACGCATGAAAGGCGAAGCCGAGCGTATGACAAGCCTGATTAATAACCTGCTGACGCTCGCTCGCCTGGATGACAGCCACTCCCTGAAAACACAATATGTTGATTTAATCGAACTGGCGGCGGAAAGTATTGAGCAGGCGAGAGCGCGCGCCAGCGATGGCTGCAAAATCGTGCTCTCACTGGCAACGCATGAGCGCCTGGGCGTCCAGGCGGACCGTGAGCGCATTAAACAATTGCTCTTTATTCTGCTCGATAACGCCATTAAACACGGTTATCGCTCGCCTGACGGCCTGATTACCTTGTATCTCGATAAACAAAATGGTTACACGATCATTCGCGTAACCGATAATGGCGAGGGGATCAGCAAAGAGGATCTTGAGCACATCTTCGAGGAGTTCTATCGCGGACATCATCAACCTGTATCCGCCAGCCCCTCAGCCGTGGGCGCAGGCTTGGGTCTGACCATTGCCCATACTATCGTGCGCGCCCATCAGGGTACGATCAGCGCCTATAGCGAACTGGGCAAGGGTACCGAATTTAAAGTCGTTCTGCCCGCGGCAGATTAGCATTACTTTCTGCCTCGCCATCCCCCACGCACAAAACAAACTAGACTGAGCATGACAAACGGCTATTTTCTTTCCCATTAGATTGACCAATTTTGGCCTACCATGATACACTGCCCTGGGTATGGGCTATTAAGGGATTTTTGCTCTTCACCGGAGGAGAATAGAATCATGTGGACCTCAATGGTGGATCTCGATCCGCTACGCGTGTTGTTGACGCGACTGCTGGGGAGCGTCTGGCGCGATGCTTATTTTTCCTCATTCGCGCCGCTCTCGGTACAGAACGTGCCACGTCAGGCGCTGCCTGCGGCCAACTGGGTACGCGTGCGCAACCGCCTGGCGGGTATTTGCGGCAGCGACCTGCATCTGATCCACGCTGATGGGGATCTGCGTATTGCGCCAGCCGCCCTTCCCGGCCACCGCCGCACCTATCTCGGTCATGAAGTGGTGGGCGAGGTAATTGAGATCGGCGAGGACGTACAAAAGCTTGCCATCGGAGACAGGGTTGTGCTGCAATATGGCCTCCACTGCCTCTCCGCCGGCGTACAGCCTCCTTGCCGCTCCTGCGCCGCGGGCAACTATAACCTCTGCGAACGCGGCAGGTTGCCCGGTCCTGAGCCCATTGGGGGGGGCTGGAGCGAAGAAATGTTACTGAATGAAGAGCAACTATACCGTGTCGCGCCCACCATCACCGATGAGCAGGCTGTGCTGATCGAACCTACAGCGGTGGCGCTGCATGCCATACTGCGTTGCCCTCCCAGGCCAGGAGACCGCGTACTGATTATTGGCGCTGGCTCTATTGGTCTACTTACGCTACAAGTGCTCCAGGCGCTGGCTCCCCAGGTCGAAATTAGCGTGCTCGCTCGCCATTCCTTCCAGGTGGAGCAGGCGACACGCATGGGGGCCAAACACATTATCTATCCACAGGATAGCTACGCCAGCGTCCGCCAGGTAACCGGCGCACAGCTATTTAAGGGCATGCCTGGTAACCAGATGCTGCTGGGAGGCTTCGATATCATCTATGATACGGTGGGTCAGCGTAAAACCCTCCATCACGCGCTGCGCTGGACACGCTCGCAGGGTACTATCATCCTGGTCGGCCTTGATCTTCATTTGATGAAGATCGATTTGACCCCGATCTGGTATCGAGAAATCAATCTCATAGGGACGCTGAGTCACGGCAGCGAACACTGGCCCCCTGGCTCAGACGCTCAACGCCCCACGTTTAGCATCGTTGAGGAGTTGATGGAGAACGGAGAGATTCACCCCGAACAACTGATCACCCACCACTTTGCGCTTGATAAATACCAGCAGGCACTCACTGTAGCGGCCAGCAAGGCACGGAGTCGGGCCATCAAGGTTGTTTTCGACTATTCATTGCAACCGGCATCAGTCGTTCCCAATGTGCGCGCATCAGCCAGACGTCGCCCATCCCTCTCGCCCCCCGTCATTGAGCAGATTCCTCTAGAAGAGACCATCCAGACTCCCCAGGATCTGCCTCCCGTGATGCCGCCCACGACTCCTCTGCCCGTTCCCGTACCTGTGGACGATACTATAGATGATGTCACCATAGAGGAAGAGAATACGGCAAAAGCTATTCCGGCCATAGAGAAGCAGTCCGATCTCGTGGCAACGACCACAGAGACAAAGCCCAATGTGACCGCAGCAGAAATGACGCGGAACGAGCTGGATGAGCCAACCCAGCCCGCGATTGCCATTCCAGAAGCGACTGGCAGCGCCGCCGCATCTGATCGCACCGGAACGGAGCCATTGCCTGAAACTGCCGCAGCCGAGCCGCAGCAACCTGGACCCAGATCATCTAGAAGCACGTCGTCTTCTTCAAATAATAGGACTAGAACTAAAAATACAGTAACAAAAAGCTCCTCTGAAACGTTATCACATTCAGAGAAGTCTTCTACCGCACGAGTACAGCCGCGCACACAGGCGCGCAAGAAAAAATAGGAATAGATATGGCAAAAAGTAATCCTTCTTCTCATCCATCAGAAACCGGACAAAACTATTTTCCAGGCCCCGCTTCTGATGAATCTATGCAACCATCTTTAATAACCCCTCCACCGACGCGCCGCCATGCACGCATCCGCCTGGAGATTGCGCTGATCCTGCTGGCTATTTTGATAACGCTGGGGGGCTTTATCGGCCAGCAGCTAATGAGCCAGGCCGTTCCCCTTTCCCCAACATCCAGCACGGTCCAGGCCGGCCCATTTGTGCAGCTCCCGCTTAATGACAGCCAGATCAATGCGCTCAGACATCCGACCGCCCATATGCAATATAAACAGCTCGCTAGCCTCTATACAGCGCGTATGACCATCGATGAGGAGCTGGGACAGTTGATTATGGTCGAGTATGCAGACACCTCCTACTCAGCCGATCTGGACACGATGATTCACCAGTTGCACGCAGGCGGCGTGATTATGTACGAATTCCAGATGCTGACCGCCGCGCAAACCAGCCACGATATCGCGCAGATGCAGAAGCGCGCCGACTTTCCTCTTTTTGTCTCAACGGATGAAGAAGGCGGTCCCTACGTCCATAGATTGTTGAATATCTATCCGCCGCGTATGTCCGCCACGGCTATCTATAACACTGGCGATATCAACGTCGCGACCCGCGAAGGGCATCATACCGCTCATGACCTGCTGGCGCTCGGTATCAATGAGGATCTGGCGCCAGATGTGGACGTGCAGCTTGTACCGGGCTATGATCTGGTCACGCGCACCTTTGGCAACTCGCCCGACTCGGTGATTAAATATGCTGGCGCTTATATGAAAGCTATGCAGAGCGACGGCGTGACCGCCTGCATTAAACACTTTCCTGGCTTAGGCGACGCCGTCATCGACGCCCATGCCGGTCTGCCGGTGATCAATCGCACCCGAGACCAGATTTACTCGGTTGAACTGGCCCCCTTTAAATACTTTATTCAAACGCCAGACCAGTTAGAACGCCCGGGGATGATTATGCCGACCGATGTGCTGATGCCTGCCATCGATCCGGTTTACCCGGCTGAACTCTCGCACACCTTTATGACCGACATTTTGCGCAATCAATTTGGCTATGATGGCGTGGCGCTTACCGACGCACTCTATATGAAGGGCGTCGAGATCAATGGGCGGCAGATTAGCATGGCTCAGGCCGGTGTGATGGCGCTCCAGGCTGGCGACGATATGCTGCTCGGCCCCACCGGCACTGCCCAAATGGAAGATATGATTCAGGCGCTAAAGGCTGCCTATATGAATGGTTCGCTCTCTAAAAGCCGTATCGACGAGGCGGTCACGCGCATTCTTGCGCTCAAAATGGAGAAGCACCTCATGCCTGCGATCCCCCCACAGGGATGATATCCATCGTGGGGTGGAGTGCGGTAATGGGCATCATTGGTCACTGCATAATCCGGTCCCGGCGGCATTTATGAAAAGGGATTGTCGGTGTGGATGATGATGTTGTCTGAGGGATTCAGGCCACGCTGCAAACGCTCGATAATTTCTTTGAGCCGCCGCGTTTCCGCAGCATGCTGGTCGCGCAGTTGCATCATTTCGCGTTCCAGGTCCTCTTGCATCTGTTCCATGCGGTCCCGCATATGCAGAATGGCCTCCACACCTGCCAGGTTCACGCCTAGATCGCGCATCAGGCGGCGGATCTGCACCACGCGCTCAATATCGCGATCAGAATAGAGGCGAGGGCTATGGGGACTATCACCCTTGCGAGCGGGCGAGATCAAGCCCAGACGTTCGTAATGACGCAATGTCTGCTCATGCACTTCCGCCTTCTGCGCCGCGACACTAATGATGTACCATGCGCCATCACTTTTCTCAGGCATGAAATTACGCTCCTTTCGCCCGGCTATTGACGCGCTTCGACGCCTCGACTTCGGGCCAGTTTCTCAAAAAGCTCACGTTCCTCCTGAGAGAGATGCATCGGCAGCACAACTTTCACGCGCGCATAGAGATTGCCGCTTCCCTCTCCACGTAGATGGGGCATCCCCTTGCCGGCCAGGCGGAATGTGCGGTCATTCTGAGTTTCGGGCGGAATGGTGAGGATCAACTTACGCCCATCTGGCACCGGCACCAGCACTTCACCACCGAGCATAGCTTTTACCAGTTCCACCTCCACATCTGTATAGAGGTCGTCTCCCTTGCGCTCAAACGTGGAATCGGGCTTGATGCTAATCACCAGAAAAAGGTCACCGCGCGGCCCACCACCAATCCCCGGCTGTCCTTCGCCCGCGACACGAATCTTTGAGCCATTATCAACGCCAGGGGGGATTTTGACCTGAATCCGCTTGTTGCGAGGCGTCATCCCCTGCCCACTGCAGGTCAGACAGAGCCTGTTGCCAATTTCGCCCGTTCCCTGACAGCCAGGACACACCTCGGTTGACTGGATGTTAAAGGTGCGCGTTCCACCAACATACGCCTCTAACATGGTCACTTCCACGGGTTGATCGATGTTCTCCCCAACGCGTCTGCGGATATCATCCCGCATCCCACGCGCCCCCGTCTGATTGGTACGTCCAAAAAGGGCTTCGAAGAAATCGGAGAAACCAGCGTTACCAGAGTCAAAATCAAAGGGCGTGCCGCGACCGCCGTTGGGCGAGTACGTCCGCCTGGTTCCGCCAAAGGGACCAAACTGATCCTGCCAGTTGGGGCCTAACGTGTCATACTTACGCCGCTTGTCGGCATCGGACAGCACCTCATATGCCTCGTTGATCTCTTTGAAACGCTCCTCCGCTTTCTTGTCGCCGGGATTGACATCGGGATGGTACTTACGGGCTAGTTTGCGAAAGCTCTTCTTGATCTCTTCCCCGCTCGCCGTTCGTGCTACGCCGAGGATTTTGTAATAATCTTTATAATCCATGTCCCAGCCCTCTTCCTAAAAAGAATAGTATTTCTCTATGGCTACTTGCTTCCCATGCTCACCTTCACCTGGGCCGGACGCAGCGTCTCATCGCCGAGGGTATACCCCTTGCGCACTTCTTCGACAATGGTTCCTTCCGGCTTGTCACTGTTCTCTATAGCCTCTATCGCTTCATGTACATACGGATTGAATGGCTCACCTACCGTCGGAACGGGATTGAGTCCCTCGCTATGCATCACTTCGTTCATACGCCAATGAACCATGCGCAGCGCCTGCTGCAACCCCTGACGATCAAGGGTATCCAGATAGACGAGCCCTCGCTCGACATCATCTATAACACCCAACAATTTATGCAATAATGCCTTCTTCTGCTGCTGCACGCGATCCGTCACCACACGATCCTGGCGCTTGCGGTAATTCTCCATATCGGCTCGCTCGCGCAAATACTTGTTCCAGTTCTCTGCCGCCTCCCGCCGCGCCTGCTCTAGCTGCGCCTCCAGCTCCGCAATGCGTGCGGCCATCGCATTCTCAACTATGACTTCTGGCTGCCCTGCATTCACTGCGGCCTGTTCCGCGTCTGTAACGGGCTGCTCCTGTCTCTCTCGGGATTCTTCCATCAGTTCCTTTCTCCTTACAAGTTGTGTTCTCTATCTTTACTATACGGTTTTTTGCTAGCTTTTTTGCTCCTACAGTATAAACATTGAGCCACTTTGTGTCAAGTTTTGTGATAGCATCCTCCTCGTCTCTGCCCCTACTAAAACGCTTTCAATTTACCGATAGAAATATAGAGATATATAGCATCGACCGACATAGATAAAGGGAATAAAGTGAGGCTCCCATTGCATGAGACGCGGTTGCTACGACGAACCTTCCTTCTGCTCTCTCTCTCCTTCCTGCTCATAATCGCGAGTTGGCTCACTTACCGGCATCAAATAGTAGTCCTCTCACCCCCACCAGCAGGCTGCGTTAATATACCGGCCTTACCGGATTATCTCTACAGCAGGAGCGCCTACGATGCGATTGAAGCCATGAATAACGCTCGCCAACTGGAACACCTGCCCTCATTACGCTTGCCCGCAAACTTCTACGATCTTGACCCCATTCAACAACAATTTGTGCTGGTGAATCTGGAGCGCACAGATCGTGGACTGCGCCCGCTGCAACTGGAGGCGAATCTCTCGCTCTTTGCCCTGGCGTACAGCAAGCAATTGCGCGACCTCCACTTTTTCGCGCACACCAGCCCTATTGGTGGTACTTTTGAGCAGCGGATCAATAGCAACCCCGCTATCGCAGGGCACTATCATATCGCGGCTGAAAATCTGGCGGGCAATCCGGTGGCGGGAGTAGGTCCAATTTACGAGTACATGTATGACGACAAAGCAGAAGCATGCGGGCATAGAGATAACATTCTTAACCCGTCCCTCAGGTTCATCGGCATCGGACTGGTGCAAGATAATCAGTATGGTAGCATCTCTGCTCAAGAATTTATCGAGCCCGCGCTGTGGAACCCGTACCATCCTTCTGCGATACTTATCGGCAAAAATGCTGATGGGCCGCAAATCTCGTTAACCGCTCATGACGACGGATACGCTCCTTCGCTATCTTTTGAGGCTCATGTGAGCAATACCATTGGCACGATCCGCATCACCTGGTTTCTAGGGAATGTGGGTAATTTTTTACAGTTCGGCTCAACCCTTACACTTAATCGGCGGCGCTTATCGCCCGGAAAGCATCAGCTCCTGGCGTATGTAGTGGATGGCACACAAAACTATGGCATGGCACAGGATACCTTCGCGACCTGAGATCAGCCCCAGTCCTCGTACTCTTCCTTCCCCTCCTCGGTCCAGCGTTCCCCTCGCTCCAATCTGATCGGCCCCAGCAGGTCTTCCTGCTTCACGCTGATGCGCTCCCACTTCCATAGTTCCAGCACGGCGAGGAAGGTGACAATAATCACCAGGCGGGACGTTTCGTTCTTAATCACGTCCTCAAGCAGAATGCACGATTGCTCTTGCAGGATGCTGATAATCTCGGCGATGCGCTCGCTCACGCGCACACGCGCGATAGGAACGAGGTCGTTACCATTTTCAGCGTCTTTTGCCTGGAGCTCAAGCAGGCGCTGAAAAGCTCTGGCGAGCGATTGCGCTTCCAGGCCGACCAGGGTGGGAGGCGTCCAGGTCAGTTGCGCCTCAATCCCTGCCAGCAGCCCTGAGCGCCCATGCGTCTGCAACCCTGCTTCCTCTCGTTGACGCAAAATGGTGGCAATCTCTTTGGCCTGCTTGTACTCTATCAGGTGACGCTGCAACTCTTCGGCCATAGTGATGGCGTTTTCGGCCTCGCTGCCGGCCTCCACTTTGCCCGTTTGGGGCAGAAGGCTCTGCGACTTGATAAAGAGGAGGCGAGCGGCAATTGAGACGAAGGCCGCCATGTTAGCCAGGGGCAGCGTTTCGGCCTCCCATTGCTGAAGATAGGCAAGATACTGATCGGTCACAGCCACCAGCGAAACGGTGGTAATCTCCATTTGCCGTTTCTCGATCAGGTGCAACAGCAAGTCGAGCGGCCCCTCAAAAACAGGCAGGTGGACCACATAACGTTCTTGCTGACTCTGACTTAAAGCCAGCTCATCTGTACCGATCTGTTCTAACATCACTACGATACCTCATCTACAACATGTAACACCGCCGCGGGGCCATCTGGCTGGTGATGTGTACGAATATAGAGAACGGCCCGCTCCGATAGTCCTGCGTCGGCGGCGAGCTGCGCGCCAACTTCGGCATGCCACCAGGCATAACTGAGCGCACGCTGCCATCGCGGCATAGACTCTTTATCTGGAGCAAGCGGCGACTTCACCAGCGAGCTTAGTAAGCGTGGAACGCACTTTTTGCCAATCACAATGGCCGGACGCGTCCAGAACGGTACTCGTCCTTCGGCCTTGCCAACATCGTGCAAAAGCGCCGCCGCCAGCAGATCGTCTTCGCTATAGCCGCGAGCCTGCAACCCCTGGCACACGCGCAGACTATGGCGCTGGTCGGCCTGCGACATGGTACGAAAGAGCCGTAACGCCGGCGGGGGCAGCAGATGCGCCACCTCCATATACTCCTCGGTCGATAAGGGGCTCACAAAGCCAAGTTGCTGGCGTACCTGCCCCAAACGATATGCAATGGCTTGCAACCAGGTGATGCTTTTCATACTAATAGAGGCTAATGCGGATAGAAATAGAAGCCCACAATAAACTGCAAAGCGGTCGGAAATGGGCCGCCAAAGATCAAAGCCACTACGCTGACAGCTCCTTGCAATATCAGCGATGCAGGGTGGAAGAGCGGAAAATTACCAAGACCGGCCAGAGTTGCCAGAAAAGGTACCAGGAAAAATATACCCAGGATGATAAACGGCCCATACGCCGCCGATCTGGCAAACCCCACCGCCTGCTTGCTGGGAAGCAAGGTATAGAGAATCTGATAGCCATCAAGAGGATATAAGGGGAGCAGGTTGAGCAACACCAGCCCGATATTGATGCAGGCGAAGACGGTAAGGAATTGCAGAACGTATGGAGTAATGGGATTGTTAGTAAAGAGAAATGGAGCAGAGAAGCGTACCACTATAGCCGTAACGATGCCGACGATTAAACTAAAAATGGGGCCAGCCAGCGCCACCAGCAAAACGCCGAGATTAGCGCCAGGACGCAATTTCCAGGGATCGGGCTTGACGGGCTTTCCCCATCCCAATCCCATTGGACCGGGCACAGGCTGAAAGGCCAGAATAATGCACATCAATAATCCAACAGGATCAACATGGGCACGCAGGCTCAGCGTTTGCCGCCCTTCGGCCAGTGGCGTACGGTCACCTAACCAGTAGGCCATCACCGCATGCGCATACTCGTGTAGCACAATTGCCGCGAGAAATGCAACAATAATTATGAATGCCAGTAAAACATTTATCATCAGCTTTCACGCAATCCTTTATACTAGCAGATCAATTTCCATGCCTTCACACGCAGAACGTGTGTGGGCAAAGCGGGCCTGCGCCTCCGCTTCCATCGTATCCAACTGCTTATCGTCATACGTTGGTTCATGGTGAAATAAGATCAATTCCCCGACATGCGCAGCTACTGCCGCTTCTACAGCCATCTCAATAGTGCTATGACCATAACCGTGCTTGACCTGCTGATAATCAGACGCTGTATATTGTGCGTCATGGATTAACAGGTCCGCTCCCTCTATAAAAGTCAGAAATTCGTCTTCACACCCATTGCTCCACTCGACATCCGTTGCATAAACGACGCTTCTGCCCGCGTGTTCAATCCGATACACCACCGCCCCATTGAGAGGGTGGCTTTGCGTGAACAGGATTCTTACCTGCACATCAGCGCCATCATGCGCTAAAACACCCCCATCATCCACTACCGGCTGACTATGATTATTCCAGCTAATACATTGCTTATCGGTCACAGTATAAAACACGCGCTTCGATGGCAGGCGATCACCTTCCACAGGGAAATACGGAGGAGAGACGAACGGGGTTACGATCTGTTTTATGTCCCGATCTGCGAGCTGGGGGCCGAAAAGATGCAGGTTGGTGCGAGGGTCAAACAGAGGGGCGAAGAAGGGAAAGCCGATGAGATGATCGCTATGCCCGTGTGTGAGGAATAACGAGAGGTCAAGTTGCTGTATGCCATTAGCACGTCTCATCAAATCTTCCCCCAGGCGAATAATGCCGCTTCCAGCATCGAAGATCAGGGTATGCTCACCGGCGAGCACTTCAACGCACGAGGTATTGCCCCCATGACGCAGCGTGTGCGGTCCTGGAGTCGGGTAACTCCCTCGCACCCCCCAAAAACGCACCAGAAAACGCCGCCTGTCAGCCATCGTACTTTGCTCCTGCTATAAACCTGTATCAAGACGTTTAGCTGCCCCTATTATAACGTGCCAGCAGAGCAATGAAAAGGTTTCGACTGAAACTGTTTAGTTTCCCTGTCCGTGAACTTATTGTCAAGAGGGATGATATACCTCATTGATTCCTTTTTCTGTTGGTTATGCAATGAAGCATTTTTTTATGCGTCAGATAGATAATGAGGAAGGAAATTTATGACTACAAGAAGACAGACGGCAAGCCCTGATGCTGTCAGTCAAAGTGCAGCGGAGGCGGTCGATACCGTCAAAGCAGAAACCAGGCCGTTTGCACGCTTTACGAAAAAATTCTATAACGACTGGTCGTTCCATCTGGCACAGGCTCTGGCCTTCAGCCTGATCACTGCCATCGTGCCGATTGCGATTCTGCTGCTGGCTATTCTCGGCGGCTTTATCGGCGGCCTGGACCATAAAGCTGCTACGACCCTAATTGGTCATCTTGCCAAAGCATTACCCGGCCCGCTCTCATCGCAGGAAGTGCTGAGTTCCGCTACTAGCAAGCTGACAAGCGCCTCTGGAGCTCTGGCGCTGATCGCGATTGTCACGGCCATTTTCGTTGGCTCACGCCTCTTTACGCTCTTAGAAGTATGCTTCGATCTCATCTACCGGCTGCGTCCCCGCCCACAGAGCAAAAAAAATATCATGGCGATTATTATGCTCTTTGTGTTTATTGTGCTAACTCCTGTGCTGGTCCTGGCCTCGCTCATTCCAGATCAGATCGTTGCTATCCTGCAAAATTCACCTATCAGCACCAATCCCAGCCTGCTTTCTCGCATAGGCGGCATTCTCAGCAGCTTGATTGTCTCATTCCTGCTGTTTGAAATCATCTACGCTTTCGTACCCAACCGGCGCGTTACGATGAACAATCTTCAGGATCGGCTACGGTCATGCTGGCCGGGCGCGCTCACGGCGGCGGTCGCGCTGCAAATCTGGCTCGTGCTCTTCCCGCTCTACACGCGCTCTTTCATGAATGGCTACGTCGGTCAGGTAGGATTCGTGCTGATACTGCTCGCATTCTTCTACTTTATGGCGGTCGTAGTGCTGCTGGGAGCTGAGGTCAACGCCTTCTTCATCGAGAAGATCCCTCCCACAACGCACGATCTGATTACGCGGGCCAGCCAGAGCGATTAGTACCGTCTGGCAGATTTTGTATTAGATAACGCGAAAAGTCGGGTAAGAACCGACTTTTCGCAATAACAATCGATTAACATAAACCACCTAGCAGCACGGTAGGGACCTGATTTATCGCGTCCGCTTTATCGCGTCCGCTTTATCTCCTGCCACCTTTCTTCCACTCCAGAACCCAATTTGCCGTTAAAAAATTTTTTACCCTGACATAAAAGATGCGCAAGCACAAGAGACCATGCCCTCTCGTAGGACCCCCCCCACGATGATTCGGGGAGCTACAGCGCGTCCGCTTTAGCGCCTGTCCTGCCCTTTGTCCTGATGGTACCCCAACGATTTCTTCGTTGGGAAGAACGCAGCCAACAAGTTTTATCCACGAAAACAGTTCTGCAATAGATTTACCGTAGAAGATGTTCTCACACGAAAAATGGAGGATAATCAATGAACTGGACGCGATAAATCAGGTCCCTACGACATTACAAGCAGCTCTATATGCGGCTTTGTATGCCGGGCGACAGCAGAAGGGCCTATAGATTGCTGAATCAAATAAAAGGTATGATACAATGTGTACCTAATGGAAGGATAACCTCAACTCGCATGATTCTTTTTCAAGGAGGTTGCCATGTTCAGGCACCCGATACCGTCACGATACCTCCGCTCCGCTGTTCCTGGCGGATTACTTGCGCTCATTCTTGCGCTGGCGGCTTGCGCAGGTGACGCAAATACACCCAATGCTCAGCAGTTGATCAGCCAGGCTCAGGCTGCTATCCAAAAAGTTACCTCCTATCATTTCAATCTTAATGCCGATAATCCCGGCTCCGGCGGCCTGCTGGTGATCAAGACGGCGGATGGGGATGTGCTTGTACCAGATAAGCTCAAAGCCAGCGCCAACGCGCTCGTGATCGGCAATACTGTGCAGGTACAGATCATCGCGATTGGCGATAAGCAGTATGTGACCGACCCCATCTCAGGCAAGTGGAGCAGCACGACCGGACTCCTCGATCCGCGCACACTTTCAGATTCTCAGACCGGAGTTGCAGCCATTCTGGGCCATATTCAGAATCCCAGCACACCCACCGATAGCAACGTCGATGGCACCGCTTGCTGGAGCATTGACGGCAGGCTCGACGCTAAATATCTGACGGCTATCACAGGCGGCGGCACCCCGGCTGGTACCCAGGTTAACGTCACAACCTGCATCGGCAAACAAGATCACCTGCCCTATCTGATCCGCATGAGCGGCGTTACGGTTCAGGGAGATACCGATAAGACGGTGCGCACCTTCAAGCTTTCGAAGTTTGGCGAGCAGCTCACTATTGTGGCGCCCATTTAAGACCGTCAGCTATTGTTGGTAACGCTCACAAGCAAAGGAGCTGACAATGCGGAAGCTTACCATGAGCAGCCCGGCGCGACTGGCTATCCTGGTTGCCTGTACGGCGGTGTTCCTGACCGCGCTCGATCAGACGGTTGTGGTCACAGCTCTGCCGCAAATGATCCTTGACCTGCAAATTCCCATCGGTCAGCTTGACCGCGCGGCATGGATTATCAGCGGCTACCTGCTAGGATATGTTATCGCGATGCCTTTGATGGGGCGCGTCTCCGATATCTACGGGCGACGGCGCGTCTTCCTGATCTGCCTGGGCGTTTTCGCGTTTGGCTCGCTTTTCTGCGGCCTCGCTCCTCTTCTGGGCAATGCCATCGATATCAGCTTTCTGAAAAACGTCGGCATTGATGTCAATTCGCAGGGCCTGATCTGGCTGGTGGCCGCCCGCTTCATCCAGGCGGCGGGCGGAGGCGCGGTCGTTCCGGTGGCTATGGCGGTCGCGGGCGACTTCTACGGTTGGAAAGAGCGCGCGTTGATGCTGGGACTGATCGGCATGGTCACAGAGGCTGGCGGCGTATTGGGGCCGCTCTACGGCTCAGTTATTGTCCAATCGCTGGGTTGGCAGTATATCTTTTATCTCAACCTGCCCATTGTCGCTCTACTGCTAATACTGGTCGTTCGCTTTATCCCTGCGGTAAGCGCGAGCACTGAGGAAGGAAGCACGCGCGAGCGCATTGATCTTTTCGGCGCTCTGCTGCTGGGTGCATCGCTGATCTGCCTCAGTCTGGGCCTGGCGCAACAGGCCGCACAGATCACGCCTGCGAGGCCCGCAGCAGGCACGGCTCCTATCGAGAACAACCCCTGGCTGATCCTCGCGGCCCTGGTCTTGCTCTGCGGCTTTATCGCGCTGGAACTTTATTACGAGCGACGTTCACAATGGCCCGTTGTCAATCTCTCCTTGTTCAAGCGTGCGATGTTTTCCGCGACCTCTATTGTAAGCCTGCTTGTGGGGGCCGCGCTGATCATCGCGATGGCGGATATTCCTATCTTTATCGCCACCGTATTGAACCGCAGCGCGATAGATAGCGGCTTGGCTCTGCTGCGCCTCACTGCCATGATCCCGGTTGGAGCCATTGTCGGCGGCTGGCTCTGTTCTCGCATCACTGCCCGCTGGACTGCCGTGCTCGGGCTGATCGCGACGGCTGCCGGATTCTGGCTTATGCATCTCTGGCCGCTCAACGTCGATTGGACCCAGATCACGATCAGCACGATGATTGCGGGCTCCGGCTTCGGATTGGTCATCGCGCCCATCAGCACCACTGCGATCAACGCGGCCAGCGAGCGCCAGATCGGCATGGCTTCATCCGTTGTTACGGTGCTGCGCATGATCGGCATGATACTTGGCCTGGCCGCTTTGACCTCGTGGGGGTTGGGTCGCTTCCGCCTCCTGGCCGCCGGCTTCAAACCACCCGTGGGCGTTCCGGCTTTCAGCGCGCAATATAATAACCTGTACAGCCAGTATTTGATCGGCGCTGCTCACGCAGTCTATACCGCCATTTTCCTGGCGGCTGGCATTTTATGCATCGTGGCATTGGTGCCGGCAATTTTCCTGGAAGGAAGAAAACTCTCGCCCTACTTCATTCGTAGTAGAGATAACAGGATCGACCCTTTGACATCTGAAACGGAAAGCGAGGCCAGGGCAACTCATGGATAGCGGGAGAAATAGGCCCTCGGGAAGGTATCGCGATCAGTCCTACGAGGATCGCTACGAGCGCGAATATGAGCAGAGACCCCGGCAATACCGGAGGCACCCGGCGCCAAATCCAGAGCCAGAGCTGAGAAAACGCCCTCGTCGCAGGCGGCGAGCATGGCCTGTTCTACTTACCGGCTGTGGCCTGGGTGTCTTTTTCACAGTGCTCGTCGCCGCAGTGGTCGTCTTTCTCGCCATCCGCTCCTCTCAAGGAGTGGGCCTGACCGGATTACCCGGGCTGGGCGCTCCTCAAACCTTCACCCACGAAGATACGCAGCAAATACCACTTACGACCATTTCACAGATGCAGGTTTGCGACAAAATCGGCAATGTATCCGTTATGGTTGATCCAAGAGCCACGGGCGCATCGATTACCACAAAAAAAATCGTTCATGCCAATAGTCAGAATGACGCCAACCAGGAGTTCAAACGCATCGGGATAGAGGTGCAGCCCCCAGGGACCATCACCAACGCTCTGACCTGCGCCAACCAGCAGGCAACCCCCACCGCAAATGGCACCGCGACGCAAGGCAATCCTAACAGCACGCTGATCGTCAACACGACTATTCCCAACAGCGAAGGGCTGCTGCATAATAGCAACGATGCCGTTGATATCGCGATCACCCTGCCAACAACCGTGCTCCCCTCTACCGGACCTTCGATGCTGGCAGATATCGAAGCCCCCGTCGGCAACGTGACCGTGGACGGGTTAAGCGGTGCCTTAACGATCAAGGGCAGCACCGGCGATGTAACGGTTACGCATGCAATACTGGTCGATGGCTCGCACATCTCCACCGATCAAGGCAATGTCACCTTTAACGGGCTACTGGTAGTGCCGCCCGCCGGACAGACATCGCGCTACATGATTTTAAGCGAGCAAGGCAGCATCAACGTGACGCTGCCCGAAAACACCAATGTTATCCTCGACGCCAATACCAATGTCGGCTCGATCAATAGCGATTTTAACATTCCGGTGCAAAATAATAATGGCTCAGGGCCGGTCAGCTATCATGGTCCGCTCAACCCGGCTATAGGTCCCCAGCCCGCAGCTACACTCGTACTTGATATCAGCACAGGCAATGTGAATATCCACAAAGCGGCGCAATAGCAAGATATGAGCTGCTTCACAATGGCGGTGTTGATTCCGCCCCTTGTACATTCTGCTGGATATTGTTATTATCAGAGCGATAACTGCTGCAAGTCTATCAGAAAAGCCCTATCATTGCCCCATCTAGCAGCATCAGAGTTAATAGAGGGGCATAGAGGAAGGTGCTAATTTGTAATTTCAGTATCCTCAAGCGGGTCGAGCTAGCCATCAGCTCACGCGGCCCCTCTTAGGGGAAACATAGACATCAAACTCGAAGATGTCAAGGGGAAATGCGATAAGGAGGTCAATCAATGATTTGCCCACGTTGCCAGAGCCAGGTTGCCGACGGAGTAAAGTTTTGTGGAAGCTGCGGAGCGCCGATGCAGCAAATGAACCCGACACCGCCACCACAGCCACCACCTCCAGGGCCGGGGGCGTATGGAGCGCCACAGGGAGTCTACACTCCCCCCAATCAATACGAAGAGTACGCGAACAGCGCGTTTGGCAATGCCGTGCCAAAGGCGGAACTACACAATCCTAAGGGACCACTGCGCATAGCCGATATGACCATCACTATCGATGGCGAGCTGGTGCCAGTCGTAGACATCATGCTGGGAAATCAGATGCCCATCTACTTCGAGCATCATATCCTCCTCTGGAAGCATCCTGGCGTGCAGATCGGCTTCAAATCGCTGCGAGGAGCGGCGCGGCGCTTCTTCGCGGGACTGCAAGTCTTCATTAGCGAGGCACAGGGGCCGGGGAATATCTCGTTTTCTCGCGACTCCGTGGGGCAGATCGTGGCCCTGCGTCTCCAGCCAGGCCAGATGGTTGAGGTGCGTGAACACCAGTTTCTTGTTGCCACAGGCAACATTGACTATAACTTCACCTTTGTACAGGGCGCGGCTAATATCCTCTTCAGCCGTACAGGTTTGTTCATCGACCAGTTTACCGCTCAGGGCGGCGAGGGCATGCTCTTGCTGCACGGCTATGGCAACGTCTTCGAGAAAGTGCTGGCTCCCGGCGAGGCGCTGGACGTCGAGCCTGGAGCGTGGCTGTGGAAAGACCCCTCGGTCCAGATGACGGTAACAACGGTGGCAGGCTCGCAGCGAGGAGGGGGCATCCTGGGCGCGATTGGCGGCCTGATGGCGGGCGCGTCCTTCGTCCTGAACCGCTTCATCGGCCCTGGTCGCGTCGGCATTCAATCGATGACCTATCATCCGCCTACAGCGGAGGGAGCGCAGCAAGCTGGCGGCCAGAGCAACATCAATCTAGGCAATTTGTTTAACTCGTGACCATACCTTTTACAACCGGCAGCCTGGACAAGGCCAGCCGCCAGACATAGCATCAGGCAGCCACCCGGATTTAGCCGGGTGGTTGTCCGTTTTAGCCAGATGACGAATTGGTGTTGCCTTTTTCTTTATTGATGCGCAAGATCTTCAGCATGTATTGCTCTGAGTTCAGGTAGAACGGGTTGCGCTTGATATATTTGCCAACAACAGAGATCGGATGCAGCTTCAGCATCTCAACCACCAGACTGGGCAGCAATTTACTGTGATCGTAGTGCATCAGTGCAATGATGGGGGCATTCTGGAAAGTAAAGACCGCATCGGAGGCCGCCTCGTATTTGAGGATTTGTTCGGCGGAGGCAACATCTTTTGTCAACCACGTCATATCAATCGAAATGCGGACGGCGGTCCACCCTTCCCGCAACGCCTGGGCGATAAATGTCTGGTGCGACGAGAGCAAAGTATAGGGATCGAACCGCTTGCCATTGGACAAAAATATTTCTCGCTCATCGTACAACACGAGTTGCCCTGATGCAATTTTCTCATCTACATCTATCTGTAGCTTCTCCAGCGCTTCGCATAGCTCCTTCACCTGCGCCGGCGCGGCTGCAAAAAGGCATTTCTCCTTTAGAGAAAGCCCTACCCGCAGCAAATGTGCTGTGACGCCAGGAATTTCTGTGACCTTGCTATAGAGCTGGCAGATATGTGAGCCAGGAGCAATACGCTCTGATTTACCTTCAACACTAAGATCCATACCTACCTCCGCCGGCACTACCGGTACTGGCTGCTTCCCGCTGTTGCCGGAACCGGGCGGCCCGGTTACTCATACTGACTACAACCCAGGCCAACCCCCCAAAAACAAACGCTCCTGATAAAAGAGAGATAAGGATGAGCAAAATAACTTTTTGCAGAGAGAGCGCCGTCGCCATTGCCAGCAGAATTGGCATAGAGCAAAACGACATCACAAACGCAAAAAATAATGCCCACACGATGATTACCCGCAACCCCTGCGCGCGTGTCAGTGGCACTTCCCCACTATAAGGAAAAAGGAGGCGACGCACGAGCGAATAACGCGGCTGGTTCTGCATACGGCTACTCCTATCCTTCCTCGCGCTGGCGCTGCAACCACTGCTGTAACGTCTCTTCCGCCTGATAAAGAATATTGATCTCATTTTGATACGTCAGGCGGCGGCAGGCTTCGCTCAGCGGAAACCACTGCACCTGATCGTATTCATGATCGTGCAGCGCAGTATCACCCCCGATGGCCTCTAATAAAAAGTGACGCACTTGCTTGTGATAACGCACCTGACTACGCACAAAAGAGTACGAGATGCTGCCAATATAAGCGAGCAAGCGAACTTGCAATCCCGTCTCTTCTTGCACTTCCCGCACAGCCACCTGCTCTATTGTTTCACCCGGCTGCGGTGTTCCTTTGGGCAAGGTCCACATTCCTGCGTGGCTTCGCCCAACCAGTACCACTTCCATCGCTACAATGCAATTGGAATCTGAAGCGTCCTGCTCCAGATAATTTTGGTCCGCAGTAAACTCTGCTCCAGGAGGGTGCATTGGAGCAAGACGGAAAACAACCCCACCCGCCGAGTATGCCCGCATTGTTCGATATCGCTCCATGTCTCGCGATGTACCCTCTCTATACCACCAATGTGCGGCGAGTGCCCTGCTTCACTCCACAAATTCTTGAGGACATGGGCATGCCATCCAGCACACCCGTTATACTTTGCTATCCCGTTTTATCCAGATATGATGCACTGGATTCGCTGCTATACGCTAGCTATACTATACAACATTTCATCGCCCTGTTGCCTGACTATTAGCCATCATGGGCAATAGACAACAAAGGCCAGGCAGAAAAAAGCAAGCCTTGCTTTTGCTATATCTGCATAGGCCAATACCCTGTACAGGAAAGACAAGATGTGCTTTCGCCGCCGAATTATGTGAGAGTATAGCGAATGACCTGCCCTGTGTCAAGACAGCACACGCCGAATGGCTTCAAGGTTCCTGGCAGGCGTCTGAGGCGGAACCGAGCAACCAGGGGCTAACAGGAAGTGTCGATCCCCGGTTAATTCACGAGCCTTGACGACCTCTTCCTGCACCTGGTCCGGTGAACCATCCTTGAGCGTGGTCTTCTCTGCAACGCCGCCCATGACGGCTTTCCCAGAGCGCCTCTTGCCCTCGCCCAGGTCAGGATTGCCTTCTAATGTCGCTGCCCAGCTCAGCGCCTGCACCGGATAGGCCGCCAGCAGATCAAAGTAGATACGCGAGCCACAGTTGTGCAGGATATTAAATTTGCTCCGGCTTTTGATGGCATCCAGAATTTCCTGGTCGTATTGTTCGCCAAATTCGCGGTACTGGTCTTCTGTCAGCAGGCCATCACGCGCCCAGCCATTGGTGGCATAGAAGATCCCGCTGGCTCCCTGCTCCAGGCAAGCGATTGCATACGAGATCAGGGTCTCGGTAATCACTCGCAAGCCCGCATGCATAGCGGCTCGATCCTCGCGAATGCTGAGCAATACCGGCTCATCTATATTGCCGACAAGGTATTTCGCCACGCCCAGCGGACAAAAGACTGTCTGCACAAAGTAGGCATCATAGCCAACGGCATGATTGATCAGTTGTAACGCGCGCAACTGCTCGCCAAAAGAGCCACTGTCCGGCTCTAATGGACGAATACGCTTCCAATCGGACGCGCCTTTGATGGGACTGCTTTCAAAAATGGGCGCTTTATATTTATCGCCTGAGGGGCGATATTTCGCTCCCCAGCCCTCTACATGGTAACAGGCACGCGGATTGACTTTCATATAATCCCAATCGTAGCGGGTGAAATTCTCAACCATCGCTTCGGCCAGCGATTGGGGGCTCCACTCTCGCTCGAAATCGTGTCCCCACATGCTCGCGGGCACGCGATCTACCGGCTCTCCATTTAACGCTGCATCAACACGTTCCTTCTTATTCATAGCGTCCTTTCCTTAGTGTTGCTCTTTCAACTCTTTGAAACGGTAGCCTACGCCACGTTCGGTCAAAATATACTGTGGATGCGCCGGGTCCTTCTCCAGTTTCTGACGGAGATAGGTGATGTACAGGCGCAGGTAATGAGCCTCGTCGCGATACTCTCGTCCCCAGACTTTTGAGAGCAGCGTCTCATGTGTCAGCAAACGGCCCGCGTTACTGACAAGATGATAGAGGAGGCGATATTCAGTTGGGCGCAAAGCAACCTTTTCGCCACGCACGATGACTTCACGGCGCGAAAAGTCGATCTTCAAATCGTCATCAACGACGATCTCCGTTTTGCGTGAGGGTGGAGGCATCAACGAGCGGCGCAAGAGCGCGCGGATGCGTAAGAGCAATTCGCGCGGGCTGAATGGCTTGGCGAGATAATCATCGGCTCCCAGATCCAGGCCGCGAATGCGATCCTGCTCGCTCTGACGTACCGTGAGCATAATCACCGGCACGCTGGACACTTCGCGTAGCGCGTGCAGCGTCTCGAAGCCATCCATTTCGGGCATCATCACATCCAGTATCACCAGGTCGGGGAGATACTCACGCAATTTTTCCAGAGCTTCAAGGCCGTCACTGGCCTCAATGACGTGATAGTGTTCCAATTCCAGGTTCATACGGACAAAATCGCGAATGCGCGGCTCATCATCCACGATCAAAATCGTCATATCACGCTGATCAAATGCTTCCTTCTCCATGCTAAAACACCACCATCGGTAAATGCGCTTTCTCCTCACGCGGCAAACTAAACGAAAATGTCGAACCCTGGCGCAGCGTGCTCTCAACCCAGATGCGCCCTCCATGCGCTTCAACGATAGCGCGGCAAATGTAGAGTCCCAGGCCCGCACCTGGAGCTGAGCGGGAGTGAGCATCGCTGGCACGCTGGAACCGGTCGAAAATCTGCTCCTGATCCCGCAACGAGATCCCCATGCCCGCGTCGCTCACACCCACAATCACCTCGTCGCCGGTGACGCGGCAACTGATCGTCAGGCGAGCCTGCCTGGGCGAATACTTTACGGCATTGTCCAGCAAATTCTGTAACACTTCTTCGATACGTTCTCTATCAGCCATCACCGTCGGCAGGTTGGGCGGGATCGCCAGCGTTACGCTCACGCCAGGGCTTTTAGCTTTGAGCCGGCGTACAACCCCCTGGATCAACGGGGAAAGGTCGAGGGCGGAGAGCTCCATTTGTAGCCCCCCTGCCTGAATGCGCGAGGCATAAAGCAGATTCCCTACCAGTTTGTTCAGGCGGTCCGCCTCCTCCTCAATGGCAACCAGGCGGGAATGCAGCGCATCGGCATCTAGCTTCGCATCGGTGCGCGCCAGCGTCGAAGCATACCCCTTAATAATTGCTATCGGCGTTTGCAGTTCGTGCGAAATCACCGAGATGAATGTCGAACGCTGCTCCTCCTGTTCGCGCTCGCGCGTCAGGTCGCGCACATTGAGGATGCCATTCATCGGCTCCCCCCACGGCGAACGTATACAGGACGCGGTCACACTGACTTCAATACGCTGGCCGTCGCGGGCGACAATCACCATTTCCCGATTAATCACTTCCTGACCGGCAAACACCTGCAAAATGGGCGAATTTTGCAAACCAGGATCGCTACCCTGGCGATCCTTTGGGCGTAAAACCTCGAAATAGAAACGTCCCAACACTTCACTCTCTCGCCATCCGGTCAACCGCTCCATTGCCGGATTAAAATCGATAATGCGCAGGGCGTTATCGACGGTGAGGATGCCCTCGGCGCTGTGCTGAAAGATAGCAGCCAGGCGGCTCTGTTCTTTCACGAGCGATTGCGATTTCAAGGCAAAACGCAAGCCGGTGGCAAGCTGCGCGATGAACAGGCGGAGCGTCTTCTCATCACTATCAAACGCAAGGCACTCATTCCTCCTGGCAGGCCGCAGGAAGTGCAGCACCCCTATCGGCCCGGCGGCATCATTGACCATCAGCGAGCAACGTTCAATCTCCTGTTGCTCAGCTTTGTCTGGCTCGATTCCCAACCGCAGCGCCAGTTCCGGGGTGATACGCTCGGCTACTAGCGGTCGCTGCGAGCTCGGCTGCATCCCCTCCTGGGCGCAGGATAACAGCACAGGCAGCGCCAGCTCATTTAATCGGTAGAGCGTATACTCAGAGCTACTTTGCGGGTCAAACGCCTCATTCGACACCACGAAGACACCGCTATCGCCATGCAGCAAGCGAATGGCGCTCCCGACGAGGATCGTCAACTGGTCGAGTGCATCCCCCCCTTGCCGCCCCTGAAACCAGGACATATTCAGCTCCGCTGTGGACATAGATGTTTCATCAAATCACCAAAGCAATTTGGCGGTTTTGCTATTCCAGACAGCCAACGCTGCTGACGCGCTAGCTTCGCTCAGGCTGTCTGCAATGAATGGCTTGCCATTAGAAAGTAACGGTGCTATTGTAACACATATCATCAGAGGTGAGTAGTTCATGCATGTTGATATCTTTACGCTTTTCCCCGCCATGTTTCAGGGGCCATTGACCGAGAGCATCTTAAAACGCGCTCAGGAGCGAGGGCTGCTGACGATCACGCTGCATAATATTCGTGATGCCACGACCGATAAGCATCATATCGTTGACGACTACCCCTATGGCGGCGGCGCCGGCATGGTGATGAAGCCCGAGCCGATTTTCGCAGCCGTCGAGGCGGTTTACCAGAGTGGTCCGATTATCTTGTTGACGCCTCAGGGACGCATTTTCACCCAGCAAATCGCCCGCGAGCTTGCCCAGGAGCCGCGTTTGACGCTCCTCTGTGGTCATTACGAGGGGATCGATGAGCGGGTGCGCGCACATCTTGTTACTGACGAAATTTCTATCGGCGATTATGTGCTGACAGGTGGCGAGCTGGGGGCGATGGTGATTGTTGACGCGGTGAGCCGCCTTATCCCTGGCGTATTGACCGAAGGCTCGACCGACGAGGAATCGCATAGCAACTCTCTGTTGGAATACCCACAATATACCCGTCCCGCCGAATTTCGCGGCTGGCGCGTCCCCGATATCCTGCTCTCGGGGCACCACGAGCAGGTCGCGCGCTGGCGTCGCAAGCAATCGCTCAAGATCACTCGCCAGCGCCGCCCTGACCTCTTCGCAAAGCTGGATTTGAGCAGCAAAGCCGATATGAAGTTATTGAAGGAGATGGAGGAAGAGGAATAACGTTACTTTACATATTGTAAGATTATTTATCAGGTACTTGACAAGTAGAAGAGTTTAATAGTAGAATTAGAATGCAAACTTTTATGAATGGTTGCTGATGAAAAAGACCAATCCAGAAACTCATCAGGTCTGTAGATCCTTGCTACAGAAAGCTGTTCGCCGTGGCAACACACGTTTAACGCGTGAGGTCGCGCGCCATCTGTACGATATTGGTGATACGAGCTGGCTTAGGTCACGTACAGCCATCATCACCTTTGAGGAATGCTGGCCGCTAGGAGCTCAACAAAGTAATCAGACCAATATAGATGGCATCCTTGAAACGCTCACCAATACAGCAAAAGCTATAAAGGTAAAGGATGCTGCCGGTCTCGGTTCATTGGCATACGAGTATTCAACCGGGGATCGCTCTGTCTTACTCAATGTGTCTGAAGATAAAGCCATCGAACAGGTTTGCAAAGCGATAAAAGAACCTGAGAGATTTTGGGATTGGGCCAAAAAAACTTGTTCTAATAATGAGCAGCTAGCTCTTGTTGCATCAGCGCATAAGGCTTATCGTCGCGGTGGGTGGCCCTGGGATAGAGCCTTTATGCAGGCCGCGGCTTATCTTGCTGTCAGTACAAACAGGCTTGAAGTCCTTCCTTCTGCGCCTAAGCAAGAGGATTTTCCTCTCTGGGTGGCATTAGACAAACATACTGATCATGGGAAAGCAGCGCTCAGGGAAACGGCGAAAATCATTGGCCTCTCAGCACGTCAAATGATGTGGGTGAGTTTTTACTGCGAAAGTGCGCTTTTGAATGATGCAACCGATTCATACTGGTGGTCCAGGGAAATACAATGGCGATTGAGCCGATTCGGTCTGGATTACGATAAAGCAAAAGCCATTTGGAGCAAAGCTCAGCCTATTATTGCAGAGATATTGAAGGAGCAGACGCAATGGCTACAAGAGCATCTTAACCAATCGGTCTCCAGTGACTGCACACAGAAGGCGGTAGAAGCACCCTACTCGCAAGAGGGCTTATGGAAGCTACCAACAAGTGAGGCGACTTTTAACGTGCAATCCTTGAGCCAACCCGTTCAGAGCTCTTTACCAGGCTTCTAAACTTGCGCCATCAAGGAAAGGATCAACGTATCTAAAGGCTTGGAAGGTCTTTAGTAGATGTTAATTTATAGGTGGGGATGGTAGATGATTACAGGTGGCAATATAGATCGTTTAGTCAGGCTCTTTGCAACAAGGGATGTAAAGTTATTTCACGCTTGTCAATTCCTCGATTTCCTTTCTTATCTCAAATTAGGTGGCATCCCATCGCATGATTGCCTCGAAAAAGCAAACTTACCCTTCACGCCTCTCGAAACGGATGAAAATGATAAAGCGAACGGGGTCTGGGATAAGGTCTTTGTAAACCTCTCTGATTTTGGGACAACTTTTGCTAATGGTGGTAACGGAGTTCCTAATCCTTACGGCCCAATTCTGATCCAGGTTCGTCCTGCTGTATTACTCGAAGCCACTGACATAGCGATTAGTCTGAGATCGGCGGGCGCACAAAATTTCGACAGGGAAAAGGAGGCGCTAAAGACTCTGGAGGATGTCAACAAATTGTTTACCCATCCTGCAAATATAGGAAGTCCTGAAAGCCAATATGTAAAGTATCGAAAAGCTTTACGCGAAGATTTCCAATACGCAGATGCTGCCGACCCTGAAATAAGCTGTAGCGTATCAAAGGATTTTCTCCCTTTTCATCATGGAACTGTGGTGATCGTTGATCCCTATATTATTCAAGGGAGACCACTATACGATTGGGTTCGACAGAAAATTCAAGATTACAAGTGGAAAATTTTTGTGCGTGAGCGTACGGGTAGACAACCTAAATGGCACTCTAGAAAACGCCTTTACAATGAGCTATCTGAAGTTATCTCTGCTGGAACTTTGCTATTACAGGACCTCCTCCAAAAAGAGATCAGCACCGATATGGGAGAATGGGCACAAACGATCAGAGCGGCAAACCTAGATCTTCAGTTCCGGCGTTTCGCCAGATACCTCCATTACGGAACGCTGGAATATAGTTATAGCTTGGATAGGTAGAGCCATATTAATTAACGTTAAGAGGAGAGAGCCCCTAAAACTCGCCTTCTCTTCCTTGCTCATCATTACGGGGAAATTGGCTCTGCCGTCGATTAGCCGCCTGCTTGTGCAAAAACTCGTCGCGGGCGCGTTCCTCCGCCATGATGTCATCGGCTTCGGCGGAGAGCGAGTGGCCTTCGTCGTCAGAGCGGCCTCCGTTGTCGATGATTTCACGGGCGCGCCCACTTACTTCGGCGCGTCCGATGATGCCGTGCTCCTCCAGCAGATCGATCAGGCGGGCCGCGCGCGAGTAACCGATGCGCAGGCGGCGCTGCAAGAGCGAAATCGAGGCTCGCCCGTATTCGCGTACAATTTCCTCGGCTTTATCTAATAGCTCGTCGTCCAGCTCAAATTCGTCGGAAGGCTCATCTTTAATCTCCCAGCCAGGCTCTACCTGCGAGGGAGGCACAGCGGAATCGGGGGGGATGTTATTGTTAACCAGAGCTGTATGTTCAATAATTTGTTGCTTCCAGTACTCCACCAGCGCCATAGCCTCATCATCGGCTAGAAATGCGCCCTGAATGCGCTCAGGACGGCCTGCATCGGCTGGCAGGTAGAGCATATCGCCGCGACCAAGCAGACGCTCAGCGCCGCCCATATCGATGATTGTGCGCGAGTCCACCGAGGAACTGACCATAAAGGAGATGCGCGTCGGGATGTTGGCTTTGATTAAGCCCGTAATCACATCGACGGAGGGGCGCTGAGTCGCGATTACCAGGTGGATGCCGGTCGCGCGCGCCAGTTGAGCCAGGCGACAGATCATCGACTCGACTTCTTCCGGGGCCGCCATCATCAGATCCGCCAGTTCATCAATAACGATGACTATCGCGGGCAGGTTGTTAAGCGAAGTATCACCGCTCCCTATCTTCTCAAAGCGCAATTTGCGGTAGCTATCCAGGTTGCGCACATTCAATTGCGAAAAGAGGCGATAGCGCCGCTCCATCTCGTTAATAGCGTTGCGCAGCAGCGGAACTACCTTATCCACTTCGGTGACAACAGGTGAGAGCAGATGGGGGATGCCATTATACATGTTCAATTCCACCATCTTGGGGTCCACCATCAACATGCGTACATCATCGGGGGTGGCCTGAGTGAGAATGCTGGCGATAATGGTATTGATGCATACGCTTTTACCCGCTCCTGTTGCGCCCGCAATCAGCAGGTGCGGCATCCTTGACAGATCGCCCACACGGACCTGGCCTGCGACATCTCTGCCCAAAACTATTGCCAGCTTTGATTTAGCTTTTGCGGCCAGGTATTCTTTGCTTTCCAGCACTTCGCGCAGGGTGACGAGGCGGCTGTTCTTGTTAGGAATCTCGACGCCAACGTAGGGGCGACCGGGGACGGGGGCCTCCATGCGAATCGTTTTGGCCTCCAGCACCAGGGCAAGGTCGTTTTGCAGGGCCATGATGCGGCTGACGCGTGTGCGCACCTCATAGACAATATTGCCGGTGGCATCCCTCACCGGGACCATTTTGCCCGTTTTATCGTCCAGTTTCATCGCAGGCTTGCCGGTCGGACGAATGCCGAAGCGAATCACAGTTGGCCCAATACTGATATCCTCCTGCCTGACCTCGGCGTCAACGCGGAAGCTGCGCAGCGTCTCCTGAATCGTTCTTGCCAGACCGGCGGTATCGTCCCCCAGCAGGTGCAGCTTGACATCGTCTGGATTGTGCAGCAGCGATAGATCAGGCAACTTCCAGGGTGAGACGATCTGAGGGGCTGATTTTACTGAGCGCGATTTAGGTTGCTGCTTCAGCAGGCGGGGATTAGGCGCGAGCGGTTCCATAGAGCCACGAGAGCCACGCGCATTGGGAAAATCTCTTATCGTCTCTTCAAAGGGTAGCACACGTTGTTGCGCTCCTCGCACAGAGTCCGCATGCTCGTCCTCATCAAGCGGTTGCGGTGTGCGCGGCCCGTGCAGCACCAGCCCCACCTCTTGCTTATGCACATTAATATCGTTCAGTGGGTCCTCTTCATCGAAATCCGGCTCGAACTCGATGGTTTCTTCGTCATCATCTTCATATTCATCGTCGATTAGTCGCCGTCCCGCCCGCGCGGATTGCGCCGCTTTACGAGCAGACACGGGGGGATTAGATGCGGCCACGCCGTAACGGCTATATTGGGGACGCTGCCCAAGAAAAGGGGAGAGGTCATTTTCTCTATCGGCAGGCGGTCGAGGCGGGTCCGAGATCAGGTGCATGATAAAGCGACCGGCCCCCAGGATCTGCCCAAATGTGATACGGAACGCGATAACGATAGATATCAATATCAAGCCGAGAATCGTTACATGGCCGATGGCGGCAGGCCATCCCAGCAGAAAGCCTGCCAGGAATTCTCCCAGCACGCCAGCCGCCATCGGCCCAAAGATCAGGCGACTCTCGATCAGTAATAGCAGCCAGACGCAGGTCAGGCCGATCACCATTGACCAGCGAATAAAGTGCTGGTTGCGTATGCCTTCGACCAGATGAGCCAGAGCATAGGCAACGAGTCCGAGGGAGAGGAGATAAGCCGCCCAGCCAAAAAAAGTCAGAAAGAACTTATAGAACCCGCTCAAAATGGGAGCCGTGCGGAAAACCGTCAGCGAAGCCAGTAGCAGAAGGGTCAAAAAGAGTAGCAGACCGCCCAGAATGACCTGCTGATGATGCGCTTCCAGGCCGCTCCATTTGTCGTATGCCCATTTGATAAATTGCGTATCCTTTGGTTCGGCAGAAGGCGGACCCGAGCGGCTGGATGGCGGGTTTTTCCTGGCACTGGCAGCGGACTTACCGCGTTGGGAAGACTGCTTCGTCCCGGTGGCTCCGCGTGAGCCTTGCCGGGAAGCGGATACATTAGAGCGTTGCTCAACGTGCGTACTTTGAGCACTTTGCGAACCAACGCTGCCTGCCGCTCTGCTCACGCGTGAGGAGCCGCGCTCTATGCTCGGCACAATGCGCTCGCCACGCTTGCTTCCTTTGCTTTGACCACTGCCCGCCATTACAGGTTTCCCTCCCTCATTAGAAAGAGTTTGATTGCAACAGTATGATTATGATAGCGCAGATGTTCCAGAGAAGCAATAGGGCAAATGTCTACGTAGGAGCTAGTGGGAGCAAAAAAAGCGTCCGAGAGACCCCTAGATACTGCCGCCCACCTCTTCGTAGGGACGCGCTGAAGCGGGTCCCTACGAAGTTTTTGGACATAGAGAAGTGATGAGAATCTCATCACTTCTCTACCCTGCTTGATAGCTTAGACTTCCATCACCACCGGCAGGATCATCGGGCGGCGGCGGGTCTTTTCATAAAGAAACTCGCTCAGCGTATGCTTGATTTTGTCTTTGACGAACGACCAGTCGGAGCCGTGACGTCCGTCCAGACCGATGAATGACTCCAGAATGCGTTCGCGGGCACTCTCAAGCAGCTCTTCGGCATCACGCATATAGACAAATCCGCGCGAAACGATGTCGGGGCCTGCCAGCGGCTGTCCAGTCTCTTTATCGATGGTCAGAACTGCCATCAAGATGCCATCTTGCGATAGCACTTTGCGGTCACGCAGCACGATCTGCCCAACATCACCCACGCCCAGGCCATCCACAAAAACATTGCCACTGGTCGTATGGTCGGTCAGTGCGATCCCGTCGGGAGAGACCTCAATCATGTCGCCATCTTCCGCCACCACAATATGTTCGCCGGGAATACCAAGTGAATGCGCGAGCTTGGCATGGAGCACCAGTTGACGATATTCACCGTGAATGGGCACAAAGAAGCGGGGACGCAACAGCGAGATCATCAGCTTCAGCTCTTCCTGCGCGCCATGGCCCGAAACGTGTACATTCGAGATGCCCTGATAGAACACCTCAGCTCCCTGGCGAAACAGGCTGTTGATCGTCCGATGTACCATTTTCTCGTTGCCAGGTACGGGCGTGGCAGAGAGAATGACCGTATCACCGGACTGGATGCGCACCAGGCGATGATCCTCGTTAGCAATGCGGGTCAGCGCCGAGGTAGGCTCGCCCTGGCTGCCGGTACAGATGATTACTACCTGCTCCGGCTCAAATTTGTTGATATCCTCGGCTCGGATCAGCATCCCTTTGGGAATATTCAGGTAGCCAAGCTCAACCGCCATCTGTACGTTGTTGACCATGCTGCGACCAACAAGCGCGACAAAACGCTCGTAGCGCGTCGCCGTATCCACCACCTGCTGTACGCGCGAGATCAGCGATGCAAAAGTCGCGATGAGAATACGTCCGGGGGCGTTAGCAAAGATTTTGTCGAGCGAATCGTTAATCACGCGCTCGGACGGCGTATAGCCGGGAGCCTCCACACGCGTGCTATCGCCCATCATCAGCAGGACACCTTCGTTGCCGATGCGGCCTAGCGTGCCGATGTCGGCGGGTTTGCCATCAACAGGCGTGTAGTCAAACTTGTAATCGCCCGTGTGGACCACAGTGCCGATGGGAGTGCGAATAACAATCCCAACCGCGTCAGGAATGCTATGATTGACGCGAAAGAACTCCGCCAGCAACTCGCCTAGCTCTAGCTGGTCACCTGGAGTTACAATGGTGATCGTCGCCTTCTCAAGCAAGCGGTGCTCTTTGAGCTTCACGCTGATTAAACCATGTGTCAGACGGGTGGCGTAGACAGGCGGAAAATCAAGCGCAGGTAGAATGTAGGGGAGGCCACCAACATGATCTTCATGACCGTGGGTAATGAGGATACCGCGTATACGGTGTTTCTTATCGGCGAGATAGCTCGTATCAGGGATAACCAGGTCAACACCAAACATTTCCTCATCGGGGAACATCACCCCGGCATCAATGATGATTATGTCGTTGCCGTACTCAACGACCATCATATTCTTTCCGACTTCCCCCAGACCTCCTAGCGGGACAAGCCGAATTTTTTCTGTTGTCAAAGTATAAAGAACCTCCTGACCACACCATATGTGTAGCACCTATCAAGAAAAACGTCTCTATTGGTATATCTATCTTCACTCCTGTCTCTCCCTCAGGAGTAAATGCCAAATAAATAAGATTATGCCATTAAAATTCTACCATAGGAACTTACTAAATACAAGCACCTACCCACCCCCTGAGGCACCCTCCGCCATCCCATTGTATCGTGCCAACCCACCTACGCTTTAATTTTCGTCCCTCCACTGCTTCTCCTAATTAAAACAAAGTAGCAAGCAATTTTATGCCTGGTATTCCCTATTACTAGCAACCAACTTTTGTGATACTATCATCAGCTACCTGTATTATATGGTAATATAGTAATGTTTCCTTTGCTGAGCTTCATGGCTGAAGCTCATGTATTGCTTAGAAGCACTTTAAAAGGAGTGGCTATGGTAGAAAATGGCATCGTCACCTACGATCCTCTTTATCCTCACGCGTGGTACCAGCACATGCAAAGAACAGCTCCGGTCTTTTATAACCAGCAACATCGTTCATGGCATGTTTTCCGCTATAGAGACGTACAACGTATATTGCTAGATCCCACCTCTTTTTCCTCCAGGATAGATATAGGGCGTGGGATGGAGAAGAGCCTGGTGTTTATCGATCCCCCTCGTCACCGCTCGTTACGCAATCTCATCACGCAGCGTTTTACCCCGCGAACGGTCGCACAACTTGAACCGCGCATCACCGCTATTGTGCATGAACTCCTGGATGAAGTTACTGCTCAGGGAAAAATGGATGTCGTTGATGATCTGGCCCATCCATTACCCACCATTGTCATTGCGGAACTGCTTGGCATATCGGCGGAGGACCGCACGCAATTCAGAGTATGGTCCGATGCCGTGCTGGAACAAAGCATCTCACCCGAACAAAGCGAGCAATTAGGTAGAGAAATGGGAGGATATTTCTTACGGGAAATTGAGCAACGCCGCCGAAACCCTGGGAACGATCTGATCAGTGAGCTATTAGCCGCTAACATCGATGGAGAGCGGCTCAGTCAAGAGGATATACTGAGTTTTTGCATTCTTCTTCTGGTAGCAGGCAACGAGACCACAACAACCCTGCTCGGGAATGCTATGGTCTGCTTCGACGAATTTCCAGAAGCTATGCAGGCAGTACAGGCGGACCTTTCCTTGCTTCCCGATGCCATTGAGGAAGTGCTGCGTTATCGTTCTCCCATTAATTCCGTCGCTCGCATTGCTACCTGTGATATTTCCATTGGCGACCAGGAGATCAAAGCAGGCAGCTTTGTTAATGTCTCTCCGCCTGCCGCAAATTGCGATGAGACCGAGTTTCCAAACGCGCTCCAATTCGATATCAAAAGATCCCCCAATCGACATCTTGGCTTTGGTTATGGCATTCATTTTTGCATTGGCGCGCCACTTGCTCGCCTGGAGGCAAAAATTGCGCTTACCGCTATGTTCGAGAGACTTTCTGATATTCAGCGCATGCGGGACATACCACTTGAGCCGATTGTTGGCTCAGGTACTTTTGGCATAAAACATTTCCCCATTACATTTAAAGCGCAATAGTAATAATGCAGCATTGGCAGGTAGTCGGAAGCCGAAGGCAAACGCTTCATATACGGGTGTCTGCCTTCGACTGCCGATTACAGCACATGTGTAACCCTCAGTACGATGAATGCGACAATGAGCAGGACTATCAGGGCAATGGCCGCAATCATAAAATAGGTAATGCGGCGATCAAGCCTGACCTTGCCGCCCGGGAGGGCTTTGCGCAGTTCCGCACGTCTCTCCTCAAGACGCTGCTTGCGGCGCGTAATCCTTTTCTGGCGCTGTTGCTGCAACGTCTCCATCTTCTGCTGCCCAGCATATGGACCCGCTCCCATCTGCTGCATGCGGCGGCGCATGGTACGGTTGTAGCTCTCGATTTGCTGCTGATTGGGATCTCTGCTGGTCGGAGGCGGTTTAGGCAACGTCGATTTCGCTCCTGGCACTGCCGTGCCGCCTGCACGCGGCTTCTCATCTTTGCGTTTCCTGTCAACGCTTCTTTTCGCTTCAGCAGAGGCCGGCTGGCTCGGCTGTACTGGCTTTTCAGCGCCACCATCTGGCGGCCTTTCCCCCTGCTTCTGCCTCGATGAGCGTTCTTTCGCCATGATAAAACCCTTTCCTTAAATAATGCGTTAGTAGTGCGTCTCTACTTGACGTCTCGATACTGAATAGGAGGTAGCTACAGATGCTGCTGCTGAATATACTCCCGAGCCAGACGCGCCGCTTCCTCTTTATCATCTGGCCGCAGCATGCCATCAATGACCAGGCCCAGCAGGTATTCTTTGATGGGACGCAGCCACGGACCGGGGCCACGCTCAAACATCTCCATCAACTCTTTCCCATCAAGCGGGCTCTTCAGCGGAACCCGCTCGGCCTCCTCTTTCAAACGCTGGCAACGCTCGGCCAGTTCCATGACCCGCGCATTGGCGCGCGCGACTTTATCCACGCGATAACTCGTGATATCGGCGCGCGAAAGATCGAGCAGATCAGGCAATGTATTGCCACTCTCAAGCATCAAGCGTCGTACGGCGCCGTCGGTCCATTCCGCAGTATAAGCGTTGGCTCGCATATGCAAGCGCACAAGGAGAGAGATACTCTCGATAAAATCGCGGTCGAAATGGAGCCGTTTGAGGATATCACGAGCCATATGCGCACCGATATCTTCGTGCTGAAAGAAATGCACCTTGTTATCCTCAACGGTTTTAGTGCGCGGCTTGGCGATATCATGCAGCAATGCGCTCCATCGAGTGGCTAAACGCGGAGATGAGCGTTCAACAACCCGCAGAACGTGCGTATACACATCTTTGGTCGAGACTGACCGGGGCTGTGGCTGCTGCGAGACGCCGCGTAGCTCCAGCACCTCAGGAATGATCCAGCGCATCAGATCAAGCTCCACCAGCAGGTCGATTCCCCTGGCGGGATGTGGTGAGAGCAGCAGCTTGTTCATCTCATCGCGAATACGCTCGCGGCTGATCTTTTGCAGCTTCGAGGACTGACGCTCTATCGAGCGGCGCGTCTCTTCTTCAATACTGAAGCCTAGCTGGGCCGCGAAGCGCACGGCCCGTAACAGACGAAGGGGATCTTCGTCGAAGCGTTTGTCTGGTTCATTGCCAACGGCGCGCAGGATATGCATCTCCAGGTCCTGCTTCCCTCCAAAGGGATCAATGATATGCCCATTAAGAGGGTCGCGGGCCATCGCATTAATCGTGAAATCGCGGCGCAGTAAATCCTCTTCCAACCTGTCTCCGAAGCACACCTCTGGCTTGCGCGACTCTGGATTGTAGCGTTCGGTGCGAAAGGTCGTGATTTCAACGATATTCTCTTCATAATGGAGACGCACCGTGCCGAAACGTTCGCCGACCAGCACCACTGCGGTCGGCTGCGTGGAAGCAACCAGGCGTTTGATCTCATCGGGTCGCGCGTCGGTTGTCAGATCCGCATCACCGGACTGCGCACGGTGGAGTAGCACATCGCGAACCGTCCCCCCAACCATATAAAGTTGTTTCTGCTGAGCGCGAAAAAGTTGCGCCAGAGTAATAATAATGTCTAACATGCTAAATTAATGCATTCTGCTTCGTTGTGAGTCTGCTAAATAACGGGAAGTTACCCATTGCCGATGACCAGCGAGGCCATCTAAAGAGCAAGCCGAGCCAGACCAGATGGTATTCCGTTCCCATCTTTATAATGGGACTATTGTATCATGTTCGAATAGCTCCTTTAAAGAGGGTGGGGCAGATGAATTTTTTAGATGTGATGAACATATGTGCTAATATCTCTTGACTGGAACATTTATTCTGGTATACTTGAAGAAAATATGTTCTAAACATATCTAGATTGGAGGAACCGTCATGGGAACAACTGAGATCAGGAGACAGGCACGACCAATCCAGCACGACGTAGAGGACGATGATTCACTTTATATCACACGAATGCCCAGTAGCACAAGGAGATACAGAACTGCCCCGCCGCCTGTAGCAGCCGATACGCTCGAAGGGCCGATTACGGAGGAGAGAATGTTTATCCAGCATCGCCGCTCCAGTCTGAAGCGACCGCACACGAGTGGCGTGGCTTCAAACGCGGTCAAACCTCCTAAAACCGATGAATTGCCGGGACGGAGGCGCTTTCCACTGGTGGCTATTGGTATAGGCATGATGGTTATGATTCTAATTGTTATATGCTTGAGCGCCTGGAACTCGTGGTGGCATACCTATCAAGACGATCAGCAATTTGGTCGTCCGCGTACGTTCCAGATGGATGCGGTGGTAGGGCATGAAGATAGTCCGAGCAACCCCACCCATTTTATCTTTATTAATTTGCACCGCCATATAGAGATTATTGAGATACCAGGGGGCAATGTCGCTCATACGCATATCTATTCCGGTCCGATTCTCTTTGGCGATGGGCAAGATCTTACCCCTGTCACCGGTGAAATCCGCGATATCAATGGCAGACGCGACCTGGTTGTACATATCCAGGATCAACAAATTGTGTTTATTAACGATGGCACGACTTTTCGTCCACAATGACGAGCATGGCAAAATGGCTGCGCAACTGCGTCGTGCAAGAATTATCTCCTCTAAGCAAGAATGCGGTACAATATTAGCAAAAAAGGGGATGATTTTTGCACGATATGAGCACTTCACAGCCAACTCAACCTGCTGACCTCCGCCCGCTGCTCCACTTCTGGGCTATTGGCGACCTGCATTATCGCGCACTACCCGCGTGGCACGAGATTCATACGCAGCGTCTCTCCCGCATGTTTGAGGATCTTCATGAGCTCTGGCAGGCAGAGGAACCGCCAGCGTTCTGCGTTTCTCCAGGGGATTTGGTAGAAACCTGCGCACTGGAGAATTACCAACTGGCAAAATCGAGCTTGGAGGCACAGTTAGGCGCGATTCCCTTCTACCCTGGCATTGGCAACCACGAATTCTATGGGCTGGCCGGGGAAGATCCGGCGACAATGGCAGAAACATACCGCCATGTCTGGGGAAAACAGCTCTGCTATACCTGGAGCAGCGGCGGCATTACCTGTATTATGCTTGATTATCCTGACCCCACTACGCTGGAAGATGTGGCAAAGGTCTATATTTCGCAAGAATCTTTGACGTTTCTGGATCAAAAACTAACGGAGCATGCAGCCAGCCCCGCAATCGTGCTTCTGCACTGCCCGCTCTATAATACGGTACTGGACCGCGACCCGGAGCAGTACCTGGACTATAACTCGCTACAACACTTCTTTGCACCCGAGAACTCGCAGGAGATCCGCGACATTTTAGCCAGACACAGCAACGCTTTCCTTTTCCTGAGCGGCCATACCCACTCGGGCTGGGAAGCGCCCAACCTGGTTTGTACAGAGCAGCTCGGAGAGCACCCGGTCACGTTTGTGAATTTGATGTCTCCCTGGTACACAGGGACACGCACCGGACCGCGCCTGGAAGAAGAGGGAGCGAGGGCAACGTACATTCCCGACGATCCCGACGTCCTTCCCACATTCGCGATCCGCGTTTCCGACCACCAGGCAAGCATTCGTGTACGTGACCACAATAGCAAGCGGTGGTTGAAAGAATGGCTGGCGCCACTACGTTAACGAAGAAAGACCGATGAAACTGAAAGGAGCCCACAGGGAAAGATTCCCCGGGACTCCTTTCCCTATCCCCACACAGGTTACCCACTCGTTTTCCGCCAACTTCCACCGTGTATCAACCAGGTCCGCTCACCCCTACCACACCACACTAGAGGAGTAGCCAGTTTCCTCGATACGTAACAAAGAGTTCTTCATCATCCCTGCTATATTTCCTCCGCTTCCCTCCGCACATCGCCTCACGGCCCAACCCACGGCAGAACTCTTCCTTTACCTCCCCCCAACCATCATCCCATTCGCAAAGGAGTTGTTACCTTTTTCGCTACAGAAGAAATATAGCATAAAGTGATGACGGTGGTATGAATTATTACACCTGCTACATGAAAACATGTTCATATTTAAAGCGACGATGACAATAAGGCGGATTACAATATTTTCATTTTCTGCCAATCCTGGGCAAATTTCTCGACGGCCTGCTCGCTCTGGGGGTCCGAGACCATTTCTAGCAGGAGCTGCGGCGCTATGGTGAGATCATGGGCTCCTGCCAGTAACGCCTTGGCGACCTCCTGTGGCGACTTGAAGCTCGCCGCCAGCAGACGCGTAGGTAGCTGGTGATTATGGAGCAGTTCCGCCATTTGAGAGATGCGCAGGCTGGCATCAACGCCCGCTCGTTCCATACGGTTGTAGTAGGGAATAATAAAATCTGCCTGGCTCATCGCCGCAGCATACGCCTGGGGAACAGTGGTAACGGCAGTGAACGCGACCCGTTTTCCCGCGATTTTTAGCTGGCGTGCGACCCTCAGACCAATGTGGGTCATGGGTATTTTAGGAATGACGCGTTCCGGTGCCTCCTGGACATAATCTAGAGCTTCTCGCAGCATCTCTTGCTCACCTGCGGCTCCCGGCTGGATAAAGATGGTGCCACCCACCCGGCTCAGCAGTTCGTTGAGCAAGCTCAATGGGGTCAGGCGCTGGCCGCGCTCAACCGCCGCGAGCATAATGGTTGGATTGGTAGTGACGCCGGAAACTGGTACCGTTTGAGAGGCTTCTATGATATCATCCAGGTAAGCACTATCAATATAGAAGGCCATAGCTTATGCTCCAATCTGATCTTTTGCGCGATACTGTACAACTTTCGGCTGGCGATCAGATATTGATACTGAATTCAGCCGCCGATCCTTTTGTTTCCCTGGCTGCCCAGCAGGTCGGCATGGGGACGGTGCTGCTGGCCGAAGATAATATCGCTATTCTCCGGCAGCAGTTCCTTACCCCCACGCCAAACATACAATTTGTACCCTTTCATACCTATATTCTACATCAACCAGCAGGCACAATTGATACCGCGATCATGAATCTGCTTCACCAGCCCGCCAATGCCTGGATGCTCTACGGCCTGCATGTGGCAGTACACGCGCTCCGGCTCAACGGCTATCTCTATGTCGTTGGAGCAAAAGACCGCGGGATTATGACCATCGGGAAGCGTATGCAGGACTTCTTTGGCAATGTTGAAACACTGACGATTAGCAAAGGTTATCGCGTGCTTCGCTCTCGCAAGCGCGCCCAGGAAGCGGGGGCAATCGCGCTTCCCCCGCCACCGGACCTGACGGTGTTTGCTCACAATCAGCTAGATGAGGGGACACGTCTGCTCCTTGAGGCTCTGGAGATCCACTCCACCGACGAAGCTCTGGATATCGGCTGCGGCGCCGGTTTTATTGGCCTGCATATCGCGCGTCAGGCGAGCAAAGGCGCCGTTACTATGGTTGATGCCAGTCTGGCGGCGGTGGCGGCAGCGCAGCAGGCTATTGAGCAAAGCGGGCTGGTGAATATAGAGGCGTTGCCGAGCGATGGTGTGTGCGCAGTGCTGGAGCAGCGCTTTGATCTGGTAGTTACCAATCCCCCATTTCATCAGGGAGGCATCCAGACCGGCGCGATTGCCGAGCGATTTATCCGTGGCGCTGCTCAGGTCCTGCGACCACGCGGACGCTTCTACCTGGTCGCAAACCGCTTCCTCAAATACGAGCCGATGTTACAGGCTTGCTTTCAGCAGGTTGAGGAAGTGGGAGGCAACTCGCGCTACAAGGTTTTACTTGGCAGATCTCGTAAGGTTGGTATTTGCGATACAATATGATTGACAAGCATACTGTATACCTTTATTATACCCTTATTCTTGTATAAGGACAGGCAGACTTGAAGGAGCAGAACATTGCCTATCGCCTCGCGCAGCATATCCTCATCCGCGTCCCTTCTTACCTCCGCACTTTCACGGATATTGCTATGCGAGCACTTTAGCAAACTGCTCTGTTCAGCGTTTACTTAATTACACGACATCCATAATAAATTTCAATAGATATTGAGCGGAGAGAGAGGTTGCACATGATAAAGCCGCGTAGCGCCTTTATTGATGCCGAGGCTGTACGCTTGCACTACCTTGAATGGGAGCCAGACCATAGCCAGGCCGCTACTCCCGACTGGCCCGCAGATCAAGATAGTGATAATATACCGATTGTGATGCTTCATGGTCTGAGCGCAACTGCTGATACATGGCGACTGGTGGCCGAACATCTCCGCCAGCGGCATCATGTGATCGCCTTTGATCAACGGGGTCATGGACAGAGCGACAAACCAGATAGTGGCTACGACCTTGTGACATTTGCCGAAGATGCGATTCGTGGCATGGCTGCGTTGGGATTGGGACAGGTTGCGCTGGTCGGACATGGTTGGGGCGCCAGAGTTGCGCTGGTGCTGGCAGCACGCCATCCAGCTCTGATCAGTCATTTGATTCTGGTCGATTGCCCGCATGTAGAGCCCAGACACTGGCCCGGCATGACGAGGGAGCGTTTCACCCGCGCCCGGTCTCCCAAAGAGCTATACAAGTCGCGCGAGACCTTCCTCCAGCCACTCCGTCAGGAAATGAATACCTTCTGGCGTCCCGAAGTCGAGGAAATTTTCCTCACATATGTACAGGAACTGCCAGATGGGCGTATTGAAGAGCTGTTGCAACCAGAACATCAGCGGGAGATCCGCGAGTCTTTATGGGATGATCGCGCTTTACCGTATTATAGCAAAATAACCTGTCCGGTCCTGTTAGTACCGGCGGCAGCGCAACCACAGCCGGGCGACGAGCTGCCGGAGCGTCTGGAGAACGCGGAAGAGTTCGCCGCCGCCAAAGGCTATATGGCTGCGCAGGTTGCCCGCGCCATCCACTGTTGCACCGTACTCTGGATGCCCGATACCGCCCACGACATCCAGCTCCAGCACCCACAAATGCTCGCTAGCGCGATCATTGATTTTGTGCGAGCATAGCTTTTCGGCACTGTAAAGGAGAAACGCATGAGCACGGCCATATATCTGAATGGCAACATTTATACAATGGACACGACACAACCTCGGGCGCAGGCAATGGCTATCGACACTGCTAGCGGGCGCATCCTGGCCGTCGGTACAGATGACGAGGTGCGCCGCGTGGGCGGACTGCATAGCGAGCTGATAGACTTGCAGGGGCGCACGGTCCTGCCCGGCTTTATCGACGCCCATATACACGCTCTTGAAGCCGCCTATCGCTCTTATTACATCGATGCGAAATCCTGCGCTGGCGAAGACGAAGTGGCGGAACTGGTGCGCGAACGCGCAGCTCAGACACCGCCTGGACGCTGGATTCTCGGCGGCCACTGGGATAAAAATGGCTGGCCTGGCGCTCGTTTCCCCACGAAAGCTTCACTTGACGCCGTTGCTCCGCACCATCCCGTCGCCCTCTGGAGCAACGACGGGCACGTCCTCTGGGTCAATTCGCAGGCGCTGCAACGCGCTGGCATCACAGCAGAGACGCCCGAACCTGAGACCGGCGAGATTTTACGCACAGGCAGCGGGGAGCCAATAGGTATTTTGAAAGAAGAGGACGCCACCAACCTTGTCGGGCGAGTGATCGAGAAACGCGACCCCGAGATGAACCGACTGATGATCCGCCGCATCCATAGCGAATTGCAGCGCAGCGGCATCACCACCGTTCACGATATCGAGGGCGAGGTATCGCTGCGTCTATTTCAGGAGATGCGCGACGAGGGTTCGCTGGGCGTGCGCGTCAATATGATCCTGCCACGCCGTATGCTGCCCCAGTTGCGCACAATGGGCATCAACAATGAAGAGAACGATCTGCTGCGCGTTGGTGGCATCAAAATATTTGCCGATGGCACCTTAGGTTCACAAACGGCAGCCATGCTTGAAAGCTTTGAGGGTAGCCCGAATAACTTTGGTATCCTCACCATTCCCGAAAATGAGATGATGGATACCGTCAGCGATGCAACCGAGATGGGCCTGACGATTGCGATTCATGCCATTGGTGATCGGGCGGCCCGCGTCGCTCTCAATTCGATTGAGCGCGCTCAGCAGATGCTCGCAGAGCAGGGCACGCCTGTTGATCCAGCTTCGAGCCTGCGCTACCGGCTGGAGCATGTCCAGCTCATCGCGCCCGAAGACCTGGAACGGATGCGCCGCCTGGGAGTCATCGCCTCAGTCCAACCCTTCCATGCTGTAGCCGACCGCGATATCGCAGAACGGTACTGGGGCAAACGTCATCGTCGCGCCTACGCCTATCGCACGATGCGCGATCTGGGCATCCCCCTGGCGCTCGGTTCCGATGCTCCGGTAGAAATCTTCGATCCCATTCGCATCCTTTATGCCGCCACATTGCGTCGTGATCCCGCTCTGCAACGTCCATCCTGGCTTCCTGATCAGGCGCTCACCATCCAGGATGCTCTCTGGGGCTACACAATGGGAGCTGCCTACGCCGGGGCTGAGGAGCAGCGCAAAGGCTCCCTGACCCCCGGCAAACTGGGCGACGCTGTAGTGTTGCGCGAAAATATCCTGCACGTTCCCCAGGAGAAAATAGCTGAAAACGGCGTCCAGGCCACCATCCTGGGCGGCAACATCGTATACGGCGAATTGTAGCATTTGGGGGAGGATGGTATTGAGAGGCACACTCCTGTAGAGGTAATATTCATAGAGAGCCTGGCATTACCTCTACAGGTATAGTTACTCAGACGATTCGTTTGATTGAACTGATACGAATCCTGTAGACATAACAGATCAATAGAAGTTTTATAGGACAAAGCTATCGGCAAGAGGGCTACGCGCATTGTTATCGCGTTTCTCGCCATTAAGATTGACCGTTGCCTGACCCGGGGCCGAGCGCCCATTGGGCTGATAGCCTCCCTGTGACCCGGAAGGGACGGGGGGAGGAGTATTTTGCAAGCTCTGCAAAGTTTGCAGCGTTGACTGCGAACTCATTGAAACGGCAGAGCTCGGATCGGTCGCAAGCTGAATCGTCTTGCCCTCAATCACCACAGCAATACCGACACCCCGGCGCAGGTCAGCAAGCTGACGGCGTAATTCACGGTTCTCGGCTTCAAGTGCATCCATCAATTTTTTCTGTTCGAGCAGCATCTGCGCGATGCCTTCAAAACCAGCGCTAGCAGCACGATCCATAGTGGATTCCTCCTGCGTACTTTGTGTACCCAATAACTCTAGAACAAAATCTCCCATCACAGCGCCACGTTTCCCTCTGAGGTTGCACCCAATAATGGCACAACACGATCCCAAATTGCCCCCGCAACGCCAGTTTTGGGCATCACAGGCAAGTCTTCCACTGCCCCATCGGCATGGAAAATAATTACTTTGTTTGTCTCCGCCCCAAAGCCACTGTCCGAGCGTGTTACATCATTTGCCACAAGCAGATCGAGGCGCTTTTTGATCAGCTTCTCGTGCGCATGCTCCATGATGTTCTGGGTTTCGGCTGCAAAGCCAACCCGTACCAGACGTTGCCGCACATGCTGATGTTCCCCCGCTTGCTTTTTCAGCGTTTCCGCAAGCTCTCCAAGAATATCCGCCGTGCGGGTCAGCTCAATGGATAACTCGCTCTCGGTTTCGCTTCCCCTTACCTCATCACTTTTTTTCTTAATTTTGTGTGCAGCCGGTTTCGCCGGACGAAAGTCGGCCACGGCGGCGCTCATGATAAGAACGTCAGCTTGAGCAATAAAGCCATAAACGGCATCGCGCATCTCCTGCGCTGTGCTGACCCCGCACATCTCCACTCCATAGGGAGCTGGCAAGGACACAGGCCCGGATATCAGGATCACATGTGCGCCACGATCTCTGGCTTCGGTTGCCAGAGCGTAGCCCATTTTTCCTGATGAGCGATTGCCGATGTATCGCACCGGATCAATTGGTTCCTGCGTGCCACCTGCGGTTACCACAACGGTTCGACCAGCAAGGTTGCCGTGTCGTCCCAGAACCATCCTGATGGCGCCCAGTAAAACCGCCGTCTCCGGTAATCGACCGGGACCCACTGCCCCCGAGGCCAGCCGTCCCACTTCCGGCTCTATAATGATCGCTCCACGCTCACGTAACAGGGCCAGGTTAGCCTGTGTCGCTGGATGGGTGTACATCTCCCCGTACATCGCTGGAGCTATCAGCAAGGGCGCTCTGGTTGCCAACGCTACGGCGGTAAGCATGTTATCCGCTATACCGTGGGCAAGCCTGGCGATTGTGTTCGCGGTCGCCGGCACGACGGCCAGCACTTCCGCAGCTTCCGCCAGTTCAATGTGTAGCTCAGCGGCTCTTCCTGAAGGCTCCCAGAGATCGCTATAGACCGGTCGATGGCTCATAGTGGAGAATGTGAGCGGGCGGACGAAATCTTCCGCATGCTCAGTCATGATCACATCTACGAGCGCCCCCGCCTGTTGCAACTGGCTTACAAGCTCAACAGCTTTATAAGCCGCGATCCCTCCGCAAACACCGACAGTAACGCGCCTCTTTACTAACATCGCTGGCTTACTCGTTCCCTTTATCTGGACTGTCCTAAATGAGAACAATGCTACAATAGCATAAGATGATACTTCTCGACAAGGTTCATGCCAAGAAGTACCATTGCTTATTGCCAATTTTATATGCTTCTACCGGAAAAACAGGCATCCGTAGGGGCAAGCCCTTGCGGTTGCCTTGTCGAAACGGTTGCCCTGGGCGGGGCAAGCCCCTCCCCTACGCTCGCACATCCTTTCTCTTTAAGAACCAGGCAATCAATAAGCCGAGGACGACGATGGTCAGTACCAGCAAAAACCAGCAGAGGAAGAGATGGGAAACGGCCTCACTCTGCTTGTAGGTCGAGAAGAGATTGCCCCAGTATGAGAAGCTGTCGGCCCCCAGCTTATCACCGTGCAGGCCCATTGTTGAGCCCATCGCCGCCATTGCCCAGCGCGCAGGGAAGAACGCGCCCGCGATTTGCAAGAGCTGCGGTTGGTCGAGCGAGAAGATGACGCCCGAGAAAATGACCTGCGGGATCAGCGCCAGGGGAACAAGGCTCATGGCGCGGTCGTTGTTGGGCACGATGGCCGAGATGGTCAGGCCGATCATCAGTCCGGCGAGTGAGGTCAGGGCCATCGAGATATAGATCTCCAGGAAAGCGCCGTGAGAATCGCCATTCTGGAATAAGATACTGTGCGTGAAAGGAGCTTTGAGATTGACCAGGGCCACCAGAACATAGCTCTGAAGCAGGCAAAGGATTCCCAGGACGACGATTTTTGAGAACATATAGGGAGCGATGCCCAGGTTCACCGTGCGTTCGCGCCGATATACGGGCGCCTCCTTGACGATCTCGCGCGCCCCGTTGATACAGCCAAACATGACCGCTGCAAAAGCCATGATGAAGAGAATCTTCTGCGCGTCCCCGCCCGAACCGAATTCAATGGACTGCTGTAGAATCTGGTTGGGCGTTTTACCCTGCTGGGCCGCAAATTGTTGCCCTTGAGGCGTGGCGAGTAGATCAACGACGCGCTGGCAATCAACCGAAACAATCGGGCCGGAGGTGTCTAACGGATTCTGCCGCGTGGGGCAGGTGGCGATACTGGTCGGAGTAAAGGTGGTGGTGCTCGTCAGGAAGAACAAAACGAGACCAATGAGCGGGGCCTGCAACAGCAGGATGGCAAGGTTGCCAATGTCATTTTTGAGCAACTCCAGGTAACGCTCGGAAAGAATGCGGAACTGCTTCCAGGGATTGCCACGCTTCGGCGGCTTGACTGCCGTTGTCTGCGTCTGAAAGTGCGCGCGCCCCGCCGGCCCTTGCTGTAACGGCCCCGCCACGTAGCGAGCGAAGTCGGGCGATTGCTTGAATTTTTCCTCTGCCTGAGCCGGAATGTTTGGATTCTCCTCAGTTGGCTCCAGAGCACTGTAGATCTCGGCGAAGTCGGTCTTGCCGAAATAGTTTTTGGCCTCGTTGGGTGGTCCGTAATAGGCCAGATGACCACCCTGACAGAGGAAACAGACGTAATCGCAGGCATTGATGTTGTTCGTTGCGTGCGTGACCAGAACGATGGTATGTCCTTTATCCGCGAGCTTACGCAGCAGCAACATCATTTTGCGATCCAGGCCGGGATCAAGGCCCGAGGTGGGTTCATCCAGGAAGAAGACGCTGGGATTTGCCAGCAGCTCCATCGCGATAGAGACGCGTTTGCGCTGACCGCCCGATAGTTTGCTAACCAGCAGGTGACGCCGGTGTTTCATCTCGACATCGTCAAGCACCTCGTCGATACGTTCTTTGATCTGCTTGCGCGTAAAGTCGTTGGGGAGACGCAGTCGGGCAGCATAGTGCAGAGCGCGCTCAACAGTCAGGTCGCGGTGAATAATGTCATCCTGCGGCACATAGCCAAGCTGCGTGCTAAAGGCGGCGAGATGATGGTAATAATCCTGCCCATTATACAGCACCGCGCCCTCCTGCGCCGGTCGCAGGCCGTTGAGGGCATCCAGCAAGGTCGATTTGCCAGCGCCCGAGCCGCCGACCACGGCGACGAATTTGCGCGGCGGGATGGCGATAGAAATATCATTGAGCAGGATTAGCTTCTTGTTGCCATACTTCTTGAGATGCAGCGCATCGATGCGAATGACATTGCTCTCGTCGTGCTGGGTAAGCTCGGTTCCCGTGTATATCAGTCTAAACGGGCCGATGCGTATCTCATCGCCGGGCTTGAGCGGGTGATTGGTTACACGATGAGCGTTGACATACACATGATTGGTACTGCCCTGATCAACGACGCGGTAGCCACCCGGTATTTGTTCCAGGCGAGCGTGGTGCGCAGAAACCTGGGGATGATTGAGCACCACGGTATTATCGCTCATACGCCCCAGTGTGATAACAGGCGCGCCAAGTGGAATTGGATGAATTTCCGGTATGACTTCCTGCGTTATTCCGCTGCCATCGTTATAGCTGAGAGTGACAAAGGTGCCATTCTCGTCGCTGATACGGAAAACATCGCCGCGCATCAACACATGGCGGAACGGCTCGCTGCCTGAGTAGGTATGACCCTTATAGGTAATGCCGTTAAGCGTCTTGCCGCGCTTGGGATTGGGGTGAATGAAGACAAGCTGATTGCCTTCACGTACAATCTGAGCGTGGAAGCTCGAAACCGTTGGCCGGTTGATGACGATAGTGTTGGAGGGATCGCGCCCGATGTCGATCACTGGCTGGTTCAGAGGGTAAACGTTCTTTTCATGATGGGTATTCGTGCTGACTTCGAGCGACGCCATGCCCGTCGCTATGCTCACGGTCCCCGCGTCGCCCTGACCGAAAAGGGGAGCTCGCTCGGTTCCAGGCATGCCTGGCTGCTGAGCTTCCAGCGTTGGAATGTAAGACGGCACCGGCGGCACTACGGGCGGGGGTGGCGCTTCGGCCTTCCTGGCGTGATGATGTACTTGTTTCGGCTGTTTATCCGATTCCACAGCCGGAGGAGTATTAACAATCGGAGGCGGCGGAGCCTGACCTGCGGGTGGCGTATTGATAGCCGCGGGTGGCATCTGACCTGCTGCGGGCGATTGCTTCACTTGCGGGACCTGCCCAATCTGGGGGAGTTGGCCTGCTGCGGGAGTTTGTCTGCTTGCCTGAAAGAGAAAGGTCGTTCCTCCTCCCAGGCCGATGCTATCCTGGTCTTGCAGTGGCGATTGCTCTACTTCGCGCTGATTCACGGTCAATGTATTGCGGGCAACAAGCTTCTTGACGCTCCAGGTGCCATTATTCCATATAATTTGAGCGTGATGACGTGAAACAGAGGGGTCAGAAATAACAATATCATTGCCTGGTTCGCGACCAACATTAGTAACGGGCTTTGTAATTTGATAGGTGGTTCCTGCCATTGGACCGGCTATGAACTTGACCGAGCCCAGGACCGAGGGATCATTCACTGCATCCATGATAGTTGCCGTATGGTGGACCGCCGACACGACATAACGCAGCAGGGAGCATACGGCATCTCCTTTCTCTGTAACTCTTCTCCATACATTACATGCGCTACCACCGACTATCGCTCAGCAGGCATTTGCTAAAAAATGCTCTGCCTTTCCCGGCAATTATACTGTAGTATGAGAAGGCTGACAAGACGGATCATTTCGCCCTTTGCAGCGCGGCCTCGTACAGTTCGCGGTTGAACTGGACCCACATCAGGGTACGGGCCTCAGGAGGAGGAAAGAGGGAGCGGCCCAGCGCCTCGGCTGTAGGAAAGAAATCATTTAGCGAACTGACCTGAGCGGTATAGAAGACCTGGTAACTGTCAGGGTAGGGATAACGATACGCGTCCGGTCTGGAACCAAGCAGCCGCAGGCGCTGGTAGGCCAGCAGGTATAATGGTCCCAGTTCCGCCCCTGTCTCCTCGAACACTTCGCGGCGCACAGCCTCTTCCGGGTGCTCACCAGGTTCAATATGGCCGCCGGGGATATCCCATCCCCGGCAAGCCAGATTGGTCATGAGCAGGTGATCGTCCATGAACGCTACCGCTAACGCCGTCTTGACCAGTTCGAGCGGCGGTAACTGCGAGGAAAGTACCGTTCGGCATTCATTCGGCTTTGGCAGCCAGGCAATATCTTTCTGATGAGAAAGGATCCTGTGATCGTGGTCAAACATGATGGTTTGCCTCTTCGTAAGCACACGGATGCGATCAACCTTCCGTGAAATTCCAAGCGACAACGCTCCCACAATGAATCGGGGAGTTCCAGCGGCTAGCAGGGTAGGGGCTGTAGGGGCAATCCCTTGCGGTTGCCCTGCCCCTACGGTCGGCAGCAAGGAGGATCTCTACGAATTTAACGCTTGAAAGTTTTCGCGGCTATTGAGAGCGGGGAAGGGATTTGCGGGAACGGCAACGCCCAGGAAAGCGCATAATGGCCCCCAGCCCTCGCGCACATCGTAGACAAGTAGCTTTTCGGGAGGAACGCCTCGCTTAACCTGCTCAATATGCTGGTTGAAGACCTGAATGGCATGGGCGCGGTCCTCAAATTTTCCGTGGAAGACTGTTCCCCAGATAAAACCTATCAAAGCCCTCATCTGCTGCATATCTACATCCGTAGGTGGCACGCCTCCTCCCCCTTGCGGAAGGATCTTCTCCATCGCGGCCCTCCTTGCCTCTTCGGAGGCCGTCCCCATTTTATAGATGGTACTGGCAACGCTCTCGTACCACTTTTCGGGGTCGCGCACGGAGAGCAACACCTTCGCTTCGGGATATGCCGCCATGAGTTCTCTATAAAAGGAGCATGCAGGCCAGTCCACAGTGGCTTGATACCCCTGAAAAACCTCATTCCAGTTCACTGTTTCGCCCTGAACAGCCACCGTCCAATAGCGCAGATTGGCAGGATTCTTCAACACCTCGACCATATGATAACACGGGCCAAAGCCCAGTTCTTCGAGCGCGGCTTTAAGAGAAAGGGTTCCGGTCCGCCCAAAACCCGCGCCAATAATCTTTAATCCACCCGTTCCTTGCTGCTCTCCCATAACCTGATTGACTCCTTTCGCATCCTGACTAGTAATAAGCAAGCTATCTCTCGTTCTATTTACCAATAACCTCTACCCAATTAATAGTACGGCATACAAATATATTAAGCAAGTTGCTTAACGCTCGTACCACCGTAGGGACCCGATTTATCGCGTCCGGTTTACCGCCAATCCATCCCCTAACGCACATCTCCATCCTCAGGAAAACGTAACCAACAGCATCTTTGCTCATACTGAGAAAAGCAGCACGAGAGGTTCAAGTGTTAGTAACGAACGACAGGCGATAAATCGGACGCGCTAAAGCTGGTCCCTACGGAGCATGTAAGCGGCAGGAGCTTCTTAATAAGAACAGTGGGCAGGTGCGACATCTGCCCACTGTTCTTATTAAAGCGTGGCTTTACGGGTTGATCTGGACTGTGGTTCCAATAGGAGCCCAGTTGTAGAGCCAGGCAACCGCGCGCAGAGGCATGGTCACACAGCCATGCGTGCCTGTCATCCAGCCATATACAGGATCAAAATGCCAGACGTTGGTGCCCGGCCCATACACGGTACGCCACCAGGAGTCGTGCAGGAAGAAGCCGCCCGCTTTCCACTCCAGCGCGTAATTGATATGCGTCGGGGGATACCAGTAGGGCGAGCCGGGAGGCCAGGGCGAGTAGAAGGTCGTCGGGCTCAGCTTGGCAAAAATGTGATAGGTACCTGTTGGCGTTCGCAAAGCGGGCTGCCCGGAGGTAGCAAGCGAGAAGTAGACCTGCTTCCCATTTTGAAAGGCGGTCATCGTCTGCTTAGAGAGACTTATCACAATGACCTTGCCCTGCGGCGACGGTGAGCCTCCGCTGCCAGTGACAAAAGTTACCAGCCCCCCATAGATATAGAGAGGAGAATTGCTCAGGCTGGAGATGCGATACCAGGTGGAGATGCCGCTCCAGACCACTTGCCCCGAGACTGTTGCATATACTGTTACAGCAGTATTGGGCGCATACGTTCTTACAAGAGAGAAGTTGGTGCTCGGCCCTGTACGGACGTTGGCCCAGCCAGTAGTTTTTCCAGCCCGAGTGGCAAATGAGGACGCCAGTGAGCTAGGAGCAAAGGCTGGATTAAAAGACATTGCCAACGTTAGTAATAGGAGAAGAGGCACAAGAAGGTAGATTTTTTTTATGCTATCTCGCATATTTTACCCCTTATCGAAGAATATTATCCCCATATTCATGAGTATAACTAAATTATGTATTTTGTACAAGCGCATCTCCGCTTTTTTTCTCATCAAGGGCTATGGCATCACCATTTTGTGAGGTAGTGTTCGATTGCCCAAAAGAAAAGGCTGCGGCAGGAGACGCAGCCTGAAACGATCCTGATAATACTAAAACAAGGATAATTGCTGAGGTGGTTCTTCTTTTGTTTTTGTCTGTTCCGGCATCTGTGGCGCTTCGCTCGCAATGCGTTCGGCCTCTGCGATAATCTGAGGAATTTTCTTAAAATCCTCGCGGATCACGTCTTTGAGGCTCGCCTGATGCAGTCCGGCGGCGGGATGATACATAGCAATACAGATATAGCCATCTTTTCTGCGGGCGCGCCCGTGAATTGTGCTAATCTTCTCATTGCCAAAGAACTTTGCCATTGAATAGCGTCCCAGCGTCACAATCACGCGCGGTTTGATGGCCGCGATCTGCCGGTCCAGGTAATTATTACAGGCATCAATCTCCTCTGGGAGAGGATCGCGATTGTTGGGAGGACGGCACTTCACTACATTGGTGATAAATACATCTGAACGTTTCAGATTAATGCTTGTCAGGAGTTCATCGAGAAATTGTCCGGCAGGGCCAACAAATGGGCGTCCCTGTCTATCTTCATGGAACCCCGGTCCCTCGCCAATAAATAATATTCTGGCATTGGGGTTCCCTTCGCCCGGAACCGCCTTTGTGCGCCCTTTACAGAGATTGCATTTCGAGCAGGTAGAAACCTCTACAGCGACCTCTTTCAGGATCTCCTCCGACGACATAGCACCCTTACCTCATTTCTTTATAAAATAGCCGGGGTGGAAAAGGAGATGGAGCCCTGTAAGGTTAGGGACATCCAATCTCCAATATTTTACGAAAAACGAGTTACCATCGACGGTCAGAGCGTTGCCCAAAGCCGCCATCACGGCGAGGACCTCCAGGCCCACGACCCGGTCCCATAGGACGACGCTGCCCAAAGCCGCCACCGCGATCATTGTAGAGGCCGCCACGATCCCGATCTCCGCCGTAGCTACCGCGGTCCCGACCTCCGCCATAGCCGCCACGATCATTATAGCCACCAACGCCTCGACCGGGCATTGAGCCTTCACGCTCGCGACCTCCGCCATAACCACCACCGGATGGGCCACGACCGCCGCGGCCACGACCGCCGCGATCATTTTCCAGTTCGGCGGCAGAAGGCATTTCGCCGCTTAACGCCGCGCGCCGCGAGAGGTTAATACGCCCTTGCGAATCGACTTCGGTCACCATCACCGTAATTTCGTCGCCTATCGAGACCACATCCTCTGGTCGCATGACCTGGTAATCGGCCAGTTGTGAGGTGCGCACCAGACCTTCTTTGCCGGGCAGGATCTCAACGAAGCAGCCAAAATCAACCAGGCGGCGCACTGTGCCGGTATAAATGCGTCCAACCTCAACCTCTTCGGTGAGGGCGCGCACAGCATCAAGAGCATGCTGCATCGCATCGCCCGAGGTGGCCGAGATATTGACGGAACCATCATCCTCGATATCAATCTTCGCTCCGCTATCCTCCTGGATCTTGCGGATGGTCTTCCCACCTGGTCCGATGACGGCGCCGATTTTATCGGGATTGATTTTGATCGTCTGGATACGGGGAGCGAACGTGGAGAGGTCCTCGCGCGGCGCATCAATGGTATCGAGCATTTTCTCCATGATGTACATGCGGCCTTCGCGCGCCTGCTCCAGAGCTTTTGCCATGATCTCGTAGGTGATGCCCTTCACCTTAATATCCATTTGCAGCGCGGTGACTCCATCAGCCGTTCCGGCCACTTTGAAGTCCATATCACCCAGAGCATCCTCAATCCCCTGGATATCGCTCAATACAGCCCATTTGCCAGCTCGCTCGCCTTCGCCTGTGATCAGTCCCATTGCCACACCAGCAACCGGCGCATGGATCGGTACGCCAGCATCCATCAGTGCCAGGGTTGTACCACATACGGAGCCCATCGAAGTCGAACCGTTGGATGAGAGCACATCCGAAACGGCCCGAATGGTGTAAGGGAACTCTTGCTGCGACGGGATGACGGCAGCGACAGCTCGTTCCGCCAACGCACCGTGACCGATCTCGCGACGCCCGGGGCCGCGTAGAGGTTTACTTTCGCCAGTGGAGAAGGGGGGGAAGTTATAGTGATGCATGAAACGCTTGCTCTCACCAAGCCCCAACCCATCAAGCACCTGCTCCTCACCGGGGGAACCCAGCGTGACAACACTCAACACTTGCGTTTGTCCGCGCGTAAAAAGCGCCGAGCCATGCGTGCGCGGCAGCAATCCAACTTCGCAGCTAATCGGGCGAATCGTTTTGAGATCGCGCCCATCAGGTCGTGTGCCATTGTCCAGGATCGAATTGCGGACGTACGCCTTCAGCTCTTTTTCGTAGAAGGTGATGATATCCTTCAAACGGTCGGGGTATTGCTCTCCCAGCTCGGCTACCAGTTCATCCTGCACCTGAGCCAGCGCGGCAGAGCGAGCGGTTTTATCAGGGTTGTTGACGGCAGCCTCAAAGCGGGGCAAGACAAACGCTGCCACCTTCGATTGCAATTCTTCGTCAACGACGGGGGGAGTAAAGGGTCGCTTGGCACGGTTGACCGCCTGCATCAGCTTCTCTTGCATCTTGATAATATCTTGCAAGGATTCCTGACCAAAGCGAACGGCCTCAAGCATCAGATCTTCGGGAAGCTCTTTCGCGCCAGCCTCGACCATCATTACCGCATCGCTGGTGCCCGCGATGGCGAGATCCAGCTTACTCTGAGCCATCTGCGATTCCGTGGGGTTAATCACGAGCTGGTCATCAATATAGCCAACGCGGACTGCCCCGACCGGCCCATAGAAGGGGATATCGGACAAAGACACAGCTGCTGACGCCCCCACAATGCTCATAATCGTGGGATCGTTTTCCTGGTCCACGGAAAGCACCGTGACGACAATCTGGACATCGTTACGATAACCTTTGGGGAAGAGGGGACGAAGGGGACGATCCGTGAGACGGCTGGCGAGAATTGCATGTTCCGTTGCCCGCCCCTCACGTTTGATAAAACCGCCCGGGATCTTACCCGCCGCATACATACGCTCTTCTACATCAACGGTCAATGGGAAAAAATCTATGCCCTCGCGGGGCTCATCGCTGCCAACCGCGGTTGCCAGGATGACAGTATCTCCGTAGCGCACCAACACTGCGCCACTACTCTGCTCTGCTACGCGACCGGTCTCAATGCTCATGACCCGACCACCGATAACAGCTTCTTGACGGTGAATCATATTTCCTCCGACTATTAGCACCCTATTCCTAAACTGTTCAATCCAGCCCTTATCTGTAGAGTAAATTCATCCCATCTCTTACAAAACAGGTGCAATTCCACTTACTTTCCTGCCGCACGCATCCCATGTGTAGGTTTTTTTGCAGTTACTCGTGTGCGGGAAATATCCTCTCTGCCTATCGTCTTCCTCGTTCGTCTCGTCGATCTCTTTTCAACACAATGCACTCAGTGAAGTGGAGAAAAATGGAGCAGCGGTCGGGCAAAACGTACAGCGCTCGCCTTCACTGCGCCGACCGCACCCACGACAACCCCGTGATTAGTGGCGCAGGCCAAGTTTTGCGATCAGTGCGCGATAGCGGTCCGGGCTCTTCTTGCTCAAATATGCAAGTAGTCTGCGGCGCTGTCCCACCAGCAGCCTCAAACCCCGGCGAGAATGGAGATCATGCTTATGAATTTTGAGATGTTCAGTAAGCTGATTGATACGATATGTCAGGATTGACACCTGAACTTCAGGTGAGCCCGTATCTGTATCATGTACACGGGAATTGGCTATAATTTCCGTTTTCTCTTCAACAGTCAAAGCCACGCTCTTCAGTCACCTCCTATGTGTAAGTTGGGCAAAAGATACCCATGTGATTGCATTATAGCATGGATACCCTCAGGACGCAACGAATTCGCCCCGCTCATCTATAATGCACCTGGGTACAGGGGACCTGCCAATCGTTTTGGATTAGATGGCAGGTCCCGACTAGTACTTACTTCATTCCCGTTGTCGAACGCGATCAAACGAGGGTAGGCGATAAATCGCGCCGGACGCGATCAATCGGGTCCTTACTTGACGGTAACTTTCGCACCAACCTCGGCCATCTTCTCGGCGATCTTCTGAGCTTCCTCTTTGGAAACGCCTTCCTTGATGGGCTTGGGAGCTTCGTCAACGACGGCCTTCGCTTCTTTGAGGCCCAGACCGGTGAGTTCGCGCACAACCTTGATGACGTTGATCTTGTTGGGGCCAACTTCGCTCAGGATGGCATCGAACTCGGTCTGCTCTTCAACCGGAGCAGCAGCTTCGGCGGGAGCGGCAGCGCCAGCGCCAGGAGCGGCGGCGACGGCTGCTACAGGAGCGGCGCTGACGCCCCACTTCTCCTGCAAGGTCTTGGTCAGTTCAACAAGTTCCAGTACGTTTAACTTTTCGATATCAGCAATAATGGTGTCTAAGGACATGTTCTTTCTCCTTCAATTATTCGGTAGCTGCGCCACCGTTAAGCTGGTCAGCACGAGCTTGCAAGACGTAACACAAATCGCGCATGGGCGCAGTCAATAAGCTGTACATTGAAGATAGTGGCCCTTGCAGGACGCCGACCACTTCGGCCTTCGACTGCGTTTTACCACCTGATATTTTTCCCAGACCTTCAACCTGGTCAGCGGTTAGCGTGCGACCGCCAAGAATACCTGATTTCAGTACGGCCACCTTCGATGTGCGAATATAGTCGCTAACGGCTTTGGCGGCGGCTGTCTCATCATCGTAGCCAAATGCTACCGCAGTCTGACCGTTGAAGATATTCTTGTCCAGTGCGGTCATATTGTTACGCTCTGAAGCGATGCGCAACAGTGTATTTTTGGCTATCTGGAGCTCGACTTTGGCGGCGCGCATTTTACCACGCAGTTCGTTCATCTCCTTGACAGTCAGACCCTGCGTCTGAATCAAAATCGCGACCGATGCACGACCAAGCTTATCAGTTAAATCTTCAATTTTCTCTGCCTTCGCCTGTGTTGGCATGGATGCTCTTCCTCCTTCCTTTGGGGATCGTTATGAAAAAAGCCCTCGGCGACATCACCGAAGGCTGAGAAGTATGCGAGCATATTCTGTTTGCGCGGGCCTGTAGCCACATCCTCTCCCACCAGAGGGAAACGATGGGCATTCAAGCCGCTGCATGCGAATAGTCGTCACCTCGGCAAGCCAACATGCCTGATGCGCATGTTATTCAGGTGCCACTGGCACACTTGCTATCTTCGGTTGACTGAAAATGTTATTCGTTTGTTCTATCTTCTTTAGGGCTTGAGCGCCAGCGCCGACGCGACATCCAGCCGGATGCTGGGCGACATCGTGGACGAAAGTACTACGCTTTTGACATAGGTTCCCTTCGCGCCGGATGGGCGAGCACGCACAACGGCATCGATGACCGAAGCGATATTCGACATCAAGGCATCTTCGCTGAATGAAACCTTGCCGGCAGGAATATGCAGAAGCGAGGTCCGGTCAACTTTAAACTCGACGCGTCCCTCTTTGACCTCACGGATCGTCCTGGCAAGGTCAAATGTGATCGTGCCCGCTTTCGGGCTGGGCATCAGGCCGCGAGGTCCGAGCTTTTTACCAAGTCGGCCAACTTTGCCCATGACATCGGGCGTGGCGATGGCAACATCGAAACCCAGCCAGTCGCCCTCAATTTGCTTGATCAGGTCATCCAGACCAACAAAGTCTGCGCCTGCCGCCTCGGCTTCGGCGACTTTCTCGCCCTGCGCAAAGACGAGTACCTTGATCTCTTTACCGGTGCCAGCTGGCAGCATGGCGACGCCACGCACCATCTGATCGGCATGGCGAGGATCGACGCCAAGCTTCATATGAATCTCGACGGTCGGATCAAACTTTACATAATTTGTCTTTTTGAGGAGTGAAACGGCTTCCTGGGGTTGATAGAGCTTTTCATGATCTATCAACTTTGCTACTTCCTGATATTTCTTACCGTGGATGTGTTTCTGAGCATGCTTCATACTGGTTTATGCCCTCCTTGAGGCTAAGAACCGCAGTGACTTTCGGGCGACAACTAAACGATGGTAATGCCCATGCTGCGGGCAGTACCTTCAACCGTGCGTTCCGCGGCCTCGACGCTATTGACATTGAGCTCTTTCATTTTGAGTTCTGCGATCTCGCGCAGTTTCGCGCGATCAATGGTGCCGACCTTCGTTTTATTCGGAACCGCGGAGCCCTTCTCGATGCCTGCCGCAGTTTTTAGCAAGAAAGTGGCCGGAGGCGTGCGGGTCACGAACGAAAAAGAGCGATCTTCGAAAATGGTGATTTCCGCAGGGATAATCATGCCGGCCTGTTCAGCAGTTCGGGCATTATATTCCTTACAGAACATCATGATATTGACACCATGTGGGCCAAGCGCGGTACCAATGGGGGGAGCAGGATTAGCCTTGCCCGCCTGAATCTCCAACCGTACTACAGCCTTAATACGTTTTGCCATATTATTTCAAACTCCTCAAAAGACAAACGGATTCGCACAATGAGCCTTCTGGCTCGTTAAATTTTCTCAACCTGGAGGAAATCAAGTACCACAGGCGTCTCGCGTCCGAAGAACGAGACCAGCACCGTCACCTTGTTCCGGTCCAGATTAATATCGCTCACCGTCCCAATAAATTCGGTGAAGGGGCCATCGATCACGCGTACGCTCTGACCTTTGGAGAAGCTCACTTTGGCTTTTGGCTTCTCGGTTTCTTTTGTGACCTGCTTCAAAATCGACTTGATTTCGTGCTCTTGCAACGGAACAGGGCGCGTACCGGAGCCGACAAAACTGGTGACGCCTGGCGTATTGCGCACGACATACCAGGCTTCGTCGCTCATGATCATCTCGACCAGCACATAGCCGGGAAATACCTTCTTCTGAACAGTACGTCGCTGGCCCTGTTTAATCTCCACCTCTTCTTCCATCGGCACGATGACGCGGAAAATCTTATCACGCATATTCATTGACGCAATACGCGCTTCGAGGTGGCTTTTTACTTTGTTCTCAAAACCTGAATACGTGTGGATAGCATACCAGGCACGCTCGTCTTTGCCATTCTCAGACATATTGTTTCCACTACTATGTTCAGTAATCACGGCACCCCCCTTACGTTTTGCAGCCGACAAAGCCACCTGCATTGCTAGTGACCACTACTAATAAGGAGGAAAAGACGAACTAGCCCAAAATCGACCAGGGCCAGAATACCACCGATGACAGCGGAAAGCACGATGACCGCAATGGTCATGTTTCTGGCTTCTTCAAAGGTGGGCCACGTTACCTTATGCCGAAGTTCGTAATACGCTTCGATAATAAAGCGTCCCATCCTACTCTGACGGAAACGCGTAGCCAGGGAGGACGAACCTTTTGCCTCGCGCCGCCCTTTGCTCTCCTGCCTGGACATCTCCTTGTGCTCCTCGCGGGCTACCTTCGCATTCCTGACTGGCGACTCTTTCGTCTCCTCGCGGCTTACCCTAGTACTTTTGACCGGCGGCTCTTTCTCGTTACTACGCGCCTTAGGTTCTGCCGTCTGGCTTCGGCTAGCATTTCTTTTCTTGTCGGTCATAGTCTTTGCCACGTTCAACCTTTCTGTATGAGTAGTGATCGCATCTACTATTGGTATCCCTAATACGCCACTACCTATTTGGTCTCACGATGAGGCACATGCACGCGACAGGTGTTGCAGTACTTCTTTAGCTCAAGACGCTCGGTGGTCTTCTTTTTGTTCTTCGAGGTGGTATAATTGCGGCTCTTGCAGGTACTACAAACCAGCGTTACCACAATTCTATTCTCTTTACTCTTACTAGCCATAATTTTCTCCGTTCACGCTCTGTTTGAACTCGGCAGGCCGCTCACTGAAGTTGATTTTTGATGATTATTCCTAATTATAGCATGACCGTGAGCGCATTTATATTGCGCCTATAAACAACCAGGACGAACAGTCAGGGCGGGGGCTAGCCCCGCCCCTCCCACCGTTATTGCAAGACCTGCGTGCAGATGCCCGCTCCTACCGTTCGTCCACCTTCTCGGATCGCAAACTTCACTCCCTCTTCCATCGCCACCGGCTGGATTAACTCCACCGTC